>NZ_JACEHE010000099.1 GCF_013778455.1 Streptomyces himalayensis subsp. himalayensis | reverse complement strand
GGAAACGCGGCCAGGGCGGTGTCCACGTAGGTCTCGTTCCAGGTTTCGACGTCTTCGGGAACGTAGGTGACCGGGCGTCCCAGCGCGGCCGCGTAGTCCTCCGCGAAGCCGTGCATGTCCTTCAGTTCCGGGCCGTTGAGTTCGTAGGACTTGGAGATGTGCGGCTCCGGGTCGGTCAGGATCTTCACGCACAGCTCCGCGACGTCGTAGCCGGCGATGGGCGCGAGTTGGTGGTGGCCGAAGGGCAGGCGCAGTTCCCCGTTGCTCAGCGGCTCCAGCGCCAGCCAGGTCATCAGGGGGTTCTCGACGAACATGGCCGCCCGGATGTTGACGGTCGGGATGCCGGACCAGTCCAGCACCTGCTCGGCGATCCAGTGGGCCCGTTGCTGCGGCGACCACTGCGTGACGAGTCCGCCGAGCCATGAACGCCGCTCTTCCTGCGGCGCGGTCATCTTCTCGAACGTCATGAAGGACTGTTCGTACTCGGAGATGTTGACGAAGACCTCGATGTCGCCCTGGGTCCGTGCCGCCGCGGCCATGAGGCTGACGGCGTCGGTGGAGTACGGCGACAGGCTCATGCTGAAGTAGATGCGGCGGACGCCCTTCAGCGCGGTGGTCACGTCGGCGATGTCGAGCAGGTCACCGACGAAGACCTCGGCTCCTGCCTGGCGGAGTGAGTGGGCGCGTTCGTCGTCCTGGCG
>NZ_JACEHE010000098.1 GCF_013778455.1 Streptomyces himalayensis subsp. himalayensis | reverse complement strand
GAGGTGCCGCGGACGGCGAGGGCGATGAGCGGGAGCAGGGTGAGTACGGCGATGACCGTGCCGACCAGGGGCGGCCCGGTCACGCCGAGGGAGGAGTCCAGGGCCGTACCCGCGATCCAGGACCCGCCGGCCACGCCGACGTTGAAGGCGGAGGTGGTCAGCGCGGACGTGAGGGTGGGGGCGTCGCCGGCGAAACGCATGGCGAGCGAGGTGACGACGGGGTTCACCGTGAATCCGGTCAGGCCCATGAGGAAGACGAGGACGGTGGCCGTGGCCGCGTTGGTGGACAGCGGGATCATCAGGAGCAGAACGAGGGCGGTGGCTGCGGCGGCGGTGATGGTGGTGGCCATCGGCCAGCGCTCACCCAGACGGCCACCGGTGGTGGTGCCGCCCAGGGCGCCGACGCCGAAGGCGATGAGGACGAACGGGACGGCGCCCGCCGGGATCCCGGCGCGGTCGGTCAGCAGCGGGGTGACGTAGCTGTAGGTCGCCAGGACACCGCCCATGATCAGCATGGCGGCGCTCAGCGCCAGCCACAGCCGGCCCTGGCGCAGCGCGCCGAACTCGGCGCGCAGCGAGACGGTCGTCCGCTGTTCCTGGGTCGGAATAAAGCGGCCGATGAAGACGGCGGCGAGCGCGGAGAGAGCGGCCAGGGCCCAGAACGGGCCGCGCCAGCCGACGAACTGGCCGACGAAGGACCCGATGGGCACGCCGACGACGTTGGCC
>NZ_JACEHE010000097.1 GCF_013778455.1 Streptomyces himalayensis subsp. himalayensis | reverse complement strand
CTGGAGGCGGTGGTGGCGTTCAGGCATCGGGGCGAGGAGTGGCTGGAGAGGCTCTCGGCCGACCGTGCGGTGGCCTACCGCATTCACCACGACGTGCTGCGCGGCCGCTGGTATGTGACGGCGTCCTGGCAGCGTGCCGCCGTACCCGTCCTGCCGCTGCACACCGCCCTGGCCCGGGGCACGGTCGGGGTCGACATGAACGACGACCACCTGGCGGCCTGGCGTCTCGATCAGCACGGCAACCCCGTCGGCGAGCCGCAGCGCTTCTTCTACGACCTCTCGGGCAGCGCCGCGCACCGGGACGCGCAGATCCGCCATGCGCTGACCCGCCTGCTGCACTACACACGCCGCTGTGGCGTGGCCGCGATCGCCGTCGAGGACCTCGACTTCGCGGCGGACAAGACCCGGGAAAAGCACGGCCGCAACAAGCGGTTCCGCCGGTTGATCTCCCGCTTCCCGACCGCGAAGCTCACCGCGCGCTTGGTGTCGATGGCCGCCGAGCAGGACGTGGCGATCGTCGCGGTCGACCCGGCCTACACCAGCAAGTGGGGTGCCCAGCACTGGCAGAAACCGCTGACCACCCCACACCGTCAGACGACCCGGCACGATGCCGCAAGCATCGCGATCGGGCGACGCGCCCTCGGGCATGCGATCAGGCGACGGACGGCACCGCCCCCACCGCACCAGAGCGATGCGGTGGGGCATCGGACCGCCCAGGCCCGACCGTGCACCGAGGGACGTGAGGAACCCCGCCCGCCTGCCACGGACCGCGCGCCCAGAGTGCCGC
>NZ_JACEHE010000096.1 GCF_013778455.1 Streptomyces himalayensis subsp. himalayensis | reverse complement strand
CCTTGTACGGCCTGGATGTCGAGTGCGACCTTGAGTGTCGTGCCGATGGCGGCGATGCCGGCCTGTACGACTTGGTTGTAGTTCATTGCGAAGTCTTCGCGTCGCAGTTCGGTGGTTGCGCGGAAGGCTGCGCGGACGCCGCCCCAGGGGTCGGGTCCGGTGCCGAGGTAGGCGAGGTCGAGGTCGGCGGGGCGTACGACGCCGTGCAGCTGGAGTTCGCCGTGGACGGTCCAGCGGTCGGATCCGGCGGGGCTCAGTCCGGTCGAGCGGTAGGTGATCTCCGGGTACTGCTCGACGTCGAGGAAGTCGGGCGACCTGAGGTGTCCGTCGCGCATGTTGTTGCCGGTGTTGATGGAGGCGGCGCGGATGACTGCCTCGACGCGGGACTTCTCCACGTCATGGGCGATCTCGATGCGTCCGCCGAAGTCGGTGAAGCGGCCGTGCACGCTGGAGATGCCCAGGTGCTGGGCGACCGCGCCGACCGAGGAGTGCGCGGGGTCGATGCTCCAGGGCCCGGGCGGCGGCAGCTCGGTGCCGCCCTGGCGGGCGAGGACGACGTTGCCGATCTCGGCGCGCCCGCTCGCCGTGACGATGGCGGTGGATGCGGCGGGTGCGTAGCCGACGGCGGTGACGATCACCGTGTACGGGCCGGGGGCGAGGGGCGTCGCGTCCCGTACGGCACCCTCGCTGTCGGTTCCGGCGCGCAGCACCTGCGTACCGGTCATGTCGGTCACCGTGACCACCGCGTGGGGCACGGCCCAGCCGTCCCGCGTCTGGATGCGTGCGCTGAGCGCCAT
>NZ_JACEHE010000095.1 GCF_013778455.1 Streptomyces himalayensis subsp. himalayensis | reverse complement strand
GGTTCGAAGTAAGGAAACGAGCACCCATGCAGTCACTTCCCCGCAGCGCGGTACGCCTTCTTCCCGGCCCGTTCCTGGACGCGCAGGCCACCGCTCTCGAGTACCTGCTGTCCCTCGACACCGACCGGCTCCTGGCGCCCTTGCGGCGCGAGGCCGGCCTGCCGCCGGTCGCCGAGTCCTACGGCAACTGGGAGAACTCCGGTCTCGACGGCCACACCCTCGGGCACGCGCTGTCGGGCGCCGCTCTCATGAGCGCGGTGACGGACGACCCCCGGCCGAAAGCCATGGTCGAGCGTCTGGTTCAGGGCGTCGTCGAGTGCCAGGACGCCCTGGGCACCGGCTACGCCGGGGGCATTCCCGACGGCGTGCGGCTGTGGCAGCGGGTGGCCGCGGGGCAGGTGGAGCGGGACTCCTTCGAGCTCGGTGGTGCCTGGGTGCCGTGGTACAACCTGCACAAGCTCTTCGCCGGCCTGCTGGACGCCCACCGCCACACCGGTTCGGACCTGGCCCTGACCGCCGTGCGACGGCTGGCCGACTGGTGGGACCAGGCAGCGGCGGGGATGGACGACGACACCCACGAAGCCATGCTCCGCACCGAGTTCGGCGGGATGTGCGAGGCGTTGGCGGACCTCGCCGACATCACCGGCACCGGCCGCTACGCCGCCCTGGCCCGGCGCTTCCTCGACCAGTCCCTGCTCCGCCCCCTGCGCGAGCACCGCGACGTCCTCGACGGGATGCACGCCAACACCCAGATCGCCAAGGTCGTCGGATACCAGCGGCTCGGCGAGGTCGTCGACGACCC
>NZ_JACEHE010000094.1 GCF_013778455.1 Streptomyces himalayensis subsp. himalayensis | reverse complement strand
GAGCCGGGCTCGGCGGTCCAGACGGTGAGGTGCTGGTCGGGGTCCGTGTTGGCGGTGAGGGTGTCCCAGTCCAGGACGAGTTCGCCGACGATCGGGTGGTTGAGGGTTTTCGTGCCGACGGTGCGGGCGGCGACGCGGTGGTCGCCCCACCACTGGGCGAACTGCTTGTCCCGCATGGACAGTTCGCCGACCAGTGCGATCAGGCGGGGGTCCTCGGGATACTGCGCGGCCTCCATCCGCAGCTGGGCCACCGCGGTCTGGGCGGAGGTCTCCCAGTCGGCGTACAGGGTGCGCATGGCCGGATCGGTGAACGTGATCCGGGGGTAGTTGCGGTGCTTTTCCGGGATGCGGGCGAAGTCGGTGACCAGGGCGGCGGCCAGCGCGTTCCAGGCGAGGATGTCGCCGCGGCGGCCCTGCACGATGGCGGGGGTGGCGGTGAGGTCGTCCAGAACGCGCTGGAGCTGCGGCTGGACCTTCTGCATTCCGCGGCGACGGGCGCGGGTGCTGGTTTTGCCCGCGAGCTGGAAGAGATAGCCGCGCTCGTCGTCGTCCAGGTGGAGTACCCGGGCGAGGACGTCCAGCACGGGAGCGGAGGCCTGCATGCGGCCCTGCTCGAGCCGGGTGTAGTAGTCGGTGCTGATCGAGGCGAGGTGGGCGACCTCCTCGCGGCGCAGCCCCGCCACGCGGCGGGGGCGGCCGGTATCGGGCAGTCCGACCGTGGTCGGGCTCAGCTCCGAGCGACGCTTCTTGAGGAATTCTCCCAGCTCATTGAGGGGCACGTTGCTACTCATGCCGCCCAGCATGACACCGATC
>NZ_JACEHE010000093.1 GCF_013778455.1 Streptomyces himalayensis subsp. himalayensis | reverse complement strand
ACCGCGACAGCCCCCTACGACAACGAGGTCAAACTCGTCGTGCGCGAGGCTCCCGCCACCCCCGTAGCGATCCACATCCGCGTCCCCAGCTGGCACGAAGGGACACCGCAGGTCCGCATCAACAGCGCACCGCCCCAGGACGGACCCGCCCCGCTCACGACGCGCCACGGGGCGGCAGACGGACAGCCCCTGACATACCTGCGTCTGGAGCGTCAGTGGCGCGAAGGCGACACGATCACCATGCGCCTTCACCCGCGCATCACCGCCGAACTGCTCCCCGACGGCTCACCATGGGTGTCCTTCCGCTACGGGCCCACCGTCCTCGCCGCCGAAGGCGACCGGAACGACCTGGTCGGGCATTTCGCCGACGACTCCCGGATGGGACACGTCGCCGACGGCCCGCTGCGCCCCCTGGAACACCTGCCCGTCGTACTCGCCCGGAGCACCTCCGATCCGGCGGCCGGCGTGCGCCGACTCGCCCCGGACCGGCTGGCGTTCGCCCTGGACCACGTGGACGCGCGACCGGGCGAGTCCGTCACCCTGGTGCCGTTCGCCGGCATCCACGACTCCCGCTACCACCTCTACTTCCCCCTGGCAGAACCAGAACGCCTCCACGAGCGACGGGCGGAGCTGCGCGCGGCCGACGAGGCCGCACTCGCCCTGCACGACCGCACCGTCGACGCCGTTGCCGCCGGCGAGCAACAGCCCGAAAGCGACCACCAGTTCCAGGGGCAAGACACCTGGTCGGGCCTCACCGACGGGCTGAGATGGCGGGCCGCCACCGGATGGTGGTCCTACCGCCTCACAAACCCGGACGGCACCGCCACCGGCCTCCAAGTGATCCACCTCTCAGACGGGAAAGCCGGACCGACCCGCGTGCTGGTCGACGGACACGAGCTGGACACGCTTACGCC
>NZ_JACEHE010000092.1 GCF_013778455.1 Streptomyces himalayensis subsp. himalayensis | reverse complement strand
ACACAGGTGCGGGAGAAGGGGTCCGCTGCCCTCCGTGAACGGACCCTACCGACGACTCAGGCCACCGATCTCGTTCCGCCGCACCGCGGGCTCCGGCCCGTCGTGGTGAATCGGCGTGTGCGCTCCGGTCAGCGAAACCCCGCTGCCACCACGCCGGTTGGCCACGATCTCGGAGGCGATGGACAGGGCGGTCTCCTCGGGCGTACGCGCGCCGAGATCCAGTCCGATGGGCGAGCGCAGACGGGCGAGTTCGAGCTCGGTGACGCCGACCTCGCGCAGACGTTCGTTGCGGTCGAGGTGCGTACGCCGCGAGCCCATCGCGCCGACATACGCGACCGGGAGCCGCAGTGCCAGTTGCAGCAGCGGCACGTCGAACTTCGCGTCATGTGTCAGTACGCACAGGACGGTACGGCCGTCGACCTGCGTCGACTCCAGGTACTTGTGCGGCCATTCGACGACGACCTCGTCGGCCTCGGGGAAGCGGGCCGGGGTGGCGAAGACCGGCCGGGCGTCGCACACGGTCACGTGGTAGCCGAGGAACTTGGCCGTTCGGGCCAGCGCGGACGCGAAGTCGATGGCGCCGAACACGATCATCCGGGGCGGTGGAACGGATGACTCGACGAGCAGAGTGATCGGCGCTCCGCACCGAGAGCCCTGCTCTCCGATTTCGAGCGTGCCGGTACGGCCCGCGTCGAGGAAGGCACGGGCCTCGTCGGCGGCGGTGCGGTCCAGTTCGGGGTGTCCGCCGAGGCCGCCCTCGTACGAGCCGTCGTCGCGGACGAGCAGGGCGCGGCCGAGGAGTTCGGGGGGTCCTGAGACGATCCGCGCGAGCGCCGCGGCCTCTCCTCCGGCTGCGGCGGAGAGCGCGGCCGCGAACACCTCCCTGGCGGGAGAGTCCGCGCGTACGGGGGTAACGAGGATGTCGATGACGCCGCCGCAGGTCAGGCCGACGGCGAAGGCGTCGTCGTCGCTGTACCCGAAGCGCTGGAGGACTGTCTCGCCGTCGTCCAGGGCCTGTTGGCACAGCTCGTACACCGCGCCCTCCACGCAGCCGCCGGAGACCGAGCCGAGCGCTGTGCCGTCGGTCGCGACGGCGAGCGCGGCCCCCGGCTGACGGGGGGCGCTCCCGCCGAC
>NZ_JACEHE010000091.1 GCF_013778455.1 Streptomyces himalayensis subsp. himalayensis | reverse complement strand
CGCGACGACCAGGACAAGCGCGAAGCGCTCCGCGACGGCTACGGCACGCTGCCCGCCGACTGGAGCGAGCGGGTCGGCCTCTACCGCCTGTACCACGCTCTGGAGCTGTGGGACTGGTTCGCCTCCATCGCCAACACGGCGCCGCTGGAAGGCATCACCGACGACATCCGGCGGATGACGGCATGATCGTGGGTATGGAATACGGGGTTCTGAACCACCGGCACCTCGCCGAAGAAAACGACACCTTGCCGACGACCGCCCCACCGGAACACCCAGCGGGCCGGGCTCGGAGTGGTTCCCGGCCCGCGCGGGGCTTGTTACTGAGCTTGTAGACGTGGTGTCGTCGGGGTGAGTCCGTTGGCGATGGGCATCCGTGGATGACGTCGGGCCGGTGCTGAGCGTAAAACCCCTTTGGGTCAGGATGACGGTCACCCTAGGGTGCTCCGCGTGAGCAGCGAGATGCCCTACCAGCCGCTTCCGATCGACCAGTCGGACGTGCGCTACGCCTACGGACCCGACTCGGTCGTACAGCCGGGCGTGCCCACGGGCGAGACGATCGCTTTCGACTGGAACGACAGCACGATCTACCCGGGGACTGTCCGGAAGTTCTGGGTTCACGTACCCACGCAGTACGACCCTTCCGCGCCGGCGTCTTTGATGGTGTTCCAGGATGGATGGTGGTACCTGGACCCAGACGGGCAGGTGCGCGGCGCGACGGTCCTGGACAATCTCATCCACCGCGGTGATATCCCGGTCACCATCGGCGTGTTCGTCGATCCCGGCATCTTCCCGGATGCCGAGGATCCGAAGAATCGCAACAACGAGTACGACGCCTTCGACGACCGGTACGTCACCTTCCTCCTGACCGAGATCATCCCTCAGGTCACCGAGCGCTACTCAATCGCCGAGGAGCCCGAACGGTGCGGCATTTGCGGTGGCAGCAGCGGCGGCAACTGCGCCTTCACTGCGGGGTGGCTCCGGCCGGACAAGTTCCGGCGAATCATCGGATTCCTGTCCAGCTTCGCGCAGATGCCTGACGGTAATCCCTATCCCACGCTCATCCCCAGCGTTCCTCGCAAGCGGCTGCGCATCTTCCTGCAAGCAGGCCATCGCGACCTGGGGTGGAACGAATCCCAGTGGAACTGGCTCGCCAACAACCTGC
>NZ_JACEHE010000090.1 GCF_013778455.1 Streptomyces himalayensis subsp. himalayensis | reverse complement strand
CATGAGCCTGCGAAGTAGGAGCCGGACCAGAAGTGGCCGCCCCACAGGTACCGGCGGACGTGCGTGTCGTACTCCTTGCGCAGTAGCCGGGCGGAGACGCCCTTGAGGCTGTTGACCAGCTTGGAGAGCTGGACCTTGGGCGGGTAGTGCACCAGCAGGTGGACGTGGTCGTGGTCGCCGTTGAACTGCTTCAACTCGGCCTCGAAGTCCTCGCACACCTCCCGCATGATCTCCTCGCATCTGTTCAACATGGCGTCGGTGAACACGCCGCGCCGGTACTTCGTGACGAACACCAAATGGACATGCAGGTTGTGGACAACGTGACGACCGGTGCGAACATCGGGATTCGGATTCCATCCCGGTGACATAAACCAACTGTAGTATGGTGCTCGTCATGAGCGAAGTCACCTTGGTGAAGCGGCAGTTGGGGCATCGTGCCCGGCTTGCACTGTCGCCTGCCGAGGTGTCGAACGCCGATGTGCAGGCGCACGCGGCCCGTGCGATGTGGAACCTGCTGCATGCCTGGTGGCAGATGATGCCGAAGGACAAGCGCACGCTTGCGAACGCCGATGCTGCGATACGGCAGGCCCGGGGCGACCTTGATTTCCTCGCCGTCCTCCCCGCGCAGGCCGCGCAGGCGGTGCTGAAGAACTACTTCCAGGCGTGGAAGAACTGCTGGGAGGGCCGGGCGGACGCACCGAACTTCAAGGGCCGCTTCCAGGCCGTGATGAGCGTTGACATCCCGCAGGGCCGCGACCTGAACATCAAGCGTGTGCACCGCCGATGGGGCATGGTCAACCTGCCCAAGATCGGCCGAGTACGGTTCCGCTGGACCAAAGACCTCCCCGTCGGCACACACGCCGGCAAGGACAACCGGATCACCGGCGCCCGCCTGGTGAAAGACGCCCTCGGTTGGCACATCGCCTTCCGTGTCATGACCCAGCAGTCCACGCCCGCGCCCCACACCGGCCCCGCAGTCGGCATCGACGTGGGCGTCACGGTGCCCCTCGCTCTCTCCGACGGCAACCACCAAAACCACGGCCGCACCGCCAAACTCCCGGACGGCACCGCCGACCGCGACAAGTGGCTCAACCCCAAGGAGAAAGCCAAGCTGCTGCGCCTGGAACGCGAAGCAGCGCACCGCAACAGCTTCCGCAAGCGCGGTGAGAAGACCTCCCGCCGCTTGCA
>NZ_JACEHE010000009.1 GCF_013778455.1 Streptomyces himalayensis subsp. himalayensis | reverse complement strand
GGCCGGTCCGCGCCTCCTTGACCGGTCCGATCTCACGTGACCGATCCGCTGCGACCACTCGCGTGACCGACCGGCCGGACTCCCGTGACCGCACACTCCGGACTCTTGGGTCCAGACCTCAGCAACCTCAGGACCAGATCCACCCTCCAACCCTCCTTATCGCGAAGGAACCTCCCATGGCTGAACCCCAGGGCACTGGTCTGACCCGGCGCACCGTCCTCCAGGCCGCCGGCGCCACCGCCGCCGCGTACTCCCTGATCGGCGCGGCCGCCGGCACCGCGAGAGCCGACGACACGCCTGGAGCGTCCGACCGGCTGGTGGTGTACCCCATCCCGACCGGGGTACCGCTCAACACCAGCTTCTCCGTCAAGGCCCGTAAGCCCGGCGGCGAATGGCAGACGGTGCCGGTCGTGCGCGCAAGAACGAAGACCATCAACGAGAAGACCGGCGCCGGAATCGTCAGAAGCTCCTCGGTCGCCAGCCTCGACTTCACCGGCACCGTCGAGGTCGAGGTCACCTCCTCCAAGGGCGCCATCAGCTCCGCGCGGATCCGCCCCCTGTCGTACGACATCCCGCACGAGGTGAGCGGCGACACCATCACCTTCAGCCTCACCGAGCCGCGCAACCTCTCCATCGAGATCGGCGGCGACATCTACGACAACCTGCACCTGCACGCCAACCCGATAGAGGCGCAGCCGGAGGAGGACGACCCCGACGTCATCTACTTCGGGCCGGGCATCCACACCGTCCCCAACAACGTGGTGAAGGTGCCCAGCGGAAAGACGGTGTACCTGGCCGGCGGCGCGGTGCTGAAGGCCCGGGTGGAGTTCGTCAACGTGGAGAACGCCCGGCTGCTCGGCCGGGGCATCATCTGGGACTCGGACGCCGCCACCCTGGTGGCATTCTCCAAGAACATCGAGATCGACGGCATCCTCGCCCTCAACCCCAAGACCGGCTACTCCTGCACCATCGGCCAGTCGAAGCAGGTCACCGTCCGCAACCTGCACTCCTACAGCTTCGGCCAGTGGGGCGACGGCATCGACGTGTTCAGCAGCGAGGACGTCCTGATCGAGGGCGTCTTCATGCGGAACAGCGACGACTGCATCGCCATCTACGCCCACCGCTGGGACTACTACGGCGACTGCCGCAACGTCACCGTCCGCAACTCCACCCTGTGGGCCGACGTCGCGCACCCGGTGAACATGGGCACTCACGGCAACCCGGACAAGCCCGAGGTCATCGAGAACATCGTGTTCAGCAACATCGATGTCCTCCAGCACCGCGAGCCGCAGGTCCTCTACCAGGGCTGCTTCGCCCTGAACCCCGGCGACCGCAACCTCATACGCAACGTCCGCATCCAGGACGTCCGAGTGGAGGACTTCACCTGGGGCCAGCTGATCAACATGCGGGTCATGGCCAACCGGTACAACGCCGCACCCGGCCGGGGCATCGAGGACGTGTACGTGCGGAACCTGACGTACGACGGCACGCACGCCAACATGGCGATTCTGACCGGCTACGACGCTGACCGCCCCATCAAGAACCTCACCTTCCAGAACCTGGCGATCAACGGCACGGTCGTCTACGACAAGATGCGGAAGCCCGGCTGGTACCTGACCACCGACATGGTGCCGATGTTCGCCAACGAGCATGTGAAGGACCTCCGTTTCCTGGACGCCGCCACCCCGGCCTCCACGGTTGCCCCCCAGATCACCAGCCCGGACCAGGCCACGGCCATCAAGAACCAGGTCTTCAACCACCTGATCACGGCCAGCGCGCTGCCGACGTCGTTCAACGCGGAAGGGCTGCCGAAGGGGCTGGACATCGACACCGCCACCGGTCTGATCTCCGGTACCGCCGAGGACAACGTCGGCAGCTTCACGGTCACCGTCTCCGCCACCAACAGCGTGGGCACCGCGACGCAGACCGTCTCACTCACCATCCAGCACGCGTGACGCACCACCTCTGAACTAGGAGTCATCCCCGTGCTTCCTCTCAGCCGACGGTCCTTTCTCGGCGCGGCGGGGCTCGTGGCCGTGGCCGGAGGCGGACTAATGTCCGCCTCCGCCGCGGCGGCGTGGGCCCAGGACGACAAGACCGGGCTTCGGGCCTTCACCCACCCCGGACTGCTGCACAGCGCCGCAGATCTCGCGCGCATGAAAGCCGCGGTCGCCGCGCAGGAATCGCCCATCTACGACGGATACCTGGCGTTCGCGGCCCACGTCCGGTCGAAGGCCACGTACACGGTCCAGAACACCGGACAGATCACCTCCTGGGGCCGCGGTCCCACCAACTTCCAGAACCAGGCCGTCGCCGACTCGGCCGCCGCGTACCAGAACGCCCTCATGTGGTGTGTCACCGGCAACCGCGCCCACGCCGACAAGGCACGCGACATCCTCAACGTCTGGGCCAGGTCGCTCACCGCCATCACGGGCGCCGACGGCCCGCTCGGCGCCGGCCTCCAGGTCTTCAAGTTCGTCAACGCGGCCGAGCTGCTGCGGCACAGCGACTACGACGGATGGGCGGACGCGGACATCGCGCGCTGCGAGGACTCCTTCCTGAACGTCTGGTATCCGGCCATCTCCGGCTACATGCTCTACGCCAACGGCAACTGGGACCTGACGTCCGTCCAGTCCATCCTGGCCATCGGTGTGTTCTGCGAGGAGTGGACGCTCTTCGAGGACGCCCTGCGCTTCGCCGCGGCCGGTGCGGGCAACGGCAGCGTCCGGAACCGGATCGTCACCGATGCGGGTCAGGGCCAGGAGAGCGGCCGCGATCAGGGTCACGAACAGCTCGCCGCCGGTCTGCTCGCCGACGCCGCGCAGGTCGCCTGGAACCAGGGCGTCGACCTGTGGGGCTTCGACGGCAACCGCATCCTCGCGAACTTCGAGTACGCAGCCCGCTACAACCTCGGCGGCGACGTCCCCTTCACCCCCGACCTGGACCGCACGGGCAAGTACATCAAGAAGTCCGTGTCCGACAGGGGCCGCGGCACCCTGCCGCCGATATACGAGATGGCGTACGCGCACTACGCGGGCGTACGCGGCCTGGACGCCCCGTACACCAAGAACGCCGTCTTCCGCGGCACCGGCGGTATCCGCGTGGTGGAGGGCAGCAACGACGACCTGCCGAGCTGGGGCACTTTCGCCTACGCCGGCGCGACGGCCCCCTCGCCGAGCGCGCCGACAGCTCCCGCGGGTGTCACGGCGGTGGGTTCAGGCGACGGTGTCACTGTCGCCTGGCTGCCGTCCGCGTGGGCGACCGGCTACACGGTCCTACGGGCGACCAGCCCCGAGGGGCAGTACGAGAACGTCGCGTCCGGTATCGATACGCCGACGTACACGGACCGCGACGTACGCGTGGGCCGGACGTACTACTACACGGTCACCGCCACCAACTCGATGGGTGACAGCGGCAGTTCGGTCTGGGCGCCGGCGGCCGCGGGTCTCCCCGAGCCCTGGTCGACCCGTGATGTGGGCGACGTGAAGATCCCCGGCTCCGCCCTCTTCGATGGCGAGCGCTTCGTGCTGGAAGCGAGCGGCACTTCGGACACCTACCGGCTGGTGCACCTGCCGCTGAACGGCGACGGCACCGTCACCGCACGGGTCGTGTGGCCCCTGACCTCGCAGTACTCCAAGATCGGCGTAACCCTCCGCGACTCTCTCGACGCGGACGCCCCGCAAGCCTCGATGCTGATCCAGGGGCTGCCGCTGCACACCTGGAGCGGTGTGTGGACCGTGCGCCCGTCGGCCGGGGCGAACGTCTCCGCCACCGGCAGCACACCCGTACCGCCGACCCAGCAGCAGGCCATCACCACCTCCGCCTCGTTCCCGATCTCCGACCTCGGCGCCCTGCCGGAGTCGGCGACACCGCTGGAGGCGCCGTACGTGGAGGGCGCGGGCGACGGCTACCGGTTGCGGATGCCGTACTGGGTCCGCGTGACCCGCAAGGGCAAGCGCTGCACCGGAGCGATCTCCCCGGACGGCATCCGGTGGACCGAAGTCGGCTCCACCGAGGTCGACTTGGGGCGGACGGCGTACGCGGGCCTCGTCCTCACCTCCTGCCTGGGCGTCGACGAGGAGTACGCCGAGACCGGCACCGGTGCCTTCGACAACGTCAGCGTCATCTCCTCCACGTCCGGCGAGGTCTGGTCCGTGCCGCGCCCCGCGCGCGCCGCGACCGACCTGACGGCGACCGCCGGCGCCGACGCCGTCGAGCTGGCCTGGACCGACCCGGACCTGTCGGCCTCCTACAAGGTGCTGCGGGCGACCGGCGCCGACGGTCCGTACGTGACCGTCGCGACGGGCGTGGGCCCGGTCGGTTTCGGCACCCGTATCCGGTACGCCGACGCCACCGGCGCGCCCGGCACCACGTACCACTACGCCGTCGCGAAGACCAACTGCGGTGGGCGAGGCCGGCTGTCGGACTCCGCCGCCGCGAAGATGCCGACACCGTCCGTGCCCGAACTCACCTCCGCGACCACCGCGTTCGCGAACAAGGGTGTGGCCGTCCGGCATCAGCTGCGGGCCTCACACGAGCCCATACGGTTCAGCGCGGACGGCCTGCCCGACGGCCTCCGTATCGACAAGCGCACCGGCCTCATCTCCGGAACGCCCAACGTGACCGGCGAGTTCACCGTCACCACCTCCGCGGGCAACGCGGCCGGTGACGCGTCGGGCAAGCTCACGCTCACCGTCGGCACGCCGCCGCCCGACCCGTGGACGTACGGCGACCTCGGAGACGTGGTCCTCGGCGACCGCGATTTCGGGACGTTCGGCGTGGTGGCCGTCACCACCCCCGGCAGCACCGCATACGAAGACGGGACCTTCGTCGTGCGGGGTGCCGGGACGGATCTCACGGTCAACAACCAGGGAATGACAGGCCAGTTCGTACGACGGCCTGTGACCGGAGACTGTGAGATCACCGCTCGGCTCGTCTCCCGTACCGGCGCGACCGCCGACCGGGTGGGGCTGCTCATGGCCAAGTCCCTGTCGCCGTTCGACCAGGCGGCCGGGGCGATCGTCACGGGCGGGACTACCGCGCAGCTCATGCTGCGCACGACGGTGGCCGGAAGGTCGACGTTCACCGGGAACGGCGCGGCCACCCTTCCCAGCCTGCTGCGACTGAAGCGCACCGGGACCGCCTTCAGCGCAGCCGTCTCCACCGATGACGGTGTCACCTGGACCCCCCTCGCCGCGGGAGAGATCCCCGGCTTCGGTGACGCCCCCTACTACGTGGGTCTCGTGGTGTGCTCGCGCGCACCCCTGGCCCGCTGCACCTCGCACTTCGACGAGGTGAGCATCACCCCCACGTAAATCCCCCAACGGGATTGGAGATGCACAACAGAATGAGCCGCATAGACCCCCACACGAACGAGCGGGACCGGGGGGAGGTGAGCCGCCGCGGTCTGCTCCGGACCGCGGGCGGTCTCACCGCCGCCCTCGCCGTCGGCGGCGCCACCACGGCGCTGACCGGCGGCACCGCCGGCGCCGCACCCGCGACCTTCACCCACCCCGGAATGCTGCACAACTGGGGCGACATCAACCGCGCCAAGGTCAGGGTCGCCGCGGGCAACGACCCCTGGCTGTCCGGCTGGAACCGCCTGACCGCCAACTCCCACTCGCAGTCCACCTGGACGGCGAGGCCGCAGTCCGTCGTCTACCGCGGGTCAGGGACCTCGAACAACTACACGATCCTCTACAACGACATCGCCGCCGCCTACCAGAACGCATTGCGCTGGCATGTCGGCGGTACCACGGCCAACGCCGACTGCGCGGCCCGCATCTGCAACGCCTGGTCGAGCACTCTGACGTCCATCCAGGGCACCACGGACGCGAACCTGGCCGCAGGCATCTACGGCTGGCAGTTCGCCAACGTGGGCGAGTTGCTGCGCGGCTACAGCGGCTTCGACCTCGAAGCCTTTCAGCAGATGATGCTGAACGTCTTCTACCCGATGAACCACGGGTTCCTGAGGGACCACAACTTCGCCTGCATCACGAACTACTGGGCCAACTGGGACCTGTGCAACATGGCCTCGATCATGGCCATCGGGATCCTGTGCGACGACGGCGCCAAGTATGACGAGGCCGTCAACTACTTCAAGACCGGCGCGGGCAACGGCTCCATCCAGCACGCGGTGCCGTTCCTGTACTCAGGCGTCGAGGGCTACGACCTCGGCCAGTGGCAGGAGGCCGGCCGCGACCAGGGCCACTGCATCATGGGCATGGGCCAGATGGGCGCGCTGTGCGAGATGGCCTGGAACCAGGGCGACGACCTGTACAGCTACGACAACAGGAGGTTCTTCAAGGCGGCCCAGTACGTCGCCAAGTACAACATCGGCCTGGACGTGCCGTTCACCACCTACAGCTGGGGCAGCGGTCAGAACTGCGCGTACAACGAGCAGACCGTGGTCGCCTCTGGCGCCCGTGGCCTGGTGCGCCCCGTGTGGGCCATGCTCCACTTCCACTACAACAAGCGCATGTTCTGGAACGACAAGTACATCTCGGACATGTACTACAACCTCGTCGGGACCGAGGGTGGCGGCGGTGACTACGGCTCCACCAGCGGAGGCTACGACCAGCTCGGCTTCGGCACGCTGATGTACGCCAAGTAGGGCCACTGAGGAGGGGCCGACGCACGGCAGCCACGGGACGGCTGCCCGTCGGCGCCGGGTGGTACGGCGCACCTCCCCGGTATGCGCCGTACCACCCCTCAGTGGCGCCACGAGAGCGGTGACGGACAGCCCCCGGCCCCCACCAGACCGTGGCGGGGCAACCGGACACCAAATGCCAATTCAGACATAGCGGGAATTCGGCGGCGTGAGGTGGATCACCTCTCCTTGTAGACGCCTGAAACCTGTGGCTAACGTCCTCGCAACCTGCTGGAGCGGAACCTCCGCAGCCGGATGCCGGGTCGACTGCTACGCCCGGTGGATCTTCGCCCGGTGGGTCGTCGAGCACAACGTGCCGCTGCGTGGCCGGCCCCTTCCCGGTCCGCACCCGGCACCTCATCCCACAGGCAGCAGGGAGTTCCCCCATGCTTCTTTTCGCATGCCCCCACACGCGAGACGGGCGAACGGTCCGCGGTGTCACCGCCGCCGACGCCGTATCCCTCACTGCCTGTACCCCCGCCCCATGAGCTCGTTCCCGCTCCGTGTGCTCACCGGAGCCATGTGCGCAGCGGCCGTGGAGGTGGTGGCGATGACCACGGCACTGGCCCTGTATCCGTTCGGTATGGGCGCGGACGACGCCACCGCCGGCGTCCGGACCGTCGAGCCGCCGGACGACGGCACTCCACGGGTTCGTACGCTGCGTGAGCCCACCGCCGATGACATCCCCGTCGTGCTGGTGCACGGTATGAGCAGCAACAGGGCGATCTTTCACATCCTCCGGCGCGACCTGCGCCGAGCGGGCTTCCCGCAGGTGACCGTGCCCAACTACAGCTGGCTCACCACCGACGTCCGCAGCGCCGCACGGATGCTGGCCGCGGAGGTGGAGCGGCTGTGCGAGCGCGGAGGGCACGAGCGCGTCCATGTGATCGGCCACAGCCTCGGGGGCCTGATCGCCCGCTACTACGTGCAGCGTCTGGGCGGCGACGCGCGCGTGCACACACTGGTCACCCTCGGCACGCCGCATCACGGCACGCTGGTCGCCATGCTCCCCCTGCCGCACCCGGTGATGCGACAGCTCAGGCCGGGCAGCGACCTGCTCACCGAGCTCGCGGAGCCCGCCCCCGGATGCGCGACCCGCTTCGTCGCGTTGCACAGCGATCTCGACGAGCTTGTCATCCCCACCGGCAACGCCAGGCTTGCCCATCCGGACCTGCGCACCAGCAACATTCCGGTACGGGCCGTCGGCCATGTGTCGCTTCCTCTGCACCGCAGGGTCGTGAGCGAAGTCTGCCGAGTGCTCCACGACGCGCACCGGCCCGAGACCACAGCCGCGGCCTGAGCGGCAACCTTTCGCCACCCGGCGGCGACTGCCCTGCGTCACACCCCCCCATAGACAGCAGGGCAGACGACGCTATGGAAAGTACTCAGGACAAGGCGCGGCACCGCAGGCGCAGGCGCAGGCTCGGCCTGACGGCCGGTGTGCCGATGGCGCTGGTCGCCGCGGTCGGCCTGTCGTACGGCACGGTCTTCGGCGTTTTCGGCGAGGACGCGCAGCCGAACGCCTCGGCGGCCACCGCCGCCGCCTGGGCCGACGACGTCGCCGACGGCTTCGCCTCCGTCAACGCGCTGGGCCAGAACGGAACGTACGGCGGACGCGGCGGCGAGACCGTCACCGTGAAGACCCTCGCCGACCTGGAGAAGTACGCCACGGCCTCCGAGCCGTACGTCATCGTCGTGGCCGGGACGATCACCATGAACCCCGTGGGCAAGGAGATCAAGGTCGCCTCGGACAAGACGATCGTCGGCTCGGGCACATCGGGTCACATCGTCGGCGGCGGCTTCTTCCTCGGCCAGGGCGTACACAACGTCATCATCCGCAACCTGACGATCCGGGACTCCTACCAGGGCATCTGGAACGACAAGGACCACGACTTCGACGCCGTCCAGATGGACGGCGCACACCACGTGTGGATCGACCACAACGACCTGCGGCACATGGCCGACGGACTGATCGACGTCCGCAAGGACTCCACCAACGTGACGGTGTCCTGGAACAAGCTGGGCAACAACAACAAGACCTTCGGCATCGGCTGGACCGAGAACGTCGTCACCGACATCACCATCCACCACAACTGGATCCGCGAGACCGAGCAGCGCAACCCGTCCACGGACAACGCGGCGCACGCGCACCTGTACAACAACTACCTTCAGGACGACGCGGGCACGGACATCACCTCGTCGTACGGCAACTACTCCCGCGGCCAGACGAAGATGGTCCTGGAGAACAGCTACTTCCAGGGCTTCAACAACCCCGTCATCAAGGACAGCACGGCCACCCTCGTGCAGCGCGGCAACGTGTTCTCCGGAACCAGCGGCCGCAACGAGAGCGGCGGCACGGCCTTCGACCCGAAGACGTACTACAACTACACCCTCGACAGCGCCGCCGACGTCCCGGCGAAGGTGAAGTCCGGTGCCGGACCCCGCTCGACCATCGGCACGGCCACGACCACCGCCGCTGCGGCGACCACCCTCACCGTGGCGCAGGACGGCTCCGGCCAGTACAAGACCGTGCAGGCCGCCGTCGACGCCGTACCGGCGAACAACACCTCACGGATCGTCATCTCCATCAAGCCCGGCACCTATCGGGAGACGATGAAGATCCCGTCCAACAAGCCGCACGTCACCCTCCAGGGCACCGGCGGCAGCCGCAAGGACACCGTGATCGTCTACAACAACTCCGCGGGAACCGCCAAACCCGGCGGCGGCACCTACGGCACCGCCGGAAGCGCCACCGTCGCGGTCGAGGCCGACGACTTCCAGGCGCGCAACCTCACGGTCTCCAACGACTTCGACGAGAAGGCCAACCAGAACGCCGGCGGACACCAGGCCGTCGCGCTGCGCACCAGCGCCGACAAGGTCTTCCTCGACAGCGTGATCATCACGGGGGACCAGGACACCCTCGAACTGGAGACCGCTGCCCCGGACAAGCTCGGCCGGGTCTACGTCAGGAACTCCTACGTCATCGGGAACGTCGACTTCATCTTCGGCCGGGCCAGCGCCGTGATCGACCGCTCGGTGATCACGCTGAAGAAGCGCTGGGACGGCACGTCGGCCGGCTACATCACTGCGCCCAGCACCCCCGCCGACCGCAAGGGCTTCCTGATCGCCAACACCACGGTGAACGGCGACGTGTCCGCCGGGAGCTTCTACCTCGGCCGCAACTGGCACGCCGGCGGTGACGCGGCCCTCGACCCGCAGACCACCGTCCGCAACTCCACCCTCAGCAACGCGATCAAGTCGACGCCGTGGTCGGACATGGGCGGCTTCGCCTGGAAGGACGACCGCTTCGCGGAGTACAAGAACACCGGCCCCGGCGCGGGCACCGCGAGCAGCGACCGCCCGCAGCTGACCGACGCGCAGGCCGCCGGTCAGGAGATCGTGGACTGGCTGGGCGACTGGACCCCCACCGCTTCCTAGCCAGCGCTTCACGACGGCCCGCCGGACGTCCCGGGCGGGCCGTCTCGGCTTGTACGGGCCGTCTCGGCTTGTACGGGCCGTCTCGCCGTTGTACGAGACGGGCGCATCACCAGGCGTGACCGATGTGGCCAGTTTTGTCCGCGTGAGCGGGGAACCCGGCCGTCAGCGGCGCCGCAACCAGGAAATGAGGGAGCAGCCGACTCGCGACAGGACAGTAGGAGGCGCACCGTGCTCCAGCACCTGCGGTCGGGCTGCTGCCTGTGCGACTTCGACTCCTCCGTAACGGCGGTGCGGGCAGTGAGCCGGTTTCTGCGCGGCCAGGACTTCCCCGCCCTCGGTCTGGGACCCGGCTCCGCGTGGCTGGCAGGCGTGCTCTCACGCTCTCCCTCAAGTGCGCGGCACCGGGCATACGTCCTCGCGGCCCGTATGCAGGCCGCGCCCGCATCCAAGGTGCGCCGGTTGAGCAGCGAGGACCTGGCCGCGTGGACGGCCGGCCAGTACGGGAAGGGCCCCTACCCGGCCGTGTTCATAGGGGCCGGCAGCGGTGGCGCCGTCCACCTGGCCGCCGCCCTCGGCGCGCCCGTGCTGCCGCAGACCTACCTCGTACCGGTACGGGCGCGGCTCGATCCCGACAGGCCGCGCGCGGCGATGCTGGCCGTCCGGGAACTCGGCCGCGGCATGGTCGAGGCCAACCCCGACCTGGCGCTCTGCCACATGCACGATCCCAGCCAGGACCGGGCGATGATCGTGCGGTTCGCCTATTTCCGCGTCAAAAGCCTTCGGCTCGGGGCGACGCTGCAGGGCTTCCTCGAGCGGCGACTCGCGCCCGGCGCGACCATCTTCGTCGTCGACTGCACGTTGACCTGGCCGATGTCCGTGGTGGGCGAGCGGCACCGGTTCCAGTTCGGCGCGCTGGGAGGGATGACGGCGGACGAGTACGCCAACGGCAGCGAACGGATCGCCCGGTTCCTCGCCGAGCAGGGCGCGAGCGTGCGGCAGTGGGACGCGCCACCACCGGACGAGTCGTATCCGGAGGCGGAATGGGGTTACGACGACGCGCTCACGGCCGACGTTCTGGCGCTGGCGCGCCGTTGTGGATACCAGGTGCGTCGCATCACCATCGGTGAGCCGGAGCATCTCAGTCCGCTCGTCGCCGAGTTCCACCGCTGGTGGTACCGCCGACGGGGTCTGCCGGACGACCGGCTGCTCATCGAGACGTACAACCAGTGGGAGCCGTACTGGGCGCTGCGGCTCGGCGTCGTGCCCTTCTGGGTGCAGTTCACCACCCGGCCCTCGTACCGCTGCGCCACCGCATATCTGATGCACGCCGAGCCGTACCAGCGCATCCACGTGAACCTGTTCTCCAACGGACTGCGCTCGGTCGGTCTCGTGCCGGTGGAGCACTGGCGCGGGCTCGCCCGACGGTACGCGGTGGAGACCGGGGGGACCATCGGCGTGGACGAGCGGGCCTACCCGGAGGATCTCGGCAGCATGCTGCGGTACCGGTCCGCGCTCGCCGCCCTGCCCGAGCGGCATCCGGTCCCGCCCCCCGTCGGCAGGGCGGAACTGGACGAGTTCCTCGCCGAGATGCGGGGCACTGCGGCGTACCGGGCGGCTCCGGTGGAGACCCTGCTCGGATCGGCCGGGTGACCCGGGCGCCGGGACGGCCGGGCGCGATGCGGATGCAAGGCGACCATCGGCGATGCGGCTGCAAGGCGGCCCGCGGCGATGCGGCCACGTGGAGTGGCCGGCCGCGGGCCGTCCCACGGCTGTGCGCCGTCAGGTGGTCGTGCGCTGGCGGGCGGCGTTGATCACCGACTTGCGCTGCCGGTGGCGCCGTTCGTAGTCCAGGGTCTCCAGGGCGAGGGCAGGGTCGGCCGTCCGCAGCCGACGGTGGATCTGGTCGAGGTTCATGGTGTCGTAGTCGGGCCACGGCTCGTCGCCGCGCAGGCGCTCGACGGCGGTGAGGACACCCGCGCGGTTGGCGTGGGCGCGTTCGTATCCCTCGACCACGGTGAGATCCCTCTGGGGGAGCGTGCGCAGCCGCTGGGTGATGTCGGCGACCGTGAGCTGCCCGTATCCGGGAATCGGCAGGTCCTCTTCCCGGGCCGCGGCGCCCTGGACCTCCTTGGTCATCCGGCTCACGCCCGGCATCTCGCGGAGCGCGCCGGTGGCCGTGCGTGCCGTCTGCCGCCCACCAGCCTGGGCTGCGTCGCGCACCCGGCCGACGGCGGTGCGCACCACACGCGTGGTCGCGCCGGCCAGCCCGCCGTCGGGCTCAGTCGATCGGCCGCCGTCGGCCGTCGCCACGGCTCGGGCGTGTTCGGCGACGCTGTCCTTGAGGGCGTCCAGGAGTTTCTCGTCCTGGCGTCGCAGTGAGGCGAGCAGACGAGCCGCTTCTTCGTCGTCGGCCTCGGCGGCGATGCTCTCACCGGCGCGGCACGTGGCCAGCGCCCGGGCGGTGATCGCGTACTCGTCCTCGGCGTTCTTCAGCAGGCGGCGCTCGTCGGCCTCGTGCCGCCCGCGGAGAGTCCGGCCTGCGATCGACGCGCCGATCTCGAGAGGCAGTGTGGTCGTGCGGACGGTGCCCTTTGCGATGGTCCGGACCGTGCCGGCGGCGAACCGCAGCGGGCTGCGCGGACGGATCTCGCTCACGTGGTGGTCGATACGGTTGATGTGGTCCTGTGCGTCGGCGACATGGCGCTCCAGGACCTGTCGGTGCGGGCCTTCCGGCGTGAGGGCCATGTCGGACCGGAACCGGTCGACGACTGCGGCCTGGGCCTCGCGGGCGTCTTCCAACGCCGGTATGAGGACATCGGTCGTCACTGTCATGGCTGTTCCCTGGTGGTGTCGGGCGGCTGGTGGGCCCGCCGTGCGTGAGGAGCTGCTGCCGCATGGCACAGCCGTGCGGCGGTGGCACGGATCCGTCCGCATGGCATGGTCGGTCCGGCCACAGCGCCGGGGACGCTCGGCGAGCAGAGTTCGTCGGAGCATCCATGAGGAGAGGCGCGTTGCCCGGCCGCGGCGTTCGGCACGCGCCACACCCGGTGGCACAACGCCCCATCCAGGTGAACCGTGTTCCTGGTGGGCCATGTGCGCTTGTGGTGTCGGGGGACGCGCGCGCGGTGGTGCGGTTGGCGTGCCGCAGCCGAGTGCGGCGGGGGCCTGCATGGTGACCGCTGCGGGTGGGGGCCGTCAGAGCAGGGATCCGTACCCGCCGTCAGGGATGCACCGGGGTCGGTGTCAGTCTCCGGCTGTGATCTCGATATGGCGGGGTTTGGTCGTCTCGGCCTTGGGGACGGTGATGGTCAGCACGCCGTCGCGGAGTGCCGCGTTGACCTCCTCGGTGTTCACGTCGCCGGGCAGCAGTGTCCGGTACTCGAAGCGGCCGGTGCGGCGGGTGCCGCGGCGCAGCGTCCCGGCGCCCTCCCGCTCCTTGAACTCGCCGCGGACGGTCACGTCCCGTTCGCCCATCTCGATGTCGATGTCCTCGCGCTTGACGCCCGGCACATCGATCTCGATCAGGTACGCGTCGTCGGTCTCGGACACATCGGCCAGCGGTGACCAGGCCATCCCCTCGGTCACAGGGGTGAGCGTCCCGCCGACCGTGGATTCCAGCAAGCTCCCGATACGGCCGAACAAGTCGTCGAACTCGGCCAGCGGGTCCCTGGCCCAGCCGGGGAACCGCCGCTCGGCAAGCCTTCCAGGCGTACCACGTCGCACAGGCAGAGTCATACAGCTCACCTCCGTAACAGATTTGTCCGGGTATGCGGCGATTGGGTACCCACTGACGTGATCACCACACCGGCTTCGGCGGATCTGGCGGAGCATCAGTTCCTGAGGGCGGCCACCAGGACCGATTGCGGTTGAAGCTGAACCCGTTGAACTGTTGAACTCGTTGAACTAGTGAGCGTCTTCCGGAAGGCCGGTGGCCTCCAGGATCACGCGGGCGACCAGCTCGGGAGCGTCGTTCATGGGCACATGGCCGCAGTCGGGCAATGGCACCAGCCGTGCGTCGGGAATCATGGCCTTGACCCGGTAGGCCTGCCAGGGCGGCAGGACACGGTCCCAGGTGCCCCAGGCGATGGTGACCGGCACATCGGGGATGTCGCCGCTGAACAGCACCCCTTCGCGGCCGGCCCGCAGGGTGGACCCGAACGCCGCCGCGTCCCGCAGCGCCCGCAGAGAGGCGACCACCGTCTCCTGTGGGCACAGGGAGCGGCCGTAGAGGGTGCCGGTCAGGGCGGCGCGTCCGGCCGGGCTGCGCGCCAGCCACGCCATGGCCTCGTCGGGGAGCAACCGCACACCCTGCCGTGCCGCGGTCAGCATGGCGTAGGCGTACCGCCGCTCCGCGCCGGTCCAGAACCCGGCCGGGGCCAGTGCCGTCACGCTGCGCGCGAGCCCTGCCTGGCCCAGACGGAGCGCGATCAGCCCGCCCAGTGAATGACCCACCACATGCGGCCTGTCCACGCCGAGCTCCTCGAAGACGGCACCCAGCCAGGCCACAGCCGTCTCCAGGTCACGCGGGACCGCAGGATCGAGATCCGGTGACTCTCCGAAGCCCGGCAGATCCATGGCGATCGTGTCGCGTGAGCCGGCCAGCAGCGGCCCGACAGCGCCCCAGGCCTGCCGGTGATATCCCAGTCCGTGCAGCAGAACCAGCGGCTCCCCGGTGCCCTGCCGCTCATAGGCCACCGTCACCGGCCCCAGGCCCGCGGCACGGCATTCCACGAAGGACGCCGCCCGGGGCGGGACCACGACCGTCCCCGCCTCATGCGGGACCGCACCACCCGGCCGGGGCGGCCCGGGGACCAGGTGACGACGGACGTACGCTGCCGCCGCCCGGGCCGTGCGGCCCGGCCGATCCGCGACTGCGATGAACGTGGACAGCAGCGCCATCGCCAGCACCTACCTCGCCCTGCGGCACTCCTCGAAAGGAGCCCTTCGGTGCTCCTCCGCGGAAGCCTTCGGGACTCCCTCACGGAAGCCCCTCGGCACTCCGCTGCGGGAGCCCTGTGGAAGTCCTTCACGGGAGAACGTTCCTACCCGATAGGAGAACTCCAGCTCACCCTATGATCCTCAACGCGGTCCGGCCACTCGGGCATTCCCCTGGAGCCCCGGCGAGGCGGTCACCGACGGGGCGCTCCGGGCCCGTACCATGCCTCGTCGAGCGCTCTGTCGAGCGTCGTGGCCGCCATGATGAGCGCGACGTGGGTGAAGGCCTGCGGGAAGTTGCCCAGCTGCTCTCCGCTGGGGCCGATCTCCTCCGCGAAGAGGCCGACGTGGTTGGCGTAGGTGTGCATCTTCTCGAAGGCGTACCGGGCCTGGCGCAGTCGGCCCGCCTGGGCGAGCGCGTCCACATACAGGTAGGTGCAGAGGCTGAACGTGCCCTCCGAGCCCTGCACCCCGTCGGGTGAGGCGGCTGGATCGTAGCGATGGACGAGGCTGTCCGAGACGAGGGCGCGGTCGATGGCGTCGAGCGTCGAGAGCCAGCTGGGGCTCCTGGGGGCGAGGAAGCCGAGCCGGGGGATGAGCAGGAGGGAGGCGTCCAGCACGTCGTCGCCGTAGTGCTGGACGAGGGCCTGTTCCTTGTCGCTCCAGGCGCGTTCCATCACCTGGTCGAGGATGGTGTCGCGCGCGGCCGTCCAGCGGGCGGTGTCGGCGGGACGGCTGTGTTCGGCGGCCAGTTTCAGGCCGCGGTCGAAGGCCACCCAGCACATGACACGGCTGAAGGTGAAGTCCTTTCGTCCGCCGCGCGTCTCCCAGATGCCCTCGTCGGGCCGGTCCCAGTGGTCCGCGAGCCAGTCCAGGGTCGAGGCGAGGCCCTTCCAGCCGTGATAGTCCACCTGCACCCCCACATCCCGGGCTTCGGCGAGCGCGTACAGCGCCTCTCCGTAGATGTCGAGCTGCAGCTGTCCGGTCGCCGCGTTGCCGACGCGTACCGGATACGAGCCGCGGTAGCCCTCCAGATGGGGCAGGAGCTGCTCGGGCAGCCGGGGATCTCCGTCGACGCGGTACATGATCTGCAAGGGTTCGCCGCCGCTGTCCGCCTCCGCGCGCATCCGGTCCCCGAGCCAGCGCGTGAAGCGGGCCGCCTCGTCGACGAATCCGAGGTCCAGCAGGGCCCGTACGGACAGTGAACCGTCCCGGATCCAGGTGTAGCGGTAGTCCCAGTTGCGCTGGCCGCCCACCTGCTCGGGCAGGCCGGTGGTCGCCGCCGCCACGGGGGCGCCGGTGGGTGCGTACGTCAGCAGCTTGAGCGTGATGGCCGAACGGTTGACCATGTCCGGCCACCGGCCGCGGTACCGGGAAGTACGGATCCAGTACTGCCAGAAGTCGACGGTCGCCCACAGCTGCTCGGTGGCCCAGGAGGCGGTGACGGGCCGGGGCGCCGGGCTGTCCGTGCCGCACACGGTGAACACGGCGGCCGCGGCCTCGCCGCCGCGCAGCGTGACCCCGCCGCGGACGTCGTCCTGGTCGCGCTCGAGCGGAAAACTGCTCTGCAGATACGCGGTGACACCCGGGCCGCGGAAAACCGCCAGGGCTTCGCCGTCCGTTTCGCCGTCCAGGGCCAGTTCGTGCCGCGCCCGGGCGTAGTCGAATCGTGGTCGGCACTCCAGTTCGAAGCGGACGGTGCCGCGCACCGCGCGTGCGAGCCGGACCAGGGTGTGACGGTCGGACGGCGTGTCCGAGTCGTTCGGAGGCATGAAGTCGAGGACCTCGCCGACCCCGTCGGGGGACAGGTAGCGGGTCACGAGCACGGCGGTGTCGGGGTAGTAGAGCTGCTTGCGGCTGCTGCCGCGCGGATCGGGAGCAAAGCCGAAGTGGCCCCCGTCGTCGTGGTCGAGCAGGGCGGCGAAGACGCTGGGCGAGTCGAAGCGCGGTGCCGGAAACCAGTCCACGACTCCCTGGGCCGAG
The DNA here is from genome assembly GCF_013778455.1 of Streptomyces himalayensis subsp. himalayensis. GTDB lineage: Bacteria > Actinomycetota > Actinomycetes > Streptomycetales > Streptomycetaceae > Streptomyces > Streptomyces himalayensis. The sequence goes on along the minus strand of NZ_JACEHE010000009.1, from coordinate 258,808 downwards.
ATGAGCGCGGCGGTCTGCAGATCTCCCACGAGGCCGTGGTCGGCGATCGGCGGATAGCGGTCCATGCGACTGTCTCTCGTCGAGACCCCCCAGACTCCCCGAGGTGTCCTCATTGTCCGGTAAGGGCTTCTCGGTGGCGAGCCGTCGGGGGGTGGAACCGTCGCGGTTGTCAGCGGAGCCCCGGACGCAGCAAGGCGGGCACGGACGGAGCCGTGCCCGCGACTGAGCAGACCCGTACGGCTACGTCGCCGATTCGCGGCGCGGTGAGCACAGCGCCCAGATGATGAAACCGTCCACGACGATCAGCACGATCGACCAGACAGGGGCATAGGGCAACCAGAGGAAGTTGGCGATCATGCTGAGGCCGGCGAGCACCACGCCGACGGCACGGGCCCAGGGGGCCCCGGTGAACAGCGCCACACCGGCGATGGCGATGACCACACCGAGAAGCAGGTGGACCCAGCCCCAGCCGGTGAGGTTGAACGCGTAGACGAAATCGTCGTTCACCACGAACACGGGGTCGTTGGCGATCGCCGCTATGCCCGCGAAGATCGCCATGATGCCGCCGAACACCATCAGAACCGCGGCGGCAGCGGTCCATCCCGTCACCCAGGGGCTTACGGCCGCAGCGCGGCCCTGCTCCCTGCCTGCGCCGCTGACATGAGTGGCCATGTCGTGGCTCCTTCCACAGAAACGCCTGAGAAGCGCCCGCCCTTTCGGACGGATGGTCCGAACATGCCATGTCGTCTCCAGGCTGGCACCGCTCCACCTGTGCGGCATCTCGGCGGGGATCATGCCAGGTGGGGCGTCACGTGCTGGTTTCCGGGCGCACTGCAGGGCACGGGTGAGCACCTGTCGAACATGCTGGGCCGCGAGTGCGGTCGTAGGGTTCTGCTATGGGCGACGGGAAGAGATCGCCCGTCGGCCTGGGCGAGGCCCCAGTGCTCGCCGGCGACAACGGCGACAGTGGCGACAACGGCCACAGCGGCGACTACAGGGAGCAGCTCGCCGAGGAACTGGAGCGTGCGCTGGAGGGGCTGGGCGCGCATGCCGGCGGAGTCTTCCTTCTCCACCCCGCGGAGCACCTGCTGAAGCTCACGGTCCTCGTGGGCATACCGCGCGAGATCGCCGCCCCCTGGGAACTGGTGAACCCGGCCACCGCGATGCCGACGGCCGATCCTGTGCGCACCGGCGACCTGGTCTGGGTGAACGGACACGAGGCCTGGATGCGCCAGTATCCCCGCATCGCCGTCGCCACGCCCTACGACTACACGCTGGCCGCCGTCCCGGTCATCGGCACGCACGGCCCCCTCGGGTCGGTGTTCGCGCTGTGGCCGGGCACGCTGCCGTCCCGCATCCCGCCGAAGCTGGAGACGGGGATGTGGCAGCTCGCCGCGGACCTGGCACGGACATTGGAGTCCCGGGAGCGGACCCGTGCGGTGCAGTCCGTAGACCCCGCCGGGGCGGTGGAGCGACTGTCCGGTGACCGACCCGTGCACCACGAACGCGGACCCCTGGTCCACCCCGCCGGTCCGAGCCCGCCACCGGGGACCGCCGAGGCCGCGGAACACATGGTCGCCCGGCTGCCCGAAGGCGTCTGCGCGCTGGACATCGACGGCCGCGTCACCTCGGTCACCCCTTCTGCTGCCCGTCTCCTCGGCGCGCCGGCCGAGCACCTCATCGGCGCCCGGCCATGGGAAGTCGCCCCCTGGCTGCGCGACGCGCTGTACGACCCCTACCGCGCGGCCGTGGTGAGCGGCCGGCCCACCTCGGAGGCCTGCCTGCGCCCGCCCGACCAGTGGCTGAACTTCGCGGTGTATCCGGGTGCCTCGGGCCTCACGGTCCGCATCAGCGAGGCTCCTGGGAACGGCGCAGACGCGGTTCCGGGCGCAGAGCCCATCCCGGCGGCCCGGGACAACGAACCGCCTCTCACGCACGCCGGCGTGCTCTACCACGTGCTTCACCTGGCGAGCGCCCTGACCGAGGCCGTCGGCGTCGAGGACGTGGTGAACACCGTCGCCGACGACATCCTGCCCGCCTACGGCAGCCGGGCACTGGCCATACTGACCGCCGAAAGCGGACGGGTGCGCCTGATAGGCCACCGGGGCTACTCGCCCGAGGTGGTCGCCCGCTACGACGACAGCCTGTGGCGCTCCAGCGAGCCCGGGGCCCGGTCGGTGGCCCTCGGCCATCCGATGTTCTTCGAGTCGATGGCGGAGCTGGACCAGGCATTCCCGGCACGGGCCGGGGTGCACGACGGCATGGGCGCCTGGGCGTTCCTGCCGCTGATCGCCTCCGGCCGCACCATCGGCACCTGCATCCTCGCGTACGCCGGGCCGCACCGCTTCACCACCGGCGAGCGTGCTGTACTGACCTCGCTCGGCGGCCTGATCGCCCAGGCGCTGGACCGCGCACGGCTGTACGACAAGAAACTGGAGATCGCCCACGCCCTCCAGGAGCGGCTGCTGCCGCACACCTTGCCGATCGTGTCCGGCCTCGAGGCGGCCACACGCTATCTGCCCGGCACCGAAGGGATGGACATCGGCGGTGACTTCTACGACCTGGTGAGGGTCCGCCGGGACGCCGCGATCGCCGTCATCGGCGACGTCCAGGGCCACAACGTCACCGCCGCAGCGCTCATGGGCCAGATCCGCACCGCTGTGCACGCCTACGCCACCGCCGACGCCCGCCCCAGCGGGATCCTCGCCGGGACCAACCGGCTGCTCGCCGACCTCGACGCCGGTCTGTTCGCCAGCTGCGCCTGCCTGAGCCTCGACCTGGGCAAGCACGTCGCCTGTGCGGCCAGCGCCGGGCACCCCCGGATCCTGGTGCGCACCCCCGACGGGGCCGTCCGCACCCTGGACGCCCCCACGGGTCTGCTGCTGGGCATCGAGGCGGAGGTCCACTACTCCCAGACCGTGTTCCCGATGCCCGACGGCACGACCTTCGCCCTCTACACCGACGGCCTCGTCGAGTCCCCGGGCACCGACATCGACGAGGGCGTGGCCGGCCTCGCGATCCGGCTGGAGCAGGCCGGGGCGCTGTCCCTCGAGGCGCTCGCCGACATCCTCGTCAGCCACGCCCGCACCGCGCGCCAACGCGCCGACGACATCGCGCTGCTGCTGCTCCGCTCGGGACGCCCGCCCTGATGGGGCGCATTCCCCTACCTGATGGGTTGTCAACTCACAGTGCATCGACCTCAGTTGTGGTCGCCGAGGCCATATCACGGGTGCGGTTGCGCTCCTACAGTCACCCGGCATGACATCGACCAGAGCCGCAACACTTCGTCCGCGCGGGGCGCTGATGGCCGTACTGGCCGCTCTGCTCTCCGCACTTGTCTCCACTCTTCTCCTCCCGGCGCCCCATGCCTCCGCAGCGTCCCTTCAGGAGGTCACCGGCTTCGGCTCCAACCCGGGAGCCCTGAGGATGTTCCGCTACGTCCCCGACGGGCTGCCCGCCGGCCGGCCCGTCGTCGTGGCCCTCCACGGCTGCACCCAGAACGCCGCCGGATACGGCACCGGCAGCGGCTGGACAGAACTCGCCGACCGCTGGGGCTTCTCACTCGTACTGCCGCAGCAGCAGAGCGGCAACAACGCCTCTCTGTGCTTCAACTGGTTCCAGACCGGCGACATCCAGCGCTCCCAGGGCGAGGCTGCCTCCATCGCGCAGATGGCCGACCGGCAGCTCGCCGACGCGTCCGGCGACGCGTCACGCGTGTACGTCACCGGGCTCTCGGCGGGCGGCGGGATGACCTCGGTGATGATGGCGGCGTACCCGGAGAAGTTCGCCGCGGGCGGCGTCGTGGCGGGACTGCCGTACGGCTGCGCCCAGGCCGCCGGATCCCCGTACGTGTGCATGTACGTCGGCGCGACGCAGACCGCGCAGCAGTGGGGCGACCGGGTGCGGGCCGCCCGGCCCGGCTACACCGGGCCATGGCCCACGCTCACCGTGTTCCAGGGGACGGCCGACTACACCGTGAAGCCCGTCAACATGACCGACCTCATGAAGCAGTGGACCAATGTGCATGGCGCCGACCAGACCGCGGACGTGAGCGACACCGTCGGCGGGTATCCGCACCAGGTCTTCCGAGACCCGGCCGGAAACGCCGTGGTGGAGACGTACAGCATCACCGGCATGGGCCACGGCCAGCCCGTCGATCCGGGCAGCGGTGCCGAGCAGTGCGGCACCGCGGGCGCCTACATCCTGGATGTCAACCTGTGCGCGGCCTACCGGATGGGCCGCGGGTGGGGGCTCGGCTGAGGCGGGGGCTCGCTGAGGCGGGGCTCGGCTGAGCGCGTCGGCCGGATCCGGGTGTCGGATCCGGCCGTCAGGGAAGCCGGGAGCCAGGGGAGTCCGGAAGGTCCGAATGGTCCCCTCCGGGAGCCCGTGGGACTCTGTTCGTGTGCCTCTCGGACACGGGGGAGGCCCCACAGACCGCCCCGAACGCGGTGAGTGTGAGGGCCGCTTCGACGCAGGGACGGGGGACGGAGGGGAGGAGGAGGGCGTCATGAAGGCACTCGTTTTCCATGGCCCCGGGCAGTCCGCCTGGGAGGACGTTCCGGATCCCGACGTCGTGGACGCCACCGATGCCGTTGTCCGCGTCGACGTCGTCACCATCTGCGGCACCGATCTGCACATCCTCAACGGCGACATACCGGAGGTGCGCCCCGGCACGGTACTCGGCCACGAAGCGGTCGGCGAGGTCGTCGAGGTGGGCAGCGACGTGCGAACGGTCCGCCCTGGTGACCGGGTGCTGGTCTCGTGCATCACGGCATGCGGCCGCTGCCGCTTCTGCCGCGAGGCGATGTACGGACAGTGCCACGGCGGCGGAGGCTGGATCCTCGGCCATCTCATCAACGGCACCCAGGCCGAGTTCGTCCGCGTGCCCCACGCCGACATGTCCCTGCACGTCCTGCCCGGCACGGTGGACAGCAGGGACGCCGTGCTGCTGGCCGACATCTTCCCCACGGCCTACGAAGTCGGCGTGCTGAAGGGCCGGGTACGGCCCGGAGACACGGTCGCCGTCGTCGGGGCCGGGCCCGTCGGGCTCGCCGCGATCGCCACGGCCGGGCTGTACTCGCCCGAGAGGATCATCGCCGTGGACCTCGCGCCCACCCGCCTGGACGCGGCCAAACACCTCGGCGCCGACGCGGTGGCCGCCCCCGGCGAGGGACCCGACGAGCTGGTCGCCGACCTCACCGACGGGCTCGGAGCCGACGTGGTCATCGAAGCGGTCGGCGAGCCCGAGAGCTTCGAGCTGTGCACACGCATGGTGCGGCCCGGCGGGCACGTGGCCAACATCGGCGTGCACAGCAAGCCCGCGACGCTCCACCTCGAAGACCTGTGGATCAAGAACGTGACGATCACCACCGGGCTGGTCGACACGCATTCGACCCCGACGTTGCTGCGCATGATGGCCGCCGGACGCCTGCCCGTGTCCTCCCTGATCACCCACACCTTCCCGCCGGACCGGATGGAGGAGGCGTACGACGTCTTCGCCCGCGCCGCCGACACCGGAGCGCTCAAGGTCATCCTCGGGCAGCAGCACGATGCCCTGCTGGTCAAGGGTGGCTGACGAAAGGAAGTGACCGGCCGTGTCCCAGCAGGCACGTTCAAGGTCCGCTACGACGGGGACGGCGCGGGGAGACATCGGGCGCCGCATCGCTCAGCGACGCGAGGAGCTCGGGTTCACCCGCAAGGAGGCGGCCGTCCGGGCGGGCACGGCCCCCGGGTATCTGCAATACCTGGAGGAGAATCCCGCGGCGGCGCCGGGCATCGGCATCCTCATCAGGCTGGCCGACGCCCTGCAGACCACGGTGGCCGCGCTGCTGGGCGGGGGCGCCGAGCTCCCCCCGGGGACGGGACGGGCCGCGTACCACCCCGAGCTGGTCGAGCTGAGCGCCGAGGAATGCCGCGCCCGCTTGTCCACGCACGGCGTCGGACGGCTCGCCGTGCCCACCCCCACGGGGCCGGTCATCATGCCGGTCAACTACAGCGTCATCGACGGAGCGGTCGTCTACTGCACCGCGCACGGCACCGAGCCGGCGGCCGCCGCCGGTACCGAGGTCGGCTTCGAGATCGACCGCATCGACGATGCGCTCAGCCGGGGCTGGAGCGTGCTCGTCCAAGGCCACGCCCGGGCCGTGACAGAGCCTGATGAGGTACGCCGGCTGGAGGAGCAGGCGTACACCGCGCCCTGGGCGGGCGGCGAACGCGACATGTGGGTGCGCATCGAAACCGTGAGCATCTCCGGGCGGGAGATCGCGGTGCGGGAATCCTGATCACATCAGTCCCTAGTGACTCACTTTTTTTGCTCAGGCCTGCGGGTTACGTCAGGCGTGCGGGACGACCGCCACGGGCGCGGCGGCGTGGTGGAGTACCGCGTGGGCGACCGCGCCGAGGCGCATGCCCAGATGGAGTCGGCGCATGCGGCGGCCGACGACGACGAGCCCGGCCCGGGGGGCAGCGTCCAGAACCACCCCTGACGGGTAGGCGAGATCGACGGTCTGCTCCACGTTGACCTGCGGATACTTCTTCCGCCACGGTTCCAGGGCCTGGGACAGGGCCCGCTCCTTCTGCGCGGGCACGCCTTCCGTCCCGCCGGCGGACATCTCCTCGGCGGACTCGCCGTATCCGTACACCGGCCGCAGACGCCAGGCGTGTACGGCCCGCAGCGTCGCACCGCGGGCGGCAGCCGTGGCGAAGGCGAAGTCCAGCAGCTGTCCGGCAGGATCGGCGAGATCCTGGACGCCGACGACCACTTCGTCGCGGTCGTGCTCGGCGGCGGACTGCTCGTTCGCCCGCACCATCACCACCGGGCCCTTCGCCCGGGCGAGCACCCGCAGGCCGACGGATCCCAGCACGAAACCGGCGACCGCTCCGTGCCCGCTGGAGCCCAGCACCAGCATCTCGGCGTGTTCCGCATGGTCTGCGAGAGCCTCGGACGCCGCGCCGGAGAGCTCCTCGGTGGTGATGGTCAGCCCGGGATGACGGGCGCGCAGATGCTGCTCGGCGCCGGCCAGCATGTCGCGGGTCCACTGCTTCTGGGCTTCCAGGTCCGCGGGGGCCGGCATGTCGTGCGCCTGCCAGATCCAGCCGTGCACCAAGCGGAGCGGAAGCGCGCGGCGCTGCGCCTCGCGTGCAGCCCATTCGGCGGCGGCGAGACTCTCGCGGGAACCGTCCAGGCCCGCGGCGACGGCACGGGAATCAAGCATCGCGAGACACCTCCGTGTCCAGGACACATCGCAAGACACCTCCGTGTCCGGGACGGACGGTCCGGACACCGGTGCCGTCCTCGTCCACTCGCCGTCCAGTATCCGCGTGTCACCGCCGGACCGCTCTCCGCCAACGTCGGCCGTTGTCATCACCGCGCCGCTCTTCGCCGACAGCGGCAGACGTGCCGTACGGCCTCAGATCACCTTCAGCCGCACCAACGCGCCGAGCATCAACGCCCCCGGCAGCAGCGGCAGCCACAACGTGATGATCCGGAACGCCAGAACCACCGCGGTCGCCACGGCCGCAGGGCCGCCCGCCGCCACCAGCGCCACCACGAGCGCGGCCTCCACCGAGCCGAGGCCGCCGGGTGTGGGCACCAGCGCGACCGCGACCGTCGCCGCGAGATACGCGACCGCCATGTGCGCCACCGGGATCTCCAGTCCCAGCGCTCGTCCGACCGCCACGAGACCGGCCGCCTGCAGTGCGGGGAAGGCCAGCGAGCCGCCCCACAGCGCGAGCGCACGGGACGGCCGTGTGTGCACACCGCGGGCCTCTCCGAGGGCGGTGCGCAGGAAGCGGAGTGCGGCCGTACGCAGGCGGCGTACGAGAAGGAGCACCGCCACCGCGACACAGACGGCCGCACCGGCGGCGACGATCAGCGGCCCGACCGCCCCCTCGGGAAGCAGAGTCCCCAGCCGCAGCGCGCCGGGGAAGGCGATCAGCAGCATCAGCAGCAGGCCCACGCGGCCGATCGACTCGGCCAGCAGATACAGCGCCAGGGCGGCTGAGGAACGGGCGAGCGGTACTCCGCACACCGCCATGAACCGCAGGTTCACCGCGCTCGCGCCGAGGCCGGACGGCAGCAGATGGTTCGCCGCGCCCGCCGCGAACTGCGTGGCGAGCAGCCGCAGTGACGGCAGCCTCTCGACCAGCGCGCCCTGCCGTGTCACCGCCGCCGCGACCCAGGTGAGGCAGGTGGCCCCGGCCGCCGCGAGCAGCCACGGCCACTCGGCACCGCCCAGCCTGCGGAACCCCTCAGCGAGCACCGCCCAGTGCTGCACCGCGACGACCGCCACCAGGGCGAGCGGAAGCAGACAGAGCACCTCCCGCACGGGCAAGCGCCGGGGGAGCCCTTCAGGGCGTCGCACGCGTACGGCAGTCACATCGCCAGAGGTTGCCATACCGTCCCAACTCCGGGTTGCGGGCGCGCAGACGGGGGCTGACGTGACGGTCACGACCTGCCGCACCTGAAATTCCTTGACCTCAACCTTGCTCGAGGTTCTACCGTCCTACTCATGAGCATGGAAACCACCGCCTGGGTCCAGTTGCACAGCGTCATGAACGCGCAGCAGGACCGCCGTCCCTTCGCCCGCGCCACACTCCGCCGCATAGCCGCCTTCGCCCGCCCGCACCGCCGGCGCATCGCGCTGTTCGTGCTGATCAGCGTGGTGACCGCGCTGCTCGCCGTTGCCACGCCGGTCCTGGCGGGAGGCGTCGTCAACGCGATCGTGAAGGGGAACGACTCCGGCACGGTCGTCCGGCTCGCCGCCCTCATCGCCCTCATCGCGCTCGCCGAGGCAGGGCTCGGCCTGGTCGGCCGCTGGCTGTCGGCGACCCTCGGCGAAGGGCTCATCCTCGATCTGCGGGCCGCGGTCTTCGACCACGTGCAGCGGATGCCGGTCGCGTTCTTCACCCGCACGCGTACGGGCGCGCTCGTCAGCCGTCTCAACAACGATGTGATCGGCGCACAGCGGGCGTTCAGCAACACCCTGTCCGGCGTGGTCGGCAACATCGTCACGCTGCTGCTCACCCTCGCCGTCATGCTCACCCTGTCCTGGCAGATCACCCTGCTCGCGCTCGTCCTGCTGCCGGTCTTCGTCGTGCCCGCACGCCGTATGGGCAGCCGGATGGCGAAGATGCAGCGGGAGGCCGCCAACCTCAACGCCGCGATGGGCACCCGCATGACTGAGCGGTTCTCCGCGCCCGGTGCCACCCTCGTCAAGCTCTTCGGGCGGCCCGACGACGAGTCCGCCGAGTTCGCCGCGCGGGCGCGCCGCGTACGGGACATCGGCGTACGCACCGCCATGGCGCAGTCGGCCTTCATCACCGCCCTCACCCTCGTCTCCGCGCTCGCTCTCGCGCTGGTCTACGGCCTCGGCGGGTACTACGCGCTGCGCGGCAGCCTGGAGCCGGGCGCGGTCGTCGCGCTCGCCCTGCTGCTCACCCGCCTCTACGCGCCGCTGACCTCCCTCGCCGGCGCCCGCGTCGAGGTCATGAGCGCACTGGTCAGCTTCGAGCGGGTCTTCGAGGTCCTCGACCTCAAGCCGCTCATCGAGGAGAAGCCGGACGCGCGAAGCGTCCCTGACGGGCCTGTGGCGGTCGAGTTCGACGACGTCCGCTTCGGCTATCCCTCCGCGGACAAGGTCTCCCTCGCCTCACTCGAGGAGGTCGCCTCGCTGGACACCCGCGGCGGAGCGGAGGTGCTGCACGGCGTGTCCTTCCGCGCCGAGCCCGGCCAGACCGTCGCGCTCGTCGGCTCGTCGGGAGCGGGCAAGTCGACCATCGCGCAGCTGCTGCCGCGTCTGTACGACGCGGACGAGGGGGCCGTACGCATCGGCGGCGTCGACGTACGCGACCTGTCCGCCGTGTCCCTGCGCGAAACGCTCGGCATGGTCACCCAGGACGGCCACCTCTTCCACGACTCGGTCCGCGCCAACCTGCTCCTCGCGCGACCCGATGCCGGGGACGACGACCTGTGGGACGTACTGCGCCGCGCCCGCCTCGAGAACCTCGTCCGCTCGCTGCCCGACGGCCTCGACACGGTCGTCGGGGAACGCGGCTACCGGCTCTCCGGTGGCGAACGCCAGCGCATGACCATCGCCCGCCTGCTCCTCGCCCGCCAGCGCGTCGTCATCCTCGACGAGGCCACCGCCCACCTCGACAACACCTCGGAGGCCGCCGTCCAGGAGGCCCTGGCCGAGGCGCTGGACGGCCGCACCGCCGTCGTGATCGCCCACCGGCTGTCCACGGTGCGCGCCGCCGACCTGATCCTCGTCGTCGAGGACGGGGAGATCGTGGAGCGCGGTACCCACGAGGAGCTGCTGGCGGCGGACGGGCGGTACGCGGAACTGCACCGTACGCAGTTCGAGAAGCCCCCGGCGGGGGTGGTGCCGGCAGCGGCATCGGCAGCTGCGGTGGAGAACACGACCTCAAAGCTCATCCGTGACCCACGGCCTGTTGACAGTGGTGTGCCCGTCAGCGTGGAGATGTAGCAGTTAGCGCACGACGGCGAGCGATTATTGACTTGCCCGGGGCGGTTCGCTGGGATCTGCCACGGCGGGATGACGTATCTGCTCGCGGCGCCGGCGTATGCCGCCCATGCCGGCAACCACATACCGGCGATCACTGGGGAGACGGCGGCGTGGGCCGTACGAGGCCCGACTGGTAGGCGATGACGACCAGCTGGGCCCGGTCGCGGGCGTCGAGCTTCGGCATGGCGCGGTGGACATGGGTGCGCACCGTCAGCGGGCTGACGAAGAGCTCCTCGGCGATCTCGTTGTTGGACTTGCCCTCGGCGGCCAGGGCCATCACCTCGCGCTCGCGGTCGGTGAGAGCGGACAGGTGCTCTGGTGGCGCCAGGTGGTTGCCGGGTTCGGGAGTGGTGAGGAAACGGGTGATGAGGGCGCGTGTGGCCACGGGGGAGAGGAGCGAGTCGCCGGCGGCCACGGTACGGATGCCGCTGAGGAGCTCGTCGGCGCCCACGTCCTTGCCGAGGAAGCCGCTCGCGCCGGCGCGCAGGGCCTGGGCCACGTACTCGTCGGTCTCGAAGGTGGTGAGGATGAGGACACGGGTGGCGGACAGGTCCGGGTCGGAGCAGACGGCGGACGTCGCGGCCAGACCGTCCGTGCCGGGCATACGGATGTCCATGAGGACGATGTCGGGGCGGTGGGCGCGGGTGAGCTCGATCGCCTCCTTGCCGTCGGGGGCTTCGGCGATCACCTCCAGGTCGGCGCAGGAGTCGATCAGGATCCGGAAGGTCGCCCGCAGGAGGGCCTGGTCGTCGGCGAGCAGGACGCGGATGGTCATGGGGTCGTGGCCTCTTCCGGTTCCGTGTCGTAGGAGTGCAGCGGCAGTGACGTGGTGACTTCGAAGCCGCCCTCGGGGCGGTGGCCGGCCTGCAGGTCGCCGCCGACCGACTGGGCGCGTTCCCGCATGCCGATGAGGCCGAAGCCCTTGCCCGGCGCGGGAGTGGTGGGGGTCTTGGACGTCCCGTCGTCGGTGACCGCGATGGTGAGCTGGTTGTACGAGTACGAGAGCCGAACGTGCGCTGCCGCCGCGGCAGCGTGCTTGCTGAGGTTGGTCAGCGCCTCCTGCACGATCCGGAACGCCGTCAGGTCCACGCCTGGTGAGAGCGGCCGCGGTTCGCCTTCGGTGGTGACGGTGACCTTGAGCCCGGCGGACTCGCACGCGGAGGTCAGCTCGGGAAGCCGGGCGAGTCCCGGCGACGGCTCCAGCGACGTGTCGGGGTCGTCCGCCTGGCGCAGAAGGCCGACCGTGGCCTTCATCTCGCGCAGCGCCGAGGCGGTCGTGGCGGCGAGATCACTGAGGATCTTCTGCGTCTGCTCGGGATTGGTACGCGCCAGGTGCGCGGCGGTGCCGGCCTGCGCATTGGCCAGGGCCAGATGGTGGGCGACGACGTCGTGCAGCTCGCGGGCGATGCGCATGCGCTCCTCGGAGACCCGGTGGCGCGCCTCCTCCTCACGGGTCCGCTCGGCGTGCTCGGCGCGGGCCTGAATGGCCCCGACATAGGCGCGCCGCAGCCGTGACGCGGTGCCGCCGGCAACCGGCACCAGCAGCCAGAAGGCGGGGCCGATCGTCCTGAGCACCAGTGGATGGTCGACGGGGTCCGCGATCACCGCCGTGACCACCAGAAGTGCGGTCGTGGCGGAAGCGTAGACACGTGTGGTCTTCCGGTCGGTGAGAGCGGCCAACCAGTACAGCGCTGCCATGACCGGCGCCAGCAGCAGGGGGGTGAGCAGGTAGCCCAGTGCGCTGGTGATCATGGTGCAGACCGCGGACACGGCGACCGCTGTGCGGGGGTGGGTGCGATGCCTCAGCAGGGCGAGACAGGCGATCCCCGCGAGCAGTACGGCGGGCCACATGCGGGTCGGCTGGTCGCTGTCCGGCGTCGTGAGGGAGCTGCCGAAGACCGCGAGGCCGAACATCACCAGGGACACGGCCACTTCTCCCGCACGGGGATAGCGGGCCGCGTACTGCTCCAGGTTGGGGGTCATTCTTCGGGTTCTCCGGTGGGTGGGCTGGGGCAATGGTGGACGAAGAGGCGCAGGAACGGTCGGTGAGGGCGGCCCGTGTGCTTCACATCACGCGCGGCCCTCAACCGTGCGGGGCGCTCGTGATCAGACGTGAGCCACCTCCAGGTCGGCCATGTCGCCCGGATCGGGGGCAGGCGTCGTGGAGTCCCGGCGGCCGAACCCGATCACTGTGATCAGGGGGGAACCTCCCCAGGCTCCCCGGCCAGGGCACGAACCGTCGTCGTGCGTCTGCCGACAATCCCGCCTACTGAGAACGCAGTACACGACGCCCGTACGTCCTACGCGGACATGAGCCCCCGCCGCCCGCTCCACAAAGACAGCAGTCCAGGGCGGGCTGGACATCCAGCCCGCCCGGGAGCGACCCGCGTGCGCCAGGAGGCGTACGAGGCCTTCTGTGCCGTTTCCACCATTTTCTGGCCTTCCGTGCCGTGAGCAGTGGTGCCGGAAGGGTGGAGGCAACAGGCGCGTGCCACGCGAGGCGCCACCGACAGGGTGGGGCCCTGGATCAGCCGAACCACCTGAGCCGGAACGACAGGAGCGGCCCACTGAGCGGGACGCCATGCGTACCCGCGCAGCGGACCGCTCCGGGTCCGACAGCTCGACCTGCCCCGGCTCAGGTCTTCTTACGTGCCGTCATCGCCCGCTGGATCAGGATGAAGGCGCACAGCAGCACACCCGTGGCGATCTTCGTCCACCAGGAGCTGAGCGTGCCCTCGAACTGGATGATGCTCTTGATGAGGCCGAGGACGAGCACACCGAACACGGTGCCCAGCACATAGCCCGAGCCGCCCGTGAGCAGCGTGCCGCCGATGACCACCGCGGCGATCGCGTCGAGTTCCATGCCGGTGGCGTGCAACGGGTCACCGGACTGGATGTACAGGGTGAACAGCAGCCCGGCGAGCGCCGAGCAGAAGCCGCTCACCGTGTAGACGGCGATCTTCGTGCCGCCCTGCGGGAGGCCCATCAGCATGGCGGACTGCTCGTTGCCGCCGATGGCGTACACCCGGCGTCCGAAGCGGGTGTAGTGCAGTACGTAGAACGCCGCGGCGAGGACGACCAGGGCGACGATCGCGCCGACCGACAGGAACCCGGCACCCAGCGACACCTGTGCCTGAGCCATGCTGCTCACGGAGGAGTCGGTGATGGAGATCGACTCCTTGCTGATGACCAGGCACAGGCCGCGGAAGAGGAAGAGGCCGGCGAGGGTCACGATGAAGGGCTGGATCTCGAAGTTCTGGATCACATAGCCCATCAGGAAGCCGCCGACTGCGCCCACGGCCAGGGCCAGGGGGATCACGAGCAGGATCGGCATGCCCTGACGCTCCACCAGCCATGCCGTGAACATGGTCGTGAAGCCGATGACGGAGCCGACGGACAGGTCGATCCCGCCGGACAGGATGACGAAGGTGGCACCGACGGCGGCGACCAGCAGATAGCTGTTGTCGATGAACAGGTTCATGAAGACCTGGGGCTCGGCGAAGCCGTAGTTCTGGTAGCGGCTCAGGCCGGCGATGTACATCACCAGGAACAGCGCGGCCGTCACCAGGACGGGCAGGCGCCGGTCGCCGAGCAGGCGCGCGGTCTTGGACGTCGTGCGGCGGTCCGGGGCCGTACGGCTTTGGGTGGTCGCGCTCATCGCGACACCTCCATCTTGGGAGCGGCCTCGGCCACCGCGGCGGTCTCCGCCGGGCCCGTGGCCCGCCCGCGGCCCTTCGTGCCGAACACCTTGGCGCGGAACTTCGGGGACTGCAGCAGGCAGACGACGATGACGACGACGGCCTTGAAGACCAGGTTGGTCTGGGTCGGCACGCCGATGGTGTAGATCGTGGTGGTCAGGGTCTGGATGACGAGGGCGCCGACGACCGTGCCGCCGATGGAGAACCGGCCGCCCAGCAGCGAGGTGCCGCCGATGACCACCGCGAGGATCGCGTCGAGCTCGATCCACAGACCGGCGTTGTTGCCGTCCGCGGCCGACGTGTTGGAGCTGATCATCAGGCCCGCGATGCCCGCACACAGCGCGCAGAACACATAGACCATGATCTTGATCCGCCGCGAGCGGATGCCGACCAGGCGGCTGGCCTCGGCGTTGCCGCCGACCGACTCGACGAGCAGCCCGAGGGCCGTGCGGCGGGTCAGCGCCACGGTGACGGCCACGACGACGGCCACCACGAAGATGGAGAACGGCAGCGTCAGCCAGTAGCCGCCGCCGATCAGCTTGTACGGCTCGCTGTTGACGGTGATGATCTGCCCGTCGGTGATCAGCTGGGCCACACCGCGTCCGGCGACCATGATGATCAGCGTGGCGATGATCGGCTGGATGCCCATCCTGGCGACCAGGAAGCCGTTCCAGAGGCCGCAGACGAGCGCGGCCAGCAGCGCGAGGCCCATCGCGAGCAGCACCCCGGAGAGCGCGTTCTGATCGGCCTGGCCGCTCATGTAGGAACAGGCCAGCGCCCCGGCGATCGCGACCACCGCACCGACGGAGAGGTCGATGCCGCCGGTGGCGATCACCAGTGTCATGCCGACCGCCACGAGGATCAGCGGCGAGCCGAACAGCACGATGGAGACGAGGCTGCCGTAGAGGTGGCCGTCCGACATCCGGATCGAGAAGAAGTCAGGGGTGAAAGGGATGTTGACGAGCAGCAGTACCACCAGGACCGCGACCGGCCAGAACAGCTGGTGGTGCGTCAGCGCTCGCCATCGGGAAGTGGTGGTCACTGGTGCTCTCCGCTCGCGATGGTCTCCAGGATCCGGCTGGTGGTGATCTCGGGCCCGTTGGCGATCTGCGCCACCAGCCGGCGGTCGCGCAGCACTCCGATGGTGTGGCTGAGCCGGAGTACCTCCTCGAGCTCGGCCGCGATGTACAGCACGGACATGCCGTCCTCGGAGAGCGACACCACGAGTTTCTGGATCTCCGCCTTGGCGCCGATGTCGATGCCGCGCGTCGGCTCGTCCAGGATCAGCAGCTTCGGCTGGGTGATCAGCCAGCGGGCCAGCAGCACCTTCTGCTGGTTGCCGCCGCTGAGCTGGCCGACGCGGGCCTCCGGGTTGGCGGGCCGGATGTCCAGCGCCTTGATGTACTTGGCGACGAGTTCGTCGCGCTGGGAGACCGGGATGGGCCGGGTCCAGCCGCGCGCCGCCTGCAGGGCGAGGATGATGTTCTCACGCACCGTCAGATCCGGTACGAGGCCCTCGGTCTTGCGGTTCTCCGAGCAGAACGCGACGCCCGCGGCGATCGCGTCGTTCGGGGCGCTCATGGAGACCTGCTTGCCGCCGATGGTCACCTTGCCGCTGTCGGGCTGGTCGGCGCCGAAGAGCAGCCGGGCGAGTTCGGTACGGCCCGACCCGAGGAGACCGGCGAGTCCGATCACCTCGCCCTTCTTGATCTCCAGGTCGAAGGGGGCGATGCCGCCGGTCCTGCCGAGGCCGTCCGCCTGGAGCAGCGGCTCACCGACGCCGGAGTGCAGCTGGTGGTCGTGGAGCTCCTCGAGCTGGTCCAGAGCCTTGCCGATCATCAGCTGGACAAGGCCGACCTGGTCGAGGTCGCTGACCATGTGCTCGCCGACCAGGGTGCCGTTGCGCAGTACGGTCATCCGGTCGCAGACCTCGTAGATCTGGTCGAGGAAGTGCGACACGAACAGGATCGCGACGCCCTGTTCCTTCAACCGCCGCATCAGGGCGAAGAGTTCGAGGACCTCGTCGCGGTCGAGGCTGGACGTCGGCTCGTCGAGGATCAGCACCTTGGTGCCCGATCCCTCGGCGACGCTGTCGCCGGTGCCCACCGACCGTACGATCGCGACCAGTTGCTGCACGGCGAGCGGGTACGAGGAGAGGGGCGCGGTGACGTCGATGTCGAGGCCGAGCCGGTCGACCAACTCGGCCGCCTTCCGGCGCAGTTGCTTCCACTGGATGCGGCCCGCGCGAGTCGGTTCGCGTCCGATGAAGATGTTCTCCGCCACCGACAGGTTGGGGCAGAGGTTGACCTCCTGGTAGACCGTGCTGATGCCGGCCTGCTGCGCCTGCAGGGGGCTGGCGAACCGTACGGACTGCCCGTCGAGGGTGATCGTGCCACCGTCCAGG
This sequence comes from Streptomyces himalayensis subsp. himalayensis, assembly GCF_013778455.1. Lineage (GTDB taxonomy): Bacteria > Actinomycetota > Actinomycetes > Streptomycetales > Streptomycetaceae > Streptomyces > Streptomyces himalayensis. The sequence continues at coordinate 242,180 of NZ_JACEHE010000009.1, read as the reverse complement.
GAGTGAACCCCCGTCAGCACCTTGATGAGGGTGGACTTCCCGGCCCCGTTCTCGCCGAGGAGGGCGTGGATCTCGCCGGGGAAGAGCCGGAAGTCGACACCCGACAGAGCCCGTACCCCCGGAAACTCTTTGACTATGCCCGTCATCTCCAGGACGGGCCGCGGCTCTGCCATAAGACTCCTAGCGAGGGGACCACCGGTTCTGTCCGGTGGGGAAATTCACTTACCTGATCTGCGTTACGTTCGTTCCGCCCCCGGAAGGGGTCGGTTCGGGCTGGACCGCAACCTTCGGGTTGGAAGCCCCCTGATGTGGGGGGTGGAGTCACGGCAGCGCTCCTCATGGAATCGAATCGCTGCAGGCCCGCAGGGGCCCGGCCGACCGAGGGCTCGGTCGGCCGGAGGCTCCCGCCGGTGGTGCCGTCGGTCAGTACTTGCGGTTCGGGAGCTCGGCCTCGGCCTGGTCCTGCATGAAGTCGCCCTCCTTGGTCTTGATCCACCGCTCGACCGACTCGCCGTCGTGGACCTTCTTCACGACCTCCATCAACTGGGGGCCGAGCAGCGGGTTGCACTCGACGATGGCGTTGATCTTGCCCTCGGACATGGCCACGAAGCCGTCCTTCACGCCGTCGATCGAGACGATCAGGATGTCCTTGCCGGGCTTCTTGCCCGCCGCCTCGATGGACTGGATGGCGCCGATGGCCATGTCGTCGTTGTGGGCGAACAGCACGTTGATGTCCGGGTTGGACTCCAGGAAGGCCGCCATGACCTGCTTGCCGCCGGCCCGGGTGAAGTCACCGGTCTGGCTGACGACGATCTTCCAGTCGTCCTTGTGGTCCGCGTCCATGACCTCCTTGAAGCCCTTGGCGCGCTCGATCGCCGGGGCGGCACCGGTGGTGCCCTCCAGCTGTGCGATCTTCACGGCACCCTTGTGGCCGGCCTTCTCGAGGACCTTCTCCAGGATCTTGGCCGCGCGCCGGCCCTCGTCCGTGAAGTCGGAGCCGACCAGGGTGACGTACAGAGACTCGTCCGAGGTCTCGACGGAGCGGTCGGTGAGGACGACCGGGATCTTCTTGGCCTTGGCCTCCTTCAGCACCGCGTCCCAGCCGGTGACGACCACCGGTGAGAAGGCGATGACGTCCACGTTCTGGGCGATGAAGCTGCGGATCGCGGAGATCTGGTTCTCCTGCTTCTGCTGGGCGTCGGAGAACTTCAGGGTGTAACCCGCCTCCTTGGCGGCTTCCTTCACCGAGTCGGTGTTGGCGGTGCGCCAGCCGCTCTCCGCGCCGACCTGGGAGAAGCCCAGGGTGATCGCCTTGTCCCCGCTGCTGCCGGAGGTGTTGGAGGCGGAGTCTTCCTTCTTGGCGCAGGCAGCCAGCCCGCCCGCGGCCGCCACGCCTACTGCCGCCGCGATGAAGTTGCGCCTGTTGAGCATGTGCTTCTCCTTTGAGGAGCCGGTCCGGGACGGACCGCTGGTGATGGTTGGGGAGGCTGGTCTGTGTTCAGCGTGTCGGTCGGCGTTCGAGATATCGATCATGAGAGTGGATGGTGGACAGGTCCGGGGTGGCGGTCGGGTGGCGGTTACTGCCGAGCGTCAGGGTGAGGGCGGAGAACTGCTGGTGCGGACGATGAGCTGGGGCTCGATGACGATCCGGGGCGTTCCGGAGGAGTCCCGGCCTTCGACCCGGTCCAGGAGCAGGGCGATACTTCGCCTGCCCACTTCCGTGAAGTCCTGGCGGATCGTGGTGAGCGGGGGAGCGAAGAACTCCGACTCCGGGATGTCGTCGAAGCCGACCACCGCCACGTCCTGGGGAGTTCCCAGACCGGCTTCGCGCAGGGCTCGCAACACCCCCAGGGCCATCTGGTCGTTGGCCACGAAGACCGCGGTCAGCTCCCGGCCCGCCCGTCCAACGAGTTCCTGGCCCGCCAGATAGCCCGACCGCGGACTCCAGTCTCCGGTCAGCGGCTCGGGTGGCTCGATCCCCGCCGCTTCGAGGGTCGCACGCCAGCCGGCGGTCCGGCCCTGTGCGTCCTGCCAGTCCTCTGGCCCGGCAACATGCCAGACCGTGCGATGGCCGGCCGCCAGCAGATGACCGGTGGCCATGTGTGCGCCCCGGTGCTGATCCACGGTTACGCAGGGGATTTCCGCGGCGATCCCGCTCCCGACCGTCACCACGGGGAAGGGATGGGGGAGTTCGGTGAGTGCGGCGGTCGCGGACAGTTGCGGGACGATGGTGAGCAAGCCGTCCACGCCGCCCTCGATGAGGCGGTCCAGGGCCTCGGACAGCGTCTGCACCGTCAGCTTACGCAGACTGACCGTGGAGACCAGGTAACCCTTGGCGAGGGCTGCCTCCTCCAGTGCGAACAGGGTGGAGCCCGGGCCGTAGAGGGTGGTGTTGGAGGCGACGACACCCAGGGTCCGTGTGCGCCGGGTGACCAGGGCCCGTGCGGAGGAGTTGGGGCGGTAGCCCAGTTCCCCGATGGCGTTCAGCACCTTGGCGCGTGTGCCGTCCCGCACGTTGGGGTGATCTCCCAGTACGCGGGAGACGGTCTGGTGGGACACCCCGGCACGTCGGGCGACATCCGCCATGGTGGGCGGCCGAAGCGATGGTTGTGTCATGGCCGCACCTCCTTGGGCGGTCGTCGGGGCGGTTCTACGAGCTTGGTGTATCTCCGTGCGGCCGGGCCTGGTCCCCCAGGGTCGAAGCTTCCCGGCGAGGAACTCTCGGGCCGGATCGGGTTGCCGCCGAGGTCGGTCCGTCGGTCATGGCGGCGGTACAGCAACTCCCTTTTGTGCCATCGCAGTTCCTCCTCGGATGCTGAACCGGCGAATGCAAGGGTCATTGTGAGCGCTAACAATCCTCGGCAGTCAAGAAGTGATGCGTCATGACGATGTCACGTTTACGTAACGTGCGGCGGTGGGCCGGGGGTGTGCCCAGCCGAGCCGGTGGCCGGGAAATTGAGTAGTGGCGGTGCGTTGACTAGGGGGTGGCGAGGGCCCTACTTTCAGCGGCGAATCGGTTCGGAAGTTCGGTCCATATGCGATATATCGACCAATCCTGAGGCGGGATGGCTGGAAAACGTCACTGCGATGCGAACGGGGCCCGATCCGCATCGGATCGAGCCCTGTCGCCCTGGTCAAGTGCTGCTTTCCGCTAGGGCTGTTCGTCGAAGGTGACGACGACCTTCTCGGCCGCCCCCGGTGTCAGCGTCAGCTCGAAGGCACGCTCGACATCGGAGAAGGGAACGCGGTGGCTGATCAGTCGCGCGAACAGCTCCTGGTGCTGGGCGATCTCCTCGGTCACTTCGAAGATCTCTGTGGGGTAGCCCTGGGACGCGACGATGGTCATCTCGCTCCTGAGCATCGCGCCCAGGTCGATGGGTTCGGGCTCCTTGTGGGCGGCCACGACGACGAGCTTGGCGCCCCACTTCGCCGACCGCAGGGCGGTGTTGGCGACGATCGCGACCCCTGCCGCGTCGATGTAGATATCGGTGTCCGGGCGGGGCTGGCCGAGGGCGTTGGCGCCCTGGCCGTGCAGTTCCGCCAGGCGCGTCGTCACGTCCTCGCGGGAGGAGTCGATGACGGCGTTGGCCCCGACCGCCAGAGCGGTCTCGAGTCGTTCGGGGATCACGTCGGCCACGGTCACGTGCTGGACCCCGCGAAGCTTCAGCCAGATCGTGGCGCCGAGCCCGATGGGCCCGGCGCCGAACACCACGACCTTGTCCGTCGCCCGCGCTTCGGAGCGATTGACGCAGTGCCGCGCGACCGCCATGGGCTCGTTGAGCGCCGCGACGTCGAAGGGCACCGAGTCGGGGATCACCGCCACGCTCTTCCCCACGACGGCGCTCTCGATGATCAGGTACTCGCTCATGCCGCCCAGCGCACCGCCACAGCCGATGATGCCGGAGGGGGCGCCCTGCGGGTTGACGACGACGCGGTCGCCCGCCTTCAGGCCGGTGACCTCGTCGCCCACCTCGACGATCTCGCCCGCCGGCTCATGCCCCAGCGGTATCGGGGCCGTCTGCCCGCCCGGACCCTGCGGCATGCCTCCCATGTGCAGGAAGGCGACGTCGGTGCCGCAGATACCGCAGGCACGGACCCGCATCAGCGCGTCGCCGGGCCCGGGAACCGGGCGCTCGACGTCGATTACGTCGACTGTGCCGACTGCGCCGGTCTGTACGGACTTCATCGTTGCCATGGAATGACTCTCTTTCTTGCAGGCGGCACGGGTCGCCACACCCTGTTTCGGGTACCGCCCCAGGCTCTCCGGGCGGGCCCGATACGTCGTCGTGCCTCTGCCGACAATCCCGGCTACTGAAAATGCAGTACGCGCCGCCCGGGCACGTCCTCTGCGGGCATGACAGTCCTTCCTCGCGATCGGCCCGTACGGCTGGCTCTCAGCGTCTGCCGACGGCTGCTACCAGGGGGCGATCGAGCCGTCGGCACGGTGCCATACCGGGTTGCGCCAGCGCTGCCCGCGTTCGGAAGCGGCGCGGACCGCGTCCTCGTCGATGGTGATGCCGAGGCTCACCGGCGCCTATATGCCGGACACCGGCGGTGACGGCGCCGGGATCGCCGCCCTGCGCTTCGATCCGGCTACCGGCTCCCTGACCACCGACAGCGGCTTTGCCCTGTAACTCTCTCTGTGCTAACGATAGCAAGCATGCGATAACGGGCGAAGTGACAAGTCGGGGTGGCTGTCGTCGTGCCGGAACGAGTTTCGCCGCCATCACTTGAAGTGCTACAGCTAGTCCACCCGTGCGGCAATCATGTGCGCCAGACGGTTGACTGCCCCTCCCTTAGACCCAGTATGCTAACGTTAGCATAATGGATTGTACGGAGTGCGCAGTGCGGTGGACCGTGGCTGCCGATCGCGGAGGTGTTCGTGCGCATCGTCAGATATGCCGTCGGCGGCCTGAACTACTACGGGAAGCTCGAGGACGGCGACACGCGGATCGCGCGGCTGCAAGGCGATCCATTCGACGCAGTGCGCCCTACCGGAGACATCGACGAGGCTCGGGACGTCCGGATTCTCTCTCCGCTGGAGCGGCCGCGGATCTTCGGGTTCGCCTACAACTACGCATCACACATCGACGAGACCGACCGAGAGGTTCCGGAAGTCCCCGTGGTCTTCATGAAGCCGAGCACGGCCGTGATCGGGCCGGGTGAAGCCATCGTCTATCCGTCGGATGGCGAGCTGGTCCATTTCGAGGGCGAGTTGGTCGTCGTCATCGGAAAGGAAGCCCGCCATGTGAAGGCCTCCGAGGCCCATGAGTACATACTGGGCTATACATGCGGCAACGACGTCAGTGACCGAATAATGCAGCGCAAGGAAAGCAAGTTCGGTGCCCTTCTGATCGGGAAGGGCCAGGACACGTTCGCGCCCATGGGGCCGGTTATCGCCACGGAACTCGACCCGTCGCGGCTCTCGCTGACGACACGGGTGAACGGCACCGTGATGCAGTCGGCGAGCACCGCCGACCTGTTGCTCGCCGTTCCCGACATCGTCAGTTACCTCAGCCGATACGTCACGCTGCTGCCGGGCGACGCGATCATGACGGGAACCCCGTCCGGTGTCGGGCCGATCGAGCCGGGCGACGAGATCGAGGTCGAGATCGAGGGCATCGGCGTTCTCCGTAACGGCGTGGTGGCCGAGACCGTCTGACTGCTCATCTGTGATGGCCCTTGTGCAGCCGGAGAGGTGCGGCACCGGCAAGGCGGGTGAGGAGCGGTCCTGCAATGGCGAGGACGAAGACGTAGGTGATCACGAGCGGGGCGAGGGCGTCGTGCATCGTGCCGACCAGTCCGATGATGACGATGGAGAACTCGCCGCGCACCACGAGCACCGTTCCGGCCCGCATTTGACCGCGCGGCCCGACCTGGTCGCGCCGGGCGGCGTACTGGCCGGTCACCAGCTTCGTCGCGGCGGTGACCGCGGACAGCGCGAGCGCGGCGGGCAGGAGCGGCACAAGTTCGTCCGGTCTGATCGACAGTCCGATGGCGAGGAAGAAGATGGCGGAGAACAGGTCCCGCAGGGGGCTGAGAACAGCGCGGGCCCGGTCGGCGGTCTCGCCGGTGAGGGACAGCCCGACCAGGAAGGCTCCCACCGCGGCGGAGGCATGGACCAGTTCGGCCAGCGCGGCGACGATCAGGGTCAGGCCGAGCACCCTCAGCATGAGTTGTTCGGCGTCCGGGTGCGACAGCAGCCGGCCGAGGTGGTGGCCCCACCGATAGGAGGCGGTGAAGGCTGCGAGCATCGCACCGACCGCTGCTGCGACGCCCAGCACGGCTTGCCACCACGGGCCACCGGAAGCGAGGACCGCAAGCAGAGGAAGATAGGCGGCCATGGCGAAGTCCTCCATGACCAGCACGGAGAGGATGGCAGGCGTCTCGCGGTTGCCCAGTCGCCGCAGGTCCGCGAGGAGCCGGGCGACCATGCCCGATGAGGAGACGTACGTGGCGCCTGCGAGCGCCAGGATGCCGATGGCGTCGAGGCCGAGAATCCATCCGGTCACCGCGCCCGGCACGGCGTTCAGTACCAGGTCGGCGAGAGCGGAGGGTACGTGCCGACGCAGGCTGCCCGTGAACTCGGTGAGGGAGAACTGCAGGCCCAGAGTGAGCAGAAGCAGGACCACCCCGATGGCCGCCCCGGTCTCGACGAACTCACCGGCGGCCGGGACGGGAGCGATGCCTCCCTCACCGAGGGCCAGTCCCGCGAGCAGATAGAGCGGTACCGGCGAGAGTGTGAGGCGTCGTGCTACGGCTCCGAGCACGCTGAGGACCGTGAGGATGAGGCCGAGTTCCAGAAGGAGAGTGACGGGACTGTGCACACTCAGCCCTGGATGATCTGGTCCACGCCGGCGATCCCCTCGCGGGTTCCGATCACGACCAGGACATCACCGGCCCTGAGCACCTCGTCGGGCTTCGGTGATGCGATCACGTCCTCACCACGGACGATCGCCACGATAGAGGCGCCCGTACGGGTCCGGGCTCTGGTGCGGCCCAGCGGCAGGTTGGCGTAAGGGCTGGTGGATCGGACCTCGATCTGCCCCGAGAGTAGTCCGGGGACCTCTTTGGTGAGGTCGGCGAAGCGTTCGGCGATGCGTGGCGCTCCCAGGATCTCGGCTACCGCGTCGGCCTCCTCGCTGTTGAGCCGCACCACGGGTCGGCCCTCGTCGGGATCACCACCCACGTAGACGACCAGTTCGAAGTCACCGGTCCGCTCTGCCACGATGCCGACCCGGTCCCCCTCGTGGTTGGTGAACTCGTACCGGAGCCCCACCCCAGGCAGGAGTACCTCGGTGACGTCCATGGGTTCATCATCGCCGGACTCCGCGGTCCCGCTCGGTATGGGGTCAAGCGTGTCACCGCGGCGAAGCACCGCGCAGTGGACTTGCCGCGCTCCTGAGCTGCCGCGCTCCTGAGCCGGGACGGGCCACGCCCACCATGTGCGGGCGACGGAGCCGGTAATCGCCCGGCCGATGCTCCAGGCACGGAACCGGCGGTATCCGCGGTATCGGCCGTATCGGCGAGTGTGTCAGGTGCTCTGTGATAGGAGCCGGCGATTTGTGGTACTCGTCGCGCAGTTCTTGCGGCGCACGCGGGGCATTCGACCCGAACCAACCGACTGCTGCTACCGGCCGGCCCCTATCGGTCGACGCCACACTGGGCGACTTGGGCGGTTCGTTCACCGATGAAAGCTCGGTCAGGATGGCAGGGTTCAGGAGCCGCAGCCGGACGGGGGCTGCGGGGCGCGGGTGCGCCATGGTGTGAGATGAGGGCGGATTGATGGCAACAGGCACTGTGAAGTGGTTCAACGCTGACAAGGGCTTCGGCTTCATCGAACCGGATGGCGGTGGCCCGGACGTGTTCGTGCACTTCTCAGCCATCCAGTCGACAGGCTTCAAGGAGCTCCAGGAGGGCGACAAGGTCGAATACGAGGTCACCCAGGGTCCCAAAGGACCGCAGGCGGAGCAGGTCTACCGCAAATAGGGCCCTCATACCGGTACGACCGCGGCGGCTCTCGGTGGCGTGGTCTTACCCACCGCTACCGCTGGGGACAGCGAGTTCACGGCCGCGGTAGAAGCCTTCCCGCTCCTCGACGACGTACGGGGCCATGGCTGCACGCCGCCGTGCCTCCGGCTCGGAGGCACGCCAGGAGTCGCATGCCTCCTTGGAGTCCCAGAACGACACCCCAGTGATCTCCTGTCCGTCCTCGGTCCAGTACGCGTAGGCGCGGCGCAGGCCCCGCGGGTACGGCTCCGGGCGCCATGCCCGCTCGAAGTCGGCCAGAGTGCCCGGCTGAAGGCGGCGCGTCGTCACCCAGACGAAGTGCTCCTCCATCGCAGCCTCCTTGGTAGCGGCGGTTCGGTTTGATGGCGCTCTCTCGCACCACCGGAGGTCCACGGCACCGCATGTGCCTCCGCGGGGCGATCACCGGGCACTGTCGCGGGTCCCTGGCGCGGTCGCCGGCGCGCTCGGCCGGAGTCGTTGGGAGTTTCCGGTCGGGGGGATGGTGACGGATCATGAGGAGGGGGATCGCAGTTCGTCGGCGGCAGCGCGTCGTTTCGTGTCGGTGGGTGAAGGCGATGAAGGGTTCCATCCGGATCGGGAGTGTGCGTGGGGTGGCTTTGCGTGCGCACTGGAGTGTGCCGCTGCTGATGCTGCTGTTCGCCTATGGTCTGGGCAGCCGGACGCTGCCCGGATACGAGCCGGGCCTGGCGCCGGTGGTGTACGCGGTCGCCGGGGTTGTCGGTGCTCTTCTGTTGCTGGCGAGCTTGGTGGTGCATGAGGCGGCGCATGCGCTCACGGCCCGCAGGGCCGGAATCCCGGTGCGGGACATGACGCTGTGGGCGTTGGGCGGGATGACCCAGATGGACCGGCCGCCGACGGCGCGGGCGGCGTTCGTGGTCGCCATGAGCGGACCTCTCGCCAGCCTGGTGCTCGGCGGGGCCATGCTGGGAGCGGCGGCCGGCGTACAGGCGGCGCTGGGCGGAGGGATACCGGTTGCCGTACTGGGCTGGCTGGCCGCGACGAACGTACTGCTGGGCGTCTTCAACCTGCTGCCCGCCGCACCACTGGACGGAGGCCGGGTCCTGCAAGCCGCGCTGTGGTGGCGCACCCGCGACCGGGACCGCGCCCAGCGGGCGGCCGGACTCAGTGGACAGGTCCTCGGCACGGCGCTGGCCGTGTTCGGCTGGCTGGTGTTTCTGAGGGGGATGCCAGGCGGGCTGTGGCTGGCGCTCATCGGCCTGTTCATGGCGGTCACCGCCGCGGCCGAGCGGCGGTGGGCCGAGATCGGCGCAGCAGTGCGGGGCGTACGGGTGGCTGACGCGATGACCAGTCCGGTGGTGACCGGTCCGGACTGGCTGACGGTGGACCGCTTCCTGCCCGAGGTCGCGGCGCACGCAGGTCATTCGGTGCTCCCACTGCTGGACTTCGAGGGCCGCCCCAGCGGCGTCGTCCAGCTTCGCCGACTGGCTGCGGTGCCGGCCGGGCGGCGGGACGCAGTGCGCGTACGGGATGTGGCGACCCCACTGTCACGGTGCACGCTCGCCGCACCGGACGAGCAGCTGGACGGCGTCCTGGAACGCGTCGGCTCCGAGGAAGGCGGACTGCCCATCCTGGTCATGGACGGCGGCCGACTCGGCGGGATCATCACCGCGCACGACATCGGCCGACTCGCCCAGCGGCACACGACCGAGGCACCGCACGGTGCCCCGCCTCCCGGCGGACGACCTCTTCCCGTGCGGCGTCTCGGGAGGGGTGCTTGGGGACGAGGACACGCCTCCGGAGCAGGCAGAAGCACACGGGCAGCATGCTGACTGGCCGCCTCTGTGGAAGCGATGGGATATGCCGGCGGGCGCCGTGCGCGAAGGCCGGGCGGGGGCGACCGCGGCGTCCGGGCCGGCGTGGTCTCCGTCAACGCCTACAGCGAAGGCGACATCACCACGCCCTTCGGCGGCTGGAAACAGTCCGGATTCGCCGGCGTGGAGAAATCGGCCGACGCCTTCGACCAGTGGACCGGGAGAAGACCGTCTGGATCCGCACCCGCTGATCCCATCGGCACACCGGTGTCGACCGCGCCGAAGCGCACCTACGTTGGGGAAGCCGGCCTGATGATGCGTGAGGAAGGTCAGCAGCGGGTCGGTGCGAGTCCTGAAACACCTGCGGACGGCTGACCGAACATGCGAATCGTTGTACGCTGCGGAGAACGCCCTTGACCTGCATAAAGCAGGCAGGGAGCAGACAGATCGGGAGTTTCTCCGTGCTTCGTACAATGTTCAAGTCCAAGATCCATCGCGCCACGGTGACCCAGGCCGACCTGCACTACGTCGGATCCGTCACCATCGACGCCGACCTCCTGGACGCCGCCGACCTGCTGCCCGGCGAACTCGTGCACATCGTCGACATCACCAACGGCGCCCGGCTGGAGACGTATGTCATCGAGGGGAAGCGCGGCTCCGGCGTCATCGGCATCAACGGCGCGGCGGCCCATCTCGTCCATCCGGGCGACCTGGTGATCATCATCAGTTACGCGCAGGTCGACGACGCCGAGGCCCGTACGCTGCGGCCGCGTGTCGTGCATGTGGACGAGGGCAACCGGGTCGTGGCGCTCGGCGCCGACCCCTCGGAGCCGGTGCCCGGCAGTGGTACGGAGCGCAGCCCCCAGGCCGTGGCGGTCCCGTCCCAGGCCGTGGCGGCCGCCACGGTCTGATCCACCCTCCCGCGCTGGGCTGCCGCCGGCTGCCATACCGCTGAGGAGAGCCGATGAGCGACATCGAGATCCGTGACGATCGCGCGCGGGGCCGGCTCGAGGCATACGTGGACGGTGACGTCGTGGGCCACATCGTCTATCTGGAGCTGGGGTCGCCCCGGCGCGCCCTCGTACCGGTGCACACGATCGTGGACCCCGCCCACGAGGGGCAGGGCATCGCCGGGTCGCTGGCGCGCGAGCTGTATGCCATCGCCCGGCGCGAGGGCGTCCCGGTCGCGCCCCTGTGCCCGTACGTCACCAAGTGGGCCGAACGCCATCGCGATGAGGCACCCGCGGCCACGCCGGAGCTGATCCAGGCCGCGAAGCGGTTCGCGACGGCGCATCCGGAGCGTTGGTGACGCCTTGGGGCGTCACCAACGCTGCGGGGCACGCCCCGGCGTGGCGTGCCGGTCATCAGGGGGCGGGCCGTGCTCGCGCCCCGCACCGCAGGCGCTTTCCGTCGGCGAGTTCCCGCGCTGTCGGGCCGCGGACGGGGCGGGTGGCGGGGCGGCGGCTGCACTGGTGGTGTAGCTGGGCCATGACGCGTCTTCGGTGGTGCTGCGTGGCGGCCAGGCGCAGTACGGCGGCGATCAGCTGGGGCAGCGCCGGGTGGTCGGGGTGGGCCTGCCGTCTGCGCCTGCTATGGCGGCTCGCGGCCCCGGGGTCACCGGTGTCGGCAGTCGCTCCGCAGGGGCGGAACGGGTGGGCACGGGCACAAGCCGCGACGTACGGGGCGCCGCGTACGGCCCAGGCGCAGGTCCCCGTGGGTGCAGCGCTGTCCGTCGACAGAGTGAGTGGCCGGCAAACCGCAGGGTACGCGGGGGACAAGTCCAGAAAGCCGACGTGTCGACCGGCTTGGAGGCCAGCCATGACTCATCCCTTCCCCGACCCGGTCCGGCCTGGCCCGACGCCGGGCCCCGGGCACCCCGATCCCCCGCCTGGTCCCGTCCCCGACCCGGACCCGGCGCCTAGTCCGGAGCCCCACCCGGGCCCGGACCCGGCGCCCGGGCCCGGACCGGGTCCAGGGCCGGCCCCGGGCCCGAGTCCTGGACCGAGTCCAGGGCCAGGACCCGGACCAGGCCCCGGGCCAGGACCAGGACCCGGACCAGGCCCCGGGCCAGGACCAGGACCTGGCCCTCAGCCCAACCCGCTGCCTGAGCCACCCCCGTCCCCGATCCCCAAACCGCCGGGCCCCGACCCGGTGCCCGACCCCAACCCCGGGCCCGTTTCCTGGCCCAGTTGAGAGCAGTCGGGGACCACCAGCCACGACGGTGAGTCGCTGGCCGGACGGCGGTCCGGGACGACGGCTGTGTCAGTGAGCGGGCGGGGCACGGAACTCCGTGCCCCGCCCGCTCATCAGTAGTCCTATGCCGAGACCTCCGCCCGGTCCCCGCCCCACCGCGTATGGAAGGAACCCTCGCGGTCCGTACGCCGGTAGGTGTGCGCACCGAAGAAGTCCCGCTGGCCCTGCGTGAGGGCCGCCGGAAGTCGTTCTGCGCGCAGGGCGTCGTAATAGGCGAGCGCCGCCGAGAACCCTGGCGTCGGCACGCCCTGCTGTGTCGCCGCCACCAGCACCGCGCGCCAGTCGTCCTGTGCCGTGCCGATCTCGCGCGCGAAGCCCTGGTCGGCGAGGAGGCTCGGCAGGTCGGGGCGGGCGTCGTACGCGGTGCGGATGCGGTCCAGGAACGCCGCGCGGATGATGCAGCCGCCGCGCCAGATCGAGGCGATCGCGCCGAGATCGATGTCCCAGCCGTACTCCTGGCTCCCCGCCGCGATCTCGTGGAAGCCCTGCGTGTACGACACGATCTTCGACGCGTACAGCGCCTGCTCGACCTGGTCCGCGAACCGCCCCGCCTCGTCCCTGTCCAACGGCTGCGCCTTCGGGCCCGCGAGTCCGCGCGAGGCCTTCCGCAGGTCCGTGTGGCCGGAGAGCGACCGCGCGAACACCGCCTCCGCGATGCCCGAGACCGGCACCCCCAGGTCCAGTGCGATCTGCACCGTCCAGCGGCCGGTGCCCTTCTGCTCGGCCTGGTCCTGCACCACGTCAACGAACGGCTCGTCCGTCATGGCGTCCTGGTGCGACAGGACCTCCGCCGTGATTTCGATCAGATATGAGTCGAGGCGGCCCTGGTTCCAGGTGCGGAAGATGTCGGCGATCTGCCTGGGGGAGTAGCCCCCGACATCCCGCAGCAGCTGGTACGCCTCCGCGATCAGCTGCATGTCCGCGTACTCGATGCCGTTGTGGACCATCTTCACGAAGTGCCCGGCGCCGTCAGGGCCGACGTGCGTCACGCACGGCGCGCCGTCCGGGGCCTTCGCGGCGATCTTCTCCAGCATCGGACCGAGCGAGGCGTACGACTCTCCCGAGCCGCCCGGCATGATGCTCGGGCCGTGCAGCGCGCCCTCCTCGCCGCCGGAGATGCCGGTGCCGACGAAGTGGATGCCGCGGTCGCGCAGTTCCTTCTCACGGCGCCGGGTGTCCTCGACGTGCGCGTTGCCGCCATCGATGATCATGTCGCCGGACTCCAGGAGCGGGGCGAACTCATGGATCACCGCGTCGGTCGGCCCACCCGCCTTGACCATGATCACCAGACGGCGAGGGCGCTCGAGGGCCGCGACGAATTCCTTGGCCGATTCGGCGGCGACGAAATCCCCCTCATGCCCGAACTCGTCCATGAGGGCCTGCGTCCTGGACACGGTCCGGTTGTGTACGGCGACGGTGTAGCCGTTGCGCGCGAAATTGCGGGCGAGATTGCGCCCCATGACCGCGAGCCCCGTGACGCCGATCTGGGCTGAAGTACTCATGCCTGTAGCTCCTGCAATCGGGAATGCCGGTCGTGACGGCCAGTATGGCTCCGCGGCGCGCTCTGTCCGGAGCGACACTGTGCCGCCCCGGCGGAAACCGCACGTGGTGAATTTCCTTCGGCCCGCCGACCGGCCATACGTCCGCCGCCGGCGGCCGGTTCAGCGCAGGCGGGCGTTCCGGGCAATTCAGTGCCGCACAAGGGGATTTGAGCGGCCGATTGCCGTCTTGTCACGGCGTGTTCCCGGCGTCTACTTTTGCGGCTCCTGATGCCTCGGGGGCGCGGGGACGGCCCTCGTACGTCGCAGTGAGAAGCAAGGGGGGCTTCCCATGGCCGTACGCGGTCGCCACCGCCGTCATCATCCGAACCGCATCAACCGCGCGTCCATCACCGTCACCGCGGGCAGCGCCGGAATGGCGATACCACTGATCGGTACCGGAACGGCGCAGGCCGCCGACGTGGGCACCTGGAACAAGGTCGCGGCCTGCGAGTCGGGCAACGACTGGGCCGTCAACACCGGCAACGGCCACTACGGCGGGCTCCAGTTCAGCCAGTCCACCTGGGAGGCCTACGGCGGCAGGGCGTACGCGCCGCGCGCCGACCAGGCCACCAGGGAGCAGCAGATCGCCGTCGCCGAGAAGGTGCTCAAGGGACCGGGACCCGGCGCATGGCCGGTCTGCTCGGTGCGCGCGGGCCTCACCAGGGGCGGAGACACCTCCGGCGACGGCACGGCGAGCGGCACGCACGGTGAGAGGAAACGCGACGTCAAGGACGTCAGACCCGAGACCACACCGCAGTCGCAGGCGGGAACGGCAGAGATGTACACCGTCGTCCGCGGCGACACCCTCTCCGGGATCGCTGAGGCACGCGATGTGCGAGGCGGCTGGCGGCGGCTGTACGAGACCAACCGCAAGACCGTCGGATCGGATCCGAACCTGATCATCCCCGGTCAGCGGCTCTCCCTACGGGTTTCGGCCACACCGGGCGCGGAGGACGCACCGGCCCCCGGCAGGCAGGAGAACAAGGACGCGAGCCAGGACGCCGACGACCAGAAGTCCGAGGCGCCGTCGCAGACGGCGAACGAAAGCGGCAACAGCGGCGGGAGCGGCAACAGCGCCCGGACCGGCACGACGCACCGGCCGCACAGGCTCAGTGCGCCCGTGACCGCCTCACCCGGCACCCCGTACCGCGCCGCCGGTGGCTCCTGGTCGAAGGGCTACCACACGGGTGTCGACTTCCCCGTGCCGACCGGTACCCCGGTGAAGGCCGTCGCCCCCGGCCGTGTCGTGTCCGCGGGATGGGGCGGCGCCTACGGCTACCAGGTCGTGATCCGGCACGCGGACGGCAAGTACAGCCAGTACGCGCACCTGTCGGCGCTCACCGTGAAGGCGGGGCAGACCGTGGTGAGTGGCCAGCGCATCGCGCGCTCCGGCTCCACGGGCAACAGCACGGGCCCGCATCTGCACTTCGAGGTGCGGACCGGGCCCGGCTTCGGTTCCGACATCGACCCGCTCTCCTATCTGCGGGCCGGCGGCGTCAGTATCTGAGCGGCACCGGAAGCGCCGCCGCAGAAGGGACGGTGACCGGCGCCGGCACAACCGGCACCGCCGGAAGTCCCGGAAGCACCGGAACCGCAGGCAGCGGCTCGCCCGGGGTCTTGGCGCGGACCACCGCCTGGGCGGAGATCACCGGCTCGGAGATCACCGCCTCGGGTGCCACCGGCCCTCCGGCCGCCACCGGCGCCTTCGCCCCGCCCCGCCGCTTGGCGTCGCTGCTGATCCGCTCCGTCGTCAGCAGGATCAGTCCGCCGGCCGCGACGACGCCGCAGCCCAGCGCGACCACGGTGCCCGTCATGCCGTAGCGGAAGGATTCGCCGAACATCGTGATGCCGACCGCGGCCGCGACGACCGGGTTGACGACGGTGAGAGTGGCCAGCGGCGCGGCGAGCCCCGCATCCCGGTACGAGGCCTGTGACAGCAGCATTCCCGCTGTCGCCAGCACGCCGATCACCAGCATGCTCGGCAGCTGAGCGGTCGGCGAGGCGGCCGTCCAGTCCACGGCGACCGTCTTCGTGAACACCGAGGAGACGCCGAACGCGACACCCGCCGCTCCCGCGAGCAGCGCACTGCGCACGGCGGGGTGCCGGTGCGCCGCGCGTGCCGAGGCCATCAGCGCCACGAGCCCGCCCGCGGTGGCCAGCGCCACGACGAGCCGCTGCGTGCCGTCCAGCGAGTGTGACCCGGCCGTACCGGTCAGCGACAGCAGGCCCCCGAGGCCGACGGTCGCCATGATGGCGCCGCGCCAGGCAGTGGCCCCGGCGCGGCGGCGCACGAACAGGGCCGCCATGGGCAGCGCGAAGACGATCGTCAGCGCGCCCAGGGGCTGTACGAGGCTCAACGGGCCGTAGGCGAGCGCGACCACGTGCAGCAGGCCGCCGACGCCGCTGAGAGCGACCGCCGCCCACCATGCGGGGCTGCGCATCGGCGCGTACGGCTGGTCCGGCGTACCCGCCGCGACCCGTTCCTGCACGATCGCTCCGCCGGCATAGGCCACGGCGGAGACGAGGGAGAGCAGCACGGACAGCGCGAGGGCACTCATGAGGCGCTCCTCATCACGGCGTGCGGCGCAGGGTCGTCTGTCATGCCCTCCACGATGCCGTCCGAAAGCGTTCACGTCGTCGTACCTGAGCAGGCATTGAGTCGTACTGCCGATGGAGTACGGCTCCTCCCGGGTCCTCCCCTGGTCGGGTGACACGGACCGCGGGCTCCCTGGTGAGAGGTGACGTGTCTGCTGCCGCTTGCTCTACTGCTGTGGTGCATCACCACCCGCCGCCACGCGGCCGTGGCAGCGAACAGACTCCGCTGCGCTCTTCCGCAAGAGCCGTAAGTAGGTGACCATGAAGGAGGAGCGGCCGAGGAAACTGGGGGTTCTGCGTGAAAGTGGGGCTGATCACCCGGGAGTACCCGCCGGACGTCTACGGCGGCGCCGGGGTGCACGTCGAGTTCCTCGCCCGTGAGCTGAGGGCCCTCACCGACCTGCAGGTGCACTGCTGGGGCGAGGGCGCCACCGACGGAATCCACCGCCACCGCCCGTGGCCCGCTCTGGACGCGGCGAACGACGCCCTGCGCACCTTCTCCGTGGACCTGTCGATGGCGGCCGCTCTGGAGGGCCGCGACCTCGTCCACTCCCACACGTGGTACGCGAACCTGGCCGGCCATCTCGCCAAGCTGCTGTACGGCGTCCCCCATGTGGTGACCTCGCACTCGCTGGAGCCCCTGCGCCCCTGGAAGGCCGAGCAACTCGGCGGCGGGTACGCCCTGTCAGGATGGGCCGAACGCACCGCGATCGAAGCCGCGGACGCCGTGATCGCCGTCTCCGGCGCCATGCGCGAGGACATCCTCACCTGCTACCCCGCCCTGGATCCGGCGAGGGTGCACGTGGTCCACAACGGCATCGACTCCGAGCTGTACCGCCCCGACCACGACACGGACGTCCTGGAGCGCATCGGTATCGACCCAGGCCGGCCGTACGTCCTCTTCGTCGGCCGCATCACGCGCCAGAAGGGCGTGCCCCATCTGCTGCGCGCCGCGCGCCGGCTGGACCCCGCCGCCCAGCTCGTCCTGTGCGCGGGCGCCCCCGACACCCCGGCGATCGGCCAGGAGTTCCGTGCCCTGGTGGACGAGCTGAGGCCGGTGCGGGACGGGGTGTTCTGGATCCCCGAGATGCTGCCGCGCGGCGAGGTCGTCCAACTCCTCACGCATGCACGGGCGTTCGTCTGCCCCTCGGTGTACGAGCCGCTGGGCATCGTGAACCTGGAGGCGATGGCGTGCGGTACTGCCGTCGTGGCGTCGGCGGTCGGCGGCATACCCGAGGTCGTCGCGGACGGTACGAGCGGTCTCCTCGTGCCCTACGCGGCGACCGAGCAGGAACGTT
Source organism: Streptomyces himalayensis subsp. himalayensis (assembly GCF_013778455.1). GTDB lineage: Bacteria > Actinomycetota > Actinomycetes > Streptomycetales > Streptomycetaceae > Streptomyces > Streptomyces himalayensis. Next base: position 224,690 of record NZ_JACEHE010000009.1, on the reverse strand, counting down.
TCGAACAAGGGCTCGCCGAGGCCCTGAACCGGCTCGTCGGGGATGCCGGGGAAGCGGCACGCATGGGTGAGGCCGGACGAGAGCGAGCCGTGCGCGAGTTCGGCTGGGACACGGTGGCCCGACGCACGGTCGAGGTGTACGAGAAAACGGTATGAACGCCGGCGACGGCGTGGGCGGCAGAGGGGGCGCGATGCGCGGTGGACCCAATGTGCTGGGAATCGTCCTGGCAGGCGGAGAGGGCAAACGGCTTATGCCGCTGACCACCGACCGGGCCAAACCGGCGGTCACGTTCGGCGGTACGTACAGGCTCGTCGACTTCGTGCTCTCCAACCTGGTCAACGGCGGCATGATGCGCATCTGCGTCCTGACGCAGTACAAGTCGCACTCACTGGACCGGCACATCACCACGACCTGGCGGATGTCCAGCCTGCTGGGCAACTACGTCACCCCGGTCCCGGCCCAGCAGCGGCTCGGCCCCCGCTGGTACCTCGGCAGCGCGGACGCCATCCTGCAGTCCCTGAACCTCGTGTACGACGAGCAGCCGGACTACATCGTGGTGTTCGGCGCCGACCACGTCTACCGCATGGACCCGCGGCAGATGCTGACCCAGCACATCGAGAGCGGTGCCGGGGTCACCGTCGCCGGGATCCGGGTGCCGCGCGCCGAGGCCTCCGCCTTCGGTGTCATCCAGCCGGCCCCTGACGGCATCCGCGTGGGGAACTTCCTGGAGAAGCCCGCCGACCCGCCGGGACTGCCGGACGCACCGGACAAGGTGTTCGCGTCCATGGGCAACTACATCTTTACGACGAAGACCCTCATCGACGCGCTCCAGCAGGACTCGGAGATCGAGGACTCGGTGCACGACATGGGCGGCTCCATCCTGCCGATGCTCACCGAGCAGGGCGTCGCCCACGTCTACGACTTCGACGGCAACCACGTGCCCGGCGAGACCCCGCGCGACCACGGCTACTGGCGCGACGTGGGGACCCTCGACACGTACTACGAAGCCCACATGGACCTGATCGCGGACCAGCCGGTCTTCAACCTCGACAACCGGAAGTGGCCCATCTACACGCACTCCGGCCAGCTGGCGCCCGCCAAGTTCGTCGCGGGCGGCATCGCGAGCGAGTCGATCGTCAGCCCGGGCTGTGTCATCCGCGGCCAGGTCACCCGGTCCGTCCTCTCGCCCGGCGTGGTCGTCGAGGAGGGCGCCGTCGTCCAGGGCTCGGTGCTGCACGACAACGTCCACGTGGGGCGCGGTGCGGTCGTACGCGGCGCCGTGCTCGACAAGAACGTCGACGTTCCGGCGGGAGCGGCCATCGGGATCAACGCACAGCGGGACCAGGAGCTCTACACCGTCTCCAAGGGAGGCGTCATCGCGCTGGGGAAGGGGCAGCAGGTGCTGTAGTCAACCCCGGGAGCGGGCAGTCAAGCCGGGGAGTGGCTCTCGTACCGCCGGTCGGCCGTGAACCGTGGAGTAGCCGCGGTTCACGGCCGATACCCGTCTCATGGGTCCCACACTTCACACCGCCCCCGCTGGGTCGGGACTTAATCAGCTGTTAACTGTACGTAGCCTGATCGTACTTGACCGTAATCGCTTGCCGACGATTGACTGCAGGCTCCCCGTCGTCCACGCGAGGCAAGCCATTGACTGCTGACCTGCTCGCACCACTCGACCTGGCGTTCTGGAACATCGAGTCCGCGGAACACCCGATGCACCTCGGTGCGCTCGGCGTGTTCACGGCCGACTCGCCCTCCGCCGCCCAGCACGCGGCCGAACTCCTGGCCACCCGTGCCGCCGCCGTTCCCGGCCTGCGGATGAGAATCCGCGATGTCCTGCTGCCGGTCGGCGGGGCGGCGCGCGTACCCGATCCTGCTTTCGACCCGCTCGACCACGTCCGTCTGACCGGGCCCGTCCTGGATTTCCACGCTGCCGCCGGCGCACTGATGGAGCGGCCGCTGGACCGGGCGAGGCCGCCGTGGGAGGCGCATGTCCTGCCCGCCGCCGACGGCGCGTCCTTCGCCGTGCTGTTCAAGTTCCACCACGCGCTCGCCGACGGGCTGCGGGCCCTGACGCTCGCGGCGGCCGTGATGGACCCCGTAGATCTGCCCCCCGCCCGCCCCCGTCCGGCGGAGGAGGCCCCGCGCGGCCTCCGGCTGCCACTGCCGGGTGTGCGCCCCATTACGCTCGGCGACCTGAACCTGCGCAGACTGCCGGGCCTGCTGAGGGAGACCGTCGCCGATGTCACCCAGGCGCTCGACATCGGCGCCTCCGTGGCCCGCGCCTCCCTGGACGTACGTTCCTCACCGGCGTTCACCTCGCGGGCCACAGGCACGCGGCGCACTGCCGGGGTCGCCCTCGACATCGACGACATCCATCGCGTACGCAAGGCAGCCGGCGGCACCGTCAACGACGTGCTGATCGCCGTCGTCGCCGGAGCCCTGCGCCGCTGGCTGGACCAGCGCGGCAACGGCAGCAAGGGCGTCGAACCCCGCGCGCTCATCCCCGTCTCCCGGCGCCGGCCGCGCACCGCGCACCCACAGGGCAACCGGCTCTCCGGGTACTTGATACGGCTCCCCGTCGCCGATCCGGACCCGCTCGCGCGGCTGCGGACCGTGCGTACCGCCATGGACCGCAACAAGGACGCCGGCCCCAACCGGGGCGCGGGCGCCGTCGCGCTGCTCGCCGACCATGTGCCCGCGCTCGGCCACAAGCTGGGCGGACCCGTCGTCGGCCAGGCGGCCCGGTTGTGGTTCGACATCCTCGTCACCAGCGTGCCGCTGCCCAGTCTCGGCCTGAAACTCGGCGGCTGCGCACTCGCCGAGGTCTATCCGCTCGCGCCGCTGGCCCGCGGCCAGTCCCTCGCGGTCGCCGTGTCGACGTACCGCGGCCAGGTGCACTACGGCATGGTGGCCGACGCGGCCGCCGTGCCGGACCTGGACCGGCTCGCCCAGGCCCTGCGCGACGAGCTGGCGGAACTGGCCGAGCTCGCCGAGGCGGCGGCGCGGAAGAGGGCCGCCGTGGAGTGAGCGGTTTGGTGGGAACACGCGTGCCTACGTAAAGTTCGGCTCTTGGAACGTCAGGGTGCGCGAGCAATACGAGGACAGACAGCGATGACGGTGATACAGGACAGCCAGGACCAGGAGTACGGTCCCGGCATCGACCCCGAACGTCTCGCGGTCTGCCTCGCGGTGCTCGAGGAGCTCGACAAGCTGGATGTCGACCACCCTGACGCGATCGCGGTGCGGCGTGCCACCTCCGGCATCTACCGCACCGTGAAGCAGCGCCGCCGCCAGGAGCGCCGGGCCGCCAAGACCGCACACGACAAGGCCGTGACGGAAGCCACAGCGACCGGCTCGGCGGAGCGCATCGACGACGAGACGCAGGGCATCCTGCCCTCCTCCAGCGCGAAGGGCGAGATCGCGGGCATACTCCAGCGCCCGCGGTCCTGCTACATCTGCAAGCAGCGGTACGTCGAGGTCGACGTCTTCTACCACCAGCTCTGCCAGACGTGCGCCGCCGAGAACCGCGACCGCCGCGACGCCCGCACCGACCTCACCGGCAAGCGGGCGCTGCTCACCGGCGGCCGCGCCAAGATCGGCATGTACATCGCGCTGCGGCTGCTGCGCGACGGCGCGCAGACCACGATCACCACGCGCTTCCCGAACGACGCGATCCGCCGCTTCAAGGCGATGCCGGACAGCGACGAGTGGATCCACCGGCTGAAGATCGTCGGCATCGATCTGCGCGACCCGGCGCAGGTCGTCGCGCTGGCCGACTCCGTCGCCGCCGCGGGCCCGCTCGACATCCTGATCAACAACGCCGCGCAGACCGTACGCCGCTCTCCCCAGGCCTACAGCGAACTCGTGTCCGCCGAGTCGGCGCCGCTGCCGGCCGGTGAGCTGCCCTCAGCCGAGGTGATCGGCACCTTCGGTTCCGGCGCCGTGGCCGCGCTTCCGGCGGCCGGGGGAGGGGCGCTCACCGCGCAGGACGTCACCGAGCTCGCGCTCGTCTCCGGATCCGCATCGCTCGAGCGGATCGCGGCCGGTACGGCGATCGACGCGGGCGGTCTGGTGCCCGACCTGCACGACACCAACAGCTGGATCCAGACCGTCGAGGAGGTCGACCCCGTCGAGCTGCTCGAGGTCCAGCTGTGCAACTCCACGGCGCCGTTCATCCTGATCAGCCGGCTGCGCCCGGCGATGGCGGCGGCGGCCCGGGTCGGCGGGGGACGCTCGTACGTCGTGAACGTCTCCGCCATGGAGGGCGTCTTCAGCCGCGGCTACAAGGGCGCGGGCCACCCGCACACGAACATGGCCAAGGCCGCGCTGAACATGCTGACGCGCACCAGCGCCAAGGAGATGTTCGACACCGACCGCATCCTGATGACCGCGGTCGACACCGGCTGGATCACCGACGAGCGCCCGCACCCCGACAAGATCCGCCTCGCCGAGGAGGGCTTCCACGCCCCGCTCGACCTCGTCGACGGCGCTGCACGCGTGTACGACCCGATCGTGCGCGGCGAGGCGGGCGAGGACCTGTACGGGGTGTTCCTGAAGGACTACGCGCCCGGGAAGTGGTAGCGCCGGCGGCTGGCGTCCGCGCGCGCTGATCGGCGGCTCCGCCGCCTCGTCACCGCTGGGCCGCCGTCACCAGTTCCAGGACGGGACGCCAGTCCTCCATGATCCCGGCGTTGACGCCGGGAACCTTCGCGGCGTCGTCCGCCTGCCGCAGCGTGACCGCGTCCTCCGCCATCGGGTCGCACTCGAACGCCCTCGCCTCGGCGGGAGTCATCGCCCCGCCCTGCAACTGCAGCGTGAAAGTGCTCTGCGGCGACAGTCCGTACCACGGGTCCGTCGCCGCCAGATAGCGCTTGGCCGGCACATGGAGCCGGACGAGGCGCGCCACGCGGTGCCCGAGCAGCGGCCGTATCGCATGCGCCGCATGATCCGCATGTCGGGCCTCGTCGCCCGGAGGCAGCAGATACCCGATGTCGTGCACCAGGCCCGCCACCTGGAGCTCCTTGTCGCTGGGGTGGGAGCGGCGCAGCAGCGCGGCGGTCTGCAGCGCATGGTCGTGGAGATCCACCGGATCGCCGGTGCGGTCCGGCGTGTCCCATGCGCCACGGCAGGCGTACAGGAGCTCCATCAGCTCCTCGACACTGCGCAGTTCGATGTCCTCCGTGCTCTTCATCCGCTCCATGCGCGACTCCTCCCACGGGTTCCCGACCGCCGGTACGGGCCAGCACAGCACGGTCGTCTGTCGAGGCAGCCAACGGCGCCTTAACGGTGCTTCCCCACTGTCTGCATGGGTATGGCTGCTATCTGTCTGCATGGGCATGGCTGGCAATCTTCTGCATGGGCATGCTGATATCGGCATGGGCATGGGCATGGGCCTGGGCATGGGCATGGGCATGGGCATGGGACTGGGGCATGGCTCGCGAGTGATCCGGTGCGGCTTTTCCCGGCATCTCGACCAGCAAGCGGATCGGGCCTTCGCAGGTGTGCGGTTGATCACGCCGTGTGCGGCTTCACTCGTGTGTGGGGCGATCGCCTCGTTCACCCCATTGGGTGATCCGGTTGACGTCTTCGACCGGTGCTCGTGCGACGTCAGGAGGCCGCCGTCGAGGACTCGTCGTCCTCGCCGAGAAGGGTGCGCATGCGCCGCTGCCAGATGCGTGTGCCGGTGCCCAACTCGCCTTGTCGGGCGTCGCCTTGAAGCCGCAGCCCGCTGTCCTACCGTGCTGTTCGGCGCCACGTACGACGCCGGCGCGGAGGGCTGATTTGGTGCCTCTTGAATGCCGCGCGGCGACCCGGCGTTGACGATTCGGCACCGCGCGGCCGAAGCAGTTGGGTGAGAATCAGAACATGGCTGAATGAAGTCCAGGCAACCGGAAACAGTCGCGCCTGTTTTCAGCCCCATCGAGCGGGGACCCGCTCATTTGGTTACCCTGGACGGGACGGACCTCCCACTGGGTCCCACCAACACCCATGGTCCGTCCCGGGACAAGCCGGTCACCACGGCCCATTCCCACCCACGAACTGGCGCCACCGCGTCCGAACTGCCCAGAAATTGCAGTCCCATCGGACAGAGCCGGCGCCCGGCAGCGGCGGGCCTTGGCGGTATGTCCGGGGGTTACCCGACACAGAAGGAGTGCGCGGTGACACCAGAGAAGTCGAAGAGCGACAAGCGCCCGAAGGAACGTACGGAGCGCACCGCCCGCCGAACCGAACAACTCGGCAGCCTCGACGTGTGGGCCAGGTCGGCCCCGATCCGGCTTGCGGGCTACGAGGACGACCTCGCAGAGCCCCACATCCTGCCCAGCGTCGACTGAGCGTCATCCGCGCTCAACGATCGCGCCGCATCGCCGCCGGACCGGTCCCCGCACCCGCTGACCAGCATGGACGTGCCAGACTCGAAACCATGCTGATCAGAGACGCAGGGACCGGAGGAAACGGCTCGCACGACGGGAACGGTCGGCGCCACCAGGACGGCGAGGACGCCGACTGGTCGCAGATCTGGCCGTTCTGGCGGAAGATCGTCGAGGCCCGGGAGACGTACGCCTGGGCCCCCGACACCCCCGAGGAGAAGGCCCGCGCCCTGTGGATGGGTGCGGGCAAGCGCGTTCACGTCGTGGAGGACGAGGACGGCGTCATCGTCGCCACCGCGTCTGTCGGCCCCAACTACGGTGCCGGTGGCCCGGCCGCCCATATCGCCAACGCGGGCTTCATGGTCGATCCCGAACACGCCGGCCGGGGCATCGGACGGCTACTCGCCGAGCACGTCCTGGAGCAAGCGAAGGCCGACGGGTACCGCGGCATGGTGTTCAACGCCGTCGTGGAGACCAACCCGGCGGTCCGGCTGTGGACCTCGCTCGGCTTCACGATCCTGGGCACGGTTCCCGAGGCGTACGAGCACGCGCGGCATGGCCTGGTGGGCCTGCACATCATGTATCGGGCGCTGTAAGGCCTGGACGAGCGCGTACGGCGCACGCGTACGGCGTGCAGTGGCCATGCAGCCGTCGTGCCGTGCGCACGTAATGAACACGCCGACGTCGCCACGTGCGCAGAGATCACGCCGGCGGCGCCGTGCACGTAACGATCGCACCGGCGGTGCCGGGCGTGCAACGATCACGCCGACGGCGCCGCCCGCGTAACGATCACGCCCACGGCGTCGCCCGCGTAACGATCACGCCCACGGCGCCGCCCGCGTAACGATCATGCCGTCGGTGCCGTGCGCCGCCACGGACGCAGCTCCTCCAGCTGCCCGGCCAGATCCAGCAGGTCCTGCTCGTATCCGGGCGGTCCCACCAGCTGCACGGCGCAGGCGGCACCCGACGGAAGCGTCCCGAACGGGATGGACATCGCGGGCCAACCGGTCAGGTTCCATGGCGGAGTCAGCGGTGAGTACCGGGTGTTGGCGATCACGTTCCTCAGCCAGCCGCGCTCGTGCCAGGGCGCGGCTGCCGGGCCGCGCCGGGCGAGCGCGGGAGTGAGCAGCACGTCGTGCTCCTCGAAGAATGGCTCCATGAGCCGGCGCAGCTGCTCCCGGCGGTCGCCCTGCAGCACCGCGCCCAGGCAGCGGCGTCCGACCGCCGCATGGACACGCGTCCGCCGGGTCAGCTTCCGCGGGTCGAGGTCCTGGGCGTCCACGGCGGTGCCCGCGGTCCAGTGCGCGAGCGAGGTCGTGGCCAGCCACCAGGGGTACGGCGGGTCGGCGCGCCGAATCCGGTGGCCCGCGTCAGACAGCACCGCGGCCGCCTCCCGCGCGGCGGCCGCGTACGCGCGGGTGACGGGCACGCCGGCCAGCGGGCTGCGCACGGACACGGCGATCTTCCGAGGGAACTGTCCGGAACCGGGTGTCAGATCGGCACCCGCGAGTACGGAAAGCAGGAGTCGTGCGTCCTCCACCGTGGTCGCCAAGGGGCCGTTTTCGGACATTCCGAACCAGTCACCGTTGCCGATGCCCGCCGGGACCGTCATAGGACCCGGCTTCAGCCCGACCAGGCCGCAGTTGGCGGCCGGGATGCGCAGCGAACCCATGCCGTCGTTGCCGAGGCCGAGCGGCACCATGCCCGCGGCGACGGCGGCCGCGGAGCCGCCCGACGATCCGCCCGCCGTGCGCGTGGGGTCCCACGGATTGCGTGCCGTGCCGTGCACACCCTCGGTGGTGCCGAAGACACACAGCTCCGGCACGTTCGTCAGACCCACGACCACGGCGCCGGCCGCGCGGAGCCGTGCCACGGTGGGATGGTCGTTCGCGGCCGGGGTGTCGTCGGTGGCGGCCGTGCCGTTGCGGGTCGCCTCGCCGCGTACCGGAAGGTTGTCCTTCACGGCCACGGGCACGCCCGCGAGGGGGAGCTCTGTCAGATCGGGGCGCGCCCCCACCTCGTCGGCCTCCTCGAGCGCCTCCTTGGCGCGCACGTGGCGGAACGCACCGATCCGTCCGTCGACCTGCTCGATCCGCGCGAGATGTTCCGCGACCACATCTCGCGGAGTGACCCGCTTCTCGCGTACGGCAGCGGCGATCTCGGCGGCGGTACGGCCGACCCAGCTGGTCACGGTGGCTCCTCGGCTGTCGGGGACGGGCGGCGTGCTCTCCCGGGGCGGTGCGTAGATCACTGTGCCGTGGTCGCGTGTGCCGCGTCGAGAGATGTGTGGGCTGAAGAATCCTGCCCGCCGGGTGTGTCAGAAGTCACCGCCCCGTCGGGTATCCGGCGGGCGACACTGTGTGCGGGGAAACCCCCGCCGCCTGTGCGACCTCTCGAGTCGTCACCAGTACGACCCGAGACGGGCATCCGTGACCGGCAGCGTCGATGAAGAGCCGTAGCGAAGAGCCGTATTGCAGAGCCGTAGTGAAGAGCTGTTTCTTCCTTGATCGCTGCGCGGGTCTTGTCCGTGGATTCACGCGATGCCTAAGGTCCTCCGTAGCAAGCGCTTTCATAATTCGATTCGAGTCGTTCGAGGAGCCCCCTCCATGTCCGCCCAGCCCCGTCGCCTCCGTGTCGCCGTCGTCGGTACCGGAGGCATCGTCAGCGGCAGTCATCTGACAGCGTTGCGGGCACACGCCGACCGGACCGAGCTGGTCGCCGCCGTCGACATCGACCCGGACCGGCTTGAGGCCTTCCGCGGTCTCGCGGGGGGTGAGGTGGCCGGATACACGGATCTCGGCGGGATGCTGGACGCCGAGCGCCCCGACCTCGTACTGATCGGAACCCCGCCGTCCCTGCATCGCGAGCAGACGGTGGCGGCGCTGAAGTCGGGGGCCTGGGTGCTGTGCGAGAAGCCGTTGTGCCTCTCCCTCGCCGAGTACGACGACATCGCCCAGGCCGAGCAGGCCTCGGGGGCGTACGCCTCGGTGGTCTTCCAGCACCGCTACGGCTCCGGCGCCGTGCACGCCCGCGACCTGATCACCAGCGGCGAGCTCGGCGACCCGCTGGTCGCGCACTGCCAGACCACCTGGCACCGCGACAGCGTCTACTACGCGGTGCCGTGGCGCGGCCGCTGGGCCACCGAGGGCGGCGGGCCCACCATGGGCCACGGCATCCACCAGTACGACCTGCTGCTGCATCTGCTCGGCGAGTGGACCGAGGTACGCGCCATGGCGTCCCGGCTGGTCCACGACACCGAGAGCGAAGATGTCTCGACGGCCCTGGTGCGCTTCGCGAGCGGGGCCCTCGCCACCGTCGTCAACAGCGTCGTGTCCCCGCAGGAAGTGAGCCGCATCCGCATCGACTGCGCCAACGCCACGGTCGAGCTCACGCATCTGTACGGCCACAGCAACGCCGACTGGGTCTACACGGCCGCCCCGCATATCCCCGCTCAGCGCACCGCCTCCTGGCACACGCCCGCGACCGACGTACCGAGCTCCCACACCGCGCAGCTCGGCGCCGTCCTCGACGCCTACGAAGCGGGTGTACGGCCTCCGGGCAGCGGAGCAGACGCCCGCGGCACGCTCGAATTCGCGGCCGCCCTCTACAAGGCGGCCTTCACGGGGTCACCGGTCCACGCGGGCGAGATCGTCCCCGGCGACCCGTACTACACGGCCATGCACGGCGACCACCCCGACTGGAGCCCCGCGCGATGACGATCAAGCTCATCCACACCCACGGCGAGCACCTCTCTGTCCAGGCGGGCGGGGTCGAGCTGCTGCGGTACGTGTACCGGCCGGACCCGGTCGCCTTCGAGTCCCGCAAGCCGTACGTCCACCCGCTGCGCACCCTCGCCGGCCACCAGGTCACCGGCTACCGGCCGAGCGACCACCGCTGGCACAAGGGCCTCCAGATGACCGCCAGCCATCTGTCGGGGCAGAACTTCTGGGGCGGCAACAGCTACATCCCCGGCGAGGGCTACGAGGAACTGCCCGAGCGGGTCGGCTCGATGCGCCACGACGGCTTCCCCGTCCTCGCGGTGGAGGACGACCGCTTCTCCCTCGCCGAGGACCTCACCTGGGTCGCGTACGGCGGTCAGGAGTGGGCCCGGGAGCAGCGCGGCATCCTCGTCCACTCGGTCGACGAGGAGGCGGGCGCCTGGGTTCTCGACTGGACGATCAAGCTCACCAACCTCCGCGACGAACCGCTGCACTTCGGCTCCCCGACCACCGCGGGCCGCGAGATGGCCGGCTACACGGGACTGCAGTGGCGCGGACCCCGCGACTTCACCGGCGGCGCAGTCTTCGGCCCCGAAGGCCCGGACCGCGCCGAGGGCGCCGAGGGCGCGGACGCGGGCAAGCTGATGGGCACCCAGGCCCCCTGGCTCGCCTTCACCGCCGAGCGCGACGACGTGGACGCCCATTCGACCCTCGTCTTCGCCCATGCGCCGGAGAACCTCGACGCTTCCACCGCGATCCACGCGTCACACTGGTTCGTACGCTCGGAACCCATCCCGACGGTCGCGTTCTCCTGGGCGTTCTTCGAGGAGTTCGCGCTCCCGCCCGGCGAGTCCTTCGCCTACCGCTACCGCGTGGTCGTAGCGGACGGCGCCTGGGACCGGGACCGGGTCGCCGCACATCTGGAGGCCCTGCCATGGTGAACCAGCACCCGGTGAGCCCCGTGCTTCCGCACCCGTTGCCGGGAGCCGTGGGGCTGTCGCACCTGAGCGCGTACGACTGGGAGGCCGCGGACGGCGTCTGCGGCGGCAGCCCGCATCTGCACCTCGTGTGCAGCGAGGCGTACGTCGTCACGGGCGGCAGGGGAGCGGTCCAGACGCTCAGCCCGGCCGGATACCGGGAGACCCCGCTGGAGCCCGGCTCCGTCGCGTGGTTTACGCCCGGCACCGTGCACCGCATGGTGCAGGGCGGCGGGCTGCGGATCACCGTGCTGATGCAGAACAGCGGCCTGCCGGAGGCCGGTGACGCCGTCTTCACGTTCCCGCCCGAGGTGCTCGCCGACCCCGAGCGGTACGCGGCCGCAGCGGCGCTGCCCGCGAAGACCGGTCCCGAGGCGGAGGAGGCCGCCCGGCGGCGCCGGGACCTGGCCGTCGAGGGCTATCTCGTGCTGCGCGAGGCCCTCGAGAAGGGCGACAACGGCCCGTACCTGGAGTTCCAGCAGGCCGCGGCCCGGCTCGTACGTGCCAAGGTGCCCGCCTGGCGCGAGCTGTGGCGGGCCGGCGCCCTGGCCGCCGCCGAGCGCACCGGCGCCCAGCTCGACGCCCTGGAGTCGGGCGACCCCGCCTACCTGACCGACGCCGACGCGTACGACGCCAGCCCCACCCGGCACGGCGGCTACGGGATGTGCGGCCGCCGTGAGGAGTACGAACTGCCGGGGACGACGCTGCCGTACCGCGGGGAGTAGTCCGCGGAGCGGCACCGGCACCTTGACGCGGTGCCGGGCGGGGAGGCAGCAACCTGATGCCACCGCCCCGCGGCGGCCTCGCTGCGCGCGGGGATGCTGCTGCCCTCTCTCCCGAATGCGGGGGTCGCGAGAGCAGGGACGTGCCCTTCACTCCGTGCCCGCAGAGTCCGGGCTCGCGTCGAGCGGGGAGTGAGTCCGCTGTCGCGCTGGGTACCCGGGGGCCCATGACAGCACAGACCATGGCAGCTGCGGACACGAATTCCCTGCTGAGCGGCATCGCGCCGTTCCTGATGGGGCTGGTCATCGTCGGCGTCCTGATCGCGGCCGTCTGGCTCGGCATCAGGGTGCGGAACCGGGAATCCGCCCCGCCGCGCCCCGAGGAGCAGCCGCGTCCTCCCGCGTCGGGGCCCGTTCGCGAGGTTTCCGAGAGCCGGGAGCGCGACGAGGTACCCAGGGGAGACACGCGCCTCACGCCGCACGAGTTCCCCAGCTTCGGCAATGTGGGCGGCAAGCGCGGCGGGGACCAGCGGCGTAGGCGATGGAGCAGTGGTTCCAGCGGTGCCTTCGGCAGCGGCGGGCACGGCAGCAAGAAGTGACCGCCGGCAGCAAGAGGTGGTGACCGTGGGCAGCAAGCCTTGACCGCGCGGAGGTGCGTGCCTGGCGGCGCCTCGAGGGCGACTGACCGGGGCGCCCTCTGCCCACCTGGATCGCCGCGCCGGTGCATACAGCGGATGTGCGGATACAGCCAGTGCTGGAACGGATGCGAGACGTTGTCTGAGTGGCGACGGAAGGGCCGGGTACATGGTGGGCATGAAAGTAACAAACGTGGACAACTTGCCCCTCCGTCCGTCGATGGCCGTCAGGGTCGCGCCCCTCGTGACCGGACTCTTCGCCGCCGCGGCGCTGGTCTGGGTGGTGCGGATGAGCGTCAGAAACCGGCGACGGGCAGTCAGCGGCGGGTACGCAGGCGCCGAGAGCCCGCGCGTGACTGCCGACGAGGGCCCGCTCGACCTCTGGGAGGTGCGCGAGCCGGACGAGGTGCCCACGGACCGCGGGCGCCTCATGCCCTACGAACTCGGCCGCACGCCGAACAAGCGCAGCACGACCCAGTACCGCAGACGCTGGAGCATCGGCTCCAGCGGCGGATTCGGCAGCGGCGGCATCGGCCGTACGGGATGACGCGCCGTACGGCGTGACGGTGCGCATCGGCCGTACGGGATGACGCGCCGTTCGGTGCACATCGGCTGTACGGGATGCGCGCATACGGCGTGACGATGACGGTGCGGTACGGGACGCATGCAGGCGGTCCCTTCGCTGGTGCCGCTGCATGCGTCCCTGTTTCCTGGGTACTTGCGGGCGCATGGCTGGTATCGAACTCAAGAGCGCCGCGTTCACCGATCACGCGGTGATCCCGCGGCGGTACGCCAAAGAGGGCGACGATCTGTCGCCGCCTCTGACCTGGTCCGGAGTACCGGGCGACGCGGCGGAGCTGGCCGTGCTGTGCGAAGATCCCGACGCGCCGTCGGGGACCTTCGTCCACTGGCTGGTGACCGGGATCGACCCCCATAGCGACGGCCTGGACACCGGCGAGACGAAGCCCGGCAGCCGCGCCCATCGCAACGGCTACGGAGGCCGCGGCTGGGGCGGCCCGAACCCCCCGGCGGGAGACAAGGCGCACCGCTACTTCTTCCGGCTGTACGCCCTCCCGGCCCCCGTGTCGCTCCCCGACGACGCGACCGCCGACGACATCCACGGCGTGCTGGACCGGCAGCAGCTGGCCAGTGGCACGCTCGTCGGCCTCTATCAGCGCTGACATCCGACCGAAACGAGTAGCTGAGGTGACGGCAGTGACGGGAACATCTGTGTCCCGTCACTGCCGTCGGCGTGCCTGCGCGTTGCGATCCCGCGTTGTGATCACTGCCGTCGCAGCACCGCCAGGACGTCGTCGTCCGTCACCTGCTCGAAGTCCTCGTACCAGAGGCCGACCGCCGTGAAGGGGCTGGGCCGGTCGAGGCACACGACGTCGTCGGCCTCATGCCGCAGAAGGCTGAACGCCTCCGGTGAACAGACCGGGACTGCAAGGGCGATGCGCTCGGGATGCTGTTGGTGCAGCGAGCGCAGCGCGGCCCGGGCCGTGACTCCGGTGGCGACCCCGTCGTCCACGACGACGGCCGTGTGGCCCTCCAGTTCGGGTGCGGGCCTGCCCTGGCGGTACAACTGCTCGCGCCGGTGCAGTTCCTCGCGCTCGCGTGCGACCACGGGGGCCAGCTCCGCCTCGCTCAGACCGAGCTGGTCCAGCGTCCGCTTGTCGAAGAGCGGCGCATCGTCCCCCGCGATGGCGCCCACTCCCAGCTCCGGCTGGAAGGGTGCCCCGATCTTGCGGGCGACGAGCACATCGAGTGGGGCCTGGAGCGCCCGCGCGACCTCGTCGGCCACGATGACGCCGCCGCGTGGCAGGGCAAGGACGACCGGCTCCGGCAGAGCACCCTTCTCCTGCAGTACGCGGAGCCGTTCGGCCAGTATCTGGCCGGCCTCCCTCCGGTCACGGAATTGCATGGCCTCCACTCCCTCCACTCCTTCCGATGTGGTCGCTGAACCAGCGCGCAGCCGCAACCGCGACCTCGTCCAGCGCCCCGGGCTCCTCGAAGAGATGAGTCGCTCCCTCGATCACCTCCAACTGGCTGGGGGCTGCGCGCAGCTTGGCCTGTGCTTCCTGATTCAGCCGAAGCACGACTTCGTCGCGCCCGCCGACGAGAAGCAGAACGGGTGCCCGAACCTGTTCGAGCACGTGGTCTCCGGCGAGGTCGGGACGGCCGCCCCGGGAGACAACGGCACGGACGTGTTCGGGCCGTTCGGCCGCGGTGGCCAGCGCGGCCGCCGCCCCTGTGCTCGCGCCGAATAGGCCCAGCGGGAGATCACTGGACCGGGCCACCAGCCAGTCCACCGCCCCGGTGAGCCGTCGGCCGAGCAGGGCGATGTCGAACCGGTGGATGCCCGTGATCACGTCATCGGCCTCCTCGTCCGGCGTCAGCAGGTCGAACAGCAGCGTGCCGAGCCCGGCCTCGCGGAGCGTGGCCGCGACGGCCTGATTGCGTGGGCTGTGGCGGGAGCTGCCGCTGCCGTGGGCGAAGAGCACGACGCCGGTGGCTTCGTCCGGCACGGTCAGGTCCCCCGCGAGCGACACGTCGCCGCTCGTCACAGCCACGGGTGTGGACAGCATGAGACCTCCCCGGTCCTCTCGGGTCCGCTACCGGGCACGCATCGAGTACCCCGAGTGCGGGGGCTATGCGGGTTTGGCCGCGCAGCGCACGGCTACTCGCCGGGGATCCGTGGGCCCGCACCGTCGCGGGCTCGCGGAGCGTGTGGGCATGTCTGTACGAAAGGAGGGGCGCTGTGTCGTACACAGCGGCGGACCAGGCGACGGCTCAAGCGGACCGGGCCACCGCCGGGCACAATGAGCCCATGGACCGGCATGACCGGGCCACTGTCCTGCACGACGAGGCCACGGGCACGGGCCGGCATGACCGGGCCGGCGCCGGGCGCCACGAGGCCACGGGCACGGGCCGTGGTGATCGGTCCACTGTCGGGCATGGGGAAGCCACCGCGGGCAGGGAGGAGGCCGCCGCCCAGCAGGACCAGGTCACCGCGCCGCAGGACCGGACCGTGCCCCGGCATGACGGGGTCGGCGTGAGCCGGGACCGGGCCGCCGTCAGGGTGGGTGCGAGCCGGGACGAGGACGCCGTCGCGGTGAGTACGGGCCCGGACCAGGACGCCGTCGGGGCGGGCGTGAGCCGGGACCGGGACGGCGTCAGGGTGGGTGCGAGCTGGGACGAGGACGCCGTCGCGGCGAGTACGGGCCCGGACCAGGACGCCGTCGGGGCGGGCGTTAGCCGGGACCGGGACGCCGTCAGGGTGGGTGCGAGCCGGGACGAGGACGCCGTCGGGGTGAGTACGGGCCCGGACCGGGACGCCGTCGGGGCGAGGGCGGGTGTGAGCCAGGACCACGACGTCAGCCGGCAGGACCTCGTCCGCTTTCTCGAGGATCGCTTTGCCTGTGCGCAGGCCTGCACCGAATGCGCGCGGCTGTGCGCTCTGCAGGCGAGCATGACGAGCGTGGGTCCGGGTGCCGACGCCGGACCTGATGCGATCGAGGACCCGGGCGTGGACGAGCTGCGCCGCAGGGCCATGTCCTGCGCGGCGGTGTGCGACGAGACCTGCCGGAGGCTGTCCGAGGACGCGAGCCAGGACGAGTACGAGCTGCGCTTCCAGCTCGAGATGTGCCGGTCGGTCAGCCTGGACTGCGCGCAGTTGCTCGACCACCACCCGGGGGCGGAGACCTGCGCCGAAGTCTGCCGCAGCTGTGCGCGCGCCTGCGCGGACTTCCTGTCAACCCTAGGCTGACGTCCTGTCGACCCTCGGCTGACTGACTGCCAAGCCAACCCTCGGCTGACACCCTGTCGAGCGAGACGCTCCGCTCATTCTGTGGCGGCCGCCGCCCCATTCCTTATTCCTGAAACAAGTTCTACTGTGTGCGCCGTCAGATCGGGGTCAGTGAGCCAGGGATCCAGGAGGCGCCGTGCACCTTGAATACACGCCTGGGCAGCAGCGGTTGCGGGCCGAACTGCGTGCGTACTTCGCCGGGCTGGTGCCCGACACCGCCCACGCCCGGTACGCCGAACCGGCCGCCCAGAAGCGGTTCTACCGCGAAACGATCCGCCGACTCGGTGCGGACGGCTGGCTCGGCGTCGGCTGGCCGAAGGAGTACGGCGGCCGCGGCCTCACGCCCATGGAGCAGTTCATCTTCTTCGACGAGGCGGCCCAGGCAGGCGTACCGCTGCCGCTCATGGCCCTCAACACCGTCGGGCCGACGATCATGCAGTTCGGCACGGACGAGCAGAAGGCGTACTTCCTGTCGAAGATCCTCTCCGGTGAGATCGACTTCGCGATCGGCTACAGCGAGCCGGAAGCCGGGACAGATCTGGCCGCGCTCAAGACCCGCGCGGTCCGCGAGGGCGACGAGGTCACCGGCCACTACATCGTCAACGGCCAGAAGATCTGGACCACGAACGGCGACACCGCCGACTGGGTCTGGCTCGCCGTCCGCACCGACCCCGACGCGCCCCCGCACAAGGGCATCACCATGCTGCTCGTGCCGACGTCCGACCCCGGCTACTCGTGCACCGTCATCAACACCCTCGCCTCGCACGACACCACGGCCAGCTACTACGAGAACATTCGCGTCCCCGTCTCCCGCCGCGTCGGCGACGAGAACAAGGGCTGGCGGCTCATCACCAACCAGCTCAACCACGAGCGCGTCACCCTCGCCGCACACGGCACCATGGCGATCCGCGCACTCCACGACGTACAGCGCTGGGCCATGGACACCAAGCTCGCCGACGGCCGCCGCGTCATCGACCTCGGCTGGGTGCGCCGCCGCCTCGCCCAGACCCACACGAAGCTCGACGCGATGAAGCTCATGAACTGGCAGATGGTGAACGCCCTCCAGGAAGGCAAGCTGACCCCGCAGGACGCCTCCGCCGTCAAGGTCTACGGCTCCGAAGCGCGCCGCGACGCGTACGCATGGCTGATGGAGGTCGTGGGGGCAGCCGGCGCGCTCAAGGAGGGATCGGCGGGCGCCGTCCTCCACGGCGAACTGGAGCGCGGCTACCGCTCCGCCGTGATCTTCACCTTCGGCGGCGGAAGCAACGAGATCCAGCGCGAGATCATCTCCTGGATCGGCCTGGGGATGCCGCGGGTACGCCGCTGACTCCGCGATCAATGAACGTAGGCGGTGGCCCGTCCGTCGTAGGACCATGAAGACACCACGATCCACCGCCGCACTTTTCATCGCCGCCCTGCTCCTTACGGGCTGCACGCTCGCCGCCGCGGACGACGACCGTTCGTCCGCGCTGCCCGCACGTGAGTTCGGCATGGACAGCCTGGAAACTGGACCGCGCCATCCGAAGCAGGGAAAGTGGTACCCGTACGACATGCTCGCCCACTGCGGGATCAAGTTCGCGACGTTCGGCGGACGCCTGTGGCAGCTCGACCAGATCCACACCAACTCCCGGAGCCGGGTGGCTGGAGAGCAGGAACCGGCAGGGAACTATGTCCCCGGCTACATGGCACTCCAGGGCCCCGACGCGGCCTCCTTCCAGGCAGCGGGCCTGCCCCCAACGGAGTTCCTGCCCGCGAAGGACGAGCCGCCCTTGTGTGCTTAGGCTGCAAGCAGGAGGTGGGACATGCAAGATGCGGATCCCGGTCTCTTCGGGCCTTCCTCGGTGACCTGGCAGCTGCACAGCGACCCGATGATGTGGATCGCGGGCGTCCGCGCCCTGTATCTGCAGGCCCTCCTCCCGCGCGCGGTACGTGGCGTCATGCAGAACTCCGAGTTCCGCAAGGACGCGTGGGGCCGGCTGATGCGTACCGCGAACTTCGTCGGCACTAGCACGTACGGTACGACCGAGGCGGCCGAGCGGGCCGGTGCGCGCGTACGGAAGATCCACAGCATGCTCAGTGCCACGGACCCGGACACGGAGGAGCGCTACGGAGTGGACGAGCCCGAGCTGCTGCTGTGGGTCCACTGCGCCGAGATCGACTCGTATCTGCACGTCGTGCGCCGCTCCGGGATCCGTCTGACGGACGCGCAGGCCGACCGGTACGTCGACGAGCACCGCGTCAGCGCCCGGCTCGTCGGCCTCGACCCGGGCCGCGTACCCGCGAACACCGCAGAGCTGGCTGCGTACTTCGAGAAGATGCGGTCCGAACTGGCCGCCGGGCCCGAGGCGCGCGACGTCGACGACTTCCTGAGGCGGCCCCCGGTCCCCGCACTGATGATCCCGGCGCGCGCGATCATCTGGCGGCGCGTGGCGAACCTCGCGTACGCCTCCCTGCCGCCGTACGCCCACGAGCTGTACGGACGGGCGGCGCCGCCTCCCGCGGTGATCACCCGGCGCCTGCGTCTCACCGGCACCCTTCTGCGCTGCATTCCCGCAGGTGTGCGCTGGCAACTGCCGCCCAAACACATCCTCCGGGCCGTGGCACGGCTCGGCCCCGGCAGCCGCCCGGCCCCATACAAACTCCGCAGAGGGCTCGTCATACTGGACGGGCCAGGCCCTGTCGTCAGGCGGGAGTCCGACGACAGGGCCTAGGGGAGGGCGCAGCGAGCTGACGGGGGCGACTGCACGAAATGGCGGACACCAGGCTGATCCAGGGCCGGTACCGGCTGCTCGACCTGATCGGTCGCGGCGGCATGGGCGAGGTGTGGCGTGCGCGCGACGAGTCCCTGGGGCGGAGAGTCGCTGTCAAGTGCCTCAAGCCGCTCAGCCCCGGGCATGACCAGTCCTTCACGCGCGTCCTGCGGGAGCGGTTCCGCCGCGAGGCGCGCGTCGCGGCCGCGCTGCAGCACCGCGGCGTCACCGTCGTGCACGACTTCGGCGAACACGACGGCGTGCTCTATCTCGTGATGGAGCTGCTGGAAGGCCGCAACCTCAGCCAGGTCCTGGAGGACAACAAGCACCATCCGCTGCCGGTGACCGACATCCTGGACATCGCCGAACAGGTCGCCGCCGCCCTCGCGTACACGCATGAACAGGGCATCGTGCACCGGGATTTGAAGCCCGCCAACATCATGCGGCTCACCGACGGCTCGGTGAAGATCTGCGACTTCGGCATCGCACGGCTGGGCCACGACATCGGCTTCACATCGCGGCTGACCGGCACCGGAATCGCGATGGGCACCCCGCACTACATGTCGCCCGAGCAGATCAGCGGCGAGGGCGTCGACCAGCGCAGCGACCTGTACTCCTTCGGCTGCGTGCTGTACGAACTCGCCACCGGGGCCCCGCCGTTCGACCTGGACGACGCCTGGGCGGTGCTCGTCGGGCACCGGGACACGCAGCCCGAGCCGCCCCGCAGCCACCGCGCGGAACTGCCCGAGTACGTCGAGGAGCTCATCCTCGGCCTGCTCGCCAAGGAACCCGACGAACGCCCCCGCGACGCCCGCGAACTGGCGCGCAGCATCGCGGCGGGCCGCAGCGGCGCCACGTACGTCCCGACCGTGGTGACGCCCCCCGTGACCGGGGCTGGGGACGCGCCCCCGCAGGCCGGTGCCGACGATGCGCCACTGCGGCCGCCCGCCGAGCGCCCGGAGCAGCCGGCGTCGCGCGAGCCGCGGCTGCCGTCGTGGACTCGCGGCATGACCACGGGCCACAAGGCGAGCGCCGCCGCCTCGCTCCGTACGACGCCGCCGGACGCGGCGGCGGGCCTCACCGGTGAGTGGATCCCGCGATCCGACGCCCGCCGGCCCGCCGAACCGGTGCAGCCGGACCGGCCAACCCCGCCCCCCGAGGTGCTCGCCGCGCTCGTCTCCCGGCACAACGCGGGCCTGAGCCTGGGACGGCTCGGCCGATGGGAGGAGGCAGGCGAGGTGCACCGCGCGGTGGCCGCGGAACGCGAACACCTGCTCGGCCCCGACCACCCCGACACCCTCGCCAGCTTCTACGAGGTCGGGTTCACCCTCAGCCGCACCGGCCGCGCCGCGGATGCCCTGCGGCAGTACGAGCGCGTCGCCCAGGGCCGTGCGCGCACCATGGGCGACGGGCATCCGGACACCCTCGCCGCCCGCCAGGAGACGGCGTACGTCCTCGGCCAGCTCGGCCGGCACTTCGAGGCACACCAGGTGTACACCGCGGTGCTCGCCCAGCGGGAGCGCGCCATGGGGTCCGACCACCCCGACACGCTGCGCTGCCGCCACAACCTCGCCTTCAACCTCGGCCGGCTCGGCAGGCTTGAGGACTCGTACCGCATGGCGCAGCAGGTCGCGACGGGACGTGCGCGCGTGCTCGGCGCCACCCACCCCGACACGCTCGTCACCCGCTACGAGGTCGCCTACGCACTCGGGCAGTTGGGCCGCTGGCCGGAGGCTCTCCAGACCTACCGGGAGGTCGCCGACGCCCGCGCGCAGGCGCTGGGCCCCGACCACCCGGACACCCTCGCGGCACGCTACGAGGTGGGCATCAGCCTCGGACGTCTGGGCCGTAGCGCGGAGGCTCTGACGCTCTACCGCGACCTCGTCGACAACCGCACGCGCGTGCACGGGCCCGCCCATCCCGAGACGCTGCGCGCCCGGCACGGCCTGGGCGTCAATCTCGGGCGGCTCGGGCGCTGGGAGGAGGCGCTCGCCGAGGCCCGTGACGTGTGCACGATCCGGGAGCGCATTCTCGGGCCCGATCACCCCGACACGCTGGTCAGCCACCGCGAGGTCGCTGTCGGGCTCGGCTGGCTCGGCCGCTGGGCCGACGCGCTCACCGAGTACCGCCGGGTCGCGGCGGCCCGCGAACGCGTCCTCGGCGCCGACCATCCCGACGCGCTGGCCAGCCGCAACGACGAGGCGCACTGCCTGGAGCAGCTCGGGCGTTCCACGGAGGCGGTGGAGCTGTACCGCAGGGTGGCGGCGCTGCGGCAGCGGCGGGGGGTGGGCGGGCACGGGTAGGGTGCCGCCTCTGATCGGGGCCCGCCCCGGTGCTGACCGCGGGGCCGCCACCGCTGACCCGCTGTGGGCGGTCGTTCCTCCCCCCAGTGCCTTAAGGGCCTGGGAGGTGCTCCCAGAGTAGGGGGACCGGACCCCCATCGCCTGGGGGCACCTCCATCGGTAGCTGGGGAGGAACGCCTGCCCACAACGGTGGGCGTGCCTGCGCCTCTGCGTCGCGGAACGACCGCCCACAACGGTGGGGGCACGCCCTCTCCGCTGAGAGCAGGGCTGCCCACAGCAGCCACTCCCGTGTTACGAAGAACCATGCCTGCACGCGAGCACTACGACGTCGTCATCGTCGGCGGAGGCCACAACGGCCTCGTCGCCGCCGCCTACCTCGCCCGCGCCGGCCGCTCCGTGCTGCTGCTGGAGCGGCTCGGCAGCACGGGCGGCGCCGCGGTGTCGACCCGCCCCTTCGCCGGGGTCGACGCCCGCCTCTCCCGCTACTCGTACCTGGTGAGCCTGCTCCCGCAGAAGATCGTCCGCGACCTGGACCTGACCTTCACCACCCGGAAGCGCACCGTGTCCTCGTACACACCCGTCGAGCGGGCCGGCCGCGCGACGGGACTGCTCGTCGGCGGCGGCCCCGACCGCACTCGGGAGTCGTTCGAGCGGCTCACCGGCGGCGATGCCGAGTACACGTCATGGCTCGCCTTCTACGACACGACCCGCCGCGTCGCCGAACGCGTCTTCCCGACGCTGACGGAGCCACTGCCCGACCGCGACGAGCTGCGCCGCCGCATCGACGACGACGGGGCCTGGCGCATGCTGTTCGAAGAGCCCATCGGTGCGGCGATCGAGGCGCGCTTCTCCGACGACCTGGTCCGCGGCGTCGCCCTCACCGACGCTCTCATCGGCACCTTCGCGGACGCCCACGACCCGTCCCTGAAGCAGAACCGCTGCTTCCTCTACCACGTCATCGGCGGGGGAACGGGTGACTGGGACGTGCCGGTCGGCGGCATGGGCGCCCTGACCGACGCTCTCGCCTCAGCCGCACGCACGGCCGGCGCGGAGATCGTCACCGGGCATGAGGCGACCCGCGTCGAGACGGACGGACGGAAGGCGGACGTCACGTACCGGACGCGGGAGGGCGAAGGCACCGTCGCCGCGCGCCATGTCCTCGTGGGCGCCTCACCCCAGGTGCTGGCATCCCTCCTCGGCGACGAACCGCCCGTACCCGCCGAAGGGGCCCAGCTGAAGGTCAACATGCTGTTGAAGCGACTGCCGCGGCTGCGCGACACCGCCGTGGACCCGCGTGAGGCGTTCGCCGGGACCTTCCACATCGCCGAGGGCTACGACCAGCTGGCCGCCGCCCACGCCGAGGCCGCCGCCGGACGGCTGCCCAGTGCCCCGCCCTCCGAGATCTACTGCCACTCGCTCACGGACCCCACCATCCTCGGCCCGGACCTCGTGGAGCGCGGCTACCAGACGCTCACCCTCTTCGGCCTGCACACCCCCGCCCGGCTCTTCGAGCGCGACAACGACGGCGCCCGCGAAGAACTGCTCAAGTCGACCCTGGCCCAGCTCGACGCCCACCTCGCCGAACCCCTCGCGGACTGCCTCGCCACCGACGCGGACGGCAGACCCTGCATCGAGGCCAAGACCCCACTCGACCTCGAACGAGACCTGCGGCTGCCCGGCGGCAACATCTTCCACCGCGACCTCGCCTTCCCGTACGTCCAGGAGGGCACGGGACGCTGGGGTGTGGAGACCCGGCACGCGAACGTCCTGCTGTGCGGCGCGGGCGCGGTCCGCGGCGGTGGTGTCAGCGGGATCCCCGGGCACAACGCGGCCATGGCCGTACTCGGGCAGTAGCACACGTCGACGGCCCGCACCGCGAAGTGTCCGGCACGGCAAAAATCTGACACTGCATCAGAAAATCTCTTCCGTCGTCCGAGCCGCTGCGGCATCCTGCGCCCATGGAGACGGAGCTGAGCAAGAAACTGGGGATCGAGCACGCCATCTTCGGCTTCACGCCGTTCCCGGCGGTGGCCGCCGCCATCAGCAGGGCCGGCGGATTCGGGGTGCTCGGCGCTGTCCGCTACACAGCCCCCGACGAGCTGAAACGCGATCTCGACTGGATCGAGGCCCACGTCGAAGGCAAGCCGTACGGCCTCGACGTCGTCATGCCCGCCAAGAAGGTGGAGGGCGTCACCGAGGCCGATGTCGAGGCGATGATCCCGGAAGGGCACCGGCAGTTCGTCAAGGAAACGCTCGCCAAGCACGGCGTACCCCAACTCGCCGAGGGCGAGGCGTCCGGCTGGCGCATCACCGGCTGGATGGAACAGGTGGCCCGCACCCAACTCGACGTCGCCTTCGACTATCCGATCAGACTCCTCGCCAACGCCCTGGGCTCGCCGCCCGCGGACGTCATCAAGCGGGCCCACGACCAGGGCGTGCTCGTGGCGGCCCTCGCGGGCAGCGCACGGCACGCACGCAAGCACGCCGACGCGGGCATCGACATCGTGGTCGCCCAGGGGTACGAAGCGGGCGGCCACACCGGAGAGATCGCATCCATGGTGCTCACCCCCGAAGCCGTCGAGGCGGTCGCGCCGTTGCCCGTGCTGGCCGCGGGCGGCATCGGCAGCGGCGAACAAGTAGCGGCCGCGCTCACCCTCGGCGCTCAAGGTGTATGGCTCGGCTCTCTATGGCTGACCACCACCGAGGCCGAGCTCCATTCGCGGGCGCTGACGCGCAAGCTTCTGGCCGCCGGATCGGGCGACACGGTCCGTTCCCGCGCCCTTACCGGCAAGCCCGCCCGTCAGCTGCGCACCGAGTGGACCGACGCCTGGGACGATCCGGCAGGGCCAGGCCCGCTTCCCATGCCCCTCCAGGGCCTGCTCGTCGCCGAGGCCGTCTCGCGTATCCAGAAGTACGAGGTCGAGCCGCTGCTCGGCACGCCCGTCGGGCAGATCGTCGGCCGCATGAACAGCGAACGCAGCGTCCAGGCCGCCTTCGACGACCTGACCCGCGGTTTCGAGCGCGCCGTCGACCGCCTCAACCGCATCGCGGGAAGGGGGCTGCGATGAGCGGGAGCCCGAACGGTTTCTGGGCGCAGGCGGCCGCGGACCCGGACCGCCCGATCCTCATCGCGCCCGACGGAGACCAGTGGACGGCAGGCCGCCTGCTCGCCGCTGCCAACCGTGTGGTGCACGGGCTGCGCGCCGCCGGGCTCGAGCGGGGCGACGCGTTCGCGGTCGTGTTGCCCAACGGGGTCGAGTTCTTCACAGCGTATCTGGCCGCTCAGCAGGCCGGTTTCTACCTCGTGCCCGTCAACCACCACCTCGTCGGACCCGAGATCGCCTGGATCGTCGCCGACTCCGGCGCCAAAGTGCTCATCGCACACGAGCGGTTCGCCAGCACCGCGCGGCAGGCCGCCGACGAGGCGAAGCTCCCGGCCGGGAACCGGTACGCCGTCGGCGCCGTTGAAGGCTTCCGTCCGTACGCCGAACTCCTCGACGGACAGCCCGATTCCGCGCCAGCCGACCGCACCCTCGGCTGGGTCATGAACTACACGTCTGGCACCACCGGCCGCCCCCGCGGCATCCGCAGGCCGCTGCAGGACAAACTGCCCGAGGAGGCCTATCTCGGCGGCTTCCTCGGCATCTTCGGCATCAAGCCGTTCGACGACAACGTGCATCTCGTGTGTTCGCCGCTGTACCACACGGCGGTGCTCCAGTTCGCGGGCTCTTCGCTGCACATCGGCCACCAACTGGTGCTGATGGACAAGTGGACACCCGAGGAGATGCTGCGCCTCATCGACCAGTACCGGTGCACCCACACGCACATGGTCCCCACCCAGTTCCACCGCCTGCTCGCGCTGCCCGACGAGGTGCGGGCCGCCTACGACGTGTCGTCCATGCGACACGCCATCCACGGCGCCGCACCGTGCCCCGACCATGTGAAGCGGGCGATGATCGACTGGTGGGGGAGCTGCGTGGAGGAGTACTACGCGGCCAGCGAGGGCGGCGGCGCCTTCGCCACCGCCGAGGACTGGCTGAAGAAGCCCGGCACGGTCGGCAAGGCCTGGCCCATCAGCGAACTCGCGATCTTCGACGACGACGGCAAGCGGCTGCCGGCCGGCGAACTCGGCACGGTCTATATGAAGATGACGACCGCCGGCTTCAGCTACCACAAGGACGATTCCAAGACGAAGCAGAACCGCATCGGCGACTTCTTCACCGTCGGCGACCTCGGGTTCCTCGACGAGGACGGGTACCTCTACCTCCGCGACCGCAAGATCGACATGATCATCTCGGGCGGCGTCAACATCTACCCCGCCGAGATCGAGGCCGCCCTCCTTACTCATCCCGCGGTCGCCGACGCCGCCGCCTTCGGCATCCCGCACGACGACTGGGGCGAGGAGGTCAAGGCCGTCGTCGAACCCGCCGAAGGCCACGAGCCCGGTGAGGCCCTGGCCGCCGACATCCTCGCCCACTGCGAGCGCCAACTCGCCGGGTACAAGCGGCCCAAGAGCGTGGACTTCATCGCGTCGATGCCGCGCGACCCCAACGGCAAGCTGTACAAGCGGCGGCTGCGCGAGCCGTACTGGGAGGGGCGCACGCGGGCTGTGTGATCTCCACGAGGCTGCCCCCGACCAAGCTCGCCTTCTACCACCAGGAACCTTGGGTCGAACATGGTCAAGTCCGCCAGGGGAACTGTGGAAGCCCCAGGCAAGAACGTCCGGCAGAAGGCCGGACTGAACCGCTCGATCGCAGGCGAGGCGTGGGGCCGCACGGTCACCATGCTCGAGTACAAGCTCGCCGACCGGGGCGGACACCTGACCAAAGCTCCCGCCCCGAACACCTCTCTGTGCTGCCACGCGTGCGGCTACAGCATGCCCGGCAGCCGCGAGACACAGGCCCGCTTCGACTGCAAGAACCCCACGTGCGGCTAGTCCGGCAACGCCGACACCAACGCCTCGTGCAACATCGAGATCGCAACCAGAAACACAGCGCCCCAGGACATTGTGGGGGCCAGGACGTGGAGCCTTCGCCGTTGGGCCGGCTGTGAAGCGTCGACCATCCCGTAAGCCGCACTGTGGAGGGAAAGAGGGAGCTACGGGACCGCTTCAGTACGTGAAGGAGAGTTGCGTGAGGTGCGCCGGGCGCACCGTGACCTCATTCGCCGGAGGCTGAACGCTGCGCTCACGCCTACTGGACGGGTACCGCACGACCCGCGGGTTACGGTCACTGGCATGGACACCCAAACTGTTCGGGCGAACGGAATCAGGCTCGCCTACCGTGCTTGGGGATCTGACGACGCCCCACCCGGTGCGGCGCCCGCCGTGCTGCTCCACTGCCGTGGCGCCGACAGCACGGACTGGGACTGGATCGCCAGCCCATTGTCCGCCGCGCGCCGCGTCTACGCCCTGGATCTGCGCGGGCACGGCCGCAGCGACTGGCCCGGCACGTACACGTACGAGTCGATGCGCGACGACGTGCTCGCCTTCCTCACCGTCCTCGGTATCGAGCGCGTCGATCTCGTCGGGCACTCCCTCGGCGGAGCCGCCGCGTACCTGCTCGCGCAGCAGCACCCGGAGCGTGTACGCCGCCTCGTACTCGAGGACGTGCCCGCCCCCTTCCCGCTGAACCCGCCACGCCCGCCGGCGGAACGCCGGGACGCCGACCTGCCCTTCGACTGGGCGATGGTCCTCCAGACCGATGAACAGCGCAACACGCCCGATCCAGTGTGGTGGGAGCACATGGGGAGGATCACCATGCCCACGCTGCTTGTCGGCGGCGGCCCAACTAGCCTCATCCCGCAGGACCACATCGCCGTTCTCGCGGACCGCCTCCCCGACACCCGGCTGGTCACGATCGACGCCGGCCACCTCGTGCACGAGACTCGTCCGAAGGAGTTCCTGGCGGCTGTGGAGGCGTTCCTCGGCGATTGAGCAGGCGGGCGTCACCGGCCCTTCCGTAAGCGGTCACTCGCCTGCCTCCAACTGGAGCCCCGTGGCGCGGGCCCAGTCGTCAGGCCCTCCGACGAGGGCGGCGACGTCGTGCCGGCCGGCGCGTTGCAGGATGCTCGCGGCGGTCATGGCGCGCAGGCCGCGCCCACAGGCGACCACCACATCGGCCGGTGCCTCGTCCGCACGGGCCGCCAGCTCGCCGAGCTCGACACTGACCGCGCCCGGGATGTGCCCCGCAACGTGCTCGGACCGCTGCCGGATGTCGAGGACCGGGCGGTCGCCGATCTGGTCGGCCGTAACGAGCTCGACGTTCTGCTGCTCTCCGCCGTCAGAGTCCCAGGCGTCCATGCCCCCTGCGAGATGTCCGGCCAGTCGCTCGTACCCGATCTTCAGGGCCTGCCAGATGACTTCGGCGAGGTCCTGCCCGGGTGCGGCGATGAAGACGAGAGGGGCGTCCGGGGGCAGCAGCCAGCCCAGCCAGGTGGCGAACTGCTCGCGCAGCCGAATGGAGATCGCGCCCGGGATGTGTCCGGTCGCGAAGTGAGCCACCGGGCGTACGTCCACGATCTGTGCACCACGGGCGACCGCGGCCCGTACGTCTGCCGGCGTCAGCGGGGCCAGCCGGGGCTGCGAGCCCAAGACCGCGGGTCCGCGCCGGTTGATCTCGGTGAGCCTGTCGAAGTACGCCGGGTAGGAACCGAGGCTCCCCAGCAGCTGCCGTACGAAGGCGTCCTCGTCAGGGGCCGTGAGCAGGGGGTTGGAGGAGCGCTGGTCGCCGAGGGTCGTGGTGCGTTTCGCGCCGGCCGGGGCCGTGCAGAAGGAGCCCGCGCCGTGCGTGGGCCAGACGGCCACCTCGTCCGGCAGTCTGGCGAGCCGCCTCAACGAGCGGTACTGGGCTCGGGCGAACTCCTCCGTTCGGTCGGCGCCCAGCAGATCGGTCCGGGCGGCGGAGCCGACGATCAGCGATCCGCCGGTGAACACGCCGAGGGCGCGGGCGCCGTCCAGCAGCAGGTAGGACAGGTGCTCGTCGGTGT
Organism: Streptomyces himalayensis subsp. himalayensis; assembly: GCF_013778455.1. Classification (GTDB taxonomy): domain Bacteria; phylum Actinomycetota; class Actinomycetes; order Streptomycetales; family Streptomycetaceae; genus Streptomyces; species Streptomyces himalayensis. Next base: position 196,418 of record NZ_JACEHE010000009.1, on the reverse strand, counting down.
GGCCGGGCGTGGCCAGCGCCCGCAGGGTCAGTCCGCTCACGTCCACCTCGTCGCCGTCGCGCAGAGGCCGGTGAGGATACGCACGGTGCCCGGCGGCGGACGCGAGGACCGTGGCCCCCTCGTCGTGCGCCAGCTGCACGGATCCGGTCAGGAAGTCGGCGTGCAGGTGGGTGTCGGCGGCGAACGCGATCCGCAGCCCGTGCCGCTCCGCCGCCTTCCGCAGGCCACGCAGGTCCCGGCTCGCGTCCACGGCCAGGGCCCGCCCGTCGCCGAGGTCGACGAGATAGGCGCTGTTGCCCAGCCCGGCGTCGGCCAGCGACATCAGATGATCGTCGGTGAAACCCATCAGTCCTCCAGGTGCCTCGGCTGTCCCGGCGCTCCAGCACCCTCTGATGGATCGGTACCCTCCGCGGCGGTGCCTACCACGCCGTAGGCACCGCGAGAGGGCTGCGCGAGGCCCGCGGGAGGGCTGCGGGAGGCCTGCGGGAGTGCTGCGGGAGGCCTGCGGGAGTGCTGCGGGGGTGCGGGAGTGCAGCGTGAGCCGCGCGCAGAGTGCTCGTCGGCTGCTCGTCGACCGCTTGGGACGAGCGCCTTTCGCCGCGGTCTCCGCAGCCCTGCTCGAGCGCCTGGCCGGGCAGCTCGGCGGCCGTGCCTCGACGACCACCGTCTACGGTGAGCTTGTCATGGTCACCCGGGAAGGCATCACGGTCGTTCCAGCCGCCGAGCCGGTTCCGGTCCGGCGTCCGGCCGGGCTGTTCGCGTCTGGCGGCCGGCCGGGCCGTCCCCGTTCCGGTGGCTGAGCTGTCCGCGTTCCGGGGTCCGGCGAGCTGTTCCCGTTGCGGTGTCGAGGCCGTCCCCGGTCCGGCGTCTGGCGGGCTGTTCCTGTTGCGGTGTCGAGGCCGTCCCCATTCCGGTGGCTGAGCTGTCCGCGTTCCGGCGTCTGGGCTGTTCCCCGGTCCGGCGTCCGGCCGTTCCCGTTTCCTGGCGCCGAGTCGTCCCCGTTCCGGCCGCCGAGCCGCGCCCGGTCCGGTGTCCGAATCGTCCCTGTTTCCTGCCGCCGAGTCGTCCCCGTTCCGGCCGCCCATCCGTCCGTCCAGACCACGGCTTCGGCGGCGTCACCAGGCGAGGGGCCGGCGGGCTCGTCCTCAAGCGCCGGACGGGCTGAAATCAGCCCGTCCGGCGAAGACCGACCTCAGCCGGCCGCGGCGGTGGGCGGTGCCCAAGAGCCGGGCTCCGCCGCCTACTCGCCCCCCGCCGCGCCTCCTGCCGCGGCCCCCGCCGCGCCTCCCGCCGCGGCCCCCTCCGCCGCCACCGCCCGCGCCCACCGATAGTCCGCCTTGCCGCTCGGTGAACGCTGGATCCGGTCCGTGAGCACCAGCTGGCGGGGGATCTTGTAACCCGCGAGACGGGCACGGCAGTGGGCCTGGATGTCGTTCAAGGAGGGCCGTGCCGCACCCTCGCGCAGCTGCACCACGGCCGCCACATGGTTGCCCCACTTCGTATCCGGCACGCCGGCCACCAGCGCGTCGTACACATCCGGATGGGCCTTGAGCGCCTGCTCGACCTCCTCCGGATAGACCTTCTCACCGCCCGTGTTGATGCACTGCGAGCCCCGGCCGAGGACGGTGACGACGCCTTCCTCGTCGACCGTCGCCATGTCGCCGAGCAGCACCCACCGCTCGTCACCCTTCCGGAAGAACGTCTCGGCGGTCTTCTGGGGATCGTTGTAGTAGCCGAGAGGCACATGGCCGCGCTGCGCGACACGCCCCACGTCCCCGGGCGCCACGGGCTCGTGCGTCACGGGGTCCACCACTTGCGTACGGGCGTTGACGCGTACCCGGAAGCCCGTGTCCGGTCCCGAGTCGGCCGTCGCGGTGCCGTTGAAGCCGGATTCGGAGGAGCCGAAGTTGTTCAGCAGCATCACGTTCGGGACGAGCGCCAGGAACTGCTCCCGCACGGTCTCGGACAGGACCGCGCCCGACGACGACACGCTGAACATGGAGGAGCAGTCGGTGCCCTTCATCGGGCCGACCAGCGCGTCGATCAGTGGTCGCACCATCGCGTCTCCCACCAGCGACATGCTGGTGACCCGCTCCTTCTCGATGGTGCGCAGCACTTCTTCCGGAACGAACTTGCGGTGCACTACGACGCGTTGCCCGAAGTTGAAGCCGATGAACGCGGTCAGCGTCGAGGTGCCGTGCATCAGCGGGGGAGTGGGGAAGAAGGTGATGCCGTCGCCGCCGGCCGCGACGCGCTCGGCGATCTCCTCCGGCTTCTTCACGGGCTCTCCGGTCGGTGAGCCGCCGCCAAGGCCGGAGAAGAACAGATCCTCTTGGCGCCACATCACGCCTTTGGGCATCCCGGTCGTGCCGCCGGTGTAGATGATGAACAGGTCGTCGGCGGAGCGGGCCGGGAAGCCACGTTCGGGGGAGCCGGACGCCTCCGCCTCCGCGAAGGGAATCGCCGGCACGTCGGGCGCCCCCTCCGGCGGGGCGCCGACGCGCACGAGATGCCGCAGCTTCTCCGTACGCGGCAGCGCGACCGCCACACGTCCGGTGAACTCCGCGTCGAAGACGAGAGCCACCAGGTCCGCGTCCCGGTAGAGGTAGACCAGCTCGTCCTCCACGTACCGGTAGTTGACGTTCACCGGCACGACCCGTGCCTTCAGGCACCCGAGCACAGTCTGGAGGTACTCGATGCCGTTGTAGAGGTGGAGGCCCAGGTGTTCGCCGGGGCGGATGCCGCTGTCGATCAGATGGTGGGCGATGCGGTTGGCCGCCGCGTCGAGCTGGGCGTAGGTGAGCCGGCGCTCCGCCCCGGTGCCCGGGTGGTCGATGTACACGAGTGCCTCGCGGTCGGGCACCACATCGACGACCGACTCGAACAGATCGGCAAGGTTGTACTCCACCGCTCCTCCTGACCCGGCGATCAAAGGACCGTAAACAGGGACCGTCATCGGGCTTACCCCACTGAACCTGGCCGTCATCAGAGCAGAGGCACCCACAACTGGGAAGGGCTCGCACAAGAAATCTGACTGTCAGTCAGAAAACTATTGAACTGGACCCGCGCCTCCTGCAACCTGTTTCAGTCTGAAGACGGGAGGACGGCAATGGGTGGGACGGAACACCTCACCGTGCAGCGGGAAGGCGCCACACTGGTGCTCACGCTCAACAGGCCGGAGGCCAAGAACGCGCTCTCACTGCCGATGCTGGTAGGCCTGTACGACGGGTGGGTCGAGGCCGACGAGGACGACACGGTCCGGTCCGTCGTGCTCGCCGGCGCGGGCGGCGCGTTCTGCGCCGGCATGGATCTGAAAGCGCTCGGGGGCAAGGGGATGGAGGGCCAGCAGTACAGGGACCGGCTCAAGGCCGACCCGGATCTGCACTGGAAGGCGATGCTGCGCCACCACCGCCCCCGCAAACCGGTCATCGCCGCCGTCGAGGGGTACTGCGTCGCGGGCGGCACCGAGATCCTCCAGGGCACCGACATCCGGGTCGCCGGCGAGTCCGCCACCTTCGGGCTCTTCGAGGTCAAGCGCGGCCTCTTCCCCATCGGCGGCTCCACGGTCCGCCTGCAGCGGCAGATCCCCCGTACGCACGCTCTCGAGATGCTGCTCACCGGCCGCCCGTACACCGCCGACGAGGCCGCACGCATCGGGCTGATCGGGCACGTCGTCCCCGACGGCACCGCGCTCGAGAGGGCTCTCGCCATCGCCGAACAGATCAACGCCTGCGGCCCGCTCGCCGTCGAGGCGGTCAAGGCCTCCGTCTACGAGACCGCCGAGATGACCGAGGCGGACGGGCTGAAGTCCGAACTCGAACGCGGCTGGCCGATCTTCGACACCGCCGACGCCAAGGAGGGCGCCCGCGCCTTCGCCGAGAAGCGCCCGCCCGTCTACCGGCGCGCCTGAGCGAGACCGACGCAGACCACGACCGTCCCGCGAGGAGACCCAGTGCCCGAAGTCCTCAAAGCCCCTCTCGTCCTTGAGTTCCCCTTCACCCGCTCCCTCGGTCCCGTCCAGAGCGCTTTCCTCACCGGGTTGCGCGAACGCGTCGTCCTCGGCGTCAAGACCGCCGACGGCAGAACCCTGGTGCCTCCCGTCGAGTACGACCCCGTGACCGCCGAGGAGATACGCGACCTCGTCGAGGTCGCCCCCACCGGCACGGTCACCACCTGGGCCTGGAACCCCGCGCCCCGCCGCGGCCAGCCCCTCCAGGAGCAGTTCGCATGGGTCCTCGTGAAACTCGACGGCGCTGATACCGCTCTCCTGCACGTCCTCGACGCACCGGGACCCGATGCCGTCCACACAGGCATGCGCGTCCGCATCCGCTGGGCCGCGGAACGCTCCGGCGCCATCACGGACATCGCCTGCTTCGAGCCGTACGACGGTTCCCAAGCGCCGCAACTCACGGGGCACGACGGCCCGTTCGAGGAGATGGTGACCGGCATCGTCGCGCCCGCCCGCCTCGACTACACCTACGGGCCGGGCCGCGCCCAGTCCGCCTACATCAACTCCTTGGCCGAGCAGCGGACGGTCGGAGAGCGCTGTCCGTCCTGCCGCAAGGTGTACGTACCTCCGAGGGGCGCATGCCCCACCTGCGGTGTCGCCACAGCGGAACAGGTCGAGGTCGGCCCCCGCGGCACCGTCACCACCTACTGCATCGTCAACATCAAGGCTAAGAACCTCGACATCGAGGTGCCGTACGTCTACGCGCACATCGCCCTCGACGGCGCCGACCTCGCCCTGCACGGGCGCATCGCCGGCATTCCCTACGACCAGGTGCGGATGGGCCTGCGCGTGGAGCCGGTCTGGACCGAGGGCGGCCGCTACCCGGACCACTACCGGCCCACCGGCGAACCCGACGCGGACTACGAGACGTACAAGGAGCTGCTCTAGATGCCAGGCATGCCACCGACGCGCGAGATCGCCGTCGTCGCCTTCGGGCAGACCGACCACCTGCGCACGACCGACGAGCTCTCCGAGGTCGAGATGCTCATGCCGGTGCTGCACGAGGTTCTGGACCGCACCGGCCTCAGGACCAGCGACATCGGCTTCACCTGCTCCGGCTCCAGCGACTACCTCGCCGGCCGTGCCTTCTCGTTCACCATGGCGCTCGACGGCGTCGGCGCCTGGCCGCCCATCTCCGAGTCGCACGTCGAGATGGACGGTGCCTGGGCGCTGTACGAGGCATGGATCAAGCTGCTGACCGGCGAGGCCGACACCGCACTCGTGTACTCATACGGCAAGTCGTCGCCCGGGTCCGTGCGGGACGTGCTGACCCGCCAGCTCGACCCGTACTACGTGGCACCGCTGTGGCCGGACTCGGTGGCCCTCGCGGCTCTGCAGGCTCAGGCGCTGATCGATGCCGGGGACACGGATGAGAGGGCTCTCGCGGGCGTCGCCGCGCGCAGCCGCACAGCCGCCGCTGACAACCCGCACGCCCAGCTGTCCGGTGCGCGTCCCCCGGGCGAGTACGTCGTACGTCCCCTGCGTACCGGGGACTGTCCCCCCGTGGGTGACGGGGCGGCGGCCGTGATTCTCGCCGCGGGCGACCGGGCCCGCGACCTGTGCGAGCGGCCCGCCTGGATCCGCGGGATCGACCACCGCATCGAGGCGCACAGCCTGGGCGTACGGGACCTCACGGACTCGCCGTCGACACGGCTGGCCGCGGAGCGTGCCGGGGCCTTCGAGCGGCCGGTGGACACAGCGGAGTTGCACGCGCCCTTCTCTTCTCAGGAGGTGGTGCTGCGCAAGGCGCTCAGGCTCGACGACACGGTGAACGTCAACCCGTCGGGCGGAGCCCTCTCAGCCAACCCCGTGATGGCCGCCGGCCTCATCCGGATCGGCGAGGCCGCCGCACGCATCCACCGCGGCGACTCCGACCGCGCGCTCGCCCACGCCACGTCCGGCCCGTGCCTGCAGCAGAACCTCGTCGCCGTACTGGAGGGAGACCCGCGATGAGCACAGTGGACAAGGCGGGGAAGGAGCCCGTGGCCGTCGTCGGTATCGGGCAGACCAAGCACGTTGCCGCGCGCCGCGACGTGTCCATCGCGGGGCTCGTCCGCGAAGCAGCCGGGCGGGCCCTCCAGGACGCCGAGTTGACGTGGGCGGACATCGATGCCGTGGTGATCGGCAAGGCACCCGACTTCTTCGAGGGCGTCATGATGCCCGAGCTGTATCTCGCCGACGCGCTCGGCGCCGTCGGAAAACCCATGCTCCGGGTGCACACGGCGGGCTCCGTGGGCGGCTCCACCGCGCTCGTGGCCGCCAATCTGATCGCGGCCCGCGTCCACGGCACGGTCCTGACCCTCGCCTTCGAAAAACAGTCCGAGTCCAACGCCATGTGGGGGCTGTCCCTGCCGATCCCCTTCCAGCAGCCGCTGCTCGCCGGTGCGGGCGGCTTCTTCGCCCCGCACGTGCGCGCGTACATGCGACGCAGCGGCGCGCCTGAGACGGTCGGCTCCCTCGTCGCGTACAAGGACCGGCGGAACGCTCTCAAGAACCCGTACGCGCACCTCCACGAGCACGACATCACCCTGGAGAAGGTCCAGGCGTCCCCGATGCTGTGGGACCCGATCCGCTACTCGGAGACCTGCCCGTCGTCCGACGGCGCGTGCGCCATGGTCCTCACCGACCGCGCCGGCGCCGCCCGCTCACCACGGCCGCCGGCCTGGATGCTGGGCGGGGCGATGCGCAGCGAGCCGACGCTCTTCGCCGGCAAGGACTGCGTATCGCCCCAGGCAGGCAAGGACTGCGCGGCGGACGTGTACCGGCAGGCGGGCATCACCGATCCGCGGCGGGAGATCGACGCTGTCGAGATGTATGTGCCGTTTTCCTGGTACGAGCCGATGTGGCTGGAGAACCTGGGCTTCGCCGACGAGGGTGAGGGCTGGAAGCTGACCGAGTCAGGGGCCACGGAACTCGACGGTGATCTGCCGGTGAACATGTCCGGCGGAGTCCTGTCCACCAACCCCATCGGCGCCTCGGGCATGATCCGTTTCGCCGAGGCGGCCCTCCAGGTGCGCGGACAGGCGGGGGAGCACCAGGTCGACGGCGCCCGCAGGGTGCTCGGACACGCCTACGGAGGCGGCTCGCAGTTCTTCTCCATGTGGCTGGTCGGAGCACAGCCACCGACCGTCTGAGCGGACCGGCGGGCCGGATGCGGCCACGTCCCCGCCGGTGGCCTGTCCGGCGCCCGAACCGCTCGCTAGTCTGGCCGCGGACGACGAACCGGGAGGAGCAGGGACGTGGCCGAGAGCACCATCACGCAGCATCCGCGTGCGGGCTGGGAGAAGCCGGAGCAGCTGGACCTGAGCGGCGCCGAGTGGCGCTCCAGCAGCCGGGGGATGGGGGACGTCGAGATCGCTTTCGTGGAGGGATTCATCGCGATGCGCAACAGCGGCCGCCCGGAGAGTCCGACTCTGATCTTCACTCCGGCCGAGTGGGGGGCTTTTGTGCTGGGCGCGCGGGAAGGGGAGTTCGACCTCACCTGAGGGCCGACACGCGAAATGTCGGCGCACACCACGGCAGGGCGCTCATGGATCATCGATTTCTCCGGACATGTGACCTTTGGCCCTTTTCTCGGGTATTCGCCTGAGCGAGTCTGGCACCGAGGAACTGGTCGAACGTGGCACAGTGCCGGAGACGAGGAACCATGAGCACCCTGCCCGTCATCGCGGCAGTCGACGGATCGGAAGACAGCCTGCGCGCCCTGGAGTGGGCCCTTTCGGAGGCACGGCTGCGCGACGCGCCGCTGCGGGTCGTGCACGTGCGGCAGTACACCGAGTGGACACGGCCCGGCGCCATGGTGGTGATGCCCCTGCCCCCGGCCCCGCAGGGCGATCAGGTCGTGGACCAGGTCCGCGCCTCACTCGCGGGACGAGAGGGTCTACCTCCCGTCGAGTACCTCACGCTGGACGGCGCGCCCTCGGTCGTACTACCGGAGCTCAGCTCCAACGCCCAACTGATCGTGCTCGGCTCACGCGGCCGTGGCGGCTTCGCCAGCCTGCTGCTCGGCTCGAACGGGATCGCCACCGCACGTGACGCCGCCTGCCCGGTCGTGGTGGTGCCGCGCCCTGGACGCGAGGTGCACGGGGAGGCCGCCGGCCCGGCCGAGCCCGGCCCGCGCATCGTGATCGGCGTCTCCGCGGACTCGCCCGACACCCAGGCCCTGGCCTTCGCATTCGAGGCGGCCGCCCGCCGCAGCGCCCGCCTCCAGGTGGTCTCCGCCTATCCCTGGCCCGTCTACGCCTGGTCGGTGCCCACCGACTTCGCGGCGATGTCCCTCGTCGACAAGGACGCGGTGGAAGCCGACACGCACCGTCTGCTGAACGACGTCCTCGCCGCCCACCGCAAGGAACACCCGGACGTGAGGGTGGACGTGTCCGTGTTGGGCGGTGACGCGGCCGGCCATGTCGTCGCCGCATCCAAGGACGCCGACCTGGTGGCGGTGGGCCGCCACCGCCGGCGGCTGCTCCAGCCCGCCCGGATGCTCGGCTCGGTCACGCACGCGGTGCTGCTGCACGCGGCGAGCCCGGTGGCGGTGGTGCCGCCCGCGGCGGAGGACGGCGACTGAGCGCTGTTCCGACAGAGCGGGCGGCGCGGTGGCAGCAGTGGCCCGATGCGGCCAGCCGGGCGGTAGGTCGCGAATGCTCCGGCCGTGTGCCGTCCGGTCCGGGCGCTCAGCGCAATACCACGCAGCCCCTTCGCTCGAGGTCCCGCAGCACATCGCGCGGGACCTCGACGTCGTTCCACCGCAGGTCCAGCTTCTCCAGCGCGGGCAGCTCGGCGAGCCAGCCGGGCAGCTCGCGCAATCGGTTGCTGCGCAGATCGAGCCGCCGCAGCAGCGGCAGGCCGCGCAGCGCCTCCGGCACAGCCGTGAAGGCGTTCTCGCGCAGCTCCAGTTCACGCAGCGCCTGCAGGTGTCGTACGGAATCGGGGAGCGCTCTGAGGCGGTTGCCGCGCAGCCAGAGCTCCCGCAGAGACGCCAGCCCACCGATCGAAGGAGGCAGCGCGGTCAGCCGGTTGTGCTGAGCCCGGAGCTCCACCAGATCCCTCATCGAGCCCAGCGACTCGGGCAGCTCCGTGAGAGCGTTCTCGCCGACGTTCAGATACGCCAGCCGGGTCAGACGACACAAAGAGTCCGGGAGCGAGCCGAGTTCGTTGTCGTGCAGATACAGGAACCGGTCAAGACCCACGAGCTCACCCAGCTCGTCCGGGACACGGGTGAGCCTGTTGTGGCCCAGGTCCAGGGTGTGCAGTGCCTTGAGCGTGCCGATGCGAGCGGGGATGTGAGTGAGAGCGTTGTCCGGCAGCAGCAGAACCGTGAGATCCGGATGGAGCCAAACCTCGTCGGGAACCGTGTCCAGCCCGGCCCGCCAGTACGTGAGGGCGCTCTCGTCTGCCACGCCCTCGTGATCATTCATGGTCACGGCAACTGCTCCGTTCCGGGCATCCATGGGTCATGCACACGTACTAACGCACCACGACAGAGCCACGTCACCCGATCCTGCCAACGAGCGGCAGAGCCACCTCACCCGATCATGCCCACAAGCCGCAGAGCCACCTCACCCGGCCTCGCCTACCAGGGCCGAGCCACGGTCACCCGCCCTTGCCCACCACGGCCGAGCCGCGTTCACCCGGCTCAGCCCCCGCCGCCGCAAAGCCGCCGCGGACACGTACCATGGCCGCATGTCCTTCCTCCGCCGCCGCAGCGCCGCCACACCCGCGGGTCCGGACTTCGACGTCCTGGCCATGGACCCGGGCGACTGGCCTGGCAATCTCGGCGCGGGCCTGCTGCCCGCACCGGACGGCAGCTGCCAGGGCGTGTTCCTGCGGTACGACCTGTTCGGCGGCCGCGGCCCCGCGATGATCATCGGCAATCTGCCCGAGGACTCGCCGGCCCGTGAGACCGCCGAGGGGCAGATCCCGTTCGAGGTCGCGCAGCTGCTGCTGGCGCTGGAGAACGACGAAGAGGTCACCGTCCTCGACACCGAGGACATGCCGGTGATGCAGGGCGACAACCTCTTGATCGTCCGTCGCCTGAAGCTGTCCGAGAGCCGGATCTCCTGCGTGCAGTTCGACCGCAGCGACGGTGTGCTCGTGACGATCGCCGCCTGGGACCGGCCGATCACGGACGATCTGTACGCCCTGCTGAAGCCCCTGCCGGCGGAGCTGTTCCGGCAGGGCTGACCTCAGGGCCTGACCAGCACTGATAAGAGCCTGAAACAGAGACGCCTTCGGTCGAGGCCGACCGCTGCCTGTTCTTCCCAGAGCAGCAGATGTACGCGAGGGCCGGGTCCGCGCCATGCAGACCCGGCCCCCACCATTGCGACGGGGCTACTGCGACGCCAGGAGCGCCAAACGGGGTCCTACGAGGCGGAACGTCGTTCGACCTTCCTCGCCGTCAGTAGCTCTACGACCCCGATTGCACGACTTGCACATCGGCCGCCCGCACGAACGCCACCCGGTGCCCGAACTGGATCTCGTAGTACTCGTCCGCGCCCCGCACCACCTTGTGCGCCGCCGTGTCGAAGGTCGTCGAGTAGTAGTACTCGCCGGGCACCTTGTCACCCACCACGTACCGCTGCCCGGCGAGCAGCTTGTACGGCAGAGGTGAGACCGCCTGGGCGGGCACGCCGGTCGGGTACGCCTCCTTCTCCGGGTATGCGCGTCCGTACACGGATACGTCCGCGGCACCGGTCTTCGGCGTCACCACGAGCCCGGCCGCGTTGACGGCGGTCGGCTGCTTCTTCGGGTTCTTGAACCAGGCCTTCTGCCCCAGGTACCAGATCGCGGTCCAGTCGCCCTCGTGCTCGGCCACCGCGTACTGCTGGCCGGTGGAGACCCGCGAGGCCGTGTCGTTCACGTCGATGGTGGAGTCCTCACCGCCCGGCCGCAGGCCGATGTCCTTGATGAGTGGGGCGTCCTCGCTGGGCTGGGTGTACAGCCGCACGGCACTGGACCCGTGCGCCGCACAGGGCTGGCCCTTCGCGGTGCAGCCTGTGAACTCCGGCCGATGTACGGCGAATTCGGGCAGTACGGTCACCAGCCCACCGCTCGCACTCGCCGTGGCGTGGAACGGCTTCCCCATCAGCGTGAAGTAGTGCTGCCAGTCCCAGTACGGGCCCGGGTCGGTGTGCATTACACGGATGTTGGAGGTGGTCGGCCCTGGGACGTTGTCGTGCCCGAGGATGTGCTGCCGGTCCAGGGGGATGTCGTACTTCTTGGCCAGGTACTGCACGAGCCGCGCCGATGTCCGGTACATGGCCTCCGTGTACCAGGCGTCGGGATCGGCGAGGAAGCCTTCGTGCTCCAGGCCGATCGACTTGGCGTTGACGAACCAGTTGCCCGCATGCCAGGCGACGTCCTTGGCCTTCACGTGCTGGGCGATGTGCCCATCCGTGGACCGCAGCGTGTAGTTCCAGGACACATAGGTCGGGTCCTGCACGAGCTTCAGGGTGGTATCCCAGCTGCCCTCGGTGTCGTGGACGATGATGTAGTCGATCTTCTGGGAGGCGGGCCGGTCGCCCAGGTCGTGGTTGCCGTAGTCGCCGTCGCCGAACTCCTCGTACGGCGCCGGGATCCACTCGCACGCCACGGTCTCGGGGCACTCCGTGTCCCCCTCGTCTGCTTGGCGCAGTCCCATCCGCTCGATCTGGGCCGCGTCCGTCCGAACCGCGGGGGAGGGCGCCAGTTCGACCCGCTGGCCGGCGTCGTTGGTGCGCTGCTCGCCGTCGCGGATCACGGCGAACACGTCGTTGGCATACGTCGCCGCGGTCGCGCTGTCGTCCGCGCCCGAGAAGCGCGCCACCGCCCCGTACCAGTCGGCCGCGTCGCCGCTGAGCGGCTCACCCAGCTGCTTCTGTGCGGCCGCGAGCAGCGCCGCGCCGCCCCGTACGTTCGCGGCCTCGTCCGTGCGCAGCTGCTCGGCGGAGAACCCGGTGAGCTCGGCTGCCTTGGACAACGTCCTCAGGCGAGCGGGGAGTTGGGAATCCTCAGGCACAGTCGCAGTGGACGCCGCAGAGGCCTGCGGGACACGGGCGGTGCGTGAGGAGTCGCCGCGGGCGTCCTCGCCGCCCTCGCTGTGGTGCTGGGTGGCCTCGGCGAGCGCGGCACGGGCATCGGTGAGATGCATCGGACCGTAGCCGCCGGTCACACTGGGAGCCCCGCCGTGTGTGTCCCAGCGGGACTGCAGATAGGATACCCCGAGCAGCACGCTCTGCGGCACGTGGTACTCGGCGGCTGCCGCGGCGAAGGCGTTCTGCAGGCGCTCGCTGGAGGCCGGCTCGGCCGTGCCGGACGGCGCGGCGCCCAGCAGGGGCAGTAACAGGGCGACGGACGCGACGGCTCCCGCCGTGCGACGCGCACCTCCGTGTGCGGCCAGGGTGCGGACAGTGGCGGATCCTCGCAATGCAGCCTCCCGGGGCGGTGGAGCGTGATGGTGCGTGCGGGGCCGGTCGTGCGTCAGTGGTATCGGCTCTCCGACGATCCGTCAATCACGCCCTGCCGCATGGGTTTTCCCATGTCAGCGCCGGTCGGCGGGGTTTTCGCGGGGAGGGCGCCACGGCCAGCGGCGCGTCAGTGGAATGGACCAATGAGCAGCCCAGACGGCGTTTCGCGGCTCGCCCTTACCGCGCGGCCACAGGGCGCCTCACGCAATGGTGAACGGCGCGAACACGTCCACCTGTTCGGGGGAGTCCATGTCGCACGAGGGCGCAGGGGGTATCGCGCCGCGCGCCACCCGGTTGGCTACTTCCGTGGCGCCACGCGACAGGCGAGGGCGCACGAGCGCGACGGTCACGATCCCCGTGCGGCTCGGGCTCATCGAGGGCGATGACCCGCCGGGCGCCACCGTGCTGGCCGGATCCGCGGAGCTGCTGCCCGCGCTAGCCGTCCTCCGGGAGGGGTCGCGCACGCCGGTGGCGTGCCGGGAACACCGCGCCCTCGCCGTGCCGCACACACACAGAGGTCCGCGGTGCGCCTCAAGGCGCACCGCGGACCTCCGTCCCCGTCAGCGAGTGCCGACCGCCGCACGCACGGCCCGGCGGGCCATCTGGCAGTCGTCGTGCAGCCGCCTCAGCAGCAGCCGCTGTTCCTCGCCGGACGGCGCGCCACCAGGGTGGGCAGGACCCGGTGCCGCCGGGGTCGCATCGTGCATCGAACGCTGCACGGCCGTCTCATATGTCCGGATCTCACGCGTCAGGACGAGCATCAGATTGATCAGGAACGCGTCGCGTGAAGCGGGACCAGCGGACTGCGCCAGCTGACTGATCTGCCGCCGCGCCACCGGTGCGTCACCGAGCACCGTCCACAGGGTCGCCAGGTCGTACCCCGGCAGATACCAGCCCGCGTGCTCCCAGTCGACCAACACCGGACCCGATGGTGACAGCAGGATGTTCGACAGGAGTGCATCGCCGTGACAGAACTGCCACAGCCCCTGCCTGCCGGCCGACTGCGCGACCGCGTGAAGCAGCTTCTGCAGATCGCCCATGTCCCGGTCGGTGAGCAGCCCCAGGTCGTGATAGCGGGAGATCTGACGTCCGTAGTCGAGGGGCCTGCCGAACGTCGCCTCGGGCGGCTGCCACTGGTTCAGCCGGCAGATCGCACCGAGCGCCGCCCGTACGTCCGCGCGCGGCGGTGCCTCCATGGGGTGCCGCTGCAGTGCCGCAACCCGACCGGGCATCCGCTCGAGCACCAGCGTGCAGTTGTCCGGGTCCGCGGCGATGAGCCGCGGCACCCGCACCGGCGGCCGGTGCCGGACGAACGAGCGGTATGTCGCTATCTCATGGCGGATCCGCTCCACCCAGGCCGGTGCGTGATCCAATAAGCACTTGGCGACTGCGGTGCTGCGCCCCGTCGTACCGACAAGCAGCACGGAGCGTCCGCTGCGACGCAGCACCTGCACCGGGCTGAACTCCGGGCAGATACGGTGCACCGATGCGATGGCCGTGCGCAGCTGCGCGCCCTGAGGGCCGGACAAGTCGAGTCTCCCGCTGAGCGGTTGCGTACCGAACCCCGGTGCGCGCCGCGCGCGGCCGGCACCGAGCGTCCCGGCCGCCGTGCGCGCGGGGTCGAGATACGGTCCGCTGCCCGGCTGGGCAGGCACCTCCCGCGCCCTCGGGGCAGGAGGGTAGGTGCGCAGCGGCCGTGGGGGTGCGGACACGGAGGACGATGCTGTGTACATGGGCGAACAGATCCCTTCGTGTGCCTGCGAGTAGCCGACGCCGCCCTTCCCCGGCCGCCTCGGTGCACCCTGGGGAATGTCCCTGGGGCCGCCGGGTCGGGGTGGCGCATATCTACCTGACACCCGATGCCCACTGGCAGACCATGTGGCGCACCCTGGCGAACCGTGGCGAATAGTCGCCCAGCAACTGACAGCGGGCTACTGTCAACTCAGCCGAGAACCTGGGGGCTTGACGTGAGCGGACAACCCAACACCCGTCTTTCGGACCTGTTCGGCCTGGCCGGCTGGTCGAAGGGCGAGCTCGCGAGACTTGTGAACCGGCAGGCGGCGGCCATGGGCCACCCCCAGCTGGCAACCGACACCTCGCGCGTGCGGCGTTGGATCGACATGGGAGAAATCCCGCGCGATCCGGTGCCGAGGGTGCTGGCGGCGCTGTTCACCGAGCGACTCGGCCGTGTCGTGACCATCGAGGACCTCGGTCTGGTCCGGCACGGGCGCACGGGGAAACGGCGTGATGACGGGACTGTGGAACATCCCGACGGAGTGCCGTGGGCGCCCGAGCGGACCGCTCAGGTCCTCACCGAATTCACGGGAATGGACCTCATGCTCAACCGACGCGGCTTGGTGGGCGCGGGCGCCGCGCTCGCCGCAGGATCCGCACTCAGCAGCGCCATGCACGACTGGCTGCACACCGATCCGGCCCTCGCGGCCGACTCTCCCGACCTCTACGATCCCCTGCACGCCGAACCCGCTGGTTTCGACCGCTATGAGGCCGCCCCCATCGGCTCCCAGGAGATCGAGGAGCTGGAGCGCTCGGTCGAGGTGTTTCGGGCCTGGGACGCGGCCCGCGGCGGCGGGCTGCAGCGCAAGGCCGTGGTGGGCCAGCTCAACGAAGTGGGCGGCATGCTCGCCTACCACCACCCCGACCATCTGCAGCGCCGCCTGTGGGGCGTCGCCGCCAACCTCGCCGTCCTCGCGGGCTGGATGTCCCACGACGTCGGCCTCGAACCCACCGCCCAGAAGTACTTCGTCATCGCGGCCCACGCGGCCCGCGAGGGCGGTGACCGGCCGCGCGCCGGGGAGGCGCTCTCCCGCGCCGCCCGTCAGATGGTGCACCTCGGCCGGCCCGACGACGCCCTCGACCTGATGAAGCTCGCCAAGTCCGGCTCGGGCCAGGAGACCCTGCCGCGCACCAAGGCCATGCTGTACACCATCGAAGCCTGGGCTCAGGCGTCGATGGGACGCGGCCAGGCCATGCGGCGCACCCTCGGTCAGGCGGAGGATCTCTTCGTCTCCGACAAGGGCGACGTACCGCCACCCAGTTGGATGCAGATGTTCGACGAGGCGGACCTGCACGGTATGCAGGCCCTCGCGTACCGCACCCTCGCCGAACACGAACCGTCCGCGGCCAACACGGCGCAGCGCCATGCCAAGGAGGCCCTGGAGCTCCGGGCGAACGGGCGACAGCGGTCGCAGATCTTCGACTACATCTCGCTGGCGTCGGCCTGCTTCATCGCGGACGACCCGGAGCAGGCGGACCGGTACGCACGGCTGGCGCTGGTGTCGATGGGGTCGAACTCCTCCCAACGCACCTGGGATCGGCTGCGTGAGATGTACCGTCTGACGGCTCACTACGCCGGGTATCCGAAGATCGAGGACCTGCGCGAGGAGATCCAGTTCGCGTTGCCCAAGGACTCTCTGAAGCCGAAGGGCGGACGGCGGGCGCAGGCCTGACCGGGGGAGAGGATCTGTCCTCCTGCCCAGAGCCCTGCAGGGGTAGCTCTGGCGGGAAGCTGCTGATCCCGTGGCCAGTGGATCCAGTCGGTTTTGGGTTTCAACGTGCCCCGCCGGGGGCCCAGAAGCTCGGACGGAGCAATTCCCACGACCGAGCAATTCCCAAGACTGAGCAAGCACCGGAACTGCCCAAGTGGTCGGCTCCAGTGCCTACTCGGGTTCAGCATGCCCCGGAGCCAGGTGGTCGGACTCAGCGTCGGACTCCCGGACTCAGGCCCGGGGACGGCTCCAGGCTCCCTCAGTAGATCCTCGCGACCAGTACGCAGGCATCGTCCTCGCGCTCGATCTCGCCGAACTCCTCGACCACCGTCCGCACACAGTCCTGGGCGGTGCGGGCCTCGGCGAAGCGTGGCGCCAGTGCGAGCAGTCTGTGCTGGGCGGCGGCGCCGGTGTGCCGCGGAACCAGTCCCTCGGTGTGCAGCAGGAGCAGATCGCCGGGCTCGAGGGTCTCTTCGGCCTGCTCGTACGTCGCGCCGGAGGTGGCCCCGAGCAGTACGCCGTGCGGGGGCGTCAACGCACACCCCGTTCCGCTGCGGAACAGCAGCGGGGCGGGGTGTCCTGCTTGCGCCCATACGAGGGTGCGGGTCCCGGGGTTGTAGCGGCAGCAGACGGCGCCGGCGAGAGTCGGCTGGACGGAGGCATCCAGTAACTGGTTCAGCCAGCCCATCAGTTGGCCGGGCTGTGCTCCGGCGACGGTCATGCCGCGCATGGCGCCCAGCAGCATGGCCATGCCGGAGGTGACGGTGACGCCCTGCCCGGTGAGATCGCCGACGCTCAACAGGGTCTGGCCGTCGGACAGTTCAAGTGCGTCGTACCAGTTTCCGCCCATCAGCGCACTTGCCGAGGGCGGCAGATAGTGGGCGGCGATGTCGAGGGTCTCGGGGCCGCCGTGCGGGAACCGCAGGGCGCCGCGCCACGGGGGGAGCACGGCTTCCTGCAGTTCGACCGCAAGCCGGTGCTCGGTCTGCGCGATGTGCCGCCGGCGTTGCAGCGAGTCACGGGTCTCGCTCACCGTCCGTTGGCTGCGGCGCAGTTCGCTGACGTCACGCAGGACCGCCCACATCGAGGCGGTGGTGCCGTCGGTGTCGAGCACCGGCTCGCCCATCATGTGCACGGTTCGGGTGCCGCCGTCGGGGCGCACGATGCGGAACTCCCCGTCGATCGGCTTCCCGTCGATCAGGCAGTCCGTCACCATGGCGGTCAGTCCCGCCTGATCGTCCTCGTGCACCAGCGCGGGCAGTTCGTCGAGCGTGAGGGGGGGAGCTGCTGGGTCGCGGCCGAGGATCTGGTACAGCTCCCCGGACCAGGTCGCCTCGTCCGTCAGCAGATTCCACGCCGCACTGCCCACCCGGCTCAGCAGCGAGTCGGGACGGGGCTCGCCGGGTGCGGTGCGGGGGTGGGGCGGTGCGGTTTCCGGGACTGCCGGCTGAGGCCCGTCCCGCAGTAGTGCGAGGTGCTCGTCCAGATCGTTGAGCTGATGCACCGCCAGATCGCACAGTGCCCGCTGCCAGCGGCCTTCGGGGTCGCTGTCGTCTGCCAGGCCGTCGCGTCGCACGGCGTCGACATCGCCGAGGAGCCTACGGGTCTGCGAGATCAGCGCGTCGACCGAGCCACGGGGAGGCGGCTGGGCAGCTGAGCGGTCCGCAGAGACATGGGACGGCATGACGTACTCCGATGCAGGACGGCACGACCAAGGCTGGAAGAAGGACCGGCTATGACTGTTGCACAGGCTGGTACCTCATGTAAGGGATTTGGCAACACACGATTCGGTGATGCTTCTGGCATATGTCAAAGTCCCTGGTTGACGGCGCTCTCGTGAACACGCTTTTGGGAGAAAGGAGTTGGTCCAGCGCGACTGGGTCGTGCCGCGCGGGGCGCATCGGGGGGCCGCATCGATTCGGGGACACGGCGAGACGGGCTAGGCACTTTTGGCGCCGACGCCCAGGGGTGGCTGCCCCTTCGTCCAGATGGGCCGGACAGCGACTCGGCTGAAGCGCCAGCCGTTGGGGGTGCGGCGCAGTTCAGCCTCGAAGCGGCCACCCACGGTGAACAGTGGGTCGGCGTCGGCGCCTCGCTGCTGGAGCGTGGCGTCATGGTGTACGTGGGTCATCAGGGCGTTCCATGAGGCCGTCACCCATTCCGTCCCGGCGTCCGTGTCGAGGATGACGCCGGAGGCTATGTGCTGGGTGCGGTCGTAGCGCCCGAGCGCCTCCTCGGTGGCGCGGACGGCATCGGTTCCCTGGGACGTCCCCAAGGGCGTCTCCATGCGCACGTCGTCGGTGAGAAGGTCGCGGGCCCAGCCTGCTGTGAACCTGCGCTCGTCCAGGGCGCGGAAGAGCCGGTGGACGAGTGCCCTGATCTCTGCGTGATCCGTCTGTGTGGTCATGACCAGAGGCTCTGACCTCAAGCGGACTTGAGGTCAAGCCCACTGGGGATATCTGAGTGCTGGCTCTCCGTTCGCGCGCCCGGGCGAAGTGTGCCTACAGTGCCCGCGCCAGAGCGGACGAGAGCCGATCCTTTCGCCCAGCCGCCTTCCGAATGTCAGACGGAGGCCAGCAGCCGTGAGCTTGAGCATTCGCAACCAGATCCAGGGCACCGTCGTCGCCATCACCTCCGGGGAGGCCATGGCCACCGTGAAGGTCGGCCTCGCCGGCGGCCGGCACATCACGGCCGCCATCACCCTGGAGGCGGTCGGGGAACTCGGTCTCGCCGAGGGCTCCACGGTCCGCGCGCTCGTCAAGTCGACAGAGGTCGCGCTGGCCACGGCACCGGTCACGGGCATCAGCATCCGCAACCAGATCCCGGGCACGGTCGCTGCCGTCCGTGTCGGTCGCGCGATGGCCTCGGTCCGCGTGAGCGTCGAGGGCGGTGAACTCACCGCCGCGATCACCAGGGAGGCCGTCGAGGAGCTCGGCCTGACCAGCGGCTCCGACGTCGTCGCGCTGATCAAGGCGACGGAGATCGCACTGGCCGCCGCCTGACCGAGGGGGTACGAGCCCTCAGGCCACGGAGTCGGTAACGAAGGGTCACCACTCACCGTCCGCGACCGGGCTGCCGGGTGCGTCGCCCAGTGGCTTCACCTGTCCCGGTGAAGGCTGCCAGGGCTTGTGATCGGCGCCCAGCCAGTCTCCGACCGCCTTCACGCCGCCGAGGGCGTCGGAGGGCGCCAGATCCGCGCCGTCCCATGTGTCAGGGTGTCGGCCTACGGCTCACGGCGCACGGACCCGCAGGGCTCCTGGGACGGTCGGCGTACCTGGCCGACCGTTGCCGGACGGCCGCGTGACACGATCCGTACGTCGGTGTCCTGTGCGCCGTCCGACTGCCCGACGATGCGCACCTGTAGGGAGCCGCAGGCGCAACGCGTCCACACCGTCTGTCCCTGGGTGGTCGCGTGCCGGGACACCACCTCGTACGGCTGGGCGTCCGGCCACCCGCAGTGGGGGCAGTAGCTCGTCATGGCCTGCTCCTTCGTCGTATCGACTGCCGTTTCGGTCCATCGGGATTCGGTTCAGCGACTGCTGCTCATCGGCGCGGCTTGCGGCGTCACCAAGCCGACGGCACGTCGCTCACCGTGCCGCTACCAGCAAGCGTGGCCATGCCCTTCCCTGTCCGTCCAGGTTGACTTTCTGGACCCCACCTTGAAGCGTGGGCTACATGATTGACTTGCGCCGTCTGCACGTGTTGCGCGCGGTCGACCACTACGGCACGGTCACCGCCGCCGCACAGGCCCTGCACTTCACGCCGTCCGCCGCCTCCCAGCAGATACGTCAGCTCGCCCGTGAACTGGGCGTCGTGCTCCTCGAACCGCAGGGCCGAGGGGTGCGGCTCACGCCCGCCGCCAGAGGCCTGCTCGCGCACGCCGACGCGATCGAGGCGCGCTGGGAGCAGGCCGAGCACGAACTGCGCGGCGGTGACGACCAACCTGCCGGACTGCTGCGGCTGAGCGGGTTCGCCGTGGCGATCTCGAACCTGCTGGCTCCGCTGGCGGCCACGCTGAGCGCTCGTCATCCGCGGCTGACCGTGCGCATCCAGGAGGCCGAAGTCCCGGAGAGCTTCAACCTGTTGTTCGAGGGGGAGGTCGACCTCGCGATCGTCGAGGCGACACCCGAGAATCCGTCCCGCGGCGACGGGCGCTTCGACCAGCAGCCGCTGATGGACGACCCGTTCGACCTCGTCGTAGCGGACAAGCACCCCTTCGCCGCACGCGACCGCGTCCAGCTCGCCGAATGCGTGACCGAGGACTGGGTCGTGCCGCTGCCCACCTGCCCGTGCTGGCCGCACGTCGTCGCGGCCTGCAGCGCCGCCGGGTTCACGCCGAACGTCGTCCACCGCGCGGAGGAGTGGAACGCCACCGCCCATCTGGTCGCGCACGGCCTGGGCGTGGCCCTGGTCCCGCGCCTTGCCCTCATCCCGCCGCATCTGCCCGTCACCCGCGTGGCCTGCGCGGGCACGCCGCACCGGAAACTCCTCACGTGCACGCGCAACGGTGCGCGGCAGCGCCCTGCCGTCGCGGCCGCCTTGGAGGAGCTGCGTGCGAATGCGCTCACCGCCGTGGCCTGACTGAGCAAGAAAAGGACTCCAACGCTCATGGCGCACCAGCCGCTCTCTCTGGACGACCTGGACCGCAAGATCCTTTCGGCTCTCGTGGCCAATGCCAGAACAAGTTTCGTGGAGATCGGCCACGACATCGGCCTGTCCCCGGCAGCCGTGAAGCGGCGTGTCGACCGGATGCGGGAGGCCGAGATCATCACGGGGTTCACCACCCTCGTCCGCCCCAGTGTGCTGGGCTGGCGCACGGAGGCATACGTCGAGGTGTACTGCGACAGCGCCGCACCGCCGCGGCGGCTGGCCGAGGTCGCCCGCACCTATCCGGAAGTCGTGGCGGCCATGACGGTCACCGGCGATGCCGACGCGCTGCTGCACATCCGCGCGGCCGACATCGAGCACTTCGAGGAGGTGCTCGAACGCATTCGGGCAGAGTCCTTCGTCCAGCGCACCAACAGCGTCATCGTGCTCAGCCATCTGCTGCCGGGCAGCCCGGAGGCCGCCTCGACCGAACCGTCCGCCGATGTCTCCGCCGCGCTGTCCGGCGGCGCGTCCGCCAGGCCTTCCGACGTCGCCTCGGCGAAACCGTCCGATGCCGCCTCGGCCAAGCCGACCTCCGCCGCGAACGAGCCGTCCGGCAGGGGGGCGGCCGAGCCGTCCGGCAGAGGGCCCGCCGAACCGCCCGGCGAAAAGAACCGCCGCTGAGCCGCCGAGAACGCAAAACTCCTGCGTGGACACGCAATCGCCGCTGGTTGTGCGGAGTTTCCCGGTCTTTCTACCGTTGAGGGCATCACCCACTGTCACCTGGCATCACGCCATGTCAAGCGCTTTCGCGGAAAGGAAACCCCTGTGCCGCTCACGCGTCTCGCGCCCGCGCGTCCCACACCCGAACGTCTCGCGCGCACGCGCCGCTATCTGCTGTGCCAGCCCCGGTATTTCGCCGTCGAGTACGCCATCAATCCCTGGATGCAGGAGGCCACCGAAGTCGATCTGGGGAAGGCCCTGGCCCAGTGGCAGGGCCTGGTCGACACCTATCGGGGCCTCGGCCACATCGTCGAGACGATCGAACCGGTGCCTGGCCTGCCCGACATGGTTTTCGCCGCCAATGGGGCGGTCGTGGTCGGCGGCCGGGTCCTCGGCTCACGGTTCCTCGCCGTACAGCGACAGCCGGAGGCCGCCGCGTACCAGGCGTGGTTCAAGGCGGCCGGATTCGACGTCCGCGAGCCGGACGCCGTCTGCGAGGGCGAGGGCGACCTCGTCCCGGTCGGCACGTATCTGCTGGCGGGCACCGGCTTCCGTACGACTCCCGCGGCACACCAGCAGGCCCAGGAGTACTTCGGCATGCCGACGGTGACGCTGTGGCTGACCGACCCGAACCTGTACCACCTCGACACCGCACTGTTCGCGCTTGATGACGACAACATCGCCTTCTACCCCGGGGCGTTCTCGCCCGGCAGCCGGGACGTGCTCCACCGGTTGTTCCCGGACGCGGTCATCGCCACCCGCGACGACGCCATGGCCTTCGGGCTCAACTCCGTGTCCGACGGCAGGCATGTCGTCATCGCGCCCCGGGCCACCGGCCTCATCGCCCAGCTCGCCGACCGCGGATACATCCCCGTCCCCGTCGATCTGTCCGAACTGCACAAGGCCGGCGGAGGCGCCAAGTGCTGCACCCAGGAGGTACGTTCCGCATGACCGCGACCACGCACACCACCGGCGCACCGCTGTCCACCGAGCCCCGCTCCTCGGCGGACCTCATCGGCGCGGAGGCCGGTACCGTCGCGCACAACTACCATCCGCTGCCCGTCGTGGTCGCGCGCGCCGAAGGCGCCTGGGTCGAGGACGTCGAGGGCCGCCGCTATCTCGACATGCTCGCCGGCTACTCGGCCCTCAACTTCGGCCACCGCCACCCAGCGCTCATCGCGGCGGCACACCACCAGCTGGACCAGGTCACCCTGACCTCCCGCGCATTCCACAACGACCGCCTCGCCGGCTTCGCGGAAGCGCTCTCCGACCTCACCGGGCTCGACATGACGCTGCCGATGAACACCGGCGCCGAGGCTGTCGAGAGCGCTCTCAAGATCGCCCGGAAGTGGGCGTACGAGGTCAAGGGCGTGGCCCCGGACCAGGCCACGATCGTCGTCGCGGCGGGCAACTTCCATGGCCGTACCACCACCATCGTCAGCTTCTCCGACGACCCTGTCGCGCGCACCGGCTTCGGCCCCTTCACGCCTGGCTTCCGCACGGTGCCGTACGACGATCTCGCGGCCCTTGAAGCGGCGATCGACGGCACCACGGCAGCCGTGCTCATCGAGCCGATCCAGGGTGAGGCCGGCGTTCTCATCCCGACCGACGAATATCTGGCGGGCGTACGCGAACTGACCCACCGCAAGGGTGTGCTCTTCATCGCCGACGAGATCCAGTCCGGTCTCGGACGCACCGGCACCACCCTGGCCGTGGCGCACGAGGACGTACTGCCCGACCTGCTGCTTCTGGGTAAGGCCCTGGGCGGCGGCATCGTCCCGGTGTCGGCGGTCGTGGGCCGCCGCGACGTCATGAGCGTGCTGCGCCCAGGGGAGCACGGCTCGACCTTCGGCGGGAACCCGCTGGCCGCGGCCGTCGGCTCCGCGGTCATCGACCTGCTGCGCACCGGCGAGTTCCAGCAGCGCGCCCGGACCCTCGGCGCGGTCCTGGCGGAGGGCCTGGACGATCTCGTCGGCCGCGGTGTGCTGCGCTACCGTTCGCGCGGACTGTGGGCGGGCGTGGACGTGGACCCGGCGATCGGCACCGGACGCGAGGTCAGCGAACGCCTGCTCGCCGAGGGCGTCCTGGTCAAGGACACCCACGGCTCGACGATCCGTATCGCACCGCCGCTGACCATCACCCGGGAGGAACTGGGCTCGGCCCTCGGGGCGTTGGGGAAGGTGCTCGGCGCCTGAACGTTCTCATCCGAGGCGCGCCTCCTTGTCTGAGGCGCGCCTCCTGTCGATCCCTGCGATCAGCCGGTGTCTCGTCGGTCACCGGGTGGATCGGGCCGGGACAGGGGCTTCCGGAGGATGTGGTTGAACCCGAACTCGGTCTCTGTCTCCCGGACATCGGTATAGCCGAGTTTGAGGTAGAACCCGTGGGCGGTGAGGCCGGCGCCGGTCTCCATGTGGTCGTAGCCGTCGTCCGCGGCCAGGATCTCGATGTGCAGCATCAACCGGCGGCCGATGCCCCGCCCGGCCAGATCGGGATCGACGAACATGCTGTAGACCCTGTTGCCGTCCCGTGAGACGGTGCCGACGACTCGCTCGTCCTCCCCGACCACGTGATCCACCGCAACGTAAACGAGGCGGCACCTCGACAGTTCGATGAACCGTTCGGCCGTGAAGTGCCCGCACATCCTGTCGATGATGTCGGCCGGGTAGTCACGACTGTTCACCTCGCGCAGGCAGCGGTGGACGATTTCGGCGACTCGCGGGGCATCGGCGGAGCGGAACGGCCGGACTGTGATCGCCACAGCACCTCCTGATGCAGCTCGGCCTGCTGAGCCTGACTCGGGCCAGGATGCCTCAGACCGGGGCTTGGTGAGGGCGGTTGCACCGTCACGTTGTCGAGTCCGGCGACCGCTCCGTCACACCGGCGTCGGCGTGCCGTCCGAAGCGTCGTCCTCCGCGTCGTCCGAGGTCCCCGGGACGGCGCCCGGCCGGCGCGGCAGGACGTTGGTGACGTAGTCCTCGACGGCCGCGTCGAGACCGATGTCGTGCTGGGCGCGCTCCGACAGGTACCAGCGGTGCTCGAGCAGTTCGTGGTACAGCTCGGCCGGGTCCACGGACGCGCGGAGGTCCTGTGGGACGGCGCGCACGGTAGGCCGGAAGACATCGCGGACCCAGCGGTGGGCGAGCACCTCTGGGCGGGCACCGAGGGGGTCGCCCGGGGCGTAGTCGTCCTGGGTCGCCATCCAGCTCTCCAGGTCGTTGAGGAGCCGGCGGGCCTGGTTCTCCTCGGTGTCGAGACCGGTCAGGCGCAGCAGTTGGCGCTGGTGGTGGCCGGCGTCGACGACCTTGGGGACGAAGGTGATGGTGTCGCCGTTCGAGGAGTGCTCGATCTGCATCTCGGCGACATCGAAGCCGAGATCGTTCAGACGGCGGATACGGCGCTCCATGTAGTGGTGCTTGCCCGCCGGATAGACGGAGGTGCGGGTCAGCTCGTCCCAGAGAGCGCTGTAGCGCTCGCATATCTCGTGGCCGAAGGCGATCGGGTCCACGGAAGGATGGAGGTTACCGGCCGCCTCCAGGTCCAGCATCTCGCCGCTGATGTTCACGCGGGCGAGGTCGATGTCGTACTCGCGCTGCCCCCGGCTGAGGGCCGGGTGCAGATCGCCGGTCTCCGCGTCGACCAGATACGCGGCGTAGGCGCCGGCGTCACGACGGAAGAGCGTGTTGGACAGCGAACAGTCGCCCCAGGCGAAGCCGGCCAGATGCAACCGGACGAGGAGCACGGCGAGCGCGTCCATGAGCCGGTGCACCGTGGTCGGCCGCATGGTCGTCTCGAACATCGAGCGGTAGGGCATCGAGCCGCCCAGATGGCGGGTGATCAGCACGGGCTCCAGCGGCTCGCCGTCCTGGTCGGTCCGGCCCGTGACGACCGCCAGGGGATCCACGGCGGGGATGCCCAGCCGGTCGAGGGTGCGCAGCAGCTCGTACTCGCGCACGGCAGGCCGCTCGGCGAGCTCCTTCACGGCCACAACCTCGGCCCCCGCGCGCGCGTAGCGCACGACATGCCGGGAGATGCCGCGGGGGAGCGGCACCAGATACCGCTCCGGCCACTCCTCGAGCGGCAGATGCCACGGCAGCTCGAGGAGGAGCGCCGGGTGTTCGGGATTCGTGGCGCTGATCTGCAAAGCCATCCGTCGCCTCGCGTCACTCGGGAGCAGGGGCCACCAGTGTGGCCCGGCGGGCTGCCCGGGTGCGAAGGGGGTCCCGATATGCCGTACGGGCACCGGGGGGCAGGGAAGCGGAAGGCTGGGACGACTGCTCGGACCAGGCTGCGGGAACAGGAATGCGGTCCCGCGTATACATCTGCGACCGTGCGCCTAAGCGACGTGCGCCTAAGCGAGTCGCAGCTCTGTGCGCCTAGCGAGTCGCAGCTCGCAGGTCACCAAGGAGCGGGGGAGTGGAATGCCTGCTTCGGTCATCCCCGCCCGCCCGCTCGACGACAGCCGTGCGGGCTCGTCAGCGTGGGTGGCGCGCCCGCCCCGGACGCGTGCATACCCCGCACAGGACTCGTCACTCGGTCTCGACGGTCTCCTCGACGACATGCACGGCGGCCTCCTCAGCCGACGCGGCCGCACCGTCGATGCCCACGTCGTACGCGATCAGCCGGCTCTCGTCGTCCTCGCGTACCCCTTCGTCGGGCGCCACGAGCCGCCCGGCGCGTCGCCCACCGACCTCGTCGTCGAGCGGCTCGCCGTCGGTGTCCCAGGTGTCGCCGATGCCGTCGCCCTCGGGCGGAGCGACATCCGGCAGCTCCTTGGCGAGGCGTTCGTCGAGCGATTCGCCGTGCTGCTGCTCCGAGGCGGTGACGCCGGTACTCTCGACCGCCCGCGGGCGCTCGGGCGGTGAGTACCCCTCGTCGAAGGGGTCCCGCACGCCCTCGTCGATCAGCGTGTCCTCGGCGTCGAGCAGGCCCTCGTCGTCCTGCACCTCGGACCCGTCGGGCTGGTACACGTCATCTCCCCAAGCTGCGTCGATCTCCATGCGCACCTCCTCCGGAGCGTCGCGTTGGGCCGGACCGGAACCGTTCGGCAGGGCATCTCCCGCTTCGCCGTCGATGACCTATGACCACCGCGTGTCTACGACCATTGTGGGGCGTCCCGGTCGGCATTGGCCTGCCGGAGCCACCACGGCCCGCCGGCCGCGCGCCGCCTCCCTCCTCGACATGCCCGGTATTCCGCCCGTCCGGTCCCCAGGTCCAGGGACTTCTCGCGGCGTCGCGGACGGTCGCGGCGGGCCTCCGTAGCGGCCGGTCCGCGTGCACGCGCGCGTGGGCGCACGCGTGTCAGCCCGCGTGCAGCCCACGCGATCAGTCCGCATCGGCAGCCGGCCGTGCGGTGGTGGAGCCCGGTTCCAGGGCGGGGGCGTTCAGCCCGAGGTGCGAGCGGCACATCGGTTGCGGGGCGCCGCGGAGACACCTCCGGCCTTGCGGCCGGACGAAGAGCGCCGCCACGGCCGAGCTGAGCACGAACAGCAGCGCACAGCCGATCGCGGCGCGGTGGAAGGACGTGTTCACGGCCTCGGCGGCCTGGTAGGCGTCGCCCGACAGACCGACCGCGAGCGGCAGCCCGGCGACGACGAGGAGCTGGGCGATGCGCGCCGCGGTGTTGTTGACACCGCTGGCAAGCCCCGCGTGGCCGGCCTCGACGGAGGCCAGCACCGTGGCCGTCAGCGGTGCCACGAAGAGGCTCATGCCGAGGCCAAGAGTCACCACGGCCGGGAGCACGTCCGTGACGTACGGGGACCCCGGCCGCACGCGCAGCATCAGCAGGACCCCCGCCGCGGCGATCAGCGGCCCCGCCGTCAGCGGCAGCGCGGGCCCCACCCGCCGGGCGAGGTCGCCGGCGCGCGCGGACAGCAGCAGCATCAGCACCGTCACCGGAAGCGTTGCGACGCCCGCCTCGAGCGCGTTGTATCCCAGGGCCGTCTGCAGCTGCACGGGCAGGAAGAAGAAGATGCCGCCGATGGCCGCGTAGAGCGCCAGCGTCATGGCGTTGGTGGCGCTGAACAGCCGGGACCGGAACAACGAGAGCGGCAGCATGGGGTCGGGTCGCCTGCGCTCCACGACGACGAAGGACACGCCCGCGACGATGCCGAGCAGTGCGGGCAGCACGACGCTGACGGGGGAGGGGTCTCCCGAAGCGCCGATGAGCGCGTAGCTGACCCCTGCGAGGAACAGCGCACCGAGACAGGCGCCCAGCACATCGAAGGGCTTCGCCGCGGCTTCGGGGTCCCGGCTCTCCGGTACGTGGCGCAGCGCGACGACCAGTACCAGCGCGGCCAGCGGAATGTTGATCAGGAAGATCCACCGCCAGCCGGGGCCGTCGATCAGCCAGCCGCCCAGGAACGGCCCGAGCGCCCCGGCGACACCCGTAAGGCCCGACCACGCGCCGACGGCGCGCGACTGGTCGTCGGGGTGGAAGACGGAGCGCACCAGCGCGAGCGACCCCGGCGTCAGCAGGGCACCGCCCACGCCCTGCAACGCACGGGCGGCGATGAGCGTGCCCTCGTCGGGCGCCAGCCCGCACAGCGCCGAAGCCACGGCGAACCACGCCACCCCGAACACCAGCGTGCGGCGGCGGCCCATACGGTCGCCCATGGCACCGCCCCACAGCAGCAGCGCCGACAACGTGAGCATGTACGCGTTCACGACCCACTGCAGTGCCGACAGCGACGCGTCGAGGTCCCGCCCCATCCTCGGCAGGGCGACATTGACGACCGTGCCGTCCAGCATCGCCATCCCGGAGGCCAGCACCACACAGCCCAGCACCCACCGACCGCGCGCGGACGACAGCCTGATGCCGCCCGCAGCACCGGGTTCCGCGGCGCTCACGACCGGCCTGCCGGGCGCCTGAGGTGCTCCAGGTACTCCACCATCGGCGTCACTGTCCTGTCCGGATGCCGGCGCCCTTCGGGCGGGACGCGTTTCGGTCACTCACCACACAGGCTATTGCCCGGGTACAGAGAAGCGAGTCGTCCCGCGCACCGCCGCAGCCACCATCGGTCGGCGCTCCTGACGCCTCGTAGGTACGCCGTACCAGGATCTGCCCACCTCGCGGTGCATCTCATGGACCTGGTCGACGATGTCGTTCAGCGGTGCTGACCCTTGTCGCAGTCGTTCATCGCTCGTGTCGTCCGCCCTGCTCACCGCCGGTCTGTTCGTGCCCGGCTTGCTTTGTTCTTCGTAGTTCTTGGTTCTGCCGGCGGCTCTGGCGCCTGCCCCGGGCCGGCTCCGTGCCGAGCGCGTCCAGGCGCTGCTCCCAGAAGCCCCGGAACCGCTCCAGCCATAGGTCGACCTCGCGCAGGGGCTGGGCGTCGACGGCGTACAGGCGCCGCGTGCCCTCGGCACGCACGGAGGCGAACCCCGTTTCTCGCAGCACCCGGAGATGCTGCGAGACGGCCGGCTGCGAGATGCCGAACTCCGCACGGATCACGGCGCTGACCGCGCCCGACGGCTGTTCGCCCTCGGCCAGGAGTTCCAATATCCGGCGCCGCACCGGATCCCCGAGTACCTCGAATGCGTGCACCCGCCCGACTGTGACAGCCGCAACTTATATAAGTCAAGGGTTAAAGACGCAGGTGGACCGGGTGGATTGCGGCTACTGGTCCTCCGCGCATGCCCAGTTCGACAAATGGGCCACTCGATGGAGTGAGGGCCCTTGGCCATAACTCCCTTGGCCCTTCGGCGTTTTCTCCGGTGCGAGCGAGTGCTCGCGACGATGTCTGGAAGGCAGGGAACCATGAAACGGGTTGCCCGTAATGGACTGATCGCCGTAGCTGTTGCCGGAGGCGCCGTGGCCTCGGTGGGGGCGGCATACGCGGACTCCGGGGCGAACGGCAGCACGACGGGCTCACCGGGCGTGATCTCCGGCAACACGGTCCAGATCCCCGTGCATGTGCCGGTCAATGTGTGCGGCAACACGGTCAACGTCGTGGGGTTGCTGAACCCTGCCGTGGACAACAGCTGCACGAACGGGCCGAGCGAGAACGGGGGCGGTGCCACCGCAGAGGGCCAGGCGCAGAATTCGCCGGGGGTGGTGTCAGGCAACAACGTGCAGGTGCCGATCGATGTGCCGGTCAACGCCAGCGGCAACTCGGTGAACGTCGTCGGCATCGGTAACGCCGCCGTCGGCAACGAGTCCTCGAACGGCTCCGACAGCGCCTCCGAGCCGGTGTCAGAACCCACGACGCCGTCGTCGCAGTGCGGGGACACGGTTTCGGCTCCGCCGTGCGGGAACGGGAACGACACGCCGTCGACTCCCGTCTCGGTGCCGGGCGGCGACGACACGCCGGAGACGATTTCGACGCCTGACGGCGGCGAAGGCGGCGACGAAGGCGGCAACGGGACGCAGCTGGCCTCGGCGCCGCTCTCGCTGGGGGAGACGGCCGGAACCCTCGCGGACACCGGCGCGGACCCCCTGGTACTGGCGTTCCCGGCCGGTCTGGTTCTGCTCGGCGGAACCATTCTGTACCGGCGCTTCAGGCCCGCGAGGCTGGTGTAACACCCGACGGCACAGCACCGTACGGGTCGGGCCCCACCGAGATCGCCGCATGGCGGTGGGGCCCCCTCCCTTCCGGCGGTGCGAGGGAGTCGCGCGCTCGGCGCGCGGGGCGCCGGGTGACTGGCTAGCGTGGCAGAGGGAGCCGCCGAACGGGCGAAGGCGAGCCACCGTCGCGCAGGACCAACAGCCGAGGACCAACAGCCAAGGACCGATCGCCGAGCGGGAGAGAGCAGAGTCATGGCCGTAGAACCTGAGGGCACACCATGTTGGGCCGATGCGATGTTCAGCGATGTCGAGGGAGCGAAGAGCTTCTACGGTGACGTGCTGGGCTGGACGTTCGGCGAGTCGTCGTCGGAGTACGGCAACTACACGCAGGCGTACTCGAACGGCAAGGCGGTGGCCGCCGTCGTGCCTCCGATGCCCGGCCAGGAGGGCCAGTCGGCCTGGTGCCTTTATCTCGCGTCACCGGACGTCGCCGCCACCGCCGAGAAGATCCGTGAGGCCGGCGGCGAGGTGCTGATGGAACCGATGCAGGTCGGTGACTTCGGCTCGATGCTCCTGGCCCGCGACCCCAGCGGTGTGGCCTTCGGGGTGTGGCAGGCCGGAACCCATGAGGGCTTTGAGGCCAAGGCCGAACCCGGCGCGTACTGCTGGGCCGAGATCTTCACGCGGGAGCCCGAGAAGTCGGACGCCTTCTTCCCCGCCGTCTTCCCGTACAGCGTGAAGCGCCTGGAGGACGACGCCATCGACTTCAACCTCTACAACCTCGGGGACGAGGCGGTCCTGGGACGGATGAAGATGACGGAGGAGTTCCCTCCCGAAGTGCCGTCGTACATCAACGTCTACTTCACCGTCGACGACTGCGACGCGGCCGTGGCCCAGGCCACCGAGCGCGGCGGGGTGCTCAGGTTCGGGCCGATGGACACCCCGTTCGGCCGTTTCGCGGCGCTCAGCGACCCGCGGGGCGCGTCGTTCTCCGTGATCGACGTCGCTACGACCACGGGCGATATGCCGAAGGTGTCGGACGTATCGTGACTCGGCCTTGAGAGCGCTCTCACGGGGCTCTCACCCGGCCCCGGCCCGGACGACGAACGGCCTGGGGCCCACAACGTACGATGCGCCTCATGGAACAGCGAGTACTGGGCAGGACGGGCCGGGACGTGTCCGTGGTGGGGCTGGGCACATGGCAGCTCGGCGCCGACTGGGGCGACGTACGGGAAGATGACGCGCTGGCCGTCCTGGACGCGGCCGTCGACGCGGGCGTCACGTTCTTCGACACGGCCGACGTGTACGGTGACGGCCGCAGTGAGCAGCTGATCGGACGCTATCTGCGGGAGCGGCCGGACGCCGGGGTGTTCGTCGCGACCAAGATGGGCCGCCGGGTCGAGCAGATCCCCGAGAACTACGTGCTGGACAACGTCCGCGCCTGGAACGACCGTTCACGCAAGAACCTCGGCGTCGACACGCTCGACCTCGTACAGCTGCACTGCCCGCCCACCCCGGTGTACTCGTCGGACGCCGTCTTCGATGCTCTCGACACCCTCGTCGCGGAAGAACGCATCGCCGCGTACGGCGTGAGCGTCGAGACGTGCGCCGAAGCGCTGACCGCGATCGCCCGCCCGGGCACGGCGAGCGTCCAGATCATCCTCAACCCGTTCCGGCTCAAGCCCCTCGAGGAGGTCCTGCCGGCGGCCGCCGAGGCCGGAGTGGGCATCATCGCGCGCGTGCCGCTCGCCTCCGGACTGCTGTCCGGCAAGTACACCAAGGACACCGTGTTCGCCGCCGACGACCACCGGACGTACAACCGGCACGGCGAGTCCTTCGATCAGGGCGAGACCTTCTCCGGAGTCGACTACGAGAGCGGTCTCGAGGCGGCAGCGGAGTTCTCCGCCCTGGCCCCCGAGGGAGCCACGCCCGCCCAGACGGCTCTGCGGTGGATCATCCAGCAGCCCGGCGTGACCAGCGTGATCCCGGGCGCACGCTCGGCGGCCCAGGCCCGCGCCAACGCGGAGGCCGCGCAGCTGCCGCCGCTCCCCGAGACCACGCTTGCGGCGGTGCGGGAGCTGTACGACACGCGGATCCGGCCTCAGGTACACCACCGCTGGTAGGCGGTCGGCCTCCGGCGGTCCTGAGGGCCGGCCGGAGGCCTGTCACCGATAGCCGCGCAGCTTCCGGTAAAGCGTGGCGCGGCCGATGCCGAGTGCGGCGGCCGCGCGTGCCTTGTTGCCACCGTGGCGGCGCAGTGCCTCGAGTATCGCGTCGCGCTCGGCGCGCTCGATCGCGCTGAGGCGTCGCGTGGCCGGCCTCTCCTGCACGGCGTCCGGGAGCTCGGAGCGCCGCACGGGGCCGGACGCACGGCGCTGTTCGGCCACGGCACGGACGAGATGGGCGAGTTCGGTGACGTTACCGGGCCAGGAGTGCTGTTCAAGTGCGCGTACGGCGTCCAGGGTCCAGGTCAGCGGGGGGTGTCCGGGGGCCGGCTCCGGTGCCAGGCGGGACGCCAACTCCTCGATGTCCTCGGGGCGTCCGCGTAGCGGAGGCAGGACGACGGAACGGGCCGAGAGGCCGTCCAGTAGCCGCTGCAGACAGGGTCCGACCGGCGCGTCGGGCGTGTACGTGATCACGAGGGGCAGGTGCGGGGACTCGTCGAGCAGCGCGATGAGTGCGGCGACGTCGCGCTGGCCGAGACGTTCGGCGTGGCGCAGCAGCAGTGATCGCGCGGGACATCCTGGGCTGTCCTGACGGTTCGTCAAGGTGGCGCAGAGCGCTGCGAGCCTTCCGTCCGGCGCCTTAGCGGCGTCGACCGTGAGCGGCTCGGTGCCGTCCCGCTCCAGAAGCAGGGCGCGGCCCACAGCGGTCTTTCCGGAGCCCCGCTCACCGGTCAGCAGCAGGGGCTGGGAGGAGCTTCGGGCGAGTTCCGCGGCCCGTGCCGTAGCGTGCCGCCACGCGACGGAACTGCCCGCCAGCGCGGCGAGTTTCCCGGCCTGGCGCAGGGATCCGCCCGGGCCCGGTGACCCGGGGCCCGGGCTCGGTGATGTCCTGCGCGCGACGGCGATGATGCCGATGACCGTGTCTCCGTGCCGTACCGGAGTCAGCCGCGCAGCCTGCCCCGAGCCGTCGGGCATGTCCACGTCCAACGGCTCGCGGACTCCCCACCGCTCCTGCGCCTGGTCCCGATCCCGCGCCTCGTCCGGCTCGTGAAGCCCGTACGATCTCTCCCCTCCGCGCGGCCTCGGCACGTCGGAAGCGCTCTCACCGTGCATCAGGGCTACCGCACGGCGTTCCAGATGGCTGAGCGCCTCGGGCGACAGCTGCCGTGCCGCGGCCTCGTTGACGAATCGATTCCTCCCGTCGAGGGCGACCACGGCCTGCCCGCTGACGCTCTCACGGAGGTAGGCGTCCAGCAGCAACCGCTCGGCCGGACGCTGCCACCGGGCCGCCAGTTCCGCCTCGACCGCGGCCGCTGTCGCCTCGGCGAGGGCCGTGCCAGGGTGAGAGCCGCGGCCCGCGCACAGGTCGGTCACCACGGTGACGGTGCCCACCGCGCGTGCCCCTTCGGGTGCGTGCAGGGGTACGCTCACCGCCGACACGTCCTGCCACAGGTCCAGAAAGTGTTCCGGCCCGTGCGCCTCGGCGCGCAGTCCCGTACGGAGCGCCACAGCGGCGCTGTTGTGGCCGACCTCCCGCTCCGACAGATCGTGCCGCAGCGCCGCGACGGGGCGCCGGCCGTGCCACCACAGCACGCGGCAGCGCTCGTCGGCGAGCACCATCGCGTGGTCCCGGTCGCCCAGCACGGGCACAAGGCGTTGCAGCACGGGGGAGGCCGCCGCGAGGAGCGGAGAAGCAGGGGCGGCGGCAAGGTCCCGGTCGGCCGTCAGGTCGCGCTGTACGCCGAAGAATCGTGCACGGCGCCACCCCGCGACGACGTCGTCCGGAATGCCGTCCGGTAGCGGCAGATCGGCCAGAAAGCGCTCACGCGCACGGCGGATCGGCGCGAGAGTCATCGGTGAGCGGAAGTCCTCTGTAGTGGTCACGACAGAATCACCGTATCGGCCACCGCTCCACGAAAGGTACGCGGGGGTGTCCGAGGTGTCTCGTAATGAGACACCCGCGCTCCCTCTCCGGGGGCCAAGATCAATACCTGTTCGTGCCTTTGACGTCAGGAGCGTTACTCGTGCCCCCCACCGTCGAGACCGATGTGCTGATCGTGGGCAGTGGGCCCGCGGGAGCCACGGCTGCGCTCGCGCTGAGCACCTACGGGGTGCCCAACATCCTCGTCACCCGCTACGCGAGCCTCGCCGACACACCTCGTGCCCACATCACCAACCAGCGCACGATGGAGGTCCTGCGCGACCTCGGCGTCGAGGACCAGGTCGTCGCGCAAGCCACCCCGCAGCATCTGATGGGCAACACGGTCTTCTGCACCAGCATCGCCGGCGAGGAGCTGGGGCGCGTTCGCTCCTGGGGGAACGACCCGTACGTACAGGCCGAGCACGAGCTCGCCAGCCCCAGCCGCATGTGCGACATGCCGCAGCACCTCATGGAACCCGTCCTGGTCGACGCGGCGGTGGCGCGCGGCACGTCGCTCCGGTTCGAGACCGAGTACATCTCCCATGGGCAGGACGCGGACGGTGTGACCGCCACCGTCAAGGACCGGATGCGCGGTGACACCTACGAGATACGCGCCAGGTACCTCGTCGGTGCGGACGGCGCGCGCAGCCGGGTCGCGGAGAACGCGGGCCTGCCGACCGTCGGCCGGATGGGCGTCGCGGGCAGTATCAACATCGTCTTCGAGGCAGACCTGAGCAAGTACACGGCTCACCGCCCCTCCACCCTCTACTGGGTACTCGCCCCGGGAGCGACGGTCGGCGGCATCGGCGCGGGACTCGTGCGCTGTGTGCGGCCGTGGAACGAGTGGATGATCGTGTGGGGCTACGACCTCGACGCGGGCGCCCCCGATCTCACCGAGGAATACGCTCTCTCGGTCGTCCGGAGGCTCATCGGCGACGACGAGATCCCCGTGAAGATCAAGTCGTCCTCCGCCTGGACGGTCAATCACCTCTACGCGGAGCGATACGCCGACCGTCGCGTGCTGTGCGCCGGCGACGCCGTGCACCGCCACCCGCCGTCCAACGGACTCGGCTCCAACGTCTCCATCCAGGACGCCTACAACCTCGCATGGAAGCTCAGGCACGTACTCGACGGCACCGCTGCGGCGTCTCTGCTCGACTCGTACTCTGCTGAACGCGCTCCCATCGGCAGGCAGACCGTCGACCGCGCCAACCAGAGCATCGGTGAGACAGCTCCCGTCTTCGAGGCCCTGAACGGGCTCACCCCGCAGACACCCGAGCAGCTGTGGGCCAACATCGCCGCCCGAAAGGACGCCACGCCGGCCGCCGAAAAGCAGCGCGAGAGGCTCCGGGAGGCCATCGCGTTCAAGGTGTACGAGTTCAACGCGCACGGCGTCGAGATGAACCAGCGCTACGTCTCGGACGCCATCGTCCCCGACGGCACCGAGGACCCCGGTTTCGATCGTGACCCCGAGCTGCACCATCAGCCCTCGACCCGGCCCGGCGCCAAGCTGCCGCATGCCTGGATCACACGGGGCGGGCGACAGATCTCCACACTGGACGCCTCGGGCCACGGCCGGTTCACCCTGTTCACCGGCATCGGCGGTGACGGCTGGATCCGGGCGGCCGAGGCCGCCACGAAGGCACTCGGCGTCGAGATCGCGGGCGCGGTCATCGGCCCGGGGCGGCAGTACGAGGACCCCTACGGCGACTGGGCGCGGGTGCGCGAGATCGGCGACGCCGGTGCCCTGCTCGTACGGCCGGACAACTACATCGCCTTCCGTCACACCACCGCGCCCGACGACGCGGAGAGGCAACTGTCAGAAGCCCTGAGGCGGATTCTCGGACGAGACTGAGCAGGGCTGCCGAGGACACGCCAAGGGACAGGCCGAGCACACACCAAGGGACAGCATGAAGAGCGATCCAGCCCCACCCGTGGTCGCACCGAGGCCCAAGTGGCCAAGGCCCATGCCGGCCGAAGCCGAAGTGACCGAGGCCCAGGCCCGGGGCGACCGAGTCGACCGTGCTCGGGCCGTTCCACGGCGCCGTCGTCGACCGGGTGCAACCACCACGGGACCGCACCATAAGATGTGTCATGTACTCGGTGGTTCGGTCCGCCGTGCCGAGGTCCACGCCGTGGTGTTGCCGTATGCGCTCGCGTACGACGCGCCGGCCGCCCCGCGCCTGTGGCGGTCGGACGGGCGCTGGCCTTCGAGGCCCCGCGGGGCGCTGTGGGAGCCGGCTGGGCGCCCCTCGCTCCCTCGCGGATCCAGGACGGTCCTCGGCGAATGTGGAGCGCGCGGCCCGGCCGAGTCGCGCGGCGCCCTACGCCGGCCGTGAGAGGTCACACCGAACGGTGGACGGCCTACTGCGGGCCGCACACGTGGCAGGCCCCCTCCCCGGACCGGCACCCACGCACGTAGTACACAGCGTAAGCAGCACGATGAAAGGTGAACGACATGGCCCTGGCACTGTTCCGGCGAAGGAGCCCACTGGGCGGACCTCGCGGCGGAGCGGGGCTCGTGCTTCCACTCCCGGCGGGAGCAGGTGGCGTCAGCCGGACGGTGACGGACCCGCTGGGCCATCCGCTGGGCGGCGCCGACGTCACCGTGACCTCGACCGAGTCGCAGCGCATCGCCGCGCAGGGCACGACCGATCCGTACGGGATGTTCAGCGCGATGCTGCCCCCGGGCAACTACAGCATGATGATCACCGCGGAGGGCCTGCAGCCGCACCGTGAGAGCGTGGACATCGTGCCCGACGCGATGCTGCCGATGGCCGACGTGCGGATGGAGTCGGCCCCGCAGCTGGAACTGCCGCCGCCCGGCATCTGGCTCTTCGACCCTCCTCACACCGCGATCCGGTTCATCGCCAAGCACGTCGGCATGGCGAACGTCCACGGCCGCTTCACACGCTTCGACGGCGGCATACGCGTCGAGCACGAGATGGAGCGCTCCTCGGTCGAGGTCAGAATCGACGCCTCGAGCATCACCACGGGCAACAAGACCCGCGACAACCATCTGCGTTCGGCCGACTTCCTGGACGTGGAGAACTTCCCGTACCTCCACTTCGCCAGCAACCGCTTCATCTACCGCGGCGGAACGAAGTGGACGGTGCAGGGCTCACTGACCATGCACGGCGTGAGCCGTACGGTGGGGCTCGACACCACCTACCTGGGCGCGGTCAACGGCGGATACGGTGAGGAGCTGCGGTGCGCCGCCCTGGCCAAGGCCGAACTGCACCGTGAGGACTACACCTTGAACTGGCGGAGCATGCTGGCCCGCGGCATCGCGGTCGTCGGCCCGACCATCAAGCTGGAGCTGGACGTCCAGGCGATGTACCGCAGCCACGACACCCCGACCCCGCCGGAGTAGGCATCTGCTGACGGACGAACTACAGGCCCCACCGCGCAGTCGGTGGGGCTCTGGCCTACGGTTGGCCGGCTGCGAAGAGCACGGCGGCGGCCCCCGCCTTGCGACGGCAGGTACCGCGGGCGCACTCCGGACGGTCATCCCACCACGAGTCGAGCAGCTCGCGCAACGCACGCCCCAGGGTGACCCGCGCTCCGGTACTGTGCCGCCGGTGTCGGGTGCAACTCGTATGCGCCGTACGTGATGTTGAGCCATCACGCCGCACAATTCGCGCTGATCACCTACCGGAGCGGGCAGCCATGACGACCGTTGACCTTTTCCACACAGACCTGGGTCCCGAAGATGCGCCCGCCGTGCTGCTCGTGCACGGCTGGGGCGGCGACGGCCGGGAGTGGTCGTGGCACGCGGAAGCATTCGAGGACGACTTCCGCGTGATCGTGCCGGATCTGCGGGGCCACGGCCGCTCGCCGGTGCCGGAGAAAGAGAACACACCTGTCGAGATGGCGCACGACCTGGCAGTGCTCGTGGCACGTCTGGGCACCGGTCCCGTCGTCGCCGTCGGTCACTCGATGGGTGGGCAGGTGGTCAACCTGATGGCCGTTCACCATCCCGACGTGGTGCATTCCGTCATCGCCCTCGACCCCGCTCATGGGGCCCCGGAATCCGACCTCGCCTTCATCCGGCCGAACCTCGCCGCGTACGAGAAGGGCGGCGCCGAGGAAGCGGCCGACTTCATCGAGGCCACCTTGGCCAAGACTGCCCCGCACGGCCTGCGTGCCGCGCACGTGCGGACGATTCTCGGCACGCCGGGCCATGTCATCGCGCAGGCGTACGCGGGCATGTACCTGGACGCCGGTGCCGTCGGCATCCGCCCGTACTCGGAGCAGTATCTGCGCCTGCGGTCCTGCCCGTCGCTGACGGTGTGGACGTCCGAGGCGATGGCTGCCTGGGAACGCACCACGCTGCACGTGGCCGAGTCCCGCGTCGAGCACTGGGCGGCCACCGGCCACTATCTGCACGAGGAGCGGCCGAAGCGCACGTCGCGGCTCATCCGTGACTGGGTCCAGTCCCAGTGACCGGCCTGTGCAAGTGACCGGCCACCAGACCGTCCTCGAGACCGGCCTCGAGTTCTGTGACGCTTGACGGTGCTGTTCACACCTTGCGTGCCACGACCAGTCGGCAGCGCGGACTTCCGTCCGGCTGCCGGCCGAGGTCCGGCAGGGGCAGCAGCTCCACAGCGAACCCGGCAGCCCTCAACTCCTGGCATACACGGGGCAGCCGGAACGTGCGGTAGTACATGACGAAACGCGGCCGCCACAGGGCGTTGCGCACGCGCATGGCCATGTCGAAGCACCACAGCGCCCAGTAGAGCCGTGAGCCGACCCGGGGCGGTGCCGCGATGGGGAAGACGAACCTGCCGCCCGGCCGCAGCGCCGCGTGCACCTGCGAGAACAGCAACCCCTGCTCGTCAGGCAGGAAGTGCCCGAAGGCCCCGAAGCTCACCGCCAGATCGAACACCGGCCGGAAGGGCAGCGCCCGCGCGTCGGCACGGACCCAGTCCACCGCGGGTCCGCCCGTACGCACCTGAGGTGCCGGCCCACCCCGACTTCCCCGTCCGTCGTGAGGGCCGGTCCCGCCCCGGTCGTCCGAAACGGCAGATCGCGCGGCGGACAGCATGCCTGCACTGAAGTCGACCCCGGTGACCCGGTCCTCGCACAGCTCCCGCAGTACGCCCACGCCGGCGCCCGTACCGCAGCAGACGTCGAGGCCCTTCTGGAACGGGCCGAGCGGTCGGAGAGCGGACGCCACCGCGTCCAGCAGCCGGTCGGGAGTCCGGAACGGCGTCTGGTCGAACTTCGGCGCGAGCAGGTCGTAGCCGCGCGCGGTGGACGACAGCGCCTGTACGGCGAGCTCGAGAAAGGTGGGGCCCTGAGGAGTGAACATCATTGATCAGCGTAGTGATGCGCGGGGCGCGAGACGAGACCTGAGCCGGAGGCCCCGAAGCGGAGTACACCTGGGGCCCGACTTGATGCATGCCGGCCTTCCTGAAAGTGAGCAGCCGAACACGCCGCGCTCAGGCACTCGCTCGAGGACCGGGAGCGGGTTCCCGGCCCTC
Organism: Streptomyces himalayensis subsp. himalayensis; assembly: GCF_013778455.1. GTDB lineage: Bacteria > Actinomycetota > Actinomycetes > Streptomycetales > Streptomycetaceae > Streptomyces > Streptomyces himalayensis. Next base: position 157,077 of record NZ_JACEHE010000009.1, on the reverse strand, counting down.
GGCGCGTCAGGCCGTGGGCTCCTCGACCTTCTGCGCCGCGTCATCCGTCTCCGCAGCGGAGGCCGGTGAGGCGGTCACCGGCGGGTTTCCGGCGGCGAAGTAGAAGACGGACTTCTGCTGCTTGTTCCGCTGGACGTGCCCCTTGGCCACGAGAGCTTCGAGCGTGTTGCGGACGACGGTGCCCTGGAAGGTGCGGTCCGGGTGCGCCTCGGCCAGGCCCGTGGTGACTTCGGCGGCTGAACGGGGTTCGCTCTGTCCACCGAGGTGATGGAGCACGAGTTCACGGAGCGTGGGCGCTCCGGCGCCCTTCGACTCCTTGGCCTGGCTGGGCGCGGGCTGGGACTTCTTCCTGCCCTTCGCGCCGGCCTTGCTTCCAGCCGTCTTGCTCCCGGCCGTCTTGCTTCCGGCCGTCTTGGTGTCGGCCGTTGCGTCGTCGGTGGACTTCCCCGATTCCTTCGGCTTGCGTGCCGTCGGCACCGCTGCCGGCCTCGGGGCCGCGGTCGCCTCTGGCGACGCAGTGCTCGTCCCACCCTCAGGAAGAGGTGCGGACGACTCGCCTGTGAGGGCCTCTCGCATACTCACGAGCAGCGCATGGTCATGCCGAAGTGCCTGCAACTGCTCCTCGAGAGCAGTCAGTTCGGCGCTAATACGTTCCTGCTCCTTGGCATTGCGCTCGAGGTCCCCTGCGACCTGGGAGACGTACTGAGACTTCAGGTTGGTGGCATCCAACGTGTCTTCCGGCATAACAACCTACTTCCCTGGTGTGCCGACATGATGTGGTGTCAGTGCCGGATGGTACTCACCTACGGCACGCGACGGGGCGTGGTGAACGATGCCCACCCGCCCGAGTGTGTCACCGGGGTGTCACCGTGACGGCAATCGGGGCACCGCACGACGCCGCCCCGCCCCGACCGGTGGCCGCCGAGGCGCTGTCGGTAGCGGCGACGCGTGGTGCTCGTAGGTGACGATGTGCGTTGCCCGGGAGTGGTGACGTGCGCTGTTCGGCGGGTGCGACGTGTGCTGTCTGGCAGCTGTCACGTGTGATGCCCGGCGGCGGCGATGTGGACTGCCGGGCATACTGGTGCCATCTACGTGGAACCGGTCTATGCATGACCGAAAGTGCGAGCCCCTACATCTCGAACCCGCGGATCGTCGTGCTGGCAGTGCAGCCCGGTGATCCCCCCTTCCGCATTGTGGAGATCGACGGAGCCGTGGTCGGTCAGGCCAGGACCATGACGGACGTGCTCTTCCATGCGGCGATCGCCGGCATCACCGTCCATGACCTCGACGATCCGGACGTGGTGCGCTGGGTGGGTGGCGACAAGTACACCTGGAAGGTGCACTAGGTCCCGTACGCTCCGTGGCCTGCGCCCGACTCAGCCCGCCGTGTGCCGTACGCGGCCGGCGTGTCGGCGTCGGCCGTGAACGGCGGCGCAGGCGGCACACCGCGGTTCCCCGCCGCGGGTTGAAGAGGCCTGACGGACGGAAGAGGCCTGCTCAGCGGAAGGGCGAGGCCGTCGCCTGCCGGTGGCCGGGTGGTGGCGCTCCGGGCCGGCGGTGAGGCGGCCCGGGCATCCGTCCGCGACGTGGGCGAGGCCGTCGCGGAGTCGATCAGCCACACCTGCTCCGCGGATTCGTTGCGGATCTTGACCACGATCTCGGAGCCCGCGGTCGGAGACGCGGGAGCCACGGCCAGCTCGGAGCGCCAGCGGGGGATCAGCCGGCCCTGCAGGGTGAGGTCATAGCGCACATCGGCTCCGTCCGGTGTCTTCGGTCCCGCGCACTGACCCAGAGCGATCACCCCGTCATCCGCATGGGAGTCCAGGCACAGGTCGGGCTCGGCCACACTGCGCAGCAGTCCGTCACTCTCGTACGACCACTGCTGCGCAGCCGCGGACGAGCACGCCGCCAGCTTCGTCCCGGTGCCCGCTTTCGGCGTGCGGTCCTGGAGGTCGAGGCACAGGTCGGCGGCGGCATTGCGCAGCCTGGTGCGCAGCGGCGACGTGGGGGTCCCGGACGGGGGGAACGTAGACGAAGCGGTGGGTGCCTGGGAGCCGGGGGCGGCGGTACGGGTGGCGGTGGCACCGCCGGGGGTGGCCGGTCCGGCGTCATTGCTGCTGTCCGGCCAGAGGCTCGCGGCAAGGAGTCCGGCGAGAAGGACGGCCGATCCGACGCCTATCCCGGTGAGCACGGCCTTCGCGTTGTCCCGGGCCAGAACCGCGCGGACGCCTGCGGGGGTGACACGTGGCAGATGGCGATGGCGTCCGGGCGGGGAGTGCCGACGTGGGGGCTGGGGGGCAGATGCGGACTGTGCTGGTGCCGATCCGGGGCGGCGGCGGGCCGGTCGTGTGTCGAGATAGCGTCTGCCGCCCCAGGCGAGCACCGACTCGGCGAGCAGGACGCCGAGCCTTCCGTCGAAGTGGCTGAGTTGCTCGGCCGCGTACCGGCAGTGCCGGCATTCCTCTACATGGCGTTGAACGTCGGGGAGCAAGGCACCGCCGCGGCGAATGGGAACGTCGAGCAGCCGGCTGTAGTAGCGGCATTCCGGGTTCGTGGCGAGTTCAACATGGGCACGGAGACAGCCTGACCGGAATTTTTCGCGGGCTTGCTCGAGTTCGGCCAGTGCGGTTTCGGTATCTATGCCGAGGAGTGCCGCGGGTGACGATATGGGTTCGGCTTCGACCTCGATGTGCCACAGCAGGCACTGTGCGTCCGCAGGTATTGCCTGAAAAGAGCGTGAGGCGAGGATCCGGTTCTCGGGTGCCATGACGTTCGATGTCCGCATCTCGCGGCCGTTGACCGGTTTTCTCGACTCCGGGAGAAGGGCGGAGACGCGCCGATCGGTGGACCACGCCTTGGCCATGTCCCTTACGGTCACAAGGAGTTGTGGACGCAGGGCGGCGGTCGGCTCCGACCGCCGAAGGATCTGCCATACCTTGTCGAATGCCGCGGTGGCCAGTACCGCCGCCGCATTCTCGGAGGAGGCGGTGCAGATGGCGGCGTAGTCGCGGACGGGCTCCCAGTGCCGGACCAGCAGTGCGGCCACGGCATGTGTGGCTTCGGCCTCGGCGGCCGGCTCCCGGAGTGCGGCCGCCAGGGTCGCGTCGGAATCCGCCGGGTCAGGACCTGGGGCAGGAGGATATGACGGTTGAGGGGGGTGGGGGGTGCGCACAGGGACATTCCTTCCAGGGCACTACGTGGCACGCAGGAGCTCTGACCGAGGAAAGAAATCCCCGTTTGGTACATACCTTCTCAGGTAATGGGGCGGGGAAAGCGGCCGTGGCGTGCAGGGCCGTGTGGCGGCTGCGGGAAGCACCTTTTGGGTCGGCCCGCAGCATGGGATATCGACGGGTGGAGCCAACTCGGTCACTATTCATGCGTGAACAAGCCTCACCCTTGCACACGGTCCTCTGACGTAACAAGGGATTCGGGCAACGACGGTTTAGTTGAAAGGGCGTTGAGGGCGCCGGTGACCACGGCTATTCGTACCGGCTTTCGATGTCGAGGGAGTTGGGCGCTCGGTTGCCCGGCCGTACGGCTCTCAGCTCAGCATCATCCACAGAACGGCCGCAGTGATCGCGACAGTCGCCATGCCGGCCATCCCCGCGTGCATCCAGAAGGATGCGGATCCGCCGCGATGGGGAGCATCGCGGCGATCGTCGCGCGTGTGCGCCTCCCGAAGCTGTACGCACCAGATGCATTCGTCCGCCGCGTGTACCGGCGATGTGCCCTCGGTGCGCACGCGTGGCGGACGGATGCCGGGAGCCCGGATGTCGTCGTCTCTGTCGAAGCCGTCCATACCTTTGGCCAACGGCTTCCTGCCTGCCGGGCAACGGCGTTGAGGCTCACCCCGCCTCATCGTCACCCGAGTGGCGGTCAGCGCGCAGCCGTGTCCGCTCTCTCGAGCGTGGTGGCCAACAGCACGGCGGCCCGGGGATCGCCCGGGCTGCCGCGAAACCTTCTTACGTGCGGGGCGCGAAGAGGGCGCGTAACACGATCGGGGTAACATCCCGTGCATTCACTGCTTCCGGTGGAGCGGCGCGAAGCCGTCGCATCACCGACCCACACAGCGCGTTGGATGAGGCCATGGACAGTACATCCGCCACCCCTGGGTGCCTGCCAGGACACACGCACCATCACGCGACCTACGCCGAACTCACCGACGCCTACTGGCTTGAACCGCCGATATACACGTACGTCAGGTACCCCGTGGACGAGGCCCAGGAAGACGAGGGCGATGCGGGATACGCGGGAGATGAGGGTGAAGAGCCGCAGCACGGTCTGTGTGCAGAGGCCCGTGGCAGCGCGGTACACGCCGCCGAGTGAGCTCACCGGCCGCCGGGATGCCGCCGTCACGGTCGGCTGGCCGCCGGTGATGCCGCCGTCACGGTCGGCGGCCCCGTGCTCACAGCCCTGGGGCGCCCCACACCGGGAACCAGCGCGTCAGATCCTGCTCGATCCGTAGATCGTCCGCGACCGCCGCTCTGACCTGCAGTTCCAGGGCGTGGTCGCGGCGCTCGCCGGGCAGCGGCGCGAACGGGTAGAACGTGCCGCGCTTGTACAGATAGACGAGCGCGAGCGTCTGCTGCTCCGCGTTGCGGAAACCCACCAGGGAGCACAGCAGCCCGGATGCGAAGCCGGTGTCCTGGAGGGTGCTGTTGACCGCGTGCAGATCCCCGACCAGGCCGGGCAGGTCGGCGGGGTCCCGCTGGGAGAGCAGCCACGAGTAGCCGTACTCGTCGCGGCTGAACTCCACGGGAATACCGCCCCGGCCTGTGTCCGCGTCGAGCAGATCCCGGACGTCCTGCCGGATCTGGTCGAAGGCCGCGCCCTCGGCGGTGGCGAAGCACACGGAGCCACGCCCGGTGGGTGTGAAACCGGTGGCAGCCTGCAGGGTGATGGCCGCCGACGGCAGTGCGAAGAGCCGGTCGAGATCGGGCAGCGCCGGTTTGCTGCGGCCCAGCAGGACGTCCAGGAAACCCACGGTGTCGTCAACTCCTCAGGGCGTACGGGCGAGCTCAGTTGCGTACGGGCCGCATCAGGCCGGGCGGCCCAGCTGCGCCGAGATCCTGGCCAGCTGGTCCAGGCGCTGCTCCAGGGTGGGATGCGTGGAGAACAGGCGCCCCAGCCAGGCTCCGGCCCCGAGCGCGGGGATGAAGTAGAAGGCGTTGAACGCCTGCGCGGTACGCAGGTCCTTCGTCGGGATCCGGGCGATGTCGCTTTCGAGCCTGGTCAGCGCCGAGGCAAGAGCGGAGGGGCGGCCCGTGAGCAGGGCGGCGGCCCGGTCCGCGGCCAGCTCGCGGTAGCGCGACAGCGCGCGGATGAGGACGAAGCTGAGCGCGTAGACGAGAGCCGAGACGCCCATGACGCCCAGGAACACGACGGCGGTGTTCTGATCGCGGCGCCCGAACACCTGCGAGTAGAACGCGAAGCGCACGATGAGCCCGGCGATGACACCCAGGAACGAGGCGATGGTGATCACGGCGACATCACGATGGGCCACGTGCGAGAGCTCGTGGGCGAGCACGCCCTCCAGCTCCTCCGGCTCCAGGCGGCGCAGCAGCCCGGTTGTCACGCAGAGCACCGCGTGATCGGCGTTGCGGCCCGTGGCGAAGGCGTTCGGCAGGTCCATGTCGGAGACGGCCAGCTGGGGCTTGGGCATGTCAGCTGTCGCACACAACCGGTCGACGATGCCGTGCAGTTGCGGTTGTTCCTCGCGGCTCACCAGGCGTCCTCGCATCGCGTACAGCGCGATACGGTCGGAGTACCAGTACTGGGCCCCGAGCAGCGCCGCCGCGATGACGACCACAAGCACCCAGGACTTGAGCAGCACGATCAGCGCGGCGATGAAGGCCACGTACAGCAGGCCGAGCAGGAAGAGCGTCAGCAGCATGCGGGCGGACAGCTGCCGGTCGGGCTGGAATCGGGAGCGCATGACGTCATCACCCCAGTCACCCCGTGAAAGGGCCGCCGGGTGCGGCGGCCTCGCGGCGTCCTCTCCATCATCGCGCATCCGCCGCGATGCCGGGTGGGCGTCGAGCGGCAGCGGATCGAGACTGTCTCGGCAGCCGGCCGTCGGCGGGGTGCGACTTGCGACGGCCCCGGCGACCGGCCGTCAGCGGGGTGCGGCTCGCGACCGCCTCGGCGACCGGCCGTCAGCGGGGGTGCGGCTCGCGACCGCCTCGGCGACCGGCCATCAGCGGGCGTGCGGCTCGGCACAGTCTCGGATGTCACCAGTCGTCGCATATGGTGAGCGCTGCTTCGCTTTGGGTGGTCGGCTTGTCGGTGGGCGGGTCTATCGTGGCCCCATGCGCGTCTTGAGCTACGAGCGGTACTGCGCCGAAATCGTCACGCAGACGGACCTGTTGAGATCCCGTATCGACGATGCGGATCTCACGGTCGCCGTGCCCACGTGCCCCAGCTGGAATCTGGGTCAGCTGCTGAGGCATCTCGGCGGCGGGCACCGCTGGGTCGAGGAGATCGTACGAACGCGCGCGACGCAGCCCCCTTCCGACGAACACTTCCGCGACCTCTCCGGATACACCGACGAGGACCCCGCCGTGCTCGGGCCCTGGCTCACGAAGGGTGCCGTACAGCTGGCGGACACGCTGCGTGCCGCCGGGCCGGATGCGCAGATGTGGACGCCGGTCCCGGGACAGACCGCCGAGTTCTTCGCCCGCCGCTTCGCGCACGAGACCCTCATTCACGGAGCCGACGCGACCTTGGCACTCGGTGGCGACTTCACCGTGGACCGGGAGGTCGCCCTCGACGCCTTCGACGAGTGGATGGAGCTCGGCTCGCTGCCGGAGATGTTCGAGTACCACCCGGAGATGCGCGAGCTGCTGGGCCCCGGCCGCACGCTCCACTTCCATGCCACCGACACTCCGCCGGAGACGTCCGCGGAGTGGCTGATCGACCTCACCGGTGACACCATCGTCTGGCGCCGCGCACACGAGAAGGCCGCCGTCGCCGTGCGCGGCCGGCTCGCCGACCTGCTGCTCCTCGTGTACCGCCGACTGCCCGCGCACAGCGAGGCCTTCGAGATCTTCGGCGACGCGCAGCTGCTCGACTTCTGGCTTGAGCGGGTCGGCTTCGGATGAGATCCGGAGTGGTGGGCGACGAACCTGAGGGGTGGTGGACGCGGGAACGGGAGACATGATGGAGGCATGGCACCGCGGCGTGTGCTGACCACCTCCGCCTGGGTGGTCGACCGGCCCGGGCCCGTCGACGACGGCCCCCTGCGCCGCGTCGAGCGGGACATACCGGCGCCCGGCCCCTACGAACTGCTGCTGGAGGTCCAGGCGTGCGGTGTGTGCCGTACCGATCTGCACCTGGCGGAAGGCGACCTCGCGCCGCGGACGCCGCAGTGCACGCCGGGCCACGAGGTGGTCGGACGGGTCGTCGCCGCTGGATCGGCCGTGGAAGGGGTGGGCGCCGGAGACCGGGTGGGGGCAGCCTGGCTGGCCGAGACCTGCGGGGACTGCCGGTACTGCCGCTCGGGGCGGGAGAACCTCTGCCCCCGTTCTCGCTACACCGGCTGGGACATTCACGGCGGCTACGCCGGACACACCGTCGTCGACGCCCGGTACGTGTACGAGCTGCCGCAGGGATGGACGGACGAGGAAGCCGCACCCCTGCTCTGCGCGGGAATCATCGGCTACCGCGCACTGCTGCGGGCCGATCTGCCGACGGGCGGGCGGCTCGGGATCTACGGCTTCGGTGCCTCCGCCCATCTGACGGCCCAGCTCGCGATCGCCCGCGGAGCCACCGTGCACGTGGTCACGCGATCCGCCGAGGCCCAGCAACTCGCGCTGGAGCTGGGGGCCGCGTCGGCCGCGCCGGACGGCCCCCCGGAGCCGCTGGACTCCGCCATCCTGTTCGCACCGGCCGGCGGCCTCGTGCCCGCCGCGCTCACGGCGCTCGACCGGGGCGGGACTCTTGCGGTGGCGGGCATCCATCTGACCGCGGTGCCCGGGCTCGACTACGGGCGCCACCTGTACCAGGAACGCACCCTCCGCAGCGTCACCGCCAACACACGCGAGGACGGGCGCGCCTTCATCGCGGAGGCGGCGCGGCTGCGGCCCAGCGTCCGGATGGCCCGCTACTCCATGGGGGAGGCCGACCAGGCGCTGGCGGACCTCGCCCATGGGCGCATCACAGGCGTCGGCGTGCTGGTCGCGGACTGACCGGTCGGCGGCCTTGGCGACTCTTTGCGCCTCCGATGCGATCGGCGACTCAGAGTGTTCGAGAAGTGGTCACAAGGGCTGCGTAACTCGTCCAGAAGCGCTGTAATTGCGGACGTGGTGAGTGAGGGTGCAGCGGACCGCCGATCGCGGACACTCCGTGCCGAACTCGCCCTCAAGGCACTCCCCGCCGACACCGGTCCCCGAGAGCGGCTCCGCTCCCTTGTCGAGCAGGCCCTCGTCTTCTCCGGGGCGACACTGGTGGCCGTCTACGCACCCGACGGGACGGCCGGCGAACTGCGGCTCCTCGAGTCAGCCGGTGTGCCACGGGCCCTGTACGGGCTGCGGGAGGTCTACCCCGTCTCGGGATCTTCCCCGGTCGCGGCAGCGCACCGTTCCGGTGGGCCGTTGTGGCTGACCCCCGAGGAGCTCGCCGACGCCGTCCATGCCCAGTACGTGCCCGGTGATGACTTCTCGTTGGCCGTCCTGCCGCTGGGGGAGGGCAGGCGGACCGCGGGCTGCCTGCTCGCTGTGACAGAGAGCACCGACGGCTTCGACGCCGAGGAGCGGCGGTGCCTGGAGCTGTTCACCGCGGCGGTCAAGGGCCTCACCCCGTCTCCGCACCTGCCCGCGCCCACGGTCTCGTCGAGGTCCCCGCTTCCGGCGCCCTCGCACCTCCCGTCGCAGTCCGCGCCCCCGCACGCGCCCGCCTCGCCGGTCCCGGACCTGTCCCGCTCCCCGTCCGAGGCCCCCACCGCGCGTACCGGCGTGGCCGCCGCGCATCCGTCCGACGCGCGCGCGGCAGGCGACGGGCGGGCCAGCTCCTTCAGCCTGGCCATGGACACCGGGCGCATCGACGTGGACGAACAGGTGCTCGAGCTTTTCGGGCTGGTCCCGGCGGAGTTCGACGGGAAGGTGGAGACGCTGCTGGCGCTGACCGTGCCGGAGGACCTGCCCACCCTGATGTCCGTGGTCGAAGCGAACCACATGGCCATCGGCGACCGTGAGCTGGAGTTCCGCATCCGGCAGCCCTCCGGCACGCAGCGGTGGCTGCGCCTGCGCGGGCAGCTTCTGTCGGCGGGAGACGGCCGTCCGGCCCGGCTGTTCGGCACCGTCGTCGACGCCTCCGACCTGAGGACCCAGGTCAACGACGTCGCCCGCGTGCAGCGGCTGGCCGCCGTGCTCGCCACGGCGACCACCGTCCGCGAGGTCAGCCAGGCGGTCGTGGCGGCCCTGCGGGCACCGATGGAGGCCGACCGGATGGCGCTTGCGGAGCTGGAAGGCGACCGGCTGGTGGTCACCGTCCTGGATCCCCCCGAGCCCGAGGCCTGGCCCGAGGTGTGGCGCAGCGAGTGGCGCTCCGAGTGGCCGGACGCCCCGGTGCGCGCCATGCCCACGCTCGCGGCGGCGCTCCGTGAGGGACGCGCCGCGGTCTGGCCGGCCGGGACCGAGCTGGAGCCGCCGCTCGCCGAGGTGGGACGCGGCGGACTCGTAGTTCTGCCGCTGCCGGCCGGCGACCGTATGGTGGGCGTCTGTCTGATCGGCTGGGACACCCCGCACGACTTCGGCGCCGACGAGCGCGCCCTGCTCACCGCGGTCGCGGGTCTCGCGGGGCAGGCGCTGATGCGGGTCCGCGCCTTCGACGCCGAGCACGAGCTCGTCGGCATGCTGCAACGGACCCTGCTGCCGCGCAGGCTGCCGACCCTGCCGGGCGGCGAGGCTGTCGCGCGCTATCTCCCGGCGACGGCGGGCCTGGAGGTGGGCGGGGACTGGTACGACGTGATCCCGCTGCCGGACAACCACGTCGCACTGGTGATCGGCGACGTTCAGGGACACAACGCCGGAGCCGCGACCGTCATGGGCCAGATGCGGACGGCCCTGCGCGCCTACGCCGTCGAAGGGCACCCCCCGGACGTCGTCGTCTCCCACGCCAACCGCCTGCTCATGGGCATGGAGACCGACCTCTTCGCCACCTGCTCCTACGTCGACGTCGACATGGAGGACGGCACGGGATGGTGCGTACGGGCGGGTCATCTGCCACCGCTGCTGCGCCACCCGGACGGGTCCACCGAGGTGGTGGAGGCCGAGGGCGGGCCGCCGCTCGGTGTGATCACCGAGGCCGAGTTCCGCATGACGCCACTGCGGCTCGGGCCCGGCACACTCCTGGCACTCACCACGGACGGACTGGTCGAGTCCGCGGACCTGGAGTTCGACGAGGGTATGCGCCGGCTGAGCGTCGCACTGTCCGCCGCGGACCAGGACGACCTGGGCCTCATGGCGGACGCGCTGCTCGACAACGCGCACCGGGGCGACGACGTGGCGTTGCTGCTGATGCGCTACGACGGCATGGCCGTGCGGCCCGCCCGCGAGACCTGGACGGTGTGGCGCGTCCCGGAAGCGGTCCGCCACGCGCGCCGCTTCACCAGGCGCACCCTGCGCTCATGGAGGGTGACACGTGAGACCGACACGGTGCTGCTGGTCGTGTCCGAACTGGTCACCAACGCCCTGGTGCACACCGACGGCCCGGTACGGCTCGACCTCTCGCGGATCGACGACCGGCTGCGCGTCGCGGTCGCCGACGCCTCACCGCGTACTCCGGTCAAGCCCGCGAACATCGGCTGGGAGGCCACTGGCGGACGCGGCGTCCTCCTCGTCGAGGCCATGTCGACGGCCTGGGGCACCGTACCGGCCGGCGGCGGCAAACAGGTGTGGTGCGAGATCGACGTGGGCTGACGCCCCGTCGCCGCTGTGGTCCGACTGGCCCTCGGGACAAGGCCCCCGATCCACGTGGCCGTCAGTGCCATGCCCCCGTGTGGTCCACCTGGCCCTCAGCGCCATGCCCACGCGTGGATCAACACGGCTGTACCGCGCAGCTACTGCTGTCGTATGGATCCGCACATTCCCCCTCCGACCACGGGAGATTCACATGCGGATCCGTACCACGGTCGCTGCGGCCGTCCTGGCCGTCGGCGCGCTCTTCGGCGGCGCAGGCGCCGCAGTTGCCGACAACCACACCGACGTTGACGTCGACATCCCGGGAATCGTGATCAACGTCCCCGGGATCGACTGGCCCGAGGACCTCTACGACTGGCCGATCGAAGCGGCGATCGAGATGTGCAACGCCTGGGTCGAATGGGCGCAGCAGCTTGATCCGGACTTCAACTACACCTGTCCCACCGGTCCCACCGGGTGATGACCCCGCCGGCTGTGGTGCCGTCGTGTCCATCGTGTTCCCCGGCGCCACAGGCGGCAGGACGGCGGATACGGTGGAGGGCGTGCGCCTGCTGCTGATGTCCGACACGCATCTGCCCCGCCGGGCCAGGGAACTACCTCCGGAACTCCTCGAGGAAGTTCCGCTCGCCGACGTGGTGATCCACGCCGGTGACTGGGTGGACACGGACACCCTGGACCTGCTGGAGAGCCGCGCACGGCGGGTCATCGGCGTGTACGGCAACAATGACGGGCCCGAGCTGCGGGCGCGGCTGCCCGAGGTGGCCCGGGCGGAGCTCGCCGGGCTGCGCTTCGGAGTCGTCCACGAGACCGGCTCGGCCCAGGGCCGGGAGCGCCGCTGCAGTGAGCGGTTCCCCGACCTGGACGTCCTGGTGTTCGGCCACAGCCATATCCCCTGGGACACCACGGCGCCCGGCGGCCTGCGGCTGCTGAACCCGGGTTCGCCCACGGACCGGCGGCGCCAGCCCCACTGCACGTACATGACCGCTGTCGTGGAGGAGGGCCGGCTGACCGACGTGCGGCTGCACCGCTTGCCGCCCCGTGCCGAGGAAGCGACTCGCCGCCCTCCCGTCACGCGGCGGCCGGCGCCGCCCGCTCAGTGATCCTCTGCCGCCGGCTCCAGCACGAAGACCGGGATCACCCGGTCGGTCTTCTTCTGGTACTCGGCATAGTCGGGCCACGCCTCGACCGCGCGCTCCCACCACACGGCCTTCTCCTTGCCCGTGACCTCACGCGCCGTCATGTCCTGGCGCACCGGGCCGTCCTGGAGCTCGACCCTGGGGTCGGCCACGATGTTGTGGTACCAGACCGGGTGCTTGGGGGCGCCGCCCAGTGAGGCGACCACGGCATAGGTGCCGTCGTGCTCCACCCGCATCAGCGGGGTCTTCCGGATCTTTCCGGTCCTGGCGCCGCGGGTCGTCAGGACGATCACGGGCTTGCCGCGCATCGTCGTGCCCTCGGTGCCGCCGGAGCTCTCGTAGAGCCCGACCTGCTCACGGGCCCACTGGGTCGGGCTCGGCTCGTACTCGCCCTCAAGAGGCACAGAACGCTCCCGTCGTTCGCATCGTCTGTCGCTGACGTCCCATCATCCTCGAGGAGGCGGATCGACAGAAGGCAGGAGACGGATTCACGAGGACGGGCCGTCCGGGAGCGGGGTGCGCAGGGCGGTGCGGTTGTCGTGCCATGCCTCGAGAAGCCGGTGCCCGAGCCGGTCCTCGAGCAGGCCCGTGGCGTCGATGCCGAAGGCCACGTCGGGAGCGAGTGTGGGCTCGTCGTCGAGCAGGCCGCCGATGACGTCATGGCGGACCACCTGTTCGTGCACGGCGTCGGCCTCCACGTGTTCGGCGTAGAAGCGTTCCGCGGCGGGACCCGCGCCCGTACGGCGCATGGCCTCGGCGAGGCGCCGTGAACCGGGCGACGACGTCACCTCCACGAACGCGAAGTGCCCGACCAGAGCGCCGCGGAGGACCCGGTGCAGCCCGAACAGCGACATGAGGTTGACGGTGGCCAGCGCCTCGGCGGGTGCGACGTCGACGTAGTGGCCGTAGGTCGTGTCCAGCCCCAGGTCCGCCATCAGATCGGCGAAGAGACGGGCGTGCATGTCCTCCGCGTGACCGGCGCCGAACTCGTCGTACTCGACGGCCGCCATGGCGGCCTTGGCACGGCCGCGCAGCCGCGGGATGACCCAGGCATGCGGGTCGGCCTCCTTGAGGTGATAGAGCGAACGCACGGCTGCGTACTCCCGCAGGTGCCACAACTGGCCCTGGTTCCTGAGAAAGTGGGTGACGCTGGTGCCGTCGTCGCCGATCGGTTCGACGAGCAGATCCGCGAGCGCGTCGTCCACGCCCCGGCCATGAGGGGTGTCCCTTCGCAGCGCGGTGAGGAAGCGGTCCTCCAGGATGCCGCGCAGACCCAGCAGACCGGCGTTCCACTCGAGATGGTCGTCGACTCCCTCGAACCCCCTGTAATGCATTTCGTAGAGGACGTAGAGGGCCAGATGAAGATCCTCGCCGTACGGGTCGGCGCGGGCGACGTCCGCGTGCCCCGGCAGGGGATGCGCGGCGCCTTGCAGTGCCGGGATCACGGAGGAGGACAGAGCGCCGCGCGGCTGCGGAAGCACGGTACCGGCGGGCCGCCGACGCAATGACTGCACGTGCCTGCGCCGTTCTTCCCGGGCCGAGATCACTGGGCGGCCTTCCTGGGAGGTGGTCATTCTGCGGCTCCGTTCGCGTCCGCCGGGTCCTCCGCGTCGTCGTGCGCGCCCTCCGCGACTTCCGTGTCCTGCGGGTCTTCGGCATTGCCCGTGCCCGCCGCATCGCTCCGCCTCGAGCCCGGGCCGTGCGATTGCGGTCCGGCCCTGACGCGGCGGCGGTGGCTGGTGTCGCACCACGGATACGTACGGCTGCGCCGGCACGTGCAGAGGGCTACGGCGAACCGGTGTGAGGTCACCACGCTGCCGTCCTCCATGACGACCTCCACGGGTCCCTCCACCACGAGGGGCCCGTCGCGGTCGATGGTGACGCGGCGGGGGCGGTCAGATGTGTTCGGCACGGACGACCACAAGTTCTTCCTGCTCGTCGTTGGGGTCCAGCAGGCCGCGCGAGCGAAGCCACGACAGCCGGGAGCGGACGACCGGCCCGAAGGGGACGAATGCCCGGTCGGTGACCGTGGCCCACAGCCCGGCGTCGGCCAGGCGCTTGAGGGTGGCCTCGGTCCCGCACAGGGCGGAGTGCACGAGGAGCAGCACGCCGTCAGGGCGCAGCAGGGACGGCGCCGTGTCGCAGATGCGGTCCACGAACGCCCGACCGTCGGGACCGGCGTCCCATGAGCGGGCCGCGCGGTTCCGAGGCGGGGAGCCGGGAGGTGTGGGCACATAGGGAGGGTTGCTGAGGACGATGTCGTACGACCGGCCGTGCACCGGCTCCAGCAGGTCTCCTCGGTGTACGGCGATGTGGCGCCCGGCCAGCAGGGCGTTCAGCCGGGCTGTCAGCACGGCCCGTCGTGCGATGTCCGTCGCGGTGACCCGGGCGCCCAGGCGCGCGGCGTACAGGGCCAGTGCTCCGCTTCCGGTCCCCACGTCCAGCACGTCCGTGCCCGCTCCGACAGCTTCCCGACGCAGGGACTCGGCCAGCAGGTATGTGTCGTACTGCGGCGTGTACACCCCCGGCAGCGTAAGGACATGGTCCATTCCGGGCAGCCTCACGGCTGCTGCCGTGGTCATGCGACACCTCCGTCACGCGGCACACCGCACACTCGGTTCCGTCGGGCTGCGGGTGCCCCACTGGCTGTGGCCCACACGTGCGGCCGTGGTGGCAGAGAGCGTGTGGCCGAGAGCGCTTCCGGAGGACCTCATCCCGTGCCCGTGCCCATGCCCGTGTCTGGGCCTCCGCCTGTGCCCATGCCCATGTCCGTGCTGTCGCCGGTCCGGACCGCCCGGACCCGCACGGTGTCCAGCGCCGGATCCGCCGCGTCGGGGAGATGCATCCCGGCTTCGACACCGGTCCGCAGATAGCGCAGGACGGGGTCGGTGAGGCGCTCCCCGGGCAGCGCTGCCGGGATGCCCGGAGGGTAGGGGGTGAGCATCTCGGCTGCGACGCGCCCGGCGGCCTGCTCCACGGGCACGTCTTCCACCTCACCGAAGTACGCGTCGCGTGGCAGGCACGTCTGCTCCATGCGCATGTTCTCGCCGCTCGGCACCTCGACGAATGGTGCACCCGCGAGTTCACCCGCGTGATCGGCGAGGTCGTGCAGAGCGCTGAGCAGCGGCGCGGTGGTGGCCGTCGAGTCCGCATGGGTGAGCTGGGCACTGATGCGCCGGTGGTCCACGATGTGCATGTCCATGCCTCGCCGGGCGCGCAGCCAGTCGCCCGCGTGATAGCCGCTCGTGCCCAGCCCGGTCACGTCGATGACCACGGGAAAGATGTCGATGTCCGCCGCCAGGCCGCGGCCGACGAAGTCGTGCTCGTCGAGCACGTGCAGGCCGGAAACCGCCTCGATGCCGGCACGCACCTCGCGAGCCAGTCTGAGGGCGCTCTCCAGAAGGTCCTCGCCGTGCAGCACCATCTGCCGACGCCAGGCGTCGAGCCCGGCGAAGATCAGTACGGAAGGGCTGGTCGTGCCGAACAGATCGGCCCGTGACTTCAGGTGCGACCGATCGATCAGGTCCCCTTGCAGATGGAAGACCGAGCCCTGCTCAAGACCGCTGCCCATCTTGTGGATGCTGGTGACGCAGACGTCGGCGCCCGCGTCCATCGCCCAGGAGGGCAGGTCCGGATGGAACGGCAGATGCGCGCCCCACGCCTCGTCCACGATCAAGGGCACCGAGCGTGCGTGGCACACCTCGGCGATCCCCTCGAGGTCCGCGCAGCTTCCGTACGGCGTGGGACTGGTCACCAGCGCGCCCTGCGCGTCGGGATGACGGCGGAACGCGCCTTCGAAGGCCTCGGGTGAGGGAGCGTGGGCCAGTCGCATCCGGGTGTCCCACTGCGGGTCGACCCACACGGGTTCGATGCCGGAGAGGATCAGCCCGGAGATCACCGACTTGTGCGCGTCCCGCCCGACCAGCAGCTTCTCGTGCGGGCCCGCCACCGCCAGCATCGCCGCCTTCACGGACAGGGAACTGCCGCAGGTGGTGAAGAACGTGTGCTCGGCATGGACGGCATCCGCCATCAGCCGCTCGGCACGGCGCAGGACGTCGCCGCTGGTACGCCGGTCGTCGAGGCCGCCGGAGGCGAGGACGTCCGAGTGGAACACCGCGTCCCCCAGTACCTCCCGAGCCGCGGGGTCCGCCCCGCGTGCCTGCTTGTGTCCCGGTGGTGTGAAGGCCAGCTCGCCCTGCTGGTGATAGCGGTGGAGGGCCTCCAGTACCGGGGCCTGTGTGTGATCCATAGGAGACGGTTTCCTCGGCGAGGCAGTTTCGAACACCACGGCTCGCGACGTTCCGGGGCACATCGCGACGTGGCGGTTGGGCATTCGCCACACCCCGTACTCCGTATGGGGAGCGACGCGACGGAGCGAGCGGCCACTCAATGTTGCGAACAGGTAACACAGAGTGCGGATCAAGCGGTTTGACGACGTCGAAATATGCAGGTCGCAGGCGTGGTCGGCTACCCACGGTGCTCCTGTTGCAGGAGTCGAGTCATGCCCCCACGCTGGAGGCAACTCAGAAGCGACCACTGCTCACGCTTCGTGTTCGGGGCTCTCCCATTCGGGCGAGGCGAACGCAGTGAGCTTCGCGGGTGAGGAGCCAAGACGATGAACGTTCCGGTCAACAGCAGCTACTACATGGTCGAAGTAGAGGCGCGCCGCGAACGGGTTCCACAGATCAGGCGCATCGTGGCCGCGCATCTCCGGTACTGGAGGCTCCAGCACCACATCGGCCCGATGTGCCGCGGTGTCGACGAGCTGATGCTGAACGTCGTGGAACACACCGGCGACGACAAGCGCTGTGTCGTCGAGCTGTGGTGGAACGGCAAGAACCTGATCGCCGCCGTGGCCGACTACGACCGCCGTATGCCGCGACTGCTCGGCCCCACGCGGGGCGGTCTCGCACGGATCGCGGCCATGAGTGACGGCTGGGGCGCCTACGGGACCCCTGAGGGCAAGCTCGTCTGGTTCTCGAGGCGCGTCAAGGCCCTCGACCGTGAACCGCTGGCGTGGTCCAAGCCGTCGCCGTTCCTGCAGGAGGCGAAGCGGGCTCCGGACAGCCCGTCGCTGGTCCCGGCCGGCATGCCGCTCATCAGCTTCGACGACGTCGAGGAGCGGGAACGTGAGCTGGCCGAGGTCGTGCCCGCCGCCCGCCTGGTGCGGCAGCGGGCCTGACGGCCCCGGACATGGCGCATTCATTACGGATGCCCCTCCGTGTCCGGCGCTCGGAAGTGGGTACTTGCCCATAGGCTCAGTGCCGCCGACGAGCGCCGCACGGCCTCCCGACGGACGATGGGCGTCCCGCACCCGCGCTACCCCGGGGCAGCGACCCCGGGGGACGCCCGTCGGCCGGAAGACAGAGGTGATCGTCGGCCCCAGGGGCCCGGCGAACCTTCATACGAACGAGACGCTGACTGCGATGGACAACAAATCCGCGGCACCCGCCGCACAGACGACCACGAGCCATGCCGTCCCCGGGGCCCCGTGCTGGGTCAGCCTGATGACCCGCGACCTCGAGGAGGCACACGACTTCTACGGCAGGGTGCTCGGATGGAGATTCCGGCCGGCCAGACTGGGCGACGAGTTCAGCGTCGCCATGGTGGACGGCAAGCCGGTCGCCGGCATCGGCGCTCTCGCGCACGCCCTGCAGGTGGCCGTGGCGTGGACCCCTTACTTCGCCGTCAGAGACGCCGACGAGACCGCCGGGCGCATCAGGGAGCGCAGCGGCACGATCGCGGTGGGCCCGTTGACCTTCACGTCGGGACGCGGTGCACTCGCGGCCGACCGTGACGGCGCCGTGTTCGGTATCTGGGAAGGCGAGCTCTTCGCCGGCTGGGGGACCTGGCGGGACGAGGCGCCGGCCTCGCTGCGCCTGCGCACCCGGGACGCCTTCGAGGCGGCCATCTTCTATGGACAGGTCCTGGAATGGGCCTCCGACAAGCCGGGAGCTTGCGAGGTCGAGTACGCGAACGAGGAGGTTCTCCTGCGCTGCGGAGGACAGATCCTCGCCCGCCTCAGCTCCGGCGCGCTCGAAGCCGCGGCCGACCCCACGGTCAGGCCCCGATGGCAGGTCATCTTCACGGTTCCCGATGTGGACGAGGCGGCCAAGGTGGCGGTGAAACTCGGCGGCACGATCATGGAGGAGCAGAAGACGAGCCTCGGTGAGGAGATCACTCTGCGCGACACGGAGGGCGGTCTGTTCACCGTCGCACCCCGCTCCATGGCCGTGAGGCCGTGACCTCCGGGCGTGCTCAGGAAGTGACGACCGCTCCGCAGGCCCTGCCTCCGGCGCGCTCCGGAACCGGTACCGGACCGGCGCCGAGGTCCTGGACCGAACGGCCGAGCGCAGGTTTGCGGGCGCCCGGCCGCGGCTAATCACCTGCCGCGCTGATGCCGTGATGGCATCAGCCGGTCCTCGGCGTACGGAGGGTGCATGCCGCAACTCGGCCACGAGGTGGCGCAACCGGCTCCGGAGGCGGGGCCGCCGGGGCCGGGCCGCCGGGTCGGTGCGGGGAACAGGCTGCTGACCTACCTGACGACCACCGACCACAAGGTCATCGGCAACATGTACATGGTGACCGCCTTCGGGTTCTTCCTGCTGGGCGGTTTCCTGGCGATGCTGATGCGGGCCGAACTCGCCCGGCCCGGGCTGCAGTTGGTGTCGTCGGAGCAGTACAACCAGCTGTTCACCATTCATGGCACGGTCATGATGCTGCTCTTCGCCACGCCGATGTTCGCCGGCTTCGCCAACGCCGTGATGCCGCTCCAGATCGGATCACCCGATGTGGCCTTCCCGCGGCTGAACGCGCTGACCTACTGGCTGTTCCTGTTCGGCGGGCTGATCGTGGTCTCCGGGTTCGTGGTCCCGGGCGGCGCGGCGGCCTTCGGCTGGTTCGCGTACGCGCCGCTCAACAGCGCCGTCCGCGAGCCCGGCGCGGGCGGGAACCTGTGGGCGATGGGGCTGGTGCTGGCGGGCCTCAGCACCACGCTGGGTTCGGTGAACTTCATCGCCACCATCGTGTGCCTGCGGGCGCCGGGAATGACGATGTTCCGAATGCCGATCTTCACCTGGAACATCCTGTTCACGTCCATCCTGGCGCTGTTCGCATTTCCCGTACTGGCTGCCGCACTGCTCTGCCTGGTCGCGGACCGGAAATTCGGTGCTCACATTTTCGACTCGCCGAACGGCGGCGCTATCCTCTGGCAGCACCTCTTCTGGTTCTTCGGGCACCCGGAGGTCTATATCGTCGCCCTGCCGTTCTTCGGTGTGGTCAGCGAGATCATTCCGGTGTTCAGCCGCAAGCCGATGTTCGGCTATCTGGGCATGGTCGGAGCCACGATCCTCATCACCATGCTCTCCGCGGTCGTCTGGGCCCACCACATGTTCGCCACTGGCGCGGTGCTGCTGCCGTTCTTCGCCCTCATGTCGTTTCTGATCGCGGTTCCCACGGGGGTGAAGTTCTTCAACTGGATCGGCACGATGTGGCACGGCAGTATTTCGTTCGAGACGCCGATGCTGTGGTCGCTCGGTTTTCTGGTCACCTTTCTGCTCGGCGGGCTCAGCGGAGTTCTCGTCGCCTCACCGCCGTTGGACTTCCATCTCACCGACACGTACTTCGTCGTGGCGCATCTGCACTACGTGCTGTTCGGAACCGTGGTCTTCGCCATGTTCGGCGGGTTCTTCTTCTGGTGGCCGAAGTGGACCGGCCGCAGGCTCGACGAACGCCTCGGAAAGATCCAGTTCTGGACGCTGTTCATCGGATTCCAGGCGACGTTCCTCGTCCAGCACTGGCTCGGGGAGATCGGCATGCCGCGGCGCTACTCCGACTACCTTGCCGCGGACGGATTCACCGTACTGAACACCATCTCCTCCATCGGCGCGTTTCTCGTGGGCCTGTCCACACTGCCGTTCCTTTACAACCTGTGGAAGACAGCGAAATACGGACCCAGGGTCGACACCGACGACCCCTGGGGGTTCGGGCGTTCTCTCGAGTGGGCGACTTCCTGTCCTCCGCCGCGCCACAACTTCGTTGCGCTGCCCAGGATCCGTTCCGACTCGCCCGCCTTCGACCTGCACCACCCCGAGGCCAGAGCGAGGATCCGTTCGGAGATCGGCATGGAGGAACCAGCGGGAGAGGGCAAGGAGAGACCGAGCCCCGATTCGCACGGAAGGTACAGCGTGTGAAAACCGAAGCCTGGCTCTTCGCCGGGGTGGCGGGATTCTTCCTCGTCACGGGTGTCGGCTACGCCTGGTTTTCTCAGGAGCCCGCCGGCACCGCGGCGCTGACGGTCTGCTTCCTGATGGCCGGCCTGATCGCTCTCTTCTTCACGCGGAAATACCGGCTCGGCGGGTCCCGGCCGGAGGACCGCAAAAACGGGGAAGTGGCAGAACGCGTGGGCGCGTTGGACTTCTTTCCACCGCGCAGCGCCTATCCGCCGGTGACCGCTCTGGGTGCGGCGGTGGCGGCCCTGGGGGTCGTGTACGGCCTGTGGCTTTTCGTGATCGGGTTGGGAGTTCTCGGCGCCGGTGTGGTCGGGATGGTTTTCGAGTACGCCCACCGGGGTGAGTGAAGCGGGCATCGGGCTGTTGGCAGCGGGGTGAGTGACGGGGGCATCGGGTTGTTGGCAGGCAACTACTCCCTTGCCTCGCCGCGGGCCGGTTCGGCGAGCGCCTCCTGGATATGGCGCTCCTGCTCGGGCGTCGCCGGCATCTCCACGCGGTCGCCGTAGTACCAGGTGCTCAGAGCGGACCGAAGCCGCTGCAGGCGCGTTGCGGGGTGTTGCGGGCGGGCCAGTGGGCGGGGCACGTCCCGCACCAGGATGCGGTAGCGCAGGCCCGCGTCCACCGGGCGGTGGCTTTCGCTGATCCCGCCGTAGACGCTCTGGCTCACCGCGCCGGTCTCCTCGCCTTCCAGCAGCAGTCGCCGTTCGCGGTCCTGCAGCGCCAGACAGAGCCGCTTCGTGACGACGAAGGCGACAACGGGACCGGCGAAGACGGCGATACGGAAAATCCACGTCAGCGCGTTGACGGAGACCAGGAACGAATAGGCGATCACGTCATTGCCGCCCGCGAGCAGCAACACCGCGTAGAACACGATGGCGGCGACGCCCAGAGCGGTACGGGTGGGCCGGTTACGAGGCCGGTCGCACAGGTGGTGCTCCCTCCGGTCGCCCGTCACCCATCGCTCGAAGAAGGGGTAAGCGAACAGCACCATGAACAGCAGGCCCGGCAGAACCACCGCGGGCAGGAACACGTTCCACATCACCGTGTGCCCGGCCGCCGTGGTCTGCCACGGCGGCATGATGCGCATGGCCCCCTCCAGGAAGCCGACGTACCAGTCCGGCTGTGCGCCGGTCGCCACCTGGTCGGTGCGGTACGGGCCGTAAAGCCAGACGGGGTTGATCTGCGCGACCGCCGACAGTCCGGACAGCAGACCGAACACCATCAGGAACAGGCCCGTGGACTTGGCGGTGAACTGGGGAAACATCGGCTGACCGACCACATTGCGGTTGGTCCGGCCACGCGCGGCCCAGTGTGTGTGCTTGAGATACACGACCAGCATGAGATGGACAGCGACAAGAGCCACCAGCACGCCGGGCACCAGCAGAATGTGGACGACGTAGAGCCGGGGAAGGACCTCCTCGCCGGGGAACTGCCCGCCCCAGATGAAGAAGCTGAGATAGGTACCGAGGACCGGAATCGACATGACGATGGTGTGCGCTGTGCGCAACCCGGTGCCCGACAGCAGATCGTCCGGCAGGGAGTAGCCGGCGAAGCCCTCGAGAAGGGCAAGGAGGAACAGCGTCACTCCCATGATCCAGTTGAATTCGCGCGGCTTGCGGAAGGCACCGGTGAAGAAGATCCGCAGCATGTGCAGGCCGATGGCGGCGACGAACACCAGCGCCGCCCAGTGGTGGATCTGCCGGATCAGCAGTCCGCCGCGGACGTCGAAGCTGATGTCGAGCGTGGAGGCGTACGCCTGCGTCATGGCCTGGCCGCGCAGGGGCTCGTAGCTCCCCTGGTAGACGCTCTCGGTCATGCTCGGGTCGAAGAACAAGGTCAGATAGGTGCCCGTCAGCACCAGGACCACAAAGCTGTACAGGGCGAGCTCGCCCAGCAGGAAGGACCAGTGGTCGGGGAACGCCTTCCGCAACAGGCCCCGGCCCGCCTCGGACGCGGGCAGCCGAGCGTCGAGCGCATGAAAACCGGTGACCGCCGCCGAATGCGCAGACTCTGTCAGCCTCTCCCTCCGCTTGCGGAACAGCATGCGCCACCTTCACCCCTGGTCACCATGGATGCGCTGAGTGTTCAGGCGTGCTGATGGGTAACCGGGGAGCGGTCCGGCCAATCGTGCGGGCTTTTGGGATTAGGCAGAACAGCGGCAACGCCCAAGGGGCGACTTACGGTGTCGAAGCGGGTACCTCACAGAATTCCAACCGGCCGGCGGCACGGCCTACGTATCGGCTTCATGCACCTGGGGCTCCGCCCGCGAGCTGCGCGACGGCCACAGGTAGCTCTCCGCCGCCAGGGCGGCCTCGCGTGCGTTGCGTCGGCCCATGAGTACGCACAACGTGTAGGCGGTGTCCTCGAAGCGTCGGCGCACCGTGAGATTGGACGGATCTGCCAGCATCATGCGTTCCCAGGCGCGATAGCGGTTGAGAAGGCGGGCGACCCGGGCTTTGTCGGGCTGAAGCATTGCACTGCTCCCCTCCGGACGGATTGGGATTCGTTGTGCGGGGGCCGAGCGCAAGCGCCACCCGAGCGGGCTATGTCGTTACGCCAGGCCGTGCGCCGGGCTGTACGCCAGGCTGCTCCACGAGTAATTTTCGCGCCTTCTCCCCGAATGCCTCTTGTTGGCCCTTCAACTTCACCTCCTTTACGGTGTGAGACAGCTCGGCCACGACCGGCTCGGCCACGACCGCGTACGGCGATCCAGCCGCACAAGAGAGCAGCCGCGTACCCCAAGCCCGCAGGCTCCGCGGTACGCGGCTGACTCCTCGGTCGTATTGCGCGAAGGCTTCACACCTCGGACTTCGCGCCTCCGGCTTCACTCGGGCTTCGCGCAGCCGGCTTTGCGCCTCCGGCTTCACACTCGGGCTTCGCGCAGCTGGCTTCGCGCCTCCGGCTTCACACCTCGGGTCGCGCCTCCGTCCGGCTGTACGGCTCGGCCGTCGTTGCCTGGCCCGTCGTCGTCCCGCGGCCGGTCTTGGTCGCCGCTCCGGCGCAGACGAGGCCCAGCAGGACGGTGAGGGCGCCGATGAGGACGTTGTTCAGGATGACGCCGGCGTCGGGTCCCCGGCCGACCACCCACGGAGAAATGATCATCCAGACGCCGATGGCGCACATGGCCCAGCTCAGGCCGTACATCCTGGCAGGGTTGACGGTGAAGCCCAGGGCCAGCAGGCCGATGGCGACGCCCATGATCAGGTTGTGCCCCACGAGTGCGGGCTGGCTGGCGCCGAAGTGGAGGATCCACGGGGATGCGGCACAGTACAGGCCGATGAGGAACACCGGCGCATCCACGAGTACCACATCACGTCCGCCCAGTATGCGGGCGTAACGGTCCCGCATTTCGGAAACGTCGGGGTGGGCTGTTATGTCTCCCCGGTGCGAAACGTCGGCCATGAGACTCGTCTCCTTACAGTTCCTGCAAGTCTGACCGCGTCGCGCGGCGGGATGCCGCACATGTTCATTCTGCGCTTATTTCTTCTTTATGGATAGACCGTAGAAAAGGGGCAAACCGCTACGGTGGGTGACCGCGCGGCGGGCCGCCAGGACCTGTCAGGGAGCGCGCGAGGGCGTCTCCCGCGTACGCGTCCAGGTCAGCAACTCCTCCGCCGTCCAGCTGGTGATGACCCGCTCGGCGGGCACCCCGCACTCCTCGGCGCGGGCACAGCCCAGGATCTGCCAGTCGAGCTGACCCGGGGCGTGCGCATCCGTGTCGATGGAGAACAGCACGCCCGCATCGAGGGCCTGGCGCAGCAGACGCCGCGGGGGATCCAGCCGCTCCGGACGGCTGTTGATCTCCACCGCGGTGCCCGACTCGGCGCAGGCGGCGAAGACTTCGTCCGCGTCGAACTCCGACTCGGGACGCCCGCGCCCGGACACCAGTCGGCCGGTGCAGTGCCCGAGCACGTCCGCCAACGGGTTGCGCACGGCCGCGACCATACGGCGCGTCATCGCGGCGGCGTCCATGCGGAGTTTGGAGTGCACGGACACGACCACGACATCGAGGAGTTCGAGCAGCTCCGGCTCCTGGTCGAGCGATCCGTCCGGAAGGATGTCGCACTCGATTCCGGTGAGCAGCCGGAACGGCGCCCATGTGGTGTTGAGTTCGGCTACCACGCGCAGCTGCTCCCGCAGCCGCTCGGCCGACAGGCCGCGTGCCACGGTCAGCCGCGGGGAGTGGTCGGTGAGTGCCGCCCACTCGTGGCCCAGCTGAGCCGCCGTCCGCCCCATCTCCTGGATGGGGCTGCCGCCGTCGGACCAGTCGGAGTGCATGTGGCAGTCGCCCCGCAGCAACGCACGCAAGCGCTCGCCGACGCGCTGCGGGCCCCCCTTCGTGCCGCCGCCCGTCTGTTGTGACGACTCGGCCTCTTGCTCGAGCCGCTCGAGATAGCCGGGCACCTCACCGGCCAGCGCCTCCCGCACCACGTTCGCCGTCTTCGGTCCGAGGCCCTTGACCGCTTCCAGCGTCCCGGCGGCGATACGGGACGCCACCTCTTCGTCCGTCATGGCCGCGACGGCGTCGGCAGCGGTGCGAAAGGCCCGTACGCGATATGTGGGAGCCTGCGTCCGCTCCAGCAGGAAGGCGATCCGCTTGAGTGCCTCGACGGGATCCATGGGCACCTCCTGCCGGCGGACCGGCCCCTCCGTCACCGGACCGGCCCCTCCGTCACCGGACCGCGTCCGTCACCGGGCCGCGACGTCGCGGGCCCGCGGCTCCAGGTTCGCTCAGCCGTGCCCGGCCCGCATGGCGTGCGGGCGGCTCCTCGCCCTGCCGGTGCCCGGAGCGCGCCGCTGTCGGCAGAGCGCGACAGAACCAGCCCGCGCCCGGATCCCGCAGGCCTCCGTGCGACTGCGGACCGGCGACATCCATCGCCCCGGTTTCGGTCGCCTACGGTGCGGTCGCGGCTTCCGGACACCACCGGTGCGGCGCTCACCGACCCGGATCACCTCGCCGGGATACGCGCCCTCGCGATCCGCCCCGCCTGGCGCGACGTATGGATCTGCCCCTGGCCGGGCGGCAACCTCCAGGCCGTCGGTGTCGGGAACCGACATCAAGGTCAAGGACTTCCGTACCTGGCACGCGACCGTGCCCGCCACGGTCGCGGTCGCCGTCACCATCGACGAGGCGCGCGCCACCGAGGCTTCGATGCGGGCGAGACCATCGGGCCCACGTTGATCCGGCTCGGAGAGCACGGCCGGTTCTGCCGTCCGGCCATCCAGGGAGCGGTGGAGGCGACCGTACTCGAGCTGCCGACCCGTCTGAGAGGCGTGTCGTTGCGCCCTGAGCTGAGGCGATCAAGAGACCGTAAGTGATGTGCGACACCGGGACTCGAGCAGAAAAGGACTCTTATTGATCAGTTCCCGACCGGATGCCCTGGTCATCGGGTACGGAACCGGAAAAAGCCCGGAACGATGTTGGTTTCGGGCATTTGACACCCTGCCGCGCACGCGGGTAGGAAACAGCTCTGTGGAGCCGAGGGGTGAATTGTGCACGAACCGAACATCGTGGGGGACTGGCAGGAGTACGACGACGAGCACCCAGGTCTCCGGGTTCGTGTCCATGACCTGAAAAAGGACGAGCCGCCTCGAGGTCGCGACGACCACGCGAAAGATCTCACGTACTTCAGTTTCCGCGTAACCGTGGAGAATCGCACCGGGGAATCGATCGCCATTCAGCTGGAGGACGGTCAACTCGACGTCCGGATCGGCAGCGACGGCGAAGGCGCGTTTCTCGACTGGCGCAATTCGCAGTTCATCGAGGGCTTCGACATCTACCCTCTGCGCCGGGCCACAGCCACGATCTACGCCGCCGGTCCGGCTGACCAGATCGAGATCGTCGACATTCAGGTCCAGTTGAGAGCCGATGACGAATGGACCCGTCGCTGTGTGTGGGCCGGCGGCATCGGCATGCCCCAGCCCTCGGCATGCGGCGGAAAGCGGACCGGCGCCGCCAAGGACAGCATTGCCGCGCAGGTCAGCCGCTTCCTCGAAGGGGAAACCGGACCGGCCTGATTCCCAGGCCCGCGCACACGCCGTGGCTCCGGCTGTAACGGCCGGAGCCACGCGAACGTCCCCGCACACGGGCTGGGCCGTGTGTGGGACCTGGGCCGTGTATGGGACCTGGGCCGTGTGTGGGACGCATCCGGCACCGGCTGGTACCGAATGCGCGCGGGGCGCACCCGGCACCGGCCATGTGACCTAACGGCCGGATCAGAGCGGGCCTCAGGCGGGCCTCAGGCCGCGGCGCCCGCCATCGTGCGGCACATCTCCGCGCAGCGGCGACAGGATTCCGCACAGCGCATCATCTGTGGGTCCTCCGGCATGGCCATACACGCCTCCGCGCACATGTCGCATGCCTTGGCGCACAACCTGCACATCTCGTTCGCCATGGGCGACCTGCGCATCATCATGTCCGCGCACATGCGGGTCATCTCGGAGCAGTCCATGAGGGCCCGCATGATCTGCATCTGTGCCTGGCCACCCATCTGCAGGCAGGAGCTCATGGTCTCCTCGCAGGTGCTGTGGCACGACATGCACGCCTCGACGCAGTCCTGCATCTCTTTCGGCATCGTGGTGGTGGTTCCGGGCTGCTGCATGATTCCTCCTCGGAGTGACGGTGACCCAAGCCGGGTCCCCTCGCCCTTCCGTCGTACGCCTCCTTGCCACCACGCGCCATCGGGCGGGAACAGTCCGCTCCCTCCGCTAGGGGGCTCGTCGGGCAGCAGAGGGGTGGCGTCAGTCCCTGCCCCTGCCCTTTGCGCTCTCCGGCCAGACGCCGGTCGTGCGTTCGATGGCCTTTGCGCCGGCGCGGTCGACGGCGCTGCGGACGACGGCGAAGATCGCACCCTGAACCGCGGCCGCCAGCAGCACTTCGCGCCAGGTTCGTTCCTTGTCGAGGGCGTCCGGCGCGTCCTCCTCGTGGCGTATCGCCTTCCACATCGCCTGGAACGTCAGACCGGCCAGGGCGCCGCTGGCCCAGCCGAGCACGAAGCCGAACGGTTTGTAGACGACGGGAAGCTTCTTCTTCTTGCGCACCTGAATCTCCTTCGTGCGGTTCGTAGGGTCAGGGACGTCCGGCTGCCGCGACCTGCTCGTCCGGTGGGACCGGTCCGGGCGGCGTACCGTCACCGAACGGCCGTCCGCCCAGCTCATGTCGGTGGTGGGGCGTGAGCCACCCGGCGAGATCCGGGCCGACGGGCACGATGCGCGTCGGGTTGATGCCGGTGTGAACGCGGTAGTAGTGCCGCTTGATGTGATCGAAGTCGACGGTGTCACCGAAGCCTGGCGTCTGATAGAGGTCCCGGGCGTACGCCCACAGGACGGAGTCCTCCGCCAGCTTCCACCGGTTGCACTTGAAGTGGCCGTGGTAGACGGCATCGAAGCGGACCAGCGTGGTGAACAGCCGGATGTCTGCTTCCGTGATGGTGTCTCCGACGAGGTAACGGCGGTCGGCGAGCCGTTTGGAGAGCGCTTCCAGGCGCCGGAAAACGTCGGCGCAGGCTCCCTCGTACTCGCTCTGACGCGTGGCGAAGCCCGCCCGGTACACGCCGTTGTTGACATCGTGGTAGACGTCGGCCATGACCTCGTCGATCTCCTCGCGCAGCTGTTCCGGATAGAGGTCGGGTGCACCTGGGCGGTGCAATGCCGTCCACTCGGTGGCGAAGCCCAGCGTGATCTTCTGGAAGTCGTTCGTGACGAGCCGGCCGCTCGGTATGTCCACGATCGCCGGCACGCTGACGCCGGCGGAGTACTCCCTCTCGCGGGCGTCATAGGCCTCGCTGAGGTAGCGGATGCCGAGCACGGGATCGCGGCCGTCCGGGTCAAGGGTGAAGCGCCAGCTGCGGTCATCCTGGATGGGATCTGCGATGCCCAGTGAGAGAGCGCTCTCGAGCCCCAGCAGGCGCCGCGAGACCAGGGCGCGGCTCGCCCACGGGCAGGCGCGGCTGACGATCAGGCGGTAGCGGCCCGCCTCGACGGGCCAGCCGTCCCTTCCGTCCGCGGTGACGCGGTCGGCGAAGTGGCTCTTGGACCGGGTGAAGGTCGTGCGTCCGTATGCGGTGTTGCCGCCGTCGCCACGGTCGTCACCGTCGCCGCCGGTGGCGTTGCTGCCGGTGTGATCGCCGTTGCCGTGGCCGATCCTGTCCTCGTCGGTCCGGCTCATTTCTGGTCTCCTCTCTGGTGCTTGTGAGGCAGATGTGGCTAGGGTGCCTTATGGTCTTGTCGATCCTCCTGAGCCACCTCTGAGGAACTCCCGTCTGGACGCCTGGTCGGAGCCTGGTCCGGCAGGGGAAACGCCCGCAGTACGAGTGCCCCCATTCCGTCGTCTTCCGCCTCCCTGTCCTGAGCGAGGACTGTGGAGGACCTGGTGAGGCTGATCGCCATGGCTGAGGCGGCGGGGGTGGTCATGGGGGTGGTCATGCCGACGGCCACCGGGTAGGACCTGTAGAAGCGCGCTGAGCCGTGGCCAAAGGGTGCCTGCCGTAGGCGGGGCAGGCTGCGGCGCAGCGTGCGCGTCGTGTGTGCGATGAGGAGGAGTGCGGCGTGCTCGGTGGCGTACTTATCGCGGAGAGCCTGCGTGTGGGCAGCGAGCTGAACGGCTTTCCGCTGCAGGTCACGAGGGTGCGGCGGATCGGGGTTGGCAGCGCGACGGCCGGGCAGCCCGGGGAGTGGACCCTGTTGGACTTTCAGGCCCCCGAGGCCGACGCCGAGCGGTTGGCCGCCGCGTTGGCCGGGTGTCTGGAGCCGACGGGCGGGTGGTACGTCAACTACAACACCACGGCTGAGGCGTTCGTGGTCTTCGCCGATCGCGTCTTCCGCTACCCGCGAGGGGATGCCGCCGCGCGCAGCGAGGTGCAGGCGTACGCCCGCTCGGTCGGCGTTCCCGAAGAACAGCTGGACTGGGAGGACTGACCGTCCGCAGTCCGGGAGCCTCGTCGTCAGGGCATCGGGACCCGGCGCGGGACCGCGGGGGCGGCGCCGCGGCCGGCCCGCAGTCCGGGGGCGTGCGCCGTCAGGGAGTCGCCGCCGTCAGGGAGCCTCCGCCGCCCGGACAACGCGCGGAAGTCCCCTGAAGGCGGGTGCGAAGCAGACCGCTAGAGCCGGCCGGTACCGCTGCGGGCGGGCGATACCGGTTGTTCTGCCCCCGATCGCCCGCACCCGCCAGCGCGGCCTCTCAGCCCAGTACCACCGAAGCCGCCGCCGCGATGATGGTGGCGAGGGCGGTCGCGAGCATCGCCGCTCGGACGGTGAGGCAGTTCAGCTCGCCCGGCCGTGGCGGGTACGCAATGGTGGTCCTGCCATTCGCCGCCGGGACCGCCGGGACCGCCGGGGACACCGGGGCCGAAAGGTTACTGCGTACTGTCGTATCATCGGTGCGACGTTTCTCCGCCTCGCGCAGCTGCTCACACCACGGACAGTCCTCCGCGTGTCCGACCGGACTGTCCAGCCAGTAGGCACCTGTGAGCTGCGCATTGGGCGTCGGAATCGGATTACCAGCAGAAGCGTTCATGCTTTGACCAACGTCATCGTCGATCGCGTGGCAATGGAGCCGACCGGTTCTGCAATCGTCCCGTTATCAAGGTCTCGATTTCTTTCGATCACCTGGTCTGCACCTGAACCAAGCCGCGTGACCACGCGCGTGATGCCCCCTGCTGGTCCGACAATTGAGGGCGTATGGGACGCATGGGTGGATTCGCCCCGGGAACCCGATGCGCCATGGGAACGCTGAGCCGATGGGAACGGACGTTGGAGCGCTGGGAAAGTGCTCTGCTGGACAAGGTCTTCCGGAGCGACCCCGTCCAACTGCTCGACGCGCTGCGGCGGGAGTGCGATGACCACGCTGTCGTGTGCAGCGAAAGCCGTGTACTCGTCCCCAATGTCTACACGGTCGAGCTCGTCGGTTTCGTCCACGACGAACTGGTCGGACGGCGCGGCGAGCTGGGTCAGGAGTTGACCGACGTCCTGGACCGGCATGCCGAGGCCAACGGATATGAATGGGCTGGGCCGCTCACCGTCCACGTGACCAAGGTCCGTCATCTGCCCGCCGGCCGGTACCGCGTGGTGAGCAATGCCAGGACTCACGGCATTGCGCCCGCGCACGCCGGGGCCGTGCACCCGTGGGCGTGAAACGGCGGGCATGCGCGGGGTTGTTGTGGGATCGCCGGTATCGCCGCGGCACCGCCGTCAGACGCGGCGTACCACATGGACCAGGTACTCCTTGCGGTTGAGGGAGTTGTGGTCCGTGCGTGGGCGCGTCGGCGGCGTGCCGCGGACGGGTTCCTAGCGGTCGAAGGGCATTCGAGCACGCCCTTGCCGCGCGTCACCCCCGGCAGCAGCTGTTCCAGCTCGTGCATCCGGGCAGCGGGGATGTCGCTTCCAGCGTGCTGGTCGTCACGGGCGTGGACGGAGTACGAGGGGCGGCGCGCGACGGCGCCAGTAAGGGCAACAGCGGTCCGAACAGGTCGACCGGGAGCTCAAGGCGGGCCGCAGATTGATCAGCGGATCCTTGCTCGGCGAGCGGAGTGAGCGCGGCGTGCGGTCCCCCGTGACCGGCCGCGTCCGGGAGCGGCTTAGACCGACCGGCAAATGGTGGGGCGGCGTCACCCCCCCCATTTGCCGGTCGGTCTTAATTCGGTCGCGCTGTGCGGTGGGCATCGTTACCGTCATCCCGTGATCTACGAGCATCCTTTGGCCTACCTGCTTGGCCTTGAGGGCATAGCCCTGCTGCGTTCGTTCACCGGCGAGGCCGACCGGGAGTTCGTCGACTCGCGCATCGCCGAGATCCGTAAGCTGCTCGACGACGAGTCGCTGGCGAGCGCGGCCGTGGAAGTGGCTCGCGTGAACACGGTCGACGGATACCGGATCTGGTCGCAAACGTATGACGGCCCCAACTCGGCGTTCGACTTCGACGGGCCCGTGGTCAAGGATATCGTCGCCGGGCTGCCGACGGGCGTCGCCCTGGATGCCGCGTGCGGCACCGGCCGGCTCGCGGCCCTGCTGGCTGAGCGTGGCCACCGGGTCATCGGCGTGGACAGCTCGCCCGACATGCTCGCACGGGCACGCGAACGCGTGCCGGGTGGCGCATTCCACCTGGGCGACGTGGGCCGGCTGCCAGTGGCCGACGACGCCGTGGATCTGGTCGTCTGTTCCCTGGCGTTGACGCATGTTGCCGACCTGAAGCCGGTGATGGCGGAGTTCGCCAGGGTGCTGCGCCCGGGCGGACACCTGGTCATCAGCGATATGCACCCCGAGTGGGTGGCGCGGGGCTCGATTCCGCCGGTACGCCTGCCGGACGGGCGACCGGGACGTCTGGAGACTTACCGCCACCCGACCGGGGACTACCTCCGCGCCGCGCTTCCCGTGGGGTTGCAGGTGCGCCGGTGCGAGGAACCGACGGAGCCGGCCGTCGAGAGGTCCGACGGTCGCGAGCCGCCAAGGGAACGCATGACGGAACTGGGTCCGTGGGAGGTCTGGCCGTGGTGCTTGGCCGACCTGGTACCCGAGGCCGCAGGAGTCGCACACGCCGGAGTGCCTGCAGTGATCATCTGGCATTTCCAGCTGACCGGGGACTGACTGACCGGAGTTTTGCGACGGGCTCGAACACCGCTGTCCGGGTGCGCCTCACGACGCACCCGGACAGCGGATTCCGGTTCAATTGTGGCGGCCGGCCCGACACGTGTCCCTGTTGGAACAGTGGCGGGCGGCCGCCTGTCGGGCTATCGGAACAGGACGGGCGGCCGCCTGTCGGCCTATCGGAACAGCGACGGGCGGCCGCCTGTGGCCTACCTGTGCGCCCCGAACCAGGACATCGCCGGAAGCGCCTTGTCGTCGTAGCCGAACAAGGCCTGGTTCTCCCAGCCGTTGCCCGAAGACGAGTCCGTCGGGTCCCAGCCGTTGCCGGTGACCGCGTTCCAGGTGGACTCCCAGTAGAAGACGCCGAGGCCGCGGCCGTTCGGGACGGCCTCCACGATGTTCATGATGTCCCGCAGCCAGGCGGACTGCCCGGCCGTCGAGGCCGCGTACCCGGCCACCAGTTCACCGGTCGTGTCGATGATGTTCTCGTGCGAGTCCTCGCTGTCCAGCCGGAACGGGTAGGCCGTCTCGGCGACGAAGACGGGCTTGCCGTAGCGGGACGCCGCGTCGTCCAGGGTTGTCTGGAAGTCGTAGAGCGAACCGTGCCAGTAGCCGTAGTAGGACAGGCCGATGGCGTCGAACTTCACACCGTTGGAGACAGCGCTGTCGAACCACCAGCGGGTGCCCGACAGGTCGCCGCCCTTGGCGAGGTGCAGCGCCACGGTGGTGGACGAGTTGACCGCCTTGACCGCGTCGTAGCCGGAGTTGAGCAGCCCGGCGAGCTGCGACCAGTTGTCGGTGGAACCCTCGGACCACAGCATGCCGCCGTTGATCTCGTTGCCGACCTGCACCATGTCGGCCGTGGTGCCCTGCGCCTTCAGGGCGTTCAGGACGTCGTACGTGTGGTTGTAGACGTCCGTCTTCAGCTGGCTGTACGAGTGCCCGGACCAGGCGGCCGGCTTGGTCTGTGCGCCTGGGTCGGCCCAGGTGTCCGAGTAGTGGAAGTCGACGAGCAGCTTCATGCCCTGCGCCTTGATGCGCTTGGCCATCGCCAGCACGCGCGTCTTGTTGTTGTAGCCGTCGGCGGGGTTCACCCAGACCTTGAGGCGGGCGTAGTTCTGACCTGCGGACTTCAGGATGGCGAGCGCGTCGCCGGTCGTGCCGGAGCTGTTCCTGTAGACGCCGCCGAGAGCCTCGCTCTTGGCGAGCGACGAGACGTCGGAGCCCTTGATGGACAGGCCGGTCTTGCCCGACGTGAAGGTCAGATCGTCGACGTTGATCCAGTTGCCCGCCTTGGCATCGGAGTTGATGCTGATCGTGCACTGGTTGTTCGTCACCGCGATGGAGGTGACGATCCGTATCCAGCCGCTCGACGAGACCGGCAGATCGGTGCGCTGCTCCGAACTGCCGCAGTTCTTCAGCGCGATGTACGCGGAGTTCTGGCCGCCGCCCGACCGGACCCACGCGGTCAGGGTGTAGTTCCCGTTGGTCAGCCCGGACAGGTACTGGTACGTCTCCACCTTGTACGCGGACGACGACCAGTGGGTGAGGCGGTAGCTGCCGCCGTGGCCGCCCGCCTCGGTGAAGGAGGCGGCGTTCTGGCCGGCCGCGGAGTAGGTCGACCAGCCGGTCGGGGTCGCCGTACCGGTGCCGTTCGACTCGAAGCCGCCGTTGGTGAGCGTGGATGCCGCGTGTGCGGCGGTTGCGGGAAGTGCCGTGAAGGCGAGGCCGGCTGCCAGCGGGAGGAGCAGGGCCCGCAGGGTGCGTCTCGGATGGAACATCGTCGGTCCCTTCGACGAGATTCAACGGAGGTGGGGGGTGGAGTGCGGCGTCGTGCCCTGAGCTCGAGCACGACGCCGCACGTACCGGCCGGGGGTCCCCCCACGGTCCCGGCCGGCGATCAAAGGGGGCGCCTGCTGAGGCCTCCGAGCCTCTGCGGTCAGCCCTTGTGGCGTGCGCCTGCACAGTGAGCCGTCCAGGCGCACGCCCCCGTACGGTCAGTCGTCGAGGCGGACGACCCGTACGGCGCCCGCGGCCACTGCGAGACGGCCCGCGGCGCGCTCGCCCGTCAGCAGCTCGGTGCCGTGTGCCTCCAGCGGCACCTTGGCGTCCGCAGCCGTGTGGTTCATCACGAAGAGGTAGCGGCCGGACTCGCCGGAGCGGGTCACCACCTCGACGTCGCGGGGGAGGTCGGCGCGCGGCGCGATCCGGGCGTCCTCGCAGGCCCAGCCCAGGAGTACGTCGAGGTCGCGGGGCGCGAGACGCGTGGAGACGTACCAGGCCGTGCCCTTGCCGAGGTGGTTGCGGGTGACGGCCGGGCCTCCGGCGGCGAGCCCGTCGGCGTACGTCCACACGGTGTCGGCACCGATCGGTCTGACGAACTCCGTCCAGACGTCACCGGAGAGCTCGGAACCGTCGGACGCAGTGATGCGCACCCGCTCGCCCTGGAGCAGTGGCGAGAACTCCTCCACCGTCAGGCCGAGCACGTCCCGCAGCGCGCCCGGGTACGGGCCCTCGTGGACGGCGTCGTGCTCGTCGACGATGCCGGAGAAGTACGACACGACGAGGGTGCCGCCGTTCTCCACGTACGCGCGGAGGTTCCGGCCCGCGGCCTCGGTGGCCAGGTAGAGCGCCGGGACGACGACAAGGGGATACGCCGACAAGTCGCTTTCGGGGTTGGCGAAGTCGACCGTCAGGTGCCGGTCGTACAGCGCCTCGTAGAACGCGTCGGCGCGCTCGCGTGCGTCGTGGTCCTCGCTGGGCCGCCACTCCAGAGACTGCGCCCACCAGGACTGCCAGTCCCACAGCATCGCGACATCCGCGACCGTGCGCGTACCGCGCAGTGAGCCCAACGCATCGACGTCCGCGCCCAGCTGGACCACCTCTCGCCACACCCGCGAGTCGGTGCCCGCGTGCGGCAGCATCGCCGAGTGGAACTTCTCGGCGCCGCGCCGGGACTGCCGCCACTGGAAGAACATCGCTCCGTCGGAGCCGCGCGCGACATGGGTGAGGGAGTTGCGGGCCATCTGGCCGGGTGACTTGGCGGGGTTGCGCGACTGCCAATTGACGCCGGACGTGGAGTGCTCCAGGAGCAGCCAGGGCGCGCCGCCGCCCACGGAGCGGGTGATGTCGGCGGCCATCGCGAGGTTGACGTGCGTGCGGCGGCCGTCGGTGATCAGGTAGTGGTCGTTGGTGACGATGTCGACCTCGCGGCCCCAGGCCCAGTAGTCGACCGAGTCGCACTGGCTGAGCGCCGTCATGAAGTTCGTCGTCACCGGGATGCCGGGGGAGAGGCGGTGCAGGATGTCGCGTTCCCGCACGAAGTTCTCGCGCATGGTGGCGTCGGCGAAGCGGCGGTAGTCGAGCTGCTGGGCGGGGTTGGCGGCGGTGGGGGTCAGCCGGGGCGGGTCGATCTGGTCGAAGGCCGCGTAGTGCTGGCCCCAGAAGGCCGTGCCCCAGGCCTCGTTGACCGCCTCGACCGAACCGTACGTGGTGTCCAGCCAGCGGCGGAAGTGCTCCGCGCAACTGTCGCAGTAGCAGGCCGATACGGGAACGCCGTACTCGTTGTGGATGTGCCACAGGGCGACGGCCGGGTGGGATCCGTAGCGGTCGGCCAACCGTGTGGTGATGGCCGCCGCCGCCTCGCGGTAGGCGGGGTTGCTGTGGCAGATCGCGCCGCGCGACCCGAACGCCAGGCGGACGCCCTCGCGGGTCACCGGCAGCGCCTCCGGGTGGGCCCGGTAGAACCAGGCGGGCGGGCAGACGGTGGGGGTGCCGAGGTCGGCGCGGATCCCGTTCTCGTGCAGGAGGTCCAGGAGCCGGTCGAGCCAGCCGAAGTCGTAGATCCCGGGTTCGGGTTCGAGCAGGGCCCAGGAGAAGATGCCGACGCTCACCATGGTGACGCCGGCCTCACGCATCAGAGCGACGTCCTCGTGCCAGACGCTTTCCGGCCACTGCTCGGGGTTGTAGTCCCCGCCGAACGCGAGCCGGGTGAGGCCCTTGGGTGCGGCCCCCGCGGCCGCAGGGGGAGCCAACTTCGCGGCCTGCGCCGCCTCCGCGCCGTCCGGCATGAATGTCTCCTGAAAGGTCGATCAAATGGGAACGTGCACACACGGCGGTGGCGACGTGATGCAAACATAACCGCACGGCAACAACCATTGACAAGTGTCCTGGATGTTTCTCTACTGTGAACGCTCACAGAAGCACCGCGAGTGAGCCGAAGGGGCGCGCCGGTGTCGAGGGCGTGAGCGCGCGGAGGCCCGGAGGGCTGAGCACGGTCGCGCCCTCGACACCGGCTGAAGCGCCCCGGAGGCGAGCCGCGTATGAAACAGGGGCAGGTCTCCGCAGCAGGCGGAGACCCTGGTCAGGGGAGAAACATCCATGCCGTTCACGTCGCGCCGTCGGCTCCGTCAAGCAGCCGCCACCGCCGTCGCCGTCGCTCTCGGCGCGTCCTCGCTCGCCGCCTGCGGCTCGTCCGACGACAACGAGGAGGCCTCGTCGGGGCCGGTCTCGCTGACGTACTGGACCTGGGCGCCGGGAATGGACAAGGTCGCGGACATCTGGAACAAGGGTCCGGGCAAGAAGGCGCAGATCAAGGTCACGGTCAAGAAGCAGGCGTCCGGTGACACGCTCGTCACCAAGATCCTCACCGCGGCCAAGGCGCACAAGGCACCTGACCTGGTCCAGGCCGAGTACCAGGCGCTGGCGACTCTCGTCAGCAATGACGCACTCGCGGACATATCCGGCGAGGTGGGGGGCGTCGAGAAGGAGTTCGCCGCCGGTATCTGGCAGCAGACCACGCTCGGCACGGACGCCCTCTACGCGATTCCGCAGGACTCCGCGCCCATGGCGTTCTACTACCGCGAGGACCTCTTCAAGAAGTACGGCCTCGAGGTCCCGAAGACCTGGGACGAGTTCGCCGAGACCGCTCAGAAGCTGAAGAAGAAGGCCCCGGACAAGGACCTGACCACGTTCTCCGCCAACGACTCCGGCCTCTTCGCCGGACTCGCCCAGCAGGCCGGCGCCAAGTGGTGGACCGTCGATGGCGACAAGTGGAAGGTCGGCATCGACGACGCGGCGACGCAGAAGGTCGCCGACTTCTGGGGCGGCCTCGTCAAGGACGACGTCATCGACAACCAGCCGATGTACACCCCGGCCTGGAACAAGGCGCTCAACACCGGCAAGCAGATCGCCTGGGTGAGCGCGGTCTGGGCGCCCGGCACCCTCACCACCGCGGCCCCCGACACCAAGGGCAAGTGGGCCATGGCGCCGCTCCCGCAGTGGAACGCCGGCGACTCGGCGACCGGCAGCTGGGGCGGATCCTCCACCGCAGTCACCAACGACAGCAAGAACAAGGCCGCCGCCGCAAAGTTCGCCAGCTGGCTCAACACCGACCCCGAGGCGCTGGCCGCGCTGGTGAAGGAGAGCGGTATCTACCCGGCCGCCACCGCCGCCCAGACCGGTGACGCACTGGCCAAGGCCCCCGACTTCTTCTCCAACCAGCCCGACTTCTACACGGCCGCCGCCGAGATCGCCAAGACCACCGCGCCCGCCGCATGGGGTCCCAACGTGAACGTCGCCTACACCTCCTTCAAGGACGCCTTCGGCAAGGCCGCCAAGAACCAGTCCGGCTTCGGTGCCGCCCTGACGACCATGCAGGACGCCACCGTCGCGGACCTCGAGAAGCAGGGCTTCGAGGTCGCTGAGTGACCAGCGCACGCCGGAAGACGTACGGGGTGAAGGGCGCCCCGTACCTCTTCCTCCTCCCGGCAACCGTGCTCTTCGCCCTGTTCTTCGCACTGCCCATCGGGTACGCGGTGTGGCTCAGCCTGCACAAGGTCGAGGTCAAGGGCCTCGGCCTGGGCAAGGGCGCCCGCGAGGAGACCTGGGCGGGCCTCGGCAACTACACCGACGCGCTCACCGATCCCGAACTCCTCGACGGTGCCCTGCACGTCCTCGGCTACGGCGTCATCGTCGTCCCGGTGATGCTGGGCCTCGCCCTCCTCTTCGCGCTGATGCTGGACACCGAGCGCGTACGGCTCGCGCCCTTCACCCGGCTCGCGATCTTCCTGCCGTACGCCATCCCCGGCGTCATCGCCGCACTGCTGTGGGGATTCCTCTACCTCCCGGACGTCAGCCCCTTCTACTTCGTGCTCGACAAGCTGGGGATGCCGCAGCCGGACCTGCTGGACGGCGGGCCGCTCTATATCGCCCTGTCGAACATCGCGGTCTGGGGCGGAACCGGCTTCAACATGATCGTCATCTACACCTCGCTGCGGGCCATCCCGGCCGAGGTGTACGAGGCGGCGAAGCTGGACGGCTGCTCGCAGCTGCAGGTCGCGCTCCGCATCAAGATCCCGATGGTGGCGCCCTCGCTGGTGCTCACCTTCTTCTTCTCGATCATCGCGACGCTGCAGGTGTTCAGCGAGCCGACCACCCTGAAACCGCTCACCAACTCCATCTCCACCACCTGGAGTCCGCTCATGAAGGTGTACCAGGACGCCTTCGGCAAGGCAGACACATACTCGGCGGCCGCCACCGCCGTGATCATCGCCGTTGCCACGCTCGTCCTGTCCTTCGGCTTCCTGCGCGCCGCGAACTCCCGCAACAGGCAGGAGGAAGCACGATGAGCTCTGTCGCGAGCACCAAGGCCATACCGGCCGCCGGCACGACGCCCGGAACCGTCCAGGGGCCGCCGCAGCGCCGCCGTATCGCCCTGGTCCCGACCTTCGCGCTTCTCCTGGGAGCGCTCTACTGCCTACTGCCCGTCGCCTGGGTGGTGGTCGCCTCCACCAAGTCGGGACGTGAGCTGTTCTCCACCTTCACGTTCCTGCCGGGCACCGGGTTCGCCGACAACCTCAAGGACCTGTCGGCGTACCGCGACGGCGTGTACTGGAAGTGGATGGGCAACTCCGCGCTGTATGCGGGCCTCGGCGCCCTGCTGTCCACGGCCGTCTCGGCCGTCAGCGGCTACGCGCTCGCCATCTACCGCTTCCGCGGCCGTGAGAGCGTCTTCAACATCCTGCTCGCCGGGGTGCTGATGCCTCCGGTGATCCTGGCCGTGCCGCAGTACCTGCTGCTGGCCAAGGTGGATCTCACCGACTCCTACGCGTCGGTCCTGCTGCCGCTGATCCTCTCCCCGTACGGGGTGTACCTCGCGCGGATCTACGCCGCCGCGGCCGTGCCCACCGATGTGGTGGAAGCCGGTCGGATGGACAACGCGAGCGAGTGGCGGATCTTCACCCGGATCGCGCTACCGATGATGATCCCCGGACTGGTGACGGTCTTCCTGTTCCAGTTCGTGGCGATCTGGAACAACTTCATGCTGCCGTACATCATGCTCAGCGACGACGAGAAGTTCCCGATCACCCTCGGGCTGTTCACGCTGCTCGAACAGGGCGCCAACACACCGGCGCTGTACACCCTCGTCATCACCGGCGCCCTGCTGGCGGTCGTCCCGCTCATCGCACTGTTCCTGGTCATCCAGCGGTTCTGGAGCCTCGACCTGCTGTCCGGGGCCGTAAAGTCATGACCATGAGTCACCAGACGGGGGGCAGGCGCAAGCCGCCGACGATCCATGACGTGGCCCGCGAGGCGGGAGTCTCGCGGGGCACGGTCTCCCGTGTCCTCAACGGCGGCCACTACGTCAGCCCCGCCGCGCAGGAGGCGGTCAACGCCGCGATCCGCAAGACCGGGTACGTCGTCAACCGGCACGCCCGGTCGCTGATCACGGGCCGTTCGGACTCCGTGGGCTTCCTGCTCACGGAGCCGCAGGAGAAGTTCTTCGAGGACCCCAACTTCAACGTGCTGCTGCGAGGATGCACACAGGCGCTGGCCGCGCACGACATCCCACTGCTGCTGATGATCGCGGGCACGGAGGACGAGCGGCGGCGGATAAGCCGGTACATCACCGCGGGCCATGTCGACGGGGTACTGCTGGTCTCCAGCCACTCGGGCGATCCGGTCGCCGAGCAGCTGCGCGAGGCAGGGGTGCCGCTGGTGGCCTGCGGCAAGCCCATCGGGCAGGGCTCCAAGGTGAGTTATGTCGCCGCTGACGACCGGGACGGCGCCCGTGACATGGTCAGCCATCTGCTGTCTCTGGGCCGCCGCCGTATCGGCATGATCACGGGCCCGCTCGACACCCCGGGCGGCGTCGAACGCCTCGCGGGCTACCGCGAGGTACTGGCCGATGCGGGCGTCGAGGCCGACGAACGCCTCATCGTCCCCGGCGACTACAGCAGGGCCGGCGGCGAGGCCGGAGCGGCCGAACTCCTTTCCCGCATACCGGACTTGGATGCACTGTTCGTCGCCTCCGACCTGATGGCCCAGGGTGCGCTGACCGCACTGCAGCGGGCCGGTCGCCGCGTGCCGGAGGACGTCGCGGTCGGCGGCTTCGACGACTCGCCCGCGGCGACCGCGGGCAGCCCGGCCCTCACCACGATCCGCCAGCCGTGGGACCGCATCAGCTCCGAGATGGTGCGAGTCCTGCTCGCCCAGATCGGCGGCGAGGACCCGTCCGCGGTGATACTCCCGACGGAGCTGGTCAAGCGGGAGTCGGCCTGACGGCGAAGGGGTGAGGGCCGCCGCGAGGGGCCGTGGCCTGGAGCTCACACTTTCCACTCCCCGTGTGGGGAGACGGGGATGCGACCGGGCGACAGCCCGGCGCGTTCTCCTGGGCGAGCGGGGTGGCGCTGATCGGCAGGGGCACCGCCCCGCTCAGCCCGAGGCGCCGCCCGTATCCGAAGGCACCGGCATTCCGCTGACCTGATCGGTGACTCCCCCGTCGTTCGCCCGGCCTTGCTGCCATCTCCGTCGTTCACCCGGCCTTGCTGCCATCTCCGGCGATCACCCGCGCCGCCCGCTGGCCTGGCAAAGGGTGTCGGAACGGGAAAAGGGGTGCCGGCGCAGGAAAGCGGAGAGGCGGGCGGGCACCGCCCGTGCGTGCCCTCGGATGCCGTCGGCAGGGCCGCCGAGCGGCCGATCCGGCGGTGGCGAGGCAGCATGGTTAGTGCCGAGTGTTGGTGTTGGTGGCGCGTTGTTGGTGCCTGGACCGGAGCACATCGAGGAAAGATCGGCGATACGAGATGGGCCCTCGTATGACAGGGCGGAACAATGTGGGGGAGCGGACGGCCGGTCCTGAACCTGTGTCCGTCGCCGTCGACGAGCTGGGGAACGTCACGGCCTGGAGCGCCGGGGCCGAGCGGCTGCTGGGTCATGCACCGGCGGACGTCGTGGGGCGGCCGCTGGCGGGGCTGATCGACGCGGAGGAGCGCGAGGCGGCCATGGCCGGGTTTCCGGCGGCAGGGCAGGTGACCGAGTGGAGCGAGTCGGTCACCTTGGTGCACCGCGATGGCCGCCGCCTGGGTGTGTGCCTGCGAGGGGTGCCGCTGCTGGACGGCGAGGGCCGGACGCAGTGGTTCCTGACCTTGCGGCAACCGACGCAGGAGGCCACCCCGGAGGATGTGCGTGAGCTTCTGGAATGGGTCTTCTACCAGTCCCCGATCGCCATGACCCTCCACGACGGCGAACGGCGGATGATCCGGGCGAACACGGAGATGACACGGATCCTGGGCCGCTCGGAGGAGCAGATGCGCGGCCGGACGGCTTCGGAGATCGCACCGGCCGCCAGGTCGGCCGGGCGCCTCGACCGGGCCATCGACCTCGCGTTTCGAACGGGTGAGCCGTCCATGGAGGAGATCCTGGACCGTGTGCCGCCGGAGACCCAGGTGCGCGCGTGGACCACGGTCATCTCGCCCCTGAAGGACTCGGCCGGGCAGGTGCGCGCGGTGTGCACGGCTCTGCTCGATGTCACCGAGCAGTACCGGGCCAGGCGTCGGCTCATGGTGCTCAACGAGGCCAGCACCCGTATCGGCGGAATGCTGGACGTGCACCGCACGGCCGAGGAGACGGTGCAGCTGGTGGTTCCGATGCTCGCCGACTTCGCGACGGTCGACCTGCTGGAACAGGAACTGGAACCCCCTGGCACGGAACCACCGCCCGACGGTGGGGTCACGCTGATCCGCATGGCACAGGAGTCGGTCCTGGAGGGCCACCCCGAATCGGTGGTCGCGTCGGGAGAGGCCCACGAGTACCCCGCCATCTCACCGCTGGCCCGCTGCCTGGTCACCGGCCGCGCCACGCGCCACTACGTCGGTGATCCCGAGATGCGTGCCTGGCTCCACGCAAGCCCTCGACGCGAGGCCAGCGTCCGCCAGTACGGGGTCCACTCTGTGATGAGCGTGCCGCTGCGGGCGCGGGGCACCACGCTCGGGCTCCTGCTGTTCATGCGCCACGAGCAGCCGCTGCCCTTCGACGACGACGACCTGTTCCTCGCCGAGGAGGTCGCCGCGCGGGCCGCCGTCTGTATCGACAACGCCCGTCGGTACACCCGGGAGCGCAGTACGGCCGTCACGCTGCAGCGCAGTCTGCTGCCCGGCCATCTGCCGCCCCAGGCGGCCGTCGAGGTCGCCTCCCGTTATCTGCCCGCAGGGCCCCAGATCGGCGTCGGCGGAGACTGGTTCGACGTCATCCCGCTGTCGGGCACCCGGGTCGCCCTCGTCGTCGGCGACGTGGTCGGCCACGGCATCCACGCCTCCGCGACGATGGGCCTGTTGCGCACCGCCGTACGCACGCTCGCCGACGTCGACCTGCCGCCCGACGAACTCCTCACCCATCTGGACGACGTGGTCAGCCGTCTCAACGCCGAACAGGAGCCGAACGGTGCCCGCGGCGACATCGGCGCCACATGCCTGTACGCGGTCTACGACCCGGTCTCCCGCCGCTGCACCCTCGCTCGCGCGGGCCACCCCGAACCCGCCCTGGTCACCCCGGACGGAACCGCCCGTTACATCCGTATGCCCGCGGGCCCGCCCCTCGGCCTCGGCGGCATGCCCTTCGAGGCCACGGAGATCGAACTGCCCGAGGGCAGTCTGCTCGCGCTCTACACCGACGGCCTCATCGAATCACGGGAGGCCGACCTCGGTGTCCGCCTGAGCGAACTGCTGCACGCACTCGCGGAACCGGCTCCCTCCCTCGAGGCCACCTGCGATACGGCGCTCAAGGCCCTGCTGTCCGACCGCCCCTCCGACGACGTGGCCCTGCTCACCGTCCGCACCCGCGCCCTGACCGCGGACCAGGTCGCCACCTGGACACTCCCGTCCGAGCCCGCCGTGGTCTCCGAGGCGCGCTCGCTGGTCGCGAGCCAGCTGGCGCGGTGGGGTGTGGGCGAGGCGTCGGCGTATGTCACCGAGCTCGTGGTCAGCGAACTCGTCACCAATGCCATCCGCTACGGCAGCTCGCCCATCCAGCTGCGCCTGATCCACGACCAGACGTTGATCTGCGAGGTGTCCGACGCCAACAGCGCCGCTCCGCATCTGCGCCGTGC
The DNA here is from genome assembly GCF_013778455.1 of Streptomyces himalayensis subsp. himalayensis. GTDB lineage: Bacteria > Actinomycetota > Actinomycetes > Streptomycetales > Streptomycetaceae > Streptomyces > Streptomyces himalayensis. Next base: position 113,834 of record NZ_JACEHE010000009.1, on the reverse strand, counting down.
CCGCGTCTTCGACGAGGGCGGGCGCGGGCTGCTGCTTGTCGCGCAGCTCACCCAGGCGTGGGGTACACGCCAGACCAGCGTCGGCAAGACGATCTGGGCCGAGCAGAGCCTCGCCGACTTCTGACGCCCGCGTCGAAGAGGGGTCAGTACCGCAGGGCGCCCGCGATGTGAGCGGTTTCGTCGAGAGTGCCGTCCGGGACGAAGCGGACCTCAGCGCCGGTTTCCAGGGCCTGTTCGACGATCTCGTCGATGATGTCGTCGCGGGCGTCCAGGTCGGTGCTCTCGGCCGGGACCAGGTGGTCGCCGTCGTCCCGGACCGTGAGGCGGTAGTTCTCCTCGACGGCGAGCAGACGGAGCCGGCCGGCGTTCGCCCCCTGCCACACCTCGTCGACGCCGGCGGCGAACTCCTTCCGGCCGCGGGCCTTCTCCAGGTCCCGCAGTACGGCAGCGACGTTCTTCTCCTCCTCGGCGGCGATGACAGGCTGGATCGCCTGCCACACGGCTTCGGGGCTGGCGTGGGCGAGCCCTCCGTGCGGGACGGGCGTGCCGTTCTTGGCTGCCGTGCCGGCCTCGCGGAGCAGGGAAAGGGCCGCTGTCTCGCCCGTGATGTACAGCGGTCGCGGATCGGCCTCGAGGACGCGGCCGAGTGCGTTGTCGGCGTCCCGCAGGAACAGGCGCGACGCCTCGTCACGGAACGTGCTGGGCACATCGCCGATCTGCTGCTGGCCCCGCGGCTCGGCGTCCGGATCCTGGAGGCTCCGGGTCAGCGGGAAGCCGGCCCTGCGCTCCTCGACGACGTGGTCCGGGCCGCCGTTCCACAGGGTGACGCGGTCGGCCGAGACGGCCAGCAGCCAGAACGTGCGCTCGGAGGCCTGCGCGGCGACGAGGTTGCGGGTCAGAAACGTGTCGGAGAGCACGACACGCTCGGGCACGGAGCGGCTCAGGTACCAGACCTCGTGCTCTCCGGGCGCGGCGAAGATGACGAGGCCGTCCTCGGCGTGCACCAGATCGATGTCGGCCGTGGCCCTCTCGAGCTGCTGTACGACGTCGTTCCGCCGCTCCCGGGTGACGGCGGGATCGGCCTCCAGCTGCCTCTTCGTCTCGGCCAGCAGGTTGCGCAGACGGACCGGATCCTGGGCGTTGTCCGGCTCCCGGCGGTGTGTCGGCATCAGCAGGGACACCGCCGGATACGGTCGCGGCTGGCGCAGTCGCGCAAGGGCGGAGGGGCTGAGAGCGGGCTGCATGACGCTCCTTCCGGATTCAGAACGACTGGCCAATATGCACCATATGCCTGATTCGGCGATCAGGCCTGCGGTGCGCTGGTCACCGCAGGTCGGCGTGCGGCCGCATGCCGCCAGGACGGGCCTGGCGGCTCCTCTCACACGCCCACGCCACCCGCTGTGCAGAGCGCGTAACCGCTCATGATCCACTCGTGTCACATCAGCGTAACGGGCATTTCGTACGGTCGACGCGTACAAACCGCACGAGAGGGGCCGCCCGTGACCGAGACCACCGACCAGGTGCGAACGGTCTGCTCGTACTGCGGTGTGGGCTGCGGCATGGTCCTCGACATCGGCATGGGCCCGGACGGGCGGCGGAAGGTCCTCAAGGCGTACGGCGACAAGGCCCACCCCGCGAACTTCGGGCGGCTCTGCACCAAGGGCGCCACCACGGCCGACATGCTCACCGCCCCCGGGCGCCTTGGCAACGCGCTCGTGCGGGCCCGGCGCGACGAGGAGCCCGTGCCCACCCCCGTGGGCACGGCGATCAGCGAGACGGCACGGCGGCTGAGGGCGATCATCGACCAGAACGGGCCGGACGCGGTCGCCTTCTACGTCTCCGGGCAGATGAGCCTGGAGGCCCAGTACCTGGCGAACAAGCTGGCCAAGGGCTTCGTCCGCACCAACCAGATCGAGTCGAACTCGCGCCTGTGCATGGCCAGCGCAGGCACCGGCTACAAGCTCTCGCTGGGCGCGGACGGCCCGCCCGGCTCGTACCAGGACTTCGAACGAGCCGACGTCTTCTTCGTCATCGGTTCCAACATGGCCGACTGCCACCCCATCCTGTTCCTCCGGATGATGGACCGGGTCAAGGCGGGCGCCAAGCTGATCGTCGTCGACCCGCGACGCACCGCGACCGCTGAGAAAGCCGACCTGTTTCTGCAGATCAAGCCGGGGACCGACCTGGCGCTGCTCAATGGCCTGCTGCACCTGCTGTACGAGAACGGGCACATGGACGAGGCGTTCATCGCCGAGCACACCGAGGGCTGGGAGGCGATGCCGGAGCTCCTCGCCGACTACCCTCCCGCCGCCGTCGCCGAGATCACCGGAATCCCCGAGCAGGACATCCGCCGGGCGGCCCAGCTCATCGGCGAGGCCGGTGAGTGGATGAGCTGCTGGACCATGGGCCTCAACCAGTCGACGCACGGCACATGGAACACCAACGCCCTGGTCAACCTGCACCTCGCCACGGGTGCGATCTGCCGTTCCGGCAGCGGGCCGTTCTCGCTGACCGGCCAGCCCAACGCCATGGGCGGCCGCGAGATGGGCTACATGGGCCCCGGCCTCCCCGGCCAGCGGTCGGTGCTGGTGGACGACGAGCGCGCCTTCGTCGAGGACCTGTGGGAGCTGCCCGCGGGCACGATCAGGAACGACGGCGTCGGCAAGGGCACCGTCGAGATGTTCCAGCAGATGGCGGACGGCCGCATCAAGGCGTGCTGGATCATCTGCACCAACCCCGTCGCCTCCGTCGCCAACCGCAGGACCGTCATCGAGGGCCTGGAGGCCGCCGAGTTCGTCGTCACCCAGGACGTCTTCGCCGACACCGAGACGAACGCGTACGCCGACGTCGTCCTGCCCGGCGCCCTGTGGACCGAGTCCGAGGGCGTCCTGATCAACAGCGAGCGCAACCTCACCCTCGCCCAGCCCGCGGCGGACGCGCCCGGCGATGCGCTCGCGGACTGGCGGATCATCGCCGCCGTCGCCCGCGAGATGGGATACGAGAAGGGGTTCTCGTACGACAGCGCTGAGCAGATATTCGAGGAGATCAAGCGCGCGTGGAACCCCAAGACCGGCTACGACCTGCGCGGTGTGACGTACGAGCGGCTTCGGGAGACGTCCGTGCAGTGGCCGGCCCCCGACGAGGACGGGCCGGACCGCAACCCCATCCGGTACGTGAACGGTGACGACGGGCCGACCTTTCCCACGGCGAGCGGGCGGGCCGTGTTCCACGCCAGGCCGCACATCCCCGCCGCCGAAATGCCGGACGACGACTATCCGTACGTCCTGAACACCGGACGGCTCCAGCACCAGTGGCACACCCTCACCAAGACCGGGAAGGTGGCGAAGCTCAACAAGCTCAACCCAGGGCCGTTCGTGGAGCTGCACCCGGGGGATGCCGAGACGCTCGGCATCGCGGAGGGCGACTCGGTGGAGGTCGCCTCGCGGCGCGGCCGGGCCGTGCTGCCCGCGGTGGTGACCGACCGGGTGACGCCGGGGTGCTGTTTCGCTCCCTTCCACTGGAACGATCTCTTCGGGGAGTATCTGAGCGTCAACGCAGTGACCAGCGACGCCGTCGACCCGCTCTCCTTCCAGCCAGAGCTGAAGGTGTGCGCGGTGTCGCTCACGAAGGTGGCCTCGGCGCCGGCGCCTGCCGCTGCGGAGCCGGTCACGGCCGGCGGCACCGTCGCACCCACTGCGGTCACCCCGGCGGTCGTCATACCCACCGCCGTCACCCCCGGTTCGACGGCCGCAGCCTTCGGCCTGGAGCCCGGTCCACCGCCCGTGCTGACCGCGCAGGAGCGCCAGTACCTGGTCGGCTTCCTCGCCGGGATCGATTCCGGCAGCCCCGGTGTGCCCGTGCTCCCGCCCGGGGCGCCCTTCAGCCCCGAGCACGCGCTGTGGGTGAACGGCGTACTGGCCGGGATGTACTCCCGGACCACCACCCCGTCGACCACCGCCGAGCCGCACACTCCCGTACGGGAAGTCGTCGTCCTGTGGGCCTCGCAGACCGGCAACGCCGAGGACTTCGCGGCGGCCACCGCCGAGCGGCTCGCCGCGACCGGCCACAAGGCGACCCTGGCCGGCATGGACGACACCGACCTGCGCGCCCTCCCGCCCGGCGCCGACGTCCTGCTGATCACCAGCACCTTCGGCGACGGCGACGCCCCCGACAACGGCACCGGCTTCTGGGACGCCCTGGCCGAGCCCGACACCCCGCGCCTGGACGGGCTGCGGTACGCGGTGCTCGCGTTCGGCGACTCCTCGTACGACGACTTCTGCGGCCACGGCCGCCGCCTCGACCAGCGCCTGGACGAGCTGGGCGCGGTGCGGCTCGCCCCACGCACCGACTGCGAACCCGACTACGAGCCCTCTGCCGAGGCCTGGCTCGACCAGGTCCTGACCGCCCTCACCGGAGCACCGGCCACTCCCGACCCCTCCTCGACCCCTGGCCCCTCCGCCACGGGCCCCGGCTCGGCGCCCGCCCTCCCTCCGCCCTCCGCACCCAGCTCCAGGAAGCCCGCCCCCGTCACCGCCCATCTCACCGGCAACCGCCTGCTCAGCCTTCCCGGCGCGGGCAAGGAGGTCCGGCGCTTCACCTTCGACACCCGCGACAGCGAGGCCCCGCTGATCTACGCGGCCGGCGACGCACTCGGCGTACGACCGGTCAACCACCCCGACCTGGTGACCGAGTGGCTCGCCGTCACCGGCCTCGACTCCACCGCCGCCGTGCAGGTGAGCGGCGTCGGGGAGGTCCCGCTCGGCGAGGCCCTGCACCAGCACCTGGACATCACCAGGATCACCCCCGACCTGCTGCGCTTCGTCAGCGAACGCACCCATGACCCGCGCGACCTGAAGCGGCTGCTCCGCCCGGACAACAAGGACGGTCTGGCACAGTGGTGCTGGGGCCGCCAGGCCGTCGACGTCGTCGCCGAGTACGCCGTCCGCGCCTCCGCCGAGGAGTGGGCCGGGGTCTTCAAACGGCTACAGCCGCGCCTGTACTCCATATCGTCCAGCCCGCTCGTCGACCCCCACCTCGTCTCGCTGACGGTCTCCGTCGTCCGCTACGAGAATCTGAACGGCCGCCCCCGGCAGGGCGTCTGCTCACCGTTCCTCGCGGATGCGGAGCCCGGTACGCCCGTGCCCGTCTTCGTCCAGCGCTCTGCGCACTTCCGGCCGCCCGTCGACCCCGCGACACCGATGGTGATGGTCGGCCCCGGCACGGGTGTCGCCCCCTTCATCGGGTTCCTCGACGAGCGCCGCGCCCTCGGCCACCGCGCCCCCAACTGGCTCTTCTTCGGCGAGCAGCACCGCGCCACCGACTTCTACTACGAGGACGAACTCACCGCCCTGGTCGACGACGGCACCCTCACCCGCCTCGACACGGCCTTCTCGCGCGATCAGCGCGCCAAGGTCTACGTACAGGACCGGATGCGCGAACACGGCCCCCAGCTGTGGTCCTGGCTCCAGGACGGCGCCCACTTCTACGTCTGCGGCGACGCCTCCCGCATGGCCAAGGACGTCGACCGGGCGCTGCGGGACATCGCCGTCGCTCATGGTGGCCTGGACGAGGACGGTGCCGCGGCGTACCTCAAGCAGCTCGCCGCAGACAAGCGCTACGTCCGGGACGTGTACTGACCCCCGCAGATGCCAGCCCAGGCGCAGAGAGGGCTTAGCTCCTGCCACGCCACTCAGGGCCTCCCGCTTGCATCTGCGGCAGTATGATCCTCGCATGCACAGCTACCGGATCGGAGATGCGGCTGCCCTGATGGGCGTCAGCGCCGACACCCTCAGGCGCTGGGTCGACAGCGGCAGGCTGCCGGCCGAGCGCGACGAGCAGGATCGCCGCATCATCCGCGGAGCGGACCTGGCCGCCTTCGCCCGGGAGCTGCACCGCATGGAGCGGGAGAACACCGGCTCCTCGGCGCGCAACCGCTTCTCGGGCATCGTCACCGAGGTGATCCTCGGGGACGTGTCGGCGCAGGTGGAGATCCAGGCCGGGCCGTTCCGGGTGGTGTCCATGATCAGCCGCGAGTCGGCTGAGGAGCTCCGGCTGGAGCCCGGTGTCCCGGCGGTGGCTGTGATCAAGTCGACCAACGTGGTCGTAGAGCGGCCGTAGAGAGCCTGGGGGAGCAGACCTGTGAAGAACCCTTCCGTACGCCGCACCTGCCGTACTCGCCGTATCCGCCAGGCCCTTCGGAATCGGCGCACGCTGCAACTGGGAGCAGGAGGCGCCGCCGTGCTGCTGGCACTCAGCGCCTGCTCCTCCGCCTCCACTTCCTCCACTGGCTCTTCCGGCTCGTCGTCCGCGCCGGCGAAGCTGTCCGGCACGGTGACCGTTTTCGCGGCCGCCTCGCTGAAGGAGAGCTTCACAACCCTCGGCAAGACCTTCGAGAAGGCCCATCCGGGCACCACGGTCACGTTCAACTTCGGCGGCAGCGACACCCTGGCGGCCTCGATCACCTCGGGCGCCCCGGCCGACGTCTTCGCCGCCGCGAGCGACAAGACGATGACGACCGTGACCGACGCCGGCGACGCCTCGGGCACGCCCGCGACCTTCGTACGCAACCAGCTGGAGATCGCCACCCTCCCCGGCAACCCGCAGAAGATCACCTCGCTGAAGGACCTCACCGACTCGCGCCTGAAGGTCGCGCTGTGCGACAAGCAGGTGCCGTGCGGTGCCGCCGCGCAGAAGGCCCTCGACGCCGCCGGCCTGAAGCTCACACCCGTCAGCTACGAGCAGGACGTCAAGAGCGCCCTGACGAAGCTCGAGCTGAAGGAGGTCGACGCGGCCGTCGTGTACAGGACGGATGTGCAGGCGGCGGGCGACAAGGTCGAGGGCGTGGACTTCCCGGAGTCCGCCGACGCCGTCAACAGCTACCCGATCGTCCTTCTCAAGGATGCCCCCAATGCCGCCGCCGCCAAGGAGTTCATCGCACTGGTGAGGTCCGAGCAAGGGCAGCGGGTCCTCAACGCCGCGGGATTCCTCAAGCCATGACCGGCCCGGACGAGCCCGGCACCATGCCCGGCACGGAAAAGCCCGGCACCATGCCCAGCCCAGACGGGCCCGGCACTGTGCCAGGCCGCGACCAGCGAAGCATGGGTCCCGGCCGCGGCACTGCGGCCGATGCCGGTGGGGCCGTAGCCGTGGCCGACACTCTCACGGGTGGCCCGCGGCGCTCGTACGGCCGGCCGAGGCGCCGGGTCGCGTCCGGCGCCGGCGGCCGTACCCCGTTGCCGCTCCTCCTGCCCGCACTGTTCGGCCTCGCCTTCCTCCTCCTGCCCCTGATCGCCCTGCTCCTGCGCACCCCTTGGAGCAGCCTGCCCGAGCAACTCGCCGGTCCGGGCGTCTGGCAGGCCCTGCGGCTCTCACTGATCACAGCCACGGCCGCCACCGCCGTGAGCATCGTGCTGGGTGTACCGCTGGCTTGGCTGCTGGCCCGCACCGAGTTCCCGGGCCGCGGCCTCATACGGGCCCTGGTGACTCTCCCGCTCGTACTGCCCCCAGTGGTGGGCGGCGTGGCGCTGCTGCTCGCACTGGGCCGCAACGGCGTCGTCGGCCGGTGGCTGGAGGCATGGTTCGGCGTGACCCTGCCGTTCACGACGGCGGGAGTCGTGGTGGCGGAGGCGTTCGTGGCGATGCCGTTCCTCGTGATCAGCGTGGAGGGCACGCTACGCGGCGCCGACCCACGCTACGAGGAGGCCGCGGCGACGCTCGGCGCCTCCCGGTTCACCGCGTTCCGCCGGGTCACCCTGCCCCTGATCGCGCCGGGGATCGCGGCCGGCGCCGTACTCGCCTGGGCCCGCGCACTGGGCGAGTTCGGCGCCACCATCACCTTCGCGGGCAACTTCCCCGGCCGTACGCAGACCATGCCGCTCGCCGTCTACCTCGCCCTGCAGAACGACCCGGCCGCCGCGATCACACTGAGCCTGGTCCTGCTCGCCGTGTCCATCGCGGTCCTCGCCGGACTGCGCGACCGATGGATGACCGCATCATGACCATGCGCCCTGATGAAGGCCTGAATGGAGGCCTGAATGGAGGCCTGAAAGGAGGCCTCGATGGAGGCCTCGCCGAAGGCTTGGACAAAAGCCTGGGCGAAGGCCGTGCCGACAGTCTGGGCGAAGGCCGTGCCGACAGTCTGGGCGAAGGCCGTGACGAAAGCCTGGGCGAAGGCCCGGAAGAGAGCCTGGGCGAAGGAGGCCTGGACGCCCGCCTCGTCGTCGACCGCGGCACGTTCCACCTGGACGTCACGCTGGCCGCCGCACCCGGCGAGGTCGTCGCCCTACTCGGACCCAACGGCGCAGGCAAGACCACCGCCCTGCGCGCGCTGGCGGGGCTCACCCCGCTGAACGGGGGCCATCTGCGGCTGGACGGCACGGATCTGGACCGTACGCCTCCCGAAACCCGCCCCGTCGGCGTCGTGTTCCAGGACTACCTGCTCTTCCCGCATCTCACCGCCCTCGACAACGTCGCCTTCGGCCCCCGCTGCCACGGCGTGCCCAAGGCCGAGGCCCGGGCCCAGGCCGCCGCGTGGCTGGACCGTATGGGCCTGGCCGGTCAGGCCACGGCCAAGCCGCGGCGGCTGTCGGGCGGCCAGGCCCAGCGCGTCGCCCTCGCCCGCGCCCTGGCGACCCGTCCGCGCCTGCTCTTGCTCGACGAACCGCTCGCCGCCCTCGACGCCCGCACCCGCCTCGACGTACGAGCCCAACTCCGCCGTCATCTGGCGGACTTCGAGGCAGTCGCCGTGCTGGTCACCCACGACCCGCTCGACGCCATGGTGCTCGCCGACCGTCTCGTCGTGATAGAACACGGACGCGCCGTGCAGGACGGAACCCCGGCGAACATCGCCCGCCACCCGCGCACCGACTACATCGCCCATCTGGTCGGCCTCAACCTCTACAGGGGCCGGGCCGACGGCCACACCGTCCAGCTCGACGGAGGTCCGGTCATCACCACGACCGAAGACCTCACCGGACCGGCCTTCGTCGCCTTCCCGCCCAGCGCCGTCACCCTCCACCGCGACCGCCCCACCGGCTCCAGCGCCCGCAACCTCTGGCAGTGCAGCGTCGCGGGCCTCGAGTCCCACGGCGACCAGATCCGCGCCGACCTCACCGGCGACCTTCCCCTTGCCGCCGACCTCACGACTATCGCCGCCGCCGAACTCGACCTTCATCCCGGCGCCGTCGTCTGGGCCACCGTCAAAGCGACCCAGACGCATGCCTATCCGGCCTGAGGCTGCGACGTAGCCCGTGGTGCAACGGGCGACCACGCAACGGCGGACGGCCCGGTGCCCGTGCGGCAGGTCGGCGCGACAGATACCCGGGCAGGCCCGGCTTGCTCTCCAGCCGTAGGCGACGTGAGGCCCCTCACGGCCGGTCGGTATCGGGTGCCGCCCTGAGGGAGTAGCGGCGCGAGCGTGAGCGCGAACCTTCCTACTTGTCGTGCTGTCGGCGCACCATCTCGCTGATCCAGATGGGCGCGAACGGAGACGTGCAGCCCGGGGAAGTCGGGTAGTCCTTGAGCACCTCCAGGCGCTCACCGATGTCGATTGCACGGGTGCGGTGCTCGGCGTGCTCGATCCCGATCTGAGCCAGGCAGTGGTTCATCGCCCACTGCAGGCGATCCGGGGCGTCTTTCATCTCCGCTTCGATGACGTCGAGCAGTCCTGCGAGGTCGAGGCCCTCGGGCTTCTTCGTCACGCGTTCGGTGGTCAGCGCCCAGCCGGCACTTGCGACCACTGGATCCGGATCGGCGGACCAGGCCCGGCGCAGCTCTTCGGAGTGAGGGTTCTTCTTCACCACGTAGTTCACGAGCCAGTCGTGCACCTTGGGTGTGCGCGCCTCGCGCACCATGACGTCCAACTCGTCACGCTCGAACGCCTTCGGGCGGCAGATCAGGATCGCCAGCAGTCTCGCCGCGGTGTCATCCGTCTCCCAGAGCCGGCACGTGAGTTCCTGCTGCGTCTTGAGCCGCTTCGCGAGCGCGCGCAGTTTGCTGAGGTTCACACCGTGATCGTCACCGTGTTTCTCGTTCACCGCGCGTGTCTTCGGGTCCTCGAGTTCGGCCAGCTCGGCCATCACCTCGGCGACCGTCGTCTCGGTCAGCGCCGTCTCGGCCACCTCAGCCTCCTGTCCATCACGTCCGCGATGCAGCCTACGACGGAAGTCGGCCCCCTGTCGTACACGCTGGTTCGGCGGCGGCCACCGACACGAAATCCCGTGGCCGAGTTTGCGGAGTCGTTCGCCCCGTCGTCCTCATGACCGACCTTCGTCGGAGATTCGCCGCGGCGCCGAGCCGGGGGCGCGGGCGGCCGGGGAGTCGGCCCGCACGGGGAGGTCAGTTCAAGTGCCGCTATACGGGGAGGTCAGTTCAAGTGCCGCTATTTGGTGCAAAAGCCTCCGAGGTGCGCTGCGATCACTCCGGTTCCCCAGTTTTCCTATCGAATTACTAGGGAAACGTTGACGCCGGTCGGCGCGCTGAGCAGGATGGATGCATGCCCCACACGCAGCAGCCGCTCGTTCGCCGCCGGCATGTCGACCTCTGTCGCGTCGCCAGCGCCGTCTGCTGTCGCGTGCGGCGTCGCGGCTGAAGCGTCGCCGCGTGCCGCTCGACTCCCACCTGCCTCCGTCGGGCGTTTGCCCGAGGCGGGCGGGGCCGTTCGACTCCGCCTAGAGAAGACGACTCGCCCGCGTCGCGGTCGTCGCCCGTATCGCCGGCGTGGCGTTCGCGGTGGCGAACGGAGACCGAACGCAAGGCCCAGTCGATGCCAGATCGCCCCGGAAGCAGGTGACTTCGAGCTTCCGACCGCCGCCGTGTTCAACCCCCTGTCGACAGTCTTGGAGGACCTCCGTGGTCACTGTCCCCGCTCCGTCCGGCGTAGCCGCGCCGCCTTCCGGCACCAGGACCGCGCGCTCGCGCCGGGGTTGCGAACTCCGATCCGGCGACAGCTGTACGAGCCGACTCCGCCCGGCCACGGGAGAGCGGGCGTGACTATGCAGGACCCGGCAGTGGAGGATCGGGCAGCGGACGAGGGGTCCGACCGCGCACGGTGGCTGCACATCGCCCGCGAGGCGGCGGACGATCTGGCCATGGACGCGGTCACCCGCGAGCAGGCCGGAAAAACACCGTTCGACGAGGTGGCCAGGCTGCGCGAGGCAGGACTGCTGACGCTGCTGATACCGGCCGAGCACGGCGGAGGAGGCGCGGACTGGCCCACGGCCTACGCCGTCGTCCGCAGCATCGCCACGGCCGACGGGGCGATCGGCCAACTGCTCGGCTGTCACTACTTCCTGTCGTTCAGCGCGCGTTTCTTCGCCGGCCCCGCTCTCTCCGCACGTGTCGAGCGGGAGTCCGCGGCAGGCCAATGGTGCTGGGGAGGCGGCTTCGCCTCGCACGATCCGTATCTGTTCCTCACGGCGACCCCGGGCGGCTATCTGCTGGACGGCCACCAGAGCTGTCCCACCGGAGCCAGGGTCGCCGACCGGCTCGCGGTCCGCGCCGTCCGGTCCGACACCGGCGAGCCCTTGGCCGTCCTCGTCGATCCCGCCCACCCGGGTGTCGTGTGCGGCGACGACGGGGAGACGTTCGGGCAGCGGCTGGCGGCCGGCGGCAGGGTCGAGTTCGACTCCGTGCCGGTCACGGACGACGACGTGTTCGGTTCCCTCTCTCCGGACGAGGGCGTGCTGTCGCCGTTCGCAGGCCTTGCCGCACCGGTCGCACGTCTGATCTCCGTCCAGCTGTGTCTCGGCATCGCCGAGGGCATTCTCGCCGAAGCCCGGGAGTACAGCAGGCCGGTCAACTCATCCGCCCAGCCGTACAGCCCGCCTCAGGACCCCTACGTGCTCACCGCCTACGGGGAGCTCACGGTGGCCGCGCGCGCTGCCTCCGCCCTCGCCGACCAGGCCCTTGACGCCCTGGACCAGGGGCTCGCACGCGGAGAGGACCTCAATGACGACGAGTGCGCCGAGATCGCCGTACTCGCCGCCGCGGCCGAGGCCGCCGCATCCCGGGCGGCCCAGCAGATCACGGCACGGGCCCTGGACGTCATCGGCGCCGAATCCTCCTCCTCGCGCCACGGACTCGACCGGTTCTGGCGCAACGCCCGCACACACACTCTGTACGAGCCCGTCTCGCACAGACTCCGCGAGGTCGGGGACTATTTCCTCAATGGTGCACACCCTCCCTTCCTCCTGCCTTCCTGACTGCATGCGCGCACGCGTACGGGGCCGCCCGATCATCGCCACGGCCACGCGCGCGTGCCCCGCGACCAGCCCACGCACCGGTGTCGGATAATCGCGGCATGCGGATCTCTGCGAGGGCGGACTATGCGGTGCGGGCTGCGTTGGAGCTGGCCGCTGCGGGGGATGACACCTCGGTCAAGGCCGAGGTCATCGCCACGGCGCAGGGCATCCCGCACAAGTTCCTCGAAGGCATCCTGGGCGACATGCGCCGGGGCGGACTCGTGGCCAGCCAGCGCGGCGGGAAGGGCGGCTACCGGCTGGCCCGTCCGGCGGACTCGATCGCCATCGCCGACGTGATCCGGGTCGTGGACGGCCCGCTGGTGTCGGTGCGGGGCGTGCGGCCGCCGGAGCTGTCGTACAGCGGGCCGGCGGAGGCACTGCTGCCGCTGTGGATCGCGGTGCGCGCCAATGTCCGCAAGATCCTGGGCGAGGTCACTCTCGCCGAGGTGGCTGCGGCCAAGCTGCCCGACGAGGTGCTGGGCCTGGCCGAGGACCCGGAGGCTTGGACGAACCCCTAGGTTCCGCACTCCGGTTCCGTTCCCGGGTTCCGCCCTGGACGGGCCCGTCGTTCGGCCCTGAACGGGCCCGCGGTTCCGCTCTGGAAGGTCCCGAGATTCCGGGCTGGATGCTTCCCGCCGTACAGAGGAGGCCGGAAGGCACTCTTGACGGGGCTCGCAAGCGGTTCGACACTCCAGGGCAGAGTGTGAGCGAACGGGCAGGAGATCATGGGGCGTTCTGAGCTGGACACGATCCGCGCGGTTCGCGCGTTCCAGCTGCCGTTGCTGACCTCCCGTCGCCACGTCGATCTGCTGCGCGTCTGCAGCGCGGCAAGTCCTCTCGCGTGAGGCAGTAGCGGTAGCGGCCGCTTCGGCACGGCAGCAGCCTGTCCGACCGTGTCCGCGCCACCGCGCCTCCTCCCCTTTCGCAATCCCATCTCCTGATTCCCAGGTGCATGGTCGCGCGCCGACGCCGCCGCGCCCCACGCCGCCGCATGTCTGCGGCCCGAACCCGACGCAGCAGACCGCCCACCACGACCCGCGTACCCCAACCGGGACCCGGACCGGACCGAGGGAGACCCATGCTCGCCCCACCTTCGACAGCCACCCCGCCCTTCCGCGGGAGGATCGGCTGCGACACACGCAGCGGCTACTACGCCGCACCGCACCGCTACCGCCTCCACCTCTCACTCACCTGCCCGTACTGTCTCCAGATCGCCGTGACCCACAGCCTGCTCGGCCTCGGCGATGTGCTCCCCGTCACGCTGCTGCCGTCCGTGCCCGACGGACCCGACGGGAGCCACGCCGCCCTGCGCCCGCTGTACGAGGCCAGTGCACACCAGCACCCCGGACCTGCTGCGGCACCGGTGCTCAGCGACGGCTGGACGGGACGCATCGTCAGTACGCACACCCCTGACATCGTGCGCGACCTCGCCCACCAGTTCGGGGGCTGCGGCCCGGAACTGCAGCCGTGCGGCACCGAGGCAGAGAGCGACGCCATCGGCCGCCTCTGCGAGGAGGGCATCAACGAGGCTGCCCAGCGCGCCGGGCAGCCCGGCATCGACGACACGGCGCGCGACAGTGCCCTCATGGCCCTCTTCGGCGCGCTGGACGCGCTGGAGCAGCGGCTCGCGTTCCAGGACCACGTACTGGGCAGCGAGCTCACCACAGCCGACGTGCAGGTGTGGGTCACCGTGCTGCAGCTGGACACCGTGCACCGCCGCCACCTCGACGCCACCGCGGTGGACCGCATCGCCGGCCATCCCCGGCTGTGGGCATACGCCCGCCGCCTGACATCGCTCCCCGCCTTCGGCTCCCACCTCGACCTGGACGGCATCGACCGCAGGCACGACGCACACTGCCAGGGCCTGGAGTCCGCCGGTGCGGCCGTGCAGATCGTGGACTGGGCGGCGGCATACGTACCGGAGGAGGCGGCGACGGCAGGGGAGCAGCCCGGCTGACGGAGGGCGCCATTCGGGCCGTACGGACGGGCTGTACGGAGGCGCCGCACCGACGGGCCGTGCCGACAGGCCGTACGGACGGGTCGTACCGCCAGGTCGGACTGAGCGGCCGCAACTGAGTGGCCGTACCGACGGGCCGTACGGGCTGGCCGTACGGGCTGGCCGTACCGATGGGGCGCACCGACGGGCCGTACGTCCGGTCGCACCGGCGGGCGGTCCTGGTGGGCCGCATGCGGCAGTGCCCACCCACGGCCCGCGTGCGGTGCGCCGCTGCTGCGGCCGCCGCCGTGCCTCGTTCGGCTGGCCGGGTGGACGTGCGAAGCGTCCGGCGGTGTGGCTGAGTGTGCGTATGTGGCAGTTCTTCGCGGACAACCCCTGGGAGACGCTCTTCGTAGTGATCACCTTGGGGTCTCTTTTCGGCATGGTGCGTTTCGGGCCGGTGAAGTTGGGGGCGGCGGGGGTCCTGTTCGTCGGCCTGCTGTTCGGCGCGCTGGATCCGGACATCGGCCCGGCGGTGCCGGCCGGGCTGTCGGTGTTCGGGCTGGCGCTGTACGTCTACACCGTCGGCCTGGAGTCCGGACCTGCGTTCTTCCGCGAACTGAGGCCCCAACTGGTCGTGATGCTGGGGTCGGTGGCAGCCCTTGTCCTCACCGCCCTGGCGGTAGGACTGCTGGGCAACGCGGTGTTCGGGATCAGCGGCCCCTTCCTCGCAGGCGGCTACGCGGGGATCGGCACCACCACACCCGGCCTGGCCGCGGCGCAGGCCGCATCCGCGGACCCGACCGAGCCCGCCACCGGCTACGCGATCGGCTACCCCCTGGCCGTGGTCGTCACCATCCTGTTCGTCGCCGCGATCGCGGGGCGCCAGAACTGGCCCGCCCGCCGTGATCCCGGTGAGGGCCTGCCGGACCGGCTCGTCACCCGAACGGTCCTGGTGAAGCGGCCCACCGACTGGGCCCACGTGCCCGGAGTGACCGAGGGCCGACTGCGGGCCAGCGTCATCCGCCCGCGGGAGGGCGTTTCGAGGGTTGCCCACGATCTGAACCACCTGGCCGCCGGCGACCAACTCGTGCTGGTGGGCGGGCCGGCCGAGGTCGAAGCAGGGGCCAGGGCTCTCGGCGAGTACGCGCCCGTGCACCTGCTCGACCAGCGCGACACCGTCGACTACCGGCGTGTGCTGCTCACCAACCCCGACCTCGCCGGGCGCACGGTCGGGGAACTGGACCTCGAGGGCCGCTTCGGCGCGCTGGCGTCACGGGTACGACGCGGTGATGTGGATCTGCTGGCGCACGACGATCTGCTGCTGCAACTGGACGACCGGGTACGCGTGGTGATGCCGCGGGACAAGGCCGGGGAGGTGACGGAACTTCTCGGCGACACCGAGGCGAAGGTCAGCGAGGTCAGCGCCGTGAGCCTGGGGCTGGGGCTGACCTTGGGCTTCCTTGTCGGCATCCCGAGCCTGACCATCGGCGGGACCACGCTGTCCCTGGGCACCGCCGCCGGCCCACTGCTGGTCGCCATGATCCTGGGGTGGCGGCGCCGCACCGGTCCGCTGGTGTGGACGCTGCCCACCCGGGCAAACGTGACCCTGCGCCAGATCGGTCTGCTGGTCTTCCTCGCCTGCGTCGGTCTGACCTCCGGCTACTCGTTCCGGCGGGACGCCTTCTCGCTGTTCGGCCTGAAGCTGCTGGTCGTACTGCTGATCGGGGCAGTCATCAGCTATGCCCTGCTGGTCGCGGTGTGCCGGCTGCTCGGGCAGAGCCGTGAGCGGACGATGGGCCTGCTCGCGGGGTACGTCGGCAATCCGGCGATCTGCGCGTACGCCAACAGCCGGGTCTCCGACAGCCGTGTCAACACCGGCTACTCGACGCTCTTCGCCCTCGCCATCCTGGTGAAGATCGTCTGCATCCAGCTCATCGTCGGCTTGTAGCCAGCTCATCGTCGGCCCCTGGACGCACCGCCCGGCGGCACGGGCTCAGGTCAGGCGGAAGCCGTCCTTGACCTTGTCGAAGACCGGCTGGTGGGTGTCCCACGTCTTCTCGGGCGCCGAGAGGTAGATGTCGTACTCCCTGCCGTCCTGCACGAATCCGAAGTCGATGGCGCGGAACCCGCGCACCTGGCCCTGGAACGTGAACGCCCAGACCGCCGCCGGCTGCCCCCGGAACGTGGCGTGCTGCAGGTACAGCCTCTTGTACACCGAGTAGTTGACCTTCGTGTTCGCCTCGATGTCCTCGAAGTGCGCCAGGGGGTCCGAGCCCGCGGGGTCCACGACGCCGATCGTGATGCCGACCAGCCCGGAGCTGTCGATGTAGGTGACCTGTTCGCCCGTCCTCTTGCCGGCCGTCCAGCCGTCCGGGATGGGGAAGGCGACGCCGAGCTCCGTTTCCTCGACCAGGTGGTAGCCCGGCGGGACGGGTGAGGGCGCGTACGACGTCGGTGTGCCGGCGGGAGTTGTGGTCACGGCGGTCGTTGCTCCGCTGTTGCCGGAGGAATCGTGCGTGTCGGCGGATGAGTTGAGCGATGATCCGTAGAGCCCACCCGCCACAGCCGCGGCCACGACCACCACTGCCACGGCGCTCCACAGCGGCGCCCGGCTTCTGCGATCGCGGGGGCTCTTACGGACGCCGGTGCTCCCCGCGGGCTCGGGCAGCGCCGGATTCTCGTCCGACGCCGTGTCCGGCGCCGAGTCAGGTGCCGCATGCTCGAGCCGGGCGTCCCGGACCGACGCCGTCTCGTTCACGGTCACGCCGTCCCACGTCAGATGCGCGGCTTCCGGGTCCGAGGCACCTTGATGTGCGGCCGGGGTCCTCGCCGGTATGGGCACCGTCACCGCTTGCGACTCCGGCGCGCGCAGCACCCGCTCGACCTCCTCCGCCGACGGGCGCTCCTCGGGATCCTTGGCCAGGAGTGCCTCGATCAGGGGCTCGAGCGGGCCGGCATGCTTCATCGGCTGCACGGGGTCGACGGCGATCGCGTACGCCGTCTCCACCGCCGTGTCCCTGCGGAACGGGGCCCTCCCCTCCACCGCCTGGTAGAGCGTGGCGCCCAGCGCCCACAGGTCCGAGGCGGGACCGGGCGTCCTGCCCCTGATCCGCTCCGGCGCGATGTAGTCGATGGACCCGATGACCTCTCCGGGCTTGGTGAGCGTCGAGGTTCCGGTCGCCATGGCGATACCGAAGTCGGTGAGCACGATCCGGCCGTCGGAACCGAGCAGCACGTTGCCGGGCTTGACGTCGCGGTGCAGGACCCCGGCCGCATGAGCGGCCCTGAGCGCGGCGATCATGCCGCGCCCTGTGCGGGCCGCCTCCGCGGGCGGGATGGTCCTGCCGCCCTTGAGGAGCGCCCCGAGGGTGGTCGAGGGCACGTACTCCATGACGATGCACGGCAGTCCGTCGTCCTCGACGACGTCGTGGACCACGACCACGTTGGGGTGAGCGATGCGGGCCGCGCTGCGCGCCTCACGGCGGGTGCGCTCGTACAGCGTGGTGAGCTCGTCGTCGGCGAGATGCGGCTGCACATGCAGCCGCTTGACCGCGACCTGACGGCCGAGCAGCTCGTCCTCGGCACGCCACACCGTGCCCATGCCGCCGCGACCGACACGCTCGGCCAGCCGGTAACGCCCGGCGACCAGCCGCCCTTCGTCCGACACAGCGCACCCCTCCGCCTACCCACGCGCATTCGATTCGTGGCGACACGATAGCCAGCGCGGGGCGTAAGGCAATCAGCGAGGGGAGGTGTCAGCCCGCTGGTGACGGAGGAGCACGACTCCGTTGCCGAACGTCCGGGTCTCGAGGAGGCGGAGGCGGGTCATGGTGTCCGTCCCCTGGAACAAGGGCTTGCCGCGCCCGATCAGGACCGGATGGACAAAGATGCGGTACTCGTCAATCAGATCGCGTTCCATGAAGGCCGCGGCCAGGTCGGCACCGCCGAGCGCGAGATCTCCGCCTGGCTGCGCCTTGAGCGCCATGACCTCGTCGTCGACGACGTCCCGCACGATCGTGGTGTTCCAGTCGGCCCGCTCCAGGGTCCGGGAGTACACGATCTTGGGCATGTCGCGCCAGATACTGGCGAACTCCACCATGGGCCCGGTACTCGAGGGGTCCGAGTCCGCGGTCGGCCAGAACTCCGCCATGAGCTCATAGCTGACACGTCCGCTCAGGAAGGCGCCCATCGGTCTGAGCTGCTCGTTGAAGTGGCTGTGCAACTCGTCGTCGACCATGTGCCAGTCGATCTCGCGGTCCGGTCCCTCGATGAATCCGTCGAGGGACACCGACGTCATCAGGACGATCTTTCGCATCGCGGTCCTCAGGGAAGTTCGCGGTCCTCATGGAAGTCTCGGTCTTCAGGGGAGTCGACGAGGCGGTCGGCGTCTGTCCCGTGTGGCCTGACCCCGTCACAGTACTGGCATGATCGGAGGCATGGTGGAACGCGTTGTCGCCGCGTGCGACGGAGCCTCGAAGGGGAACCCAGGGCCCGCAGGCTGGGCCTGGGTCATCGCCGGGGCCGAGGAGATCCCTGCCCGGTGGGAGGCCGGCCCGCTGGGTACGGCGACGAACAACGTCGCGGAACTCACCGCGCTGGAGCGCCTGCTGACGGCTGTCGACCCGTCCGTACCGATGGAGATCCGCATGGACTCCCAGTACGCGATGAAGGCCGTCACGACATGGCTGCCCGGCTGGAAGCGCAAGGGCTGGAAGACGGCTGCGGGCAAGCCGGTCGCCAACCAGGAGCTCGTCGAGCGCATCGACGCGCTGCTCGACGGCCGTTCGGTGGAGTTCCGCTACGTCCCCGCGCACCAGGTCGACGGCGACCGGCTCAACGACTTCGCCGACCGGGCCGCGAGTCAGGCGGCGCTCGTCCAGCAGGCCGCGGGCAGCGAGTACGACTCGCCGGAGCCGCCGCCCGCACCCGACGCCACCCCGCCCGGCGGCGGGCGCTCCGGTGGTGCGCTGCGCCGCTCGTCCGGCACGTCGGCGCAGGCGACCGCTGCGCCGAGGCAGCGCAGCTCGGCAGGGTCGCGGCGGACGATCAAGGCGAAGTTCTCCGGCCGGTGCGTCTGCGGCCGCTCGTACGCGGCAGGCGAGCCCATCGCCAAGAACGCGCAAGGGTGGGGCCACCCGGAGTGCCGTACGGCCCAGGCGGACGGAGCGTAGAACCAGCGGCCGCCGGCCCAAAGGTGCCCCGGCAGACGGATCAGTGCAGGATCTTCTCCTTGGCGCGCTGGAACTCCTCCTCCGAGAGGTCGCCCCTGGCCTTGATCTCCGACAGCTTCGCCAGTTCCTCGGCCTCGCTCGGCCTGCCCGCGCCGGCGGCGGTCTGGCGGATGTAGCTCTCGAACGCCTTCTGCTGGGCCCGTGCCTGCTCTATCTCGCGCTTGCCCATGTCCTTGCCGCGGGCGAGGAGGTACACCAAGCATCCGAGGAACGGAAGGACCAGCACGAACAGGAGCCATCCCGCCTTCGCCCACCCGCTCATGCTGTCGTCGCGGAATATGTCGAAGACGATCCGGAAGAGCAGGAAGAGCCACATGACCCAGAGGAAGATCCACATCATGGTCCAGAACGCACCGAGCACCGGGTAGTCGTAGGCGACGTACGTGTAGCCGTCCATTGATTTCTCCTGTCCACGCCATCCCCCCACCGTTCGGATGGTCCGCGACCCGGTCGGATCGTCCGCGGCACCGGATGTGCCGGGGCCCGGGCTGCACCGGGCCCCGGCTGGGCCGGTCTCCGTGTGGGCCGGCCGTGCCGAGGCCCACCCCCCATGGTCATGTGCCCGGTCGCTGATCGCTACGCGAGGCCCGGGCGGCAGGGCCGTGTGATGCTCGCTCCTGACGCGTCGGAGATATACGCGTCGGAGATATAGGAGATATATCCGACACTGAACGCGTCGGGGATATCCGACGCTTGACGTGTCGGAGAATCCCGACGTATTTTCGGGGTGTGCCGCCACACGATGTCTTCAGCGCGCTGGCCAACCCGGTGCGCCGTCGGCTGCTCGATGCGCTACGCGACGGTCCGCGCGCGGTCAACGACCTCGTCAGCGAGTTCGAGCTGAGCCGGCCTGCCGTCTCCGAGCATCTTCAGGTCCTTCGCCAGGCCAACCTGGTGAAGGAGGAGCCCAGAGGCCGTCAGCGCTATTACCACCTCGAGCCGCAGCCGCTCGACGAAGTCCGCGAGTGGCTCCACCCCTTCGAACACTACTGGCGTGCACGGATGCGCTCGCTCCGTGACCTGCTCGACGAGGAAAACCCATGACCGACCCTGCCGTTATCCGATGCGACCAGTTCCTGGCCCACCCTCAGGCGAAGGTGTGGCAGGTACTGACCGATCCGCAGCTGCATGCGCGGTGGTGGGCGGAGGGTGATGTGCGGCCCATCGTCGGGCACCGCTTCACCCTGGACATGGGCCCCTGGGGCTCGCAGCCGTGTGAAGTGACAGCCGTCGAACCGGAACGCGTGATCACCTACACCTTCGCCGAGGGCTCGCTCGACACCACGATCACCTGGCGCCTGGAGCCCGAAGGCAACGGCACCCGTCTGTTCCTCGAGCACGCCGGGTTCGATCTCGACTCCCCGATGGGCAAGGCGGCGTTCGACGGCATGGGCCGGGGTTGGCCGGGCCTGCTCGCCGGTATCGATCCCGTACTCGCCGGTATGTGATAAGCCAGGCGACCATGGACCACACACTGACGGCACGGCTCGCAAGTGGTAAGTACCTCCTGGTCACCAGCTACCGGAGAAACGGCAGTCCCGTGTCCACGCCCGTGTGGGTGGTCCAGGACGGGACCGCGCTCGGCGTGTGGACGACCGCGGACTCCTGGAAGGTGAAGCGGATCCGCCACCGCGCCGATGTGCTGGTGGGGCCGTGCGACCTGCGCGGCAACCCGACCGGTGAGCAGGTCCCGGCCACCGCCGAGATCTGCGACCAGACGGTGACGGCCCGCTATCGGGCGCTGATCGCGCGGAAGTACCGCCTCATCGGCCGGTTGACGCTGCTCGGAAGCCGACTGCGGCGAGGGGTGACCGGTACGGTCGGCATCCGTATCTCGCTCACGGAGTGACGGCGGCGGTGATCCCGATGCCTGCCGCGGCACCCCTGCGGCGGGCCGCTGGGCCGCAACACCTTCCGTTCACCTAAGCGACATCGGCAATACGTCTGAGCGATAGCCCTGGGGTCACCAAACCAGCCACATTCGGAAGCGGACACCCGTATTCCGAATACAGAAAGACAGCACCATGGGCGAGTTTCTTGTAGCAGTACTCGCGAAGGCCGGCGCAGCCGTCCTCGAGGCGATCATCCTTCGCGTCTTGTGGCAGCTGTGGACGGCGTACTCGCAGTCATTGCGCACCGCTCCGGTAATGGCCGGCTGATTCATTAAGGCCGGCACCCGATACAACACAGCCGGCACCCGATACAGCACAGCCGACCGGGTTACAACACAGCCGCCACCGGATACAACACGGCCGCCGCCTGATACTTCGCGGCCGCCGTCTCAATGCTCCGGCGCACGACGAGCCTCACGCCGCCGTGCGCCGATACGTGGTCAGTCAGGCAGCCCTGCCGGCGGGCCTGCCGGCTCGGGAGCCGCTTTCCTCCCGCGACTCCACGCCTTCCTTACGCTCTTCCTTTCCCTTGCTGCGCACCAGCCAGGTGGCTCCGCCGACGGCCACGGCGACCGGCCATTCGAGGGCCCCGGCCGCGGTGAGCGCTCCCAGGCCGCCGTAGAAGGCGAGGTCCTTGCCCGACGGCCGCGAGGGCCGCGCCGGCATGCGAGGCAGCAGCGACGTAGCCGCTCGGGCGGTGGCGGCCAGGTCCTTCCGGGTGAGGTACGGAACCGGCATCGAAGGGTGGTAGGTGTGCGTGTGGAGAGTCATACCCCCCGGCCCCTGATGGACCTGTGTGTCCTCGCTCGTTTCTGTCCTCCTGTCCTGGACCTTCGTCGCCTGCTCCTCGGCCTGCGTCGCTTCGGCCTTCTTGCGCGGCGCGGCGCGCGACGTCGTGGTCTGCGACGCCGTGGTCTTCCGCGTAGCTGTCCTGGGCATCCGTCTCCTCCTTTCGTCCGAGAACGGTGCCTCATCACATCCAATTCTGGCGCGCTCCCGGGCGCACGGTGCTGCCGAAAGTGCGCCGAATGAAGCTGTGATTCCCGGCTACCCGTGTGACGGCGAATGAGACACGCCCAGGCCCAGAAAGCGGGTGACGCAGAGTGGGAATTCCGGGAAGCGGACTGGTGCGCGCTGTCGCGTCGTCCGCTGCCGGTGTGCTGGGCGGCTCCGCCGAGCCGCGGGTGCGGTCTTTCGAGGAGCGGGTCCATATCGCCGTACGGGGACTTCGTGACCGCAGTGAGGCCGACGCGGCGCGGCTCGCGCAAGACGTCGAGGAAGCGCTCTCCGCCCTGCCCTCCGTGCGCTGGGCCGTGGTCAACACCGTCCTGGAGCATGTCGTCGTCACCGCCGAAGGCGGGCCCGAGGCCGAGGCGATCGTGGAAGCGCTGGTCGAGACGGTCGAAGCGATCGAGGAGAAGCACGGCGCCGAGGGGCCGCTGCCCGAGCATCCGCTCTCCGGAGGACCGGTCCGGCGCGCGGCGGGCGCCATGGCCGTGCATCTCGCCGCCGCACCATTGGCCACCGCGGCACGGCTCACCCGTCTCACCCCCATACCGGCCGGGATCGCGGCGGTCGTCCCGCTGGTCGACTACCAGCCCCGGCTGCGGCGCCTCGTGGAGAGCGCCGTGGGCCCCCGGAACGCCGGCGCGCTCATGACGGGAGCGGCCGCGCTCTTCCAGGCCGGCACCGGCGGTTTCTTCGGGATCGGCGTGGACACCGTGCGGCATGCGCTGCGGGTACTCGAAGCGGACGCGGAGCGCGAGGCCTGGAGCGCGGCAGAGTCCCGCCTCGCGAGCGCCCCCCACGGGGCCGGAGCCACCGGTGCGACGGGAACGCCACCGCCACGCGAAGTGCCCCTGAACGACGGGCCGGTCGAGCGGTACGCGGACCAGGCGGCGGCCGTCGGTGCGGCCTCCTTCGCCGGTTCGCTGCTCGTGACCCGGCGTCCAGGGCGAGCGGCGGCGGGAGCGCTCGCAGCGATCCCCAAGGCGCCCGTGCTGGCCCGCGAAGGCTTCGCCTGCGTCCTGGGCCGGGCACTGGCCCGCCGGGGCACCGTCGTCGCGCGCCCGGACGCGCTCCGGAAACTGGACCGGATCGGCATCGTCCTTCTCGACACGGACATCCTGGGCACGGGCGCGTATCTCCTCGCCGATCTGGTGCCCCTCGACGAGGACGCACCGCCCGGAGAACTCGCCGCCACGGCCCACCGGCTCTTCGACCGCTCCGCCCCCGACGAGGTCCGCCGTGACGGCGCCTGGGCGCTCGGTCCCGTCGAACACCTGTCGCTGCAGGGCCGCACAGGCGCCCAAGCCCGGGACAAGCTCCGGCGCGGTGGCGCCCACCTCGTACTGGGCCTGGCGCACGACCGGCGCCTGGTGGCCGTCATCAGCGTGACACCGCAGACCCACGACACCGCGAGCGCTCTCATCCCGGCCGCCCACGCAGCCGGGCTCACTGTCCTGGCCGCGGGCGAGCACACCGCCGATGCGGCCGTACGGGAGGCCGACGGTGTGATGGACGGCGGGGACCGGCTGCCCGACTCCGTACGGGCCCTGCAGCGGGACGGCACCGGAGTGCTCGTCATCTCACAGAACCGGGCCGCGCTCCAGACCGCCGACGTCGGCGTGGGAATGACCGGCCCCGACGGAGCGCCACCATGGGGCGCGGACCTGTATGCCGATACCCAGCCCGCGGCTGCCGTATTGGTTGTGGAAGCATGCCGTGCCGCACGCGAGGCGGCACACCGCGGGGTCCGGCTCGCGCAGGCGGCGGCCGCCGTCGGCGCGGCCACGGCCATGGCCGGACGGTCACGGCGTACGGCCGCCCGCAGCATGACGGCCTTCAACGGAGCCGCCGCCCTCGGAACCGCGACCGGGGCCTGGTCGGCGGTGCGGTTGCTGAGGCGCCCCGCCCTCCCGGTCACCAGCCGGCACCCCTGGCACGCGATGGATTCGTCCACCGTGCTCGCCAGAACCGGCAGCAGCGACAGCGGACTGACGGCCGAGGAAGCCCGGGCGCGCGCCGCCCCGGCGGGCGAACAGGCCCCCGCCTCCTCACTGTTCAGGGCCTACCTCACGGAGATGGCCAACCCGCTCAGCCCGGTCCTCGGCGCCGGAGCGGCACTCTCGGCGGCCGTCGGCGCGGTCCTCGACGCCGGCCTGATCATCGCCGTCACCGCCGTGTCCGGTCTGATCGGAGGGATCCAGCGCCACTCGACCGACCGGGCGGTCGCCCGGCTGCGCCGCGAGTCGGCGATCACCGCCAAGGTGGTACGCGACGGGCACGAGATCATCGTCCCGGCCGACGAACTGGCCGTGGGAGACGTGGTGAACCTGAACGCCGGCGATGTCGTACCCGCCGACTGCCGCCTGCTCGAGGCCCATCACTTCGAGGCGGACGAGTCGGCGCTCACCGGCGAATCCCTGCCGGTGGCCAAGGAGCCCGCGCCCGTTCTGGCCTCCGACCTGGCCGACCGTACGTCCATGGTCTACGAGGGCACCACCGTGGCCGCCGGACGGGGCCGCGCCGTGGCCGTCGCGACCGGTACCGCCACCGAGGCGGGCCGTGCCGCGGTGGGCGAGCGGCGCACCGCACCCACCGTCGGCGTCGAACGCCGTCTGGCCGGCATCACCCGCACCACGATGCCTGTGGCCCTCGGTTCGGCCGCGGCCGTGATGGCCGCCGGTCTGCTGCGCGGCCGGCCGCCGCGCGACACCATCGGCGCGGGTGTCGGGCTCGCCGTGGCGAGCGTCCCGGAAGGGCTGCCCTTCCTCGTCTCGGCGGCCCAACTCGCCTCCGCCCGCAGGCTGTCGGCACGAGGCGCCCTGGTGCGGGATCCCCGGACCATCGAGGCGGCGGGCCGCACCGACGTGCTGTGCTTCGACAAGACAGGCACCCTCACCCACGGCCGGATCTCCCTGGTCGCCGTCTCCTCGGACGGCGACAGCCGCCCGCTCGAGGATCTGCCCGAAGCGCAACGCGCCGTACTCGCCGCCGCGTTGCGGGCCACGCCACGCCCGCACGGCGACCGCGGCCTCGAACACGCCACCGACGGCGCGGTCGTCGCGGGAGCCGAGGACGCGGGCGTGAGCCGCACGACCGCCGCGCCGGGCTGGCGGCGGTCCTCCAGCCTGCCGTTCGAGCCGAGCCGTGGCTTCCACGCCACCCGGGGCCGCTACGGCGGGAGTTGGGTGCTGTCGGTGAAGGGAGCTCCGGAAGAGGTCGTGGAGCGATGTGCCACGCGCGGCGGCCGGAAGCTCGACGAGTCCGGCAGGGACGGCATCCTGGCGGCCGGCGAGAAACTGGCCGCCGAGGGCCATCGGATCCTCGCCGTCGCGGAGTTGAGGGACACGACCGACGGCGAACTCACCGACGAAGCGGTCACCGGACTGGACTTCCTCGGCTTCCTCGCCTTGGCCGACCGCGTGCGCGGCACCGCCGCAGACGCGGTACGCCAACTCGTGGACGCGGGCGTGCACATCGTGATGATCACCGGCGACCATCCGGGCACCGCCGAGGCCATGGCCGTCGACCTCGGCGTCCTGGATGGCCGCCGGATGGTGACGGGCGCCGAACTCGACGAGCTGGACGACCGCGACCTGGACGAGCTGCTGCCCGAGGTCGGCGTCGTCGCCCGCGGCACACCCGTCCACAAGGTCCGGGTGGTCCAGGCGTTCCAGCGCCTCGGCCGGACCGTCGCCATGACCGGCGACGGCGCCAACGACGCACCCGCCATCCGGCTCGCCGACGTCGGCATCGCGTTCGGAACCCGGGCCACCCCGGCCGCACGCGCGGCAGCCGACCTCGTCGTGACCGACAACCAACTGGAGACGGTCCTCGCCGCACTCGTGGAGGGCCGCGCCATGTGGGCCTCCGTACGCCAGGCCCTGGCCATCCTCGTCGGCGGCAATCTCGGCGAGATCGCCTTCACCCTGCTCGGAGCAGCCGCCACCGGTACCTCGCCGCTGACGGCTCGTCAGCTTCTGCTGGTCAACCTCTTCACCGACCTCGCCCCCGCCATGGCCGTCGCCCTCCGCCCGCCGCATCCCGAGGCCGCCGAACGCATGCTCCACGAAGGGCCAGAGGCCTCCCTCGGCTCGGCCCTCACCGAGGAGACCGTCGTACGCGCTGCTGCCACCACTCTGGGCGCCACCGCCGGCTGGCTGGCCGCCCGCCTCACGGGGCGCGCGGCGCGCGCTCGCACCGTCGCCCTCGTCGCCCTCGTGGGTACGCAGCTCGGGCAGACGCTCCTGGCCGGGGGCCGTAGCCGGACGATCGTCGGCGCGTCCCTCGGCTCCATGGCCGCACTGGGAGCCGTCGTCCAGACCCCCGGCCTCAGCCACTTCTTCGGCTGCACCCCGCTCGGGCCCGTCGGCTGGGCCATCGCCCTGACCGCCGCGGCGGGCGCGACCGCGAGCTCGTTGGTCCTTCCGGCGGTGGTCAGCAGGTTTCCGGCGGTGGTGAGCAGGCTCCCGGATGCGGTCGGCAGGGTCCGCGCGGCGCTCTGAACGGCGTAACGGCTCGCTCTCTGAACGGCGTTTCGGTTCGCGCCCTGAATGGCGTAGCGACTCACGTTCCGAGTGGCTGACGGCCGTGCTCCCGAACGGGAGTCACTACGCGTAGAACTTCCGCCCCTCCCGCAGCATCTCCACGAACTGCGCCAGACGCCGGGCCCGAGTCTCGGGACGCTTCGCGGTCTGGAGGCGGTGGTACAGGGCGTAACGGTTGCGGCTGTCGAGACCGGCGTAGAACGCGGCCGCCACGGGGTCGGCGTCCAGGGCGGCCTGCAGGTCCTCGGGGACGGTCGCCGCGGCCTGCCCGGCGTAGGCGGCATCCCACCGGCCGTCCGCCTTCGCCCGCTCCACCTCACGCAGCCCCGTCGGCCGCATCAGGCCCTGCTCGGTGAGGACCCTCACCTTCTCCCGGTTGATCTGCGACCACATGCTGCGCGGACGGCGCGGGCAGTATCGCTGCAGAAAGTACGTGTCATCCTCCCGTTTGCGCTGCCCGTCGATCCAGCCGAAGCAAAGGGCCACATCGAGAGCCTCGGGCGCGGTGATTGTCGTCTCGCCCTTGCCCTTCTTGGCTATACGCAGCCAGGCGCCGGTGCTCCGGTCGTGGTGCTCCTCCAGCCACGCCGTCCAGGCCTGCTGGTCGGCGAAGCGGTGGGTGGGCTCGGGCTGGGGTCCGGCAGGCTCCGCAGGTGTCATGGGCGGCATCCAAGCGGAGGGCGGCAAGGCGTGCAACGACTACGGTGCCAGGCCGCGCAACCGACCGCTGTGGGGCCGTGCGTACGAAGCCGCCAGCGACCTCTCAACCCTCTCAGCGCTGCCCGGCCGGCGCATGCGCGGCGAGGGCGGCCAGCAGCAGGTCCACCGCTTCCTCGAAGGAACTCTCCGCCATGGCGTGCAGCTCGCCACGAACCGTGCTCAGGGCCGGGTAGGCCTCGGAGTCCGCGGTCTGGTAGACCTCAGTCCACGCCTGCTGGTCCGCCTCTCGTTGTTGCCGGGGGAGTGCCAGGCAGGCGGCCTCCATGGCCGCGTGGCTGAGGACGGTGTCGATGAACGCCAGGTAGAGGCGGACTGCGCGATCAGGGGCGAAGCCCGCCGACAGCAGCAGGCCCACCCCGGTCTCCACGGCACGGAACTCGTTCTCGCGGCGGGTCACACGGTACGAGGCCATGGCGGCCGCACGCGGATGGGCGAGGTAACCGGCGCGCACCCGCAGAGCCATCTCGCGGAGCGAGGCCACCCAGTCGGGGCCGGGGTTGAATCCCTCCATGGCGTCCCCGATGATCCGGTCCGCGACGGCCAGCACCAGGTCGTCGGTGTTGCGGAAGTAGCGGTAGAGCGCGCTCGGGTCGCATCCCAGGGCGCTGCCGAGACGACGTACGCTCAGGGCCTCGGGACCGTGCTCGCCGATGAGCCGCAGCGCGGTCTCCACGATCAGGCCCTGGGACAGGAGCACCCCTGAGCGGGTGGGGCGACGGCGCCTGTTCTCCTGGGGGACACGGGTGGGCATTGCGGCTCCTCTCACTGTGACGGCAGTCGCAGTGAACGGCCCGGCACCGCTTATGTCAACACCGTTGACGCAAAGTGCACTGTCGTTGTTCCATCGCATCTCCGCACGGCTCTTCCCCCGCCCGTCCCCGTCCCCGCGAGGAGCCCCCCGATGTCCCACACCGCACCCAGACCAGCCAGGTCAGAACAGTCGGCTTCTCCCGCCCCACTGCGCCGCTCCCTCGGCGTCGTAGACGGTGTAGCCATCGCCGCCTCCAGCACGGCGGCCACCACCAGCATCGCCATCGGCATGGGCACCATCGCCGCGACCGTGGGCCTCCAGGCCCCGGCCCTCCTGCTGCTGGCGTTCCTCCCCGTGCTGGGCATCGCCACCGCCTACGCGCGACTCAACCGCTCGGAACCCAACTGCGGCAACGGCTACGTGTGGGTCGGCAAGTCCCTCGGCCCCTGGCCCGGCTTCCTGACCGGCTGGGTCACCCTGGTCGGTTCGATCATCTTCCTCGCCTACACCAGCGCGGTCACCGGCTCGGTCGTGCTGATCTTCGCCAACAAGGCAGGCCTGGACAGCCTCGCCGGGATCGCCCTCGACCCGGCGTCCACCGGAGTCAGCACCGTCGTCGGACTGATGACTCTGACGGCCGTCACGGTCCTGGCCGTCACCGGGGTCCGCAGTGCCACCCGGCTGCAGTTCGGCCTTCTGGTCTTCGAGTACGCCGTGCTGCTGGTGTTCTGTACGTGGGCGCTCGTCACGGGCTCGCAGGAGTTCTCACTGTCGTGGTTCAACCCCTTCGAGATGTCCAGCGGCACGGCGTTCGCCCAGGGGCTGGTCCTGGCGGTGTTCTTCTTCTGGGGCTGGGACGCGGCGTTCAGCGTCACCGAGGAGACCAAGAGTCCGGGCGACTCCGCCCGCGGCGGTTTCATCGCCCTGTTCGCCATGCTCGGCCTGTTCATCTTCGCCTCCGTCGCCTTCCAGCGGGAGATGAGCCTGCCCGAACTCGTCAAGAACGGCCCCCAGGCACTCCCGTACCTGGGCGCCAAGCTGGCCGCCGAACCGTGGGCGAGCCTGCCTCTGCTCGCGCTGATGTTCTCGGCCGTCGCCTCCGTTCAGGCCGCCGTCATCCCCACCGCCCGCGGGCTGCTGGCGATGGGCCGCGATCGCACCCTGGGGCCCGTGTGGACCCGTGTTCACCCCAAGTACGGCACTCCCGCCGCCGGAACCGTGCTCGTCA
This sequence comes from Streptomyces himalayensis subsp. himalayensis, assembly GCF_013778455.1. Classification (GTDB taxonomy): domain Bacteria; phylum Actinomycetota; class Actinomycetes; order Streptomycetales; family Streptomycetaceae; genus Streptomyces; species Streptomyces himalayensis. The sequence continues at coordinate 84,282 of NZ_JACEHE010000009.1, read as the reverse complement.
TGTCGATCGCTGTCGGCATCGCCCTGCTGGCCGTGGCCATCCCCAAGCTCAGCGACATGCTGCTGGCCGCCGTCAACGCCATCGGACTGGTCGTCGCCCTCTACTACGGCCTCACCGCCCTCGCCTGCGCCGTCCGCTTCCGCGACGCCCGCCGCGACGGACTCCGCGAGGCGCTGCTCGCGGTCGGCGTTCCCGCAGCATCCGGCATGGTCCTGCTCGGCCTCGGCGCCTACCTCGGATACTCGTACCTCACCATGAGCGACCACTTCGAACTCAGCCCCGACAACGGCTGGTTCATGTTCTCGCTGCCCGCCACCATCGTCGTCAGCGGGCTCGTCATGGCCGCCGTCGCCAAGTACGCCCGCAGCTCGCCGTACTTCACCACCGGACGCGGCACCGACGCCGACGCCCTCGCGCTGCCCATGGACCGTACGGCCGTCTGACGCCGCCCCTGCCCAGGGACCGTACGGCCGGCCAACTCCCGCCCCTGCCCAGGGACCGTACGGCCGGCCAACTCCCGTCCTGCCCAGGGACCGTACGGCCGGCCAACTCCCGTCCTGCCCTTGGACCGTACGGCTGTCCAACTCCCGTCCCGCCCTTGGACCGTACGGCCGTCCGGCGCCCACCCTGCGCATGGCACCATGCGGGCGTCCGACCCTGACCCTGCCCATGCCGTACGGCCGTCCGACGCCGCCCCTGCCCAGGGACCGTACGGCCGTCGGCCGTCCGACCCGCACCCACCTTGGAGTTCACCTTCATGTCCCACCCCCAGGCCGCAGATCTCGTCTTCACCGGCGGACCCGTCCACACCGTCGATCCCGCCCGTAGCCGCGCCACCGCCGTGGCCGTGCGCGACGGGCGGATCGCGGCCGTCGGCCACGACGAGGTGCACGAGCTGATCGGCGCCCGCACCGAAGTCGTCGACCTCGCCGGACGTCTGCTGCTGCCCGGCTTCCAGGACGCCCACGTGCACCCCCAGGGCGCGGGCCTCGAACTGGGACTGTGCCACCTGGGCGACACCGTCGACCCGGCGGAGTATCTGCGGCGCATCAAGGCGTACGCCGACGAGCACCCGGACGTCGAGTGGATCACCGGTGGCGGCTGGTCCATGGAGGCGTTCCCGGGCGGCACCCCCACCGCCGCCCTGCTCGACGCGATCGTTCCCGACCGGCCCGTCTTCCTGCCGAACCGCGACCACCACGGCGCCTGGGTCAACAGCCGAGCCCTCGAACGGGCCGGCATCGACGCCCGCACCCCCGACCCCGCCGACGGCCGTATCGAACGCGACACCGAAGGCAATCCCACCGGCATGCTCCAGGAGGGCGCGACCCACCTCGTGGCCCGGCTGGTGCCCGACCCCACCCTCGAGGAACAGACCGCCGCCCTGCTGCGCGCCCAGGCCGTCCTCCACTCGTACGGGGTCACCGCGTGGCAGGACGCCATCATCGGTACCTACACCAACATGACCGACCCGGCCCCCGCCTATCACGCGGCCCTGACGGACGGGCTGCTCACCGCCCGGGTGGTCGGCGCCCTGTGGTGGGACCGCGCCCGGGGCGCCGAACAGATCCCCGAACTCGTCACCCGTCGGGAAGAGTTGAGCCATGGTCGGTTCCGGGCCACGACCGTCAAGATCATGCAGGACGGCATCGCCGAGAACCACACCGCCGCCATGCTGGACCCGTATCTCACCGGCTGCGGCTGCGCCTCCGACAACAGCGGCATCAGCTTCGTCGAACCGGGTGACCTGAAGAAGTACGTCACCGAACTCGACGCCCTCGGCTTCCAGGTGCACTTCCACGCTCTCGGCGACCGCGCGGTGCGCGAGGCACTCGACGCCGTCGAAGCCGCCCGCGCCGTCAACGGATGGCGCGACACGCGGCACCACCTGGCGCATCTCCAGGTCGTCCACCCCGACGACGTCCCGCGCTTCCGCGCCCTGGGCGCCACCGCCAACATCCAGGCGCTCTGGGCCGCGCACGAACCGCAGATGGACGAGCTCACGCTGCCCTTCCTCGGTGCCGAACGCGGTAGGTGGCAGTATCCGTTCGGCGATCTGCTGCGCGCCGGCGCCACCCTCGCGGCGGGCAGCGACTGGCCGGTCAGCAGCCCCGATCCGCTGGCAGCCATCCACGTCGCCGTCAACCGGATCGCGCCCGCCGCGCCGGACGGCACCGGGGTGTTCCTGCCCGAGCAGCGCATCGACCTGGGGGCCGCCATCGCCGCGTACACGGCGGGCAGCGCCTATGCGAACCACCTCGACGACACGACCGGCAGCATCGCCGTCGGCAAGCTCGCCGACCTCGTCGTCCTGGATCGCGACCCCTTCGCCGGGCCGCCCGAGGAGATCGCCGCGGCCCGGGTCCTGCAGACCTTCGTCGACGGCTGCCGGGTGTATGCGGTGCCTGATGCGTGAGGTGTCCTGAGCAGTTGCCGCTGGCGACTGAGGCGCCCTGGCACGTGAGGCGCGGCGCCCCCTGCGTATCACGCCCGGCTGATTCCGGGCTCGGCGCCGCGTAGTGCGCCGGTGCCGAGGTATCGGCTTGCCCTGGAGTGCACTCACATTCGTAGCATCCGGGGCATGGCAACTCCTCAGCACAAGATCGGATCGGGATTCGGCGCCCGGAGCACCGCCGACGACGTCCTGCAGGGAATCGACCTCTGCGGGAAGCTCGCGGTCGTCACCGGCGGTTACTCGGGCCTGGGGCTGGAGACCACACGTGCGCTCACCCGCGCCGGTGCCCATGTCGTCGTACCCGCCCGCCGGCCGGCGACCGCCCATGAGGCGGTCGCCGACATCGAGGGGGCAGAGGTGGACGAACTGGACCTCGCCGACCTGGACAGCGTGCGTGCCTTCGCGGACCGCTTCCTCGCCTCCGGCCGCACGATCGACATCGTCATCAACAACGCCGGGATCATGGCCTGTCCCGAGACTCGGGTCGGCCCCGGCTGGGAGGCACAGTTCGCGACCAACCATCTCGGCCACTACGCGCTCGTCAACCGGCTCTGGCCCGCCATCACGCCAGGCGGGGCCCGCGTCGTCGCCGTCTCCTCGGCGGGCCACCACTTCGCGGGCATCCGCTGGGACGACATCCACTTCGAGCACGGCTACGACAAGTGGCAGGCCTACGGACAGGCGAAGACGGCCAACGTGCTGTTCGCCGTGCATCTCGACACACTCGGCCGGGATGCCGGAGTGCGCGCGTCCTCGCTGCATCCCGGTGGCATCCTCACACCACTGCAGCGCCACCTGGACAAGCAGGAAATGATCGACCGGGGCTGGATCGACGAGGCCGGCGAACTGGTGGACCCGACGGCGTTCAAGACGCCCCAGCAGGGTGCCGCGACACAGGTATGGGCGGCGACGTCACCGCAGTTGCAGGGCCTGGGCGGCGTCTACTGCGAGGACTGCGACATCGCCGAGCCCGCCCCGAGCGACGGCGAGCGAATCGGCGTACGGGACTCCGCGACCGACCCCGAGCAGGCCGCGCGGTTGTGGGCGCTCTCGGCCGAACTCACCGGAGTGGACGCGTTCGCGTCGTCCGACTGATACGGCGGATGCGGGACCACGACGGACGCGGGACCACGACGTTGACCCTGCCGACCGGCACAGTCCTGGGCAGGCGGCGCCGCGCCGCCTGCCCGGTTACCGACGCTCCTTCTCGACGTAGTCCTCTTCGTCTTCGTCTTCGTCTTCGAATTCGTCCTCGTACTCGTCCTCGGGCTCGGTCCTCCGTTCTCGTTCGTACACTTCCTCGTCCTCGTCCTCCGGCTCTTCCTCGTATTCGTCCTCAGGTTCTTCTTCCTCAGCCTCTTCTTCCTCGGCTTCTTCTTCCTCGGCCTCTTCCTCAGGTTCTTCTTCTTCGAGCTCTTCTTCTTCCGGTCCCTTTTCCTCCAGCTCCGCTTCCTCTTCCGGTTGCTCCTCGCCCCGGCGCACGACCTTCCCCCCGTGCACCTCGCCCCGCCAGCCCTCTACCTTCTCGGGGTGCAGCAGGGCCTCGGTCATGAGGTGACGGCGGTAGTGCTTCAGCTCGAGACGCGCCCGGCGTCCCTGGGCTCGCCAGAGGTTTCCGCTCAGCTCGAACAGCCCCTTGGGGTGGTACTGGAGAACCAGCAGGACCTTGGTGAGATCGGGGGCCAGCTCGTGGAAGGTGACCGCACCGTCCACATATCCCTTCACCGCGTCCGAGCGCCACACGATCCGCTTGTCGGGCACCTGCTCGAGGATCTCGGAATGCCATTCACGGGTGGAGAGGAAGATCTTGGCTTTCCAGTCGAGTTCCGTGTCGGAGGTCTGCTCGACCACCTCGACCTTCTTCATGAAAGAGGGGAATTCCTCGAACTGGGTCCATTGGTTGTAGGCGACAGAGACCGGTACGCCGACATCGACCTCCTCGACGATGTTGACGGCCTTGAGCTTCGACTTCTCGCCGCCATCCGGTTTGCCACCCGGTATGGCGTGCTTGACCTTCTCCGTGGCCTGGTGCAGGCCGGCTTTGAGAATGGGCTTCAGTACCGCCTTGCCAAGGGATACACGGCCCCCGGCAGCCTCGGTCACTTTGCTCAGCGCTCGCGAGCCCAGCGCTGCAAGCAGATTCTGTGTCTCCTGAATCAGGCGCTCGGTGGGCAGTTCCTTCGCAAGGGTGCCGACACCGCCGACTGTGCGCCGCTCGTCCAATTGCTCAGCCATGGTTCCTCACCCCTGGCATGTCACCCGTGGCTTCGCCGCTGCGCCGCTCCTCCAGTGTCGGCGCTCTTCCTGGGCTTGGAGGGACGGTCGGCTGGTGTCTTCGGCCTGCTGCCGACGACGCGCTTCACCCTCTTGGCCGCTTCTTCCGGCCTGGCCACTTCCTCCGCCCTGGTCTTCTTCGCCGGCTCCGCTTGCGCGGCCTTCTCCGCTGCCTTCGCCTGCTCGGTGTCCCGGGCCTTTGATTTCTTGGTCTTCTCTCCGGCTTCGGGGGAGCGCAGCGCCGCGGTCCGCTCTTCCAGCCGGTCGCTCAGCGCGTCCATGCGCTGGCTGACCGCAGCCATGGCCGCCGACCTGCCCGCGGACACCAGTTGGCTGCGGAAGTCCTCGGTCAGCTTGCCGACCTCGGAGGACATCAGCTTCTCGGTGCCCAACGGGCTATGGCCCGACATGAGACGCCTGCCTGCCGCTGCGCCGGCAAGGGCGAGTGCCCATCGTGTCCTGTGGTTGCGCCCGAAGAGATAGCCGCTGGTGAAGGCCAGAGCCACCTGGCCGTTGTTCATGATCGCCGCCTCACTCTTGTCGAAGACGAACGCGGGATATTTCCCTATGGCCCAGTATGCGCATTTCATTCCTGTCCGGGGCCGCCTGTTCGAGGCGCCGATCTTCACAGGGAGCGAAGCACCCAGGCCCAGCGGTGGACGCCGGGCCCCACCCGGTAGCTGGGCAGGGTGTCCGGTCCGCACGACGCGGTGCCGAGGCCGCGGTGTGCCGCGTCGAGGTGAACTACGCAGTGCGGCAGCGGCACGAGCTCGTCGTGGTGCGCGGCGGCTGCGAGGTCGGCGGCACGGTAGCGCGTGACCGAGATCTGCCTGGGGGCGTCCAGCCGTACGGAAAGCCCGCCACCCGTGGCCGACAGCAGGGAGAACCTGCGTACGCACCGTCCTCCGCTCTCCTGCGGCCGCAGGTAGGGCGTGAACAGAGCGTCCACACGGGCACTGTGGTGGCCGACGGGCCCGCCCGCGCTGCGGTCCGGGTACGTCTCCCAGGGGCCCTGCCCGTACCACTCCATCCGGTCGAGCCCCTCCACCGTCTCGAGGACCGTGCCGACCCGCGCGACATTGGTCAGTCCCTCGGGGAGGACGGCGGTCTCCTCGATGAGGAGTCCGCCGTCGGGGAGCGGACTGAAGACCTGCTCGTGCTCGACCATGCCGGCGCCGGTCGGGTACGCGCTGCGCACCGTCACGCGCTCGGCCCGGCGCTCGACGGAGACCGGCTTGCGTACGAGGCTGTCGAGATCCAGCTCCTGCCAGCGCTGCGCGGCGCCGCCCAGCAGGTCGTTGTCGGTGGGCGCGCGCCACAGGCTCAGTACGGGCGAGGAGGTCAGCAACGGATGGACGAGGAGACCGTTCGCATCGACCTCGACCTCGACCTCGACCTCGACCTCGACCTCGACCTGGACCGCAGGACCGGTGACTGCCGGAGACCCAGCCACACCCGAAGCCGACGGAACCGCGCCCGGGGCGGGCGGAACCGCAGCCGGAGCCCATGCCGGAAGCCACACCGAAGGCCGCTCCCGCAACCGGACCTGCGGAGTGCACACCTCCGTACCGCACTCCGCCCACGGCTCATCGCCAGCCGTCGTCAAGCGCAGCGTCAGCCAGGCCTCGCCGACTCCGTGGTTCGCGCTCAGCTCCGCGGGCGGCTCGACGACGGCCGACCCACCCGGCGGTACACGCGGCAGCTCGGCCGGCGCGGTCCGTGTGCCCGCCTCCTCGGCGGCTAGCACCCACTCGCCGGCCAGCCACGACAGATCGCGGAAGTGCTGGCGGTTGTGGATCCTCAGCTGCCCGCCCTCGTACGACAGCCTCACGGGAGCTGCGAGTTCGCGGTGCTCGTACATGGCGGGCTTCGGGGTGCGGTCGGGGAAGACCAGTCCGTCCGCGCAGAAGGCGCCGTCGTTGGGCGTGTCGCCGAAGTCGCCGCCGTACGCCCAGCGGTAGCCGGGGGCGGTGACGCCGTCCGCGAAGGTGTTCGGGGCGCCAGGGCCGGCGGGGCGTCCGTCGGACAGGTCCTGCAGGATGCCGTGGTCCCAGAACTCCCAGACGAAACCGCCCTGCAGACCCGGGGTGGACTCGATGGCCGCCCAGTAGTCGGCGAGGCTGCCGTTGCTGTTGCCCATGGCATGCGAGTACTCGCACAGGATCAGCGGCTTGGTCTGCTCGCCGGAGACGGCATGGGAGACGATCTCGTCGATCGAGGCGTACATCGGGCAGACGATGTCGCTCGCGACCTCGCGCGACGACCAGTCGGTCTTCGCGGCTCCTTCGTACTGGAGCGGGCGCGTCGGATCGTGGCGGCGCGCCCAGCCCGCGGCCGCGTCGTGGTTGGCGCCGTAATCGCTCTCATTGCCCAGCGACCAGATCACGACGCTCGGATGGTTCTTGTCGCGCAGCACCATGCGCGAGACGCGGTCGACGAACGCGGGCAGGTAGCGCGGGTCGTCGGCGATCTCATGGGCGTGGTCGTGGCTCTCGATGTCCGCCTCGTCCACGACGTACAGGCCGAGCTCGCCGGCGAGGTCGAGGAGAGTGGGATCGTTGGGATAGTGCGAGGTGCGTACGGCGTTGAAGCCGAAGCGCTTCATCGTCTCCAGGTCCGCCCGCATCTCGGCGGGGGTGACCGTACGGCCGGTGAGCGGGTGGAAGTCGTGCCGGTTGACGCCCCGGATGAACACCCGCTCGCCGTTGACGAGCAGATCACGCCCGCGGATCTCGACCGTGCGGAAGCCGATGCGGTGGTACGCGGTGTCGGCGATGCCGCCGTCGGCGCGGTGCAGCCGCACCGTGAGGCCGTACAGGGCGGGTGTCTCGGCCGACCAGGGCCTGACGTCCCTCACGCGCGTGCACAGCTGGGCCTCGCCGAGGAACTCCGAGACCCGCTCGGTCTCTTCGTTGACGCGGTCGAACTCCGCGTTCTGGGCCAGCGCGATGCCGTCCAGATCACCGGAGAGGTACCAGCCCCGGGGGAGCGGCCCCCGCGCGTCGCGCACCTGGCAGTCCACCCGCAGCGAACCGCCCTGGTCCGCTTGGACCTTCACATCCGCGAGGTGGAGCGGATCCGTGGCGTACAGCAGGACGGAGCGTGTGATGCCGCCGTGCCACCAGTGGTCCTGGTCCTCGATGTGCGAGGCGTCGGACCACTTGACCACGGTCAGCCGCACGGTGTTGCGCTCGCCCGAACGTACCGCGTCGGTGACGTCGAACTCGCTCGCCAGATGCGAGTCCTTACCGATGCCCACGGCATGACCGTTCACCTCGGCGATGAGAACGCTCTCAGCGGCACCGGCCTGGAGGACGATACGGCGGCCGGCCCAGTCGGCCGGGACGTCGAAATCCCTCTCATGCACGCCCGTCGGGTTGGTGGCCGGCGACAGTGGCGGGTACTCGCGCCAGGGCATCTGCACATTGGTGTACTGCGGCAGATCGCGCGGGTCCTGCATGGTCCAGCAGCCCGGCACCACCAGCTCGGACCACTCCTCGGTGAGCGGTGCGTCCGGTGTGGGCAGCAGTTGGAAGCGCCACCTGCCGTCCAGTGAGAGGCTGCCGGGCCGGCGGTCCACCGCGTGCATGGGCAGCCGCCGCCACCCGGTGGTCTCCGGTGATTCCCAGGGACGTGCTGCCCAAGGGCCCATAAGCGGCTGTCCGTTCATACGCCGGTCCAGCACCAGAGAGTCGTGTTGCGGCCGGTGGAGCCGCTGGGTACCGAGCAGCTCGCCGTGGTACCGCCGAGCGCCGCGGCAGCCGTGGTGGCCAGGCCCGTTCGAAGCAGCCCTCTACGCGAGAGGTGCACTCCTTCCACCGCCTTTCGGGTGCGTGCGATGCATCTCTATGAGATGGAATCGCTGGGGGAGTGGGGAGAGCGGTGGGAGTGCGGGGTGACGGGTGCGCGCTGCACGGGTGCGCCGGGATCCGCCGGGATGCGGTCGGACAGGAATCCGTACGCGCGGCTCAGTTCGGGGTCGTTGCTGCCGGTGGTCCGCCACCACTGGTCGATGCCGTACCAGCCGGGCGCGGCGAGCGCTCCACCGTGGTGCCGTACGGACAGGCCCGCCGCGAGGCCCGCGAAGCGCAGCCGGTCGGCGAGCGGCCAGCCGCCGAGGGTCGCGGAGACGAAACTCGCCCCGAAGACGTCGCCGGCGCCCGTGGCGTCCAGGGCCTCGACGTCGAGGGCCCGGACCTGCGCGAACTCACCCGTGGTCTGGTCGATGGCGAGGGCGCCGTCGCGGCCGCAGGTGACGACGGCCACCGGTACGAGCTCGGCGAGCCGCCGGAGTGCCGCGCCCGGCGTGTCCGTACGCGTGTAGGCCATCGCCTCCCCGTCGTTGGGCATGAAGGCGTGGCAGAGCGAGAGCTGGCCCAGGAGGTCGGTGGACCACTGCTGCGTGGGGTCCCAGCCGACGTCCGCGAAGATCCGGGTCCCGGCGGCCGCGGCCTTCGCGATCCACTCCTGCGGTTCGGAGCCGATGTGCACGATCGCGGACCTGGCGGGGGGCATGCCCTGCATCAAGTCGTCCTGGCTGTACGGCGGTTCCTGGCCGTGGGTGACCAGGGACCGGTCGTGGCCCTGTGCCAGGGAGAAGGTGACGGGTGTGTTCCAGCCCGGTGCCGTACGGGACAGCGACAGGTCGACGCCCTCCTGGTCGGCGAGGATCTTCCGGCAGTACGTTCCGTAGAAGTCGTCGCCGAAGACCGTGGCCAGTGAGGTGGCCAGTCCGTAACGGGCGGCGGCCACCGCGAGGTTGGCGATGCCGCCGGGGCCGGAGCCCATGCCGTCCGTCCAGATCTCCTCGCCCGGGGTCGGCGGCTTGGGCAACCCCGTCATGACGACGTCGTAGAAGAGCAGCCCGGTGAGAAGCACGTCCGGCCGGGCATCCTCGGCCCGGTCCGAAACCAGGGGCGGCTCATGCACGACCGCATCCTCTCGTCAACTATCTGCAAGTACGTGCACAGGATCGTGCGCCCTGCTCGCGCGCTTGGCAAGAGTTGAGCGAACATGAGCATAGAAATGATTGGGATTGACGAGTAGTGTTCATCGCGTGCTGGCTGAGCGACGTCACCAACTGATCCTGCGTGCCCTGCGATCCGGCGGCCCCGCGGCCGTCGCGGATCTATCCGAGCGACTGGGGGTAAGCCCCGCCACCGTGCGGCGCGACCTGGTGAAGCTGGAGGAGATGGGGCTCCTCACCCGTGTCCACGGCGGTGCGGTCGTCGAGGAGGGCGACCAGCCCTTCGCCGAGGTCGCCGAGATCCGCGTGTCCGAGAAGGACGCGATAGCCGCGTGCGCGGCGGACATGATCGAGGACGGCCAGTCGGTGCTCCTGGACATCGGCACCACCGCCTACCGTCTCGCCCGCCGGCTGCACGGCCGCAGGCTGACCGTGATCACGTCCAACCTCGTCGTGTACGAGGAACTGGCCGACGACGCCGGCATCGAGCTGGTGCTCCTCGGCGGCATGGTGCGCCGCGAGTACCGCTCGCTCGTCGGCTTCCTCACCGAGGACAACCTCCGCCAGCTCCACGCGGACTGGCTCTTCATGGGCACCAGCGGGGTTCGCCCCGGAGGCCACGTCATGGACACCACGGTGGTCGAGGTCCCTGTCAAACGGGCCATGATCAAGGCGGGCGAGAAGGTGGTGCTCCTCGCCGACGCGGGCAAGTTCCCCGGCACGGGCATGGCCAAGGTCTGCGGCCCGGAGGACCTGGATGTAGTAGTGACCAACGCCTCCTCGGATGCGGCGACCTGTGCCGCGTTCGAGGAGGCCGGTGCAAAGGTGGTTCAGGTATGAGGCTGACGATTCTGGGCGGCGGAGGATTCCGGGTTCCGCTGGTCTACGGGGCGCTGCTCGGCGATCACGCCGAGGGCCGCGTCACCCGTGTCACCCTCCACGACCTGGACGCGGGACGCCTCGCGGCCGTCGCCCGCGTGCTGGCCGAACAAGCCGAAGGCATCCCGGACGCCCCCCAGGTCACCGTCACCACCGACCTGGATGAGGCGCTCACCGGCGCCGACTTCGTCTTCTCGGCGATCCGCGTCGGCGGCCTGGCGGGCCGGGCGGCCGACGAGCGCGAGGCCCTGGCCGAGGGCGTCCTCGGCCAGGAGACGGTCGGCGCCGGCGGCATCGCGTACGGCCTGCGCACGGTACCAGTCGCCGTCGACATCGCCCAGCGCGTGGCCCGGCTCGCGCCCGACGCCTGGGTCATCAACTTCACCAACCCGGCCGGACTGGTCACCGAGGCCATGTCCCGGCACCTCGGCGACCGTGTCATCGGCATCTGCGACTCGCCGGTGGGCCTCGGGCGCCGCATCGCGCGCGTGCTGGGCGGCGACCCGGACAAGGCGTGGATCGACTACGTCGGCCTCAACCACCTCGGCTGGGTGCGCGGCCTGTCCATCGACGGCCGCGACGAGCTGCCCCGCCTCCTCGGCGACGCGGCGCTGCTCGAGTCCTTCGAGGAGGGCAAGCTCTTCGGCGCCGAGTGGCTGCAGTCCCTGGGCATGATCCCGAACGAGTATCTGCACTACTATTACTTCAACCGGGAAGCCGTCAGCGCATATCAGGGCGTTGTTCAGACCCGCGGCGCCTTCCTCCACGACCAGCAGTCGCGCTTCTATGAGGAGATGAAGGACCCCGCGGCGCCTGCCCTCGCCACCTGGGACCGGACCCGCGCCGAGCGCGAAGCCACGTACATGGCGGAGAACCGCGAGGTCGCGGGCGTCGGCGAGCGGGACGCCTGCGACCTGGAGTCCGGCGGCTACGAGCAGGTCGCCCTCTCCCTGATGCGCGCCATCGCCAGGAACGAACGCACCACGCTCATCCTCAACGTCCGTAATCGCACCACTCTGTCCGCTCTCGACTCGGACGCTGTCATCGAGGTGCCGTGCCTCGTCGACGCGGGCGGTGCCCACCCTGTCTCCGTGGCGCCCCTGCCCGACCACGCCACCGGCCTCGTGTGCAGCGTCAAGGCCGTCGAGCGCGAGGTCATGGCCGCGGCCGAGAGCGCTTCCCGCGCCACCGCGGTCAAGGCCTTCGCCCTGCACCCGCTCGTCGACTCCGTCACCGTCGCCCGCCGCCTCGTCGACCGCTACACGCGCGAGCACCCCGGCCTCGCCTACCTGAACCGGAAGTAGGAGCCCCTTCATGCACGACGAACGCCGACGCATCGAGGAGCGCGTGGAGCGCATCCTCGACCAGCGCATCCAGCCCGCCGTCCACGCCGCTTCCGTCCCCTTCGAGGTCGAGGCCTGGGAGGTCCCGGACGAGCCGGTGCCCTTCGCCGAGGCCCAGTCCGCGACGTACGAGCCCTTCGCGATGGGGACTCCGTGGGGCCCGCCGTGGGGCACCACCTGGTTCAAGGTCCGTGGCGAGGTGCCCGCCGAGTGGGCGGGCAAGCGGGTCGAGGCGGTCTTCGACCTCGGCTTCGTGGGCGACTGGCCGGGCAACCAGGCCGAGGCACTCGTCCACACCCCGGACGGGGCCCCGCTCAAGGCGGTCAACCCGCAGAACCAGTACGTACCGATCGCGCACCCTGCGGCCGGCGGCGAGCAGGTCGACTTCCTCATCGAGGCCGCCTCCAACCCGGACATCCTCGCCAACGGGTTCCGCCCCACCCCGCTCGGCGACAAGACCACCGCCGGCCGGGCGCCGCTCTACACCTTCGCCCGCGCCGACCTGGCGGTCCTTGACGAGAACGTCTGGCACCTCTCCCTGGACCTCCAGGTGCTGCGCGAACTGATGCTGGAGCTCGGGGAGCACGACCCGCGGCGCCACGAGATCATGCACGCCATCGACCGCGCCCTCGACGCGCTGGACCTGGACGACGTCTCGGGCACCGCCACGGACGTACGGGAGTTGCTGAAGGGCGTCCTGGAGCGCCCCGCGCACGCCAGCGCCCACACCCTGTCGGCCGTCGGCCACGCGCACATCGACAGCGCCTGGCTCTGGCCCATCCGCGAGACCAAGCGCAAGACGTCCCGGACCTTCTCCAACGTGACCGCGCTGGCCGAGGAGTACCCGGAGTTCATCTTCGCCTGCTCGCAGGCGCAGCAGTACGAGTGGGTCCGCGACAACTACCCCAAGGTCTGGGAGCGCATCCAGGAGGCCGTGAAGAACGGCCAGTGGGCGCCCGTCGGCGGCATGTGGGTGGAGGCGGACGGCAACCTGCCCGGCGGTGAGGCCCTCGCCCGCCAACTCGTCCACGGCAAGCGGTTCTTCATGGACGAGTTCGGCATCGAGACCAAGGGCGTGTGGCTGCCGGACTCCTTCGGCTACAACGCCTGCTACCCGCAGCTCGCCAAGCTCGCCGGAAACGAGTGGTTCCTGACCCAGAAGCTCTCCTGGAACCAGACCAACAAGCTGCCCCACCACACCTTCTGGTGGGAGGGCATCGACGGCACGCGGATCTTCACCCACTTCCCGCCCGTGGACACCTACAACGCCGAGTTCTCCGGCAAGGAGATGGCCCACGCCGTCCGCAACTACCAGGACAAGGGCCGCGGCACGCGCTCCCTGGCGCCGTTCGGCCACGGCGACGGCGGTGGCGGTCCCACCCGCGAGATGATGGAGCGCGCCCGCCGCCTCGCCGACCTGGAGGGCTCCGCGAAGGTCGTCGTCGAGCACCCCGACGACTTCTTCGCCGCCGCCCGCGCCGAGTACCCGGACGCACCGGTCTGGTCGGGCGAGCTCTACCTGGAGCTCCACCGCGCCACGTACACCTCGCAGGCCCGCACCAAGCAGGGCAACCGCCGCAGCGAACACCTCCTGCGGGAGGCCGAGCTGTGGGCGACGGCGGCGGCCCTGCACGCGCCGGGCTACGCCTATCCGTACGAAAAGCTGGACCACCTCTGGAAGACGGTCCTCCTCCACCAGTTCCACGACATCCTGCCGGGGTCGTCGATCGCGTGGGTGCATCGGGAGGCGGAGGCGGAGTACGCGCGCGTGGCCCGCGAGTTGGAAGTGATCACGAGCGAGGCGCGAGCAGCGCTCGGCACCGGTGCTCCGTACGCCTTCAACGCGAGCCCGCGCGCCCGCGCCGAGGTCGTCACCGTCCCGGCCGAGGTGGCCGAGGCCCTCGACCCAGGCCTGCCGCGCCTGACGGACGGCTCGTCGGCGATCTTCGTCCAGGTCCCGGCTTCCGGCAGTGCGCCGATCACGGCGTCGGTTCCGAGGCCGACGCCCGTCACCGTCACGGACCGCGTGCTCGACAACGGCCTGGTACGCGTGGAGTTCGCAGAGGACGGCACCCTCGCATCCGTACGAGACCTCGTAGCCGACCGCGAGGTCCTCGCCCCCGACTCCGCCGGCAACCTCCTCCGCCTCCACACCGACCTCCCCAATTACTGGGACGCCTGGGACATCGACAAGCACTACAAACACCGCTTCACCGACCTCCTCGACGCCGAGTCGGTCACCGTCACCGAGAAGGGCCCCCTGCTCGGCGCCGTACGCGTCGAGCGCGCCTTCGGCAAGGGCTCCCGCATCGTGCAGACGGTGACGGTCCGGGCGGGCAGCCGCCGTATCGACGTCGAGACCGAGATCGACTGGCACGAGGCCGAGAAGATCCTCAAGGCGGCCTTCCCGATCGACATCCACGCCGACCGCTCCACGGCCGAGATCCAGTTCGGCCACGTCCACCGCCCGACCCACACCAACACGAGCTGGGAGTCGGCCCGGTTCGAGGTCTACGGCCACCGCTGGGTGCACGTCGAAGAGCCCGGCTACGGCGTCGCGGTCATCAACGACTCCACGTACGGGCACGACGTCAGCCGCACCACCCGCGAGGACGGAGGCACGACCACCACGGTCCGCCTCAGCCTGGTCCGTGCCCCACGCGTGCCCGACCCCGAGGCCGACCAGGGCAAGCACCGCTTCACGTACGCCCTGCTGCCCGGCGCGACCGTCGAGGACGCGATCGCCGAGGGCTACGCCCTCAACCTGCCGCTGCGCGTAGCGGAGAGCGGTACGGCCGTGGACCCGCTTGTCACCACCGACGGCCCGGCCGCCGTGGTGGAAGCGGTCAAGCTTGCCGACGACCGCTCGGGCGACGTGATCGTCCGCCTCTACGAGTCGCTCGGCGGCCGCACCCGCACCACGGTGCGCCCCGGTTTCCCGCACACCGGCGCCACGGTCACCGACCTGCTGGAACGCCCGCTCGCCGACGCCCAGCCGCTGACCATCGCCGAGGACGGCACGGTCACGGTGGACCTCCGTCCCTTCCAGGTGCTCACCCTGCGCTTCAGGAGGGCCTGAGGCATGGCGATGCAGCCATGGTTTCCCGACGCGAAGCTGGGGATCTTCATCCACTGGGGCATCTACGCCGTCGACGGCGTACAGGAGTCGTGGTCGTTCTTCGAGGGCGACGTCCCGCACGACCAGTACATGGCGCAGCTGGACCGCTTCACGGCCGCCAAGTACGACCCCCGGGAGTGGGCCGAGCTGTTCGCCCGTGCGGGCGCCCGCTACGGGGTGCTGACGAGCCGTCACCACGACGGCGTCGCCCTGTGGGACACCGCTCAGGGAGACCTGAACGTCGTCCGCCACACACCGGCGGGCCGCGACCTGCTCGGCCCCTATGTCGAGGCCCTGCGCGAGCAGGGCCTGAAGGTCGGCTTCTACTACGCCCACAACGACTGGAACCACCCCGACTACGCCTCCACTCGCTACGAGGGCCGGCCGCCCGAGCAGGAGGACAACCCGTATGCCGAGGTCCCCAAGGAACGGGAGGACCTCGAAGCCTGGGCGCGCTACCTCGACTACCGCGACGCACAGGTCCGAGAGCTCTGCACCCGCTACCGCCCCGACCTCCTCTGGTTCGACGGTGAGTGGGAGCGCACCGAGGAGCAGTGGCGCATAGGTGAGCTGGCCGAGCTCATCCGCTCCGAGGTACCCGACTGCGTGCTGAACGCACGGATGCTCAGCGAGGGCGACTACGCCACACCGGAGCAGGGTGTGCCGATCGTTCCCCCGGAAGGGCCCTGGGAGCTGTGCCTGACGATCAACGACTCCTGGGGCTACCGGCACCACGACCACAACCACAAGTCCACCGGCCAGCTGATCCGCTACTTCACCGAGACCATCGGGGCGGGCGGCAATCTGCTCCTCGACGTGGGCCCCAAGGAGGACGGCACCATCCCCTCCGAGCAGGTCGAGCGCCTCGAAGGCCTCGGGGCCTGGATCGCCAGGCACGCGGACGCGGTGTACGGCACGGTCCGCGGCCTGCCCGCCGGGCACCACTACGGCCCCAGCACCCTGTCGGCCGACCGCCGCACCCTCTACCTGACGGTCTTCGACATCCCGCGGGGCTCCATCGGCGTACGCGGCCTGCGTACGCCAGTACGCCGCGTGAGCGTGCTCGGCACCGGCACGGAGCTCGGACACAAGGTCATCGGCGGCCTGCATGAGGCGCCCGGTGTGCTGTGGATCGATGCGCCGGCAGCCGCCGACCTGGACGACTACGCGACGGTGCTCGCCGTGGAACTCGACGGCGAACTCGATCTCTACCGCGGGGGCGGCCGCTTCTGAGCGCGAAAGCGGCCGCTTCTGAGCGCGAGACCGGTCGTCACTCGACCGGTCTCGTCTCAGCTGGTCTCGCGTTGCGTGTCTCGTGTCTCGTGTCTCGTGTGAGTCGACTCTCGTATCGGTACGTCCCGCCTCAGGTGAGCCGCTTGCCCCACTGGGGCCCGACACGGGCCCACTCCTGCTCCCACGCCACGGCGCGGTGCCGGTCGATGCCCAGCTGCACGACCCAGCGCGCACCCAGCACCGCCGCCCCGGTGCCGCCCATGGTCAGCAGTCCGGCCAGGGCGGAAGCGCTCGCGGCCTCGGTCTCGGTGGCCGGCTCTCCGGTGAGTTCACCCTTCCCGTCGGTCCATATCCGGGTGGTGGAACCGGCCCGGCTGTCCGGCCCGACGTCCGCCTTCGCCGTGTGCTCCTTGCCGTCGGGCCCCGTCCACCGCACGGTCGCCTGGAAGCGCACGTACCTGCCCGCCTGCCACGCGCTCGCGTCCTCGGCCAGCACCGCGGTGGTGCGCTGCCGCTCCTCACGCTGGCGCTGCAGCTCGTTGTCGACGCGCAGCCCGGCCAGTACGCCTGCCAGGGGCAGGCCGATCACCAGCAGCACGGCGACGACGAGCACGACCCATGCCTCGACGACGTCGGAGCGGCGTTTGAGCAGATTGTGCCGCCACCGCCAGAATCCGACCGTCCCGCTCTGTCGCATGACCGCAATCCTTTCTCGGAGGCGTCACGCCGGCTGGGGTACGACGGCGACCGGGCATTCGGCGTGGTGCAGCACGGCATGGCCGACCACACCCAGCTGAAGACCGAGATGCCCGGGGCGGCGCTGGGCTCCGACGATGAGGAGGTCCGCCGCGGCCGAGCGGCGCACCAGTACCTTGCGGGCCGGGCCTTCGACGGTGGCGCGGCGCACGCGCACCCCCGGGTGCTCCCGGGCGGCCTCCCGCAGCGCCTGGTCGAGCCGGGCCGACGCCTCGCTCTCGTGCTGGCGCGCGTGCTCTGCGGGGGAGCGGGGGCGCCCGGCGGCTGCCTCGAGAGGGTGTTCCAGCGCCTCGAGGGCCGGGGTGCGCCAGGCGCGTACGGCGTCGAGGGTGCAGCGGCGCGCCTCGGCCTCGCGAAAGGCGAACTGCACCGCCGCCGGTGCGGAGCGGTCTCCGACACCGAGCAGGATGTGCCCGTGTCCGGACCGTACGCTGAAGTCGTCGCCGCGCACGATGATCACCGGGCAGTGGGCGCGCGCCGCCACCGCCAGGCCGACCGAGCCGAGCAGCAGATCGGCGACCTCGCCGCGGCCGTGCGAGCCCAGGACCAGTGCGGAGGCTTCCTCACCTTCCTGCAGCAGGGCCCGCGCGGGGTCCTCACGCACCACTTCGGTCGTGATCTTCAGGTCACGATTGCGGTACCGGGCGCGTTCGGCAGCGGCTGCGACGATGTTCTCGGCGAGCACCTGCCCGGACGGACGTTTTCCGCGGTCCTGCGCGGCCACGATCTCGTAGCGCTCCCAGAGGGAGGCGTTGACCAGGTGCAGCGGCAGTCCATGGCGCAGTGCGTGTTCGACGGCCCAGTCCGTGGCGCGGAGGCTGGAGTCCGATCCGTCGACACCCACGACCAGCGGCAACTCCATCGTGCCCACCACCTTCGCCCTCGCGGTGACGTCGACACGAGTTCCCACCAGCACCCTATTGGAACCCCGCACAGGCGCAAACGCGCCCCTGCGGGGCGGAACCCGATCACGGGCTCCGCCCCGCAGGGCAGTTTTCCGCGCTGATCAGCGCTTTTTGTACGTCGCCGTCACCTCGACCTCGACCAGCCAGCCCTTCACCGCCAGCGAGGCGACCTCCATCGTGGCCCGCGCCGGGCGGGCCTTGTTGGCGAGCAGGGGCGGCTTCGCGGGCGAGGTGCCCATGGGCACCGGGACCACCTCGTCCGACTTCAGGTCGATGTTGGCGAAGAACTGCCGGTACGCGCGGTTCCAGCCCGCGTAGTCGGCGAGCTCGGCGCCCGGCGGCTTCATCAGGTAGCACTTCATCGTGATGACGTCGGCCGGGGTCAGGCCCGCGGCCTCGAGGTTCGTCTTGATGTTGCGGAGCACGACGAGCGCCTGCGCCTCGGTGACCGTGACGCCCTCGGCGCCCTCCGTGAGGGAGGGGTCGGTGAAGCGCTCGGGCGTACCCTCCGGCGCGGACGGGTTGAGCGCGGACGGCCCCAGTCCGCTGCTCTGATAGACGGCCACCTCCCCGCCCGTTGCCACGCCATTGGCGATCGCCGGGTTGGACTGGCCGTCGGGCAGCATGACGCGCACCTCCTTCGGGCCGGGCCACCAGCCCTGGGCTCCCGCCAGCGCGGTGCCGCCCGTGAGGAGCGAACCGGTCAGGGCCGCACC
The DNA here is from genome assembly GCF_013778455.1 of Streptomyces himalayensis subsp. himalayensis. Classification (GTDB taxonomy): domain Bacteria; phylum Actinomycetota; class Actinomycetes; order Streptomycetales; family Streptomycetaceae; genus Streptomyces; species Streptomyces himalayensis. Next base: position 65,637 of record NZ_JACEHE010000009.1, on the reverse strand, counting down.
GATCAACACCTTCGCAGACCGCTTCATGCAGCCATCACCCTCTCGTGGATGTCCGTCACGACCTTGCGGGCCGAGGTGAACGCGCCGTGCTGCCAGGCGATGACATGGCTGAGCCAGTCGCCGGCGAAGTAGACATGGCCCGCGGGCTTGTTGAGAAGCGCGTACTCCGGGCCGCTCTGCGAGGGCCAGCCCACCCAGCCGGCCTCGATGTGGGGCGTGCGGTGCCAAGCCACGCTGAAGGACTGGTCGAGCTCGGTGCGGTACTTCTCGCCGTGGATCTTCACGCCCCGGCTCACCGCCCGCGCCACCCGCTCGGCGTGCGGCAGATCGCTGTACGCGACGGCGTTGGCGCCGAAGTTGTAGTAGCCGATGAGCGTGCCGCGCTGACCCTGGTAGCCGTACGAGGGGTACCAGATGGTGGCCAGGTCCGTGTCGGTCGGCGTGATGCCGCCGTAGATGTGCTCGTCCGTCTCCCACCAGCGGCTGCGGTACTCGAGCCCGACCTTGCCGACGGGTATTGGGACGGCGTACTTCAGTGCCGCGGTGATGTCAGAGCCCAGGTTGTGCTTGATCCGGGCCATGATCATGGGCGGGACTGCCGCCACGACGAAGTCGGCGCGCTGCGTGCGCGTGCGGCCCTGCGCGTCCTCGTACGTGACCTCGGCGCCGTCCTGGAGGTCGCTCACCTCCAGCGCCTTCGCGCCGTACGTGATCCGGTCCTGGCCGATGGCCTTCGCCAGCGCGTAGGGGATCGCGTCCATCCCGCCCACCGGCTGGAACATCAGCATGGCCTGGTCGTAGCCGAACTCGAACGAGAAGCGCTGCCCGACGCCGCTCGCGATGACGTCCGACAGCGACGGCACCGGGCCGAGCACCGTGCCCTCCTCGAAGGCCGCACCCGGCTCGACCGAGTAGCCGCGCCGGTCGGTGCCGGCGTAGGCGTAATCGTCGGCCTTGCCCTTGATGGCGCCGAAGTTCCGCAGGAACGCGATCAGCCGGTCCTTGTCGTCCGCGGTGAGCTCCTTGTCCAGGGCTCCCCGGTCGGTGGCCTTGGCGAGCAGCTCGGACACATAGCCGTAGACGTCGGCCTTCGCGGTGCGCCACCGCATGGCCTCGCCCGCGAGCGCGGCGCTGTTCTCGTGGTAGATGTACGCGTTGGCGTTCTGATTGGTGAACACCTCGAGAGCTACGCCGAGTTCACGGCAGTACTCGAGCGTGACATGGGACTGCGGCAGCCGGGCCGGGCCCGCGTTCATGTACTGGCCCTTGGAGAACGACGCCGTCTGGGTGCGCCCGTCCAGGTCGGTCAGCTTGGTGCCGCCGCGGACCGTCCAGTTGCGGCCGCCGGGGCGGCCCTTCGCCTCCAGGATCCGGCAGTCGTAGCCCGCCTTGCCCAGCTCGTACGCCGTCGCCAGGCCGGCTATGCCGCCGCCCAGTATGAGGACCTTCTTGCCACTTCGCCCGGTCAGCGTGAAGTCGCTGTTCTGGGGTGCCCGGTACTCCTCCGCCCGTACGTCGGGGACCGGCGCCACACCCAGTGCTCCCATCGCCGAGTAGAGCATTCCCGCGCCGCCCGCGACCCCGATGGATCTCAGAAGGTCGCGGCGAGATGTGTGTTGAGCCATCAGTTCCTCCTCACCCGGTGCCCGCGGATCAGGGCGGCCGGGGCGATTCGTCCTGTCAACCCGGCCACGTGGGGGGTGAGTTGCTTGTGGGACCGGAGGTGCCCCACGAGCCTCCGTCAGGAGTGTTACAGGGCAATGCCAGTGACGTATCCAATGGAGTGGCATGCGCATGTCGGCGCGCCGTCGGCGCGTCGGCCGATGCGCTGGTCCCGCTCGCTCGCGGCGCGGGCGCTCGACCGCGATCGCATCGCCTCTGCCGCCGGCGGACGGCTGGAGCTCGCCGGAGCGCGCCGGAGTGCGCCGGGAGTCCTCAGGGCAATCGGCCAACCTTAGCCAACTGCCGCATGTTCCAGGGGAATTTGCCAGAATCCCCCCGCAGGGCACACACGTTACGTAGTTTCTACATCACTCATCCGAACCAATGTGCCGGGAGGGGGCGGGGGTGCCCGGAATTGACGAGTGCCTGCTGGAGGCCATGAGACTGCCCGGCGCGCGAGGTGCCACGGTGGTCGACTGGACCAGTGGGCTGGCTCTGGGCACGGTCGGGGACTCGCCGAACGGCGATCACGAAGCCACCGCCGCGGAGGCGGCGGAGCTCGCCAGGACAGCGGCGGAGAACCTTGCCTTCGCCCCGGCCGAGGGCTCCGACTGGTCCGGCGGCGAAACACCGGTCGAGGACCTGATCGTCAGCAACCGCGACAGCTACCACGTCCTGCGTTTCGTCCGTACGACCTTCGACAGCAGCGTCTTCCTGCACCTGTGGCTGGGCCGTACGGACGGCAACCTCGCGCTCGCCCGCATACGGCTGGGCGAGATCGCGGAACGACTGGTGCTGGGATGACGGCGGTGCGGACTCCTCCTCCGAACCGCTTGCCCGCACGGAAACCAGCAGCCGGTGCGACGGGCCGCAGCGGCGCGCAGGCCGCGGTCTCACCCATGCTCAGCCGCCTTGCCGCCGAGCGCGCGACCGGCGTCCTGATGCGCGAACGCGGCACACTCTTCCTCTCCGACGGACAGGTGGTGCACGCCGAGAGCCCCGCCTCACCCGGGCTCGACGTCCTGCTCACCGCCGGCGGCGCCCTGCGCCCCGAGGGCTGGTGGGAGGCCGTCACCCAGGCAGGGCCTGGGCAGCGCGTGGGACGGTTTCTGATCGACAGTGGCCGCGTGCCCCGGGGCGCGCTGGAACTCTGCCACCTCGGCGCGCTGTACGACGCGGCGTTCTTCACGCTCGGGCCCACCAGCGCTCCGGGCCGCTTCCGGTACGGAGTCGCGCACTGGCTCGGCCCCATCCACCCGGTGCCCGTCGACGCGGTGGAGCGCGAGACCCTCCGGCGCCGGGAGCTGCTGCACCGCATCTGGCCGGAACCGGCGACGGACACCCAGCCGCTCATACGGACCGGCCGTCCCGTCGACGTGGACGTCCCACGGCGCCGGCGCACCGTCCTGGACCACGTGGACGGGGCACGCACGGCGTCGGACATCTCCGCCGTCATCGGCCGGCCCGCGTTCCACACCCTTGTCGACCTCCGCCGTCTCGCCGCTGCGGGAATCGTGACGACGAGCGCTCGCCAGGAGCCGGAGCCGGAGCCGGAGCCGGAGCCGGAGCCGGGAGCCGCCACCGCGGCCGCCTGGCCCCGGGAGGCACCGGGGGACCCCGACATCGCCCTGCTGCGCCGGCTCAGAGACGCACTGGAGGCCCTGTGATCCGCGCGCTCAGACAGCGTGCCGAGAGGAGACAGCTCATGGCGGCCGAGGCCGAAGTCCTCGACGAACTGCACCGGTTGAGGTCCCGCGTGCCCCAGCTGACCGGCGCGCTCGCGGCCAGCGTCGACGGCCTCGTACTCGCACAGGACACCCCGGGAGCCGAGCCCGGGGGCGTGGCCGCACTCACCGCGGCCGCACTGGGTGTGGCCGTGCGGATGACGGACACCACCGGACAGGGCGACTTCCGAGAACTCCTCATCCGCGGCATGAACGGCTACGTGGCGACCTACGCGGCGGGCTCCTCCGCCGTACTGACGCTGCTGGCCGACGACCGCGTGAACGTCGGCCGACTGCATCTGGAGGGACGCAGGGCCGGCACCCGGATCGGGGAGCTGATCGACGCGGCGATGGACCGGGCCGAACCCCAACGCACCACTGCGGCCGCTGCCGACGCGGAACCGACGGCCTCCGCCCGGGCCGCCTCAGGGCGGGCCACCTCCGCCCGGGTCACCAGACAGCGCACCGGATCCCCGCGCACCAGGCCCGCACCAGCCACCACGGAGCAGGCCACCACGGAGCAGGCCACCACGGAGCAGGCCACCACACCACAGGACGCCGACGACCGAAAGACCGACGACCAAAGGATCAACGACCAAGGGACCGGCGACCGAAGGACCTCCAGCCGGACGACCGCCTACCGGTCCACCTCCGGCCGCACCACCGAGCCAACCAGTAAGAACCGCTGAAAGGAATCCGTCTCATGGCCAACACCGAAACCGCCCTGAAGGACGCCCTGACGTCGATCGAGGGCGCGACCGGAGCCGCACTCGTCGACTACACGAGCGGGATGGCGCTGGGCACGATCGGAGGCAGCAAGACCTTCGACCTCAACGTCGCGGCAGCCGGCAACACCGACGTCGTACGGGCCAAGCTGCGCACCATGGAGCACCTCGGCCTGCAGGACGAGATCGAGGACATCCTGATCACCCTGGGCAGCCAGTACCACCTGATCCGGCTGCTCAAGGGGCGCGGCGGCAACGGCCTCTTCCTCTACCTGGTGCTGGACGCCGGCCGAGCCAATCTGGCGATGGCCCGGCACCAGCTCAAGAAGATCGAGGCTGAACTCGAGGTCTGAGACGAAGGCACCCTACGTGAGACCCGTCGCCTCATGAACGTTGACGGTGCGACCGCTGCTGCGCCATGCATGTACTGGGCGATCTCATCGGGGACCTCATGGACATGCATGACGCACGCAGTGGATGCCGTCATCGGGGCGCTGGAGGCTCTGTAAGAAGGGCCTCTCCGTACCGAACGCGGCGGAGGAACCATAGGCCGACTTGAGCGGCCCCTCATGGCTCACACGCGACGCAGGCGCGCAGCCAGGCCGTGCCCGATCAGCAGGTAAATGACAGCGGGCAGACCGTAGTTGAGCAGTACACGCAGGCCTTCGGTCTCCATCGTGAAGATGTCCTGGGACCATCCGGCCAGGAAATCCGCCACATCGTGAACGAAGCCGACGAACACGTTCGCACGGTTGGCGTCGAGCAGGTACAGCACAATCCACAGGGCCAGGAAGGCCGCGGCAATGTCCGCGATGGTATGGATGATCAGGGCTGCTCGGTTTGCTCCGGTGCCGTCCCTGTCAGGGCGATAGGTGCGACCTCTGTCGTAGGGGTCGTTCACAGGCATGGGTTCTTGGGTGTTGTTCACGGCCCGCTTCTTGCCTGACGCGACCGTGCCAAACCTACTTGGAGCCTGCAATTCCGCATCATCGGATGGCGGCGGAGCATCAGCCGCCTTCCGACGTTGTTCCGGTGCCGCTGCGGGTTGTCCGAACACCATGCCGGCAGCGGCCGCGAATCGGCCGCGGGGATCTTCGTCCGATCATGCCCCACAGTCTTCGGGGCGCAGCAGACCCCGCTCGTACGCCTTGGTCAGCCGCTGCGGTACCAGATAGGCGACGCCGTCGACCATGATCGGCACGAGCTGCGGGGTCGTGGCCGAGAGGCGACGCCACATATCAGATGACAATGAAAACGATTGTCGATAGTGTGCCTGCGTCACGGCGACGCGTGCCCGGAGGGCGCCGACGCCGACGTGCCGGAGTCCTCAATCCCCGCGCCGTGAAGAGGAGAAGCAGTGGCTCACCTGCTGATGGTGGAGAGCTCGGTCGGATCGATGAGCAGGCTGCTGCCACGGGCCCCTTGGCTTCGACGGGTGATCACCTCCTGCGGCTACTACCTGCCGACCGTTGCTCGGATCGAGGGTGGCGACGAGGTTGCGGCCGCGCACCGAGGCGGACGTCGCGTATGCGCGCGCAGAAGCGGGCGGGCACTCGAGCCTCTCAGTGGACAGTGACCGCTCGTGAAGACGTTGCGTGACATGCGTGGCTTCCCGTTCGCCATCCGGTTGCTCATGGTCAACCAACTCGGCGTCAACACCGGCTTCTACCTGCTGATCCCCTATCTCGCCCTGCACCTGAGCGAGGACCTGGGGCTCTCCGCCGCGGTCGTCGGCATCGTGCTCGGCGTACGGAACCTCAGCCAGCAGGGCCTGTTCCTCATCGGTGGATCCGCGTCGGACCGGCTGGGGGCACGCGGTGTCATCATCGCCGGCTGCGCGCTGCGCACCGTCGGCTTCGGGCTCTTCGCACTCGGAGACGGGCTGGCGGTGCTGCTCGCGGCGTCCGTGCTCAGCGGGCTGGCGGGGGCGCTCTTCAACCCGGCCGTGCGCGCGTATCTCGCCCAGGAGGCGGGGGAGCGAAAGGCCGAGGCCTTTGCCCTGTTCAACGTCTTCGCGACCACCGGGGCGTTGATCGGGCCGCTGCTCGGCAGCGCCTTGCTGCTGGTCGACTTCCGCGCCTCCGCGCTCACCGCGGCCGGGATCTTCGCGCTGCTCACGGTCGCCCAGGCCATGGTGCTTCCGGCACGCGAGGTACCGCCGGCCGCGAACAGCGTGCTCGGGGACTGGCGCGAGGTGATTGGCAACCGCGGCTTCCTGGCGTCCGCGGTCGCCATGGTCGGCATGGTCGCCATGGAGAGCCAGCTGTATCTGCTGCTGCCGGAGGGCGCGCGCCGGGCCACCGGCTGGGACGGTGCGGCCGGCATGGTCTTCCTGGTCGGCACGCTCAGCAACCTCTGGCTGCAACTGCGCATCACGCGCGAGCTGAAGAAGCGGGGCAGCCGGGCGCGATGGATCAGCTCCGGGCTCGCGCTGATGGGGCTGGCCTTCGTACCGCCGATGACGGTGGCGGGGGCCGGGGCCGCGGACGGCGGCGTCGGCGACGCGCTGCTGGGGGCGCTTCCCGTCCTGGCCGGGGCGCTGCTGCTCTACCTGGGCGTCATGATCGCCCAGCCGTTCGTGATGGAACTGATCCCGGGCTTCGGCCGGCCGGAGCTCACCGGCACGTACTTCGGGCTGTTCTACGTGGTCTCGGGCATCGCCGCGGCCGTGGGCAACACGGTCGTCGGCTGGGCCATGGACACCGGGGAACAGACGGGCGCGCACTGGCTGCCCTGGGCGTGCTGCCTGACCTTCGGGCTCGCCTCCGCCGCCGGTGTGGCCTGGCTGCACCGGCTCCGCGTCCTGCCCGCCCCCACGGCGGCCGTACCGGCGAGGGCGTGAGGAGGCACGTATGGGAACACCTGAGAGAACATGCAGGCCAGCGGCCGTGACCAGCGGAAAACTGCTCACCGACAACCCGGCGCTGTACGAGACCCGCTTCCCCGATCCCGAACGCCTCGCCGGACGCTGGGCGGAGGACTGCCTGCGCCGGTACGGAGCCGGTCCGCGCGTCCTGGACATCGGTTGCGGCACCGGCAGGGACGCTGCCCATCTGCACGCAGCCGGCCGTACGGTGATTGCTGCCGATCTCTCCGGCACGATGCTGGAGTACGCGCGCGCCCACCACCCGGGCCCCGAATACACCCGGGCCGATCTGCGCGGTTTCGACCTCGGGGAGCAGTCCTTCGACGCCGTGGTCTGCCTGGACAGCGCCCTGCTGTACTGCCACACCAACGAGGAATTCGACGGCTTCCTGAGCTCCTGCCGACGCTCCCTGCCACCCGGCGGCCTGCTCGTCGCGGAGATGCGCAACGGGGCCTTCTTCCTGGGCCGTACGGAACTGCTCGACAAGCCGTCGGTCGACGGTTTCACGTGGCAGGAGACCGCTTACACCTCCACCACCGCCCTGTACGTCGACCGGGCCGCGCAACTGCTGCGCCGCACCCGGGTGTGGACCGCCGCCGACGGATCGCCGCCGGTCGAGCAGCGCTCCGCGTGGCGGCTGCTCCCCCCGCAGGAACTGCGCCACTTCCTCGCGGTTCACGGCTTCGAGGTGCTCGCGCTGTACGACGGGCCCGGTCCTCGTACGGAAGCCCCGTGGCGCGAGGGCGACCTGCCACGCGCCACGGCGGACGGCGACCGGCTGCATCTCGTCGCGCGCCTCGCGAGCACCCGCCTCACGCTCGTGAACTCGCGCATCACACTCGGCCGTCGGACGTGCGCCTGACCCGTAGGCCGACACCTCCCCACGCCCGCCTCGCGGGCACCCGCTGGACCCCACACATCGCCACCCCCCCACGCCGACAACCGCCCGCACACCACTCAAGGACACCGCCATGCACGACGCACCCGTCGACGGCTCCCGATCCCACGACTCCCGTTTCCCCGGCCTGCGCCGCCGTGGCTTCCTCGCCGCAGCCGGAGGCGCCGCCGGAACCGGTGCGCTCGCCCTCACCGGCTGCGCCGACTCCTCCGGAACCAGCGCAGACACCGCCCAGGCCGATGCCAAGCCCAAGCGTGGCGGACGGCTGCGCGCCGCCTTCGCCGGGGGCGGTGCGAGCGAGACGCTCGACCCGCACCTGAGCAACCTCTTCGCCGATGCCGCACGTGCCAAGGCCCTGTTCGACAAGCTCGCCGACTACGGACCCGACCTGTCCGCCCAGCCGCGGCTGGCCTCGGCGTGGGAGCCGAACGCGGGCCTGGACCGCTGGAAGGTCTCCCTGCGCAAGGCCGAGTTCCACGACGGCAGGCCCGTGACCGCCGACGACGTCCTCTACAGCTACCGCCGCATCGCCGACCCGGAGAAGACGTTCCGGGCGAAGGCGTCGCTGGAACCCATCGACCTGAAGGCCAGCCGCGCCCTGGACGAGCGGACCGTCGAGTTCGTCCTCAAGCGGCCGACCGCCGAATTCCCCAATGTGCTGGCCGCGTTCGGGGCGTACATCGTCCCCGAGGGCGCCGAGGAGTTCGACAAGAAGCCGGTCGGCAGCGGGCCGTTCCGCTTCGTGTCCTTCGCGCCCGGCAAGTCGGCGGTCTTCAAACGCAACGACGCCTACTGGGACGGCGCCCCGTACCTCGACGAGCTGGAGTTCATCGTCGCCAACGAGGAGTCGGCGCGCGTCAACGCCCTGCTCGGCGGGCAGCTCGAGTACGCGCACGAGCTCAACCCCGCGACCGCGCGCGCCCACGAGGGCAAGGGGCAGATCCAGATCGTCCGGCTGCGGAACAGCGCCATGCAGGCGTTCGCCATGAAGACCGACCGGCCGCCCTTCGACGACAAGCGGGTCCGCGAGGCGTTCTTCCTCATCGCCGACCGCAAGGAACTCGTCGACGGCGCCCTGTCCGGCGCGGGTGAGATCGGCAACGATCTCTTCGGCAAGGGCTACGAGTACTACGCCGGGGGCCTGCCGCAGCGCGAACAGGACCTCGACCGGGCACGGAAGCTGCTGAAGGAAGCCGGAGCCGAGAAGCTCAAGGTCACCCTCGACACCTCACCGGTCGCCGCCGGATTCACCGAGGCCGCCGCCATCTTCCGCGACCAGGCGGCCAAGGCCGGAGTGACCGTCGAGATCAGGACCGGCAGCAAGGACAGCTACTGGGCGGACATCCTCGACTCCGGGACCCTGTGCTGCTACCGCTCCGGCGCCATGCCCATCGAGTCCCACATCTCCCAGCGCCTCCTCACGGACTCCACCACCAACGCGACCCACTGGCGGCACAAGGACTTCGACGCCCTCTACCAGCAGGCACAGTCCACCAAGGACAAGCAGGACCGCGCCGCCGTCTACGAGCGCATGCAGCGCCGCCTGTACGCCGAAGGCGGATTTCTCGTCTGGGGCTTCGCCGACTGGATCATCGGCACAGCCCGGGGCGTGCGGGGCGTGGCCGAGAAGGCACCCGCCAACAGCCTCGACTGGGCACGCTTCGACAAGGTCTGGCTGGCGTGAGGGGACTGCGCTCCTGGGTCGCCCGGCGGCTGCTCCTCGGAGTCGCGCAGACGGCAGCCGTCGTGCTGCTCGTCTTCGTCCTCACCGAGGCGCTGCCGGGCGACGCCGCCGTGGCGCTCGCCGGCGACCAGCCGGACCCGGAGCGGATCGCGGCCATCCGCGAGGCGATGGACCTGGACCGGCCGGCGCACGAGCGCCTCGCGGACTGGGCGGCGGGGCTGCTGCACGGAGACTTCGGCACATCGCTGGCCTCGGGTCGGCCTGTCAGCACGTACATCGCCGACGGGTTCGGCCCGACCCTGCTCCTCGCGGCCCTCACGGTGGCACTGCTGGTGCCGGTCGGCGTCGGCCTCGGCGTGCTGGCCGCCCGTCACGAGGGGCGCCTCGCGGACCGGATCGTCAGCTCGATGACGCTCGGCGTGTACGCCGTCCCGGAGTTCGCCTTCGGGGTACTGCTGATCACGGTCTTCGCCCTCCGTCTCGGCTGGCTTCCGCCCACCGCCGTGGGCTACGGCACCGATCTCCTCGCCCACCCCGCCGCGCTGGTCCTGCCCGTCCTCGTCCTGCTCTCCCGGCCGGTGTGCTCCCTGGCGCGCCTGGTACGCGCCGGGATGATCGACGCGCTGGCCTCGCCGTACGTCGCCCAGGCGCGCCGCTACGGAATCCCGGGCGCCCGCATCCGCTACGCGCACGCACTGCCCAACGCGATCACCCCGGCCGCCCAGCAGCTCGCCCGCACGATCGACTGGCTGCTGTGCGGTGTCATCGTCGTGGAGGCGCTGTACGTGATCCCTGGCCTGGGAACCGTGCTGATGAACGCCGTCGCGGAACGCGACGTGCCCGTGGTGCAGGGCCTCGCCGTCGTCTTCGCCGTCACCACCGTGGTCCTCAATCTCGGCGCCGACCTGGTGGCCCACCGGTTCGCGCCGCGGGCGGGGGTGGCTGCCTGATGCCGAGGTCACGTCTCACGCTGGGTGCGGTGATCGTGGGCGTACCGCTCGTACTGGCCCTTCTGGGGCCGCTGTTCGTCGGCGAGCCGGGGCCGCGCGCCGCCTCGTTCACCCTCGGCGGTGGCGGGCACTGGCTCGGCACGGACTTCATCGGCCGGGACGTGTGGCGGCAGGTGCTGCTCGGCGGCCGCTCGGTGGTCCTTGTCGCGCTCGCCGCGACGGCCCTGGCCTACGTGGTGGCGCTTCCGCTCGGGCTCATCGCCGCCCTCACGCACCGGACGTGGCTGGAAGAGCTGCTGATGCGGCCCCTTGACGTGCTGCTCGCCGTGCCGTCGCTGCTGATGATCCTGCTCGTCGCGTCGGTCTTCTCGCCGGGTGCCGCGGGCCTCGCCCTGCTCGTCGCGCTCGTCAACATCCCGGATGCCGCTCGGATCGTACGTGCCGCCGCGGCGGAAGCGGCCTCGCGCCCGGCGGTCGAGGCGCTGCGCATGCAGGGGGAGTCCTGGTGGCGCATGGCCGTGGGGTACGTCGGCAGGTCGGTGGGCCGCACGCTCGCCGCCGACGCGGGCGTACGGCTGACAGGCGTGCTCTACCTCGTGTCCACGGCCGCGTTCCTCGGCGTCGGCGTCGCACCGGACGCCGCCGACTGGGCGGTGATGGTCGACCGCAACCGCACGGGGCTGTTCGTCCAGCCGTGGGCCGTGGTGGTCCCGGCCCTGCTCATCGTCGCCCTGACCATGGGCGGCAACCTGCTCTTCGACGCCGTACTGGAAAAGAGGAACCGGACGTGACCGCGGTTACGGAGGTTGCGGAGATCAAGGACCTTCGCGTCGAGATCGAAAGCCGGGCGATCGTCGACGGGGTCAGCCTCCGTGTGCTGCCCGGCAAGGTCACGGCGCTGGTGGGCGCTTCCGGCAGCGGCAAGACGACAACGGGCCTCGCGCTGCTCGGCGAGTACCCGGCGGGCGCACGGGTGAGCGGTGACGTGCGCGCGCCCGACGGTCTGGTCGGATACGTCCCCCAGCACCCGGCCTCCGTGCTCAATCCGGCGCGCCGGATCGGTGCGCTGCTGGGGGACATCGCGAGGTACCAGGTGCGGGGCCTGCCCAGGGCCCGGCGCCGGGAAGCTGCCCGGGAGCGCATTCTCCGGGCCCTGTCGCTGGCGCAACTCCCGGACCCGGCAGCCATGTTGCGGCGGTATCCGCACCAGCTGTCGGGCGGCCAGCAGCAGCGTGTCGTACTGGCGCAGGCCCTGCTGCTGGGCGCCAGGGCGGTGGTCGCGGACGAGCCGACCACCGGGCAGGACGTGCTGACGAAGCGGCGCATCGTCGACCAGCTGGCTGCGGTGGCCAGGCAGGGGATCGGGATCGTCCTGCTCAGCCATGACCTGGAGGTGGTCCGGACCCTCGCCGACGAGGTACTGGTCATGCGCGGGGGACGGGTGGTCGAATCGGGGCCGGCGGAGCGGCTGTGGCTCGCACCACGGCACCCATGGACCCGCGAACTCCTCGCCGGGCAGACGCAGTTCTCGGCTGGGGCGCCCGCACTCCAGGGCAGACCCAGACCCGTACTCCACGTCCGCGGCCTGACGGCCCGGCACAGCCGGACCACGGTGCTGCGCGCCCCCGAACTCACGCTCCGCGCGGGGGAGTGCCTGGCCGTCGTCGGCCGCTCCGGCAGCGGCAAGACGACACTTGGCCGCTGCCTCGCCGGACTCCACCGCGACCACGACGGGGAGATCCTGCTCGACGGCGCCCCGCTGCCCCGCAGCCTGCGCGACCGGACCCGGGACCAACTGGCCGCCGTGCAGTACGTGTTCCAGGATGCGAAGGCCGCGTTCGACGAACACCGCCCGGTTCTCGACCAGGTGGCACGCACGGCGATACGGCTGCGCAGAACGACGCAGGGCGAGGCCATGGCCGAGGCCGCGAGCACGCTCACGACTCTCGGCCTCACGGACGATCTGGCACGACGCAGCCCGCACCGGCTGTCCGGCGGCGAACTCCAACGCGCCGCCCTCGCCCGGGCGCTCCTCGCCCGGCCAAGGGTGCTGATCTGCGACGAGATCACCTCCGGGCTCGACTCGGTCACCCGGCGCGGCATCCTGGACACCCTCACCGGTCTCCTGCGCGACCGCCACGACCTGTCGCTGGTCCTGATCACGCACGACCTGGACACAGCCGCGCTCGGCGATCGGATAGCCGTACTCGACGCGGGCGAACTGGTCGAGCAGGGCCAGGCACGCGAGGTGCTCACCTCGCCACGGCATCCGTTCACCGTCTCACTGGTGGAGACGTCGGTACGCCTGGCGGCGGGGACGCGACCGTAGGGCGGCGTCGGCACGGGGTCTCGGCGCGAGCCCTTGGCTCTCGGAACGTCTACGGGCGGTCGCCCTTGGGCTTGCCCGGGCCGGTGGGGGGCGTGCCGTGCGGCGGGGGATGGATCGGTTCGGCGGACGTTTCGGGCGTCACCGGGGGTCCGCCGGACGGAGGGCCGGGCTGCTCGGGACGGATGTCGCCGCCGCCCGGCGACGGGGCGCTGCCGCTCTTCAGCTGGTCGAGCCGCCCGGTGAAGAGCTCGACCACCGGTGTGCGGTCGGCATGCTCGCGTTCGTAGCGCAGCAGCTCTTGCAGATCTTCGGCGGGCAACCCGCGGATCCGGTGCTCCAGCGAGCCGACGGACAGATGGTCGTAGTCGGCGAGCGGCAGCTCGCCGTGCTGGTTGCCCCTCCGCGACACGCCGACGTCGGCGTCCCCGGCGAGTCATGGCCCCGGCCCCCTCCCACCGCCACGCGGCGGGAGCATGCCCGCCCGCCTCCCGGGTGCTGCCCTGGTGGGCCAGCGTTCAGTGCTGTCGCAGCCCGTTACCGCGCGCCGAGATTCGGCAGCAGCGACTCCACCCGTACGGGAAGCGTGCGCACCCGTACGCCCGTCGCGTCGTACACCGCGTTCGCCACGGCCGCTGCCGTGCCCACGATGCCGATCTCGCCTATGCCCTTCACGCCGAGTGGGTTGAGGTGCGGATCCTCCTCCTCGATCCAGTACGCCTGGATGTCGGGGACGTCCGCCGACACGGCGACGTGGTACGACGCGAGATCGCGTTCAGGGTGGTCCCCGAAAGCCGGGTCCATGGTGCTGTGTTCGAGCAGGGCCATCGAGGCGCCCATCGTCATGGCGCCGACGAACTGGGAGCGGGCCGTGCGCGCGTTGAGGATGCGGCCCGCGGCGAACACCCCCAGGAGTCGGCGCAGGCGGGTCTCGCCGGTGTCGCGGTCCACCTGGACCTCGGCGAACTGCGCTCCGAAGGACCGCCGGGCGTATTCCGCCGAGCGGGCCGCCACATCGGCCTCCGTGTTCACCGCCATGCGGAGGCCGGCCTCGGACAAGGGGATGTTGCGGTCGGCGAGTTGTGCCGCCAGGGCGGTCGCCGCCTTGTGCACGGCCCAGCCCCAGGACGCCGCTCCCGTGGATCCTCCCGCGATCGGTGCGTACGGCAGGTCGCTGCTGCCGATCTCGATGCGGACCCGGTCCAGTGGCACGTCGAGTGCTTCGGCCGCGATCTGGGCGAGGATCGTGCGCGCGCCGGTGCCGATGTCGGTGGCGTTCAGCAGGATGCGGATGTTCCCGGACGCGTCGGCGTGGGCCTCGGCCTCGGACGGCTCGACGTCGGCGGAGTAGGTGGATGCGGCCACTCCGGTGCCGATCAGCAGGCCGCCCTCGGTGCGGCTTCCGGGGCGCCGTGGACCGGGGGTCCAGCCGAAGCGGCGCGCGCCCTCGCGCAGGCACTCGACCAGGTGGCGGCTGCTGAAGGGCAGGCCCGATGCGGGGTCGCGGTCGGGCTCGTTGCGGATCCTGAGTTCGATGGGGTCGATGCCGCAGGCGACGGCGAGTTCGTCCATGGCCGACTCCAGCGCGAACATCCCGGAGCACTCGCCCGGCGCCCGCATCCAGGAGGGCGGCGGCACGTCGAGCGGACCCACGCGGTGCGAGGTGCGGCTGTGCGGGCTCGCGTACATCGACCGTGCCGGTTTGGCCGCCTGCTCCACGAAGTCCCCGATGGTGGAGTGGTACGAGACCACCTCGTGGGCCAGCGCCGAGATCCGGCCGTCGGCCGCCGCGCCGATCCGCAGCCGCTGCTCCGTGGCGGCCCGGTAGCCCACGACGGCGGCCAGTTGGTTACGGGGCAGCGCGAGGGTGACCGGACGCCCCACGTGGCGCGCGGCCATGGCCGCGAGGACGGCATGCGGCCGTGTCGTGCCCTTCGAGCCGAAGCCGCCGCCCACGTGCTCGGAGACGACGGTGATCCGGTCGCGGTCCATCCCGAACAGTTCGGAGAGCGTCTGGCGCACCCATCCCGCGCCCTGACTGGAGTCGTGCACGACGAGCTGACCGTCCGCCCAGAGCGCGGTCGCGGCATGCGGCTCCATCGGGTGGTTGTGGAGGGCGGGGATGCGGTAGACGGCGTCGATGCGGATCTCCGCCGCTGCGTACGCACCCTCGACGTCGCCGCGCTGCCAGCCCTCCGGAGCCTCGTCGTCCGCCTCCTCCAGGACGTGGGAATCCGGGTGGTCCGGGCGGGGAAGCACTTGGTGGCGCTCGGGCGCGTACTCCACCCGTACGGCCGCAGCGGTCGCCCGGGCCGCTTCCAGGGTTTCGGCGACGGCCAGGGCGACGTACTGGCCGCGGTGTGCGATCCCCGGGGTCTGCAGGACGGCGAGTGTCCGGTCGCCGGTTTCACCCAGGCGGGGCGCGTTCTCATGGGTGAGGACGGCGATGGCGCCCGGTTCGGCGAGTGCCTGCCCGCAGTCGATCGCCACGATCTTGCCCCTGGCGATGGTCGCCGGGATCGGCCAGGCATACACGCGGCCGTCGGGGGCGTACTCGGCCGCGTACCGGGCCGTGCCGGTGACCTTGTCGCGGCCCTCGAGGCGGACGGGGGCGCTGGTCCGGGTGTCGGTGTGCTGCCGGGCGGCGCCCTTCGGGGGGTTCATCGCGATGCCTCCGGATCACGGTCCCCGGCGGCGTCCCGCCGGGAGGCGAGGTCGGTCAGCGCCCGGATGGCCAGGTTCCGGACGAGCGGGATCTTGAAGCCGTTGTCGCGCAGCGGCTCTGCCGCGGCCAGCTCTGCGTCGACGGCCTGGGCGAACGACTCCGCGGTGGCCGGGGCACCTCGCAGCCGCTCCTCGGCGGTCCACGCACGCCAGGGCTTGGCGGCCACGGCCCCGAAGGCCAGCCGTACGCGCCGCACGGTGCCGTCATGTGCGTCCAGGGCGGCGGCGACCGAGGCGAGAGCGAAGGAGAACGAGGCGCGGTCGCGGGCCTTGCGGTAGACGGACCGGGCGGCCTCCGGGACCGGGCCCAGCTCGATGTGGGTGATGAGGTCGCCGGGTTCGAGCACGGTGTCCCGTTCCGGATGATCGCCGGGCAGCCGGTGCAGTTCGGTGACCGGTACGGTCCGCGGGCCGTGCCGCCCGTGGACCAGTACGTCGGCGCCCAGCGCGGCGAGGGCGACGGCCATGTCCGAAGGGTGCGTGGCGACGCAGTGCGGTGAGGCGCCGAGGATCGCGAGGTCGCGGTGCACTCCGTCGCGGGCGGGGCAGCCCGAGCCGGGGTCGCGCTTGTTGCACGGCTTGCCGACGTCCTGGAAGTAGAGGCAGCGGGTGCGCTGGAGGAGATTGCCGCCGACGGTGGCGGCGTTGCGCAGCTGCCCGGAGGCGCCCGCGAGCAGGGCCTGGGAGAGGACCGGGTAGCGGGCGAGAACGCGGGGGTCGGCGGCGAGGTCGCTGTTGCGCACGGCGGCCCCGATGCGCAGACCTCCGCCCGTGGTCGACTCGATGGAGCCATGGGGGAGTCCGCTCACGTCGACGAGGAGGCCGGGAGACTCGACGCCGAGCTTCATCAGGTCGACAAGATTCGTGCCGCCGCCGAGGTAGCGGGCGTCGGGAGCGCCGCCGTGGGCGGCGACGGCTGCCCCGGGCTCCGTGGGCCGCTCGTACCGGAAGGCCTTCACCGCGAGGCCTCCCCGGGCTCGTCGGCGGCCTGGCCGGCGTGTGTCCCGGCAGCCGCGGTCTGTCCAGCCCGTCGCCCGGCAGCCGCAGTCGGGCTCTCGTGTCGCCCGGCGTCGCCCACGGCGGCGACGATGTTGACGTACGCGCCGCAGCGGCAGATGTTCCCGCTCATGCGCTCGCGGATCTCGGCGTCTCGATCGGTGGCCCGGTCAGGATCGGTCACCGCGCTCGGCCACCCGGATGCCATCTCCTCCAGCGCGCCGACGGCCGAGCAGATCTGGCCCGGCGTGCAGTAGCCGCACTGGAACGCATCACGTTCGAGGAACGCCTCCTGAACAGGGTGCAGCCGACCGCCCTCCGACAGCCCCTCGATGGTGGTGATCTCGGCGCCGTCCTGTGCCACGGCGAGCAGGAGACAGCTGTTCATCCGCCTGCCGCCCACCAGGACCGTGCAGGCGCCGCACTGCCCGTGGTCGCAGCCCTTCTTCGCCCCGGTCAGATCCAGGTGCTCGCGGAGGGCGTCGAGAACGGTGGTGCGATGGTCGACCACCAGGTCCCGCGGCACCCCGTTCACGTGCAGCGTCACTGCCGTCGCATGGCTCAGCCGGTCCATCGGATCACGCCTTTCGCTCCGGAACGGACCTCATGCCGGTAACCCGAATCGCCTCGGCCGAAACAGCAGGTCATCTTCACCGGCTACGCGGCGGCTCGCTCGTACGGGTGCAGGCGATGCACCGCTCGGCGTGCGGGACGGCCCGCAGCCTCGCCGCCCCTACCGGTCGGCCGCAGGAGGTGCAGACGCCGAAGGTGCCGTTCCGCAGGCGGTCCAGGGCGTCGAGGGTCTGCTGCAGCAGGCCGTGCGCCTCGTCCCTGCGCGCACGGAGCTGCTGCGCCGCGGCGATCTTCGTACCGGCATCGGCGGCGTCGAGGTCGCAGTCGGCGTGCAGTGCCGCCACTGCCTCGTCGGACGCGGTGATCTCCTCGCGGAGCTGCCCGGCCCGCTCGGTCAGCTCGGCGGAGATCTCCGCGAGGTCGGCCGGCCGCAGGGCATCGACTGCCTTCTCCGGTCGCAGCGCGTCGTCGCGTGTCCGCTGGTCGTTCATGTGACGCTCCCCACGGCTCGGTTGGGAATTCCGGGTTCCATCTCCCGGGCGGACCAATCGTCGGGGGGAGCACCACTTCTTGTGAGCAAAGCCACGGGCAGTACCAACATTCGGGGAGGGTCGACGAGTTGGGGTCGGGATGAGGGGTCGGCGATGTCGCTGCGGAGTCGCGGGTCCGGTCGGTCTGTGAGGATGGGGCATCGCTGCCGCAGTCGTCAGCCGCCCCGCGAACCGGGGTCTTTTTGTTGCCCCGCCTCCGCGCCCCGAGCCCTGACGTGCCTTTGCGATGAAGCCCTTTTCCGCTTTCCCCGCGATCCCCAAGCCCCGCACTGCCTCCGACGAGCGCGAGCCCGGCTCTGCCCGAGAGCAGCGCGAGCCCCGATCCGCCTCCAGCGGGCGCGGGCCCGGATCCGCCTCCGGCCGGCGCGAGCCCCGTTCCGGCACCGACCGGCGCGAGGACCGTGCCCCGTGGCGCAGCCTGCGCCACCGCAGCATGCGGTGGTGGTCGTTCGCCAACCTCGTCTCCAACACGGGGACGTGGATGCAGCTGACCGTCCAGAACCTGCTGGTGCTGCAGATCACCGGCTCCGCCGCCGCAACCGGCCTGTCGCTCTCGGTACAGGCCGCGCCCGGGCTGCTGCTCGGGCTGGCCGGCGGCGCGGCGGTCGACGCGTGGCCGCGCAAGCTCACGGCGGCTGCCAGCCAGGCCGTGCTGGGCGCCGTCGCGTTCACCACGGCCGCCCTGGTGGCGTTCGATCAGCTGACCATGCCCGTGCTCATGGTGCTGGCCGCCGTGACCGGCCTCATCGCCACGGTCGACGGACCCGCCACGGCCCTTCTGGGCAACGACCTCGTACCCACCAAGGACGTGCCGTCCGCCATCGCTCTGGGCTCCGTCGTGCACAGCGCCGGGCGGCTCATCGGAGTCGCGCTCGCGGGTGTGGCGGTGGCCGGCTTCGGTACGGCGGCCGCATACGCCGCCAACGGGCTGTCCTTCCTCTTCGTCGCGGCCGTCATTCCGTTCCTGCGGCCCGCGGATCCCGCCAATCGCGCGGCGTCTACGATCCCGGCGACACCCGCAGCACGGCCGAAGAAGCGCCGCTCCCGCGGCACCGGCTCCCGCGACGGACTGGTGTTCTTCCTGCGCAGGCCACGGCTCGTCGCCCTGGCCGGCATCACTGCGGTGAGCGCCGTCTTCGGCCGCAACTACAGCCTGACCCTCGCGGTCCTGGTCACCGGCCCCCTGGCCGGAGGCACCGAGGAATTCGGGACCGTCGCGACCGTGCTGGCCGTCGGCGGCATCGCCGGCGCCGTGATCGCGGGACGCATGCAGAACCCCTCCGTCCGCCTGGTCGCCGCGCTGGCCGCCACCGGTGCGCTCCTCCAGGTCGTGGCCGGACTCTCGCCGAGCCTGGCCCTGCTGATCCTGCTGGTGGCTCCCATGGCGGTGGTCGAGTCGGTCTCCGACACGGCCGGTACGACCCTCCTGCAGACCGACCCGCCGCCGCACATGCGCGGCCGTGTCCTCGGCGTCTGGCGCAGCGCCAGCACCGGCTGGGGGCTCGCGGGCCCCCCGCTACTGGGGCTGCTCATGGAATTCGCGGGTCCCCGCGGGGCCCTCGTGGCGGGCGGCCTCGTCATCGCGGGCACGATCGGTGCGGGCGCGCTGCTTCACACCCGTCGCAGGGCCTCGGCAGCCCCGGCGCCCGCGTCTGCTCCGGTTCCGGAGCTCTCCGCCGCGGCCTGAGCACGACGGAAGCCGACGGAGGCAGTCGGCGGCGGACCTTGCGGCCATCGGCCGTCAGGGTCGGCCCGCCTGCCGCGCCCGCACGACCGCCGTCCCTCGCTCCAGGTCGACCGTCGTCCGGTTCGCCGGTGCCCCGTCCTCCTCGTCGTCCCGCATGACCAGCGCCGACTGCCGCTCCTTCAACTCGTTCTGCTTCCCCGGCGAAAGGCTTGCGTGCAGCTGCTCGAACCCCGTCGCCGATATCTGGCCCTGCCGCGCGCTGTTCCGCCACGGCAGGAGGCCCGCCCGTCCGGCGCGAAGCAGCACCTGGTCGGCGAAGGCCAGCAAGGTCAGGAGGATGACCAGGCCGGGCAGGGTCATGAAGACGAGGAATCCCATGCCTGCAGTATTCCGCTACGGATTCTCCGGGCCGACAGGCGGTGGGGTACGGGTCAGGCGCCGGCCTGCATGTGTTCCGTTTCAACACCCTCCCGCGGGCAACTCGACGGCTGGTCGTACGGGCCGGTCGTACGTGCTGTGTGCCGGTCGTACGTGTCGTACGTGAGGAGCACGCCATGAGCCGTAAGTCCTCGAAGGGCAAGGACCCGAAGGAGCCTCGTTCCGGCGCTCGCGCGCGGGAGCGGGCGCGCAGCCAGGAGGAGCCCGGGGCCCACTCGGGAGCGGAGAGCCCGGCGCAGGATCGCGCGATCCCCGGAACCGCCAGTTCCCGTGAGGGCTACCAGACGGAGGGCGGTACCGCTCACGACGAAGCCCTGAAGGGCGTCGAGAAGCAGGACGAGGACCGGTGAGCGGCACGGAGCGGCCGGGGCTCGGCGGCCGTCACGCGCTGGTCACCGGCGGTGCCCGCGGACTCGGTGCGTCCATCACCCGGCGCCTGGCGGCAGCCGGCGCGTCGGTCACGGTGGCGGACGTCCGCCGGGACAAGGCGGAGAAACTCTGCGCCGCGCTCACCGAGGAGGGACACGACGCGGGGTTCGCCGAGCTGGACGTACGGGACGCCGGTGCGGCCGCGGAGTTGTTCCGGGAGCTGGACGAGCGTGCGCGACCCGTGGACGTCCTCGTGAACAACGCCGCCGTCGACGTCTCCAAGCCGATCGAGCACCTGACGGCCGAGGAGGTCACACGGGTGATCTCCACCAACCTGCTGGGGCCCGTGTACCTGTGCCTGGAGTCGTACCGGCGGATGATCGCCCGCGGCCACGGGCACATCGTGAACATCCTTTCCACGGCGTCGAACCGCACGTGGACCGAGGCCGGGCCGTACGCGGCCGGCAAGTCGGGACTGCGTGCCTTCACGCACACACTCTTCAAAGAGGCTCAGCGGGACTGCCCGGGCATCGGTGTCACCGGGATCATCGCGGGCGGCATGGAGACTCCTTTCGTGCTCGAGCGCTTCCCGGACGCTGACACCTCGAAGCTGCAGAGCCCGGACATCGTCGCCGACACCGTGCTGTACGCCCTGTCCGTTCCGGTGGGCAGCGTGGTGCCGGAGCTCGTCGTGGTGCCGCGGAGCGAGCCGTCCTGGCCCTGAGAGCTCGGTGAGCCCTGAGACCTCGGATACCGCGACTACGGACCTCGGACACCGCGGACTACAGACCTCGGACACCGCGGACTACAGACCTCGGACACCGCGACGACGACATGGAGATGAGACCCAAGCCACGGAAGTCACCATTCATGCCTGGAGTGACGCCATGAAGGTACGGGACGGAGGGCAAGCCGGTGGCGACAGCGCCGGCCCGGACGTCGACGAGCTGCCCCCGAACCGCACGCCGGCCATTCTCGAGGCGACGAAGGAGGTCGCGGCCCTCCTGAAGGCGGGCGAGCACCCGTTCGCGCTCGCCGGGGGCGTCGCTGTGTACGCCCACGGCGGCCCGGCGACACTCCAACACGACGTCGACTTCTGTGTGCTGCCCGGTGACGCCGAGGCCGCCGCCGCCACCCTGCGCAAGGCCGGACTGGATGTCTTCCAGCCGCCGGAGGACTGGCTGCTCAAGTCCCGGTGCCGTGGCCAGGACATCGACCTGATCTTCCAGATGGCGCGCGCTCCGGTGAGCCGTGAACTGCTGAACCGGGCCGAGGAGCTGATGGTCGAGTCCGTCCGCATGCCCGTCCTCACAGCGACCGATCTGCTCCTCGGGCGGCTCAAGGCGTTCACCGAGCACCACTGCGACTTCGGTGCCGTGCTGCCGATCGCCCGCACTCTGCGGGAGAAGATCGACTGGTCCCTGATCCGGCGCGAGTGCCGCGACGAACCCATGCCCGACGCGTTCCTTTATCTGCTGGAACGTCTGAACGTGATCGAGCCGGAGGAGGACGGCCATGGCAACCGGACCTGACGCCGCTGCCGGTAAGCCCGGCGCGACAGCGCGGAACACCGAGTACCGCATCGCCCACCTGCAGGAGCGGCTCGTCGGCGAGGAGCTGGCCGAGATGGGCATGCGCATCGAGTACCGGGGCGACACGGTCCACATCACCGGCACCGCGTCCACCGCGGGCGACCGCGAGGCGATCCTCCGCGTCGCCGCCGAGGAACTGCCGGACATGCCGGTACGAGCCGACATCGTGCTGGCCGATGCCACGGCCCCCGACCACCCCGAGGAGATCTCATGATCCGTGTCGCGGCCGTCGGAGACATCCACATGGGGAAGGACAGCCGTGGACTGTTCCGTCCCGCCTTCGAGACCTTGCACGACTGTGCCGACCTGCTGCTGCTGGCCGGGGACCTCACCCGCCACGGCAAGCCCGACGAGGCGCAGGTCGTGGCCGACGAGGTGACCGGGCTGCCGGTTCCTGTGGTCGCCGTGCTGGGCAACCACGACCACCACGACGAGCGTCCCGAGGAGGTCACGGCCATCCTGCGGAGCGCGGGCGTGACCGTGTTGGAAGGCGAAGGCGCCGTCTTCAAGGTGGGCGGCGCGCTCGTCGGCGTCGCCGGAACCAAGGGGTTCGGCGGAGGCTTCGCAGGACGCTGCGGAAGCGAGTTCGGGGAGCCGGAGATGAAGTCCTTCGTGCGCCGCACCCGTAGCTGCGCGGACGGCCTGCGCGGTGCGCTCGAACAGCTGGCGCAGGCAGGCTGCGCCTTCCGTATCGCGCTCACCCATTTCTCCCCGGTGCCCGACACCCTGGCCGGCGAGCCGCTGGAGATCTACCCGTTCCTCGGCAGCTACCTGCTGGCCGAGGCGATGGACGAGGCGGGGGCCGACCTGGCCGTCCACGGCCACGCCCACCAGGGCACGGAGCACGGCCTCACCAGCGGCGGCATACGGGTGCGCAATGTCGCCCAGCCGGTCATCCGGCGCGCGTTCGCGATCTACCACCTCCACGAACACCCCGATGTAAAAGGGGTGAAAGTGGCCGGAGGGGTAGAAGTGGCGGAAGCGTGATTTCATGACAGAGGTGGGGGTACTCGGCGGAACGCAACAGCGCGTAGCGGAACCTCA
The DNA here is from genome assembly GCF_013778455.1 of Streptomyces himalayensis subsp. himalayensis. Lineage (GTDB taxonomy): Bacteria > Actinomycetota > Actinomycetes > Streptomycetales > Streptomycetaceae > Streptomyces > Streptomyces himalayensis. The sequence continues at coordinate 42,828 of NZ_JACEHE010000009.1, read as the reverse complement.
CGGATCCGCTCGGCGCACCGTCCGCACCTCTCGGAGGCACGTCATGGCCGAGATCAACCCCACCGAGCTGCAGAAAGCCCTGAAAGGCGCCAGCTACCCCACTGACCGGGAGCACCTGACCGAGCTCGCGAAGAAGAACAAGGCCGACCAGAAGGTCGTCGACACGATCGCCCATCTGCGGGAGAAGGAGTTCGACGGACCGGACAAGGTCCAGAAGGCCATCTTCAAGGGCAAGGGCACCTGAGTCACCGTCGCCGGAGGGAGATTCCATGGCTGCCGCACCCTCCCCTCGCTGGGAACACGCCGTGGTCACCGGCGGAGCCGGCTTTGTCGGCTCCCACCTGTGCACGGCGCTGATCGCCGACGGAACCGCTGTGACCTGCGTCGACGACTTCTGCACGGGTACGCCCGAGAACGTGGCCCAGCTCGCGGGCCGACCGGAGTTCAGCCTGCTGCGGGCCGACGTCACCGAGCCGTTCGACATCGCACGGCCCACCGACCTCGTCCTGCACTTCGCGTCCCCGGCCTCGCCTGCCGACTATCTGCGACTGCCGCTGCACACGCTCGAGACCGGCAGTCTGGGCACACGCAACGCGCTGATGCTCGCCCGCCGCCACGGAGCGCGCTTCGTGCTCGCCTCCACCTCGGAGGCGTACGGCGATCCGCAGCAGCACCCGCAGAGTGAGAGTTACTGGGGCAACGTCAACCCGGTCGGTCCGCGCAGCGTGTACGACGAGGCCAAGCGCTTCGGCGAGGCACTCACCACAGCAGAGGCGGGGGTGCACGGCACCGCAACGGGCATCGTGCGGCTGTTCAACACCTATGGCCCGCGCATGCGCGGGTACGACGGCCGTGCGGTGCCCACCTTCGTCCGCCAGGCCCTGGCCGGCGAACCGCTCACCGTCACCGGCGACGGGCAGCAGACCCGCTCCCTCGCCTACATCGACGACACCGTGCGCGGCATCCTCGCCATGGCCGCATCCGATCTGCCCGGGCCCGTCAACATCGGCAATCCGGACGAGATCACCATGCTCGACCTGGCGTACAAGATCATCGAACTCGCGGGATCGGACTCCACCGTCCGCTTCATCGAACGCCCTGCGGACGATCCCGCCGTGCGCTGTCCGGACATCACGCTGGCCCGCGACAAGCTCCAGTGGGAGCCGCGGATCTCCGCCGACGAGGGCCTCGCCCGGACGATCGGCTGGTACCGCGGCCAGGCGGCGGGCTGAATTCGCCGCGCCGCCCGCCGCCCCTCAAGCAGTCAGTGACTGACCGCGGCCACCGGGCCGCCGAAAGGGCACCCCTATGCGCGTTCTCGGCATCAACGCTCTCTTCCACGACCCGGCCGCCGCTCTGGTCATCGACGGGCACACCGTCGCCGCGGCGGAGGAGGAACGGTTCACGCGGCGCAAGCACGGCAAGCGGCCCGTGCCGTTCTCCGCCTGGGAACTACCCGAGAAATCGGCTTCATGGTGTCTGCGCCAGGCCGGCCTCAGGCCCGAGGACCTGGACGCCGTCGCCTACTCCTTCTCCCCGGCGCTGGCCCGCCCGGCCGGCGAGATGGGGCTCGACGACCCGTGGGACCACCTGCGCCTCATGTACGCCGAACAGGCCCCCCGCTTCCTGCGCACCGCCCTGCCCGGGCTCGACCCGCGCATCGTGAAGTTCGTCCCCCACCACATGGCGCACGCCGCGTCGAGCGCACTGGCCGCGCCCGACGCCGAGCCCTCCTCCGTACTGGTGTTGGATGGCCGGGGCGAGGCGACCTCCCATCTGGCCGGGCGCCGTGTCGGCGGCCACCTGGAACCCCTCCACGGCCAGCGGCTGCCGCACTCCCTCGGCCTCGTCTACGAGGAACTCACGGAACACCTCGGCTTCCTCCGCTCCTCCGACGAGTACAAGGTGATGGCCCTCGCCTCGTACGGCACCCCTCGGATGCTGGGGGAGTTGCGGAAGTACGTGTACGCCACGGGCGACGGCGGCTTCCATGCCACCGGGGTGCCGTGGACGGAGTTCTGCAGTCCGATACGGCCCGGTGAGGCGTGGTCGCAGGACCACGCGGACCTCGCGGCCAGCGCACAGAAGTGCCTGGAGGAAATCCTCCTCGACCTCGTGCGCTGGCTGCACGGCCAGACCGGGGACCGCGTCCTCACCATGGCCGGGGGAGTCGCGCTCAACTGCGTCGCCAACTCCCGTATCGCGCGGGAAGGTCCGTTCGACAGGGTGTGGGTGCAGCCCGCCGCGGGCGACGCCGGCACCGCGCTCGGCGGCGCCCTGTACCTCGCGGCTGAAGGCGGCGAGCACACCGAGCCGATGACGGGCGCCGACCTCGGACGTGGCTGGTCGGACGCGGAGTTGGAGGCCTGGCTGAAGACGGCCGCCGTGCCGTACGAGCGCCCAGCCGACGTCGCCGAAACGGTAGCCGAGGCGCTTGCCGACGACGCCATCGTCGCCTGGTTCCAGGGCCGCGCCGAGTACGGGCCGCGGGCCCTCGGCCACCGGTCACTGCTGGCCCATCCCGGGCGCTCGGGAAACCTCGAGCGGCTCAACGACGTCAAGGGACGCGAGCAGTTCAGGCCCGTTGCACCCATGGTGCTGGCCGACCGCGCCGCCGGGATCTTCGACGGCCCGCTTCCCAGCCCGTACATGCTCTTCGTGCACGATGTGGCGCCCGAGTGGCGGGAGCGTATCCCGGCTGTGGTCCACGTGGACGGCACGGCCCGCATCCAGACCGTCGACCCGGCCACCGAACCACTGGTCGCCCGCATGCTCGGCTCCTTCGAACGACTGACGGGCCTGCCCGTCGTGGTCAACACCAGCCTCAACACGGCCGGCCGTCCGATGGTCGACGACCCGCGCGACGCCCTGGAGTGCTTCGGCTCCGCCCCGGTGGACCTGTTGGCCATCGGTCCGTTCGTGGTCCGGCGCGGGGTGTTCTTCGCGGGCGGGCGGTCGGAAGGGGCGGACGTGGGCGACGGGGGAGGCCGGTGAGCGGGCGTCAGAGGGTGGGCGGTCTCGACCGGCGCGGCGGGGACGGCTCGAATCCCGAGTACGCGATCGTCATCCCGACACTGGGTCGGCCCAGCCTGTCCGTGTGCCTGCGTGCGCTGGCCGACGGACGCGGGCCGTATCCGCGCCGCATCGTCCTGGTCGACGACCGGCGGCCGCCCGGCGACCGGGACTCGCTGGCAGGCGCGATACCCGACGCCCTACGGCCGCTCGTCGAAGTCGTCCGGGGCCGTGCCGCAGGGCCCGCTGCCGCCCGGAACACCGGATGGGCAGCCGCCCACGAGCAGTGGATCGCCTTCCTCGACGACGACGTGGTCCCCGGCCCGACCTGGGCCGCGGACCTCGCCGCCGACCTCTTGGCGGCAGGCCCCCGCACGGCCGGCGTGCAGGGCCGGATCAGCGTTCCTCTCCCGGAGGACCGCCGGGCCACCGACTGGGAGCGGAACACCGCCGGGCTCGCCACCGCCCGTTGGATCACCGCTGACATGGCGTACCGGCGCGCGGCCCTGGAAGCCGTCGGCGGCTTCGACGAGCGCTTCCCCCGTGCCTTCCGCGAGGACGCCGACCTGGCGCTCCGGATCGCCGAGGATGGCTGGGAGCTGACCGTGGGCACGCGTCGGACAACCCATCCGGTCAGGCCGGCCGACCGCTGGGTCTCCGTCAGGATGCAGGCGGGCAACGCGGACGATGTGCTGATGAACCGTATCCACGGCCGTGACTGGTGGGAGCGGGCCGGAGCGCCGCGGGGCCGCCTGCCCCGGCACCTCGCCGTCACGGGGGCAGCAGCGGCCTGCCTGCTGTGCGGCGTGGCAGGCCGCCCGCGCGCGGCCGCGGTGACGGCGGCACTGTGGCTCGCCGGAACCGCGGAGTTCGCCGCGGCGCGGATCCTGCCCGGGCCGCGGACCCGCGACGAGGTCACCACGATGGTGGCCAGCAGCCTGCTCATCCCGCCGGTCGCGGCGGCCCACTGGATGAAAGGCATCGTCCGGCGCCACGGCCCTTTCAGGGGCGTGGCGGCGCCGGGCAGCCCCCTTCACCCCCAGCGCGTCGCCGCACGACACCGGACGGTGTTCGATGCGCGCGCGTAGCGGAACGAGCGGGCCCGCCAAGGGGTTCGTTCGGTTCCATGCGGATTGTCATCGAACGCTACGTTTGGTGGCGCTTCATCCGGATACCAGGAGGGTGTGATGGCCACATCAGCCCCACTGGCATCAGGGGCCACAGCCCAGAGCAGGCCGTGGCTGTTCGCCTCAGGCGCACGCCACCGGCAGATCGCACGCACACGCCCCCGTGCGGGGCCGCAGCCGGCCGGGGTTCTGTTCGACCGTGACGGCACGCTGATCGAGGATGTGCCCTACAACGGCGACCCCGCACGCGTACGCCTCATGCCCGGAGCTCGTTCCGCTCTCGACGCCGTACGGGCCCAGGGCCTGCCGGTCGGTGTCGTCAGCAACCAGTCGGGGGTCGCCCGGGGCCTGATCACGCGCGCCCAGGTCGTATCCGTGCAGCGACGCGTCGAGGAGCTGCTCGGCCCCGTCGACGTGTGGGCTGTGTGCCCGCACGGCCCAGGCGACCGCTGCGCCTGCCGCAAGCCGGCCCCCGGCCTCGTCCTCGCCGCCTGCGCACGGCTCGGCATCGACCCCCGCCACGCCGTGGTCATCGGTGACATCGGTTCGGACATGGAGGCCGCCCGAGCGGCAGGGGCACGGGGCATGCTCGTCCCCAACGAGGTCACCCTCGACCACGAGATCACCGCCGCCCTGGAGACGGCCCCCGACCTGCTCAGCGCCGTGCAGCGGCTGTTGTCACGGCCGGCGCCGCCGGGAGGTGCCCCTTGACCGGGAACCGCGCGGGGCCCCGCACCCTCGTCGTACGGCTCGACAGCGCCGGAGACGTCCTGCTCGCCTCTCCCGCCGTACGCGCCGTCGCCACGGGCTCCGCGTACACCGCGGTCCTGTGCGGCCCGCTCGGCGAACGTGCCGCGCGGCTGCTGCCCGGCGTGGACGACGTGCTGGTGCACGACGCACCCTGGGTGGGCCTCGATCCCGCACCCGTCCGCCGCGACTCCGTCGACGCGCTCATGGACGCCGTTGCGGCGCGCCGCTTCGACCGCGCCCTCATCCTCGCCTCCTACCACCAGAGCCCGCTGCCGGCCGCCCTGCTCCTGAAGATGGCCGGCATCCCCTGGATCGGTGCCGACAGCGAGCACTACCCCGGATCGCTCCTCGACCTGCGGCACCACCGGGGCCCGCACCGGCACGAGGCACGTGCCGCACTCGACCTCGCGGAGGCCGCCGGCTTCGCCCTCCCGCCCGGCGACGACGGAGCCCTCCACATCGTCGAGCCCCCGGACACCACGCCCCTCACCGGCACCGATCCCTACGTCGTCGTCCACCCCGGAGCCGCCGTGCCGGCCCGCGCCTGGAGCCCCGAGCGGGCCGCCCGCGCCGTCGCGGCCCTGGACGCCGCGGGCCACCGCGTCGTCGTCACCGGCGGTCCCGCGGAGAAGGAACTGACCGCTGACGTCGCCGCCGACTGCGCGCTCGACCTCGGCGGCCGCACCGGATTCGCGGAACTCGCAGGGGTGCTCGCCGGAGCTCGTGCCGTGGTCACGGGCAACACCGGCCCCTCGCACCTCGCCGTGGCCGTAGGCACCCCGGTCGTCTGCCTCTTCGCGCCCGTCGTGCCAGCCGAACGCTGGGCCCCCTACCGCGTACCGCACATCCTGCTCGGCCGGCAGGACGCGCCGTGTGCCGGAACCCGCGCCCGTACCTGCCCGGTGCCGGGACACCCCTGCCTCGACTCGGTGACCGATGCGGACGTGCTCGACGCCGTCGCCTCGCTGGTGGCGGTGAAAGGCGGTCCGGCAGCCATCCGGAGGTGACCGCATGAACATCCTGATCTGGCATGTGCACGGCTCTTGGACCACGGCGTTCGTCCAGGGTCCGCACACCTATCTGCTGCCGGTCCTTCCGGATCGCGGGCCGGAAGGCCGCGGCCGGGCCCGTACGTTCTCCTGGCCCTCCTCCGCCGTCGAAATCGCCCCTGAACAACTGCGCGACACGCCTGTTGACCTGGTCATCCTGCAACGGCCGCACGAGGCCGCCCTGGCCGAGCGCTGGCTCGGCGGCCGCCGCCCCGGACGCGACGTTCCGGCCGTCTACCTCGAGCACAACGCCCCCGACAGAAACGTCCCCGAAAGCCGCCACCCCTGCGCCGACCGCGACGACCTCGTCCTCGTGCACGTCACCCACTTCAACCGGCTCTTCTGGGACAACGGCAGCACCCGCACCGCCGTCATCGAGCACGGCATCGTCGACCCCGGCCACCAGTACACCGGGCGGCTCGAGCGCGCCGCCGTAGTCGTCAACGAGCCCGTACGCCGCGGCCGTTACACCGGCACCGACCTGCTGCCCGCCCTCAGCGAGGCAGCACCCCTCGACGTCTTCGGAATGCGCACCGAAGGGCTCGCCGGACACCTCGGACTGCCGCCGGAGCGCTGCCGCGCCCAGGACCTGCCGCAGTCACAGCTGCACGCGGCCATGGCGCAGCGCCGCCTCTACCTGCACCCCGTGCGCTGGACCTCGCTCGGACTGTCCCTCCTCGAGGCCATGCACCTCGGCATGCCCGTCGTAGCCCTCGCCACGACCGAAGCGGTCGAGGCGGTGCCGCCTGGCGCCGGCGTGCTCTCGACACGCCCGGACGTCCTGGCCCGGGCCGCCCGCACCTACCTCAACGACCCCCAAGCCGCGGCAGAGGACGGAGCACGGGCCCGCCGCGCGGCCCTCGACCGGTACGGACTCAAGCGCTTCCTGAACGACTGGGAGCTGCTGATGGAGGAGGTGACCCGCTGATGACGCGCAACGACCAGCGCAAGGGCACGCGCGACGACCAGCGCAGGAACCCGCGCAGCGACCTGCGCAGGGACCCGCGCAATGAGGTGCGTAGCGACCTGCGCAATGATCTGCGTAACGACCTGCGCAAGGACTCGCGCAACGAGCGGGCCGGCGGCCTGAACGTCGCGCTCGTCTCGGAGCACGCCAGCCCACTCGCCGTCCTCGGCGGTGTGGACGCCGGCGGCCAGAACGTCCACGTCGCCCAGCTCGCCGCGGCCCTCGCCGACCGCGGCCACCGGGTCACGGTGTACACCCGCCGCGACGCGCCCGACCTGCCGCCGTCCGTGCCGCTGCGGCCCGGAGTCGAGGTACGGCACGTCCCCGCCGGACCCGCCCGGCCGGTCCCCAAGGACGAACTCCTGCCGTGCATCCCGGACTTCGGCCACCATCTGGCGAGCGAGTGGCAGAGCGAACCGCCCGACATGGTGCACTCGCACTTCTGGATGTCCGGCATCGCCACGCTCCAGGCCGCCGGTGAGCTGGGCCTGCCCTTCACCCACACGTATCACGCGCTCGGCACGGTCAAGCGGCGCCACCAGAAGGAGGCGGACACCAGCCCTCCCGAGCGCATCGGATGGGAGACCACCGTCGGCGAGGCCTGCGACCGCATCATCGCGACCTGCCGCGACGAGGTCCGTGAACTGGCCGCCATGGGACTGTCCCCGGGACGGACAGCCATCGTGCCCTGCGGCGTCGACCCCGAACGCTTCACGCCTCAGGGACCCGTGGCACCGCGCACCCCCGGTCGGCACCGGCTCGTCCAACTGGGCCGACTCGTACCGCGCAAGGGCGCCGACGTCTCCATCGCCGCGCTCGTCCTCATCACCGACGCCGAACTCGTCATAGCCGGCGGCCCCCCGGCCGAGCACCTCGACGACGATCCGGAGGTACGGCGTCTGCGTGCCCTCGCACAGGACCTCGGCGTGGACGACCGCGTCCGCTTCACCGGCGGGCTGCCCCGCGAGGACGTCCCCGCCCTGCTGCGCAGCGCCGACGTCGTGCTGTGCCCGGCGTACTACGAGCCGTTCGGCATCGTGCCGCTCGAGGCCATGGGCTGCGGAACTCCTGTGGTCGCCAGCGCGGTCGGCGGACAGCAGGACACCGTGGCCGAGCCCGGCACGGGCCGGCTCGTGCCGCCGCGCGACCCCGTCGCACTCGCCCAGGCCGTCGCCGAGCTGCTCGACGACCCCGTACAGCGGGCCGCGTGCGGCGCGGCGGGACGCAGGCGGGTCCTGGCCCGCTACGGATGGGACCGGGTGGCCGCGGCCACCGAGGACGTCTACCGGGACGTCCTGGCACGGCGCCCGGCGGGCATTCCCGGAGCGGCGTGACGCAGGACCGCAAGCGGCCGCTGACCGACCTCACACTCGCGAAGGGGGAACGGGCCGAGACCGCCGGCCGTCCGTGCGGACGCCGGCAGGCCGGACCGCCAGCCATGAGCGAATCACTCCACACGCCGTCGCCGTCCCTTCACTCGGCGCACGAGCACTGCCAGTCGATCCAGGACGCCCTGGCCCGGTTCCGGGAGCACGGCCTCGACCAGGTCGCCCGCTGGGGACGGCACCTCGCCGCCGTCCTGCCGCTGGGCGGCCGCTTGTTGGCCGCCGGGAACGGCGGCAGCGCCGCCCAGGCGCAGCACCTCACGGCCGAACTCGTCGGACGCTACCGCGACGACCGCCCCCCGTACTCCGCCATCGCCCTCCACGCAGAGACCTCCAGCGTGACCGCCATCGGCAACGACTACGGCTTCGAGGAGCTGTACGCCCGGCAGGTCGCCGCCCATGGCCGGCCCGGCGACGTACTGGTGCTGATGTCGACGTCGGGGCGCAGCCCCAACCTCCTCGCCGCCGCATCCGCCGGCCGCGACGCGGGCCTGCGCGTGTGGGCCATGACGGGCCCCCGCCCCAACCCGCTCGCGACCCGTTCGGACGACTGCCTGTGCATCGCCTCGTCCAGCACCGCCACCATCCAGGAGGCCCATCTGGTGGCCCTCCACCTGCTGTGCGAGGCCTTCGACGAGGCAACGGGCTGCGCCCGTCCCGCCCCACCGGCCGTGACCCAACCTGTCCTGCAGAAGGTGGAACACGGGCAGTGGGGGGCCGTGTGACGGCGTCCGTCGCGTCGGCCGCGACCGCAGCCGTCTCGCCGACCGCGGCCGTCTCCCCGACCGGAGGAGGTATGCATGACCGCCCAGCGCCCGCCGCTCGTCGTCGTCGGCGACGCCCTGCTGGACCAGGACATCGACGGTGACGCCACCCGCCTGGCCCCCGACGCGCCCGCGCCCGTCGTCGATGTCGTGAGCGAACACAGCCGTCCCGGCGGGGCAGCCCTGGCCGCCGTCCTCGCCGCACGTGCGGCCGGCCGCGAGGTCGTACTCGTCACGGCGCTGGGCGACGACCCCGCCAGCGAGACCGTTCGCGCCATGCTGGCGCCACGCCTCCGCCTCGTCGAACTCCCCCTCGACGGCACGCTCGCCGTCAAGACCCGGGTACGGGCCGCGGGCCGCCCGCTGGTGCGCATGGACCGCGGCGGCGGCACCCCGGGCCGACCGGGCGACGCAGTACGCGCCGCGCTGGGAGAGGCCCGCGCCGTCCTGGTCGCCGACTACGGCCGCGGAACCGCCGCCGCCGTCCGGCAGCAACTCGCCGATGCCGCCCGCCGCGTCCCCGTCGTGTGGGACCCGCATCCGCGCGGCGGTGCCCCCGTCCCCGGTGTGCGCCTGGCCACGCCCAACTCCGCCGAAGCGTGCTCACTCATCACCGTGGAGGACGCGGACGAGTCGTTGCGTGCCCACGCACTGAGGGGCTCCAGGCTCGCCGAGCGCTGGAGGGCCGCCGCCGTCGCCGTCACGCTGGGCGAACGCGGAGCGATTCTGGCGCGTGCGGGAAGCGACAGCCCCCTCTACGTCCCCGCGCCGCAGCGCGCGCAGGGCGACCCGTGCGGCGCCGGCGACTGCTTCGCCGCCACGGCCGCTGCCGCCCTCGCCGACGGCGGCCTGCCCGAGGAAGCCGTCGTGCGGGCCGTCGCCGAAGCGGCGGACTTCGTCGCCGCGGGCGGCGCCGGCAACAGGGACCTGTGGGACACGGCAGACCGCACGCCGCCGCACCCCGGGCACGAGCGCCACCTCACCGACGCACACGCCCTCGCCCAGTCCGTCCGCGCCCGCGGCGGCACGGTCGTGGCCACCGGCGGCTGCTTCGACCTGCTCCACGCGGGCCACGTCGGGCTGCTGCAGAACGCCCGCCGCACCGGCGACTGCCTGATCGTCTGCGTGAACTCCGACGCGTGCGTGCGCCGCCTCAAGGGCCCCGGCCGGCCGATCAACCCCGTCGCCGACCGCGTACGCGTCCTCGCCGGGCTCGGCTGCGTGGACGCCGTCGCCGTCTTCGACGAGGACACGCCCGAAGCGCTGCTACGACAACTCCGCCCCCACATCTGGGTCAAGGGCGGCGACTACAGCGCCGACGCACTCCCTGAGGCCGCCGCACTGCGCGAATGGGGAGGCCAGGCCATCGTCCTGCCCTACCTGGACGGCCGCTCCACCACGGAACTGGCCCGCCGCGCCGCGCTCGCTCCTCTCGCGCCGAGGCTCCGCCCATGACGCACGCTCAGGTCCCCACCGCACCCCATCCCTGCGGAGACGGCGTCCCCCCGCGCCTGCTCGTCCTGCGTGCCCTCGGGCTCGGTGATCTGCTCACCGCCGTGCCCGCGCTGCGCGCGCTGCGACGAGCCCACCCCGGTCACGAACTGGTGCTTGCCGCACCCGCCCGTACGGCCGAGGCGGCAGCGGCGACCGGAGTCGTCGACCGTCTGGTCGCCACCACCGCGCCGGGCAGGGCCGTGCCCGCCCGGATCGAGTGGGCGGGGGCGCCGCCCGATGTCGCGGTGGACCTCCACGGCAACGGTCCGCCCAGCCACCTGCTGCTCGACGCCCTGCGGCCGGCCCGGCTGCTGGCGTACGCACACCCGCACACGCCGTGGATCCCCGGCCCGTCATGGCGCGAGGACGAGCACGAACGCTCCCGCTGGTGCCGCCTGCTCGCCTGGTACGGCATCCCGGCCGACGCGGACGACCTGCGCATCCCCGCGCCCGAAGTGCCCTCGCCCGCCCCCGGCTGCGTCGTCGTGCACCCGGGCGCGGACTCGGCGGCACGCCGCTGGCCGGCCGAGCGATTCGCGGCCGTCGCCCGCTGGTTGCATGCAGCCGGGCACCGTGTCGTCGTCACCGCGGGCGCGGGGGAGGGGCGGCTGGGACACGCGGTGGCCCGGCAGGCGGGCCTGCCGCCCGACGCCGTACTCGGCGGTGACGACGACGTGCCGTTCAGCAGACTGGCCGCCCTCGTCGCCCACGCCCGCGCGATCGTCGTCGGTGACACCGGACTCGCACACCTGGCTACTGCTCTCGGCACACCGTCCGTCGTGCTCTTCGGGCCGGTCTCCCCCCGGCTGTGGGGACCACCGCCCTCCCCCCGCCATCGCGTCCTGTGGTATCCCGACGACACCACCCCCGGCTCCGGGAACGACGAGGTGCGACCCGGGGATCCCCACGGGGATCGTCCGGATGAACGGCTGCTGCGCATCACGGTGGACGAAGTGCTCGACGCCGTCGACCGGCTTCCGCAGCCGCCGACGACCGATCCAAGGGCGGCTGCCCGATCCAGCGCCTCCGGTACCTGCGATGCGCAGCCTCGCATCCCCGTGGCCGAAGGGAGGCTCTGATGACGGTGCCGGTGCCCCACCTGTCCGCCACCGGAGGGACACGGCCGTTGCGTCCCACGCGCGGCGGCCGTGACCCCCGGCCGAGCGGGGTTACGGTCCGTCGGTACACCCGTGGAGCACCGGACGGGAGGCCATTTGGATGCCGTGGCGATGGCAGTGGGGGGCAGCGGCGGCGACGGGAGCCGCGCTGGTGCTGACGACTGCTTGCGGGGCGGTGGAGGAGCGGCGCACGGCAGCCATGGCGGCTGCCCTCGACTTCGAAAGGGCCCTCGGCGCCCGGGACGGGGGCGCCGTATGCCGCGCGCTGGCGCCGGCCACCCGGGAGGAGGTCGCGCAGTCCGCCAAGACGACGTGCGCCAAGGGCATCCTGGACGAGGAGGTCCCGTCCGCCGACGCGGTACCGGAGGACGTCCAGAGCGTCGACGTCAACGGACGCCAGGCCCGAGTCGTGTTCCCGGCGGACACGCTGTTCCTGTCGCTGTTCCCGGGAGGCTGGAAAATCGTGGCCGCCGGATGCACCCCGCGCCCCCAGCGCCCCTACCGCTGCACGCTGAAGGGCGGGTGAGGGCCTGATGCGCGCCATGTTCACACTGTGCCTGCTGGTGATCGCGGGCGGCCTGGCCTACTGCATCACGCTCGGGATGCTGCGCCGATGACCGCCCGGCGCTTTCTGCGGGACAACGGCCTGGGCCTGGCATTCGGGACGGCGTTCGTTCTCGCCCTGATCGGGCAGGCGTTCGCCGGACACGCCGACTTCAACAACCAGCTCGTGGCGGACGACCTCCAGCCCATCAGCGTCGGCGACTACATGGCGTCCTCGGACTTCGCCGTCGACGTCATGGAGAACTGGCAGTCGGAGTACCTGCAGTTCTTCCTCTACGTCTTCCTCACCGTATGGCTGGTCCAGCGAGGCTCGCCGGAGTCCAAGAGCCTGGACAGGATCGGCGTGGAATCCGACGAGGATCAGCAGGTCGGCCCCCACGCGCGCCCGGACTCTCCCCGCTGGGCGGCTGCCGGCGGTATCCGCCTCAAGGTGTACGCGAGTTCCCTGGGGCAGGCCATGGGCGCCATCTTCGTACTCTCCTGGCTCGCCCAGTCGGTCACCGGCGTGTCCGCCTACAACGAGGAGCAGCTGAGGCAGCTTCAGGCGCCGACCAGCTGGCGCGAGTACATCGTCTCCGCCGATTTCTGGGACCGTACGCTGCAGAACTGGCAGTCGGAATTCATTGCCATCGCCTCCATGGCCATTCTCTCGATCTATCTGCGCCAGCGTGGTTCCCCGGAATCCAAGCCCGTGGGTGCCCCGCACCACTCGACCGGAGTCGAAGGATGAACCCCAGCGACACAAGCCCGCCGGAGGCCACCGGCGAAGCCGTGACCCGGGTCGCGGTGATCACCGGTGCGGACTCCGGAATCGGCCGCGCCACCGCCGTCCGCCTCGCGGCGCACGGCATGGACATCGGCATCACCTGGCACCGCGACCTCGAGGGCGCCGAGGAGACGGCCGCCGAGGTGCGCGAACTCGGCCGCCGTGCAGAACTCGAGCAGATGGATCTGACCCGGCTGCCGGACGCGGCCGAGGCCGTCGACCGCCTCGCCGACCGGCTCGGCCGCATCGACGTGCTCGTCAACAACGCGGGCACCGGCACCATGACCCCGTTCCTGGACCTCGACCACGCCACCGTGCAGCAGGTGATCGACGTCGACCTCATCGGCCCCTTCCTGTGCACCCAGCGGGCCGCGCGCCGCATGATCCGCCACGGGCACGGCGGCGCCGTGATCAACGTGACCAGCGTCCACGAGCACCAGCCACGCGTCGGCGCCGCGCCGTACTGCGCGGCGAAGGGCGGACTCGGACTACTGACCCAGGTCATGGCGCTGGAACTGGCCGAACACGGTATCCGGGCCAACGCCGTGGCACCCGGCGAGATCGCCACGCCGATGACGGGTCAGGAAGACACAGACGTCCGGACGGAGCGCCGGCCCGGCGTACCTCTCGGACGACCCGGCGACGCCCGGGAGGTCGCCGCCGTGATCGCCTTCCTGGCAGGCGACGAGGCGAGCTATGTCACCGGCGCGTCCTGGGTCGTGGACGGCGGCATGCTCCGCATGGGCCCGCAGGCCGGATCCCACCTGGAGAACGACTCCTGGCGCCGGCCCTGAGGCGTGCGGCTCGCTCGAACTCTGACAGTGTGTGCGGCTCGGCTCATCGGTTCGGGCCTGGATCGGTGCGGGCCTGGATCGGTGCGGGCATGGCGTGGCCCGGGCCACCGGCCCAGCAGCCCGGGCCACGGGTCTCTCGCCTCGCGCACATGCAGTGAGGTCTGTCGCCTGGCGTAGATGCAGTGAGCCGCCGTCAGCCCTCGCGCGCCTTGCGGGTCCGTGAGCGGTTCTCCTTGCGAATGGCGTCCAGCAGCTCCGCCTTGCTCATACGGGATCGGCCGTCGATGTCCAGCTTGCTCGCCACGTCGTACAGCCGCTGCTTCGATGCCTGCTCGTCGACACCCTCACCGCTGCGGGCCTCCTGCCCACGCGGCGTGGCAGCCCTGGGATCGGACGGGCCCTTGCGGCCCTTCTCCTTCCGCTCCCAGTGATCGCCGACCTTCTCGTACTTGTGCTTGAGGGCGCTGAAGGCCACGCGGTGGGAACGCTCGCCCTCCCCGTACGTCTCCACGGCGGAATCGTGCGCCTTGACCCACGTGCGCTGCGCATCCTCGGGCGAACGCCGCAGCGTCGAAGGGAGCTCTTCACGGCCTGGCACGGGGATCACCTACCTTCTCCGAACGAAGCCCGGGTTCCCGCCGCTCTCCTGCTGAAACGGCCTGCCCGGACCAGCCTCGTCGTCACGTACCGGGGATGAGGTTCAGGAGATCCTGCAACCGGGAAGGGCGCGCCGGCCCCAGACGTACGTTTCGCATGGCGTGCGAAAAGTGGACGAGCGGCTCACCCCGCGGACGGGACAGGCCCGCGGCACTGGTCAGATCCTCGCCCAGGTCTTCCAGTGCGGCGCTGCTCAGCACCCACGGGTCATGCCATATGGGTATCTCGAACACCGTCCCCAGGCGCCATGTGAAGGCGCGCCAGCGCCCGCAGAGCCAGATGTCGCGCTCCGACGGGGTGATCCGCGGGCCGGGGCGTGCCACCAGGTGGTACGAGGGGCTGCCGCCCCGCCGGGTGCCCGCGTACGACACGGTGTCATCCACCGTCGTCACACTGAGGTCGGAGAGGTGGTACGGCGCTCCGACCGCCCGGGCGGCCAGCATCACGGCGCTGCCGACTTCGCTGGACAGGAACCACACTCCGTCTCGCCCGCCGGGCCACCGGACATACGTACGCAGGTTGGTCGCGGGGAAGGCGTCCAGGGTCGGCACCACGGGCAAACCCGGGGGCCGGACGCCGGCCATGAGGAACGGCGTCAGACTCACCCATGCCGCACCGTCCCGCTGGTCCACGACGAGTCCGTCCGGCAGCAGTTTCTGCACCTCGTCCGGCGGATACTGCCAGTGGACGAACGTCTGTGTGAGCAGTACGGCTCGCAGGACAGGGAGCCGGAGACGGTGATCCGGGCCCGTGGATACCACGCGGGACGAGTGCCCCTGACGGGCCGGGGCGAACCTCGCACAACCGGCCGCGCGGTGTGCACACCAGTGCCTGGCGCCAAAACGGCGGGGGTTGCCCGACTACGGCAGAGGCGTGCCGCCGGTGGCGTTGAGGATCTCGGCCGTGATGTAACTCGCCTCCTGGGACGCGAGGAAAACGTAGGCCGGCGCCATCTCCGCGGGCTGGGCAGGGCGCTGCAGTGGGGACTGCTTTCCGAACTCGGTGGTGTCGGGGAGTGTCGCCGGGATGAGCGGTGTCCAGACCGGGCCGGGGGCCACGGCGTTGACGCGGATGCCGCGGGGAGCCAGTTGGGCGGCGAGACCCTGGGTGAACGTGACGATCGCGCCCTTGGTGGTGGCGTAGTCGAGCAGATGGGGCTTGGGCTTGTACGCCTGCACGGACGTGCTGTTGATGATGCTGCCGCCCTCGGGGATGTGCGGCAGGGACAGCTTGCAGAGCCAGAACATGCCGTAGAGGTTGGTGCGCATCACCCGGTCGAACTGCTCGGTCGTGATGGCCTCGATCCCCTCGGACTGCGCCATCTGGTACGCCGCGTTGTTGACCAGGACGTCGATGCCGCCGAACTCCGCGACCGCACGGTCGACCAGGCCCCGGCAGGCGCTCTCCTCCCGGATGTCGCACTCCACCGGCACCGCCCGCCGCCCGGCGTCCTCCACGAGGCGGGTGGTCTCCCGAGCGTCCTTCTCCTCCTCGGCCAGATAGCTGAACAGCACGTCGGCGCCCTCGCGGGCGAAGGCCAGGGCCACGGCGCGGCCGATCCCCGAGTCACCGCCGGTGATGATCGTGCGGCGGCCTTCAAGCCGCCCGCTGCCCCGATACGACTCCTCGCCGTGATCGGGCTGCGGAGCCATACGCTCGGTCAGGCCGGGATGCGGCTGGTCCTGCTGCGGAAACTCCGGCTGGGGGTACTTCTCGACGGGGTTCTCCTGTCGTGCGTCGCTCATGACCGTCGTCCTCTCGCCGTGCCTTCCGTGGGGGGAGTGGGGGAGTGGGGGAGTGGGGGAGGCGTGGAGCACCGGTGGGTCCGTCCCCCCCCGTCCGGCCGATGTCTCCCGCTGTCCGGCCGGGAGGGCGGGTACCCGCTGGCCCCACGGCACTAACGGCAAGGTCAGGAGCGCGGACCGGGTCTGCGCACCATGAACACATCCACCGGATCCGCGGTCTCGAGGGTGAACCCGTGCCGCTCGTACAGCCGGCGTGCCGGGCTGCCCTGCAGCACGTTCAGGCGGACAAGGGTGCCGTCGTGGTCGCACCGCTCCAGCAGCCCGCGCAACACAGCCGAACCGATGCCAGTGCCCTGGAGATGCGGGGCCACATAGAAGTGCTCCAGCCAGTGGGCGTCCTCAGCAGGTCGCAGCGCCACGCAGCCGGCGAACGCGCCCCCCACCTCGATCACCCAGGTGTGCATGGGTGCGAACCCGTCCCGTAGCCGCTGCCGCACCCGCTGCTCGTCGTACCGCCCGAGCCGCTCCAGATCCGGCCTCAGCACCACGGCACGCAACTCGGCCACCGCCTCGACGTCGGCCGCCGAAGCCGGCCGCAGCTCCCAGTCCACCATGATCGTCACGCTACCGTGCGCCGCGATCCTCTTGGTCTTCGTCGAGCCTCTGGCTCCATGGCACCACCAGGCGATCATTTGCGTCGCAGACGGTACGAGGGCCGCAGGGGCCGACCTGGGGAGGTTGCGGTCGGCCCTGCGGCCCTCGACGGCTCTCGATCAGCCGCTGATCTGCTTCGGTGCACTGCCTCCGGTGATCTGGATCTTGCGGGGCTTGGCCTGTTCGGCCACCGGGATGCGCAGCGTCAGGACGCCCGCGTCGTACGAGGCGTCGATGCGCTCGGTGTCCAGGCTCTCGCCGAGGAACAGCTGACGGCTGAAGGAGCCCGTCGGCCGCTCGGACGCGACCATCTCCGCACCCTCGGGGGCCGGGGAGCGGCGCTCGGCATGGACGGTCAGGACGTTCCGTTCGACGTCGAGGTCGATCGACTCGGGGTCGATGCCGGGAAGGTCGAAGTGGACGACGAAGTCGTCGCCGGAGCGGTACGCGTCCATCGGCATGGCCGCCGGCCGGGCGACGGTCCCGAAGACCTGCTGGGTGAGGCGATCCAGCTCCCGGAACGGGTCGGTACGCATGAGCATCACGGCCATCTCCTCTCGTACGACTGTGGGTCTGCGATGCCCTTACGCACACTTATATAACTCGTAGGAGAAAAGTTGACAAGCCTGGGCTCAAGATGGCGCGTCGTGGGCGGCCGGCGGCCACAAATGAAACCGAGGTGCACCGCTCATGCCACGTTCTCCCACGTTCCCCGCTCTGCGGAGCGGGTCATGGCGTCCAGCGCGGCGGCGCTGTGAACGGCGTCGGCGAGGGTCGCTCCGCAGGGCTTTCCCTCGACGATGGAGAGCAGGAAGCGGTGGGCCTCGATGACCTTCAGGTCGTCGTAGCCCATGCTGTTCGCGGCGCCCGGCTGGAAGGCCCCGTACTCGCCGTGGCCGGGGCCCACATAGAGGGTGCTGACGGGCTGGTCCTGGTACGACGTGCCGCGGCTGACGCCCAGTTCGCCCATGCGCCGGAAGTCCCAGAAGACCGCACCCTTGGTGCCGTGGATCTCGAAGCCGTAGTTGTTCTGCTCGCCGACCGAGACACGGCAGGCCTCCAGGACGCCGCGTGCGCCGGAAGTGAAGCGCAGCAGGCAGGAGACGTAGTCCTCGTTCTCCACCGGGCCCATCTCGCCCCCCGCCGCGCGGGTGTGGCCCGCGGCGGTGGCGCCGGTGGGGCGGGCTCGTTCGGGCACGAAGACGGCGGTGTCGGCGGTCAGCGCCTCGATGTCGCCGAGCAGGAAACGAGCCAGGTCCACGCCGTGTGAGGCGAGGTCGCCCAGCACCCCGCTGCCGCCGCGCTCGCGCTCGTACCGCCAGGTCAGGGCGCCCTCGGGGTGGGCGGCGTAGTCGCTGAACAGGCGGATGCGGGCGTGCGTGACGGCGCCGATCTGCCCGGCGGCGATCATGTCGCGCGCGGTCTCGACCGCCGGAGCGTTGCGGTAGTTGAAGCCGACGGCGCCCTGAACGCCGGCCTTCGCCACGGCGTCGGCCACGGCGCGGGCGTCCTCGGCGGTCAGCCCGACCGGCTTCTCGATCCAGATGTGCTTACCGGCCTCCGCCATGGCGACGCCGATCTCGCGGTGCAGGAAGTTGGGGGCGGTGATGCTCACCGCGTGCACACGCGGATCGGCGGCCACCTCACGCCAGTCCCGGGCGGTGCCGGCGAACCCGAACTGCGCGGCCGCCTCCTCGGCGCGGCCGGGCACCTCCTCGGCGACCGTGACCAGTTCCGGGCGCACGGCCAGGTGCGGGAAGTGGTGCAGGACCCGGGCGTACGCCTGGGTGTGCACCCGCCCCATCCAGCCGAATCCGACGACGGCGACGCCGAGCGTACGCACCATGACTGCCCTTCTTTGGACCGGTCCATAAACTTACGGGCTCACATTGAATCCCTTTCCACCACTCTGTCAACGACTTTGACAAGCCAGGCCACCGTATGGAACGGTCCACGCCATGAGAGCGCCGACGATCCGTGACGTCGCCGAACGGGCCGGAGTGTCGAAATCGCTGGTCTCTCTTGTGCTGCGCGGTTCCGACCAGGTGCGTCCCGAGAAGCGGCAGGCCGTGCTGGCCGCCGTCGAGGAGCTCGGCTACCGGCCCAACGCCGCCGCGCGCAGCCTCAGCGAGCGGCGCACCCGCACCATAGGCGTGCTGTTGAACGACATGCGCAACCCCTGGTTCGTGGAGCTGCTCGACGGCCTCAACTCCCGGCTGCACGACTCCGGTCTGCACATGCTGCTGGCCGACGGCCACCTCAACCGCCGCCTCGGCGAGGACCTCACCCGGACCTTCACGGACCTGCGCGTCGACGGGCTGATCGCCGTCGGTACGCTCCCGGCCGCCGAGGCGCTGCGTACGGCGGCCGGGCAGGTTCCCACCGTCGTCGCGGGTGCCCGAGAACCCGTGCTGCCCCGCGTGGACATCGTCGCGGGAGACGACGAGCACGGAGCCCGCCTCGCCACCGAGCATCTCATCGGCCTCGGCCACCGGCGCATCGCCCACATCGCGGGGCAGGGCGTGGTCGGGGACCTGCGGCGCCGCGGCTTCGAGGCGGTCATGCGCGAGCACGGTCTGGCCCGGACGGCGATCATGGAGCAGGGCGACCTGACCGAGGAGGGCGGCTACCGGGCCACGGTCCGGCTGCTCAGCGCGGCTGAACGGCCCACCGCCGTCTTCGCGTTCAACGACATGGCGTGTGTCGGCGCACTGTCGGCAGCCGAGGAGCTCGGCCTCCGGGTGCCCCGCGACCTCTCCCTCGTCGGCTACGACAACACGTACCTCTCGCGCCTGCGGCACCTGTGGCTCACCACCGTGGACAACGCCAGCCACGACGTCGGCCGCCGCGCCGCGCAGTGCCTGCTCGACCGGATCGCGGACCCGGGTCGCCCCGCCGAGGTCGTCCTGACCGCCCCGGTCCTCGAGGTCCGCGGCACGACGGCGCCGCCGCGCCGCGCGGCCGGCGCCTGAGCGGTGTGTCGACGGCGGCGCCCCTCCAGCGGTCGCCTCGCCGTCAGTGGTACGCGTGGACGACGGCGTGTCCCCTGCCGCGGCCGATCATCCACCTCTTGGCTCACACAGGCCGAGAGACCTCGGCCGGCCCCGGTCCCGGACTACTGTCCTCAACCATGACCGAGACACCACACCTGCACGCCACCCGGGCGTCCTACGACACCGTCGCTGTCGACTACGCCAGACTGCTCGGCGCCGAGCTTGCCGAGGGGCCTCTGGACCGTGCGATGCTCGCCGCGTTCGCCGAGCTCGTGCAGGCCGACGGTGCCGGGGCGGTCGCGGACCTCGGCTGCGGGCCCGGCCGCATCACGGCACACCTGGCGTCCCTGGGAGTGGACGCCTTCGGTGTCGACCTGTCGCCCGGGATGGTCGAAGTGGCCCGCCGGACGTACCCGGGCCTGCGGTTCGACGAAGGTTCGATGACCGCCCTGGACCTGAAGGACGATTCTGTCGGTGGCATTGTCGCCTGGTACTCCACCGTCCACACCCCACCGGAGGAACTGCCCACGGTTTTCGCCGAGTTCCACCGCGTCCTGGCCCCGGGCGGCCACCTGCTGCTGGCCTTCAAGGTCGGTGACGAGTGCGTGCACCTGGAGCGCGCATACGGCCACGCGGTGTCCCTGGACGTGTACCGGTTCCCGCCGGATCGCGTCGCCGCGCTGCTGAGCCGGCACGGGCTCGGTGAGGTCGCACGCCTGGTGCGCGAGGCCATCGACTGGGAGAAGACACCGCAAGCCTTCCTCCTGGCCCGCAAAGCCCCGGAGTCGTGACGCGTCAGGCTTTCTGAAAGACCATGCGCAGTACGGTGTACCGCTGTTCGCGCAGGAATTTCAGTCCGATGCGCTGTTCCCTGATGATGTCCATGACGGCCTTTTCGCCGATGAGCTCGGCGCCGCGGGCCTGGTTTGCCTGGGCCCTTTCCAGCCAGCTCTCAAGCGTCAGTACGCCGTCTTCCGGGTCGTGGCGTACCCGCTGGACCGTGAACAACGGGCGGGCGGCCGTGGTGAGTTCGGAGAGGGAGGGGAGGAAGGTCTCGGGAAAGACGGTCCGGGAGGCGTGCAGGCCCTCGCGTATGTTCGTCACGGTGTCATGGACGTTCTGGTAGACGCCCTTGGGGCTGAGGTGTTTCGGCGGGCTGCCGTTCGAGTCGGCCGACGTCCGCTCGTGTGCGGGCAGCAGGATGGATGCGAGCCAGCCGCGGTCGCCCCAGGCGTTCGTCTGCACCGACAGCCGTCCGCCGGGCTTCAGCCAGGAGTGACAGCGTTCGAAGAACAGGCGGTAGCGCGCGATCCGTTGTGACCGGAGCATGGCGCTGCCTGCGAAGTGCTCTATCGCTTCGATGGCGATGATGGCGTCGTACGGCGCATCCGGCGTGTGGTCGAACCAGTTCTCGACCCGTACGTCGCAGTGGGGCCAGTCCTGGTTGCGTATCCAGGCGGCCTGGCCCGGACTCATCGTGATTCCCACCGCGTGCTGGACCTGGTGCGTGTCCACCAGCCGGTACAGGAGACTGCCCCAACCGCAGCCCACGTCGAGGACGCGCTCAGCGCCTTGGGCACGGGCAGCTTCGATGTGGTAGTCGAGCTTGCGCAGTTGGGCGGATTCGAGCGTGTCTCCGGGCTCCCACATTCCGTAGGAGTAGACGAGCTCAGGGCCGAGGAAGAGTTTGTAGAAGTCGCCCAGGAAATCGTAGTGATGACGGATCGCTTCAGGCGAAGTGCCTTTGTAAGCGGTGGCTCTCTTCGATCTGGGCAACGCCATCACCTCACCTGGAAATTGACGGAAGCTGTTTCGTCCTCATTGAGAGGTCATTGAGAGGTCCGGGCGCTCAGGCGCCCGGACCGGTCTTTCACACTCCGGCGAGTGCCGGGTGCAGCACCACCTTGGTGTAGCCCTCGATTCGCTTGTCGAACTTTTCGTATGCCTTGGGCGCCTCCGCCAGCGGGAGCTCGTGGGAGACCACGAAGCTCGGCTTGGCCCGACCGGCGATGATCAGGTCGCGCAGCTGGCGGTTGTACCGCTTGACGTTGCACTGACCGGTGCCCATCCGCTGGCCCTTCTCGAACATCTTGCCGATGGAGACCAGCAGTTGGCCGTGCTTGGCGTGCTCGTCGGGCCCGCCGGGGTCGGACGGTACGTACAGGCCCGGCACTCCGAGCATTCCGGTCGGCCGTACCGTCTGGACGAGCGTGTTGAGTACGATCGCAGGTTCCTCGTGGCTGGCGTCATGGGCCTGTGCCTGGTAGCCCACGGCGTCCACGCCCTTGTCGGTTCCTTCGCCCTGGGTCTGCTCCTTGATCTGCTCCGCCGGGTCGCCCTTGGTGAAGTCGATCGGAATGGCCCCGATCTCCTCCGCCTTGGCGAGCCGCTCGGGCACGCGGTCGACGGAGAACACCTTGGACGCGCCGCGCAGCAGTGCGGAGTAGGCGGCCATCAGACCCACCGGGCCGGCCCCGTACACGGCCACGGTCTCGCCCGGGGATACCTGGGCCAGCTCGCACCCGTGGTAGCCGGTCGGGAAGATGTCGGCCAGCAGTACGAAGTCGGTCTCGAACTGCTCGCCCGGCGGCAGCTTCAGGCAGTTGAAGTCGGCGAACGGTACTCGCAGCCGTTCGGCCTGGCCGCCGGTGTACGGGCCCATCGCGACGTATCCATAGGCGCCGCCGGCGAACCCGGGGTTGACCGTCAGGCAGAATCCGGTGTACTCCGCCAGACAGTTCTTACAGAATCCGCAGGCCACGTTGAACGGCATGACGACGCGGTCTCCCTTGGAGAGGGAGGTCACGCCCTGGCCTACCTCCTCAACGATGCCGAGGTTCTCGTGGCCGAAGACGATGCCGGATTCGGCCGCTGTGCGGCCTTCATACATATGCAGATCGGATCCACAGATCGCACTCGACGTGACTCGGACGAGCACGTCGTTCGGGTGCTGGATGCGGGGATCCTCGACGTCCTTCACCGCTACCTTGAAGGGCTCCTCGTAGACGACTGCTTTCACCTCGGTCACCTCCGCGCCGAACGCTTGGGACCGGCGGCGACGGGCAGGGCCGCGGCCAGGACAGGCAGCGTACGACGCCGGCCGGCGAGGGCCGTCGGTCTGTGCCGTGGCCCGGGTGTTGCGTGCTCCACCGCCGGATACTTCCAGGTAACGCCGGTTTGTCGGCGTTCGCAAGCTCGCCTGATGGAGGCCGCGGCGCCAGGGGCCGCTGCCTCAGCTGCCCCATGGTGCACACCAGCCACTGCGGATGATGCGGATCGGCCCTGGCGAACTTATGGTGATAAACGGGATCTTTCTGGCACTCAGCAAGTCGGTTCATGGCCGACGGGAAGCGGGTCCCATGGCTGAGAAATCGCGAAACCCAGGGCTTGTGGGGGAGCTCGCATCGGAATTCGCCGGGACGATGGTCCTCATCCTCTTCGGCTGCGGCGTGGTAGCCCAGGTGGTGGCCGGCGGGGCCCTCACCGATCCGCCCGGCGGGCTGGGTGATCACGACAGCATCGCCTGGGGCTGGGGTATCGGCGTCACCCTGGGCGTGTACGTGGCTGCGAGGCTCAGTGGTGCTCACATCAACCCGGCCGTGACGCTGGCCCTCGCGGCTTTCAAGGGGTTCCCGTGGAAGAAGGTCGCGCCCTACATGCTCGCCCAGACCGCGGGCGCCTTCATCGCGGCCTTGATAGTGCGCTGGAACTACACCGAGGCGCTGGCAAAATCCGACCCCGGCCACACCTTCAAGACGCAGATCGTGTTCTCCACCCTTCCGGCCAACGGCAACACGAATCTGCCGGTCGGAACGTGGGGAGCCTTCCGTGACCAGATCATCGGCACGGCCATCCTGGTACTCCTGGTCTTCGCCGTGACGGATCTGCTGAACCAGGCCCCCAAGGCGAACCTCGCCCCGTTCATCATTGGCCTCATCGTGGTGGCCATCGGCATGGCGTGGGGCACCCTGGCGGGGTACGCCATCAACCCGGCGCGTGACTTCGGACCTCGGCTCGCGAGCTTCATGACCGGGTACGGGCTGGCGTGGCGAGATCAATACGGAGCCATGTATTGGTGGGTGCCGATCGTCGCACCTCTCATCGGAGGCCTGATCGGCGCCTGGTTCTACAAGTCCTTCGTCGGCCGCTTCCTGCCGACCGAGGAGGAACAGCTTCCGGGCCGCGTGCCGGCACCCGAAGGACCCGGGGGCAGCGGCGGGCAGCCTCCCACTGGACGCGTCCCCGGCCCCGAGGGTCCCTGAGCGGCGGCGCCGGACCCCGTGTGCATCCTCCGAGGAGAGGCGGTAACCCATGGCGGATTTCGTCGGCGCGGTGGACCAGGGCACCACCAGCACCCGTTTCATGATCTTCGACCACGACGGCAGCGAAGTGGCCCGGCACCAGCTGGAGCACGGGCAGATCATGCCCCGCTCAGGCTGGGTCGAGCACGATCCCGTGGAGATCTGGGAGCGGACCAACTCCGTGATGCAGAACGCTCTGCGGCACGGAAACCTGTCGCCGTCCGACCTGGCCGCGATCGGGATCACCAACCAGCGTGAGACGACCGTCGTATGGGACCCGCGCAACGGACGCCCGTACTACAACGCCATCGTCTGGCAGGACACCCGTACCGACTCCATCGCCGCCGCGCTGGAACGCGACGGACGCGGAGACGTCATCCGCCGCAAGGCGGGACTGCCGCCGGCCACGTACTTCTCCGGCGGCAAGATCCAGTGGATCCTGGAGAACGTGGACGGGGTCCGCGAGGCCGCGGAGCAGGGGAACGCCCTGTTCGGCAACACCGACTGCTGGGTGCTGTGGAACCTCACGGGCGGGCCCGAGGACGGTATCCACGCCACCGACGTGACCAACGCCAGCCGCACCATGCTGATGGACCTCGAAACCCTCGACTGGGACGACGAGTTGCTGTCGTTCTTCGGCATCCCGCGGGCCATGCTGCCGGCCATCAATCCGTCCTCGCATGCGGAGGCGTACGGCCACACCCGCACCCAGCGGCCGCTTCGTGCCGCTATCCCCATCACCGGCGTGCTGGGCGACCAGCAGGCCGCCACCGTCGGCCAGGTCTGCTTCGCTCCCGGCGAGGCCAAGAACACCTACGGCACGGGCAACTTCCTCGTTCTCAACACGGGCACCGAACTCGTGCGGTCGCGGAGCGGCCTGCTCACCACCGTGGCCTATCAGTTCGGCGACAACCCGGCCATCTACGCGCTGGAGGGCTCCATCGCCGTCACAGGCTCCGCCGTGCAGTGGCTCCGCGACCAGCTGAAGATCATCAACGATGCCGCGGAGAGCGAGCGGCTCGCCCGCACGGTGGAGGACAGCGGCGGCATCTACTTCGTCCCCGCTTTCTCCGGTCTGTTCGCTCCGTACTGGCGCTCCGACGCGCGCGGCGCGATCGTCGGCCTGGCCCGCTACCACACCAACGGCCATCTGGCCCGGGCCACTCTGGAAGCCATCTGCTACCAGAGCCGCGACGTGGTCGAGGCCATGGAACAGGACTCCGGCGTCCATCTGGACGTACTCAAGGTCGACGGCGGCGTGACGGCCAACGACCTGTGCATGCAGATCCAGGCCGACGTCCTGAACGTGCCGGTCAGCCGCCCGGTCGTCGCCGAGACCACCGCACTGGGCGCCGCCTACGCGGCAGGACTGGCCACCGGCTTCTGGCGGGACGAGGACGAACTCCGCTCGCACTGGCAGGAGTCCAAGCGGTGGGACCCGCAGTGGAGCGACGAACAGCGTTCCGAGGGGTACGAAGGCTGGAAGAAGGCCGTGGAGCGCACTCTCAACTGGGCGAAGGTGGAATAGCGGCGAAGGGCGGCGCGCCGGCCCTGCTGCTGCAACGGCCGCCTGCGCGACAATGAGTGCGGCCTCTCGAAGAAGCACACGTCGACCGGGCGCGCTGTGGCGGCGGCCTTGGGCGGGCCGCCGTGACGCGTACTGTCGCACGCTGCCGTGTGGTCCCGCTGTGATCCCGCGGGCCTTCGCACAACGAGCGGTGCCAGCGGGACGAGGTCATACTGGTGGGACAGGGTGTCGTTCCCTGGCGGCACCGACTGGCACCGCTGCCGGCCGATGTGGAGGCCGCGTGATCCGGTCATTCCTCTCCGGAACCGCCCGGACTGTCACGGGCGCGGTGAGCGCCGCGCCCGCAGGGCTGACGGCGCTCGGACGCCTGCTGATGCCGGGTGTGCGGAAGACCAGGGAGGCCCCCGGCGGAGTGCAGATCGAGGTCCGCCGCCTGGGGCGGCCCGGTACGGCTCAGGAGGCCCGTGACCTCGAGGCCCGGTTGAGCGGGGTGCCGGGAGTGAGCCGCGCCGAGGTCAACGGGACGCTCGGCTGTGTGTACGTCGGCTGTGATCCCACGGAAACCGATCTTGAAGGCGTCGTCCGCCTCGTCGCAGAGGCCGACGATGCCGCCGTGCAGGCCGTCGGCGGAGAGAGCCGGGACGAGGCCGGTGCCGAGGTGGAGCGGGCCCTGCGGCCTGTCGGATGGCCGGGTGCCCCGCAAGCGGTGATCGGTGCGGCTGTCCAACTGGGCGCGAGCGTAATGGCCTTCGGCGTGGCGACCGTGGGCCGGACGATGCGGATCCGCGGCCTGCCCCCGTCCGTGTCGGCGGCGATCCAGCTCGCGGAGGCCACTCCGCGGCTGCGGGAGGGTGTCGCCCGCAGGGTCGGCGCCGCGGCCGCGGAGACCGGCTGGGCAGCGGCGAATCTGCTCACCACGACGTTGATGTTCCGCCCGCTGGGCGTCGCCGTTGCGACCGCCCTGGCCACTGCCCGGTACGCCGAGGCCCAGGCCCGGCGCAGGGCCTGGCACGACTGGGCACAGAGGCTCGCCGGCCGGGAGGGTGCGTACCGCCACGAGGCGGCACCGGCCTACGAGCGGCCCGCCCCGCTGCCGCCGGGGCCGGGGGAGCGGTATGCCAACGTGGCCGTTCCCGCCGCCCTCGCCGCGTACGGGCTCACCGCGGCCGGCACGCTCAGCCATGACAGAGGGCTGGCTCTGCTGATCGCCGCCACACCGAGAGGCCCGCGATTTGGCCGGGAGGCGCTCGCGTCCGCCGTGGCACAGACCGCCTCCACGCGCGGAGCGCTGGTTCTCCGGCCGGAGGCACTGCGCCGCCTCGACCGGATCGACGCCGTCGTCCTCGACGCCCGGCTGCTGGCCACCGGTACCTGGACCGTCGGGACGCTGATACGACTGACGCCGTCCGGCGAGCGGCCCCCGGAGGGGCCGGAAGGGGCGGCGTCCGGCATTCCCGACGTCGACGAAATCCACGCGCGAATCCACGAGTTGGTGGACGTCGCCGACCCGTCGCAGCCGAAGGAGCTCTCGGGCTGGGCGCTGCGGCCGTACCCCGCCCCGGACACCACCGTGCCGGACACTGCTACGCCGGAAACCGGCACGGCGGATGCGGCTTCCACGAGCACAGGCGAGGCTGCCGAGGCCGATGCCGGTGCAGCAGTCACCGGTGCGTCGTACGCCGAACTGCCCGAGGAAACAGCCGCCTTGGCGAAGCAGTGGGCCGACGAGGGCGCGAGGGTCCTGCTCGTCCTCCGGCACGGCACCCCCGTTGCCGTCGCCGGACTGGCCCCTCAACTGCACCCGCTCGCCGAGCACTTGGTGCAGGCGGCACGTGCGTGCGGCCGGGTGGTGCTCGTCGGAGGGGCGCCGGGGCTCCACCGCAGGTTCGGACTGGACGAGGCCGCCCCCACCGGCGGCACCCGCACGGCCTCACTGGTCCGTTCCCTCCAGGAGGAGGGACACGGTGTCGCCGTGGTCACCACCCGCACCCGCCGCGCCCTCGTCCGCGCGGATCTGGGCATCGGGGTGACAACCGGAGCCCGCCAGGTGCCCTGGGACTCGGACATCGCCGCACCGCCCGACGTGGCGCACCTGCTGCTGACCGCGGTGCCGGAGGCGCGCAGGCTGGGCCTGCTGTGCGCCCGAATGGAAGCCGCCGGGGCCCTTGTGGGCGGCACCCTCGGGCTCGCCGGCCCGCGCCGCGGGGCCTGGGCGCGCGCCCGCCTCGTGGCGGACAGCGTGACCATCGCCGGGCTGGTGGCGGGAATGTGGGCAGGCTGGCGGTTGCGCGGCCAGCCGGCCCCGGCCGGCGTCGAGCGCACACCCTGGCACGCCATGACGGTACGTCAGGTCATGGCCCGGCTCGGCTCGTCGTCCCGGGGACTCGACGACGCCGAGGCCGCACGGCGCCGCCAGGTCGAAGGAACGGAACGACCGGCCGGCGCCGTGACGCTGATCGGCAGGGTCGCGGAAGAGCTGGCCAACCCGCTCACACCCATCCTCGCGATCGGCGGCGGAATCTCGGCGGCGCTCGGCTCCGTCGTCGACGCGGTGCTCATCGGCGGAGTGCTCGGCGTCGACGCAGTCGTCGGCGGGGCGCAACGGGTCAGGGCGGACCGCGCCGCGGACCGCCTCGTCGAAGCGACCTCGGCACGCGTGAGGTTGCGCCGGGTGGGCCGCACCGGCGTCATCGAGACGTCCGCAGACCGCCTGGTACGTGGCGATGTGATCGAGCTGCTGGCCGGTGACGCGGTCCCGGCCGACTGCCGGGTGGTGCACGCGACGGGCCTGGAGGTCGACGAGTCCAGCCTCACCGGCGAGTCGCTGCCCGTCGTGAAGACGTCGGCGCCGACGGCCGCGCGGGCCGTCGCGGACCGGAGTTCCATGCTCTACCAGGGCACGACGGTGGCGGCGGGCAGCGCGCTTGCCGTGGTCGTCGCGACCGGCACCGGGACCGAGGCGGGCAGCGCCGCGGAGGCGGCTCCGGGCGCCCCGGAAAGCGGCGTCGAACGCCGCTTGAACGCCCTCGGCCGCTGGTTCCTGCCGCTGTCCATCGCGTCGGGCGTCGTCCTCTTCCTCGCCGATATCTCACGCCGGCGGCCCCTGGGCGCGGCGCTGGGCAACGCCGTCAGCCTGTGTGTCGCCGCCGTACCGGAAGGGCTTCCCTTCGTCGCCACGGTCGCGGAACTGGCCGCTGCCCGCCGCCTGTCCGGCCGCAACACCCTCGTACGCAGCGCTCCTACCATCGAGGCGCTCGGCCGTACCGATGTGCTCTGCTTCGACAAGACCGGCACGCTCACCGAGGGGCGGATCAGCCTCCGCGAGGTGTCCGACGGCCTCGAACGGCGACCGCCCGAGCACCTCACACCCGCCCTGCGCCGCGTGGTCGCCACGGCGGTACTCGCGGGTCCGGAGGGGCCGCCCGCGACGCTCACCCATCCCACCGACCGGGCCATCGCGGCCGGTGGCGAACTGCTCGGCACCACCCCGGCCTTGGCGGCCGGCCTGCCCGCGGGCGCGTGGGAGCGGGTGGCTGAGCTGCCGTTCGAGCCGGGACGCGGCTACCACGCCGTGCTCGGCCGAGCTGGCACACAGGCACGGATGGTCGTCAAGGGAGCCCCGGAGGTCGTGCTGGCCCGCTGTGACCGGGTCCGCCGGAACGACTCCACCGCACCGTTCGACGACCGGCTGCGGCAGTGGATCGAAGAGGAGATCGACCACCATGCCCGTCGCGGCCTCCGGGTCCTCGCGGTCGCCGACCGCATCCCTCCCGACGAGACCGGGCAGACAGAGACCGCGCAGCAAGAGACCGGGCAGAAAGAGACCGCTCTCGCCGACGAGGACGTCAACGGGCTGTGCCTGCTGGGCCTGCTCGGACTGGCGGACCCGGTGCGGGGCACCGCGGCCGAGAGCGTCAGCCGCCTGGCCGCGGCCGGAGTGCGGATCGTCATGCTCACCGGCGACCACCCCAGCACCGCCGCCGCCATCGCCGGCGAACTGCAACCCGACGAGGAACTGCGGATGATGACCGGGGCGGAGCTCGACGCCCTCGACGACGCCGCCCTCGCCCGGACGCTGCCGCAGGTCGCGGTCTTCGCCCGGGTCACCCCTGCCCACAAGGTACGCATCGTCACCGCACTCCGCGCGGCCGGCAGCGTGGTCGCCGTGACGGGCGACGGCGCCAACGACGCACCGGCCATCCGGATCGCCGACGTGGGCATCGCCATCGGCTCCCGGGCGACGCCCGCCGCGCGCGCCGCAGCCGACGTCGTGGTGACCGACGACCGCATCGAGACCATCGTCGACGCCATCGTCGAGGGACGGGCCATGTGGGGCTCCGTCCGCAAGGCGTTGGGCATCCTGCTCGGTGGCAACCTCGGTGAGATCGCTTTCACCCTGGCGACCAGCCTGCTCACCGGGCGCAGCGCGCTGAACGCGCGTCAGCTGCTCCTGGTCAACCTCCTCACGGACATGCTGCCGGCCATGGCCATCGCCGCCCGGCCACCGGCGGGCCGCGCCGAACGCCTGCTCGCGGAAGGCCCCGAGGCATCGCTCGGCAAGGCCCTCACGCGCCACATCCGCCTGCGCGCGACCATCACCGGGGCCGCGGCGGCGAGTGCCTGGATCGTCGCCCGCGTGACCGGCACCCGGGCCCGGGCCGACACGGTCGCCCTGGTCGCCCTCGTCGCCTCCCAGTTGCTGCAGACGCTCGTGGACGCGGGCCGCGACCCGGTGGTGGCCGTCGCCGCCGTGGGGTCCCTGGCGGCGCTTGCGCTGGTGGTCTCCGTTCCCGGCCTCAGCCAGTTCTTCGGAAGCCGGCCGCTCGGCCCTGCGGGGTGGACGATCGGCCTGGCAGCGGCGGCCGGATCCGTCCTGCTCCCCGCCATGTGGCACGGCGTCACTGCTCGCGGCCCGCAGACACGCGTCACCGCCGAGAGCGGACGGACACGCTACGAGGGCCGCGCCGCGGCGCACCGCATTCCCTCCCCGCGGGAGCCCGCGGAGTCGCGGCCGGTCTGACCTTGGGACTGCGGGTTCCGGTGCCCGGGTCAAGTGCACGGGCCGACTGGCGTAACCGGCTCGTCAGCCTTCGGCGTAGCGTCCACGCTCGTTCCACCGGATGGGTGATCGTCTTCTCACCCGGCACCCGCCGGACCGGCCGCCCCCGCTCCCGCCCGCCCCACCCGCCCTGCGACCGGCGCGACCGCGGCCGGGCACATCGTGCTGCGGGCCCGTTAGCCGGGTGTCAGCCCGTCGCTGGGAACCGAGGTCCGTTGCTGTTCGGCGGCCCAGACCGCGATCTGCGAGCGCGAGTTGAAACCGAGCTTGCTCAGGATGTGCTCGATGTGGCCCTCCGCCGTTCGCTGGGCGATCACCAGTGTCGCCGCGATCTCCTTGTTGCTGAGACCCTGCGCGACCAGGTGCGAGATCTCGGTTTCCCGGGGAGTGAGCGGCGAGGGCGCCTCCGCCTCCTCGGACGGTTCCGCCGCCGGCAGTCTGTCTTCGAGCGCGTAGGTCAGCGCCTCGTCGTAGGAGAGGCCGGCGCCGACCCTGAACGCGCTCTCGAAGGCCGACTTGCTCAGCGCGCGGCGCGTGCTCGCCTCGCACTCCTCGTGGTAGTGCACCAGATGCCCGTATCCCGACAGCGGGGCGCCGATCGCCTGCCAGATGGTCTGCAGGACTCCGAGGAGCCCGGCCGCACTCCGGTGCTGCTTCTCGGTGGCCGCGATCCAGGCCAGTACCTCCAGATTGACCCCGACGCCGAGCGGATCGTCGAGCGAGTGGTTGAACGCGAGGCTCTCCTTCTCCAGAGCCGCCGCGCGCTCGGTGTCGCCCTGGCGCCACACCTCGATGCCGAGCGCCATCATCGTGTACGCCCGGTGCCAGCCCTCGCCGTATGCGTCGCAGACCTTGAGTGACTCCTCGCCCAGGGCGATGGCGCCCGGAGAGTCACCCGAGAAGGAGTGGGCCAGGGACAGCCGGATGAGCGCCAGCGCGAGCCCCACGGGATCGCCGATGGCGCGATGGCGCCCCACGGCGTCCTTGTAGAGCCTGATCGCGGACTCGATCTCGTTCCGGCACATGGCGACCATGCCGGAGTAGAGCGCGACGTAGGCGAGGACGGAATCCAGCCCGAGCCGGGTCCCCAGGTCGCGGGCCTCGTCCAGCATGGCGGAGGCCGCGTCGATGTCGGACTGGATGATGGCCAGCCAGGCGTCGGTCCACAGTGCGCGGGCCCGGACCTCGGTGGGTTCGGTGCAGACGGCGAGCCCCTCGTCCAGCCAGCGGCGTCCTTCGGCGAGGTAGTAACTGGTGATCCAGTGGTAGAGGAGGTCGGTGGCGATGCTGAGGCCGATCGGGGCCTCGCCGGGCTGGGTGAAGCTGTACTCCAGGGCGATGCGCAGGTTGGCGTGCTCCAGCTGGAGCCGGGAGAACCAGGCGACCTGGCCGGGCCCGAAAAGCTCCGTCCGCGCATCCGCCGCCAGCCGCCGGTAGTAGTCGCGGTGCCGCCGCAACTGGGCCGCCTCCTCGCCGGACTCGGCGAGCTTCTCCCTGCCGTACTGGCGGAGGGTTTCCAGCATGCGGTAGCGCACTCCTGAGGGGTGCTCCTCCCGGAGCAGCACCGACTTGTCCACCAGCCCGGTCACCAGGTCCAGGACCTCGTCGTCGGCGACGCCTTCCCCGCAGCAGACCGCCTCGGCCGCCTGCAGATCGAGGCTCCCGGCGAAAACCGAGATCCGGGCCCACAGCAGTTGCTCCCGCTCGGTGCACAGGTCGTAGCTCCAGCCGATCAGGGCGCGCAGCGTCTGATGGCGGGGCAGGACAGCCCGTGAACCCGTGGTGAGCAGCCGGAACTGGTTGTCGAGCCTGTCCAGCAGCTGCTGTACGGAAAGCGCTCTCAACCGCACCGCGGCCAGTTCGATGGCCAGCGGGATACCGTCCAGCCTCCGGCACACCTGCTCCACCGCGTCACGGTTGGCCTCGGTGACGGCGAATCCCGGCAGGATCGCCGCGGCCCGGTCCACGAAGAGCCGCACCGCGTCGCACTGGGCGAGGGAGGCGGCGGACAGCGGACGGCCTCCGGAGTCCGGCAGCGTCAGCGTCGGTACGGGCAGGGTCTGCTCGGAGGCGATGCCCAGCGGCTGTCTGCTGGTGGCCAGTACGCGCAGCATCGGTGCCTCCCGCAGCAGGCGGTCGGTGAGCAGCGCGCAGCTCTCCACCATGTGCTCGCAGTTGTCCAGCACCAGCAGGGCCTGCTTGTCCCGCAGATGGTCGGTGAGGACGTCGATGGCGGGCCGGGACGAGTGGTCCCGTATCTCCAGGGTCTCGGCGACGCTCTGGACGAGCAGTTCCGGACTGCCCAGTGCGGCGAGTTCCACCAGCCATACGCCGTCGGGGAACGCCCTGCGCGCATCGTCTGCGACGCGGAGCGCCAGCCGGGTCTTGCCGACCCCGCCCACTCCCGTGAGGGTCACCAGGCGGGACGTGCCCAGCATTCTCTTCACGTCGGCCGTCTCGTGCCGACGTCCCACGAAACTCGTGACCTCGGCCGGGAGCCTGCCTGGCTGTACTCCCGCCGAGGTGCTCGTTGCCGCCGCGCCCATGAATGCCTCGAACCAGCCACGGTCAACGGGTTTCACCCGCTCGGACCGAGCCGACACCTCAAGGCTATGCCCGGTGTGCCCGGCTCGCACCGCTCCGGAAGGCGTCCTGGCAGGGGCCCGGCCGTATTTGACCGGCATTTGACCGGCACAGTGCACGGACCTAGCGTGAAGTCACTATGGCGGCGGAGCACGCGCCGACGCGGCAGAGGGGCAACCTCCCCGGCGAACCCGATCTTGTCGGCCGCCAGCAGGAGCTGTCCGAGGCCGGGAGGCTGCTCACCAGCGCACGTCTGCTGACCCTCACCGGCGTCGCCGGCGTCGGCAAGACCCGGCTGGCGCGTCGTGTCGCCGACCAGGTCCGCGCGTCCTTCCCGGACGGCGTCTGGCTGGTCGAGCTCGCGCCGCTGGAGGACGAGAGCCTCCTCCCGCAGACGGTCGCGGGCACACTCGGGCTCGGGGACCAGGCCGCGCGGCACCCGGTGCAGTTGCTCGTCGACCACCTGCGGGACAAGCGGGCCCTGCTGGTGCTGGACAACTGCGAGCACCTGCTGACGGGCTGCGCGCTGCTCACCGACCGCCTGCTGCGGGAGGCTCCCCGGCTACGGATCCTGGCCACCAGCCGCCAGCCACTGCGGCTGGAGGGCGAGTCGGTGATGGTGGTGGCGCCCTTGCCCGTGCCCGCGTCGGACGTGCCGTATCGCCCGGAACGCCTGGCCGACTACGCAGCGGTGCGGCTCTTCGCGCTGCGGGCTCAGCAGGCGGTGCCAGGGTTCGTACTGGGCCCGGAGAACCTGGACACGGTGGTACGGCTCTGCAGACGGCTGGACGGCCTCCCGCTCGCCATCGAACTGGCCGCCGGGGGACTGCGGACGCTCCCCGCCGACCAGATCCTGTACCGGGTGGGCCGGCGGCTGGAGCCCGCGAGGGGGACAGGCACCGCCGTGGCGCTGACGCGGCACGAGACCCTGACCGCGGCCATCGACTGGAGTCACGACCTGTGCTCCCCGGGCGAACGGGCACTCTGGGCGCGGGTGTCCGTGTTCGCCGGGGCCTTTGACCTGGAGGCGGCGGAAGAGGTCTGCTCCGGCGACGGCATCGCCCGCGACGATGTCCTCGACCTGGTGGCAGGGCTGGTCGACAAATCGATCCTGATCCGGCAGGAGCAGGCGGAGCGGGTGCGGTACCGGCTGCTGGAGACGATCCGGCAGTACGGCATGGACCGCCTCGCCGGGCTCGGTCTGGTGCCGGCACTGCAGCGTCGCCACCGGGACTGGTGCCACCGGCTGGCCTGCCTGGCGGAGACGGAGTGGCTGACCTGGCGCCAGGAGGAGTGGCTGGCCCGCCTGCGCAGCGAGCACTCCAACCTCCGGGCCGCGCTGGAGTTCTGCTGCTCGGATCCCGCGGATGCCAGGGCGGGTCTTGAGATCGCCGCGGCGCTGTGGCCGCACTGGATCTGCGGTGGATATCTCAGCGAGGGCCGCCACTGGCTCGGCCAGCTGCTGTGGCTCGTGCCCGAGGAGACCGTGGCCCGCGGCCGGGCGCTGTGGGTGGACGCCTGGCTGGCGACGCTCCAGGGCGACACCTCCTCGGCGCAGCCGCGGCTGGAGGAGTGCCGGGCGCTGGCGCTCCGCCTCGACCATCCCCCCACCCGGACCAGGTGCACACAGCACCTCGGCGGCCTCGCCCTGTTCGAGGGCGACTTCCCGGGAGCCGCACGGCTCTTGCAGGAGGCGCTCGCAGGCCACCGCACGGCCGGTGACCGCAACGGCGTGATGACCTGCCTCTATCAGCTCACCATGGCCTGCGCTCTCTACGGTGACTACCGGGCCGCCCTCTTCGGCGAGGAGTGCCTGGCGCTGTGCGAGTCGGCAGGCGCCCAGTGGTCCCGCTCGTACGCGCTGTGGGCGCTGGGCCTGTACACCTGGCGCCAGGGCGCGACGCGGCGCGGGACCGAGCTGGTGCGAGACGCCCTGCGCACCCGGTGGGCCGTGCGCGACGGATGGGGCATGGCGCAGTGCCTGGAGGTCCTGGCCTGGATCGCCGCCTCGTCGGGGCAGCCCGAGGCCGCCGCCCGGATGCTGGGCTCCGCGTCCGCGATGTGGCGCTCGATCGGCACGTCGCAGTCGGGGTTCCGGCATCTGGCCGCCGGGCACGAGCAGACCGCGGCGCGGCTGCGAGGCGACCTCGGGGAACGGGCGTACGAGGACGCGTTCCGGCAGGGCACCGAGCTGGCGCCGGACGAGGCCGCCGGACGCGCGCTGCACGACCCGGCTCCTTCGAACCCGATGACCCCTCTCGCGGACCTTTGAGCGTCTCTGATCCCATCGGTGAGCCTCGTCGGACCCTGTTCCGACCTCGTGATCCTTGTCTGACTTCGTCGAAAAGCCCTCCGGCGGCCGGAGGCAGTGCGTCGCTGCCAGAGGGTAAGGGGAGCATCACTCCGCGTCGACGACGGTGGATCTACGTATGACGGATCAGGTACCCATTCGGGGATTTCTCCCCTCCCCGGACCCGGTGGTGCGGACGAAGCTGACTGCGTTCCTGGAAGATTCCGTCGCCGGGCGGCGGAGGACCACGAAGGCCCTGTCCATGTGCGACCACCAACCCCCGTGCCCACACGCCGACGCCTCCGACCACGGCTCGGCACGCCGCGTGGCCTCCCACCCGGAGCAGGGTTGGAGTCTGCTGTGCAACGGCGTGGTGGTCTTCACCGACGACGGCGAGATCCAGCCCGACGGACGCGTCATCCCGGCCCCTCGGACGCATCCCGGACCGACAGCATGAACGCGGCGCTCACCATCGCACCGCGTTCTCGCACCCCGTCGAAGGGAGCTGCGATCAGTTGCGCATCCGGAGAGAGCAGAGCCAAGGAAGGGAGAATCGCTTGGCGAGACCTGTACGGCACACAGTCCCGATGAAGGGAGATGCCCTTGGCGGACACGATGCTCAGGCCCACACAGCGACGCCCATAGGCCCGGAGACCGGAAGCTGACGACCCTCACCACAGCCTCCGCCTCCGGGCCCCCTTGTGCCGGGACTTCGGCGGCCCTCGGCGAGTCCCCCGGGGGCCAGGACCAGGGCCGCGCGGCCGGTGCCGCACGTACCGTGCCAACTGCCTATGGTGAGATGTGATCAGTCAGGATACGAACCGTCAGCAGAGCGGCGTACGGCCCGGATACGTGGCCGCGGCGGGCGTGTTCGCGATCGGGATGATGGGCACGACCCTGCCGACTCCGCTGTACGGGCTCTACCGTGAGCAGATCGGGTTCTCCGAACTGCTCGTCACCGTGGTCTTCGCCGTCTACGCCATCGGCGTGATCGCCGCCCTGCTCATCGCCGGCGACTTCTCCGATGTTCTCGGCCGCCGCCCGATCCTGCTCTGCGCCCTGGGACTGGCCGCTCTGAGCGCGTTGTGCTTCCTGTCAGAGGGCGGACTGCCGCTGCTTTTCGCCGGTCGCGTCCTGTCGGGCCTCTCCGCGGGCCTGCTGAGTGGTACCGGTACGGCCGCCGTACTGGAACTGGCACCCGCCGGGCGACGCGCACGCGCGGGATTCGCGGCGACCGCGGCCAACATCGGCGGCCTGGGGCTCGGCCCCCTGACCGCGGGGGCCCTGGCCGAGTACGCGCCGTGGCCCCTGAGGCTGCCCTTCCTGATGCATCTGGCGCTCCTCGTGATCGCGGTGGCTGTCACCTGGCTGCTGCCCGAGACCGTGCACCGCAGCGGGGAGAGGCGCCCGCTGCGGCCGCAGGGCATGGTCGTCCCCGCGGAGGTACGCGGTGTGTTCGCGCCCTCCGCACTCGCCGCCTTCGCCGGATTCTCGCTGCTCGGCCTGTTCACCGCGGTCGCTCCGGCCTTCCTCAGCGAGACGCTCGGTGTGCACAACCTGGCCGTGTCCGGCGCCGTCGTCTTCTCCGTCTTCTGCGCCTCGACCGTCGGGCAGTTGCTGATGAGCCGCGTCAGCGCACGCCGCGCCCTGCCCGTCGGCTGCCTGGTGCTCGTGGCCGGCCTGCTTCTGGTGGGCGTGTCTCTGCTGCTGGCGTCGCTGCCGTTCCTGCTCGTTGGTGCAGTTGCGGGTGGCATCGGCCAGGGCCTGGCCTTCCGGGCAGGGCTGACCGTGGTGAGTACGGCGGCTCCGGAAACCCGCAGGGGCGCGACCATCTCGGCGTTCTTCGTCGTCGCGTACGGGGGTATCTCGGTGCCCGTCATCGGGGTCGGCGCCCTGACGATGGCACTGGGGCTGCGGAACGCAGGCCTGGTGTTCGCAGGTTGCGTCATGGTGCTGGCTGCCGGAGCGGGCGGCCACCTGTGGCGACGGCCGGCTGTGGAGGCGTGACGGCCCCCGCGGCCCGGCCCGCGAACGCCCGAACGCCCGGTCGCAGCAGTGCGGAACGCACGTATGGATGCTGATGCGGCTGTTCCGGGCAGATGTGATCATGCAGGGAGGACGAGCGGGCAGGGATGCTGACCATGGGCCCTGAGACGGACACCAGCAGTGCCACCGTCCGGTCACGTCCGCACCCCGTCCTGGCGCTCCGGCGTGCCGCCACCGCACTCCGGCACGGAACGGGCACCCCTGCCTGCGCGGGCCGACGGGCCGTCCGGGTGACGGTCGCGGCCATCGCCGCCTTCTTCATCGGCCTCTACGGGCTGAACCAGCCGGTCACCGCCACGTACGCCCTGTTCGCGGCGGTGGCGATGGCCGGTCTCTCCCGGATCCCCGGCACAGGGCGCCAGCGCGCGGCCGTCGTGGTCCGGATGCTCCCGGTCGGCTGGGTTCTCGTGACGGCCGGGACGCTGCTCGCGGTACGCACCTGGGCCGCGGTGGCGGGGATGCTGGTGATCGGCTTCCTGCTGGCGTTCGCGGCGGCGGCCGGTCCCCGGTTGGCCGGGGCGGCTCCCGGGCTGCAACTGCTGTACATCCTGCCGTGCTTCCCTCCGTTCGCCCCGCAGACTCTGGGGGAACGGCTGGGCGGGATGACACTGGGCATCCTGCTGATCGTGGTCGCCGAGAGCCTGCTGCTGCCCGACCCGCCCACCGCCTCCTACCGCGCCCTGTCGGCGGACGCGGCCATGACCGCGGCGCGCTGCGCGACCGAGCTGACCCGCCCGCCGTGGACTCTGTCAGACGGGGCGCGCAGCGCGGCACGGGCGGCCGGCGAAGCGCTGCGTCCCTCCCAGGTAGCCGAGTCGGAGCGTCCTGCCGGACCGGGGCCCCGGGAGCGGGCACTCGCCCACACCGGCATGGCCGCCCGTGTCCTCCTCGCGCGTCTGCCGGAGGTGCCAGGCCCGGGCCATCGGGCCCCGCATCCCCAGTCCCTCGAACTCCTGCACCTGATTGCGGAGTCGGCCCGGCGGTCCGCAGCCGCGCTGCGCACCGGCCGACCGGCCGGCCCGGGACGGCTGCCGGCCGCCCTGGCCCTGTACCGGCGCCTTCGCACGGTGCCGACGGACGGGGCGGCGCCCGAGACCACCAGTACGGTGATGTACCGTCAGGCGATGCTCATCGAGGCCGCCCATGCCGGGGTGACGCTGGCGACGGCCGCCGATCTCGCCCTGGGACGGCGCCTCCGGCCCGACGAGACACCAGACGGCAGTTTCTGGTACGTGGGGCACAGCACGGTCCGGCTGTGGGCGCATCGCCTGATGGCGCATCTGAGCCCCCGCTCCGTGTACTTCCAGAACGCGGTCCGCATCAGCCTCGCCCTGGCGGCCGCCCGTACGGTGGCCGGCGTCGTCTCCCTCCCACACGGCTTCTGGGCCATGCTGGCCGCTCTGACACTGATCCGCACCACGGCCGCACAGACGGGTGCGGTCGTGCGACAGGCCCTCATCGGCGCTCTGCTGGGTGCGCTGGCCGCCGCGGTCCTGCTGGTGTTCGTCGGAGGGAACACCACGGCCTACGCGGTGGTACTGCCGGTGGTCATGCTCGCCACGTTCTGGATCGGACCGACACGGGGCGTGGGCTGGGCGCAGGGCTTGTTCACCCTGGTGGTGTCCGTCGTCTTCGCCCAACTCGCGCCTGCCACCTGGCACCTGGCCGCGGTCCGCTTCCTCGACGTGCTCACCGGCAGTGTGATCGGGCTGGTGATCGGGCTGCTCGCCTGGCCACGAGGCGCCCATGAGGAACTGCGCCGCGACGTCGCCGCGCTGCTCCGCACCATCGGTTCGACCATCACGTCGACCACGTCGATCCTCACCGCAGGCCACGCGGAGGGCCGGGACAGGCCACATTTGCCGTCTCTGCAGCACGCTCTGATGCTGGCGGAGTCCTCCTTCGCGCAGTACCAGAGCGAGCCGCGCCGGGCCGACACACCGGTGGCGGACTGGCAGGCCGCTCTGATGGCCGGCCATCACGCGTTGCGGGGGTCCCGGCGCCTGGTGGAATGGGGGGAATCGGACGCAGGGGTCCGGTCGCTCGAGCCTGCGTACGGGGCGCGGCTGGCCCGGGACGGCGCCGAACTGGCCCGGCAGTACGAGCTGGTGGGCACCCTCCTCGCAGGCGCACGTCCGCTGTCGTCGCTGTCCGGCCGTCCGGGCCCCGGCGACCCGGACGCCCGGCCACACGGCGCCCCCGCCCCGCCGGTCTACTACGACGCCGAGGCATGGCTGCAGGGCCTGGCCGTCGATCTGGACCGCATCACCGCGGCGACGGCCGGGGCCGCGGCGGGGCCACCCTCCAAGAACGCAGGTTGATCCGGCCGAACGCCCCAGCTCCCTCGGGGGCTTGATCGGGCGCTGCCGGATGCTGCTCCGTAGCCGCCGACCGGTGCGCTGTGCACGCTTCTGCGTTGCTCTGGTGGAGTCAAGTCCGGGTGGAGCAGCCGTACTTCGCCGTCTCCCTCTGCTGCATGTGCGACTCCGGCCTCTCATCTCCTCCTGTGTTGGCTGATCTTTCATCGTTCTGACACCTGTCGACGCTCAGGTTGTCAACGAGGACCCCAACAATGAGCTGAGCATGCCAATCTGGCTCGCCTACCCCCCATGCCGCGGTCCATCAGGAGGACGCAGTGAAGAGGCGCTCGCTCATGCGCAAGGTCCCGCTCACCCTCGCCAGCGCCATCGCGCTGGTCGTCGCCTTTCCGGGCAGCGCGCTCGCCGACCCTCCCAAGGGCCTGCCCGCCAACGCGGACAGCCTGGAGCAGACGTACCAACCCGCCTATGACTACGACACGGACGGCTGCTACCCCACTCCGGCCATCGGCCCCGACGGGACCATAAACGGCGGCCTCAACCCGTCCGGGGCCCTCAACGGCCAGTGCCGCGACTCATGGGATCTCGACAACACCAACGGATACGCGCGCTACAAGTGCAACAACGGCTGGTGCGCGCTCATGTACGGCCTCTACTTCGAGAAGGACCAGGCGACGATAGGCGGGCACCGCCACGACTGGGAGCACGTCGTGGTGTGGGTGCAGAACAACCAGGCCCAGTACGTCTCCACCTCCAACCACGGCAGTTTCACCGTCCACAGTCGTGACCAGATCCGCTGGGACGGGACGCACCCCAAGATCGTCTATCACAAGGACGGTGCGAGCACCCACTGCTTCCGCGCCGCCAACTCCAACGACGAGCCACCGGAGAACCATTACCGGACCTGGCAGTTCCCCACCCTGGTCGGCTGGAACGGCTACCCGGCAGGAGTCCGCGACAAGTTGAGCCAGGCCGACTTCGGCAGTGCCGTCTTCGGCCTCAAGGACGGGAACTTCAACAACCACCTGGCGAACGCCAAGCCGGCCGGCATTTCGTTCGACCCCTACGCCTGAGGCTGAGCGACGCGACCGCTGCAAGCGAGGGGACGTGCGGACTTGCCTCCGTCGCCGACGGAGGCAAGTCGTCGCGGTGGGCGCTCTACGACGCCTGCCTGACAGCGCGCCACTCCGGTGCGAGCACCGACCAGACCTCCATGTCGTGCCGCTTCCCCCGGTACCGGTAGCTCTCCCGCAGCACGCCTTCCTTCGTCATCCCCAGTCGCCGGGCCACGGCGATGCTGGGCTCGTTCGCCGCCGAGACCTGCCACTCCACGCGGTGGATGCCACGCTCCTCGATGGCCCAGTCGATGATCACGCGCGCGGCCCTGGTGACCAGCCCCCTGCCCACCGCCGACGGCTCCAGCCAGCAGCCCGCCTCGGCGGTGCCGTGCTCGACGTCCATCGTCCGGAAGAGGACTCCGCCGACCAGCTTGCCGTCCGTCCAGATGCCGTAGATCCGCCCGGCGTCGGCCGCGGCCTTCTCCGCGTACGACTGCAGGTACGAGCGGCTCGACGCCAGGTCCGTGACGGCGTCCGGCAGTCCGACGTACCGCCCGATGAACTCCCGTCCTCGGTCCATGTGGACCAGGAACTCCTCGGCCCGCCAAGGCTCGAGCGGGCGCAGGTCCGCGCCGTCGTCGCCCAGGGATATCGCGTACATCGTCACCTTCCATGGTCGAACAAGCGCGCAGGGCGAGGGGATCTTCTCACGGGCGTTGCGGGCCGCCATCTCTGTTTCGGCGCCACCGGCGGCTTGGGCACCACCGGCGGCTTCAGCGCCACCGGCGGCTTCGGCACCACCGGTGGCGCGGCGACACGGCATTTACAGGGAGCCGCCCAGGAGGGCCTCCGGTGAGATGAGGGCGGTGGAGCCTGGGGCCGTGCAGGCGTAAGCCCCCGCCACCGCGCCCAGGCGGGCGCTCTCCAGTACGTCTCGGCCGGTGAGCCTGCCGTACAGGAACCCGCACACATACGCGTCGCCCGCACCGTTGGAGTCCACCGCCGGTGCGGGCGGCACGGTCGCCGGGATGTGGTGCGGGGTGGAGTCGCCGTCCCGGCTGACGATGTCCCGGGTGAGGACGTAGGAGCCGTCCGCGCCTGCCGTGGCGACCACGGTCTGCGCGCGGCCCTCGCGGAGGATCTCCCGCATCAGAGCGGGGGTTTCCTCGCCCGCGCCCGCCGCGCTGAGGAAGACGAGGTCGGAGCGGAGGGCGAACTCCCTGTGGTGGTCGGCCAGTCCGTCCCAGTCGTGCAGATCGGTGGACACGGGGACGCCGAGGTCCTCGATGTCGTCGTAGAGGAAGCGCGCGAAGTTCATGATGGACACGTGCACGTGGCGGGCGCGCCGCAGCCGGGGCAGGTAGTGGTCGCGGGGCATCCGCAGACCGTCCGGGTCGCGGGCATCGTAGAAGGACATCCGGCGGCCGGTCGCGTCCACCAGGTTCACCGCGCGGCGGGTGCCGGCGGGGGAGATCACCGGGGCGAACTCCACGTCGCCCTTTGCCAGTCGCTCGCGTACCTGCGCGCCGATCCAGTCGTCGCCGATGCAGTCGAGCAGCGCGACCCTGAGGCCGAGTGCGCGAGCACCGAGGGCCAAGTTCCCCCCGGTGTGGCCGGGCCACTCCTCGATCGGCCCGACCAGGACCGAGTCGGCGAGCGGGACCGGCAGCGAGTCGACGCGGACGATGGTGTCCACCCCGCTGCCGCCGATGACCACGACGTCGTACTCCGGGTGCTGCTGACTCACAGTTCCGCCTCTCTGTCCCCGCCGGGTCCCAGTATGCGGTGCCGGGTCGTCAGGGACTG
>NZ_JACEHE010000089.1 GCF_013778455.1 Streptomyces himalayensis subsp. himalayensis | reverse complement strand
TTCGCGGTGTCCTTCCCCCGGTCAAGGGAGACCGCGATGCCCACGTCCCCCGTCGCATCACCGTCCACGCCCCCCGAACGAACCCGGCAACTGCGCCGGGTCGCCCTCTCCGGACTGCTCGGCACCGCCGTGGAGTTCTACGACTTCCTCGTCTACGGAACCGTCGCCGCCCTCGTCTTCGGCGAACTGTTCTTCCCCGGCGCCGATCCCGCCGTCGGCACCATCGCCGCGTTCGGTACCTTCGCCGCCGGCTACGTCGCCCGCCCGGTCGGCGGCATCCTCTTCGGACACTTCGGCGACCGGCTCGGCCGCAAGTCCATGCTGCTGCTCACCATGGGCCTGATGGGCGGCGCCAGTTTCCTCATCGGCCTGCTGCCGACATACGACACGATCGGTGTCTGGGCACCGGTCCTGCTGATCACCCTGCGCGTCCTCCAGGGCATCGCCATCGGCGGTGAATGGGGTGGCGCCACGCTCATGGTGGTCGAGCACGCCGGCGACCGGCGCCGCGGCCTGTGGTCCAGCTTCACGCAGATGGGAGCCCCGCTCGGCTCCCTGCTCTCCACCGCCGTCGTCACCCTCGTGGTCACCCTGCCCCGGGACGAGTTCGCGGCCTGGGGCTGGCGCGTACCGTTCCTGATGAGCGTGGTGCTGCTCGGTGTCGGACTCTTCGTACGGCTCAAGGTGGTGGAGAGCCCGCTCTTCGCCGAGGTGAAGAAGGACCGCGCCGAGTCGCGGCTGCCGATCCTCGACGTACTGCGGCGCCCGCGTCCTCTGCTGCTGGCCTGCTGCGTCGGCATCGGCGCCTTCACCGCCCAGTCACTGCTGACCAGCTACATGATCGCGTACGCCACCGGCATCGGATACGCCCGCCCGCAGGTGCTCACCGCCCTCACGGTCTCCGCCTCCGTCGCCCTCGTCGTGCTGCCCTGCGCCTCCGCGCTCTCCGACCGGATCGGCCGCCGCCCGGTCGTCCTCGCCGGAGCCCTCATCTCGGCCGCACTCGCCTTCCCCGTACTCGCGCTGGTCGACTCCAAGTCGCCCGGCCTGCTGATCCTCGCCGTCGTCCTCGGCCACGGCATCGCCCAGTCCACGATGTACGGACCGCTGGGCGCCCTGCTCACCGAGATGTTCGGCACCCGGGTCCGCTACACCGGCGCCTCCCTCGGCTACCAGGGAGCAACCCTCATCGGCGCCGGCTTCTCCCCGATGATCGCCGGAAGCCTGGTCGCCGGAAGCGGCGGCAGC
Source organism: Streptomyces himalayensis subsp. himalayensis (assembly GCF_013778455.1). GTDB lineage: Bacteria > Actinomycetota > Actinomycetes > Streptomycetales > Streptomycetaceae > Streptomyces > Streptomyces himalayensis. The sequence goes on along the minus strand of NZ_JACEHE010000089.1, from coordinate 8 downwards.
ACCCCCGT
>NZ_JACEHE010000088.1 GCF_013778455.1 Streptomyces himalayensis subsp. himalayensis | reverse complement strand
CCGGGCGGCTACCGCTCGCGGCGCGAGTGGCATACCAAGTCCCGCCGCCTGCGTGTGCTCGAAGACCGGCTTCAGGCGGCGCGGTCCGACTGGCAGGCCGGCGTTGTGCATGTAGTGCGCGGCAGCAAGAGGCTACTGACCACCCGCCAGCACCTTCAGGCGGCGGGACTCACCGAGGCCCAGTGGCGCACTCGGTGGGAGGCCGGGCGCCGGTTTCTGCAGGCCGACGGGGAGTCGGGCAAGCGGTACGGCAACGAGACCATCCGCGTCACCCCCGACGGAGAGGTGAGCCTCAAACTCCCCGCCCCGCTCACCCACCTGGCGAACGCCCCGCACGGCCGGTACGTGCTCACCGCGCGCGTGGCGTTCGCGCACCGGGGCGAGCAGTGGCGCGACCGCATCAGCGTCAACCGGGCCGTCGCCTACCGCATCCACGAAGACACCGTGCGCGGCCGCTGGTACCTCACCGCCTCCTGGACCATCCCCCCGGCTACCACCGTGCCGCTTGCGGCGGCCCGCGCGAGGGGGATCGTCGGAGTCGACACCAACGCCGACCACCTCGCCGCCTGGCGCCTCGATCCCCACGGCAACCCGGTCGGCGCACCGCTCCGGTTCGGCTACGCCCGCACCGGTACCGCCGCCCACCGCGACGCCCAAGTCCGCCACGCGCTCATCCGCCTGCTGCACTTCGCCAAGCGCCACGGTCTCGCGATCGCCATCGAGAACCTGGACTTCCAAGCGGAGAAGACCCGCGAGAAACACGGGCGGCGCAAGACGTTCCGCAAGCTGATCTCCGGCATGCCCACCTCCAAGCTACGGGCACGGCTGGTGTCGATGGCCACCGAACTCGGCATCCCCCTGATCGCCGTTGACCCCGCCTACACCTCCCGATGGGGCGCCCAGTACTGGCAAAAACCCCTCACCGGCAAGACCAGGAAACCCACCCGACACGATGCCGCGAGCATCGCGATCGGCAGACGCGCCCTCGGGCACCCGATCCGGCTGGGGGTACCTCCCAGGCCCTTAAGGCACTGGGGGAGGACGGCACCGCCCCACGACGACCGGAGTGATCGTCGCGGGCATCGGACCGCCCAGGCCGGACCGGGCACCCGAGGGCGTGAGGGAACCCGCCCCCGCATCCCCGGACCACGGACGCGATCCGTGTCACCGGACGCGGAGCGAAAGCGGGCGACCAGGACACCCAAAACCGTTCGGGATGTCCGCAGTGACCAGGTATGGGTCCAAGACTCACTCCGGCTCACTGA
>NZ_JACEHE010000087.1 GCF_013778455.1 Streptomyces himalayensis subsp. himalayensis | reverse complement strand
TGAACCGCTCCGGGATCGGTGGAGGCTCTATGCGTTGACTCCAGCCGCCGGTTGGGGCTGGTGTTGAGCGTAGTGGTTGGTCTCGTATTCGTGGGGCGGGATGTCTCCGATCGCGCTGTGGAGCCGGTGGTTGTTGAACCAGTCGACCCATTCCGCGGTGCCGAGTTCGACGTCAGCAAGGCCATGCCAGGGCCGACGGGGCTTGATCAGCTCCGTTTTGTAGAGGCCGATCTGGGACTCCATGAGCGCGTTGTCCAGGGCATCACCGACGGTGCCGACCGAGGGGTCTATGCCGGCCTCGAGGAGGTGCGCCGTGAACGCGAAAGACGTGTATTGACTGCCCGCGTCCGAATGATGAACCAGCCCCGGTCCAACGGGAGTTCCAGCACGGTCGCGCCGCCACAAGGCCATATCGAGGGCGTCGAGGACGAGCTTGGCCCGCTTGCTGGTAGCCGCGGACCAGCCGACGATCGCCCGGGAGAAGACGTCCACCACGAACGCGACGTAGACGATCCCCGACCGGGTGGCCACGTAGGTGAAGTCGGCGACCCACCTCTCGTTCGGCCGGGACGCGGTGAAGTCGCGCCCGAGCAGGTCAGCTGCCCGCTCATGCCCGTCGTCGCGCACGGTGGTGCGGATCTTTTTGCCGCGTCGGGCGCCTTCCAGACCGAGCGCGCGCATCAGCCGGGCGACCGTGCAGCGGGCCACGGGTATGCCCTCGCGATGAAGCTGCCGCCAGACCTTCCGCACCCCGTAGACGCCGTAGTTGTCGGCGTGCACCCGGCTGATGTGCGCCTTCAGCTCCTCATCCCGCATCGCGCGGGCGCTGGGAGCACGGTTCCTGGCGGCGTAGTAGGTGCTCGTTGCGATCTTCAGCCCGTGGCCGGACAGCACACGGCAGATCGGCTCGACCCCGAACACCTGCTTGAACTCGTCGATGAACGCTACGAGCGCCTGGACGGCCGGTCGAGCTCGGCCGCGAAGAAAGCCGACGCCGCTTTCAAGATCTCGTTGGCCCGCCGCAGTTCGGCGTTCTCGGCCCGCAGCCGCTTGATCTCCGCGGCCTCCTCGGACGTGACGCCGGGCCGCTGACCAGCATCCACCTCGGCCTTGCGGACCCACGTCCGCACCGTCTCCGCCGCACCGATGCCCAGCTTCGCCGCAACTGCCTTCATCGCAGCCCACTCGGTCGGATAGTTCGGACGAATCTCCGCGACCATGCGCACCGCGCGTTCACGAAGCTCAGAAGGGTAGGGGGACGGACGTGCCATGACTCGATCCTCTCAGGGAATCGAGCCTCCATCAGACCCGGAGCGGTTCA
>NZ_JACEHE010000086.1 GCF_013778455.1 Streptomyces himalayensis subsp. himalayensis | reverse complement strand
GTGATGGGTTCACTCGGTCGGGTGATGGGTGGGGAACGTGTGGTGGGGAGTCGTACGGGTGTGTACGTTCGGTGATCGTGAAGCTGGTCGTGCAGGTCAAGATGCTGCCGACGCCCGTGCAGGCGGCACTTGAGGCGACCCTGCGCGCCTGCAACGAGGCTGCTGGATGGGCGAGCGAGGTTGCCTTCGACAAGGATGTGAAGAGGAACTTCGCGCTGCGCGAGCACACCTACGCCGAGATCAAGGCCCGGTGGCGGCTGGGTGCGCAGGCCGCCCAGCATGTGATCAAGAAGGTGTGTGACGCGTACGCCACGCTGAAGGCGAACCTGAAGGCCGGGAACCTGGGCAAGCCGGGCTCGAAGCGGTACCGCCGTGCCGTGGACAAACCGATCGCGTTCCGTGCGCAGGGGGCGCAGCCGTACGACGACCGGATGCTGTCCTGGCAGATCGGCGAGCGGCGGGTGTCCATCTGGACCGTGCACGGGCGGGTGAAGGACGTGGCGTTCACCGCCTCCCCGGAGCAGCTGGCCACCCTGGCCCTGTACCGCAAGGGCGAGTCCGATCTCGTGTGCCGGGACGGCATGTGGTTGCTCTTCGCCACCTGTGAGGTGCCCGAGGCGCCGCTGAACGCGGATCCGGTGGACTTCCTCGGCGTCGACCTGGGCGTCGTGAACATCGCCGTCACATCCGACGGAGAGATCACGGCCGGGCGCGAGCTGAACCGGATCCGGATGCGGGAACGCACGCTCCGCCGCAAGCTCCAGAGGAAGAACACCCCGTCCGCGAAACGCCGCCTGAAGAAGCGCAGGCGCAAGGAGGCGCGGCGGGCGAAGGACATCAACCACAAGATCGCGAAACATGTGGTGGCCGAGGCGGAACGCACCGGTCGCGGGATCGCCCTGGAGGAGCTGACGGGCATCCGCGAGCGGGTACGGCTTCAAAAGCCCCAACGGGCCACCCACTCCAGCTGGTCTTTTGCCCAGCTGGGGGCGTTCATCGCGTACAAGGCCCGCCGTGCGGGGGTGCCGGTGGTGTATGTCGATCCGGCGTACACCTCCCGCACCTGCGCCGAGTGCGGGCATGTGGACAAGGCGAATCGGGTCTCGCAGGCCTGGTTCGCGTGTCGGTCCTGCGGCGTCGTTGCGCACGCGGACCGGAACGGCTCCCGCAACATCCGCGCCCGCGCGTGGGAGTTGTGGCGAAGCGGGGCCGAGTCAACGGCCCCTGCCCCGCCACCGAGTCATCGGGACGGGGCTGGACGCAAACGCAGCATCACCGCCAGTGATGCCCGTTGTGCAAGCCCGGGACCCGTCCCGGGTAGTTGAC
>NZ_JACEHE010000084.1 GCF_013778455.1 Streptomyces himalayensis subsp. himalayensis | reverse complement strand
CTTGGCTTTAAACCCCACCAAGATCATTTCTTGGTGGGGTTTGTCGTTCGCCTGACAGCTGGGCGGCCTCTGCTTGATCATGTGTTTCCGCCAAGAGACACGTTGATCAACCAAAGGCCGTGATGGACAGTCTGCAAGACGGCGCCGTGCGCGTCGAGGCCCTGGCTGGGTTGTCCCGGTTTCGCCGTGAGCTGTACGAGTGCCTGACGTTGCGGGCGGATGCTCTGTTCGAGCTCATGGACGCGGTGCTGTGCGCCGACGGGCCGGTGACGTCCCTGCCGGAACTCTCGCTGTCGGGGGTGCATCGGCGCGGGCACGGAGCGATGTACGACGCGCTGGCCCAGGGGCACATCAACGTGTCCCGGCTTCGGATGGCGCTGGCCGGACTGCGGCTGCCGCGTGGGACGGACGGGCAGCTGTCCATCGCGCTGGACGTCACCGCGTGGCCGCGTCCGGATGCCGAATGCTCGCCCCAGCGGCTGCACTGCCACCGTCCGTGCCGCTGCGACGGGGTGCGTCAGACCATCCCGGGCTGGCCCTACCAGGTCGCGGCGGCCCTCGGCGGGGGCCGCTCCTCATGGACTGGGCCGCTGGACGCGGTGCGATTGGGGCCCGAGGACGACCCCACCGAGGTCACCGCCGCCCAGATCCGCGACCTTGTCGCCCACTTGGAGCGGGCCGGGCAGTGGCGCCCGGGCGACTTGCCGGTGCTGTTCGTCCTGGACTCCGGCTACGACATCGTGCGCCTGACCTGGCTGCTGCGCGAGGAGCCGGTGCGGCTGCTGGGACGCATCCGCGCCGACCGGGTGATGCGCGCCCCGGCCGGCAAGCGCCGCGGGACGAACCCCGGGCGCCCGCCCCGACATGGAGCGGAGTTCCGCCTGGCCCAGGCCACGACCTATCCGGCGCCGGTCCAGGAGTCGGCCGGCGTCCACGACCGCTTCGGCCAAGTCCTCGCCCGCTGCTGGGGCCGCCTGCACCCCAAGCTGGACCGGCGCGGCTCCTGGGCTGACCACGAAGGCGAACTCCCCATCGTCGAGGGAACGTTGGTCCATCTGGCGGTCGAGTACCTGCCCGGCAATCGCGACCCCAAGCCGCTATGGCTGTGGCACAGCGACCCCGACGCCACCGCGCACGACGTCGACCGCCTCTGGCGGACCTTCCTTCGAAGGTTCGATATCGAGCACACTTTCCGCTTCTTCAAGCAGACGCTCGGCCTGACCCGACCCCGCTTGCGCACCCCCGAACAGGCTGACCGGTGGGTGTGGCTGATCCTCGCCACCTACGCGCAACTCCGTCTCGCCCGGCCCCTGACCGAGGACCTCCGGCGACCCTGGGAGAAGCCCCTGACACCGGATCAGCTCACCCCCGGCCGGGTCCGACGCGGCTATCCCCGCATCCGACGGACCGTGGGCACTCCAGCCCGCGCGCCAAAACCCTCCCACCCCGGCCCAGGCCGCCCCAAGGGCCGCACCTCCACACCCGCACCCCGCCACCCAGTCGGCAAGAAACAGCGCAAAACGGATATGCCTAGACGCGGCGGGGCCGAGCAGCAGCCTTAAAGATCAAGCT
>NZ_JACEHE010000083.1 GCF_013778455.1 Streptomyces himalayensis subsp. himalayensis | reverse complement strand
AGGGTCAGCCCACCGATCATGACGCCGGTCGCGCGGGTGGCCCTCGCCGGGCCCGAGGCGGCGGTGGCGACGACGAAACCGACGGACCAGAACGCTCCGGTGGCCAGCGCGGTGACGACCCGGGCGGCGAGGACGACGGTGAAGGAGGTGCTGAGGGCCGCCACCACATGACCGAGGCTGAAGACGGACAGGGCCAGGATCAGCGTCTGGCGCTGGGGCAGGCGCAGGGTGGCCATGGCCATGGTCGGCGCACCGATGATCATGCCGACGGCGAAGGCGGTGATCAACAGCCCGGCCCGGGAGACGCTGACTCCGAGGTCGGTGGACAGTTCGGGCAGCAGCCCGGCGATGACGAACTCGGTGGTGCCCATCAGGAACGTGCCAGCGGCGAGCACCCAGACGACGAAGGGCAGCTTGCCGGGTGTGGTCCCGGACGTGGAAGGCATGCGTGTGGTCTCTCCTTGAGCGGAAAATGGCAGGTCACGGCCCTGTGCCCTGAGGGTGCGGCGCAGGCGGAAGCGGCTGAAGCGCCAAAGTGGAGGTGGCCGCCTGCGGTGGTTGGTGGCGGGCCGTCGGGGGTGGACGGCGCCATGTCCTTCACGGTGCCACGGCATGGAATGCGTAAAAAGGGGAGGATCTCCTCCCCCCTACTGGCCGGTCGCGCTGAGTGCTTGTGGACTGCTGGGAGGGGTCGGGAGCTGCTGCCGGTGTGCTGAGCAGTAGTGAGTCTTGGTGAGTAAGGGTGAGTGCCGCGCAGGCCGGGCGGGCTGGGGCTGGTCTTCTGACCATGTGCTGGGGCCCGCTTCCGCGGTGCAGGTCCTGGGGCCTCCGAGGCGAACAGAAACGGACTGGAATGCGGGCCGGGTGCGCGTGGTGCGCGGCGGCAAGCATCTGGCCCGCACCCGCCAGCACCCGGCGGAGGCCGGGCTCGACGAGAAGGCGTGGCGGGCGCGGTGGGAGGCCGCCCGGATGTTCCTGGCCGCGGACGGGGAGTCAGGCAAACGCTTCGGCAACGAGACGATCCGCATCGCCGGCACCGGACAGATCTCCATCAAACTCCCCGCAGAACTCGCCCACCTGGCCAACGCGCCGCGCGGCCGGTACGTGCTCGAGGCGGTAGTGGCGTTCAGGCATCGGGGCAACGAGTGGCGGGGCCGGATCGCAGCCAACCGTGCGGTGGCCTACCGCATCCACCACGACCCGATCCGGGGGCGCTGGTATGTGACCGCAAGCTGGCAGCGTGCCACCGTCCCCGTCCTGCCCCTTCACGCCGCCCTGGCCCGGGGCGCGGTCGGGGTCGACATGAACGACGACCACCTGGCGGCCTGGCGCCTCGACATCCACGGCAACCCCGTCAGCGAGCCGCAGCGCTTCTTCTACGACTTGTCGGGCAGTGCCGCGCACCGGGACGCACAGATCCGGCATGCGCTGACCCGCCTGTTGCATTACGTCCGCCGCTGCGGCGTGGCCGCGATCGCCGTCGAGGACCTCGACTTCGCGGCGGACAAGACCCGGGAGAAGTACGGCCGGAACAAGCGGTTCCGACGGTTGATCTCCCGCTTCCCGACCGCGAAACTCACCGCACGGTTGGTGTCGATGGCCGCCGAGCGGGACGTGGCGATCGTCGCGGTCGACCCGGCGTATACCAGCCGGTGGGGTGCCCAGCACTGGCAGAAACCGCTGGCCACCCCGCACCGTG
>NZ_JACEHE010000082.1 GCF_013778455.1 Streptomyces himalayensis subsp. himalayensis | reverse complement strand
CTCTCCACCCTCATCACCGCCGACGCGGGCGAACTGCACGTCGGCGGCCACGACATCGCCGTCAACCCGCAGGCGGTCCGCGCCGCGATCGGCGTCACCGGGCAGTTCTCCGCCGTCGACGGCCTGATCACCGGCGAGGAGAACATGCTCCTCATGGCGGACCTGCACCACCTCTCCCGCAGCGAGGGCCGCCGCACCGCCGCCGAACTCCTCGAGCGCTTCGACCTGGTGGAGGCCGCCAAGAAGCCCGTCTCCACCTACTCCGGCGGCATGAAGCGCCGCCTCGACATCGCCATGACCCTCGTCGGCAATCCGCGGATCATCTTCCTCGACGAGCCGACCACCGGCCTCGACCCCCGCTCCCGCCACAACATGTGGGGGATCATCCGCGAGCTGGTCACGGGCGGCGTGACCGTCTTCCTCACCACCCAGTACCTGGAGGAGGCCGACGAGCTGGCTGACCGTATCGGCGTGCTCAACAACGGCAAGATCGCCGCCGCGGGCACCGCCGACGAGCTGAAGCGGCTCATCCCCGGCGGGCACGTCCGGCTCCGCTTCACCGACCCGGCCGCGTACCAGTCCGCCGCCGTCGCCCTGCGCGAGGTCACCCGCGACGACGAGGCCCTGGCGCTGCAGATCCCCTCGGGCGGCAGCCAGCGCGAGCTGCGCTCCATCCTCGACTGGCTGGACTCGGCCGGCATCGAGGCGGACGAGCTGACCGTGCACACCCCCGACCTCGACGACGTGTTCTTCGCCCTGACCGGCTCCACCAAGGTTCCCAGCCAGCCCAACGAGCCCAAGGAGACTGTCCGATGAGCGCTCTCTCCCTCGCCGTACGCGACTCGTCCACGATGCTGCGCCGCAACCTGCTGCACGCGCGGCGCTATCCGTCCCTCACGCTGAACCTGCTGCTCACGCCGATCATGCTGCTGCTGCTCTTCGTCTACATCTTCGGAGACGTGATGAGCGCGGGCATCGGTGGCGGCGGCGCCGACCGCTCCGACTACATCGCCTATATCGTCCCGGGCCTGCTGCTGATGACCATCGGCAGTACCGTGATCGGGGCCGCGATCTCCGTGTCCATGGACATGACCGAGGGGCTCATCGCCCGCTTCCGCACGATGGCGGTCTACCGCGGCGCTGTGCTCGTCGGGCACGTCGTCGGCAGCGTGCTGCAGGTGCTGGCCAGTCTGGTCCTCGTCGGCGCCGTCGCCGTGGCCATGGGCTTCAGGTCGACGGACGCCACGGCCCTGGAGTGGCTGGCGGCGTTCGGACTGCTCGCGCTGTTCACCCTGGCGCTCACCTGGATCGCGGTCGGGATGGGCATGGCCAGCCCGAACCCCGAGGCGGCCAGCAACATGGCCATGCCGCTGATCCTCCTGCCGCTCATCTCCAGCGCGTTCATCCCGGCCGACACGATGCCGGGCTGGTTCCGGCCGATCGCCGAGTACCAGCCGTTCACCCCGGCCATCGAGACCCTGCGCGGCCTGCTGCTCGGCACCGAGATCGGCAACAACGGGTGGATCGCCGTCGCCTGGTGCGTCGGCCTCACCGTCCTCGGCTACCGCTGGTCGACGTCGCTGTTCAACCGCGACCCGAAGTAAAACCGCGACCCGAAGTAACCGCCATGACAGCGCCGACCGCCTCCCACAGCTCGTCCCGCCCCAGGGCGGCGTACTCCGACACCGCGTCGGCGTACGCCGCCCTGTCGGC
>NZ_JACEHE010000081.1 GCF_013778455.1 Streptomyces himalayensis subsp. himalayensis | reverse complement strand
CGGAGGCGCGCCGCTCACCGTCGTGAAGCAGTACATCGAGCGGCAGCAGCGCCCCGTGAGCTGAGGTCAACAGTGCGGACCCCTGCCCACGGCTGTGGTCAGAGCAGTCTTGAGATGCGCTTCACCACCGCCCTGAAGGACTCTGCTGAGAATTCCGCGAATTGGGTAGTCAGGCGGCGAGCATGAGGGCTTCGAAGCGGGAGGTGCGGGTGCCGCCGAGTGGGACACCGGTCAGCCATCGGTCGATGCGGATGAGGTTGAGCGCGGTGGCGGCGAAGACGTGGCCGAGCCGGGTGGTGGGTAGATCGCGGTAGCGGGTGCGCCGGAGTCCGGTGACACGGACGGCCTGGGAGATCGTGCCTTCGACGCCGGCCCGGACCGCGTAGCGGGCCTTCCATTCGTCGGTGTCCTGGGCCCGGCGAACTGCTTCGAGGGCCTCATACCGCTCGCGCGGCAGGAAGGTGATACCCCTGCCGCGACGACCGGATGGTGGTTTGGTGCACAGGGCCTGCTGTGGGCAGGGACGGCAGTGCTCAGCGGAGAAGAACACCTTCAGGACGGGCGTTCCATTGCGGTGGTGCTTCTGCTCCCACCACTCGAAGCTGTGGTGCCCGCTGGGACAGACGGCGCTCTCATGCTCCCAGTCGATGGTGAAGTCGGCGCGGGAGAAGCCTTGGTCCTGCCGGGACTGCAGGCTGCTGTCGTGCGGGGCCGGGCCGAGCAGCTCCATACCCTGCTCGGTCGCGGCCAGGAACAGAGCGGCAGTGGTGTAGCCCGCATCCACGACATGCACGTCCGGCAGCAACTCTCGCTCCGTGAGCGTCTGGTGGACCGGCTCGGTCATCTCGGTGTCGGCCACCACAGCGTCGGTGGTGGCCACCTGAGTGATCACGTGCGGCGCGTCCGGCTCACAGGTCTCGGTCAGATGCATCTTGTAGCCGGTCCAGCCCGAGCCGCGCTTGACCCCGTAACGGGCATTGGTGTCATAGGGCGAGCACAACCGGTGATGAACTGGCGGGAGGTCCTTGCCCTCCCGCCAGCGCACCCCCTTCTCGTCGCGGTGGTACTGCTGGACCCAGGAGACCCGCAGGACCTGCATCGCCTCGATCTCGCGTAGCCATCCCGGAGCCGCGGGAGCGTAGACCGCGTCCAGCAGGACAAACCCGTCCCGTCCGACCTGCTCGGACCACTGCTCACGGACCTCTTCGCCCTTGGGGAATCGGTAGTCGTCCACCCGCGGCCCGTAGCGCTCGGCCCACTCGGCTGTCACCAAGCCGGACAGCCACGTCGGGGCCGCGACCGCCAGCGCCTCCAGCGCGGCCCGCAGCGTCTCGCCGACGAACTCCATCCTGTTCAGCGTCCGCACCGCCGCGAGCACATGCGTGGAATCGGTCCGCTGCCGACCACCGGCCTTCAGCAGACCCAGCCCGCCCAGGCGATCCAGCACGAGCTCCAGCGTCCTCTGCTCCAGTCCGCGCTCGATGAGACGGGAACGGAACAGGCTCAGCACGGAGGCATCGAACCCGGGATCATCCAGCTCCAGGCCGAGCAAAAACTTCCACTCCATCCGGGCCCGCACCTGGTCAGCGGCCTGCCGATCGGTCAACCCCTCCGCGTACTGCAACACCGACACCAAGGCCAACGCCCCCGGCGAGACTGCCGGACGCCCCCGGACGGCAAACGCCCCGGCAAACGCCTCGTCCTCAAACAGCGGGCCCAACGCCTCCCGGACCCGCACCGCCAGCGTCCCCTTGGGAAAGGCCGCCCGCACCACCCGGGCGGTCAGCTCGGGCACCCCCTGATCACTCCGCGGCTCCAGCGACATCTCTCTCGGCCCTCCCGCCCGCGACCACACCAACCATGGAGGACCA
>NZ_JACEHE010000080.1 GCF_013778455.1 Streptomyces himalayensis subsp. himalayensis | reverse complement strand
CGCCCCCAACGCAATGGATAACTCAGGCGCGTGTCACCCTCTGTATCGGTGGAGTCGTGTTGTCGATCACCCTCGGTGGCCCGTTCGCGGACGGGTATGCGGTGTCGGATCGTGATCTTTTCAGGGCCGATGAGGACGTCTTTGACCAGAAGCCGCAGGACGCGCTGGCGCTCGGGGACCTCGGCTGTGGCGGCTCTGGTGCGGAGCTGGGTGAGGAAGCCTTCCAGGTCGTCGGCGAGTTTGAGGTAGGCGTCGCGGTCGGCGAGCTGGGCTTCGAGGGCGTCGAGTTGGCCGCGGAGGTTGGACTCGCGGGCCCGCAGGTCGGGCATCCGGGACCGCAGTTCGTCGATGGTGATCAGCTGTTCCTGAAAGGCCTCGATCATGCGGGTGATGGCGGTGGTGGCCTTGGCCAGGGCCAGCTCGAGGCGGGCGCGTTGGCGTAGGGCGGGGTCGGAGGTGCGGGCCCGCTGAAGGCGCTTGTCGATCTCGGTGCGGATGAGGTGCGGGTCGGCGAGGAGAGTGGTGATGTGCTCCCAGACGACTGCGTCGAGGTAGTCGGCGCGGACGGGCTTGTTGGGGCAGATGCGGCCGCCCTCGTAGCGGTAGTCGTCGGAGCCCAGGCACCGGTAGTAGTAGATCTTCCGGTTCTTGGTGCGGGTCGAGGTGCGGTAGTAGCCGTATCCGCAGCCGGCGCAGGCGGCCAGGCCCTGGAGCAGGGAGGGGACCTTGCTGTTGCGGGAGGCGTACTTTTTGTTGTCGGCCAGGCGCTGAGCTGCGCGTTCGAACGTGGCACGGCTGATGATCGCGGGGACCGGGATCTCGATCCATTCCTCGCGGGGACGGTCGACGGCCTTGACGGCGCGTGGGGTGGAGCGGCCCTGGAGACGGGCGACGCGGTTCAGGCCGGGTGACTCGTGGACGGTCATGGTCTTGCCGAAGACGGCCGACCCCATGTAGGCGGGATTGCGGAGCATGCCCCACACGACGCTGCGGTCCCACCGGGCCTTGCCGGTGCGGGTCGGGGTGCCGGTGCTGGTGAGCCAGCGGGTCAACTCGGCGATGGAGGCGCCCTCGTCGACGTAGCGGCGAAACAGCTCGGCCACCAGCGCCGCCTCGTGCTCGACGATCTCGTAAGTCGCGCCGTGGTCAGGGGTTTTGCGCAGGTAGCGGTAGCCGAACGGGGCGCCGCAGAGCACGTTGATCGAGCCGGTGCGGGCCCGGTAGGTCTTGCCCCGCCGGTAGCGTTCCATCAGCTGGGCCTTCTCGTATTCGGCGAACATGCCCTGGAACTGGATCAGTAGCTGGTCCTCGGGGCTGTCGCCGCGCGGGCCCTTGACGAACTCCACCCGGCAGCCGGAACGGGCGAACTCCTCGATCAGCAGGGCCTGGTAGGCGAACTTGCGGGCCAGCCGGTCCGGGCTGTAGCACAGCACCACATCCACGCATCCGGTGGCGATCACATCCCGCAGCCGCTCCAGTGCGGGACGCACCAGGGTGGCGCCGGAGTGGCCCTCGTCCTCGAAGACCCACTCCTCGGGCAGTTCAAGATGCAGCCCGGCGGCGTGCGCGCGCAGCGCGGCGGTCTGCGAGCCGATCGTCTGGTCCTTCTTCTGCCGGGCCGACGACACCCGGGCGTAAATCGCGGCACTGGTCACCACTGGGCCCTCCCTCGTCCCTGCCGCCGCACACCCGGGCCCGGCGCTGCGGCACCAGCACCGCGTAGGCCGCGGACAAATCCGCATCCACGTGCCGGTCGAAGACGTACTCCGACTCCAGCAGCCGGGCCTTCATCGGCCCGCGCGCCCCTTGGGGGCGTCCCGGTCGAGGAACTCGACCAGTGCCCGGGCCACCACCGCCGAGATCGTGGCGTCCATCTCGCGCGCATGGGCGCGTACCTGCCCTGCCAGCGATCCCGGCAGCTTGACGGTGAACACCACGCTCGTTTCGGGAACTTGAATCCGCCCAGTGGCCATGGCCTGCTCCACATACCGGCGTGCCTGGCGTACCGACACGCCATACCTGCTGGCCATCGTGTGAGCGGCAGCGGCGATGGGCACACCCGCCTCGACCAAGTCAGCGGCGGCATTGACCCGCCGTGCGTACTCGACGCCATCAACGCGATCACGACGCACCATGTCACAAACATACTACCCATCGTGACGATCCCTATTCTCAGCGCGAGGAAGCAGTTCCAGCCGCCGATAACCAAGCGTCACCTCGAAGCAGAAGTTGCCCATTGCGTTGGGGGCGTGCT
>NZ_JACEHE010000008.1 GCF_013778455.1 Streptomyces himalayensis subsp. himalayensis | reverse complement strand
TGTTTCTGGCCTGCCTGCATTGCACGGACTTCTTATTGCCTTGCAAGGGGCGAGTCACCTCGCCGACCATCAGGGCATGAGGCCTGTCATTCGATCCATACGTCCTGATGAGTGGCCCGCGGCCAAGGAGCTGCGGCTCGCTGCTCTCCAGGACCCTGCCGCGCCCGTTGCCTTCCTTGAGACGTACGAGCACGCGGCCGCCAAGGCTGATTCCTTTTGGCGGGAGCGGACAGCCGGCGTCGCCCAGGGAGCCACGGAGGCTCAGCAGTTCATTGCCGAGGCGCCGGACGGGCAGTGGATCGGCACGGTGGTCGTGCTGCTCGAAGAGGCCGGGACGGAGGCGTTCGGGGGTGTGGTCGAGCGGCGGCAGTGCCATCTGGTGGGTGTCTTCGTACGGCCCGAGTACCGGGGAAGCGGCATGAGCGACGCCCTCTTCGAAGCTGCGTTGGAGTGGGCCTGGAGCACGGGGGTCGAGCAGGTGCGGTTGTTCGTTCACGAACGGAATGCTCGTGCCGAGGGGTTCTACCGGAAGGCTGGTTTCATGCCGACGGGTAAGACCGTGCCGGTGCCGGGGGATCCGTCCGCGGCTGAGCTGGAGTTCGTGATCAAGCGGCCTTAGGTCCTGTCCCAGGGAGCTTTGCAGGACAGGACCTCACGGGGTGGCCCTACTTCAGGGCGACGCCGTCACCGTAGGCGGTCACCGTGCTCGTGGTGCTCGAGCCGGCGAACTTCCAGCGCCAGGTGCCGGCGGAGTTCGCGGTGACCGTGGTCTTGAGCTTGCCGCTGCTGTCGGTGGTCACGGTCTTGACCGTGGTGTACGTCGAGGAGCCGGACTTCTTGAACTGCAGCGCGACGGACCGGCTGCCGTAGCCGGCGTAGACGTTGGTGTCCCAGTTGGCCCGGGTGAGCGTCCCGGTCACGGTGAGTGTGCCGCCCTTGGCGACCGGTTCGGGCGAGGCCTGGGTGTTCGCCAGCTTGGCGTAGCGCTTCACCTTGACCGGTGCGCTGTCCTCGAGGTCGTAGAAGTCGCCGTCGTTGGCCACGGCCTCGGCGGTGAAGTGCCAGGTGCCGGCCGAACTGTTCTTGAGGTCGTAGTAGTCCGTACGGTCGGCGTCCAGGGTGAACTTGAAGACGCACTTCCTTGTCGTCGACGTGGGCCGGGTGCAGTCGGCGGAGCCGGCGTGGATGATCCGGTCGTCGGAGCTGACCAGCTTGGCGCCGTAGATGTCCTTGATCCCGGATCCGTCCTTGGCGGTGGCCGTGACGGTCAGCGTCTGCGCTGCACTGACACCGACGTTGACGGTCTTCTTGCTGAAGAGCAGTTCGGTGAAGACGGTGTCGCCCTTGCTGGTGTCCGCCTGGGCGGCGGGCGTCAGGAACGAGAGCAGCGCCAGGGTGCCAGCGGTGGCGGCCGCGGCTGTACGAATACGCATGTTTCTCCACGAGCGTGAGTCCGGATCTCGGTCCGGGCGCGTAGGAGACCCCCAGCGCCCGCGATTGGTTGTACGGCACGTGTACGGCGCCTGTACGGGGCGAACTGGCACGGTCGTGTGCCGTCGTCGCCGCATGCCCGGTTTATGGAGTACGTCCGTGTGCTTCCGGCGCTTGTGCTTCGCTCTCGGGCCTGTTTCGCCGTGTGGCTAGACCGGCAGTTCGTGGTGCGGCCACCTGGTGCGGGCCTGTTCGCGGGAGCGGAGGAGCGCCAGGGTGGGCAGGCCCTGGGACGGTCCCGTTGTCAGGAGGTCCGGCAGCTGGGGCAGGGGGGCCACCGCGGCGATGTCGTCCAGGACCAGGGTGAGTGGTGGGTCGAGCCGACCGGAGGATGACCGTTCGGCCATGCGCCGGCCGTGCTCGACCACGCTTGAGGTCAGGGCGGTGAGGAGCGGCATCGCTCCCGGATTCGTCTTCGGATCCTCGATCGATTCACCCACCACGTAAAGCGTGCCCCCTTCGTTTGTGAAGGAATCCAAGGCAAGGGCATCAGTTCGGTTTGGGGTGCAGGACTCGCGGACGTTGACCGTGAAGAGGGCGGAGAGGGCTCTGGCCGTCAATTCCTGGGCGATGTCCCGGCGTTCTGGGTGCGAGGTCAGGGCTGCCTCCAGTTCGCCCGCTGCGCCCGGTGCCGATTTGGGGTTCGTACGCAGTGTCCGTACGGCCTCCTGGACCTGGGAGCCCTGCGCCCAGCGGTGCACCTGCCGGAACTGGCGGCCGTCCACGGAGGCGGCGTGCAGGTAGCTGCGCAGTAGCGTTTCCGCGGTGTCTGCGACCGCTGCGTCGAGTTTTGAGGCGGGGCGGATCGGGGCAAGCAGGGCGGCTGCGCGTTGGGCCGCGATTGTTTTGTTCTCGCAGCCGGTGCTGGGGGACCAGTGGAGGCGGGCTGGGGTGTCGCACAGGTGCGAGGGGTCGTAGAGCAGGACGGGACCGAGCTTCGCTCGGGCGTCCTTTGTTTCTGCCCAGAGGGCGGGGTTCGAGGTGACGATCAGGGCTGCGCCCTCGGCGTCTCTTACCGCCTGGGCGGCGGGGCCGTGTCTCGTTTCGGCGGGGCCGAACAGTAGGGGGCCCTGGGGGGTGGGTGGCTGTGGTGCCGGTGCCGGTGCCGGTGCCGGTGCCGGTGCCGGTGCGGGTGCGGGTTCCGGTGCGGGTTCCGCTGTGCCCACCCGTTCCGCCCCAGCGGAACGACTGCCCACAGCGGCAGCGGCAACGCGGCCCGCCTTCCAGCGCGCCACCGCCCCCATCACCGCCACCGTCACCACCACCAGCACCATCAGTTGGCCGATCAGCAGGCCCCAGAACAGGCCGTAGCCGGACAGCTGTTGCGGCGGTGTGTCCGGCCAGGCGCCCGTTACGTCGTGCGGCTGGGCGATCAGGTGGCGCATCGCCAAGGGGGTGTGGGTGACCGTCACCTTGCTGGGCCAGGAGCCGTGGGCGAAGAAGGCCGCGAGGCCCGTCGCCGACCACACCAGCAGCGTCATGCCCAGGAGGAAGACGAGGACCCCTATCAGCAGGCCGTCGGGGACACCGCGTTCCTCCGGCCGGCCGCCCCGGCCCTCCCAGCGGTCCCGACCCTCCGGGCCCTCCCAGTCCTCCCGGCCTCTGCCGCCGTACTTCTGTCCTGCCCCCACGTCACGCCACCGTGGAGTCGTTCATCTGTTTCATCTGCTGCTCCATGAACGCGGCCCGCTCCTCCGCCTCCAGTTCGGCTGCGCGCAGGGCGTCGTCGTCCGGCACGTCGGCGGACGACTCGGTCATCGCGCGGTCCGTGAAGACCAGCGGGCGTTCCATCTCCGTGACCAGGTGTTTGACGACCTGGACGTTGCCGTTGACGTCCCAGACCGCGATGCCCGGCGAGAGGGTCGGGATGATCTCCACCGCCCAGCGCGGCAGGCCCAGCACGCGGCCCGTCGCCCTCGCCTCGTCCGCCTTCTGGGCGTAGACCGTCCTCGTCGACGCCATCTTCAGGATCGCCGCCGCCTCCTTGGCGGCCGCGCCGTCCACCACGTCGCTCAGGTGGTGCACGACCGCCACGAACGACAGGCCGAGCCGCCGCCCGAACTTCAGCAGCCGCTGGAACAGCTGGGCCACGAAGGGCGAGGCGATGATGTGCCAGGCCTCCTCGACGAGGAAGATGCGCTTCTTTCGGTCCGGCCGGATCCAGGTGTGTTCCAGCCACACACCCACGATCGCCATCAGGATCGGCATGGCGATCGAGTTGCGGTCGATGTGGGACAGGTCGAAGACGATCAGCGGGGCGTCGAGGTCGATCCCGACCGTCGTCGGGCCGTCGAACATTCCCCGCAGGTCGCCGTCCACCAGCCGGTCCAGTACCAGGGCCACGTCCAGGCCCCATGCCCGTACGTCGTCTATGGCGACGTTCATCGCCTCCGCCGACTCCGGCTCGGGGTGGCGGAGCTGCTCGACGATGTCCGTCAGGACGGGTTGCCGCTCGACGATCGTCTCGTTGACGTACGCGTGCGCGACCTTGAGCGCGAAGCCGGACCGCTCGTCGAGCCCATGCCCCATCGCGACCTCGATGATCGTCCTGAGCAGGGCCAGCTGCCCGGTGGTCGTGATCGACGGGTCCAGCGGGTTCAGGCGGATTCCGGTGTCCAGGGCCGCCATGGGGTCGAGCCGGATGGGAGTTATCCCCAGCTCCTGGGCGATGAGGTTCCATTCGCCCACGCCGTCCTCGCCCTGCGCGTCCAGCACCACGACCTGCCGGTCGCGGAACCTCAGCTGCCGAAGCACATACGTCTTCTCCAGCGCGGACTTGCCGTTGCCCGACTCGCCGAGCACCAGCCAGTGCGGGGCCGGCAGCTGCTGCCCGTACAGCTGGAAGGGGTCGTAGATGTAGCCCTTGCCCGAGTAGACCTCGCGGCCGATGATCACGCCGGAGTCGCCGAGGCCGGGTGCGGCCGTCGGCAGGTAGACCGCCTGGGCCTGACCGGTCGACGTACGGACGGGCAGCCGGGTCGTCTCGACCTTCCCGAAGAGGAAGGACGTGAAGGCTTCGGTGAGGACGGACAGCGGATCCCGCATCAGTTCAGCCCTACCTTCGGATACCGGTCGCGAACGGGAGCGTGTTGACGAAGGCCCTGTGGTGCTCGCGGTCGCACCACTCCAGCTTCAGATACGACTTCCCGGCCGAGGCCCGGATGGTCCGCTTGTCGCGCGCCAGAGCCTCCGGCGTGCGGGCGGACACGGTGATGTAGCCGACGAGGTTGACGCCCGCGGCGCCGCTCGCCAGGTCTTCGCCGCGCTGGTCGAGGCGGGAGTGGGCGGCGATGTCGCGCGGGTCCACGGTCCGGTTCATCTTGGCGGCGCGGCTGGCCTCCGCCTCGTCGTTGGTCTTCTCGGTCAGCATCCGCTCGATGGCCACCTCGGTGGGCTCCAGGTCCATCGTGACGGCCACGGTCCGGATCACGTCCGGGGTGTGGACGAGCAGCGGGGCCAGGAAGTTGACGCCCACCGGCGTCATCGGCCACTCCTTCACCCACGCCGTGGCATGGCACCAGGGCGCGCGGCTCGCCGACTCCCGCGTCTTGGCCTGCAGATACGTCGCCTCCATCGCGTCCAGCTCGGCCGGCCAGGCATTGCGTTGCGTCATCGCCTGGATGTGGTCGATCGGATGGTCCGGGTCGTACATGGAGTGGATGAGCGAGGCGAGCCGGCCCTGGCCGAGCGGCTGGCGCACCCGGATGTCGGCCTCCTGGAGCCGCGAGCAGATGTCCGTCAGCTCGCGCGCCATGACCACCGCGAGTCCGGCGTCCCGGTCGAGCTTCCTGCCGCCCCCCGGACGGGCGGCGCGCGCCATGGCCTGCGCCTCGGCGGCGAGCTCCCGGGTGTAGTGCATACAGGCCACCAGATACGCCCGGTGCTGCTCGCTGCTCGTCGACACCATGGACTGCAACTGGTCGTACGACGCCTGCAGCCAGCCCGGCGCCCGGTCGTCGCCGCGCACCGCGACGTCCTTGGCGTGCGCGTCCGGGTCGGCGGGGAGCGTACGGGCCAGCATCTGGAGCCGCGTGACGAAGCCGTCGCCGTTCGCGACGTGCTTCAGCAGCGTCCCGAACCGATCGACCAGCGCCTCCTGGTCCTCGCTGTCCCGCAGCCCCACGCCCGGGCCCTCGATCTCGATGGCCGCCGTGACCGTACGCCGGTCGGCGTGCAGCAGTACGGCGATCTCGTCAGGCCCGAAGGGCGCGGCCAGCCAGGAGATGCGGCCGATCCCTGGAGGCGGCCCGACCTCGACCTCCCGGCCGTCCAGCCGGATGCCGGCCTCCATGGCCCCCGACCGGTAGGCGGTGCCCTGTCGCAGAGTGCGCTTGTAACTGCGGTTGATCTCGAACCACTTGTAGAACGTGCGCCGCCTGTACGGGACGTAGACGGCGGCGAGCGCCAGCAGCGGGAAGCCCAGCAGCAGCACGATCCGCATGCTGAGGACCGGGACCAGCAGTCCGCACATCATCCCGAGGAAGGCCCCCGCGATGATCAGCGCGATCTCGCCCGTCTCACGGTTCCGGCCGACGATCGCGTTCGGCCGGGCGCGGCCGATCAGATATGTACGGCGGGGCGTGACCGGATGGGACAGATGGGACTCGGTCGTCAACGCCCTTCACCTCCCGTGCGGTTGGTACGTCCGGCGCTGCTCGGGGCAGCTCCGGCGGTGCGGGCGTTGCTCGCGTGCGGCGTGTTGACGGGGCTGGTACGGGGCGGGGGTGCGGCGGAGGGGACAGATCCGCCGCCGCCCGTACCGGTGGCCGCCCCACGCGTGCCGTGTGCGGCCACCCCTCCACTCGCCGGGTTCGCGGGGCGCGACTGGTTGCCGCCGCCGTCGTCCGCCCGGCCGCGGGCGCTGTGGGTCTTGATGCCCTGGGACACAAGGGCGGCAGGGGAGCTGATGACAGCGGCCGCCTTGTTCTCGGCACCTCGCATGATGCGGTTGTTGCGGGAGTTCGCGATCTCGTCGCCGAAGCCCGGTACGAACCGGTAGATCATCGCGCTCGCGAAGATGGCGAGCAGGATGATGGCAAGGCCCGACACGACCGCCGAGAACGCGTTCGGCCCGTCTTCCGCGGAGAGCGCCCCGGCCAGGCCCAACACGATGACGATCACCGGTTTGACGAGGATGACGGCGATCATGATGCCCGCCCAGCGGCGGACGTGCCCCCACAGGTTCTTGTCCACGAGCCCCGCGTACACGACGGTCCCGAGCAGCGCCCCCACGTACAGCAGCGCGGCCCGCAGGACCAGCTCCAGCCAGAGGACTCCGGCCGCCAGGATCGACACGAGGGACACGACGATCAGCATGATCGGTCCGCCGCCGATGTCCTCGCCCTTCTCCAGCGCGCCGGAGAACGTTCCGAAGAACGTGTCCGTCTGGTCGCCGGTCGCCTTGGCCAGTACGTCCGTGACGCCATCGGTCGCCGATACGACCGTGTAGAGGATCAACGGCGTGAAGGCCGAGGCCAGGACGGTGAGCCAGAGGAACCCGATGGCCTCACCGATCGCGGTCGCGAGCGGCACGCCCCGGACGGCCCGCTTGGCCACGGCCAGCAGCCAGAGCAGCAGGGTCAGGACGGTCGAGGCCGCGAAGACGACGGCGTACTGCTGGAGGAACGTCGGGTTCGTGAAGTCGACCTCGGCGGTCTCCTTGACGGCGTCGGACAGCTTCTCGACGGTCCAGGATGCGGCGTCGGCACAGCCCTTTGCGAGGGAGGAGAGGGGGTCGAGGGTGGAGGTGAGGGGGTCGGATGTGGAGCCGCTGCCTCCCCCTGAGCCGCCGTCTCGTTCGCAGTAGTCCCTGGCAGGACCGTGGATGAGGTCGCAAGGATCGTCGCTGGGCGAGGGGGTGGGAGCCGCGAACGCCTGGGTTGCCAGCAGGACAGCGGTCGCCTGGACGGCCCCGACAGCGGCGGTGAGCTTGAGTACGTGGCGACTAACGGGCATACGTGAACCCTCCGTACTCCTCGACGGCTTTCGCCATGTCGTCGGCGCTGGACGCCCGCTCGTCGCCTGGGACAGGCGTTGGGCCATCCTTCTGTGAGTGCGTGACGATCTTCCAGTCGCCGTCCTTCCACTCCAGCTTCATGCTGATCGTGAACCAGCTGTTGGTCACTGGGTTCGTGGAATTCTCTCCGGCTAGCCCCAGAAGGCCACTGCACCAGACATCGACCGATGCCTTGTCTGTGGACGAGGTGATGACCTTGGTGCCGATCGGACTCGTCCGGGAGACGAAGGTGTAGCCCCGGGGCGTTGAGCCGTCTGCGTTCAGCCCGACGTTCTTGTTGAAGTCGGCGCTGTACGCCTTGTCCAGCGTCTCCTCGAAGTCGGCAACCCGTGACGGCGTGATGACTGTCTGGAGGATCGCGTCCCGCTTGGACTTGTTGAACATGCCGTCCGACCCCAGCGCCACCGCATAATTCGCCGCCGCCGACTGCGCCCCCTCCCGATCCCGCCCAAACCCCGAAGGAATCCCCCCGTCCTTGGCGCTGACCGGCCGCTCCCCGGATGCCGCCGTAGGCGCTGCGTCCGCTCTCTCCCCGCTCCCCGCAGAGGAGTCGCCCCCGTCTTCGCCACGGTTCGCGAAAGCGATCGCTGCGATCAGGAGGACCACCACGCCGACCACCGTGACCAGGCTCCGCGATGAGGAGCGGCCGGGGCGTCGCGCGCCGCCGTAGATGTCGCCACGCCGCTCGGGGAGCCGGGTCCGGGTCTGGCCCGAGCCGCCGAAGTCGTCGTCCGTGCGTCCGGAGCGTCCGAAGTCGTCGTAATGGTGCTCGTCGCCGAGACTCATGCCGCGTAAGCCCCCTCAAGCTCGTGCTGAACCGCGTAGTACGACGGTAGCCGTGCTGGTTGCCGCGCGGACGCGGTGTGGTGACTCGACATCAGGGATGCCTGGGACATCGGGGACATCAGGGAAACGCAACCTCAGCCGGTGGGCGCGACGGACGGGTGGGCTAGGAGGACGGAGCCGGGCGCTCCCGGACGACTGACGGAGCGTTGGGGGCCGCGGTGCCGGTCGGGTCCGGCCGCGGCCGCAGCTAGACGGCCATGCCGTACACGATGGTGAAGAGCGTGCCGAGCGATCCGATGATGAAGACGCCGGTCAGACCCGCGATGATGAGCCCTTTGCCCTGTTCCGCGCTGAAGGTGTCGCGGAGGGCCGTGGCGCCGATTCTCTGCTTGGCAGCGCCCCAGATCGCGATGCCGAGGCAGAGCAGGATGGCGACCGCCATCACGACCTCGATCATCACCCGCGCTTCGTTGCCCAGGCTCCCGAAGGGCCCCCAGTCCGGAGCGATCCCGCCGATGATGGTGGTGATGTCGCCCTTTTCGGCTGCCATAAGCATGTAACTCACCGCCCCTAATGGGTTGTTCCGCACCCTCTGCCATGCGCGCAGAGGTCAGCCCTCATTCTTGCCGACGATGGCGCTGTCGGTTGTCGACTTGGCGCCATTGATTGGCGGGTTTCGTACGGATCCTCGGCTGCCGGCCCGTGACGGCCCCTCGTGGGGGCGTGGGGCGGTATACGAAGGTACGTATGGTCACTCTGTGTATCACGAGGGGTGACCTCGGGCAATGATGGCCAGGCGTGGCACCTCATCACAGCCTGGCGCCCCCGGGGCGTCCAGGGGCGCAAGGAGGCAGGGCGGAGTGGGCTGCGCGGGGGCAGGGCGGAGTGGGCTGCGCGGGGGCACGGCGGAGTGGGCCGCGCGGGCGCCCGGCGGTACGGCGTAGCCCAGGCCGAGCCAGTGAGATTGTCAGCCGAGACGGGGGGCCGTCAATCGTTCAGGGCGTCCTCCACAAAGTGGTCGAACTCGCCTGCCTGGACCCCGAGTACGAACGCGTCCCACTTCTTCTGGGTCGTCGTCACGACGTTGTCCGGGTCGCTGGTCTCCCGGATGTAGACCGCGTCGTCCTCGCCGAAGGCGATCTCGATCCAGGGGCCGGGGCCGACGGCGTCCTCCGGGGCGGCCCGCACCCATTCGAGGTTCGGGGGGATCTCAGCCACGGGTTCGGTTCTCCTTCAGCTTGAGGGTGTGGACGAGGGCGCCGAAGGCGCGGGGGGTGGCCGCGAGTATGGATCGGCTCGGGTCGCTGCTTTCGGTTATATGGACCGTTCCTGCGCTTGCGGCGACGTGTACGCAGGAATTGCCCTGAGCGCAGTACGACGACTTCTGCCAAGTGAGCTTGGGCATCCTGGTTCCTTCACAGGTCTTGAATGACTTTGTGGATGAAGTCCCGCGACTCCTCGGGCGACAGTGCCGTGGCCTCCATGCGGTCGAGCAGGACGCGGTACTTGTCGAGCTGGGCTTCGGCGTCGAGAAAGACGGGGCCGTGGGACTGGTCGAGGTTGACGGTGTCCAGTTGCGGCACCGGGCCTTTGGAGTAGTAGATCGACTGTCCTGAGCCGGGGAAGGTTCCGGCGCTGAACGGGATGACGTGGATCGTGATGTGGTCCCGTTCGCTCATGTCCAGGAGGTGCTTGAGCTGCGCGCGGGTGATGGTGGGACCGCCGAACTGCATGCGCAGGGCTGCTTCGTGGACGATTGCCTGGTGCGGGGTGGGGGTCTCCCCGAACAGGACGGCCTGCCGCTTGATCCGGAACGACACCCGGTGCTCGATGTCCGGGGGTGAGAGCTCTGGTACGTCCTGGCGGAAGATCTCCCGGGCGTAGTCCGTGGTCTGGAAGAGGCCGGGGATGTGCACCGTGACGGCTGAGCGCAACAACGTGGAATGGTGCTCGACCTCGGCGAGGTCGAGGAGTGCGGCGGGAAGGATCTCCCGGTACTCCTCCCACCAGCCGCGCTTGCGGTTGGCGGCCATCTCGGCGAGAGCTGCGACGAGGGCCTTGTCCGAGCAGTCGTAGTGGCAGGCCAGCGTATGCACCCGCTCAGGGCTCACACCGAGCCGTCCGGATTCCATGTTGCTGATCTGGTTCTGCTGCTTGACGCCCAGAAGTTGACTGGCCTGGGTGGAGGTCAGGCCTGCGCGCTCTCGAAGTTTGCGCAGCTCTGTGCCCAGTCGGAGTTGACGACCCGTTGGGTTGGTCCTCATGGGCGAGCCCGCCCTCCTTGTTCTGGCTGGTCACCCACACGGGTGGCAGTACCGGACTTTTCGGCGAATCAGTTAAGAGCTTATCGCTGCGCGAGTACCTTCTTATTGGGCGCCCCGCCCAGAAGTACCCCGCTCGACGGAGCGGCTGTGGTCACTGGGCACTGAAACGCACGCATCCAACTCCCCTCGTCGATCGGAGACTTCCGATGTCAACCGTATCCCCGCCCTGGACCTACACCCTCGAACTTCCCCACGATCCCCGGGCCCCGGGCGTAGCCCGCACAACCCTCCGTGCCGTCCTGGCCGTTCACGGCCTCGCCGAGCTCACCGCCACCGCGGAGCTGCTCGCCGTCGAGCTGCTCACCAACGCGTACCGCCATACGCAAGGGCCGTGCGCGCTCCGGCTGCGCTCGGCCGAACCGGACCGGCTCAGGGTCGCCGTATGGGACTCGGACCCGACGATCCCGCCGGGGTTCGGCGGGCCGCCGGGCGCGCTCGGGGGCGTACCGCCCGAAGACGCCGAATGCGGCCGTGGCCTGCACCTCGTGCGGGCGTGCGCGGACGCCTGGGGCGCGTACGTGCTGGGCGACGCGGCGAATGCGTGCGGCGGGAAGCTGCTGTGGGCGGAGTGCGGCCGGGAGGCGGCTCGGCCGGGCGGTTCGAGGCGGGATGTCAGTGACGTCACTTACCGTAATGGCGTGTGCTCGGACCGCGAAAATGGGGGTCGGTTGTGGTCGAGGTCGAACGGCGGTTGAAGGCGCCTGCGTGCACGCGGACGCAGCGTGGGGCGCAGACCGTGGACGGGGCGCAGCAGTACGGTGGGGGCGACGCCGAGCGGGACACGGGTCCTCCCACCCGACCTGCTCGCGCAGCCGCAGAGGCGGCGGAGGCGGAGGAACGGAGGTCGCGAACCATGACCGTGCCACGCGGCTCCGGTATGTATCCGCGTCCCCGTCCGGGGAACCTGCGCGAGGTCGCCGAGAAGCTCGAGGAAGCGACGGGTCTGCGGGTGCAGATCGTGGGAGGAAAGCTCGTGATGTCCCCTACGCCGCGTGGAAAGCACGCGGGTGTGGTGGTACGGCTGCGCCGACAGCTCGGAGAGGCCCTGCCCGAAGGGCTGGCAGCGTACGAGATGTCCTCGATCGCATTGCCTGAGGACCCGGACGACTATGTCACGCCGGATCTGATCGTTCTGCCCACCGAGTGGGAGGACGACGACGACTGGCTCGCCGATCCCGTGGACGTGGCGCTTGCGGCGGAGGTGATCTCCGGTTCCGAGAAGTCCAGGGAGATCAGGGACAAGGCCGACTGGTACGCGGTCGCACGCGTCGCTGTCCTCCTGGTCATCGACCCTCGAAAGGGCACCTGGGCGCTGCACACCCGCCCGGACAACGGCAGTTATCAGGACGTGCTGCCCGGCAAGTTCGGGGAACCCGTGCCGCTGCCGCCGCCTCTCGGCTTCGAAGTCGAGACAGCACGCTTCCCGCTGTACGGGGCGCCGCCGCGTACTCCACGTCGCAAGGGCCGCACGGAGGACCAGGCCGAATAGGCCGAATAGCCGTGCTGGGGCAACGGTCATACCGGCGAGACGGCCTTGAACAGGGCGTGGATGGGGGAGAGTTGGGGGGTGCGCAAAGTCTGGGTGGCTTCGGGGATCGGGATCGGTCTGTGTCTGAGCTTCGTCGGGCTGCTTGTCGTCGGGACGTACATGGCCGCGGGGAGCATGGCGAGCGGGATCGGCGGCGGGGCCGTCGGGCTCGCCAAGGGTGCCGTGCCGGCCGCGTATCAGGCGCTGGTGCAGAAGTGGGGCAATCTCTGCCGGGCCATCAACCCGGCGCTGCTGGCCGCGCAGTTGTACCAGGAGAGCGGATTCAACCCGGAAGCGAAGAGCCCGGCCGACGCGCGCGGCATAGCGCAGTTCATCCCGGGCACGTGGGCCGCCCACGGCCTCGACGGGGACGGTGACGGCGACCGGGACATCTGGGACCCGGCGGACGCGATCCCTTCGGCGGCCTCGTACGACTGCAAGTTGGCCTCGTATGTGAAGGACGCGCCGGGCGACCCGACCGAGAACATGCTCGCGGCGTACAACGCGGGCGCGTATGCCGTGATCAAGTACGGAGGCGTGCCGCCGTACCGCGAGACGCAGAACTACGTGAAGACGATCACGACACTGCAGAAGAGCTTCGCGAGGCCCGTCGGGCGGGTCTCGCCCTCGCGGCAGGCGGCCGGGGCGATCTACTTCGCGCAGAAGAAGCTCGGGACGCCGTATCTGTGGGGCGGGGACGGGACGGCCGCCGAGGGCGGGCGCTTCGACTGCTCGGGGCTGACCAAGGCGGCGTACGAGACCGTGGGGATCGAGCTGCCCCGGGTCGCCAACGACCAGTACAACGCCGGACCGCATCCGTCGCGGGACGAGCTGCTGCCGGGAGACCTCGTGTTCTTTTCGGACGACCTGACCAATTCGCGGGCCATCCGGCACGTGGGAATCTATGTGGGCGGCGGGTACATGATCGACGCTCCACGACCGGGTGCGGTGATCCGCTTCGACCCGGTCGACACGCCGGACTACTTTGGTGCGACACGTGTCACGGAGGATGGCGCGAAGGCGCTGCCGACGCAGGCGCCGGAGGTGTGATCCAAGTCCCGGCTTGGCTGGAACTATCCGTCGGAACCGCCCCTGAGCTGCGGTGATGGGTCTCTCTTAGGTAACGTCTGCGTGATCATTCGGTGGAGGGCGGAACGTATGCGACGGGGCTGTGCGTTCCTGTTCCTGAAGCGGATCGACGACCACGGGGGTTGGTGGAGAGGCGTACGCAAGGGTGCGCCCGCAGGAAAGGACAAAGGGGCCGCGGCACGATGGCTGGACTCGCTACATCTGGGTCGAACCCCGACGTCAGCCTGCTGTACGACATCAACGGTCTGGCGGACGATGCCCCGGGCTGGTTCGACCGGACCATGGAATTCGTCGGTGAGTACGGGCTGATGCTCGGCATGGTGCTGCTGGTGCTGTGGTGCTGGTGGACCATGCGGAAGCGGGCCGCGACGCTCGACGACGCGGCCACGTCACTGGCCGCGATCGTCTGGGCGCCGCTGGCCGCCGGTATCGCCGTCCTCATCAACATCCCTATACGCGGGTTCGTCGAACGACCGCGGCCCTTCGTCGATCACGAAGGGCTCGAGGTCCTCATCGACGGCAAGACCGACTTCTCGTTCGTGAGTGATCACGCGACGCTCGCCATGGCGATGGGGGTCGCGCTCTTCGTGGCCAACCGGAAGTTCGGCATCGCCGGGATAGCACTGGCGGTGCTGGAGGGGTTCTGCCGGGTCTACATGGGGGTCCACTACCCGACGGACGTGATCGGCGGGTTCGCGCTTGGTACGGCGGTCGCGTTGCTGCTCTCGCCGGTGGCGATGGCGCTGCTCACGCCGGTGACGAAGGCTATGGCGCGGTCGGGGCGGGTCGGGTGGCTGGTGCGGGAGCGGGGGTCCCTGCGGGAGGCTGCGGGGACCCGTGAGGCGCAGTCGGAGTCGGGGACTGAGCCGGGGCCGGACGTGCGGGATGCCGCTTCCGAGCGGGATCTTGCGGCGTAGCCGCAGGGGCTTTGTCTTGGGCGCGCCACTCGGGTGCGCGCTCTCTGAGGTCCGAGCGCTGTCTGCGACTCAGCGCCAGGCCGGCTGCGGCGGCTGCCGCTGCTACGGCTGCGGAGGTCAGGGCCAGGGGGCCTGACTCGGGGTGGGGGGCGCCGTCCTGTTCCAGGGCGGCGGCGGTTGTTGCTGCCAGTGTCAGAGTCGCTGCTGCTGCCGCGGTGCCGGTCGCTATTCGGGCCGCTGTTATTCGAGGTTTCCTCGCGGAGTCCATGTACTCAGCGCACGACACTCGCCTGCGGCGGGCCAGCGGGGGCGCTCGCTCAGGGAGCCGTACGGGTTGGTCTTGGGGCCGTCCGGGGGACTGTTCGGGGTCACAGCGGGAGCATTAGCCGCGCGCGTTCACCCTGTGCTTTGTCGTGTACAACCCTTTGTTCACCTTGCGTGTCGTAGGTCACTGAAGCCTCGGTTCTCTGACGGGAGCATGACCTTGCGCATACGTACCCTCGCCGTTGCTGCGGCTGCTGCCCTTGCTGTTGCAGGGCTTGGTGCTCCCGGTGCCGGGGCGGCGCCCTCCGGGCTGTGGGACGACTTCAACGGCGACGGGTATCGCGATCTCGCCATCGGCACGCCCAAGGCGAGCGGTGGCACGGTCACCGTTCTCTTCGGCTCGGCCTCCGGGGTCAGCCCCGCCCGGTCGGTGAACGTCACTCAGAACACCCCGGGGGTTCCCGGGACCTCGGAGTCCGTCGACCAGTTCGGCGAGAACGTCACCAGCGGGGACGTCAACGGCGACGGCTACGCCGACCTGATCGTCGGCGCGCCCTACGAGGAGATCACGGGCAAGCCGAGGGGCGCGGTGACCATCGTCTGGGGCGGCGCGAACCCGTTCACGTCCGGCGGCTCCATGCTCACCGCCCCGAGCGCCGAGGCCTTCCAGTTCGGGACGGGCACCGCCTTCGCCGATCTCGACGGGGACGGCACCGGCAATCTGGTCGTCGTCGGGGCCGACACCTTCTGGTGGTACGCCGACGGGAAGCCCACCCAGGACGGGGCGCTGGCGCCGGAGGTGGGGTTCCTGCCCGAGGACGTACGCCTGGACGGCGTCGTCGCCGGGCACTTCTCCAGCACCGACGGCAGCGACTACGTCCTGTACGGCAGCCGCACGGACAGCGCCGCCGATTACGTGGGCCTGCTGCGCGGCGGGCCCGGCGACATCGGCTCCTCCTACTCGGTACTTGCCGAGGGCGGCGCGGGCGGCGCCGCCTGGGATCGGGCCGTCGCGGCCGGCGACATCAACGGCGACGGATACGACGACCTGGTCACCGGCAACACAAGGGTCGCCAAGGGCGGTTCGTTCACCGTGCGGTACGGCAAAGCGGCCGGACTGCCCGCCACGGGCACGACGTACACCCAGGCCAGCCCCGGTGTGCCGGGCACCGACGAGGACTACGACTCCTTCGGCGCCGCCGTCGCGGTGGGCGACGCGACCGGCGACGGCTACGCGGACATCGCGGTCGGCGCCTCGTACGAGGACGTGGACGGCCGTCGCAACGTCGGCAACATCGTGTTCCTCAAGGGCGGTTCCGGCGGAGTGACCACGAGCGGTGCCCAGTCCTTCCACCAGGCCACGCCGGGCGTGCCGGGCGCCGCCGAGGCCGGCGACCACTTCGGCTCCTCGCTGCGGCTGCGCGACATCAACGGCAACGGCAGGGCGGACCTGGCGGTCGGCGCGTTCGGCGAGGACGTACTGCCCGACGGATACGACGACGGGGCGGCCTGGGTGCTGCGCGGCACGACCTCGGGCCTGACGGCGTCGTACGCGACCGCCTTCAACGCGACGGACTTCGGCTATCCGGTCGTCGACGGCCGCAAGTTCGCCGATGTCTTCGCCCGCTGACCCACGGCGCCCGCTGACCCACGGCGGTTCACACCGACTGCTTCGAACGTCACAGGAGACGCGACAACGATGCGCAACAAGATCCTTTCTGCGGCGGTGGTCTGCGCGGCGACCCTGCTGGGCCTGACCGCGCCCACCGCCGCTCAGGCCACCGAGGCCGCCGTGCCGGGCGACTTCAACGGCGACGGCTACCCGGATCTGGCGGTGGGCGTGCCCTCCGCGCAGGTCGGTGACAAGGCCAAGGCCGGCTATGTGAGCGTCCTGTGGGGCGGTGCGTCCGGCCCGGGCAAGCACGGCTCCGTACGGATCACCCAGGCCACGAGCGGAGTGCCGGGAACCCCCGAGGCAGGTGACTTCTTCGGCTCGGCGGTCACCGCCGCGGACGTCGACGGCGACCGCTACGCCGACCTGGTCGTGGGCGCCGCCAGCGAGTCCCTCTCCTCCGACAAGTACGCCGAACACGGCACCGTAACGGTGCTGCGCGGCTCCGCCTCCGGCTTCACCAGCGGCGGCTACACGGTCGCGCGGGGTGAGAACGAGTTCTCCCGGATCGGCGCGATACTGGCCGCCGGGGACGTGACCGGTGATGGCCGCACCGACCTGGCGCTCAACCAGAACGGTGAGGAGCACGGCGGCGCGGTCCTGCGTCCCGGCCCGCTCACCGCGGACTCCCCGGACAGCCTGACCGCGGAGATCGCCGGGGCGGACTTCGGCGGCGTGAGCGCCCTGACCACCGGCGACTTCGACGGCGACGGCGACGACGACCTCGCGGTCTCGGTCAGTGCGATGGAGAACAGGTTCACCCGGATCTACCGCTGGCAGGACGGTGCCGCGGTGCACCTGTGGAGCACCACGGCCTCCGCCGCCTCCCTCGCCGCCGGCGACTTCGACGCGGACGGCACGGACGACCTGGCGCTCGGCTCCTGCTACCCCAACTACGAGGCCGACGCCCCGGACTGCGCGGACTACTCCACGGGCCGTGCCGAGGTCTTCAAGGGCGGTCTTGTGAAGGTGGCGTACGGCTCGAAGTCCGGCGGCTTCGGCGCCCGCACCCACGAGATCCACCAGGACACCCAGGGCATCGCCGGCACAGCCGAGTCCGAGGACCGCCTCGGCGCCGCGGTCGCCGCGGGCGACATCGACGGCGACGGGTACGCCGACCTCGCCATCGGCGACGCGTACGAGGCGGTCGGCTCGCAGCAGAACGCGGGCATGGTGACGCTGGTACGCGGCACCGCCACCGGCCTGCTGACCTCCGCCGGTACGGCGATGAGTCTCGGCTTCACCCAGAACAGCAGCGGCGTCCCGGGCACCGCGGAGTGGGGCGACCGGTTCGGCGCCTCGGTCCGCCTGCGGGACTACGATGGCGACGGTTACGCGGACCTCGCGGCGGGCGCTCCCGGCGAGAACTCCGCCAAGGGCGGCGTCTGGCTTCTCCCTGGCACCGCGCAGGGCCCGACGGCGACGGGCTCCAGGGCCCTGACGCCGAGGAGCCTGGGGCTGCCGTCGTCGACGAGCGCGCTGCAGTACGGGCTGGTGATCGGGCGCGGCTGAGCGCTCCGCTGGAAGCACGGTGATGAACCCGCGGGCCGGTGGGGGCTACAGCGCCTGGGGATACGTGAAGAACCTGTTCGGGTCGTACTTGGTCTTCAGCTGGGCGAGGCGGGGAGCCGCCTCGCCGTAGTACGCCTTGCGCCAGTTCATGAGGGTGGGGTCCGTGTAGTTCTGGTAGGCCGCTCCTGAGGCGTGGCGGGTCATGGAGCGGTGGGTCTCGGCGAGCCAGGAGCGGGCGGCCGTGCCCGAGGTGCCGGGGCGCCATGCCGCGATGTACTGCGCGAGCATCCGCGAGCGGCGGTGGACGAACGCGGTGGCCGTCGGGTCGACGCGGTTGACGGCGCCGCCGAGCGCGGTGAGGGCGATGCTGCCGGTGCCGCCGCTGACGGACCCGATCCGATTCAGCAGCGTCCGGACACCGGCCTCGGAGATCGACCGGTCGAAGAAGTCCGACGCTGCGGCGTACGTCTCGCGGCCGAGCGCGCCCTGCGGGCTCCGGCCGGGCGTGGAGCCGGGCAGGTGGCACATCGCGTCCTCCGGGTACGCGGAGCAGCCGGCGTAGACCTCCATCGACTCCTCGTACGACCGGCGCTTCAGTGAGACGTTGCTCGCCGGGGCGCCGATCGCGGAGGCCAGCCGGTCGACGGCGTTCTGCAGCTCGCCGTAGGTGCCGAGGGAGACTGCTCTGACGGAGACGGCCGGTGTGCCGCCCGCGGCGTTCTCGACATGGCAGGACGACCAGATCTCGTCGGGCTGGTCGGGACCCCATTCCTGCCATGCCGTCAGGACCGCTGCGGCCCGCGACCACGGCCAGGACATGTTGGCGGTCACGGCCTGGGGCGCCGGGTGCGTACGGAAGCGGAGCTCCGTGACGACGCCGAAGTTGCCGTTGCCCGCGCCGCGAAGGGCCCAGAAGAGGTCGCTGTTCTCCTTGTCGTTCGCGGTGAGTTGCCTGCCGTCGGCCGTGATCAGCGTGGCCTGGGTGAGGCTGTCGCAGGTCAGACCGTACGCACGCGAGACGACGCCGTGGCCGCCGCCGAGGGCGAGGCCCGAGACGCCGACGGTGGGGCAGGAGCCGGCGGGAATCGTCAGACCCTTCGCTGCGAGCGCGCGATAGACGTCGATGAGCTTGGCGCCGGCGCCGATGACGGCCTCGCCGCCGGAGGCCCGCACCGTGGAGAGCTTCGACACGTCGAGGATGAGGCGGCCGTCGCCCGAGGACCAGCCTGCGTAGGAGTGGCCGCCGTTGCGGATGGCGACGGGCACCTTGCGGGCGCGGGCGTAGGCGAGGACCGTGCGGATGTCGTCGGCGTGGGAGACGTAGGCGACGGCGGCGGGCTTCAGGGTGTCGAAGCGGGTGTTGTAGAGCTGGCGGGCCGTCGACCAGGCGGAGTCGCCCGGGCGGATGAGCGGGCCGTCGAGGTCCTCGGCGAGCGCCTTCCAGCCGGCGTCCGGGGGTCCGGCTGTCGCGGCGGCGGATGCGGTGGCGCCCGCGGTGCCCGTGGACCCCGTGGGCGCGGAGGCGGCGCCGTCGCTGCTGTCGCCGTTCACGCCGCTGCATGCCGTGGCGGTTCCTGCGGCCAGCGCGGCCGGCACCGCCGTGATGAACGTACGCCGCAGCATGAGCGCCCTCCCGTGGCTTCCCTTGGAACGAGACGGGGCTTGAGGCCACTGGGTTCCACGGCGGGCGATGTGTTCAGGGTGCGGTCCGGTGGGACTCCGCGTCAGTGCGGGCCAGGCTGCGGGCTCTTCGGGCCGGGCCGCGCCAGCCGCACGTGCAGTGCGCGACGCAGAAACGGCCTTTCTCGACCGTCGTCGTGCGATGTTCGTCCGATATGGGCTCGGCTGCCTGTTGCTGTTGCGCCACGGTTATACGGTACCGAGCGCCCGTGCGAATCTGGCGCGTTCTGTGCACTCCAGGCGCGTGACGCCCTTCCCTACCCGTCGTTAAGCGGAACGACAGGGGGTCCGACACACGCAGAGACAGGCTTGGGGGTCGGCGGGCGATGGTGGTGCAGCGGCACAGGAGGACGGGCACGGCTTTCGCCGCGGCCGCCGCGGCGATGGGGTTGGTGTCCGGCGCCACCGGCTGCTCCGGCGGCGGAGCCGCAGCCGACAGCCAACGCCCCACCGATCCCGTCGACGCCATGCGCCAGGCCGCCGACGTCCTGGTCCGGCAGCGCACCTCCAAAGCGCGTACGTCGATGGAGATGGCCACCGGAGGGACACGCGTCACGATCCGGGGCGAGGGCGTCTACGACTACCGGGCGAGGCTGGGGCGGCTGAAGGTGATGCTGCCGCAGGACCCGGCGGGGGTCGACGAGCACCGGCCCATCACGGAACTGCTCGCACCCGGCGCGCTGTACATGAAGAACCGGGGCGCGGGCGTGCCCGCGGACAAGTGGGTGCGCGTGGACACCACGACTTTGTCCGACGGCAATCTTGTCACCGGCGGTGCCACCGATCCCCTGGCCGCCGCCGAACTCCTGCGTGGTGCGGAGGACGTGACGTATGTGGGGGAGTCGGAGGTCGCCGGGACTCCCGTCCGGCACTACCGGGGCACGGCTGACCTGGTGCGGGCCGCGAAGCGGGCATCCGCCGGCCACCGTGACGCGCTTCGGGCGGCGGCGAAAGGGTTCCCCAAGGGGGAGGTGCCGTTCGATGCGTACCTCGATGACCAGGGGCGTGTCCGGAAGGTCCGGCACCAGTTCAGCTTCGCCAACAAGGGGGGCGACAGCGGGCGGAAGAGCGACGTCGATGTGGCGTCGACCACGCTGCTGTACGACTTCGGGGCGCCTGTGCGGGTGGAGTTGCCGGACGCGGAGGACATCTTCGCGGGGAAGATCGCCGAGGAGTAGGGTCGGCCGCGGTGCGATGCGGGGCCGTCCGGAGAACGGCGTCGGCGCCTGCCAGTCCAGGCCGAGGGGCCCTGGGGCCCCGACCGGGCGGCTGGAAATGGTCCGTCCGTGCCATGCGCGGTGCGTAGGGCTCTCCCTACTCTTGGGAGTCGGTGACGGCGGGCCGCAGGAAGAGGTGATGAACGTGGCTCCGGTGCGGGGCGGTACGGCTGTTCAGGACCACGTTGCCCTTGCCGAGATCGAGTTGTGCGGCGAGCTCATCATCGCGGCGTCTGCTTCTCGGGAGGAGCGGCTCAGCTCTGACCTCATTGATGAGGTTTTGCGGGTCGCGGAGCGTGATGCCGACTTCGGCGCGGCTGAGTACTTCTGCTAGTTCGGGGCGCCGCCCTTTGTTGGGCGCCGTAGTGCCTGAGGGCGCTGTGCGTCGTGGGCGCAGCAGGTCAGGTCCGCAGTAGGCGGGCGATTGCCTTTGTGGCTTCTTCTACCTTTGCGTCGATTTCTTCGCCGCCCTTGAGGGCCGCGTCGGCCACGCAGTGGCGGAGGTGTTCCTCGAGGAGCTGGAGGGCGAAGGACTGCAGGGCCTTGGTGGACGCCGAGACCTGGGTGAGTATGTCGATGCAGTAGACGTCCTCGTCGACCATGCGCTGCAGGCCGCGGATCTGGCCCTCGATCCGGCGCAGGCGCTTGAGGTGCTCTTCCTTCTGCTTGTGGTAGCCGTGGATGCCGCGGTCGTGATCCGTCACGATCTCGCCAGGTGCCGTTGTCGCGTCCGTCACGGTCGGGTCACCAGTGGCTGCGGTGGTCGCAGAGGCCGCTTCGCCGGTCGTCGCGTCGGCGTCGGTGGTCGTCATCGCGTCCTCCTGCTGGTCCGGCTTGTTCTGTATACCCCTACTGGGTATATGGTACCGAATTTTCATGGGTACTGAACGGTTGACGGGACCCCGTGCTGACCACTGTGCTTCATGGGCGACACTGGGAAACGCCGGTTCGCCGTGGCCGGATGATGCGCCTAGCATCACCCTGACCGACAACAGAGCACCGACCCGAAACCAAAGCACCCCGAGGATCCCACGTGCGCTTTCGTCTGACCCCCAGGGAGACGAGCTTCTATGACATGTTTGCCGCGTCCGCGGACAACATCGTCACGGGCTCGAAGCTCCTGATGGAACTGCTCGGGGCGGACGCCTCCGCCCGGGCCGAGATCGCGGAGCGGATGAGGGCCGCGGAGCACGCGGGAGACGACGCTACTCACGCGATCTTCCACCAGCTGAACTCCTCCTTCATCACGCCTTTCGATCGGGAGGACATCTACACCCTGGCTTCGTCCCTCGACGACATCATGGACTTCATGGAGGAGGCCGTCGACCTGGTCGTGCTGTACCAGGTCGAGGAGCTTCCCAAGGGTGTCGAGCAGCAGATCGAGGTCCTGGCGCGTGCCGCGGAGCTCACCGCGGAGGCCATGCCCCACCTGCGGACGTTGGAGAACCTCACCGAGTACTGGATCGAGGTCAACCGTCTCGAGAACCAGGCCGACCAGATCCACCGCAAGCTGCTGGCCCACCTCTTCAACGGCAAGTACGACGCCATCGAGGTGCTGAAGCTCAAGCAGATCGTGGATGTGCTGGAGGAAGCGGCGGACGCGTTCGAGCACGTGGCCAACACGGTGGAGACCATCGCGGTCAAGGAGTCCTGAGGCTTCGTGGAGACGTTTGCGCTGGTCGTGACCATTGGGGTCGCGCTTTTTTTCACGTATACGAACGGTTTCCACGACTCGGCCAACGCGATCGCGACCTCCGTGTCCACGCGGGCGCTGACCCCGCGGGCGGCGCTCGCGATGGCCGCTGTCATGAACCTTGCCGGTGCGTTCCTCGGTAGCGGCGTCGCCAAGACCGTCAGCGAGGGGCTGATCTCGACGCCCGAGGGCAGCAAGGGGATGGGCATCCTCTTCGCCGCGCTCGTCGGCGCGATCATCTGGAACCTGATCACCTGGTACTTCGGGCTGCCGTCGTCCTCGTCGCATGCGCTCTTCGGCGGCATGGTGGGCGCCGCGCTCGCGGGTGGCATCACCGTGTACTGGAACGGGGTGCTCGACAAGGTCATCATTCCGATGTTCGTGTCGCCGCTCGTCGGGCTCACTGCCGGTTATCTCGTGATGTGCGCGATCATGTGGATCTTCCGCAAGGCCAATCCGAGCAAGGCCAAGCGCGGGTTCCGTATAGCGCAGACGGTGTCGGCGGCCGGCATGGCGCTCGGTCACGGTCTGCAGGACGCGCAGAAGACCATGGGCATCGTGGTGATGGCGCTGGTCATCGCCGATGTCGAGGACTACGGCGACCCGATTCCGGTCTGGGTGAAGATCGTCTGCGCGGTGATGCTGTCGCTCGGGACGTACGCGGGTGGGTGGCGCATCATGCGGACGCTGGGGCGGAAGATCATTGAGCTGGATCCGCCGCAGGGGTTTGCCGCGGAGACGACCGGGGCGTCGATCATGTTCGGCTCCGCGTTTCTCTTTCATGCGCCTATTTCGACCACGCATGTGATCACGTCGGCGATTATGGGTGTGGGGGCGACGAAGCGGGTCAATGCCGTGCGGTGGGGGGTTGCCAAGAACATTGTTCTTGGGTGGTTCATCACCATGCCTGCGGCTGCGCTTGTCGCTGCGCTCAGCTATTGGGTTGTGCTGCTGGCCTTCGGGTGAGCCCCCTGCCGGCTTGCACGTAAATGGGCCCGCCCCCCGGGAGCCAGGGGGCGGGCCCTTTTCCTTGCGGTGGCACCGCCATGCAGCACCGCAAGGGGTCGGTTATCCGAAGCGGCCCGAGATGTAGTCCTCGGTCGCCTGGACGGACGGGTTGGAGAAGATCCGCTCCGTGTCGTCGATCTCGATGAGCTTGCCGGGCTGGCCGACCGCCGAGAGGTTGAAGAACGCGGTGCGGTCCGAGACGCGGGCCGCCTGCTGCATGTTGTGCGTCACGATGACGATCGTGAAGCGCTCCTTCAGCTCGCCGATCAGGTCCTCGATGGCGAGGGTCGAGATCGGGTCGAGAGCCGAGCAGGGCTCGTCCATCAGCAGGACGTCCGGCTCGACGGCGATCGCGCGGGCGATGCACAGACGCTGCTGCTGACCGCCGGAGAGGCCCGAGCCGGGCTTGTTCAGGCGGTCCTTGACCTCGTTCCAGAGGTTGGCGCCCTTCAGGGACTTCTCGACGACGTCGTTCAGCTCGCTCTTCTTGTACGAGCCGTTGAGGCGCAGGCCCGCCGCCACGTTGTCGAAGATCGACATCGTCGGGAACGGGTTGGGGCGCTGGAAGACCATGCCGACCGTGCGGCGCACGGCCACCGGGTCTATGCCGGTGCCGTACAGGTCCTCGTCGTCCAGGAGCACCTTGCCCTCGACGCGTCCGCCCGGCGTCACCTCGTGCATGCGGTTGAGCGTGCGCAGGAACGTCGACTTGCCGCAGCCGGAGGGGCCGATGAAGGCCGTCACCGAGCGGGGCTCGACCGTCATCGAGATGTCCTCGATCGCCTTGTGGGACCCGTAGTAGGCGGTGAGACCGCTTACGTCGATTCGCTTGGCCATGACTACTTCACTTCCAGATCAGTCGCTGTGGGGTCGCGTCAGCGACCGGTCTTCGGGGCCTTCCAGCGGGCGATGCCGCGGGCCACCAGGTTGAGGATCATCACGAAGGCGATCAGCGTGAGCGACGCCGCCCAGGCGCGGTCGTACGCCGCCGTGCTGCCGGCGCTGTTCGCGTACTGCTGGTAGATGTACAGCGGCAGCGAGGCCTGCGCGCCCTCGAACGGGTTGGCGTTGATGAAGGGGTTGCCGAACACCAGCAGCAGCACCGGCGCGGTCTCACCCGCGATACGGGCGACCGACAGCATGATGCCGGTCGTGATGCCGCCGATCGAGGTCGGCAGAACCACCTTCATGATCGTGCGCCACTTGGGCACGCCGAGCGCCAGGGAGGCCTCGCGCAGCTCGTTCGGAACGAGCTTCAGCATCTCCTCCGTGGAGCGGACGACCACAGGCATCATCAGGATCGCCAGGGCGAGCGAGCCGGCGAAGCCGAAGGGCTGCATGTCGAACATCAGCATGAGGCTGAGGATGAACAGGCCCGCGACGATCGACGGGATGCCGGTCATGACGTCGACGAAGAAGGTGACGGACCTGGCGAGGTTGCCGCGCCCGTACTCCACGAGGTAGATCGCGGTGAGCACACCGATCGGCGCGGCGATCACCGTGGCGAGACCCACCTGCTCCAGGCTGCCGAGGATGGCGTGGTAGATGCCGCCGCCCGGCTCGGAGTCGGCGACCACACCCATCGAGTGGGTCAGGAAGTAGACGTCGAGGACCTTCACACCGCGCTGGACGGTCGCCCAGATCAGGGAGACCAGCGGCACCACGGCGAGCAGGAAGGCGACCCAGACGAGGGAGGTCGCGATCCGGTCCTTGGCCTGGCGGCGGCCCTCCACACGGGCGGCGATGCCGTACGTACCGAGGATGAAGAGGATCGCGGCGATCAGGCCCCACTGGATGCGGCTGTCGAGGCCGGCGCCCAGGCCGATCGCGACCGCGATGGCGACGGAGCCCACGGCGATGGCCCACGAGGACCACTTCGGCAGGCGGGCGCCGCGCAGGGCGCTGGGGCGCTTGTCGGCGATGACGGCGTGGCTCATGCGTTGGCCCCCGAGTACTCCTTGCGGCGGGCGATGATCGCGCGGGCCGCGCCGTTGACCAGCAGGGTGATGACGAACAGGACCAGACCGGAGGCGATGAGCGCGTCACGGCCGAACTCCGTCGCCTCGCCGAACTTGCTGGCGATGTTCTGGGCGAAGGTGCCGCCGCCCGGGTCGAGCAGGCTGGCCTGGATGTCGAAGGTCGGGGAGAGCACGGTGGCGACGGCCATCGTCTCGCCGAGGGCGCGGCCGAGGCCGAGCATCGACGCGGAGATCACACCGGAGCGGCCGAAGGGCAGCACGGCCATGCGGATGACCTCCCAGCGCGTGGCGCCGAGGGCCAAGGCCGCCTCCTCGTGCATCTGCGGGACCTGGCGGAAGACCTCGCGGCTCACGTTGGTGATGATCGGCAGGATCATGATCGCGAGCAGGATGCCGACGGTGAGCATGGAGCGCGGGGCGCCGCCCTCCCAGGAGAAGATCCCCGTCCAGCCGAGGTACTCGTTCAGCCAGCCGAAGAGGCCGTTCATGTTCGGTACGAGGATGAGGGCGCCCCACAGGCCGTAGACGATGGACGGCACGGCGGCGAGCAGGTCGATCACGTACGCGATGGGGCCGCTGAGCTTGCGCGGGGCGTAGTGCGTGAGGAACAGCGCGATGGCGACCGCGATCGGGACCGCGATGGCCATGGCGACGATCGAGGAGACCACCGTGCCGAAGGCCAGAACGGCGATGCCGAAGACCGGCGGGTTGAGGTTGGTGTTCCACTCGAAGGCGGTGAGGAAGTTGCCCTCGTCCTTGCTGATCGCGAGAGAGGCGCGGTAGGCGAGGAAGACCGCGATCGCGGCCATGATCACCAGCAGGAAGATGCCCGACCCGCGGGAGAGACCGAGGAAGATCCGGTCACCGGGCCGGGTGGCGCCGCGGGCCGCACGCTTCTGCTCGGCGACGGGCGGCTGCGTGGTGGGGGGAGGTGCTTGAGTGTTCTGTGTCGATATGTCCATCGGGTTCTCCGGTCTGCGAAGCCGCACGTGGAGTGCGGCTCGGCGGAGCCGTACGTGGTGTGCGGCTCATGGCGGCGGTGCACCGGACGGTGCGGTCCGGTCCCGCGGTGGGACCGGACCGCACACTCAGGTCAGCTCAGGCCCTCGATGGTGGTGCGGACCTTGGTGATGATGTCTTCCGGCATCGGGGCGTAGTCGTTCTCCGTGAGGATCTTCTGACCATCCTCGGAGGCGATGTAGGTCAGGAACGCCTTGGTGGTGGCCAGGGTGTCCGCCTTGTTGCCCTTGTCGCAGACGATCTCGTACGTGACCAGGGTGAGCGGGTAGGCGCCCTCGGCCTTGGTCTCGTAGTTCAGCTTCAGCGCCAGGTCCTTGCCGGTGCCGACGACCTTGGCGTCCGCGATGGCCTTGGTGGCGTTCTCGACGGTGGCCTCGACCGGGGCGGCGGCGCCCGTGTCGATGCTGGCCGCCTTGATGCCGTCCTTGGCGTACGACAGCTCCATGTAGCTGATGGCGCCGGAGGTCTGCTTGACCTGCTGGGCGACACCGGAGGAGCCCGAGGCGGACTGGCCGCCCTTGGCCTGCCAGGCCTTGCCGCCCTCGTACTTCCAGTTCTCCGGGGTCGCGGCGATCAGGTACTTGGTGAAGTTGTCCGTGGTGCCGGACTCGTCCGAGCGGTGGAACGCCTGGATCTTGAGGTCGGGCAGCTTGGCCTCGGGGTTGAGCTTCGCGATCGCCTTGTCGTTCCAGTTGGTGATCTTGCTGTCGAAGATCTTGGCGAGGGTCGGGGCGTCCAGGACGAGGCTGTCGACACCCGGGACGTTGTAGCCGACCGCGATCGGGCCGCCGACCATCGGGAGGTCGATGCCCTGGCCGCCGGAGCAGACCTCCTTGGAGGCGGTGACCTCTTCGGGCTTCAGCGCGGAGTCGGAACCGGCGAAGGCCACCTGGCCCTGGGTGAACGCCGTGATACCGGCGCCCGAGCCGCCACCCTTGTAGTTGATCTGCACGCCCGAGCAGGCGGCCGTGAACTCCTTGACCCAGGCGTCGATCGCGTTCTTCTGCGCGGAGGAGCCGTCGGCCAGCAGCTGGCCCTTGGCGTCGTCGCACTTGATGTTGGAGCTGGCCGCGGTGGTCTCCGAGCCGCTGCCGCCACTGGTGTTGCCCGTGTCATCGGAGCCGCACGCCGTGAGGGTCAGGGCGCCGGAGACGGCGACGGCACCGAGGGAGAGGGCGCGAAGCCGGTTCTTGCGCTGAAGCTTCACTTTGGGTGAGTTCCTTCCAGGAGCCGCCCGTCCGGGGCGGCGTGCGATATGGGTGTGCGGCTGGTCCGGGGTGGGGCCCGGTGGGGCCGGCAGCGGGGTGCTGCGCAGTGTCCTGTTCAGCTTTGCGGTGCGGGTTGCCGCTTGCATGAGCGGCAAGCACCGGCGTACGGCCGAAATTAGGCAGAAGAGGTGACGTGGCCGATGGGCGTAAGTGAACGGAGGGTGAACCTCGGTGGGCGGGGCGGTGAGGTCACGGAATGCTTACGGCTTTCTGGCGTGGGCGCGGTTTCTGGCGTGGGCGCCCTGTGCGGGTCTGGGGCGCCCTGGTGTTTGGGCGCCCCAGGGGGCGGGGGTGCGTACCGCGGTGTGACGGGGGTGCCGTGCGTCGTGGGCTGTGCCCACCCGTTCCGCCCCAGCGGAACGATTGCCCACAGCGGGGCGGCGGTGTGACCGCCCGTTCCGCCCTAGCGGAACCACTGCCCACAGCGGTGCGGTGCGAGTGCCCACCGCGGTGCGGTGCTGGTCGCGGCAGCGGTTACGTCAGGTGTAGTGCGGACAGTAGGTCGTCCAGTAGCTGTTGGTCGCGGGGTTGGGTGAGGTGGGGGCGGGCCTGTTGTGGGGGGAGCCAGAGGAGTTGGTCCACCTCTTCGGTGGGGGTGAAGTGGCCGGGGCCCGCCTCTGCGGCCCAGTAGGAGACCTGCTTGGGGCGGCCGTTTGCGATGTAGCGGACGGTGGCGAGGCGGGGGCCGAGGGTGCACTCGTGGCCGGTCTCCTCCGCGACCTCCCGCACCGCGCACGCCGCCAGATCCTCGCCGCGCTTCACCTTGCCCTTGGGATGCGACCAGTCGTCGTACTTCGGCCTGTGCACCAGGCAGATCTCCGGCTCCCCGTCGCTGGGGGAGCGCCGCCACAGGACACAGCCCGCCGCCTGTACGACATCGTTGCTCACGTGGTGCTCACCGCCTCCCGCAGCCAGACCCGCTGGAACGCGAACCGGGCCGCCTCGACCTCGTGTCGCTGATCTGCGTGCAGTACCCCGAGCGCGTACGCCGTCGTCGGGGCGATCCGGGGAGTCCGTGCCGCCGCGGCCGCGGCCGCCGCCGCCTCCGCCGCGTCCCGGTGCTGGTCCAGGGCCTGCCCGGCGTCACTGAGGCGTACGTCGACGCACTCCTCGCCGTGCAGCACCTCGAGTGCGTAGCGGTGCAGGCGCAGCAGCAGCCGGACCTGGTGCCAGGGGCCGTCCTGGGGCTGCGGCGACGGGTCGGCCGCGAGGCCGTGGACCAGGGCCTCCGCGTTGTAGGGGTGGCCGGCCCGGTACAGGGGCAGGCCCTTCACCGCCTCGAGCAGGCGGTCCTCCGCGTCCCCGGCGAGCGACTGAAGGGCGCCGGTCCGGGTCGCGCTGGGGGCGAGGGGCACCTCGCTGGCCAGTACGGCGACGCTGTCCGCCACCGCGTGGAAGCGGGAGGAGCCCAGCGCTTCCAGGGCCGCCGAGTGGGCCCTTGTCCGGGCGAGCGTGAGCTGGCGCTCCAGGAGGGCGCCTGCCTTGGCCGCACCCACGGTCATCGTTCCGCGGTCCGGTGTGCTCGGGGGAGGGATACGTGGGCCGACGCCGTCGGGTTCCTGCCCCAGTGCCTTACGGGCCTGGGTGGTGCCCCCAGGGCCCACCCTCCCCCGAGAACCGCCCACAGCCTCCGGTTCAGGGGGGACCCCCATCACCCCCGCGTGTCGACTGCCCACAGCGGGAGCGGCGGCGCGGGTGCCCACCACCGTGGCTGTGAGTGATGCTCCCGACAGGCGCTGCAGCGCGCCCAGCAAGCGGTTCAGGCGAGAGGCGTAGGCGTGTTCGTGTGCCAGCGTGCCTGACA
This sequence comes from Streptomyces himalayensis subsp. himalayensis, assembly GCF_013778455.1. GTDB lineage: Bacteria > Actinomycetota > Actinomycetes > Streptomycetales > Streptomycetaceae > Streptomyces > Streptomyces himalayensis. The sequence continues at coordinate 286,674 of NZ_JACEHE010000008.1, read as the reverse complement.
GCCACGCCAGTTCGGGGCGCAGGGCGTCGGACCATTCGACGTCGAGCAGCGGGCGGAAGGTGTGCAGGGTGCCGCTGATGCGACGGGCCGAGCGGCGCAGTGCGCGCACCGCGTCGACCGTTTCCTCGCCCCCCTTCGAGAGCCCGCCGGATCCCCCGCTCGAGCCCCCATGGGAGCCCCCGTTGGAGCCTCCGCTCTCCCTGTGCAGCCGCAGGGAGCGCAGGAACTCCGTTGCCTGACCCTGCAGATAGGCCGTAAGGACCTCTCCCGCAGGCCCTGCCTCACGCTCATGGTGTTGCTGCTGTGCCACGCCGGCGCCTCCGGGCGTCTATGAGCATCTCCTGGACATTGCGCAGGGCCTGACCGTCGCCATCGGTCGAGTGCCGGGCCCAGTCACCTTCGGGCCCCAGGTGCCAGGAGGACGTGGTGTCGGACATTCCGGTTTCGAGCAGGCGGCTGAGGGCCGCCCGGTGGGCCGGGTCGGAGACCCTGACCAGCGCCTCGATGCGCCGGTCGAGGTTGCGGTGCATCATGTCGGCGCTGCCGATCCACACCTCCGGCTCGCCGCCGTTGCCGAAGGCGAACACGCGGGAGTGCTCGAGGAAGCGGCCGAGGATGGACCGTACGCGGATGTTCTCCGACAGACCGGGTACTCCGGGCCGCACCGCGCAGATGCCGCGCACCCACACGTCCACCGGCACGCCCGCCTGTGAGGCGCGGTACAGGGCGTCGATGATCGCTTCGTCGACCATCGAGTTGACCTTGATGCGGACGTAGGCGGGGCGCCCGGCACGGTGGTGCTGGGCCTCCTTGTTGATCCGCGAGACCAGGCCGTCGCGCAGCGACTTCGGAGCGACGAGGAGGCGGCGGTACGTCTCCCGGCGCGAGTAGCCCGACAGCCGGTTGAAGAGGTCCGACAGGTCCGCGCCGACCTGCGGGTCCGCGGTGAGCAGCCCCAGGTCCTCGTAGAGCCGGGCGGTCTTCGGGTGGTAGTTGCCCGTACCGACATGGCTGTAGCGCACGAGGGTGTCGCCCTCCTGGCGCACCACCAGCGACAGCTTGCAGTGGGTCTTCAGGCCGACCAGGCCGTACACGACATGGCAGCCCGCCTCCTCCAGCTTGCGGGCCCACTTGATGTTGGCCTGCTCGTCGAAGCGTGCCTTGATCTCGACGAGGACCAGCACCTGCTTGCCCGACTCGGCTGCGTCTATCAGCGCGTCGACGATCGGCGAGTCGCCAGAGGTGCGGTACAGGGTCTGCTTGATCGCGAGGACGTCCGGGTCACCCGCGGCCTGCTCCAGGAACGCCTGGACGGAGGTGGAGAACGAGTCGTACGGGTGGTGCAGCAGCACGTCCCGGTCGCGCAGCGCCGCGAAGATGTCGGGCGCCGACGCGGACTCGACCTCGGAGAGGTCGCGGTGGGTGCCCGCGATGAACTTCGGGTACTTCAGCTCGGACCGGTCGAGCTTGGCGATGCCGAAGAGCCCGGTGAGGTCGAGCGGCCCCGGCAGCGGGTACACCTCGGCCTCGCTGATCTTCAGCTCGCGTACCAGCAGGTCCAGTACGTAGCGGTCGATCGACTCCTCGACCTCCAGGCGCACCGGAGGCCCGAAGCGACGCCGCATGAGCTCCTTCTCCAGGGCCTGGAGCAGGTTCTCGGCGTCGTCCTCCTCGACCTCCAGGTCCTCGTTCCTGGTGAGGCGGAACATGTGGTGCTCCAGCACCTCCATGCCCGGGAACAGCTCCTCCAGGTGCGCGGCGATGACGTCCTCGATCGGGACGTAGCGCTGCGGCGACGCCTCCAGGAAGCGGGACAGCAGCGGCGGCACCTTGACGCGCGCGAAGTGGCGGTGGCCCGAGACCGGGTTCCGCACGACGACCGCGAGGTTGAGCGACAGGCCGGAGATATACGGGAACGGGTGCGCAGGGTCCACGGCCAGCGGCGTGAGTACGGGGAAGATCTGGTGCCGGAAGAGCGTGAACAGGCGGGCCTGCTCCTTCTCGGTCAGCTCGTTCCAGCGGACCAGGTGGATGCCCTCCTCGGCCAGCGCCGGGGCGACGTCCTCCTGGTAGCAGGCGGCGTGCCGGGCCATGAGCTCGCGCGAGCGGGCCCAGATCATCTCCAGCACCTCGCGCGGCTGCAGACCGGAAGCCGACCGCGTGGCGACACCAGTCGCGATACGGCGCTTCAGGCCGGCGACCCGGACCATGAAGAACTCGTCCAGGTTGCTGGCGAAGATCGCGAGGAAGTTGGCGCGCTCCAGAAGGGGCGTGCGGGGGTCCTCGGCGAGCTCCAGCACGCGTTCGTTGAACGCGAGCCAGCTGCGTTCGCGGTCGAGGAACCGGCCCTCCGGCAGATCAGCGCCGTCGAAACCCTTCTGCATGTACGCATCCAGGTCCGCGTCGACCGAGTCGATGTCCGGCTCCAGTTCGGAGACGGCAGCCGCGAGCGTGTGCGGGCGGTGCGCGGCGATCGAGCCCACGGAGGGCTGCGCGTGCTGGACCTCGACCTGTGTGTTGGGCTCGTTCATGGAACCATTGTTCCGCGCCGAGAGCATTACGGGCGCGTCAGAGAGTGCGGGCTCCAACGGGGAGGTGAGGCGAAGCTTCCCGTTCCGGGAGCTCGGGGGCGGGTCGGGCACCTCGGGCGTCATTCACCGAGCGTCGCAAGCCCGTCTGAATCGTCGGTTACGGCGACATGACGTGCGGGCTAGCGGCGGGAGGCCCCCGAGCGACTTGGGGCGCCGGGGGCCGGGTGCCGACGCCCCCGTCAGGGGCGGTACGGCGCAGTACGTCAGACGGCGCTGCGGCGCAGCAGGCGGAAGGCCGCCCAGGCGGCCGCGGCGGCCAGCGCGAGCATGATCGCGGTCTCGGCGAACGTGACCCACCAGAAGTGGGAGTGGGGGTGGAAGTCGATGTACCAGCTGGTGATGTTGAGGTCGGCGGGGCACGTTTCCATGTCGCGGGTGCGCCGCCAGCAGGCGTTGTACGGGAGGCGCTCTCCGGAGGCGGTGACGTAGCCGGACTGCATGAGGAAGGAGTCCCGCCCGATGTCGACCGCCCGGCCGGCGCCTACGAAGAGGCCGGAGCCCTCGCCCGTGACCGTGCGTACCGGGAACACGTCCCAGCGCACCGTGCCAACAGCCATCGGCATGGAAAGCGAGACGACTCCGGCGATCGCCATGGCGGGCAGTGTCCGGCGCACCAGCAAGCCGACGAGAGCTCCAATGGCGACGGCGAGCAGGGAGTACGCGATGAGGACGGGGCCGTACGCCTCGAAGACGCCCCGCTGCACCCAGCCCCGGTTGACGGGGCCCGTGAAGGGTGCCCTGAGGAACTGGAAGATCCCTACCAGGGGGAGCACCAGGGCCGTCGCAGCGATGGCGGCCACCGCGAGCTTCGTGGCGAGCCAGCGCGCCGGGGATGCGGACTGGGTCCAGGCGAGCCGGTACGTGCCGCTCTCCAGCTCACGGGCGATCATTGGTCCCGCCACGACCGCCCCGATGAGGAGCGGCAGGAACAAGAGGGCTACGGCGAAGAAATCGGCGAAAGTCTCGAGGAGGACGCTGGCGCTGGCGAATCCGAGGAACGTGTCAGGGCAGGCGCCGATGCAGTTCCACTGCTTCTCGGGAAACGCCGCCGCCGAGACGCGCAGGAAGACCGCCACGGCCGCCGCCGCGATCACCAGCGCGAGTCCCGTCCAGAGGATGGGGCGGTGGAGGCGGACCGTCGTCCAGTACGGGCCGCGCAGGCGACCGCCCGAGGTACGCCGCAGGGTTGCCGACGCGCTCATCCGGTCACCGCCGCGGACATGTCAGAAGAGCCGGACCGGACGGAAGCGCTCGGCGTGAGCAGGGCCGGTGCGTCCGGTGAGCGCAGATGGGCGAGCAAGATGTCCTCCAGGGATGGCTCCGCGGTCTCCCAGCCGGGGGCGACCGGGCCCGCGGGGCGGATCAGGGCGGTGAGGCCGCGGCCGGTGGCGCGGGACTCGATGACGGTGTGCGGGGCGAGCGCGTCGGTGAGCGGGCCGCGGCCGGTGACCAGCCTGTGCGCGGCGACCAGGTCGTCGATGGCGCCGCCGAGGCGGATGCGGCCTTCGCCGACGAGGAGCAGGAAGTCGCAGGCGTGCGCGAGCTCACCGAGGATGTGCGACGACATCACCACCGTCGTGCCCTGCTCGGCGGCCTCCGCCAGGAGCGTGCCCATCAGCTGGTGGCGGGCCAGCGGGTCGAGGTCGGCCATCGGCTCGTCGAGCAGGAGGAGTTCGGGCCGTTTGCCGAGTGCCAGAGCGAGAGCGACCCGGGTGCGCTGTCCGCCGGAGAGGGCTCGGATCCGGGCCCGCGGATCGAGGTCCCCGTCCGTCACGATCCGTTCGGCGAGGGACGCGTCCCAGCGCCCCGGGTTGAGCTCGAGCCCCAGCCGCAGCGTCTCGGCGACCGTGAGCTGCGGGTACAGCGGCTTGTCCTGGGCGACGTAGGCGATGCGCTCGCGGGTCGCGGACGGATGGGCGCCGAGCACCGTGACCGTGCCCTCGGTGGGCTCGAGCAGCCCGGCCGCATGGGCGAGCAGCGTCGACTTGCCGGCTCCGTTGGGGCCGACGACCGCGCAGATGCTCGCGGCCGGCAACCGGAAGCTGCAGTCGCGCAGCGCCCAGCCGCCGCTCCGCGACGGCCCCCCGAACCGCTTGCCCAGCGCGGCCGCCTCGATGGCGGTGTCCGTCATGCCTTGTCCCCCTCGGTTTCGTTGATCTGTCCGGCGCCTGACTCGTCGGCGCCCGCGCCCGGCCGTTCGGCGAACTGCTCCTCCAGTACGGAGGCGAAGAGCGCCGCCACGTCGTCCCGGTCCAGCCCTGACGCACGGGCCCGGGACGCCCAGGCGGCGAGCTCGGACCGCAGCGGCGAGCCGGCCGCGGCCGCGCCCAGCGAGCGGCGTACGAAGGTGCCGAGGCCGCGGCGGGCCTCGACCAGACCTTCGCGCTCCAGTTCTCGGTAGGCCTTCAGCACGGTGTTCGGATTGATGGCCGTGGTCTCCACGACCTCGCGGGCCGTGGGGAGCTGGTCGCCGGGCTCCAACAGGCCCAGCCTCAGGGCCTGTTTCGTCTGCTGGACGATCTGCAGATAGGTGGCGACGCCACTGCGCCGGTCGATGCGGTACTCGACCACTCGTACAACCACCCTTTCACTAATTGAGTAGTGAAAGGGTGGCGTACGGAGGCCGTGGCGTCAAGATCCAGGTGTGGCCTCAGGGAGGGGCGTGATGTGAGGGGCAGCGGGTGATGCCCCGTCAGGGCGCTCCGCTGCCCGCCCGTTACAGCTCCGTGCGGTACATCAGATCCGTCTCGTGCGTCACGAACCCCAGCCGCTCGTACACCCGCAGCGCAGCCTTGTTGTCCGCGTCGACGTAGAGCATCGCGGTCGGCAGCCCGGACGCCGCGAGGTGGTTCAGCCCGATGGTGGTCAGGGCCCTGCCCAGGCCGGTGCCCTGGGCTTCGGGTGCGACGCCGAGCACGTACACCTCGCCGAGCTGCTCCTCCGCGTGGACCTTCGTCCAGTGGAAGCCGACCAGTTCGCCGTCCTCCCGCTCCGCGAGGAAGAAGCCCTCGGGGTCGAACCACGGTTCGGCCTTGCGGTCGTCCAGGTCGCGCTGGGTCAAAGAGCCCTGCTCGGGGTGGTGGGCGAAGGCGGCGGCGTTCACGGCGAGCCAGGCGGGGTCGTCCTCGCCCGGTACGAACGTACGCACCCGGACGCCCTCCGGGAGCACCGGCTCCGGAAGGCGGAGGTCCGCCAACGGCCGCCGCATCTGGCGCAGTTCGCGGAAGAGGGTGAGGCCGAGGACCTGCGAGAGGTGACGGGCGGCGGAGTGTCCACCGTGCGCCCAGATACGCAGCCGCTTGCCGGACTCGGCGAGCAGCGCGGTGCCCAGGGCGCGGCCGTGCCCGTGGCCGCGGTGGGCCGGATGGACCACCAGCTCGGCGGCCGGCGCCTCGACGGGGTCGGTGTCCTCGAGCTGGGCGTATCCGACGAGGTCGTCCTCGAGGAACAGCAGGAGATGCCGTACGCCCTCGCGGGGACCACCGCGGAGTTGGAGGCGGCCCTGCTCGGACACCGCCGGCTGCCCGTCGATGCGGGCGGCCTCCGCGATCAGCTCGAGCACGGCTTCTGCCTGGTCGGGCGTGAGAGCGCTGTGCGTCTCGATGCGGCGGAGGAAGGCGGGCGGAAGGGCGTCGTCGCTGGTCATGGATACGAGAGTACGGCGGTCCTGACGGCCGGCAAACGGTTCCCGGCGGGATGTCCCGCTCGTGGCGGGTGCCGGGTAGCCGTGCAGGGCGTCCCTTTCGGCAACCAGTCCGTAACCGGCAACCCCCTGTTGTGCTACGCGCGTTGACTCTAAGCTGCCGCTCACACTCGTCACACCCTTCACGCTGAGCCAACTGAGCCAACAAGGGGACACATGTCCGCTAGACCCCAGAAGAAGAGGGCCACCCGCCGGGTACTGATCGGCGCGGCGGTGCTGTCGACCACCGGGGCGCTGATCGCCGCGATTCCCGCGACGGCGGGGGAGACCCAGAGCGCCGCCCCGGTTCCCGGCCGCTACCAGGACGTGCAACTGCTGTCCTTCAACGACCTGCACGGCAACCTCGAGCCCCCGGCCGGCTCCTCCGGCCGCGTCACGCACGTGCGCGAGGACGGCACCACCGAGACCATCAACGCGGGCGGCGTCGAGTATCTGGCCACCCACCTGCGCGAGGCCCGCAAGGGCAGCACGTACTCGATCACGGCCGCCGCCGGTGACATGGTCGGCGCCTCTCCGCTGATCTCCGGACTGTTCCACGACGAGCCGACCATCGAGGCGCTCAACGGCCTCGACCTCGACGTCACCTCGGTCGGCAACCACGAGTTCGACGAGGGCGCCAAGGAGCTGGCCCGCCTGCAGAACGGCGGCTGCCACCCGGAGGACGGCTGCTACGACGACAGCGAGGAGTTCGGCGGCGCCAACTTCCCCTTTCTCGCTGCGAACGTGACGGACGAGAAGACCGGGAAGCCGATCCTCAAGCCCTACTGGGTCTGGAAGAAGAACGGCGTCAAGGTCGGTTTCATCGGTGTGACCCTGGAGGGCACCCCGGACATCGTCTCCGCCGAGGGCGTCAAGGGCCTGAAGTTCGGTGACGAGGTCGAGACGATCAACAAGTACGCCAAGGTGCTGCAGAAGCAGGGCGTGAAGTCGATCGTCGCGCTGATCCACGAGGGCGGCGCGCCCGCCTCGGCGGCGTACAACTACGACTGCGACAGCCCGGGACCGGGCGACGGCATCTCCGGCCCGATCGTCGACATCGCCAAGAAGATCACGCCGCAGGTGGACGCGCTGGTCACCGGCCACACCCACCAGGCGTACGCGTGCACCATCGACGACCCGGCGGGCAACCCCCGCACGGTGACCTCGGCCGCGTCCTTCGGCCGGCTCTACACGGACACCACGCTGACGTACGACCGCTGGACCGGCGACATCGCGCGTACGGCCGTGAAGTCCGCGAACCACGTCGTGACCCGTGACGTCGCCAAGGCCGCGGACATGACGGACCTGATCAACCGCTGGAAGACGCTCTCCGCGCCCATCGCGAGCCGGCCCATCGGCTATATCGCGGGCGAGATCACCAACAGCGGCACCGAGTCCCCGCTCGGAGACCTGATCGCCGACGCCCAGCTCGCCCACGCCAAGTCGCTCGATGCCGAGGCCGACTTGGCGCTGATGAACCCCGGCGGCATCCGCGCCCCGCTCACGTACGCGGCGAGCGGCAGCGAGGGCGACGGCGTGGTGACGTACGGCGAGGCGTACACGGTCCAGCCGTTCTCCAACACGGTCAACCTGGTGGACCTCACCGGCGCCCAGCTGATCACCGCACTTCAGCAGCAGGTCAGCGGCAGCAACGAGGCCGCGCCGAAGATCCTCCAGGTCTCCTCGGGCCTCACCTACACACTCGATCTGACCAAGACGGGCGCTGCCCGGGTCGTGACCGACTCGGTGAAGCTGAACGGCGCGGCGATCGACCCGGCCGCCACCTACCGCGTCGCGATGAACTCCTTCCTCGCGGGCGGCGGCGACGGCTTCGCCGAGCTCGGCAAGGGCACGAACGTGCTCGTCGGCGGCGACGACCTGGCGGCCTTCGAGTCGTATCTGACGGCGAACTCCTCGGCCGGTACGCCGTATCCGGTGCCGGCGGCGGACCGGATCACGGTCGTCAAGTGAGCCGCTGAGGCCTGAGTTGACGTAGTGATGACCGCGGCGGGGCGGTCGGCGTGGACCCGGTGGGTCCCGTCGGCCGCCCCGCCGCGGTCATCCATGCTGCGCGGCGCCCCCGTCCTCGTACTCGTACTCGACGAGCCCACGGCCGGTCTCGACGCGCTCGCCGCCCGCCGCGTGGTGCAGCCGCTGCGCCGGCTGATGGCGGGCCGTACGACCATCATGATGACCCACGATCTGGCGCCGGCACCGGACGCGGACCGCATCCTCGTCGTCGACGGCGGGAGGCACGTGGAGTGCGGCACGCAGGGGGAGCTGCTTGCACGGGGCTGGGCGTATGCCCGGCTGCGCAGCGCGAAGAAGCAAGCGCCAAAGCGAGCGCCAAAGCGAGCGCCAAAGCGAGCGCGAAAGCAAGCGCGTAGAAGCAGCGAGTTCTCGGCGCCACTCGCCCTTATATCGGGCATACGCACTTCTGTCGGGCTTTTCAGGGAGCACTCAGGGAGCTCTCATGGAGCGCGGAAACACTCTGAGCATGACCGAGAGCATCCGCCGCGACGGCGAGTCCCAGGGTGACAGTCAGCAGTCCGCATACCAGGCCGCCCCCGCGGGGGCCGAGTGGCCGCCCCCGCCGGCGTACGACCCGGCGCAGCCGGTCGCCGTCGCGCCGGGCACCACGGTGTGGCCGGGCTCCGGACAGGACGGCCATGGCGGTCATGACGGCAACGGTACCGGCGGCGGTTACGCCTACGCCGCCCCTGCAGAGCCCGCCCCCGCACCCCGGCGCCGCGCCAAGGGCCCGACGGCCCTGCTCGCCGCCGTCGCGATAGCGGCCGCGGCCGTGGGCGGCGCCACCGCGTACGCCTTCCAGGAGCTGACCGGCAAGGACGTCACGACCGCCAGTTCCGGTACGAGCGTGGTGCCCGCCAGCAAGAAGGGCACCGTAGCCGGTGTCGCCGAGGCGGTCAGCCCGAGCATCGTCGAGATCAGCGCCACCTCGAACGCCGGGCAGTCCACCGGCTCCGGCGTGGTCATCACGAGCGACGGCGAGATCATCACCAACAACCACGTCGTCTCCGGCGCCTCGTCGATCAAGGTCACGACCAGCAACGGCAAGACGTACACCGCGAACGTCCTCGGCACCGACAGTTCGAAGGACCTCGCCCTCATCAAGCTCGAGGACGCCTCCGGCCTGAAGACCGCGTCGCTCGGCGACTCCACCGACGTCAAGGTCGGCGACGAGGTCGTCGCGATCGGCTCCCCCGAGGGCCTGACGGGCACCGTGACCAGCGGCATCATCTCGGCGCTCGACCGGGACGTCACCGTCTCCACGGACGAGAGCCAGGGCCAGCAGCAACTGCCCGGCGGTGGCGGTGGCTGGCCCTTCGAGTTCGGCGGCCAGGAGTTCAACGGCGACACCGGCTCTTCCACGACCACCTACAAGGCCCTGCAGACCGACGCCTCGCTCAACCCCGGCAACTCGGGCGGCGCGCTGATCGACATGAACGGCAACATCATCGGCATCAACTCCGCCATGTACTCGCCGACCTCGTCGAGCAGCTCGTCCAGCGCGGGCAGCGTGGGCCTGGGCTTCGCCATCCCGATCAACACCGTCAAGTCCGACCTGGAGAAGCTGCGCTCCGGCTCCGAGAGCTGAGCGTGCACCACCACCGGTAAGGAGCACGACATGATCAAGCAGGCCAACGAGATGACCGTCCCCGCCCCCGGGGTCCCCCTGGCCCTGGCCGTGGCGTCCGAATTCGACGCTCCGCAGACGCCGGCGCCGGCGGTGGCGGTAGCGGTCCCGCAGCCCCACCTGATGGGCCTCCGCATCAGCTCCGCGCGCCCCCACCGCCGCAAGGTGCCGCTGAAGCGGCTCACCGCGGCGATGTGCTGACCCACAGGCTGGGCACACCACACGACGGCGGGTGCGCGTGACCATGACCTAGCTCCTCGTACGGCGCGGGCGCAGCCAAGATGGCGGCCCGCGCCCCGGCATGGGCGTACACGCCCGGACGCCGTGCGACGCTGTTATCTGTCCCCAAGACGAACCGGACCCCGAGGAAGAAACCCGCATGAGCCCCGCCGAAGGCGAACCGCAGCGCATTCTGATCGTCGACGACGAGCCCGCCGTGCGGGAGGCCCTCCAGCGGAGCCTCGTCTTCGAGGGATACGACACCGAGGTCGCCGTCGACGGCGCGGACGCCCTGGAGAAGGCCACCGCATACGGGCCCGACCTCGTCGTCCTCGACATCCAGATGCCGCGCATGGACGGGCTCACCGCGGCCCGCCGGATCCGCGGCGCGGGCTCGACGACGCCCATCCTGATGCTGACCGCCCGCGACACGGTCGGCGACCGCGTCACCGGGCTTGACGCGGGCGCCGACGACTACCTGGTCAAGCCGTTCGAACTGGACGAGCTGTTCGCCCGTATCCGGGCCCTGCTGCGCCGCAGCTCGTACGCGGCCACGGCGGTCGGAGCCCAGGAGGACGACGCGCTCACCTTCGCCGACCTACGGATGGACCTCGCCACGCGCGAGGTGACCCGCGGCGGGCGGCCCGTCGAGCTGACCCGCACCGAGTTCACGCTCCTCGAGATGTTCCTCGCGCACCCGCGCCAGGTCCTCACCCGCGAGCAGATCCTCAAGGCGGTCTGGGGCTTCGACTTCGAGCCCTCCTCGAACTCGCTCGACGTCTACGTCATGTACCTCCGCCGCAAGACCGAGGCCGGCGGCGAGCCGCGCCTCGTGCACACGGTGCGGGGTGTCGGGTACGTCCTGCGGTCGGGCGGCGCCGAGTGAACCGAGTGATCAAGCGGTACCGTTCCCTGCCACTGCGCTCGCGGCTGGCGCTGCTGGTCGCCGCTGCGGTCGCCTTCGCGGTGGCCGCAGTATCGATGACCTGCTGGTTCATCGTGCACGGGAAGCTGTACGGCGCGGTCGACGACGATCTGCGGGCGGCGAACTCCCCGGTCGGGGCCACCACCATCACCCGCGTCCTGGCCGACTGCGCCCAGGACACGTCCGATCAGAGCGATCTCGGCCCTCAGCCCAGCACCTACTACATGCAGGTGGTCAAGTCCGACGGCACCCTGTGCGTCTTCTCGTTCTCCGCCGGCACGGTGAAGGTCATCGACGCCGACAAGGACGTGGCGAAGGGCACGACTCGTGGCATGGGTGTGCGCCGCAACGGTGTCGACAGCGACGGCGCCCCCGTGCGAGTGCTGACCATGCCCTTGATCGCCGAAACCCGCACCGGCCAGGGGCTCGTCGAGGACCACGCCCTCCTGGTCGCCTTCCCCCTCAAGGATACCGAGAAGACCCTCAACGACCTCGCCCTCATCCTCCTCCTGGTCTCCGGCATCGGCGTCCTCGGTGCCGGCGCCGCGGGACTGGCGGTGGCACGGGCCGGCCTCCGACCGGTCGACGAACTCACCAGCGCCGTCGAACACGTGGCCCGTACCGAGGATCTCTCGATCCGCATCCCGGTCGAGGGCGACGACGGGGACGAGATCGCGCGCCTGTCCCGCTCCTTCAACTCGATGACGTCCGCGCTGGCGTCCTCACGGGACCTGCAGCAACAGCTGATCGCGGACGCGGGTCACGAGCTCCGTACCCCCCTGACCTCTCTCCGCACCAACATCGAGCTGCTCGTCCGTAGCGAGGAGACCGGACGGGCCATCCCTCCGGAGCACCGCAAGGCGCTGCTCGCGTCCGTGAAGGCGCAGATGGCGGAGCTGGCCGCGCTGATCGGCGACCTGCAGGAGCTGTCACGTTCGGACGCGGGCCAGCAGGGGGACAAGGCCGAGGTCGTCGCACTGCACGACATCGCCGAGGAGGCCCTGCGCCGCGCTCGCCTGCGCGGCCCGGAGCTGACGATCACGGCGGAACTCAAGCCGTGGTACGTACGCTCCGAGCCGGCGGCCCTGGAGCGGGCCATCGTGAACATCCTCGACAACGCGGTGAAATTCAGCCCGAACGGCGCCACCATCGACGTCGTACTCGACGCCGGCGCACTGACGGTGCGCGACCACGGCCCCGGCATCCCCGCCGACGAGCTGCCGCACGTCTTCGACCGCTTCTGGCGCTCCCCGTCCGCCCGTGCCCTGCCAGGCTCCGGCCTCGGCCTGTCGATCGTGGCCCGTACGGTGCAGCAGTCCGGCGGCGAGGTGACACTCAGTCCCGCCGAGGGCGGCGGAACGGTGGCGAGGCTACGGCTACCTGGGGCCCCGACCCCACCCCCGCCGGCCCCGGCCGAGGCCCTGCCGACGGGCCGGTGATTCGGCGGCGCACCGCAGCCGTCGACGACCAGAACGGCCAGGCAACCCACCGATCAGGCGCCCCACCGATCAGGCACCCCCACCGATCAGGCGCCTCCCACCGATCAGGCGCACCCACAAGAGCGCCGTACCACCAACCGCGAAGGGAACAGCTTCAGCCGCTCCCGCCGTGACCCGGCCACGCGGAGGCTGTCGTCCAGGACGAGGTCGACCGCGGCCCGGGCCATCGCCGGCCGGTCCGACGCGACCGTGGTGAGCGGCGGATCCGTCAGTCCCGCTTCCTTGACGTCGTCGAAGCCGGCCACGGCCAGCTCCTGTGGGACATCGATCCGCAGCTCCCGCGCCGCGCGCAGCACGCCGATCGCCTGGTCGTCCGTGGAGCAGAAGATGGCAGGTGGCCGGTCGGGGCCGGCCAGCAGGTTCAGCGCTATCCGATAGGCGTCATAGCGGTTGTACGGCGCTTCGAACAGGCGCCCCTCCGTCGACCGGCCTGCCTCCTGCATCGCACGCCGCCACCCCTCGACGTGGTCGGAGACCGGGTCGCCGACCGCAGGCGTCTCCGCCGTACCGCCCAGACATGCGACGTACTCGTAGCCGTGCTCCAGCAGGTGGCGCGTGGCCAGCTGCGCGCCGCCCACGTCGTCCGTGACGACCGCGACGTCGTCGATCGCCTCGGGCCGCTCATGCAGCAGTACGACCCGGGCGTCCCATGCCTCGATCTCCGCGGCCGCGAGGTCGTTCAGCGCGTGGCTGACCAGGATCAGCCCGGAGACCCGCATGCCGAGGAAGGCACGCAGATAGTGGACCTCGCGCTCCGGTACGTAGTCGGAGTTGCCGACGAGAACCATCTTTCCGCGCTCTGCCGCGGCCTGTTCGACCGCGTGCGCCATCTCCCCGAAGAAGGGCTGGCGCGCGTCCGGCACGATCATGCCTATGAGGTCGGTGCGCCGCGAGGCCATGGCCTGGGCTACCCGGTCGGGGCGGTAGCCCAGCTCCTTGATCGCGGCGAGAACGCGCTCGCGCGTGGCCGGGGCGACCGGCCGGGGTCCGTTGTTGATGACATAGCTCACGACGGCCGTCGACGTACCCGCCAGCCGTGCCACATCATCCCTGGTTACCTTGGCCACGCGCGGAGTCTACGCGGATGGACCTACCTCTGGGCAGGGCGTACGGCTGCTTCCTCCGGATCGGCTTCCAGAACGGGCGCCGGGTCGGCCGCCTCGTCCTCCGCCGGGGGCGTCGCAGCCCGTGCCGCGGCACCGTCGGCGCTGCGCTCGACCTTCTCCGGAGTGACGAACCGGTAACCGACGTTCCGGACGGTTCCGATCAGCGACTCGTGCTCCGGGCCGAGCTTGGCCCGCAGCCGCCGCACGTGCACGTCCACCGTGCGCGTACCGCCGAAGTAGTCGTAGCCCCAGACCTCCTGCAGGAGCTGCGCGCGCGTGAAGACGCGGCCCGGGTGCTGGGCCAGGTACTTCAGCAGCTCGAACTCCTTGAAGGTCAGGTCCAGGACCCGGCCCTTCAGCTTCGCGCTGTACGTCGCCTCGTCCACGGAGAGGTCGCCGTTGCGGATCTCCATCGGGCTGTCGTCCGCGGTGATCTGCTGGCGGCCCATGGCGAGCCGCAGCCGCGCCTCGACCTCGGCCGGACCCGCGGTGTCGAGCAGCACGTCGTCGATGCCCCAGTCGGCGGTGACCGCCGCGAGGCCGCCTTCCGTCACGACGAGGATCAGCGGACAGCCGGGCCCGGTGGAGCGCAGCAGCTGGCACAGGCTCCGGACCTGTGGCAGGTCGCGGCGGCCGTCGATGAGGATCACGTCGGCACCGGGGGTGTCGACGAGAGCGGGTCCTTCCGCCGGGGCCACCCGCACGTTGTGCAGAAGCAGGCCGAGGGCGGGGAGCACCTCCGTCGACGGCTGGAGGGCGTTCGTCAGGAGCAGAAGAGAACTCATCGCGCCCCACCTGCCTGGGTCGTCATTACGTCGTGCACGGTCAGCTCGCCCATTACGTCGGTTCCCTCCTCGGTCCCTGCGAGGACGTATTACGCGCGGCACTGCTTCGTACTGTGCGGGTCCCCGCGTCCCTGGGAAACCGCTGCTCCTTCATGTCGCCACGGAGTCGTGGCCAGGTCGTATACGGCTTCGTATACAACGTGTCTGAAAGCGCAAAAGGACCCGGGGGCGTCGCTGCCCGGATCCTCTGTCCAGCAGAATAGCCCACATGCGTTCCGTTACGGCAGGTCAAGTCACACGATCTTCTGTGCACCCGCTCACGGGAGGGACGCAGCGAAGACTGCTCCATACGGAGGACGGGGTGGTCATCGACGCTCTTTACGAGCCGGGGTCCGGCTCGTTCCAGGAACCCGCGATCGTGATCGCGCACGGTTTCACCGGTGATCTGGAGCGGCCCCATGTGCGCCGGGTGGCGGGCGTCCTCGGCCGGCACGCGCCCGTCGTCACGTTCTCCTTCCGCGGCCACGGGGCGTCCGGCGGACGCTCCACGGTCGGCGACCGCGAGGTGCTCGACCTGGCGGCCGCGGTGCGGTGGGCCCGCGGGCTGGGGCACACGCGCGTCGCGACGGTGGGCTTCTCCATGGGCGGCTCGGTGGTGCTGCGGCATGCGGCGCTGTACGGCGACGGGGCGGGTGCCGGTGCGGGTGGCGACGGTCGTACGGATGCTGACGCTCGTACGGACGCCGTGGTCGCCGTGAGCGCTCCGGCCCGCTGGTACTACCGGGGCACCGCCCCCATGCGGAGGCTGCACTGGCTGGTCACCCGGCCCATGGGGCGTGCCGTCGGCCGGTTGGGTCTGCGTACGCGCATCCATCACCGGGACTGGAATCCGATCCCGCTCTCTCCGGTCGAGGCGGTCCCGCTGATCGCTCCCGCGCCGCTGCTGATCGTCCACGGTGACCGCGACGGGTACTTCCCGCTGGACCATCCGCGTTCCCTCGCGGAGGCGGCCGGCGGTGCGGCGGAGCTGTGGGTGGAGCCGGGCATGGGCCATGCGGAGCACGCCGCGGACGAAGCGCTGCTGGCGCGGATCGGGGAGTGGGCGACGGCCGCGCTGGGGTGCGAAGAGGGTGACGCCTCCCTCCCCGCGACTGCCGAGGGTGACGCCTCCGTCCCCGCGACTGCCGAGGCGTGACGGCTCCGTCCCTTGTGACCGACCTGTGGATCCGATGACCTTCCCGGCGGCCCGCCCTTGCGTACGATGCCGTTCCGGGACGCGCCATCATGGACGCAGACGATCGCCGAGACCGCCGGGACCGCCGGGATCGACGAGCGTGACGAGCCGACGAGACCGACGAGAGGAGCCGCACATGGCAGCGGGGACCATCCGTTACTGGGCCGCCGCCAAGTCCGCGGCCGGTACCGCCGAGGAGCCGTACGAGGCCGAGACCCTCGCCGAGGCGCTCGACGCCGCACGGCTGCGGCACCCCGGCGAGCTCGTCCGCGTGCTGCAGCGGTGCTCGTTCCTCGTCGACGGCGACCCCGTGGGGACCCGCGGGCATGAGACGGTACGGCTGGCCGAGGGCGGCACGGTCGAGGTGCTCCCGCCGTTCGCAGGAGGGTGACACCCGCAGTATGAGCAACCAGCCGTACGAGACGTACGAGACGTACGAGCCGTATCTGCCGCCGCAGGCGTACGGGGCGGCTTCGCAGCCGTTGCCGCCGGAGGTGCCGGCGGCTTCGGTGCCGTATGGCGCCCGCTCTGCGGGGGCGCCGTCTCACGCCGGGGCGCCCGAAGAGGGGGGCTTTGCCCACCCGTTCCGGCCCTGGGGGCACCTCCCAGGCCCTCAAGGCACTGGGGGAGGAACGACTGCCCAAAGCGGGCAGGACGACCCCGCCCCCACACTCACCGCCGCCCAGCGCGCCCGTGCCGAAGGGCGTTCGCCCGTCATCGAGCCCGGGCTGCAGCCCGCCGCGCTCACCGCGGTGCTCGGGCTGCTGCTCTCCGGGGCGGCGGCCGTCGGGCAGTACGCGCTGCTCGTACCGCTCGTCGTGCTGCAGGCCGTGACCGCCGCCGGGTGGTTCCGGCTGAACGGCATGTGGCCCGCCCGGCAGGGCATCGCGCTCGCCTTCGCGGGCGCCCTCGTCGCCGACACGGCCCTGCTGGTCGCCGGGCGTGGCAACGCACCGGCCGCGATCCTGGGCACGCTCGGCGTGTGGGTGCTGCTCGCCCTCGTCCTGCAGCTGCGCAGTCATGCCTCGCCGGACGAGCGGATGTACGGGCTGATGGCGACCGTCGCCTCGGCGGCGCTCGCGATCATCGCGGCCGGACATCTCGCTGCCGACCCGGACGCCGTCACGGTGGGCGGCGTCGCGGTGGCCGTCGCCGTGCTCGTGAGCGCTCTCGTGCGGGCGCTCTCGCTGCCCGCCGTGGTCTCCGTCGTACTGGCATTGCCGGCCGCCGCCGGGGCCGGATTCGCCGTGGGCGAGATCGCGCCGCTGTCCGGCGGTACCAGCGGGCTGCAGTGGGCGCTGCTGGGGCTCGGTGCGGGGGTGTGTGCGCTGGTCGGGCACCGGGTGGCGAGCTACGACTACCCGTCGCGGTTCGTGCACATGACCGCCGGGGTCGCCCTTCCGCTGGCTGCGGCCGCTCCAGCCGTGTATCTGCTGGGCCGGGGACTTCTCTGATCCCTGCCGGGCTCCTCCCCGGGACTCTGCGCTGCGTCGTCACAGATGATCGACAACTCCCTGTGAGCCCCCGGACCGGGGGCTCATCCGCGTTAGGCTCGGCGGGACCGGGCACTCCCCGGTGGTGGGACACGGCCGATGACCGGGCTGTGGTCTGCTGTCGCCGAGGCAGAGGGAACACCGAGCCATGCGCGCACTGCGAGTACTTGTCATCCTCGCCGTCATCCTCGGCGGTCTGTTCGTGATCGCCGACCGGGTCGCGGTCGGCTTCGCCGAGGACGAGGCGGCGAACCGGCTGCGCACCAGCGAGGGCCTGGACAGCACCCCCGACGTGTCGATCAACGGCTTCCCCTTCCTCACTCAGCTCACGAGCGGCGAATTCGACGACGTGGAGATCGGGATCAAGGACTTCGAGGCCTCCACCGGCAGCGGCGGGAACGGCGGCGACAGCGGCGCGGACAGCATCCGTATCGCCGAGCTGAACGCCCGTCTGCGCGGTGTCGTCTTCTCCGGCGACTACAGTTCCGCGACCGCCGACTCGGCCTCCGGCACCGCCCTCATCTCCTACGACGAGCTGCTCAAGGCCGCTCAGGTCGAGCCCGTCCAGGTGATCCCGGGCCTCACCGCCAAGGTGACCGGCCTCTCCGACGGCGGCAACGGCAAGATCAAGGTCGGCATCGAGCTCACGGGCAGTCTGCTCGGCAACGACGTCTCGGAACGCCTGTCGGTGCTCAGCTCGGTCAAGGTCGACGGCGACACCGTGAGCGTGGACGCCGACGTGCTGCCGGATCTGCCGTTCTCCGTCGCCGAGGAGAGCGTCCGGCAGATCGCCGACTTCACGCAGACGATCGACGGGCTGCCCGCCGGGATCAAGCTGGACAAGGTGCAGGCGGCCGAGGGCGGCGTGGAGATCTCCGTCACGGGTTCGGACGTGAAGCTCGCCGGGTAGCGAGTAGGCCGGGCGGCGTGTGAGCCGTCGGTGGAGGACGGCGAGCCGGTCGTGTCGTCGGCGGACGGGCGTCCCGTACGACACGTCGCTTGTCCGAAGAGCGAGATGGAGCCGTCCGAACAGCAGATGCGGTGCCCCGGGCGCGGGTGCCGCCGCCGCACCGCAGTGCATGCCGCGCGTCCATGTTTCCAGCATGCGGACGATCGCGTCTCAATATCCGACACACCGGTGACATGTCCGCCCGACCCTCCCTACGATCGGACCCATGAAGCAACAGGCGGATCTTACGAAGCGGCGGGCAGTAGACCTGTGCCGCGTCGCCGCCATGCTCTGTCGCAGCTTCTGAGCGGGAGCTTTCGACTCCCGTATCCCGAGGCCCCTTGAAGCCTTCGCGTATCCGCGCCGCCGCTGTGCGCTGCCCGTTCGTGGGCCCGCCGGCCGCGCCTTACGCCCACCCGACGCACATCCCGCCGCAACTGCCCCGGAGGAGAAGAAGCATGAGCCGCAGCGACGTCCTGGTCGACGCCGACTGGGTCCAGGAGCACCTGGACGACCCGAAGGTCGTCATCGTCGAGGTCGACGAGGACACGTCCGCGTACGAGAAGAACCACATCAAGAACGCCATCCGGATCGACTGGAAGAAGGACCTGCAGGACCCGGTCCGCCGTGACTTCGTCGACCAGGCCGGCTTCGAGAAGCTGCTCTCCGAGCGCGGTATCGCCAACGACGACACCGTGATCCTCTACGGCGGCAACAACAACTGGTTCGCCTCCTACGCCTACTGGTACTTCAAGCTGTACGGCCACGAGAGCGTCAAGCTCCTCGACGGCGGCCGCAAGAAGTGGGAGCTCGACTCCCGCGACCTGGTGGCCGAGGTCCCCACCCGCGCCAAGACCGAGTACAAGGCCAAGGCCCAGGACACCTCGATCCGCGCCTTCCGTGACGACGCCGTCGCCGCGATCGGCAACCAGAACCTGGTCGACGTGCGGTCGCCCGACGAGTTCAGCGGCAAGCTGCTCGCCCCGGCGCACCTGCCGCAGGAGCAGTCGCAGCGTCCGGGCCACATCCCGTCCGCCCGCAACATCCCGTGGTCCAAGAACGCCAACGACGACGGCACCTTCAAGTCGGACGACGAGCTCAAGGAGCTCTACGCCGAGGAGAACGTCGACCTGGCCAAGGACACCATCGCCTACTGCCGTATCGGTGAGCGCTCCGCGCTGACCTGGTTCGTGCTGCACGAGCTGCTCGGCGTCCAGAACGTCAAGAACTACGACGGCTCCTGGACCGAGTACGGCTCCCTCGTCGGCGTCCCGATCGAGCTCGGCGCCGCCAAGTAAGCCACCGGTAACCCCAGTCCCGGCCGCCCGGCCTACTTTCACTTCCAAGGAGAAACACATGTGTGGAGCGCAGGTCGGCGGCCCCGACGCCTCGACGATCAAGCCCGGTGAGACCACCATCCAGGGCCAGGTGACCCGTAACGGCGAGCCCGTCACCGGTTACGTGCGCCTGCTGGACTCGACCGGCGAGTTCACCGCCGAGGTCCCGACCTCGGCGACCGGCCAGTTCCGGTTCTACGCGGCCGAGGGCACGTGGACCGTGCGCGCCCTGGTTCCGGGCGGGACCGCGGACCGTACGGTCGTCGCCCAGACGGGCGGCCTCGCCGAGGTCGCGATCGCCGTCTGAGCACTCGGCGTACATCGCTGAACGGCTGAAGGGCCGCACCCCAGGGGTTGGACGCCATGGACGGGGTGCGGTCCTTCGGCATGTTCGCGGTCCTTCGGCATGTTCGGGGGCCGGGCGGGGCGTGGCGGGGTCAGGGGACCCGTCCCCGCACTACGCTGGACATATGTACGCCCGGAGGCGCCATCTCTACTTCGCCATGATGGGCACGTGCCTGGCCCTGTTCGTCCTGGCCTGGGGAGTCGTACGCCTCTGGTCGACTCCCGTGGCGGTGGGGATGTGCATCGTGGCGATGGTCATCCCGCCGGTCGCCGCGATGGTCGCCAACCGGCGCGGCCCGGACGACCGCTGGTGGGACGATCCGTCCGGGGACCCCACGTCGGACGAGTGGTGGGACGAACTCGACGGCAAGAAGCGGCGCCGTTAGGGGGACGTGCCGTCGGCGCGACTTCGGGAGCCGCCGGCCGGACTCCTAGTACACGAGTGCGGACTCCTAGTACACGAGTGCCTGGGCGCCGTCCGCCATCGCCTCGCCCACGAAGACCTGCGCGCCCGCGATCCGCACGCCCTCGATCACGTCCTTCTCCGTGATGTCGCGGCGGGCCGCGCACTGGGTGCAGAGCGTGACCTGGCCGGCGGTCAGGACCGACTCGAGCAGATCGGGCAGCGGCGCCGCGTGCGGCAGCTCGAACTCCGCGGCCCGCCCGGGCAGCGCGAACCACGCCGACTCGCCGGTCAGCCACAGTGAGACCTCAACCCCGCTGGCGACAGCCACCGCCGCCACCGTGAAGGCCTGCGAGCACCGCTCGGGGGCATCTGCCCCGGCGGTCACCTTGATCACGAGCTTCTTCGCCATGGTCGAACTGTAGGCCGATCTGTAATCCGATGGCGCGCAACCCTCGGCGTTCCTTATGAGTCTGCTGTGCCGTCAGATACGGAATTCTTGCTTCATCAGTCCCCGGGGGGACCTCTTGGAAGAAGATTCACGCAACGCTGTGGCGCCTGGGGCTGGTGTGCCGTGGCCACCCGGGATACCGGTACCGCCGGTGACATCGCCGGAGTCTTCGGCGGCCGGCCCGGCGGCGACCGACCAGGCGGCGGCCGGCCCGGCGCAGTGGGTGCAGGGACAGGGGCACTGGCAGACGGGGGCGGAGACAGCGCCCCTGGCAGATGTGCGGGATGGGGAGAGCGCGGCGGACGCCCGCCCGCCGCGCCGGCATGGCCGAACCGCTCTGCTCATCGCCACCGCCGCCGTTCTCGGCCTCGTCGCCGGTATCGCTGTCGGCTACGGCGTACAGGCCGAGCGACCGCCCACGCCGCTGCCCGCACTGGCGCAGCCGGGACTCGCGTACCCGGGCAAGGCCTTGCCCGAGGGCAAGGAACCGGACCCGCTCTCCGACAAGGAGGACCGCAGCCGCAGGACCGCGGGTGACCTGCGCAAGCTGCTGATCCCCAGGCCCAAGGGCGCCCGGGAGGTGGATGTGCCCACGTTCGACGGCGGCAGCCTTCCGGTCGACGGCTGGATGACTGCGGCCGACTACGCGACGGAGTACGTCGACGAGGGCTCCATGTTCGAGTACTTCGCGGAGGAGGACATCCGCCGGGTCGCGGGGGCCGACTGGGAACGGGGACAGTACGGCCAGATCGCCGTGCGGCTGGTCCAGTTCCGCTCCGGGGCCGGTATGGGCGCCGTCGACTTCGCGGAATCGCAGCTCGATTACATGCCCGAATCGGACGAGGGCGCGGGCTATGCGGGCGATCCCATCAAGGGCAGCGGCAACGGCCGCTACTTCGTCTACCCCGTACAGAACAAGCCTGGCTATCTGCCGCTCTATGAAGCCCGTGCCCTCGGCTACCGGGGCGACGTCATGTTCGACATCCACATTTTCGATACCAGGCCGATCAGCAAGAGGGACATCCGGACGCTGGCCGAGCGACAGCTGGAGCGCTTGTGAACGACGAGGCCCCCACGACTCCGTGGCCCACCGGCGAGGCCCCACACCGGCCCTGGCCCGTGCCCGCGGCCATGCCTGAGCCCACGGCCATGCCTGGGCCCACGCCCGCGGCCGGACCTGCGCCCGCGGCCGGACCTTCCGCTGCATTCGGACCTGCCCCTGCATTCGGACCTGCCCCTGCCTTCGGACCTGTGCCCGCGGGCGGACCTGCCGCCGCACCCGGATCCGTACCCGCCCCCGCGCCCCCGCCCGGGACGTCGCGTGCACGCCGTCTCGTCGGCACGGTGCTGCCTGCCGTCCTCGTCCTGGGCGCCCTGGTCGGCGGTCTCGGCTACACCAAGGTCACCGTGGACGACGCCGACCGCACCGTGCCCACCGTCCTCTGGGCGGACGACAACGACGCCAAGCCCGGCAAGGACCCGGCGGGCGACGTGGGCCGTGGCCGGGCCGACACCGAGCTCAACCGGCTGCTGCTGCCCGTGTCGGAGCACTACCGCCTCGGGCCGGACATCGGCGAGTACGGCAATGACGCCGAGCTGAGCGGCAAAGAGGCCGTCGCCGTCATGAAGGCGGCCGGCCGCGGCCTGACGGGCAAGCAGCGCCGCGAGCGCGACAAGTACGTCGAGAAGCTGCGGCTGAAGGGCATCGCGATGCGCTCGTACACCTACGGCACGCACGTCCGTGTCGCCGAGATGTCGATCGCGCAGATGGAGAACAAGAAGGCTGTGCGTGACATGTACACCTTTCAGACCCGGCTGTTCGACGCGGTCGGTGTCTTCCGCAAGGGCCCGTCGGTCAAGGGCTTCAAGAACGCCGCGTGCTACCTGATGCCCGCCGACTCGGAGACGGACCTCGACGCCATGCACTGCATCGCCTACGAAGGCGAGCTGCTCGTGACCATGGAGGTCTACGGTTCCGAGCCGTTCTCCAAGTCCGAAGCCGTCGACCTGCTGCGCAAGCAACTGGACCACATCGAGTCCCCGGGGGAGTACGTATGAGCGAGCCGACCACGGACCCGCAGCGCGCCCCGGAGGTCCCGGGGGCCGACGGAGTCCAGGCGTACCCGGCGTACCCCGGGTACCAGGGGTACCCGGCGGCCCCGACCTACCCCGAGGCCCCGGCGGCCCCTGCGGCTCCGGCGTACTCAGGCGCGCCGGCGCACCCCGCAGGGGCCTACGCGGCCGCGACAGCGGCAGCCGCCACCGTCGCCCCGCCTCCCATGCCCCCGCTGCCGCCGGAGGCCTCCGCGCCGGAGCAGTCCGCGTCGGTGCAGTCCTCGCCGCCGAAGGACCGCCACGTCCTGCGCGCCGTTGCCCGCTGGACCGCCGCCGTACTGGTGTTCGGTGCCGTCGGCACCGGAACGGCGTTCGGGATCACCTCCCTCGAACGCACCGATGTGCCCGGACTCGAGACCCGGCACGACGGCCGCTGGGACTATCCGGAGCTGTCGCTCCCGGCACTGCCCTCCGGCTCGCCCCGTCCCTTCAGCGACGGCAACGAAGCCGAGGTCCACCACGCGGACGTGCGCGAGCTGCTGCTTCCCGCGCCCGCCGGGGCCACGCCCGACAAGCGCCTGGACGGCGGCTGGACGACCGTCGAGAGTTACGTCTCGGAGTATGAGAAGGACCGGCGGAAGGACCTCGAGCAGGCGCTGACCGACTCCGCGCTGCGGCACATCGTCGCGCGCGGCTGGACCATGCCCGACGGCACCGTCTCCCGGGTCTATCTCCTGCGCTTCACATCGGTCGCGTACGCGGACGCCTTCCTCGACTACGAACTGGATGTCGGGGCGGTCCCCGGGCAGTCCCTCGCCGGGTCCCCGGAGAGCAAGCTCGACCAGGAGTGGGACAGCTCGGACTCGCCTCCGAGCACCCAGTACTACGTCTACGCCGAGCCCAAGCCGTACGGCGCGAAGCAGGTCCGGCAGGCGTACATCGCCGCGGGCGACACCATCGCCCTCGTCCTCCACGAGAAGAAGGGCGGGGCGCCCGCGATCCCGTTCCACCAGTCGGTGATCCTTCAGAGCCAGCTGCTCGCCTGAGCGTCGCCAACCGCGTCGCCAACCGCGTCGCGAACCGCGTCGCGAACCGCGTCGCGGACCTCATGGAGTGGCCCGGGCCCCGGCCGACTAAGCTGGGGCCCGGCCCCTGTTCCGCCCACTCCCGGCTCTGCCCGAGCCCCGAGCGGGGGACCCCGTCACCGCTCACCCGAGGAGCACCCCCGTGCTTGAGGTTTTCTTCGAAGCCCTGCTGGTTCTGGTCTGCGTCGGCGTTCTCGCGTTCGCCGGGCTGACCGTGATGAAGCTGTACCAGGGTCAGCGCTGAGCCCCGTAATCGACTCCGGAAACGTCTGAGCAGCTCATGATCGAAATCCCGTCCGACCTCCACAAGGACCTCGTCCCCCTCGCCTTCCTCCTCGGCAACTGGGCAGGAGCGGGCGTCACCGACTTCCCTGGTGGCGAGAAGGCCAACTTCGGCCAGGAAGTCACGTTCACGCACGACGGGCGGGACTTCATCGCGTACCACTCGCACACCTGGGTCCTGGACACCGACGGCAACAAGGTCAAGCCGCTGGAGTCCGAGCACGGCTTCTGGCGTATCGACAAGGACCGCAAGGTCGAGGTCGTGATGGTCCGCGACGACGGTGTCGTCGAGGTCTGGTACGGCGAGCTGGCGGACAAGAAGCCGCAGATCGACCTCGCCACGGACGCCGTCGCGCGCACCGCCGCCTCAGGCCCCTACAGCGGCGGCAAGCGGCTGTACGGGTATGTGAAGGGCGACCTGATGTGGGTCGGCGAGAAGCAGACCCCCGAGGTGCCGCTGCGGCCGTACATGTCGGCGCAGCTGAAGAAGGTCGTCACCCCCGAGGACGTCGAGCGCTGGGCCAAGGCCCTCCCGGACGACATGCCCGACGACGGGATCGCCTTCTTCAAGTAGACGGGCTCGTTTCCCGTCGTGCGAGGGCCTCGCAGGTATATCTGCGAGGCCTGTTTCGCACCCTCGCAGGGGTTAACAGATATGAGTGCACTGCAATGCGCTTGTGGTCGCCGTGCTGCTGGGCTAACGTGACCGTGTCTTCGGATGTCTTCGGAACCCGTCCGTACGAGTTTCGGGCCGAACGCACGGACCCCCGGCCGCAACTGGAATGCGGCCGGGGGTCCGGTAGGCCGTGCTCTGGGTGGCATGCAATGCAGAGGCGAGCCCAGAACGTTCGCTCTCGACTGTAGCACAGTGGGTCATTTCCGTAATGGGGTCGTGCCGGGCGCAGGCATGCCCGCAAAGGGGGAACACGATGGTCAGCAGGCTGCCCGCGTGGATGCTGATGGCCTTCTCGCAGCCTCGGCTGAAGCGCTATATTCGCGCGGCTCGGGGCGATGCTCAGGCCGCTATGCGTCTGTACTGGTGGAACATCGAGGCGTCGGCCGCACTGTACGGCCCGTTGCACTGCCTTGAAGTCGCCCTGCGCAACAGCCTTCATCACCGACTCGGGCTCGCCTACGGCAGACCGGACTGGTGGGCCGTGGCGCCGCTGAATCTGCGCGGGCAGCGTCTCGTCGCTGAAGCAAGCGCCAAGTGCAGGCGTCGGGGCAACCGGGCTGCCACGGCGGACGACGTGGTCGCGGAGCTTTCCTTCGGCTTCTGGGTGTCCTTGCTCAGCAAGGCGTCCGGCTATGACCGCCACTTTTGGGTGCCTGCTCTGCACAAGGCGTTCCCGCACTACTCCGGCCGTCGTGACGGCCTGTACGACAGCCTCTCGTCGCTGGTCCTGCTGCGGAATCGCATCATGCACCATGAGCCGGTCCACCATCGGGACCTTGCCGCCGACCATGCCAAGATCTACCGGATGCTCGGGTACCTCAGTCCCGACCTGGCCAAGGAAGCACAGGCCATGGACCGCTTTCCCGCTGTGCTCGAGGGCAAGGGAGATGCTCTTCGTGGGGACTGGCGCCACCGGTTCTGATCCAGGAGGCAGGAGACATGGCGGACAACTTCGAGAAAGTGTTCGTCTCCCGGTCCGACATCGCTCGGTTGGCGGGAGTGCGGCGCCCCGCCGTCACGAACTGGCAGCGGCGGCATCCGGACTTTCCCGTTTCGGTCACCCGTGACACGCAGAGCGCGGAGCCCGAGATGTTCCGTGCCGACGAGGTGCTGGAGTGGCTGTCCCGGCGAAGCATCCCAGCCAACGCTCTGCAGCCGGGTGAACCGTCAGGCACCACCTACGGGGACCGCTTCCGCTCCGCCCTGACGGGCGAACGCCCGGGCAAGCTGCTCACGGCGGTCGAGCAACTGGCCCGGCGGGAGGCGGATCGGTTCCGCGGACGGCTGCGCCTGCCCGACTACCTCACCCTGCTGCTGTTCCTGGTCTTTGTCCGGGCTACGGACCCCGAGCGCTGGTCCTCTTATCTGGACCTCCCGGAATCCGTCCTGGCGGATTTCGTGAGGGAGGAGCACCTCGGTCACCAGGACGTTCGGGAGGAGTTCACACGGGCAGAGATGGCCGATGTCCTCCAGGTCCTCGATCGCAACACGCCGGCATCGCCCCACGAAAGCCAGAAGGCCTTCGACCGCCTTCTCACCCTCTTGCGGGATACCGAGGCGAGAGCGGGCGCCGAATTCCTCACACCCTCTTCGGTGAGCCGCGTGATGGCGGGCTCCCTGGCCTCCCATGGCTCCCCGGCGAGGACGCTGCACGACCCCTTCTGCCGCACCGGAGAGCTGCTGTCCGCGTACCTGGACACGGTCGCCGGACTTGGCGGTCCGGTGCCGGAACAGGTGAGCGGTCGGGGGCCGCAGGAGGGGGAACTACGGCTGGCGTGGATGAACGTACGGCTCCACGGTGCCGTAGTGGCAGAGCTCACGGCAGGACCTCGGGCGCCCGTGGAGGGCCCGGCCGACCCGCCGCGGACGTTCGACGCGGTGATCACCAATCCTCCGTTCGGGGGACGTCTTCCCAAGGGCCTGCCACCGCAGGAGTACTGGTGGTACGCCCCGTCGCGCACCATCGAGTTCGACTGGCTTCAGTACGCGGTCTCGCGCCTCGCCCCTGGAGGCCGGGCCGCGGTGCTCATGCCCGCTGGGGCCGCGTTCCGTACCGGTGCCGACCAGGAGATCAGAGCCCGCATGGTCGAGGACGGTGTCGTGGAGTGTGTGATGGCCCTGCCGCCGCAGCTTTTCGAGCTGACCGCAGTCCAAACGCACGTCTGGTTGCTGCGGTCCCCCCGCGGCCGAGGGGAGAGTGTGCTCTTCGTGCGGGGAGAGCACCTCGGGCACATGGCATCACGGACGCGCAGGGTTCTGTCAGACGGCGACGTCGACACACTGGTCCGGGAGTACAGGGCCTGGCGCGAGGCCATGGACCGCGGGCGGGATCACGCCGGTGCACCAGGTCTGAGCAGGGTCGTGGAGCCGGAGGAGATCGCGGCTCACGACCATAGGCTGGACCCGGCGCAGTACGTGCGGGACGACCGGTCCACAGTCGGCGTCACCGACCCGGCGGCCGTGAAAGACCGGCTGGCACAGCTGTCCGAGGAGATCGGAAGACTGCACGCACGGGCGCGGGCGGCCGATCTCGCTGTCGAAGACCGACTCAGGAGGTTCGGCCTGTGACGAGCGAGAGCGTGCACACAGGCAGGGCGGGCCTGGGGGACGACCTCCGGCTGCCCGACGGCTGGCAGCGTTGCCTCCTCAAGGATCTGTGCTCGTCCATCCAGGCAGGGCCGGGCATCACCGCGGAGGACCGTACCGAGGCGGACGACGGCGTGCCGCTCGCGCTTCCGAGGGACCTGGTCCACCAGCGGATCGTCTCCGTTGAATCCGTGGGCGTGGTGTGGGACAAAGCGCGCACTCTGGACCGGTACCGACTGACCGAGGGGGACATCCTCGTCACTCGGACAGGCACCGTCGGCCGGTGCGCCCTGGTGACCCAGGAGCAGAGTGGGTGGCTGTACCACGCCAACCTAGTCAGGCTGCGGCTGAAGGAAGCGGACCTGTCGCGAGCGGCGTACGTGACCGGCTATCTGAGTGCGGCGACCGCCCAGAACTGGATCCAGGAGCGCGCTGCCGGCTCGGTGATCCCTTCGGTGAGTACGCGAGCGCTGGGCGAACTGCCCTTGCTCCTGCCGCCGGTCGAGGAACAGGAGGCCATCGGTGCGACTCTCGCCGCGCTTGACGACAAGATCCGCGCGCACGCTGAGATTGCCCAAGTGACGGGCGAATTCCGCCGCGCGCTCGCCGACGGTCTGACGACCGGCATGCTGTCGGCCGGGGCGTGACGCGACACGATGGTCCTAGACTTCAGATGTGGTGAGCACCGACTGGAAGAGCGATCTGCGGCAGCGCGGCTACCGGCTGACCCCGCAGCGGCAGCTTGTCCTCGAAGCCGTCGACACCCTCGAGCACGCGACCCCCGACGACATCCTCTCCGAAGTGCGGAAGACGGCGTCGGGGGTCAACATTTCCACGGTGTACCGGACCCTGGAGCTCCTGGAGGAGCTCGGCCTGGTCAGCCACGCCCATCTCGGGCACGGAGCGCCGACGTACCACCTCGCAGACCGCCACCACCACATCCACCTGGTGTGCCGCGACTGCACGAACGTCATCGAGGCCGATGTCGCGATCGCGGCCGAGTTCACCGCGAAGCTGCGCGACACCTTCGGCTTCGACACCGATATGAAGCACTTCGCGATCTTCGGGCGGTGCAGGGACTGCAGGTCGGCGGCCGATGCCGAGGCGCAGAACCAGGCAGAGAACCGGGCGGAGAAATAAAAAAGACGACCACCGGGTCGTACTGTGAGTGGATATGCAGCAACTATCGAAGCGCAGCCCTCTGCTCTCCCTGCCCGGCGCCGTCCCCGCCGAGGGCGTGGACGAAGGCGTAGCCGCCCACTACGGCGACCTGTTCCGTGAGCAGCGCGCCCTCGCCGACGGCGCCGGCTTCGTCGACCTCTCGCACCGCGGCGTCGTCACGGTCACCGGTGACGACCGGCTCAGCTGGCTGCACCTGCTGCTGACCCAGCACGTCAGCGAGCTCCCGGCGGGCCAGGCGACCGAGGCCCTGATCCTCTCCGCGCACGGCCACATCGAGCACGCGCTGTACCTCGTCGACGACGGCGAGACGGTGTGGGCGCACGTCGAACCCGGCACGCAGGACGCGCTCATCTCGTACCTGGAGTCCATGAAGTTCTTCTACCGCGTCGAAGTCGCCGACCGGACGGACGAGTTCGCGGTGGTCCATCTGCCCGCCGGCTCGATCGCCGAGGTGCCCGAGGGCGTCGTCGTACGCGAGACCGCCCACGGCCGCGACCTCTTCCTGCCGCGAACGGAGCTGGAGTCGTACGCAGAGCGCAGCGGCCCGGCGATCGGCATCCTCGCGTACGAGGCCCTGCGCGTTGAAGCCCACCGGCCGCGGCTCGGCTTCGAGACCGACCACCGCACCATCCCGCACGAGCTGGGCTGGATCGGCACCGCCGTCCATCTCCAGAAGGGCTGCTACCGGGGGCAGGAGACCGTCGCCCGGGTGCAGAACCTCGGGAAGCCGCCGCGCCGCCTGGTCTTTCTGCACCTGGACGGCAGCGAGGTCCATCTGCCGCCGCACGGCGCCGACATCCGCCTCGCCGACGAGGGCCCGGACGGCCGGAAGATCGGTTTCGTCACGACCTCCGTACGCCACCACGAACTCGGCCCGATCGCGCTGGCGCTCGTGAAGCGCAATGTGCCGGTGGACGCGCGGCTCATCGCCGATATGACGGCCGCGGCCCAGGAGGTCGTCGTCGAGCCCTGACGGCGTGTACGAGCGGTCAGATTTCCAGGAGCACCGTGAACGGGCCGTCGTTCGTCAGCGACACACGCATCTTCGCGCCGAACCGGCCCGTCGCCACCGTCGCGCCCAGCGAGCGCAGCTGGGCCACGACCTCGTCCACGAGCGGCTCGGCGACATCGCCGGGGGCGGCGGCGTTCCAGGTGGGGCGGCGGCCCTTGCGGGCGTCTCCGTAGAGCGTGAACTGGCTGATGACCAGCAGCGGGGCGTCGATGTCGCTGCACGACCTCTCGTCGGACAGCATGCGGATCGACCAGAGCTTCCGGGCGAGCTGTGCCGCCTTCTCCTTGGTGTCCTCGTGGGTGACCCCCACGAGGACGCACAGGCCCTCACCGCTGATCTCGCCGACCGTCTCACCGTCCACGACGACGCTCGCGCCGTCCACCCTCTGCACCACTGCACGCATACGGACCATCATGCCGCGCGGTGGGGAGGGCCCCTCTTTCGGGTTGTCGTGCCAGGCCGCGGTCGGATCCGCTTCCCATCGGTTCACATCGGTCACACGCATCGGCTCTCTGCGGCTCTCATCGGCTTCAACCGGCTGCAGGCCGATCTTCGGGCCATCGGACCGCGGTGTCGGCGCCTCTTCCCGCCCTGCTTGGCATGCTCCCGAAGCGGCCATCCGGGGCGGATCGGGCGCACTCGTCCCCATGGCGGCCACCCGGGGTGGCACGATGCTCACACGCAGTGAGACGTGCGGCGGCGCCGTACGGGCTCACCTCGCCGGTCGAGGGGACGGTAGAGACGCATGAGCACACCTAGCACCGGGCAGCCCGCAGTGCCCGTTCCACTGACCCGTATGAGTCCGCCCGCTGACCACGGGGGGTACGCGGGGCACATCCGCCATGAGGGCGACGGGGAGACCGGCGGGGACGCGGGCCTCGCCCATGCCCTCGCGGCCATGGGCGGCGAAGGGGCGCTCCGGCCACCGATCCAACGGAGCGGCAGCCCTTCCACAACCAGCGGTTTCATGTACGCCCAGCCGTCGCCCGAGCACCCCAGCTCGCCCGACCTGGTCTTGCTGCGCCTGCCCGAACTGCGCGCCCTGCGCCGCGAGGCACAGCAGCACGAGGCCGACCTCAGCTATGTGCGGAGGCTGCTGCAGGGACGGATCGACATCCTGCGGGCGGAATTGGCACGCCGTGGGGGATCCGGTGCGGCCTCGGGTGGCCGGCCGCCGCGTGTCGGTGGTGCGGGCAGTGGTTCATCGGACGGGTCCGGCGGTGGTTCATCGGACGCCGGCGGTGGCGGAGGCTTCGCGGGCCCGGTCGGCGCTCACGTGCCGGTCCCCGTGGCCTCGTCCTCGGTCGTCGACCGGCTCGCGGAGATCCTCACCGACCAGCCGGCCCGCAACCGTTCCTCCGCCCGTCATGTGACACTCGGCACCCCTCACAGCGAGGAGTACCGGCAGCTGGCCGCCGACATGCTCGCCGAGGTCGCGCTGTCGGACCTGGAAGCCCGCACCGACCTGGAACTGCGCAGCGCCATGAGCCGCCTCGTGCAGTACGAGCAGGACGTGTCCCGGCGCCGTCGGCGGTTCCAGCGCACGGCCGACGATTGCAGTGCCGAGATCGCCCGCAGGTACCGTGATGGCGAAGCACAAGTAGACGACCTGCTCGCGTGACGCGGGGGAGCCGGAGACCCCGGCGGCCTCGGCCGGGGCGGGTTCGACCCGCCCGGAAGGCCGTACCCATGACCCCCTGTTCCGGCTCCCCCGCCGCCGGCACGTCCTCCGCGCCCGCCATACCCCCGGTCCTCGCCGAAGTCGTACGGTCCGGCTTCGTCGAGGGCCACCATCGGGGCAGCCTCGTACTGCTGGCGGCGGACGGGGGCGTGGAGCTGGCGCTGGGCGATGTGACGGCGCCCGTCTTCCCGCGCTCGTCGAACAAGCCGATGCAGGCCGCTGCCGTACTGCGGGCCGGGCTCGACCTGTCGGGGGAGCGCCTGGCACTGGCCGCGGCGAGCCACTCCGGCGAGGAGTTCCACCGCGATCTCGTACAGAAGATGCTGGCCGAGCACGGGCTGACGGCCGGGCAACTGCAGTGCCCCGCCGATCTGCCGCTGGACCCGGCTGAGGCCGAGACGTATCTGGCCGCGGGCCGGGTCCGGGAGCCGGTCACGATGAACTGCTCCGGCAAGCATGCGGCGATGCTTGCGGCGTGCGGGCTGAACGAGTGGTCGCAGGAGACGTATCTGGACCCGGATCATCCGCTGCAGCGGCTCGTGCTGTCGGTGGTGGAGGAGGCGGCGGGCGAGTCCGTCGCCGCGGTCGGTACGGACGGGTGCGGGGCGCCGCTGATGGCGATCAGCCTCACCGGTCTGGCGCGCGCCTTCCGCCACTTCGTGCTGGCGCCCGAAGGGTCCGCCGAGCGGAGGGTGGCGGACGCGATGCGGGCCCACCCGGAGTACGTGGCCGGCACCCGCCGCCCGGACACCTGGCTGATGCGCGAGGTGCCGGGGGCCCTGTCGAAGACGGGCGCTGAGGCGGTCCAGGCCGTCGCCCTGCCGGACGGCCGTGCACTGGCCTTCAAGGTCGAGGACGGCGCGACGCGTGCACTGGGTCCGGTACTGGCGCGTGCGCTGGCCCTGGCGGGCGTCGAAGCGCCGGTACTCACCCGCATAGGGCATGCGCCGCTGTGGGGCGGGGGCCGCGAGGTGGGGTCGGTGCGCGCGGCGTTCTGAGGGCTCGCCGGCGGGCGTGCCGTTTGCGTTGTGGGCAGGCGTTCCTCCCTCAGTGCGAAACCCACGGCGCACGGCGCCTCCCGGAATTGGGGCGACAGCCAAGGCGCCCACCCCTAGCGTGGCCGTATGAGCCGCCCCACAGACGTCCGTCCCGTCACCGAACAAGACATCCCCGACTGGATCCGCGCCCTCAACACCGGCTTCCTGCGCCCCCCGTCCGTATCCGACAGGGAGATCGAGGACCGCAGCTCGTACATCATCCCATCCCGTACCCTCGGCGCCTTCGATGCCGGCCGCTGTGTGGCGACGTTCCGCTCCTTCCCGCAGCAGCTCACCGCCGTCGGCGGCGCCACGGTCCAGGCCGACGCCATATCGAACGTCACCGTCACCCCCACTCACCGCCGCCGCGGCCTGCTCAGCCGCATGATGGCCGCGGACCTGGCGGCCGCGAAGGAGCGCGGGGACGTCGTCGCCACGCTGATCGCCGCCGAGTACGCCATCTACGGCCGGTACGGCTTCGGCCCCGCCACCTCCACAGCCCAGTGGACCGTCGACGTACCGCGCACGGGACTCGACCGGCGCTGGTCGGGCCCGGACGACGGCGGCCGTATCGACCTCGTGGACGGCGAGGACGTACGCAAGCTGGGACCGGATCTCCACGAGCGCTTCCGCCGCGCGCAGCCGGGCGCGATCGACCGTGACGAGCGCTGGTGGAAGGTCAACACAGGCGCCGTGACCCTGGACCGCGACCCGTGGACGGAGCCCTTCCACGCCGTGTACCGCTCGGCGGCCGGCGAGGTGGAGGGCCTGCTCACATACCGGGCCGATGACCACTGGGGCGACGCCAAGCAGCCGCTGAACACGGCCACGGTGCGCGACATGATCGCGGTCTCCCCGGCGGCCGAGCGCGCCCTGTGGCAGTACGTCTGCTCGATCGACTGGATCACGACGGTCAGGACCGGCTATCGCGCCCCGGACGATCTGCTGCCCCGCTTCCTCCCCGACCCGCGGGCCGCCGCGATCACCACACAGGCGGACTGGCTCTGGGTGCGGATCCTGGACGTCGTACGGGCCCTGGAAGCGCGTACGTACGCGTCGTCGGCGACCCTCGTACTGGAGATCGCCGACGAGGGCGGCTTCGTGGGCGGACGCTACCGGCTGGATGCGACGCCTGACGGGGCCGTGTGCGCGCCGACCACGCAGAGCGCCGAGCTCACCATGGGAGTCGGCGAGCTGGCTGCGCTCTGGCTGGGAGACGAGTCGGCTGTGCGGCTGGTGGCGCTGGGGAGGGTGACGGAGGCGGGGACAGGCGCCGCAGCCGTCGCCGACGCCCTGCTCCGTACATCCAGGCGACCGTGGTGCCCGGACATCTTCTGATCACTGACTCTTGGGAGGCTGAGGCTTGACCGGGCTCCCGGCTCCCCTCCGGAAGGAAGCCCGGTCAGCCGACTGTGGGGGAGCCCGGTCAGCCGGACTGGGCGAGCAGCATCACGAGGATCACGGCCCCGATGCTGCTGACCATGGTGTTCTTGGCCTTCAGGCCGATGGTCAGGACGACGAAGGCGATGATGCCCATCGGTCCGTACTTCCACTGGATGAGTTGCTCGAACCCAATGGCGAGGGCGGCGACGACGATGGCGATGAGTGGCATGACGGTCCCTCCTTGGGGATGGGGAGGCGGACCCCGCTGAGGTCGGTTGCCAACCCTGCGAACGCTTGACCATGTTGCTCAAGTTGGCGACCAACTCACTCGTACTTATCTCCGCGATGGCTCGACTCATAACCACCTTCCCGGTAACTCCCCAAAGATGGCGAGAAGTTGTAGTGTTTGGTTGTGAACCCGGAGCATGCCGCCGTCGATGGGCGGAAAAGGGCAGAAGGGCCGTCACCTCGGTCGTACCGCGAGGTGGCCGACGAACTGCGCGCCCGTATCCGGACCGGGCGGCTGAGGGCCGGACAGCGCATGCCCACGCAGGCCGAGCTGGCCGTCGAGTTCGGCGTGGAGCGCGGCACCGTACGCCAGGCCCTGCGCATTCTGCAGTCCGAACATCTGCTCACCAATGTGACCAAGGGCAGCCCGGCTACCGTCGCGGAGCACATAGAACACGCCTTCACCGGCTCTGAGGCGCCGCCGCAGCCGACCATGGTGGGGCTCGCACCGCGGATAGCCGCCGCCTTCACTGCTCCCCACGTGGAGATCGACGCCCTCTGTCTGACGGCGGTGTCGCTCACGCTCGCCATCGGCGAACCGCTCCGGCGGATCCACGAGGGCCGAATGAAACCGGCCACGGTGGATGTGCGGGTGCTGCTGCCGAGCCGTGACATCGCGCTGGCCTTCCCCACGCCGGTGCACGCGGCCGCCGACAGCCGGCTGCACCGCCAGTGGCTGTCCCAGCGCAACGCCCAGGGCCAGGTGCTGCGGCACAACCTTCTGGCGCTGCGCTCGACACACGGCATCGACGTCAGCGTCTCGTTCCGGGCCCTGCCGTTCACCCCGCCGGTGAAGCTGTACCTGCTGAACAACAACGAGGCGCTGTTCGCGTACTACACCCTCACCAAACGGGATGTGGAGATCGACCACGAGTACCTGGAGATGTACGACGCGCAGGGCACCCAGTCCATGCTCTTCGCCTTTGAGCAGGGGGCCGGCCTGCGGGACACGACGTTCGTGGAGCAGTCCCATGTGTGGTTCAACTCGCTATGGAACACGATCAGTTCTGATCTGACACTGACCGCCTGAGCGGCCCGGCGTGTGAGCTCTCAGAGGGCAGGAGCCGCGACCATCAGGGCGAGGACGACCGCCCCGATGGAGCTGCAGGCCGGGTTCCTCGCCTTGACGCCGATGGTCAGCAGCAGCAGTCCGACGATGCCCATCGGGCCGTACTGCCACTGGACGAGCTGCTCGAAGCCGATGACGAAGACGGCGGAGAGGAGGGCGATGATGGGCACGGTGGTTCCTCCTTCGGGGTGGGAGGAGCGTGATGGCTGTTGAACCTCCACCAGCTTGGCTGAGTTGGCAACCAACTGCAATGGAGTTATCCCCAGTTGGTTGCTAGGAATAAACAACTCCCAAACAACTCCCATCAGATGGCATGGAGTTGTAGCGTTTGGTTGTGACCCAGGAGAACGTCGCAGTGAACGGCAGCAGAAAGCTCACTCCCAAGGACATCGCCGACGCGCTGCGGGAACGCATCCGCACCGGCACCCTCAAGGCCGGAGACCGCCTGCCCACCCAGGCCGAGCTCGCGCTGGAGTTCGGCGTGGAGCGCGGCACCGTGCGCCAGGCCCTGAAGACCTTGCAGGACGACGGTCTGCTGGCCAACATCAGCAAGGGCAGCCCGCCGCGCATCGCGGCGCCGGCGCCGACGCGCGAGGGCCCGCAGCCCACGATGGTGGCGCTGGCCCCACGCCTGACGGCGGCCTTCGCCGCACCCACGGTGCGTATCGACGTCGTCTCCCTCACGGCGGAGACCCTGATGCTGGCGCTGGGCGAGCCGGTCCGCCTCATCCACGAGGGCCGTATCCACCCCGAATCCATCGATGTCCGCATCCTGCTGCCGAGCCGGGACATCGATCTTGCCTTTCCGGTCTCGGTCGGGGACCCGGGCGACGACGACCCCGTACATGAGCGCTGGCTGGCCCAGCGCAATGCCCAGGGCCATGTGCTGCGGCACAACCTCCTGGCGCTGCGCTCCTCGCACGGGATCGACGTCCACGTCACGTTCCGCGCACTGCCGTTCACGCCGCCGGTGAAGCTGTACCTGCTCAACGGCTGTGAGGCCCTGCTGGCGTACTACATGGTCACCAAGCGCGAGGAGGAGATCGAGAGCGGAACGCTCGAGATGTACGACGCTCTCGGCACCGAATCGCTGCTGTTCTCCTTCGAGAGGCGCGCGGGAAGCCGGGACACGGCGTTCGTGGAGGAGTCGCAGAAGTGGTTCGACGCCCTCTGGGAAACCATCACCACGGACCTGACACTTTCTTAGTGACTCCTGATACGCAGCAGACCGAACTGTCAACGGAGCCGACTGGACGGGCAGCGGAACTGACCGAACAGGCGACAGAACAAACCATCCTGGTAACAGCGCACGACCAACAGGCCGCAGAGCAGACTGAACCTGTGGCAGCTGAGACTGAGAACTTGCGAGAACTGATCACCCGCGCTCGTTTCGTCCTCTTCGACTTCGACGGCCCCATCTGCAGGCTGTTCGCGGGACACAAGGCGGAGGTGATCGCAGAGGGCCAGGTGCGCTGGTTGGAGGAACGAGGGCTGCACGGGCTCCTCACCGAGGGGGAGCGCGAGCACCCGGACCCGCACGAGGTGCTGCGCGCGGTCGACCGCAGACACACCGGCAGCGACCTGGTCGCGGAACTCGAGGAGCGGCTGACCCAGCAGGAGCTGCGAGCAGTCGACTCGGCCTGGCCGACGGCGTATGCGGACCCGCTCATACGCACCTGGCTGGCGGTAGGCTCGCGGCTCGCCATCACGACCAACAACTCACCGCGTGCGGTGCGGAGTTATCTCGCGACTCGTGGACTCGAAGCATGCTTCACCCCTCACATCTACGGCCGCACCCAGGACCTGCACCTCCTCAAGCCCCACCCGCACTGCCTCAACCGCGCCCTGAGCGCCATGGGCGCCGAGGCCGAGGCCTCCCTGATGATCGGCGACACCCCGTCCGACTTCCAGGCCGCCGAGCAGGCCGGGGTGCCTTTCCTGGGCTATGCGCGCAACGCCCGCAAGGAGAAGCTCCTACGCGCGTCCGGCGCCGAGCACGTCGTCAACTCGCTGGAGCTGATCCTGAACCTGCTCAGGGCTCAGGCCTGAACCATCAGCAGCACGAAGACCACGGCCCCGAGGGACACGCAGGTCGTGTTGCGCATCCGCATGCCCGCAGCCAGCAGGCAGAAGCAGATCACGCCCACCGGGCCGTACTCCCACTGGACGAGCTGTTCGAAGCCGAGGACCAGGACGGTCGACAGCAGCTGGAAGAGAACCATGGGCCCCACCCCCTCTCCGCTTCCAAGAAGCGATCAACTAACCGTCCAATTGGACTGGTTGTCTTGAGTCGGATGTGCCCTGCCTGATTGATCCCTTAACCAAGGGCTCGAACGCCTGCTCATTTGACTGAAATCGGTTTGCTTGTCGGCTGGAAGAGGTACGGTCGCGATGTGGGTGGCACGGGACGGGCACCAAGTGACGGCGGCGGCAGGGAGTTCCTGCGCGTCTCCGAGCAGCTGCGCGCCCGCTTGAGCGACGGCTTCTATCACGTGGGGGGCATGCTGCCGACGCAGCGCGAGCTGGCCGCCGAGTTCGGTGTCTCCCGGGACACCGTGCAGCGCGTGCTCCGGGAGCTGGTCAGCGAGGGTTGG
Organism: Streptomyces himalayensis subsp. himalayensis; assembly: GCF_013778455.1. Lineage (GTDB taxonomy): Bacteria > Actinomycetota > Actinomycetes > Streptomycetales > Streptomycetaceae > Streptomyces > Streptomyces himalayensis. The sequence goes on along the minus strand of NZ_JACEHE010000008.1, from coordinate 249,067 downwards.
ATCGAGTCCCGGCAGGGCAGTGGATCGCGGGTGCTGAAGACCCAGCGCATCCACTCGTCCACGGCGAAGGACACTCGGAAGGGCCGTGTCACGCTGGGCCCGCTCATAGGTGAAGCGTTCGAGCACCCCGAAGTCAGCCTGGACGTCTACACGCTGACGTCCGAGTCGCTCGACACGCACATCCGTCTGCAGGCCGAGCGCATCCGCACCGGCTCCATCGCCCCGCAGAGGATCAAACTCCGGATGCTGCTGCCGGACGATTCGCTGACACTTCCCTATCCGCGGGCGGTGGGCGAGACGGGTGACCCGCTGCTCCTGCTGCAGCGCATGCAGGACATCACTCGACGTCACACGACGTCATTGCGGTCGGTCCTCCGAGCCCTCCAGGCCGAGCGCTATGTGCCGTCCGTCGAGATCGAGATCCGCCGCGCGCCGCTGACTCCCACGTTCAAGCTCTACCTGTTCAACGGCGTCGAGGCGTTGCACGGGCCGTACGAGGTGATCGAGCGCCGGATCATCCTGGATGACGGCCGGGAGGTCGAAGCCCTCGATGTCCTGGGGCTCGGAGCCACGCTCATGCATCATGTCCGCGACGGGAACGAGGACTCCCAGGGTTCGGTCTTCGTGGACAGCATGCAGTCCTGGTTCGACTCCGTCTGGACCCGTTTGGCTCAATGAGGCGGAATCCGGCCAAACCGTCGAACACGGCGACACCTGAGGGCGACGTATACCTCATTGAGACCAGGGAGCGCACGGCTCAAGTCGTGCGGAGGGCGCGCCACCGCTAGGGTGTGCAAACACCCTGGGGTGCATTGTCTTGCACCCTGTCGCGCGATTATTCAGGAGCGGCCAGTGGGCGCAACTCCTGTTCCCAGTCCCTCGGCTGTCTGGGGATGCGCCACCGACGACCCCTACGACGAGTTCGTGCGGCAGGCCAAGCAGGTCGGGACGATGAGCCGTGGGCATCACAACCGGAACTTCGTCCTGCCCCTCACGGAACGCATGGCGCGTCTGGTGGGACGCGAACCCGGCGCTTCCGTGACGGTGCGGATCCGGAGAGCCGAGGCCGTGCCGGTGGTGGTCAGAACCTGGCAACAGGAGTCGGAAATCCTCGCCGCCATCAAGGGTGTCCTTCCCCATGTGCCGGAATGCCTCGCTGAACGGCCGGGCTCCGCTGTCCACAGCTATGTGCAGGGAGTTCCGCTCTCCAGCATCTGCCAGAACGGCAAGCCGGTCGACCACCTGCTGATCAGGGCGCTGGCAGGGCTCCTGGCCCAGATGTCGCAGGTGCGACGGGAGGCATTACCGCGGTTGCCCGACTGCTGGCCCCGCAACGACAAGGACAGCCAGGGTTTTCTGCGTATCCTTGCCGGCCTGGTGGACCGCCAAGTACGTCAGCCCAATTGGACTGTGTTCGGGGGACTGTTCGCGGCCCTGGGGATTCCCGACGACGCCATGACCCGGTTGGCGGAACGGGTCCCGGCCATGTCCCGTCGCCCGTACAGCCTGCTCCACACCGACCTGCACCGGGACAACGTGATCGTGTCCTACGGCGGGGATCCGCCGCTGATCTGTGTCGACTGGGAGCTCGCGACCTACGGCGATCCGCTGCACGACCTCGCGACGCACCTGGTCCGGATGCAGTACCCGGCATTCCAGTGGAGCGAGGTGACCGACGCATGGGCAGCGGCCATGGAAGGCACAAGACCGGCTGCGGTCCACGGACTCACCAAGGACCTGCGCCACTACATCGCCTTCGAACGTGCCCAGTCGGTGTATCCGGACATCATGCGCGCCGCGAAGTCGCTGGAGGACTCGTGCGACCAGAAGAGCCTGGACGCCGCCTCCGCGGCCGTGCTCAGGGCCCTTGAGGCCGCGGCCGAACCACTGGGACTCAGACAGCTGCCGAGGGAACCGGAGATCGAGCGCATCCTCTTCCGCTGGCAGGCGGCCCAGCGGGAACGACGCGTCGGCGCACGGACGGTCACCGGAATCGGCTGGGAGCCGGACGAGCGCGTCCCCGAGCACCCGGACTTTCCTCGCACTGCTGTCATCGACGCGCTCATCGCCGAGGGCGCGGCTCCCGCGGATCGCGTGTTCAAGGGCACCGCGCACCTGAACTCGGTGGTCAAGGTGCCAGGCATCGAATTCCCTGTCGTGGTACGGCGAAAAGTGGCGGCGCTCTGCCGTCGGGAGCGCAGCCGCAGCTTCCTCAGCGAGCACGCAGTACTGCGAGCCATCGAGGTCTCGGGGGCCGCGGTGAGAGCCCCCCGGGTACTGGCGCTCGGGCTGAGCGAACCCCGGGCCGCCCGGGCGAAGGATCCCTTCGCCATCCACACCTATGTGGGGCCGCCTGGCAGTGACCGGCCGCCCGACCATCCGGTGCACGGTCTCCTGCCCCACGAGGCCGACGAACTCGTGGCCCAGCTCTGCGAGCTGACCAAGGTCGAGTGCTCGTCACTCGACCCCGCGGCGGAATCACTGGATTTCTTCGGCTGGCTCCGCCAAGAACTCGTCCGGCTCGTGCTGGAACTCCCCAAGGAGTCCCAGCAACTGGCCAGGAACCTGGGGCTGCCCGACGGATACCGGCTGAGCGAGATCCTGGGCAGGTACCACGTCACCCCACGGGCATCGGCACTCCTGCACGGTGATCTGAACCCGTGGAATCTGGTGCGCAGAGAGGGCCGGGCGGGCCTCACCATCATCGACTGGGAGATGGCGGTGATCGGCGACCCTCTGTACGACCTGGTCCGGCACATGCACCTCACACCAACCCGTCCCGAGATCCGCCAGCGTTTGTTCGAACGGTGGCAGCGTCGGCTCCCCGACGAGTACACCAAGGGCTGGCGAGAGGACTGGCCCGTCTACCGGCGGATCGAGATCATTCGCTCCGCCTATGTCGACCTGGACCGGCTGGTCACGGGCGCCAGCCTCGACGCCCCCAATGTGCGCCGGGCAGTGGACTCGTACGGTATGACCCTGGCGGCCGCTACCGCGTCTCTGGGCCTGCCGGCCAAATGGACGGCAAACCCCTACCTCGCCCGTGCATTCCCGCCCGGAGACGACGGCAGGCCGAGGGCTGTCAGGTTCTCTGCGGGCGTATGACGCGCCGCGGCCGGCGCAGTACGGCGAACGCCACGGCGAAGGCCGCCACCAGGAGTCCCGTGCCGACGGTGAAGGCCAGGTGATAGCCGCCGGTCAGTGCCTCGGCCGGGCTCCGGCCCTGCTCAAGCAGGCTGTCGCTACGGGAGGCCGCCAAGGTGGAGAGGACGGCGACACCCGAGGCCATGCCGATCTGCTGGGTCGTGTTGAACAGCCCGGAGGCGAGTCCGGCGTCGTCGTCCCCCGCGCCGGACATGCCGAGCGTGGTCAGCGCCGGCAGGGCGAGTCCGAAGCCGGCGGCGAGCAGCATCACGGGGAGCAGATCGGTGACGTAGTCGGCGTGCACCGGGACGCGCGTGAGCAGTCCCAGAACGCCCATCAGAAGGACGAGTCCCGCGAGCAGCACATTTCGTTCGCCGAAACGGGCGTTGAGGCGGGCCGAGACCCCGAGTGACACCGCGCCGATGACCGCCGCCGCGGGGAGCATGGCCAGGCCGGTCTCGGCGGCCCCGTACGCGAGCACCTTCTGGAGATAGAGGGCTACGAGGATCTGGAACGAGAAGAGAGCCGCCACCATGAGGACCTGGACCAGATTGGCTCCCGCGACACTGCGGGACCGGAAGATCCGCAACGGCATGAGCGGCGTCCTGGCGGTGGCCTGTCGGGCGACGAAGCCGGCGAGCAGTACGAGGGCGAGGGCGCCGAAGCCGAGGGTGGGTGCCGAAGTCCAGCCGTACTCCTCGACTTTGACGACCGTGTAGATCCCGAGCATCAGCCCGGCGGTGACCAGGAGCGCGCCGACCCCATCGGCGCCGGCCCTCAGACCGAGCCCGCGGTCGGCGGGCAGGACGGGCACGGCGACGGCGAGGGCCGCCAGCCCGATCGGCAGGTTGATGAAGAAGATCCAGTGCCAGTCGAGGACGTCCGTGAGGACACCGCCGAGGACCTGGCCGACCGATGCGCCGGCCGCCCCGGTGAAGCTGAACACGGCGATCGCCCTGGCACGCTCCCTGGGCTCGGTGAACAGCGTGACGAGGATGCCGAGGCTGACGGCGGAGGCCATCGCGCTCCCGATTCCCTGCAGGAACCGGGCTGCGATCAGCACGGCGGGGGAGGTGGCCACGCCCGCAAAGAGCGAGGCCGCGGTGAACACGGCGATTCCGGCCAGGAACATGCGCTTGCGGCCGATGAGGTCGCCGAGCCGTCCGGCGAGCAGGAGCAGGCTGCCGAAGGCGATCAGGTAGGCGTTGACGACCCAGCTGAGGCCGGCGGGGGAGAATCCCAGGTCGTTCTGGATGGCCGGCATCGCCACGGTCACGATGCTGCCGTCCAGGATGATCATCAGCATTCCCGTGGCGATGACGCCCAGGGCCAGGGGGCGTGACCGAGCTGAACGGGCCAACGGCTTGGACTTGGTCGCTGTGGACTGAACGGAAGCGGCAGACGCTGTGGACATGCGGCCTCTCCTGTCTGTTGAGCCGACAGGAGAGACCGTAGCAGATAGTTTTGTTGCAGACTATCTTTCAGTGATTCAGTTTCGGCCCCCAACTCCGTTGACTGGGTGCCCTCTTGGTCTGCTTGGTCTGCTTGGTCTACTTCTCGCGCTGACGCGCCCGCCGGGCCGGTCGCGGACTCTCGGTCGGCGTGGCCAGATGCCCGCCGACCAGCTGTTCCAGGGCCCGTAGCAGGACTGACCGGTCGCCCGCGGGGAGGGCTTCCAGTGCCTTTTCGTGGACGCGGTCCACGATCCTCTGGCTCTGCTCGGCGACTCGCGCGCCCTCCTCGGTAACCGCGATGATCCGAGCCCTCCGGTCCCGGCTGGACGGGCGCCGCTCTGCGAGGCCCGCCTCCTCCAGCGCGTCCACCGTGACCACCATCGTGGTCTTGTCCATGTCCCCGATCTCGGCGATCTGGGCCTGGGTGCGTTCTTCCTCCAGGGCGTGGACCAGTACGCAGTGCATGCGTGGCGTCAGCCCGATCTCGGCGAGTGCCGCCGACATCTGGGTGCGCAGGACGTGACTCGTGTGGTCCAGCAGGAACGACAGGTCCGGCTCGGTGCGCTTGGGGGCCATGGCGGTCATGTCCGCCAGGGTAGCAATCCGCTCCGTAGCGGATTATCCGGAAGTGGACGTTTGCGGCGTGCCTGGCGTCTCCGAGACGCCCGCCGCCGCGACACCCTCACTTTCCGCGACACCATCACTTTCCGTGGCAGCCTCACTTGTCGGTACGCGAGTGGGACGAGTCCAAACAGATGGATGAGAGAGCTCGTCCCACTGTGTCCGCGAGGGCCTCGTCTCCGTCAGGTGCCGACGTAGGCCGCGAGGTGCTCGCCGGTGAGGGTGGAGCGGCTGGCGACGAGGTCGGCGGGTGTGCCCTCGAAGACGATCCGGCCGCCGTCGTGACCGGCGCCGGGGCCGAGGTCGATGATCCAGTCGGCGTGCGCCATGACCGCCTGGTGGTGCTCGATGACGATGACCGACTTGCCGGAGTCGACGATCCGGTCGAGCAGGCCGAGCAGATGCTCGACGTCGGCGAGGTGGAGGCCGGTCGTCGGCTCGTCGAGGACGTAGACGCCGCCCTTCTCGGCCATGTGGGTGGCCAGCTTGAGCCGCTGCCGTTCGCCGCCGGACAGCGTGGTGAGCGGCTGGCCGAGGGTGAGGTAGCCGAGGCCGACGTCGGCGAGCCGGTCGAGGATCTTGTGCGCGGCCGGCGTGCGCGCCTCACCCGCGCCGAAGAACTCCTCGGCCTCGGTCACCGACATCGCGAGCACCTCGCTGATGTCGCGGCCGCCGAGGTGGTACTCCAGCACGGACGCCTGGAACCGTTTCCCCTCGCAGTCCTCGCAGGTGCTGGCGACGCCGGCCATCATCGCCAGGTCGGTGTAGATGACGCCGGCGCCGTTGCACGTGGGGCAGGCACCCTCGGAGTTGGCACTGAACAACGCCGGCTTCACGCCGTTGGCCTTCGCGAACGCCTTGCGGATCGGGTCGAGCAGTCCGGTGTACGTCGCCGGGTTGCTGCGTCGAGAGCCGCGGATCGCGGTCTGGTCGACGGACACCACGCCGGTGCCGGCCGGGATCGAGCCGTGGATCAGCGAGCTCTTGCCGGACCCGGCGACGCCGGTGACGACGCAGAGCACGCCGAGCGGGATGTCGACGTCGACGTTCTGCAGATTGTTGGTGCTCGCGCCGCGCACCTCCAGTACTCCCGACGGTGTCCGGACCGAGGGCTTCAAGGAGGCCCGGTCGTCCAGGTGCCGCCCGGTCAGCGTGCCGCTGGCCCGCAGCCCGTCGACGCTGCCCTCGAACACGACTTCGCCGCCCTCGGTGCCGGCGCGCGGGCCGAGGTCGACGACGTGGTCGGCGATCGCGATCGCCTCCGGCTTGTGCTCCACGACCAGCACGGTGTTGCCCTTGTCGCGCAGCTGCAGCAGCAGGTTGTTCATCCGCTGGATGTCGTGGGGGTGCAGCCCGATCGTCGGCTCATCGAAGACGTAGGTGACGTCGGTGAGTGAGGACCCGAGGTGGCGGATCATCTTGGTGCGCTGCGCCTCGCCGCCCGAGAGCGTGCCCGAGGGGCGGTCGAGGCTGAGGTAGCCGAGCCCGATCTCGACGAACGAGTCGAGCGTGTGCCCCAGCGCGGCCAGCAGGGGCGCCACCGACGGCTCGTCGAGGCCCCGGACCCAGTCGGTCAGATCGCTGATCTGCATCGAGCAGACGTCGGCGATGTTCTTCCCGTTGATCTTCGACGACCGAGCCTCCTCGCTGAGCCGGGTGCCGTCGCACTCGGGACAGGTCGAGAACGTCACCGCCCGTTCCACGAAGGCGCGGATGTGCGGCTGCAGCGCGTCGACGTCCTTGGACAGGAACGACTTCTGGATCTTCGGGATCAGCCCCTCGTACGTCAGGTTGATCCCCTCGACCTTGATCTTGGTCGGTTCCTTGTGGAGCAGGTCGTGCAGCTCCTTCTTGGTGAACTTGCTGATCGGCTTGTCCGGGTCGAAGAAGCCGCAGCCGCGGAAGATACGGCCGTACCAGCCGTCCATGCTGTAGCCGGGGATCGTGAGCGCGCCCTCGTTGAGCGACAAGCTGTCGTCGTACAGCGCCGACAGATCGAAATCGGTGACCGAGCCCATGCCCTCACAGCGGGGGCACATGCCGCCGAGACGGTTGAAAGTCGCCTTCTCGGCCTTCGTCTTGCCGCCGCGCTCGACGGTGATCGCACCGCTGGCCTTCACCGAGGGAACGTTGAACGAGTACGCGTTGGGCGAGCCGATGTGCGGCTCCCCGAGCCTGCTGAACAGGATGCGCAGCATCGCGTTGGCGTCCGTGACGGTGCCGACGGTGGAGCGGGCGTTGGCGCCCATCCGCTCCTGGTCCACGATGATCGCGGTCGTCAGCCCGTCGAGCAGGTCGACCTCGGGCCGCGCCAGCGTCGGCATGAAGCCCTGCACGAAGGCGCTGTAGGTCTCGTTGATCAGCCGCTGCGACTCCGCGGCGATCGTGTCGAAGACCAGCGAGCTCTTGCCCGAGCCGGAGACGCCGGTGAACACCGTCAGCCGGCGCTTCGGGATCTCGACGCTGACGTCCTTGAGGTTGTTCTCGCGCGCGCCGTGCACACGGATCAGATCGTGGCTGTCGGCAGCGTGCGGCGCAGGCGACTGCGTGTCCGTCCTCGTGGCCATGCTCTTCGTCTCTCCATCTGTCGGGCGGGCCGCCTTCGCGGTCTCGGTCGGCGTCGCCTGGCTCGATCTGACCAGCTTCAAGTAGTACGTCTGGTTCTCCTGCGCCTGGCCCGTGGAGCCTGAGGGCCCCGGCCAAGCGGCGTGCTCGGCCGAGGCGTCAGACCAACCGGCGGCCGTCGCGCGTCAGTTCGCGGTCGGGCGGCTCGTTCACCTCGCGCCGGGCCTGGATACGGCGCGGGGAGGTGCGGAACCAGCGGTAGGGGGTGGCCAGCGTACGCGGGGCGAAGCCGGTGTGCGCGACGAACCGGTCACCCCGCTGCTGCGGCAGCGCCGCCAGGCGGCCGCCCCAGGCTCTCGGCTTCTCCCCCAGCGCCTCAAGGGCCCGGTAGGTACGCCCGGAGCAGGGAGGTACCACATCGCCGTGCGCGGGCTCGTTCACGGTGCCGCGGCTGCGATCGCCGGCCGGCTCAGCGCAGCTCCTGGATGCGGATCAGATTGCCGGCGGGATCGCGGAAGGCGCAGTCGCGGATGCCGTACGGCTGCTCGGTCGGCTCCTGGACGACCTCGGCGCCGCGGGCCTGCACCTTCTCGAAGGTGCCGTCGAGGTCCCGGGTGGCCAGCAGGATCCAGCCGTAGGTGCCCTTGGCCATCATCTCGACGATGGTGCGGCGCTCGTCGTCGGTGACACCGGGGTCGGCGGCCGGCGGCGCCAGGAGGATGGACGTGTCGGGCTGGCCGGCAGGGCCGACCGTGATCCAGCGCATCGTGCCCTGTCCGACGTCGTTGCGGACCTCGAAGCCGAGGGCGTCGCGGTAGAAGGCCAGGGAGGCGTCCGGGTCGTCGTGCGGGAGGAAGCTCGTGTGAATGGTGATGTCCATGGCTTCACGCTAGGTGCGGCTCGGGGCCCGGCGCTTCTCGATTCCTGATCGGTCTGGTCACCTGTTTCGCCACGCACGACGGCATCCCCACCGTCGCGTGTGCCGCCTGGCGCCGATAGACGCTGGGCGGCACACCGACCAGCTCGGTGAAGCGGGTGCTGAAGGTGCCGAGCGACGAGCAGCCGACCGCGAAGCAGACCTCGGTGACGCTGAGGTCGCCGCGACGCAGCAGCGCCATCGCACGCTCGATGCGCCGCGTCATGAGGTAGCCGTACGGAGACTCGCCGTAGGCGAGCCGGAACTGGCGGCTGAGGTGCCCGGCCGACATGTGCACGCCGCGGGCGAGCGCCTCGACGTCCAGCGGCTGTGCGTACTCCCGGTCGATCCGGTCGCGGACGCGGCGGAGCCGCGCGAGGTCGCTCAGGTGCTGCGCTGTGGCGGGTCTGCTGCTCACTGCGCTACCTATACAGCACTTCGTCGGACGCCACTACCACTCCTCTTGCCGTCGCGCGGCCGTGGCCTCATCGACTGCAGTCTCCCCAACTGCGTCTCGGACCGCGGCACACTTTTGCAAGCATCTGCTTGCAAAAGTTAGCGCTGGTGGTGCACCATCGGGGTATGGCATCACTCAACGTCGGCAATCTCGGCGAGTACCTGCGTGAGCAGCGGCGCAGTGCGCAGCTGTCCTTGCGGCAGCTCGCCGAGGCGGCAGGGGTGTCGAATCCGTATCTGAGCCAGATCGAGCGCGGGCTGCGCAAGCCGAGTGCCGAGGTGCTGCAGCAGGTCGCGAAGGCGCTGCGGATCTCCGCCGAGACGCTGTACGTGCGGGCCGGGATTCTCGACGCCGAGCGGGATCGGGACGAGGTGGAGACGCGTGCGGTCATCCTCGCCGATCCGTCCCTCAACGACCGGCAGAAGCAGGTGCTCCTGCAGATCTACGAGTCCTTCCGCAAGGAGAACGGGACCGGGGTCGACGTCGTTACGGATGCGGTTACGGATGTCGTCACGGATGCCATCCAGGACACCGTCGCGGACAAGCGCGGCGCGGCCGGCGAGCCCAGCGCGGCCGACGGCAGCGATGCCGACCAGCACGACCACAAACCCTCGAGCTGAAGTGATCCGGGAGGACCACAGTCATGGCCATCACCGACGACCTGCGCAAGACCCTGAAGGACCCGACGCCGCTCTACTTCGCCGCGGGCACCGCCGACCTGGCGTACCAGCAGGCCAAGAAGGTGCCGGGGCTCGTCGAGCAGCTGCGCGCCGAGGCCCCGGCCCGTATCGAGGCCGTGCGCGGCACGGACCCGAAGGCCGTCCAGGACAAGGCCACCGCCCGCGCCAAGGAGGTCCAGGACAAGGCCGCCGTCCGCGCCAAGGAGGTGCAGGAGACCATCCAGGCCAAGGTCAACGAGGTACTCGGCACCATCGACACCGACCTGAAGAAGCTGGGTGAGTCCGCTCAGGACCTGGCCCTGCGCGGCGTCGGCGTGGCCGCGGAGTACGCGGTCAAGGCGCGTGAGACGTACGAGAAGGTCGCCGAGCACGGCGAGCAGGCCGTCAGGACCTGGCGCGGTGAGGCGGCCGAGGAGATCACGGAGCTTGCCGTGACCGTCGAGCCGGAGCCGGCCGCGGCCGCCTCGGCGCCCAAGGCCACCGAAACGCGGAGCGAGGCCCCGGCGGCCAAGAAGACCACGACGGCGAAGAAGGCCCCGGCAGCCAAGAAGACCACGGCGAAGAAGACCACCCCGCCCGCCAAGTGACCGCGCGCCCGGAGAGACCGGTGCCGGAAGCCGGCAAACCGGGAGTCGTCCGGGCAGGGACGGGAGTCGTTCCCAGGAATGAGCCGGGCACTTGCGGAGTGCCCGGCTCGTTCCTCGGGTAGCGGGTACGGTGGCGGCGTATACACGAGCCGATTCGGGTGGTGGACGTAGTGCTGATGCAGGGTTTCGCGGGGTTCATGTGGCTGCTGAGCGTGGCCCTGATCTTCTTCAGCGGCTTCGCTCTGATCGACGCCGCCATTCGGCGCGAGGACGCCTATCGCGCGGCGGACAAGAAGACCAAGCCGTTCTGGCTGATCATCCTGGGGATCGCCTTCGTGGTGAACCTGCTCTTCCCCATCCTGTCGTTCCTGCCGATCATCGGCCTCATCGCGACCATCGTGTACATGGTCGACGTACGGCCCGCGGTTCGCTCCATCACGGGTGGCGGCGGCCGCCGCGGCTCCAGCAGCGACGGTCCTTACGGGCCCTACAACGGCGGGCGGTAGCCCTACGACGCGGGCGGTGGGGAACCTGCGAGGCGCCCGGGACCCTGCGCGGCCCCGGCATCCTGCGCGACCCCCGGGACCAGCGCGGACGCCCCTCGCCCTGCTCCGACGTGATCACTCCGACCAGGAGTAGTCCCGGTCGCGGTCCCTGTTGCGATCCCGGTCCAGCAGCAGGACCGCCACGTCGTCCGTCAGATCCCCACCGTTGAGGTCGCGGACCTCGTTGACCGCTGCCTCCAGCAGTTCCTCGCCGTGCAGGCCCGTGGCGAGCTGGCGGCGGACCATCTCCACCATGCCGTCCTGGCCCAGCCGCTGGTTGCCCTGGCCGATGCGGCCCTCTATCAGGCCGTCCGTGTAGAGCATCAGGCTCCAGGCGGCGCCCAGTTCCACCTGCTGGCGCGGCCAGCGGGCGCGTTCGAGCAGACCGAGAGCAGGACCGTTGTTCTCGGGTGCCAGGAGTTCGGCCGAGTGCCCGTGCCGGGCTATCAGCGGAGACGGGTGTCCCGCCAGACAGAGGCCGGCGCGCCGCTCGTCGGGGGCGATGTCCACCGTGCACAGTGTCGCGAAGATCTCGTCGTCCGCCCGCTCGTGCTCCAGCACCTGCTGGAGCGTCGACAGCAGCTCGTCGCCGCACATCCCCGCGAGGGTCAGCGCCCGCCATGCGATGCGCAGTTCGACGCCGAGCGCCGCCGCGTCGGGGCCGTGGCCGCAGACGTCGCCGATCATGGCGTGCACCGTGCCGTCCGGGGTACGGACGGTGTCGTAGAAGTCGCCGCCGAGCAGGGCGCGCGAACGGCCGGGGCGGTAGCGGGCGGCGAACCGCAGCGACGAGCCGTTCAGCAGCGGCGTCGGCAGCAGACCCCGTTCCAGCCGGGCGTTCTCCTGCGCCCGCAGCCGGGACTCGGTGAGTTTGCGCTGCGCCACGTCGGCGCGCTTGCGCTCCACCGCGTACCGGATGGCGCGGGTGAGCAGCTGTCCGTCCAGTTCGTCCCGGAACAGATAGTCCTGGGCGCCCACGCGCACGGCCTCCGCGCCGCGCTCGGCGTCACCGGACGCGGTGAGCGCGAGCACGGCGTGCCGGGGCGCGAGACGCAGTACGTGCTTGAGGGTGACGAGTTCGTCGGCAACCGGACGCGGACCGTTGCCGGAGCCATGCCCGGAACCGCTGCCGGATCCGGACCTGGCGCCACCGGCCGGCCCCTGGGACGCCGCGCCGCTGCCGGGTGAGGGCAGGGCGAGGTCGAGAAGGATGCAGTGGACGTCGTCCGTGAGCAGCCGCTCGGCCTCGGTGAGGTTGCGGGCGGTGCGGACGCGGACGGGCTTGCCCGCGGCGTCGAGCAGTTCGGGAAGGCTCAGTGAACCGGCCGGATCGTCCTCGATGACCAGGAGTGTGATCCCCGTGCCGTTGCCGGAGCCACCGCTGTGGCCGGTGCCGCCGTCACGGCCGGTGCCGACGTCACTGTCGTGATCGCCGTCACGGCCGTGGCCGCCGCCGGTGCGCGCGCCGTCGCCGGACCGGGGTGTCGCCGGTTCGGTTCGGGGGCGCGGCAGGCCGTGCGCGGGCTCGGCCTGAGCCTGACCACTCTCCACGGCCGGGATGCCTCTCTGCCGCGGTATGGGTACGGGCATGGTTCTGGATTCCTTCCCTCCCCCCGAGGGCACGGTGGGACGAAGACCTTCGCCCCACGAGACCGGGACCATAGCGGTAGCCCCCGCGGTAATGGAATGGCGAGCAGCAAATGGCCACTGTCATATGCCGCATTCAGTAGCGCATTTGGGCACGCCAACTCTCGTTGAGAATGACGAACATCACGCCGCGGAGGGTTGAGCCACCGCCCGAACGTGCCGCGGGTCACGTGCAGTAGGTCACGTGCCGCGCCTCACGCCGGGTTCACCTGTCCGGTCGTACCACCCCGAGGATCGCCATCGAGCCGGCACCCGCGATGGTCACCGTACGCCCCGGACGCGGCGCGTGAACAATCGCCCCGTCGCCTATGTACATCCCGACGTGGCTCGCGTCGTCGTGATAAATGATCAGGTCGCCCGGCCGCATGTCCTTGATGTCGATGCGCGGAAGCTGCTTCCACTGCTCCTGCGAGGTGCGCGGAATACCGCGCCCGGCGGCCGCCCAGGCCTGTGACGTCAGCCCCGAGCAGTCATACGTCTTCGGGCCCTCGGCGCCCCACTCGTACGGCTTGCCTATCTGCGCGGTCGCGTATGTGACGGCCTTCTTGCCCTGGGCCGACGCCTTGCCGTTGATCTCCTCGAGGATTCCGGAGCTCAGCCAGGCCGCCTGGTTCTGGTACGCGGTCTCCTGCTCCAGCTCCAGCAGCCGCTCGCGCTCCTCCTTCTCGAGCTTCGCCTCGAGCTTCTCGGCGTCCGCGATCCGCGACTTGATCTTCTTCTTCGCCGCCGCCTTGGCCTTGCGGTTGGCCTCCAGCCTCTGCCACTGGGTCGAGGCGTCCTTCGCGTAGGCCTGCAGGTCCTGCTGCGTCCTGGTCAGCTCGGCGAGCAGCCCCTTGGTCGCCTGCTGGCCCTCGCGCACCCGCCCGGCGCCGTCCAGGAACAGCCGCGGGTCGTCGCTGAGCATCAGCTGCGCCTCGGGCGGCAGGCCTCCGCTGCGGTACTGCGCCCTGGCCGCGGCGCCCACGCGCTCCTTCAACTCGTCCAGTTTCTCCTGGCCTTTGACGATCTTGCGGGCCAGCTTGACGAGCTCGTCGGACTGCTCGCCGGCCCTCTCCTCGGCCGCGTTGTACTCGTCCGTTGCGACTGCCGCGTCGTGGTAGAGCCGGTCCAGTTCCTTGCGGACCTTTTCAAGGTCCTTGTCGTCAGCGGTCGTCGGCGTTGGTGCCGGCGTCGGCCCCGGCGCCGGTTTCGCCGGGTTTGCGTACGAATTCGCGTACGCCACCCCTGGGGCCGTCAGCACGGTCACCGCGCAGACCAGCGCCACGGCAGCCGTGGTCAAGCCCGCCTTCCCGGTCTTCCCGATCACGTCTCACCCCCCAAAACTGATTTACCGTCAGTAACTTATGGACGCCTTCGGGATGGTGCCACGCCCGCGCTCAATACGACAGAGCCGGACGGGAATTCCGATCCCCCCACCGCCTCGTGTGACGTACGACCCCCGGAGATCGTTCCCGGCCGCTCGCGAAGACCGCCATCCCTCCGGGCGGCGTCCCCTGCGCGCCGCTCGCTGCGACGGCGTGCCATCCGCTCCGGTCACTGCCACGCGGTGCCGCGGCGCGCAGGCGATCCGGCCCGGTCACTGCGGCGGCGTGCCTTCCGCTCCGGTCACTGCGATGCGTGTGCGATCCGCGCCGGTCACTGCGGCGGGAGTGTGTTCCGTGCAGGCCATTGCGGTGCGAGTGCGTTCCGTGCCGGTCACTGCGACGCGCGCGGCGCCAACGCCTCCCAGCCCACGGTCACTTCGCCCTGCCGCCACCGCGAGACCCCGTCCAGCACCGGCCAGTCCGCCGCGATGTCGCGGACCGCCCTGATCCACCGCTGGCGCGCGCCGTACGACGCATAGGGCGCCGCGGCCGCCCACGCCCGGTCGAAGTCGCGCAGGAACGCATGTACCGGCTCGCCCGGCACATTCCGGTGGATCAGTGCCTTCGGCAGCCGCTCGGCGAGGTCGGAGGGGCGGTCCAGGGAGGCAAGGCGGGTCGCGAACGTCACCGTGCGCGGCCCCGACGTGTCGAGCGCGACCCACACGTGCCGCCGCCCGATCTCGTCGCACGTGCCCTCGACCAGCAGTCCGCCCGAGAACCCGCTCGCGGCATCCGCGGGCGCGAGCCGCGCGCACAGCCGCTCCCAGACGGCGGCGACCTGCTCCTCGTCGTACTGGCGCAGCACGTTCGCCGCGCGGATGAGGACGGGACGTACAGGGAGCGGGACCTCGAAGCCGCCGTGGCGGAAGTGAAGCCCCTCGCGTTCGTACGGCTTCGCGGCGGCAACCCGTGCCGGTTCGATCTCGATACCGACCACGCGCGCGTGGGGCGCGACAGTGCGCAGACGCTGCAGCAGCTCGACGGCGGTCCAGGGCGCGGCGCCGTAGCCGAGGTCGACGGCGACGGCGTCGGCCGCACGCCGCAGCTGACGTCCGTGAGCCGCGGCGATCCAGCGGTCCATGCGGCGCAGCCGGTTCGGATTGGTGGTCCCGCGTGTCACCGTTCCCACGGGCCGGGACTGGGTGCGGGAGGCCATGCGTACGAGGGTATGTGCCGACCGCCCTCCCGCCGGCCCCGCTTCCGAAGACCGACCGCCCGCGTGACCCGCGACGACGGCGTCCCGATACCTCAAGGGCCCACGCCGCGCGTGTGACCCGTCTCACCGGGCGCTCGCAACACGGTTGAGTCCGCCGCGGCAATCTTTTGGCAAAGAGGAATGGGAGGAGGCCCCTCCGGTGTTGCGGCTCTTGGAGGCCGCACCACGTCCTTCACGAGCCGCACGCATATAGAGCTGCCATGCCCGCAGCAAGGAGGACCGCCACGTGAGCCAGTACGTGACCAGGTTCGGGCGCCGTTCCCCGGCGGCTCCCTCCCGGCTCCGGCTGCCCGGCACACATCGGCGCCCGCGGCGGGTCGCCATGCTCAGCGTGCACACGTCGCCGCTGCACCAGCCGGGCACGGGCGACGCGGGCGGCATGAACGTATACATCGTCGAGCTCGCCAAGCGGCTGGCCGCGATCAATATCGAGGTGGAGATCTTCACCCGGGCCACCACGGGCGGGCTCCCGCCCACCGTCGGACTGGCGCCCGGCGTCCTCGTGCGGCACGTGGACGCGGGCCCCTACGAGGGACTCGCCAAGGAGGAGCTGCCGGCCCAGCTGTGCGCCTTCACGCACGGCGTGATGCAGGCCTGGGCCGGGCACCGCCCCGGCTACTACGACCTCGTGCACTCGCACTACTGGCTGAGCGGGCACGTCGGCTGGCTCGCCGCCGAGCGCTGGGGCGTCCCGCTGGTGCACGCCATGCACACCATGGCGAAGGTCAAAAACGCCTCGCTCGCCGAGGGCGACACTCCGGAGCCGCCCGCCCGCGTGATCGGCGAGACCCAGGTCGTCCGCGCGGCGGACCGCCTGATCGCCAACACGGCGGGGGAGGCCGAGGAGCTCGTACGCCACTACGAAGCCGATCCCGCCAAGGTCGCCGTCGTCCACCCGGGCGTGAACCTCGACCTCTTCCGCCCGGCCGACGGACGAGCCGCGGCCCGTGCGCGTCTCGGCCTCCCACAGGACGCCCTGATCCCGCTCTTCGCAGGCCGCATACAGCCCCTCAAGGCGCCCGACGTGCTGCTCCGTGCCGTCGCCGTGCTGCTCGACGAGCGGCCCGAGCTGCGCTCCCGGATGGTCGTGCCGGTGGTGGGTGGTCCCAGCGGCAGCGGGCTGGCCAAGCCCGAGCGCTTGCAGAAACTCGCCGCGCGGCTGGGCATCGCGGACGTCGTGCGTTTCCGGCCGCCGGTAGCCCAGGACCAGCTCGCGGACTGGTTCCGGGCCGCGTCGCTGCTCGTCATGCCGTCCTACAGCGAATCGTTTGGCCTCGTGGCGATCGAGGCCGAGGCGACGGGTACGCCCGTCCTCGCGGCCGCGGTCGGCGGTCTGCCCGTGGCCGTACGCGACGGCGTGACCGGATTCCTCGTGGACGGGCACGAACCGGCCGACTACGCGCGCGTGCTGCGCGATTTCGCCGACGACCCGGAGCTCTCGCCCCGCATGGGCGCTGCCGCGGCCCGGCACGCCGAGTCCTTCGGCTGGGCCACAGCGGCGTCGGCCACGGCGGACGTCTACACCGCTGCGATGTACGACCACCGCCGTCGCGTACGCTCGCTCCATGGCTGACGTACGGCAGGCGACGCAGGTCATCGAGTCCGCGCTCAAGTACGCGGAGCTGGAGTGGGAGAGCCCCGAATCCGGCTCGTACGTGGTCAAACTGCCCGGTACGCGCAAGTTGTCGACGACCGTCTCGCTGCTCGTCGGCAGGCACTCGCTCTCGCTGAACGCGTTCGTGATCCGGCATCCGGACGAGAACGAGGCCGGGGTGCACCGCTGGCTCCTCGAGCGCAACCTCAAGCTCTACGGCGTGAGTTACGCCGTCGACCCCCTCGGCGACATCTACCTCGTCGGCAAGCTGCCGCTGGCCGCGGTCACGCCAGAGGAGGTGGACCGCCTCCTCGGCTCGGTCCTGGAGGCCGCCGACGGCAGCTTCAACACGCTCCTCGAACTCGGATTCGCGTCGGCGATCCGCAAGGAGTACGCGTGGCGGGTGTCGCGCGGAGAGTCGACGCGGAACCTGGATGCCTTCGCGCATCTGACGCGGCGTCCGGCGGACTGAGCTCGACGTTTCCCGAACTGAGCTCGACGTTTCCCGAACTGAGCTCGACGTTTCCCGAACTGAGCTCAGCGATGTCAGAACGGGGTGCAGCGGGTGGGGAACTTCGGCTCAGAGACCCGCTCTCACCTGTGACCGGGCGTAGCTCCCGGGGGCGATCCCGACGAGCTTTTTGAAGTGCCGCGTGAGATGCGACTGGTCGTAGAAGCCGGTCGCGGCCGCCACCTCGCCGGGCTGCTGTCCGTCGAGCAGCAGTCGTCGGGCGCGGTCGACGCGGCGGGCCATCAGGTACTGGTGCGGTGCGATGCCGAAGGCGGCGCTGAACGCCCGTACCAGGTGTGTCGGATGAGCGTGCAGCAGCTTCGCGGCTTCGTCCAGAGCCACGCCCTGGAGCAGTCGTTCGTCGAGGAGTTCCCGCAGGCTGTGGGCGACGCCGCGGTCGGGCCGTGGCGGGCGGGCGGCGGCGAGGCGGGGCCGCAGATGGCCGCGCAGCCGCTCGCCGATCAGCGACAGGCGGCTCTCCGCCTCCAGCTCGTCGCCCCGCTCCGCGAGGGCCGAGTGCAACTGCCCGACGCGCCTGCGCAGTACGGGGTCGACCAGGTCGGGGCCGTCCACTGCCGGGCCGATGAAGCTTTCGTCGAGCTGGGTCAGGTCCAGGTAGATGACGCGTTTGCGGAAGCCGTGCGGGGTCGCGGGGGAGCCATTGTGCGGCACGTGAGGCGGGAGCAGGGAGACCGTGTCGTGTGGGGTGCCATGCTCGTGGCGCCCCAGGTCGTACCGGACCGCGCCGTCGTCGACGATCAGCAGGGTCCATGCGTCGTGGACATGCATGGGGTACGCGTACTCGGTGAAATAGGCGTGGAAGACCTCCACGACGCCCGGGACGCGCGGGCGCCACGCGGAGACATCCCGCTGAGCCACCATGCAAGGAACGTACAAGACCGGGCGGCCGGGCGGTCGGCAGTCTCGGAGTATGACCACAGAGAGCGCCTTGACCGCCGGGACAGCCTTGACCGCCGGGACCGCCGGGACCGCCGGGACCGCCGGGACCGCCGGGACCGCCGGGACCGCCGTGACCTCCGGGAACGACCTGCCGCCCGTACGCTTCGACACCAAGATCGCCGTGCTGCTGCGCGAAGACCTGGAGCCCTGGCAGCGGCTCAACGTCACTGCCTTCCTGGTCAGCGGCCTCGGCACGACCGTCCCGGAGGTGATCGGCGAGCCGTACGAGGACGCCGACGGCGTGCCGTACCTGCCCATGTTCCGTCAGCCGGTGCTGGTCTTCGAGGGCACGAAGGAGACCCTCGCCGCGGCCCACGCGCGCGTGCTGTCCCGCGCCCTCCCGCGCGCGGTGTTCACTTCGGACCTCTTCACCACGGGCAACGACCGGGACAACCGCGCGGCCGTCCGCGCGGTGCCGAAGGACCAGCTGGATCTGGTGGGCCTCGCGGTGTACGGACCGCGCAACGCCGTGGACAAGGCGCTCAAGGGGGCGCGGATGCACCGCTGAACGTACGCCGGGTGACGGGCGGCGACACGGCGGTGAGGTCCGCCATGGTGCCGTGATGGTCCCGACCGTCGGTCGGCACAGTGCGGCTCACACGGTCCCGGCGGCCGTACGGCTTCGCCGGCCCATCACGCCGCGCTCACCTCGGGCTTCCCTGCGGTGGGCGAGGGAGCTTCCGCGGCATCCTCGTCCCCCGCCGGCAGTCCCCGCATCAGCCCCCAGTACCCGACCGCTGCCACCGTGCCGATCACCGCGCAGCTGCCCCACAGCCACTCCGCACCGAACCGGTCGATCACGAAGCCGGACATCAGTGGGGCCGCCAGGCCCGCCACCGACCAGGACATCGTGTACATGCCCTGGTAGCGGCCGCGGCCGTGCACCGGGGACAGCCGGACCACAAGTCCCGTCTGCGTGGGCGCGTTGACGATCTCGGCGAGCGTCCACACGCACACCGTCAGGGCGAAGACCCCGACGGACCCGGCGAACGCGGTGAGCCCGAAGCCGTATCCCGCGACGAGGGACGAGACGACCAACAGCTGTTGAGGGTCGCGGTGTTCGATGAAGCGGGTGACCGGGATCTGCAGGACGACGATCAGCACCCCGTTGACCGCGATCGCCATGCCGTAGTCGGCCGGGGTGAACCCCGCCTCGCCCATCGCGACCGGAAGTCCCACCGAACCCTGCTGGAAGATCAGCGCGATGAGGAACGACAGCCCCACGACGCCCATGAACCGGCTGTCGCGCAGCACCGTGCCGAGCCCGGCCTCCGGCTCTTCCGCCCTCTGCGCGGCCGTCCGCTCCGGCTTCGACTCCGGCAGCTTGACGAAGACGACGACCGCGCACACCAGCGTCATCGCGGCCTCGACCAGGAACCCCGCGAGATAGCTGAACTCGGCGATGAAACCGGCGCCCATCGACGAGACGGCGAACCCGAGGTTGATCGCCCAGTAGTTGAGGGAGAAGGCGCGGACGCGGTCCTCGGGCCGCACGATGTCCGCCATCATCGCCTGCACGGCCGGCCGTGAGGCGTTCGACGCCATGCCGACGAGGAAGGCGACGGCCGCGATCGCCACCGGATGGTGCATGAAGCCGAGGAGCGCGACGCTGAGGGCCGTCGACGTCTGGGCGATGAGCAGGGTGGGCCGCCGCCCCAGCCGGTCCGTCATCACGCCTGCACCCAGCGAGGAGATGACGCCGCCGAGCCCGTGCAGCGAGGCGACGAGACCGGCGTACGAGGCGGAGTACCCGCGGTCGAGCGTGAGGTACAGCGCCATGAAGGTCGCGACGAAGGCACCGAGCCGGTTGACGAGCGTGCTGGTCCACAGCCACCAGAAGGCGCGGGGAAGCCCGGAGACGCTGTCCCTCGCGGCCCGTCTCAGTGCGGCGAGTCCGGTGGCGGCTCCGGCGGCAGGCATGGGCGTCCCCCTGATGTATCGGTGTAAGTAGCTGGTGTAAGTAGCAGCGGCGCGTAACGCAACTTACAAAGTGGGGGCTCGCGGCCGCCATCGAATTGACGGCAGCCGTCAATCGAGACACCGATCGAACCGGACAGCGCCGTCGATTACGCTCAGGGGCATGGCCGACGCACCGTACAAGCTGATCCTCCTCCGCCACGGCGAGAGCGAATGGAACGCGAAGAACCTGTTCACCGGATGGGTGGACGTCAACCTCAACGAGAAGGGCGAGAAGGAGGCAGTCCGCGGCGGTGAGCTGCTCAAGGACGCCGGCCTGCTGCCCGACGTGGTCCACACCTCGCTCCAGAAGCGGGCGATCCGCACCGCGCAGCTGGCGCTCGAGGCCGCCGACCGCCACTGGATCCCCGTCCACCGCACCTGGCGCCTGAACGAGCGCCACTACGGCGCCCTGCAGGGCAAGGACAAGGCGCAGACCCTCGCCGAGTTCGGCGAGGAGCAGTTCATGCTGTGGCGCCGCTCGTACGACACCCCGCCGCCCCCGCTCGAAGACGGCACCGAGTTCTCCCAGTCGGACGACCCGCGCTACGCCACCATCCCGCCGGAGCTGCGCCCGCGCACCGAATGCCTCAAGGACGTCGTCATCCGCATGCTGCCGTACTGGTACGACGGCATCGTCCCCGACCTCCTGACCGGCCGCACGGTCCTGATCGCCGCCCACGGCAACAGCCTCCGCGCCCTGGTCAAGCACCTCGACGGCATCTCGGACGCGGACATCGCGGGCCTGAACATCCCCACCGGCATCCCGCTCTCCTACGAGCTCGACGCCGACTTCAAGCCGGTCAACCCCGGCGGCACGTACCTCGACCCGGAGGCCGCGGCGGCGGCCATCGAGGCGGTCAAGAACCAGGGCAAGAAGAAGTAACAGCCTCTGGTGCCTCTGCCGAGCCCCTGGTCCCGCGTGATGTGCGCGAGGCGAGGGGCTTGTGCGTGTCAGGGGGCCTGGGCCTCGTACTTGTGTGCTGGGCGCGAGCCCGTGGGGCGCGCCGTTGTGTGGAAGGTGGTGGGCGGGCGCGCGTGTGCGCCGTTGATGCGCCTGCCCCGGTGGGCGTGCAATGGGTCAGGAGGCGACGTCCCGAGGCCGTACGCCCGTACGCACGTGCGCCTTCGAGGAGGGAGCCCCATGGCCGAGTCCCCCAAGCCCGACTACACCCCCGAGCCGCCCGCCGAGCTGTCGCCGGTCCCGGACCTGCCCAAGCTGGTGCTGATCGGCGCCTGCGGCTGCGGTGCCGGGTGCGGTTGCGGCTGCCAGTCCGGCGCGCCGTGCCGCTGCGGCGGCTGACACGGCCGTCTCAGGGACAGCGTGCATACGTCGGCGCCCCACAGGACCTGTGAACCGTGTCCCGTGGGGCGCCGATGTGCTCGTCCGAGGCGGCCTCCGAGGCGGCCTGACGCGGGGGCGGACCGTCAGACCCCTTCCACCGCACCCGTCTCCACAGGGCCGGTCGGGGGCTGGAGTTCGTCCGCGTGTTCGCCCGTCACCAGGTACACGACCCGCTTCGCGACCGACACGGCATGGTCCGCGAAGCGCTCGTAGTAGCGGCCGAGCAGCGTCACGTCGACCGCCGTCTCGATGCCGTGCTTCCAGCGCTCGTCCATCAGGTGCTGGAAGAGCGTCCGGTGCAGCAGATCCATCTCGTCGTCGTCCGCCTCCAGCTGCAACGCCAGGTCGACGTCCTTGGTGATGACGACCTCGGCGGCCTTCGCCATCAGGCGCTGCGCGAGCTGGCCCATCTCCAGGATGGTCGCGTGCAGGTCGTGGGGGACGGCGCGCTCCGGGAAGCGCAGCCGGGCCAGCTTGGCCACGTGCTGCGCCAGGTCGCCCGAGCGCTCCAGGTCGGCGCTCATGCGGAGCGAGGTGACGACTATCCGCAGATCCGTCGCGACCGGCTGCTGACGCGCGAGCAGAGCGATGGCCCGCGCCTCCAGGTCGTGCTGCAGATCGTCGACCTTCTGGTCGGCCGCGATCACGCTCTCCGCCAGCTTCAGGTCGGCGTCGAGAATGGCCGTGGTGGCGCGCCCGATCGCCGACCCGACCAGGCGGGCCATCTCGACCAGGTCCTCGCCGATCGAGTCAAGTTCCTCGTGGTACGCGTCCCGCATGTGGCTGTCCCTCTCTCCGTCTTCGTCGGGGCTCCGGGGCTCCGGGGTCGGGGCTGTGAACCCCACGCTGCCACGTTCCGGGCCGTACGCGTCCGTTTCCGGCAGACCAAATGAACCAGCTCTGTCCCCTCGGTGAACTCTGGGCGACGAGTGTTCGAGCTGGCACTCCGATGGCTGTGGGCCGAGGTCATGGCACGCATAACCTGGACACATGGACGTGAACGCGGCGGTTGCCGCAGCGGCAGCGATCGCCGGCGTGTGCACCGGTGTCATCGCCATGCTGGCGTTCCGCTGGAGCGAGCGCGAGCAGAAGCGTCCCACCCGCACCTCCCTGCACACGGATCCCGTACTGCCCCCCGGCGTCGACACGGTCCTGTCCGTACTGCGCTCCTCCGCCGTCGTCCTCGACGAGGCGGACAGCGTGGTCAAGGCCAGCTCGGCCGCTTACGCGCTCGGTCTGGTACGCGGCGGGAAACTGGCCGTCGAGCCGATGCTGCAGATGGCCCGCGACACCCGGCGCGACGGCGAGATACGGCAGGTCGAGCTGGACCTGCCCCGCCGCGGCACCGGCCGCGGCGAGGCCCTCGCCGTCTCCGCCCGCGTGGCCCCGCTCGGCTCGCGCCTGGTGCTGCTGCTGGTCGAGGACCTCACCGAGGCCCGGCGCATCGAGGCGGTACGCCGCGACTTCGTCGCCAACGTCAGCCACGAGCTCAAGACCCCCACCGGCGCCCTCTCCCTCCTCTCCGAGGCCGTCATGGACGCGTCGGACGACCCGGAGGCGGTGGAACGCTTCGCCGGACGCATGCAGGTGGAGGCCACGCGGCTGACCAACCTCGTCCAGGAGCTCATCGACCTCTCCCGGGTGCAGAACGACGACCCGCTGGAGGACGCCGAACCCGTACGTGTCGACGAGCTCGTCGCCGAGGCCATGGACCGCTGCCGCCATCAGGCCGGCACCAAGCAGATCACCATGGCCTCGGGAGGCACCGCCGACCTGCACGTCTGGGGCAACCGCGGCCAGCTCGCCGCGGCCCTCGGCAATCTCGTCGAGAACGCCGTCAACTACAGTCCGGCCCGTACCCGTGTGGGTATAGCCGCACGCCGGGTGGCCGCGCCCGGCGGGGACCTCATCGAGCTCTCCGTCACCGACCAGGGAATCGGCATATCCGACAAGGACAAGGAGCGCATCTTCGAGCGCTTCTACCGCGTCGACCCGGCCCGCTCCCGTGCCACGGGCGGCACGGGACTGGGCCTGGCCATCGTCAAGCACGTGGCCGCCTCGCACGGCGGGGAGGTCACGGTGTGGAGCTCCGAGGGACAGGGCTCCACCTTCACCCTGCGGCTTCCGGAGGCGGGCTCTGCCCGCGTCCGTTCGAGCCACCGGCCCGGCCTCGACAACGAGGACGAGAACGGGCAGCCCGCCGAGACCGCCATCTCATCCCCGTACGAACCGCTTTCTGCCCCGGAGGTCCTTCCGTGACCCGAGTGCTCGTCGTCGAGGACGAGGAATCCTTCTCCGACGCCCTGTCGTACATGCTCCGCAAGGAGGGCTTCGAGGTCGCGATCGCGACCACCGGGCCCGACGGACTCGACGAGTTCGAGCGCAACGGCGCCGACCTCGTCCTGCTCGACCTCATGCTGCCTGGCCTGCCCGGCACGGAGGTCTGCCGCCAGCTGCGCGGCCGCTCCAACGTCCCGGTGATCATGGTGACCGCCAAGGACAGCGAGATCGACAAGGTGGTCGGGCTGGAGATAGGAGCCGACGACTACGTCACCAAGCCCTTCTCCTCGCGCGAACTGGTCGCCCGCATCCGCGCCGTCCTGCGCCGCCGCGGCGAGCCGGAGGAGGTCACCCCGGCCGCCCTGGAGGCGGGCCCGGTCCGTATGGACGTCGACCGCCACGTGGTCACCGTCTCCGGCTCCAAGGTCGACCTCCCGCTCAAGGAGTTCGACCTCCTGGAGATGCTCCTGCGCAACGCGGGCCGCGTCCTTACGCGCATGCAGCTCATCGACCGCGTCTGGGGCGCCGACTACGTGGGCGACACCAAGACGCTCGACGTCCACGTCAAGCGCCTCCGCGCGAAGATCGAGCCGGACCCGGGGGCGCCGCGCTACCTGGTGACGGTGCGCGGTCTCGGGTACAAGTTCGAGCCGTAAACCGTTGTGGGCAAAGACGCGAGGGGGCGCCCCGGGAACCCGGGGCGCCCCCTCGCGTCGTACGTCAGTGGCCGCTGGAGTGCGAGGTGCTCGACGACGCCTCGGCCGTGGCGCCCGTTCCGGCCTCCGTGCCCGAGCCTGCCTCCGCTTCGCCCGAGGCTGCCTCGGAGGCGCTGGCACCGGCCGCGGGGGAGGCCGTCTTCGTCGGCGAGGGCGTCGGCGCGTCGCTCGGGCCCCACTCGGTGAAGAAGCTCTCGGCCGGCACGACGAACGCCCGCAGCTTGATGTCGCCGGTCTCGCTGAAGGTGAAGGTCACCTGCTGAGCGTTGCCGTCCTGAACGGCCTCACGGCTGCTCGGCAGTACGGCCGACGCGTTGCCCTTGCCGCCGAGGATGACGGAGCCGCCGGCCGGGATGGTGAGCGGACCCGAGCCCTTGGCGGGCTTGAGTTCGGCCTTCTTGTTGGTGCCGACGACCGTGATCGACTCGAGCGTCTGTGCCGTCGTGCCGTTGTTGAAGACTTTCCCGGTGACCACGGCCGGGCCCGTCGACTTCAGATCCGGCTGCGTGATGATCGTGGCGTTCTGGATCTTGATGTCACCGACGGCGGTCGCGGCGTTGTCCGGCTTGATCTCCAGCGTCTGGGCGTTGTTGCCGGCGCCGCACGCGGAGAGGGCGCCGATCGAGAACACGACGGCAGCGGCGGCGAGGACACCGCGACGAAGGCTAGGGGTACCCCCGGACGGAGTGAGGGGGAGGCTCACGGCGCGGCAACTCCTTGGACGTGGCTGGTACGACGGTGCGGGCGGCCGTAAAGCCGCCCTAAGGGTTGGTCAGCGCGCTCAGATTACCGAGCCGCTCCCGCACCGCCGCACCCGACCCGCCCCTACACCCACGCAGGCTGGCGCACCCATCACCGGTCACTTCTGTCACGGACCTCGCCTCAGCCCCGCGGTTGTTCTGACACTCACCTGCTCTCATAAGGTTCAGCAATCACATAAGCCCGGTCAGCGGCGTCTGCGCGTCAGTAGCTCTTGCGGATTTCCCGTAAGGAATGCATGGCGGTCCCGGGAATTGATCACCAACACGTGTGATCAATTCCGGATTCACGTCGCACGTGGCCGCAGTCACCGAACGGAGTAGCGGAAGTCGACTGCCGAGAATCCGGCAAAACGGGACGTTCGGCCACTTGGGGAGAGCTCCGGATGCGTGTAACGTGCGCGTTTCACTTCGGCCGGACAACACCTCCGACCTGCGAATACCCGCTTCCGGTAGGCCTCCGCAGCACGTTCATGTTGTTGTTGTCAAGCCCCGAGATATGCCCTGACCTGCGAAAACGCCATTCAGAACCGGCGGTTCTCGTGTTACTCTGGATAGCCACGGAAGGGGTACCTGTCACATGACGTTCAAGGTTGGCGACACCGTGGTCTATCCCCATCACGGGGCCGCGCTGATCGAGGCCATCGAAACTCGCCAGATCAAAGGCGTGGACAAGACCTACTTGGTGCTGAAGGTCGCCCAGGGCGACCTGACGGTGCGTGTGCCAGCGGACAATGCGGAGTTCGTCGGCGTGCGTGATGTGGTCGGTCAGGACGGGCTGGACCGGGTCTTCGAGGTGCTGCGCGCGCCGTATGCCGAGGAGCCCACGAACTGGTCCCGTCGGTACAAGGCAAATCTCGAGAAGCTCGCTTCGGGCGATGTCATCAAGGTCGCCGAAGTGGTGCGTGACCTGTGGCGTCGTGAGCGCGAGCGTGGACTCTCCGCCGGTGAGAAGCGCATGCTCGCCAAGGCCCGGCAGATCCTGGTAAGCGAGCTCGCCCTCGCTGAGAACACGAACGAGGACAAGGCCGAGGCTCTGCTCGACGAGGTTCTCGCGTCCTGAGCGTCCGTCACAGCGTCCTGGCGCACGTTGCTCCGACGACGCCCTGTCCGGCGCAGTGAAATGCCGCGGTGCCCGCTGACCCTTATGGTCGCCGGGCGCTGCGGCATGTCCGCTTCGTCTCTCGAGATGTCCGGACGCGAAGCGTGCCGGGCCCGGGCGGCCGGCTCGACCAGAAGTCACGGAAGGGTCCGGTCGAGGCCTCGCACCCGGCACTTCCCCAGCCTTCGGCCGGGGCTGTCCCCACTGGCCATACCCAAGTCGGCCGAGCACACAAACCTGAACGGAACCGATGTCTGACGTTTCGCGGCCGCCCACGGGCGGCAAGTCCCGCACCGCCGTCGTGATCCCCGCCGCCGGCCGCGGAGTGCGCCTCGGGCCGGGCGCTCCCAAGGCACTGCGCGCCCTCAACGGCACGCCGATGCTCATCCACGCCGTCCGCGCCATGGCCGCGTCCCGCGCCGTGTCGCTCGTCGTGGTCGTGGCCCCGCCCGACGGCGCCGCCGAGGTCAAGAGCCTGCTCGCGTCGCACGCGCTGCCGGAGAGGACGGACTTCCTGGTCGTCACCGGCGGCGACACCCGCCAGGAGTCCGTGAAACTCGGTCTCGACGCGCTGCCGCCCGGCATCGACATCGTGCTCGTGCACGACGCGGCGCGCCCGCTCGTGCCCGTCGACACG
Organism: Streptomyces himalayensis subsp. himalayensis; assembly: GCF_013778455.1. Lineage (GTDB taxonomy): Bacteria > Actinomycetota > Actinomycetes > Streptomycetales > Streptomycetaceae > Streptomyces > Streptomyces himalayensis. The sequence goes on along the minus strand of NZ_JACEHE010000008.1, from coordinate 222,012 downwards.
GTCGACGGCGTCATCGAGGCCGTACGCGCCGGCGCCCCCGCCGTCGTGCCCGCGCTGCCCCTCGCCGACACCGTCAAGCAGGTCGAGCCGCGCGCGAAGGGTGAGCCGGAGCCCGTCGTCGCCACGCCCGAGCGGGCCAGGCTGCGCGCTGTGCAGACCCCGCAGGGCTTCGACCGCGACACTCTCGTACGCGCCCACGAGACCGTCGCGCTCAGCGGCGAGGGCGCGACCGACGACGCCGGCATGGTGGAACAGCTCGGTGAGCCCGTGGTGGTCGTGCCCGGACATGAGGAGGCCTTCAAGGTCACGCGTCCGCTGGACCTCGTCCTCGCCGAGGCGGTCCTGGCGCGCAGGAGGGCCAACGATGGCTTCTGAGACTTCGATGTCCGGGGTCCCGCTCCCGCAGATCGGCATCGGCACCGATGTGCACGCCTTCGAGAAGGGGCGTGAGCTGTGGTGCGCGGGCCTCCTCTGGGACGACCGGGACAGCGACGGCTACGGGCTCGCCGGGCACTCCGACGGCGACGTGGCCGCGCACGCAGCCTGCGACGCCCTCTTCTCCGCGGCGGGAATCGGCGACCTCGGCGCGCACTTCGGCACCTCGCGTCCGGAGTGGGCCGGCGCCTCCGGTGTCACGCTGCTCGCCGAGGCCGCGCGGATCGTACGGGCGGAAGGGTTCGAGATCGGCAACATCGCCGTCCAGGTCATCGGTGTACGACCGAAGATCGGCAAGCGGCGGGACGAGGCGCAGAAGGCACTCGGCCAGGCGGCCGGGGCGCCCGTCGCCGTGTCGGGCACGACGACGGACGGGCTCGGCCTGACAGGGCGCGGGGAGGGGCTCGCGGCGATCGCCACGGCGTTGGTGGTGCGGCGGGCGTAAGCGCCGGACGGCGACGGTGAGTCGGTGAGGCGTCGAGCAGTCGCCGGCTACAGCGGTGACCACGGCAACGGCCGTCGCGGACGCGCCCGGCGGAGGGGGCAATGCCGGTTCAGGCCGGTGCGGTGGCGGAGTATCGGGTACCCGTACGAACCCGTGCAACCGTCAACAAGAACCGCACAGGAGAGAGGCCATCATGTCCGCCGAACTGTCCGACAAGCTCAAGGCGCTTCTCGACAGCCCGATCTTCGTCGTCGTAGCCACCGTCCAGCCCGACGGCAGTCCGCACGCGTCGCCGGTCTGGGTCAAGCGGGACGGCGACGACGTGCTGTTCTCCACCACCGCCGACCGCCGCAAGCCGAAGAACCTCCGGCACGACCCCCGCGTCAGCGTCGTCGTGGTGCCCCCGGACTCCCCGTACACCTACGCGGAGATCCGCGGCACCGCCGAGATGACCACCGAGGGCGGACAGGAACTCATCGACGAGCTGTCGATCAAGTACACGGGCAAGAAATACGCCGAATTCAATCCGGCCGCGGCGCAGGACGCCGAGCGTCTCGTCGTGCGTATCACCGCGCTCAAGGTCGTCGGAAGTCTGTGAAGTACGCCGCCCGCGGGCGGAGCCCGCTATGAGGAACAGCAATCCGGCCGCGGCGCAGGACGCCGAGCGTCTCGTCGTGCGTATCACCGCGCTCAAGGTCGTCGGGAGCCTCTGACACCGACTGTGAGAGCCCGGGTCGTCACGGATGCCAAGAATCAGTGCCCTGTGGGCCCGATAAGTCACGGGGCACTGCTTCGGGCCCACTACCCTGGAGCGGTGACCATTCGCCTGTACGACACCAGCGCCCGGCAGATTCGTGACTTCACCCCGCTCGTGCCGGGTTGTGTCTCGATCTACCTGTGTGGCGCGACCGTGCAGGCCGCCCCGCACATCGGGCACATCCGGTCCGGCCTCAACTTCGACATCCTGCGCCGCTGGTTCGACTACCGCGGCTACGAAGTGACGTTCGTGCGGAACGTCACCGACATCGACGACAAGATCATCCAGAAGGCGGCCGAACAGAACCGCCCCTGGTGGTCCATCGGCTACGAGAACGAGCGCGCGTTCAACGACGGCTACACCGCACTCGGCTGCCGACCGCCCACGTACGAGCCCCGCGCCACCGGCCATGTCACGGAGATGGTCGAGATGATGCGCGGCCTCATCGAGCGCGGCCACGCCTACGAGTCCGAGGGCAACGTCTACTTCGACGTGAAGTCCTTCCCGGACTACCTGGAGCTGTCGAACCAGGAGCTCGAGAACCTCCAGCAGCCGGAGAGCGCAGGCGAGACCGGCAAGCGGGACGCCCGCGACTTCGCCCTGTGGAAGGCCGTCAAGCCCGGCGAGCCGAGCTGGGAGACTCCGTGGGGCCGCGGCCGGCCCGGCTGGCACCTCGAGTGCTCCGCCATGGCCCACAAGTACCTGGGCACCGCCTTCGACATCCACGGCGGCGGCATCGACCTGATCTTCCCGCACCACGAGAACGAGATCGCGCAGGCCAAGGCGTACGGCGACGAGTTCGCCAAGTACTGGGTGCACAACGCCTGGGTGACGATGAGCGGCGAGAAGATGTCGAAGTCGCTCGGGAACTCGGTGCTCGTCAGCGAGATGGTCAAGCGCTGGCGGCCGATCGTGCTCCGGTACTACCTGGGCACTCCGCACTACCGTTCCATGATCGAGTACAGCGAGGAGGCCCTGCGCGAGGCCGAGTCCGCGTTCGCGCGGATCGAGGGCTTCATGCAGCGGGTGGTGGAGAAGGCCGGAGGCGCGGTCGAGCCCGCCCCCGAGGTGCCGCCCGCCTTCGCCCAGGCCATGGACGACGACCTCGGCGTCCCGCAGGCGCTCGCCGTCGTCCACACCACCGTCCGGCAGGGCAACAGCGCGCTGGCCGCCGACGACAAGGAAGGCGCCGTGGCCCGCCTCGCCGAGGTCCGCGCCATGCTCGGCGTCCTCGGCCTGGACCCGCTCGACCCCCACTGGGCCGGCGAGAGCGACCGCAGCGAGACTGTGCTCAATAAAAGCGTGCACGGCGTCGTCGACACCCTCGTCAGCCTCGTGCTCCAGCAGCGCGAGGCGGCCCGGGCCCGCAAGGACTGGGCCACCGCGGACGCCATCCGTGACCAGCTCAACCAGTCGGGCCTCGTCATCGAGGACAGCCCGCAGGGACCTCGCTGGTCGCTCGGTCCGCGCTGACCACCAGGGCGAATGTGCCGTCCTGCCGAATGGGCGGCACACTTCGTAGACGTACACGCTGCGGACGCTCAAGGGCGTACGCACCCACGACATTCACCCGACTCAAGAGGCAGACAGGTAGATCATGGCCGCTCACAACCGTCGCATGTCCGGCAAGAAGGGCGCGCAGGTCGGCAGCGGTGGCCAGCGACGCCGCGGGCTCGAGGGCAAGGGCCCCACGCCGCCCGCCGAGATGCGCAAGGGACACGCCAAGCAGCGCGCCGCGCAGGCCAAGTCCCGGCGCGCGACCGGCCGCCAGGCGCCGCCGCGCGGCCGGGGCGGCAAGTCCCCGTCCGAGCTCGTCGTCGGCCGCAACCCCGTCGTCGAGGCGCTGCGCGAGGGCGTGCCCGCCTCCACGCTGTACGTCCAGCAGTTCATCGACAACGACGAGCGGGTGCGCGAGGCGCTCCAGCTCGCGGCCGAGCGCGGCGGGATCAACCTCATGGAGGCCCCCCGCCCCGAGCTCGACCGCATGACGAACGGGCTCAACCACCAGGGCCTCGTCCTCCAGGTCCCGCCGTACGAGTACGCGCATCCCGAGGACCTCGCGAACGCCGCGTACGACGAGGGCGAGGACCCGCTGATCGTCGCCCTCGACGGCGTGACCGACCCGCGCAACCTCGGTGCCGTCGTGCGGTCCGTCTCCGCGTTCGGCGGGCACGGCGTCCTCGTACCCGAGCGGCGAGCCGCCGGAATGACCGCCGGCGCCTGGAAGACGTCCGCCGGCACCGCCGCCCGTACGCCGGTCGCGCGTGCCACGAACCTGACGCGCGCCCTGGAGGCGTACAAGAAGGCGGGCATCGTGGTCGTCGGACTCGCCGCGGACGGCGAGGTCGAGGTCGGTGAGCTCGAGGCCCTCGAAGGCCCCGTCGTCATCGTCGTGGGCAGCGAGGGCAAGGGTCTTTCCCGGCTCGTGGGGGAGACCTGCGACTTCCGGGTGCGGATCCCCATGCCGGGCGGTGCCGAGTCGCTCAACGCCGGTGTCGCGGCGGGCGTGGTGCTGTACGAGGCGGCGCGGCGACGCGGCTGAGCAACGCTGCGGACGCAGTGCGGTGCCGGGCGGATGGTGACGCGGTCCGCCTTGGTAACGCCGAATGCGGTGCGGTGCCGGCACGCCTGGCGATCTTGACGCGGTCCGGACAGATCGGGGCAGTCAAGGCAGTGTCCTAAGGACACGTCACTCGGTTAGATGAGTGTGGACACCAGAACACCCCGCACTCCCACGGGGGGCCGCTCGTCAGGGTTCGACGACGCTCCCGCGCTGGCCATGGTGAAAGTGCCGTGTGATCCTGCGCAGGTCGTCGTCAACCACGCGAGCTTCCGTGTGCAGTTCCCCACCACGCGGCCAACCCAGTCCCCACGCGTCGGACTCCACCTGAGCGCCGCAGCCGACACCGGCCGCGTCCCCGGCGCACGCCGTGCCCCGATCGTCTGGAGCGGGAAGTCCGAGCCCGGCGACGCCGCCGCCAGCGGCCTCCTGCAGGCCGTACGCAACACCGGCGCGGGCACCCTGCCCGACAACGGCTACACCACGGACGACGCCGGCGCCACGCAGGTCATCCCGCGCGTCAACCTCGGTGAGGGCAGCCACCGTTACGGTCGCAGCGACTTCAACGACCAGGACCCCTACAGCGGTTACGCCGGATACGGCGGCGCCACGGCCTTCAGCGACGACACGCGCTACGACGACACCATCGAGACCCCCGTCGTCACCGGGACCTCCCACCCCGGAACCGACGCCGACGATATCCGGCTGCTCACGCAGCTGCGCTCCGCGGGCAGCGCCTACGAAGAACACCTCCAAGCGGGCGGCGAGTTCACCGAGGGCGCTTACGGCCCCGGCCCCTACGGCACGTACGACTCCGATGGATACGGCCCCTACCGCCCCGGTGTCTACGGCGGCGGATACGACGAGGAGAGCGCAGGCGAAGGCGAGGGCCGCGCCGCCCGGCGGCACGGCTCGGAGCCGGTGCGGCACGCGTACTACCCCGGCCGCCGTATGAACCTCGGCGTCGTCCTGCTCCCTCTGCGGATCCTCCTCGGATTCGTGTCCATCTACGCGGGCATGGGCAAGCTCTGCGACCCCGTCTACTTCGACCGGACCGGGCACGGCTCGATGGCCGGGTGGCTCCACTCGCTGCAGCCCTGGGCGGCCGCCGGGCCCCTGCACGACTTCGCGCTCCGGCACCCGGTGGGCGTCGGCCTGTCCGTGGCCTTCCTGCAGGTGATCGTGGGCGCGCTCACCGTCCTCGGCCTCTGGCAGCGGCTCGCCGCCGCCACCGGAGCGCTGCTGGCCGCCGGCCTCCTCCTCGCCGTCAGCTGGAAGACCGCGCCCGTCTACGAGGCGGCTGACATCATCTACCTCGCCGCCTGGTCCCCGCTGGTCATCGCGGGCGCCCCCGTCTACTCGGTCGACGGACGCCTCGCCTCGGAGGCGTGGCGCACGCTCGGACCGCGCGCCGGGCTATGGGAGCTGCGACGGCGCGTACTGCGGCGCGGCGCTCTTGTCACGACCGTCGCTGTCGGACTCACGCTCCTCGTCGGCGCGCTGCTCGGCAGCGCCGTGCGGGACGCGGGGCGTGTCACCGTGCCCGGCCCCGGCGAACCCCCGCGCAACGAACTGCCCGGTTCACCGCTCCCGCAGAAGCCGGACCAGAAGCGCGGCGCCGGCAGCAAGAGCCCGTCCGTATCGGGTTCGCCGACACAGGGCCAGGGGGCCGCGGCCGGCCCGTCGCAGTCCGCCAGCAGTTCCGGCGCGGCCCGCGAGACGGCGGGCAGCGGCGCCGGACAGCCCAGCCAGACCCAGGGCACCGGCCAGGCACCGTCCCAGGGCTCGACGTCACCCCAGGCGCCCCCCGCTTCCAGCGCCGGACACTCCTCGGGCGGCGGCACCACGGGCGGCGGCTCCGGCGGCACCGGCTCGGGTGGCACCGGCAGCGACGGCAGTGGAGGCGGCGACGGCGGGTCGGACGGGTTCGTGGGCGGGATCCTCGGCTGACGGGCCATCAAGTGCGCCCGGAGGAGGGCGGGCAGGAGTGTGATCAATCCTGTCCCGCTTTCTCGGACCTGGTGTGACCATCCTTCACATTGTCCCCATAAGACCATTGTTAAAGATCCATGCCAGCCATATGCTCATCGCCGACGCGTCACACCGCATCGTTCGACGATGCGGTGTGGTGTCGGGGGGTGGCTCGCTGCGACGCAGTTCAGCGCGGTCTCGACCATCTCTGCTGGTCCGCTGCCGCCCTCGTCGCAATGGGGGCGGCCATCGAGTGAAGGAATGAACCCATGAGGGTTGGGGCGAGTGCTGTCATGCGCACGTCAGCAGTGCTGGCAGCCACTGCTGCGTTGGTTCTTGGCGGCTCCGGGGCTGCCAGCGCCGCGCAGTTCAACGGCATCTGTGAGTCGAAGGAGGTATGCATTTATCGCAACACCTATCTCGACGGTGCCTGGATCGACCATCAGTACGCCGATCCGAACTACATAAACAACACATACACCGGCGGCGGTTACCCGGATGTCGGCACCAACGACCGCACCTCTTCGATCGACAGCTGGGACCAGACCTGGAAGGTGCGCTTCTTCGTGGACGCCTACTACGGCGGTCCGCGCCAGACCGTGGGTGTGTACGCCCGGCTCAACACCGTGGAGTACAACGACCAGTACAGCTCGCACTGCTGGAACGACGGTGGGGTCAGCGGATACAGCCAGTGCAGCTTCTGACGTGCCCTGATATCTGACGATCGGCAAGACCGATTCGGTGCCCGGGCCCGGTGATCCGCGGCCCGGGAACCTTCCTTTTCCCGTAACGCAGTTCCCAGAACGGACCCTCTCCATGGCCGCTGTCCCCCGCCGCACCACGATCGCCCCGGCCTTCCTGGCCCTGGCCGCACTCGCTCTCGCCGGGTGCGGTAGCAGCTCCGCAGACGACAGGGGCGCTTCCGAGCCCGTCGCGACCGGGTCCGTCAGCAAGATCACGAGTGCGAAGGAGCTCGCCTTTCCCCTGGACGCGTACGAACTCACCCCGCAGCAGTCGCGTCAGCTGGACCTCGCCCAGGACCGCCTCGTCACCCAGTGCATGAGCAAGCAGGGCTTCCCATGGGCGGAGCCCCAGCGGCCCGCCCTGGTCGAGGGCAACAGGCACAATCGCCGGTACGGGATTCTCGATGAGGCCGAGGCCCGCCGGACCGGCTACCACGGTCCGCAGCAGACCGGAACGGGCGCCAAGGGCAGAGAGACCGGACGGGACTCGTCCGATGCCGCGCAGAAGGCGGCGGGCACGTGCGTGCTCGAGGCGAAGGCCAAGCTCAACGGCAAGAAGACGATGGACAAGGCGGACACGACTCCGGACGCGTTCGTCGAGCAGCTCATCATTCAGGACGCGGAGCGGGCGGAGCAGGACCCCCAGGTGCAGAAAGCGTTCGCCAAGTGGAGCGCCTGTATGGACGATCGCGGCTTCGACTACGCGGACCCGTGGGATTCCAACAACGACCCCCAGTGGGGCGAGTCGGAGACGGCAACGGACCGCGAGCGGCAGGTGGCGGCTGCGGACGCCTCCTGCAAGATCGAGAATAACCTGGCGGGCGTATGGCTCGCGGTGGAGACCGCCTACCAGCAGCGCACGATCGAGGAGAACGCGGAAGCGCTCGCCGGTGTCAAGAAGGCCAACGAGGACGCCCTCCGCAGGGCCGCCGACGTACTCGGCGACAGCTGAGCTGCCCGTACCGCGCACTGCGCAGGACCGGCACATTCGGCGGAACACATCGGCGGAGAGGACCCGAGTGGCAGAGCAAGACACCCCGCAGGCGCCGGAGACGGACGCGGCCGATCCGGCAGTGGGTGCGGCTGGACCGGCTGTTGAGACGGCTGTTCCGAAGGGCGCAGGCTCCCCTCTGGTCCGGGGCAGGAGGTGGGTCGTCGGCCTTGTGGCCGCGGCCCTCACACTCACCGGGGCCGGTGTCGCGGCGACCGCGCTGATCAAGTCCCCGGCGCAGGCTGCGGCCGAGACCGCTCCGCCGCCCCCCGATGTTCTCACCGCACCCGTGGAGAAACGCGTCCTCACCTCGTCCGTCATCCTGCGCGGCACCGTTGTCGCAGCACAGGCCGTGGAGGTGACTCCGAGCGGCGGCGGTGAGGGAAGCGGCCCCGTGGTCACCAAGCTGCCGGTCAAGAGCGGCAGCAGCGTACGGGCCGGGGCCCTCCTGGCCGAGGTGTCGGGGCGCCCTGTGATCCTCCTGCACGGGTCTCTGCCCGTCTATCGGGACCTCAAGCCCGGCTCCGAGGGCGACGATGTCGCACAGCTCCAGAAGGCCCTCACCGAGCTGGGGCATCCCACGGCACCGGACGGCACCGGAAGGTTCGGTACGGGGACCAAGAAGGCCGTCAACGCCCTTTATGCCGCACTCGGTTACGACCCCCTGCCGGCCGTTGACGACGACGGCGCGGGAGTCGAATCGGCCCAGGACCAGGTCACCACCCTGCGGCGGGCCCTGGAGGACGCGCAGAGGACGCTGGCGCGCGCCGGAGCCGACACCGACTCCGCGAAACGAGAGGACCTCCAGAGCCAGGTGGACCGGACGCGGGAGGATCTGGAGAAGGCGACAGCCGAACTTGCCGAGGCGCAGGCCGCCGAAGGGCCCCTGCTCCCTGCCTCCGAGGTGGTGTTCGCGTCCACCTTCCCCGCTCGCGTCGACAGCGTGGCGGTGGCCCTGGGCACCAAGGTGTCCGGGCCGGTGATGAAGCTGTCCGCAGGCCCTCTCGTCGTGCAGGGGCGCCTCCAGGCGGATCAGAAAGCCCTGGTGCGAGCAGGGCAGAAGGTGCGGATCCTCTCCGAGATCACCGGCCAGCAGGCCGCCGCGAAGGTGGCCACGGTCGCCGAGGAGATGGCCACGGACCAGCCCGGGTCCGGCGACCAGAGCGGCGACGGACAGGGCGCCCCCAAGCAGGCGGGAGGTGCCGGTTCGGGCTATCTGCTGGTGGTCGAACCTCTCAAGGGACTGCCCCGCGACCTCATCGGACAGGACGTCCGTCTCACCGTCGAGGCGGCGGCCACCAAGGACGAGGTCCTGGTCGTACCGGTAACAGCGGTGTCCACAGCATCCGACGGCCGCACTGTGGTCACCGTCGTGGCCAAGAGCGGCACCCATCGCCGTATCGAGGTGCGGACCGGCGCCACCGGCGACGGATACGTCGAGGTCGTTCCTGTGGGCGACCGGACCCTCAGCGCGGGGGACGACGTCCTCACGGGGATCCGGCAGGCGAAGCCCGTGGCGGGGAGCGGCGAGTGACCCCCTCGGCGCCGGTGATCGCATTCCGCGGAGTCGGACTCACCTACCCCGGGCCACCGCCCGTCGAAGCTCTCAAGCCCTCGGAACTCACCATCGAGCGCGGAGATTTCGTCACGGTCGTCGGTCCCTCCGGATCCGGCAAGTCCACTTTCCTGAACATCGCCGGACTCCTCGACGCGCCCACCGCCGGCACCTACCTCCTCGACGGCATCGACACGGGCGTGCTCAAGGACTCCGAACGCACCGCCCTGCGAGGACGGCACATCGGATTCGTCTTCCAGTCCTTCCATCTCATGCCGCACCGCAGCGCTCAGGAGAATGTCACCCTCGCCATGCTCTACACCGGTGTTCCGCGTGCGGAACGAGCCCGCCGTGCCGCCGAGGCGCTGCGGCGCGTCGGCCTCGGCCACCGCATGGACGCACTGCCCAGCAGGATGTCGGGCGGCGAGCGCCAGCGAGTCGCCATCGCCCGGGCCCTGGTCGGCCACCCGTCCCTGCTGCTGTGCGACGAACCCACGGGAAACCTCGACAGCCGCAACGCCGACACCCTGCTGCGACTACTGGAAGGGCTTCATGAGGACGGCATGACCGTCGTCGTCATCACACACGACGCCGACGTCGCCGATCGCGGGGCCAGGACCGTCACCATCCGCGACGGCGTTCTGCACGACGGCCCGAGCAGAGCCGTACGAGAACAGGAGCGAGCGTGAGGATCCTGCTGCGCCTCCGCCCGGGCCTGCGCCTCCGCCGGGTTCTGCGCCTCCGCCCGGGTCTGCGTCTCCGCCCGGGCCTGCGTCTGCGTCGAATACGGCCCGCCGTACCGCCCACCTCCTTCGCCCTGAACGACCTGTTGAGCGAGGCCCTCGCCGGGACACTCCAGCGTCCGGGCCGTTCGGCTCTCACTGCCCTCGGCACCGTCCTCGGGGTCGGCGCCTTCGTAGCGGTGCTCGGCCTCACCGCCACGGCCTCGTCCCAGATCGACTCCCGCTTCAGTCTGCTGACCGCCACCGAGGTGACGGTCAAGGACATAGCCCGGGAGCAGAACGAGTTCGCGGATCCCGCCTTCCCCGACGACGCCGGAGAACGCGTCGAGCGACTCGGCGGTGTCGAACACGCCGGAGTCCACTGGCCCGTGCGAGAGGACACCGGTCAGGGGCTGGCGGTTCGGACCTCGGCCGTCGCCAGAGGCCAGAACGACATGATCGACGTCGTCGCCACGGCCCCCGGTGCCCTGCGGGCAGCCGTCCCCCATCTCGTTCAGGGGCGCCTCTACGACGACTTCCACGCCGACACCCGGCAGCGCGTCGTCGTCCTCAGCAGCAGCATCGCCGCACGACTCGGCATCGCCACCCTGGAGGCACGGCCCGCCGTCTTCATCGGCGACCAGCCGTTCACCATCATCGGCATCATCGACGACGTGAAGCGCAAGCCGGACATGCTGCTTTCGGTGCTGGTCCCCCACACCACGGCCGAGGAGCTCTGGGGGTCGCCCACGGACGCCGCGGAGATGCTCATCTCGACCCGTGTGGGAGCGGCGGTTCAGATCGCTGAGGAAGTGCCCATCGCCCTGCGCCCCGACCACCCGGAGTACCTCAAGGCCGTCCCACCGCCCGATCCCAAGAGCCTGCGTTCCTCCGTCACCTCCGATCTCAACGAGCTCTTCCTCCTGCTCGCCGCGATCTGCCTCGTGATCGGAGCCGTCGGCATCGCCAACACCACGTTGGTGGCCGTCCTTGAACGCACCGGTGAGATCGGCCTGCGCAGGGCCCTCGGCGCCCGCAGCCGGCATGTGGCGTTGCAGTTCCTCACCGAGTCCGGTGCGCTCGGTGCACTCGGTGGCCTCGTCGGCACCAGCATCGGAACCGTCACCGTTGTCGTCGTCGCGGTCGCTCGCAACTGGACACCCGTGATCCACACCGGCACGCTCGCAACAGCCCCGGTGGTCGGCCTGGTCACCGGTCTGCTGGCCGGTCTGTACCCGGCGGTACGCGCAGCCCGGATCCAGCCGGTGGAGGCCCTGCGCCGATAGGGACCCTGCCGCTCGGCCTCGCCCACTCCACCTCCCGCCTGACGGCTCGCTCAGGACCCTCGCTCAGGACCTGAGCGTGGCGAGCTCCTTCGCCGCCTCCGTCAGGTCCTTCGCCGTGTCGATGGCCCGCCAGTACGCGCCCTGCGGGATCGGAAAACCTGCCAGGCGCCTCTCGCGCGCCAGCCTGGGGAACGTGGTGCGTTCGTGGTCGCCTCGGGCCGGCAGCAGCTCGGTGAACTCCGCCGAGAACACGTACACACCCGCGTTGATGAGATACGGCGACGGCGGGGCCTCGACGAAGTCCGTGATGTGCCCGAAGGTGTCCGTCTCGACGGCACCCCAGGGGATGCGCGGGCGAGCCAGGGCAAGGGTCGCCGCGGCGTCGCGCTCCGCGTGGAACGCCGCCATGTCGCGCAGTGAGAAACGGGTCCAGATGTCCCCGTTCGTCGCGTACCACGGCTGCTCGGGGTGGGGGAGGTGGGCGGCGGCGTACTTGAGGCCGCCGCCTCGGCCCAGCGGTTCCGTCTCCACCACCGTGGTGACGCGGAGCGGAAGATCCGCGGACTCCAGCCATTTCTGGAGCACTTCGGCCAGATGGCCACAGGAGACGACGGCGTCCGTGACACCTTCGGCGGCGAGCCAGGCCAGTTGGTGGCCGATGATCGGCGTTCCCGTACCGGGGATCTCGACCATGGGCTTGGGCCGGTCGTCGGTGTACGGACGGAGCCGAGACCCCTGGCCACCGGCCAGCACGACGGCTTGAGTGGGGCGGATCAGCCCGTTCGCATCAGCTGTCATGTCCGAACTGTACGTGCCGTCCGCCCGCCCGGCCCGGGGCGCCGCGATCGCTCCGTGCCGTGCCGTGCCGCTCAGCCCTGCTGAGCGGCGACACCCGATGCGAAGGACGTGTCGCAGACCGGACGTGCGAACGACTGGGCACGGGACGCTCCGTACTGCTGCACGGCGGCGCGGCCGAGAGCGCGGGCGATCGAAACACAGTGCCGGGCCAGGGACGGCCGGTCGTTGACCTCCTGCTGGAGGTGCGTGAGGGCGATGCCCGGGTCCTTCTCCTGGAGTTCGAGGAGGAGCCGGTCGCGCAGCACGTCCTGGGGGGCGCGGGACCTGGCCGGCGTGGAGACGTCCGCGGCGGAGGCCGTGAGCACGGAGTCCGAAGAACCGCCCGACCAGTTGACGTGGGTGACCGCGAGGGTCCCGGAGAGCACCAGGACAACGGGCAGAACGAGAGCGAGAGTACGGCCGATGCGGAGGGCGGCGCCGCGCCGCGCCGGCGGCCTTGAGGAGTGCGTCACGCGAGTGAGAGTAGCGGCCGGTAGTGATTTGGCGACATTTGGTCACTCTGTCGAGCGATGAGGTGCTGAGAATTGTTCGACGGGTGTTGACGCACAGGATCGAAATGCCCGTTATGTGCCCGACTTGTGTGACCGGCGCGATGACGGAGGCGACGGTGGATGCAAGGACGGATGGAACGCCGGTGCAAGGACCGATGCAACCGCGGGTGCACGGGCGGAAGTAAACCGAGGGCGCAGCGACGGACGTAACCGCGGCTGCAACGCCCGATGTAACCGCGGATGCGACGACGGGAGTCCCGCACCTTCCGGTGCGGGACTCCCGTACGCAGTGATGGCGCGGACGCGCGTCAGTCGCTGAGGCGCTCGCCCGTCGAGGTCGAGAACACGTGGATCTCGCCGGGACGCGGCACGACGTGCAGCTGGGCGCCCTTCTCCGGCACCTGGCGGCTGTTGACGCGGATCACGAGGTCCTTCGGCTCGTCGCCGACCTGGGCGGTGCCGTAGACGTAGCCGTCGGCGCCCGTCTCCTCGACGACGTTGACGGACACGGCCAGACCGGCCGGGGCGTCCTCGGTGTCCTTCGACAGCGACGCGGCGGCGCCGCCGTTCAGCTCGACCACGTCGAAGTGCTCGGGGCGGACGCCGACCGTCACGGTGCGGTCACCCTTGTCGGCCGCGGCGGCCAGCGCCTCACGGCTGACCGGGACGACCGAGTTGCCGAACTTCACACCGCCGTCGGTGATCGGCACCTCGACGAGGTTCATGGCGGGGGAGCCGATGAAGCCTGCGACGAAGAGGTTGGCCGGCTTGTCGTACATCTCGCGCGGCGAGGCGACCTGCTGGAGCAGCCCGTCCTTCAGTACGCACACACGGTCGCCCATCGTCATGGCCTCGACCTGGTCGTGGGTGACGTAGACGGTGGTGATGCCGAGGCGGCGCTGCAGCGACGCGATCTGCGTACGGGTCGAGACGCGAAGCTTGGCGTCGAGGTTCGACAGCGGCTCGTCCATGAGGAACACCTGCGGCTCACGCACGATCGCGCGGCCCATCGCGACACGCTGCCGCTGACCACCCGAGAGCGCCTTCGGCTTGCGGCCCAGGTACTCCGTGAGGTCGAGGATCTTCGCGGCCTCCTCGACCTTCTGGCGGATCTCCGCCTTCGGCACACCGGCGATCTTGAGCGCGAAGCCCATGTTGTCGGCGACCGTCATGTGCGGGTAGAGCGCGTAGTTCTGGAACACCATGGCGATGTCCCGGTCCTTCGGCGGCAGGTGCGTGACATCGCGGTCACCGATGCGGATGGCGCCGGCGTTGACGTCCTCGAGACCCGCGAGCATGCGCAGGGAGGTGGACTTGCCGCAACCGGACGGGCCGACGAGGACGAGGAACTCGCCGTCCTCGATCTCGATGTCGAGTGCATCGACGGCGGGCTTCTCGGAACCCGGGTAGATCCGGGTCGCCTTGTCGAACGAAACAGTGGCCATGGTGAGGGGCCCCCTTCACCGGCAGGAACGTGCCGGACGATCCGTTGTAAAGGTGGTGTGCCACTACGGATGATCCCGTTGTGGTGTAGTCCACGCGGGTGAACTGGATCGAGACGGTACCTGGGGTTCACCTGGTCTGTCAGTAGTCCGACGCATGTGAACTTCGACGAAATTTTCGACGAGGCCGGTCCGTGACCTGGGTACACTGCACGGGCACGCCTCCTTAGCTCAGTTGGCCAGAGCAACGCACTTGTAATGCGTAGGTCGTCGGTTCGAATCCGACAGGGGGCTCCACTGAGGCCCAGGTTACAGCTCGTGTGACCTGGGCCTTTGTCGTCCCGCCGGGTCCCGGCGGGTCCCTCAGTGGCGGCCGGAGAGGCGGTCCGCGAGGCGGGCCAGGCGGGCGGTTTCGGCGGTGGGTGAGGTGCGTTCGCTGTGGTCCGCGGCGCGGTACGTCGCGTACATGCCGTGGACGCCGAGCCAGCGCAGGGGCTCCGGCTCCCATTTGCGGACCTTGTGGTTCACCCAGGGGAGGGCGGTCAGCTCGGTCGGGCCGGACTGGCCGGAGTCCTGCTGGACGAGGTCGCGAAGGGTGCGGGCGGCGAGGTTGGCGGTGGCGACGCCGGAGCCGACGTAGCCGCCGGCCCAGCCGAGGCCGGTGGTGCGGTCGAGGGTGACGGTCGCGCACCAGTCGCGGGGGACGCCGAGGACACCGGACCAGGCGTGGCTGACGGCCACGCCGGCGAGCTGCGGGAAGAACCGGACGAGGATCTCGCGCAGGGCATCGATCGTGGCGGGCTGGGTGCGGCCGTCGTTGTCCGTGCGGGAGCCGTAGCGGTAGGGGACGCCCCGGCCGCCGAGTGCGATGCGGTCGTCGGCCGTGCGCTGCGCGTACATGTAGGCGTGGGCCATGTCTCCGAGGGTTTCGCGGCCTTCCCAGCCGATCGACGACCAGACGTCCTCGGGCAGGGGCTCGGTCACGATCATGGAGGAGTTCATGGGGAGCCAGGTGCGGCGGTGCCCCTTGAGGGAGGCCGTGAAGCCCTCGGTGCAGCGCAGGACGTACGGGGCGCGGACGGTGCCGTAGGGCGTGATCGCGTGCTTGGGCCTGATCTCGGTGACCGGCGTGGACTCGTGGATCGTGACGCCCAGCGATTCGACGGCGGCCGCGAGGCCCTTGACGAGCTTGGCGGGGTGGAGGCGGGCGCCGTGAGGGGTCCATGTGGAGCCGACCGCTCCGGCGACCCGGATGCGTTCGGCGGTGTCGCGGGCGCCGTAGAGCTCGCGGTCCTTCTCGCCGTACGAGAGTTCCGTGGCGTGGAAGGCCTTGAGGCGGGCCAACTGGGCGGGGGTGTACGCCACTTCGAGTACGCCGCCCTGGTGGATGTCGGCGTCGATGTTCTCCTCGGCCGCGGTTCGGGCGACCTCGGCGACCGTGTCGTTCATGGCCTGCTGGAGGCGCATGGCGGCGTCGTGGCCGTGGAGTTTCGCGTATCGGTCGCGGCCGGCGATGCCGTTGTAGAGCCAGCCGCCGTTGCGGCCGGAGGCGCCGTAGCCGCAGAACTTCTGTTCAAGGACGGTGATGCGCAGGAACGGTGCCGCTGAGATGTGAATCCGCCGGTTTGTAGGCAGGCGTCAGCGCCACCGGGCCGCAGGGCGAGAACGGCGGTTATTCGGCGGGCTTGGTGGTGACACTCAGGCCGAGCTCCTCGAGCTGCGCGATCAGGCGCCGGGCCCGGTGCTCGGGCGAATAGCGGCGGCTGACCCAGTCCGCGCCCAGTTCCCGGAACGGCACCCGGTCGTGGGCGATGTGCCAGTAGGCGACGATGATGTCGTGCCGGGTGGCACCGATGGCCTTGTAACGCCCGGCCCGACCACGGATCTGGGCGTGATGGGCGGCCAGATAAGTGCCCTTGGCCCGGGCCGCACCCCAGGCCGCCTCGGTCAGAGCTTGCTTGAGCCACCGCGACCCCGGCCGGGTGCGACCGGAGCGCCGTTTGCCGCCCGAGGCGTTGTTGCCCGGGCAGATACCCGCCCAGGAGGCAAGATGCCCGGAGGAGGGGAAGATCGACATGTCCAGGCCGATCTCGGCGACCAGGACCTGGACGGTCTTCGGCCCGACACCGGGAATCGTGCACAGCAGGTCCAGCATCGGCTGATGCGGCTCCAGCCGTCGGGCGATCTCGGTGTCCAGCTCGGTGATCGCGGCATCAAGGGTGTCCAGGTTGGCCAGCAGCCGGCGGGCGAGCACCCCGTGGTGTTCGACGCGGAAACGGTGCCCGAGTGCCTCCTCCAGCCTCTCCCGCTTGGACCGCAAGCGGCCCTTGACCAGCGAGGCCAGGACCTTTGGATCGCGCTCTCCCTCCACCAGTGCGTCCAGGATCGCCCGTGCGGACTTCGAGTACGCCTGGGAGGCCACCGATGTCAGCTTGATCCCGGCGTCCTGGAGCACCTTCTCCAGCCGCTGGATCATCCGAGCCCGCTCCTGCGCCACCGCCGTCCGCGACCGCGTCAGATCCCGCAGATCCCGCATCTCACGCGGCGGCACGAACGAGGGCCGCACCAGGCCGTGTTCGAGTAACTGGGCGATCCAGACGGAATCGGCCACGTCCGTCTTGCGGCCCGGCACGTTGTGCATGTGCTGGGCATTCAGCAGCCAACAGGTAAAGCGCTCCTCCAGCGCACTGAACACCGGCTTCCAATAGATCCCGGTCGCCTCCATGCCGACCAGCTCAACCTGTTCGAGCAACAGCCAGTCACTCAACTCGGCCAGCCCGCGCTGAGTCGTGGGATACGTTCGCGTCTCCTGACCCCGGCTGTTCTTGCGACGGCCAGGCCAGCGGACCGTGGCTACCACCGTGTCGCGGTGCACGTCCAGGCCCGCGCAGCGGGCCACCACCACATCCATCCCAGTCTCCTCGGGCATGACGTCGTCGCAGCGGACGCCGCCCGAAGGGGCCTACCGGTTCAAAGAGTCTGAGATTCGCGCTCGTGGCAGCAGTCAGAAGTCCCTCAAGCCCCAGCGTCATACTTTTTTCCGGACTCGCAGTACCACACGGCACCGACGTCTGCCGGGCGACGCCCCTCGATGCTCACCCACCGTGCGGGACCCACGCACCAGCGCACGGCAGCAACCCCAGCGGCGCGTGAGAGCACCAGCCACCGAGGCGCATTCTCATCGCGCGCCGGTGCGAGCCCGAAGGGCCCCCATGGATACTTTTTTCAGGTAGTAGGCGGTCCACAGGCCGGTGTAGCCGCCGCCCACGATGACGACGTCGGCGGTCGCGTCGCCGGGCAGGGGTTCGCGTGGGGTGGGGAGGCCTTCGCTGGCGTACCAGAACGATATGCCGCCGTTGACGGTACTCATGGGCGGACGTTAGCGCCTGGGGGACCGGCCGGGACAAGTCGGTGGCCGGGGAAAAGCCGTGGCCGGTGATGGTGCGCATCCCTAGGATCGAAGCGTGATCGAGGTACCGGACGAGCTCGTGGCCACGCAGACCAGGTTCAACGGTGCGGACGGGCTGGCCTTCGTCGCCGCGCTGCCGGGGCGGGCGGCGGAGTTCCTGGAGCGGTGGGGGCTGCGGACCGACGGTCGCGTGATGTACGGGATGTGCGCGCTGGTGCTGCCCGTGGTGCGCGACGCGGACGGTTCCCAGGCGGTCCTCAAGCTTCAGTACCTGGACGAGGAGAGCGTGGGGGAGCCGGTCGCGCTGCGCGTGTGGGGAGGCGACGGGGCCGTGCGGCTGCTCGAGTACGACGACGTCACGGGAACCCTGCTGCTCGAACGCCTCGACTCGGCCCGGATGTTGACGACCGTGCCGGACTCCCGCGCGGCGGTGCTGGTCATCGCCGAGCTGCTGGCGCGGCTGACCGCTGTGCCGGCGCCGGAGGGTATGAGGCGGCTCGGGGACATCGCTGAACGGATGCTCGAGCGGGTGCCGGGCGCGGTACCGCAGGTGCCGGATCCTGCCGACCGGCGGCTCCTCGAGGACTGTGCGGCGGCGGTGCGCGAAGTGGCGGGCGAGCCCGGTGACCGGCTGCTGCACTGGGACCTGCACTACGACAATGTGCTGGCCGCCGACCGGGAGCCCTGGCTCGCCATCGACCCGAAGCCGCTTGCGGGCGATCCGGGCTTCGAGCTGTTCCCGGCGCTGGACAACCGTTTCGACGCCGACGAGGTGCGGCGGCGGTTCGACGCGATGACGGAGGTGCTGGGGCTGGACCGCGAGCGGGCGCGGGCCTGGACGCTGGGCCGGGTCCTGCAGAACGCGCTGTGGGCGATCGAGGACGGGCACCCGCTCGCGCCGCACCACCTGGAAATCGGGCGGCGGCTGCGCGGCGGTCGCGGTCAGCCTGCGGCCATGAGCGGCAGCCCCCATCCATGCGCGGGTTAGCCTGCGGCCATGATTCGTACCGCCGTACCCGCCGACGTCCCCGTCATCCACGCCATGATCCGCGAGCTCGCCGCCTACGAGAAGGCGCTGGACGAGGCCCGTGCCACCCATGAGCAGCTGCACGACGCGCTGTTCGGCGAGCGCCCGGCCGCGTTCGCGCACATCGCCGAGGACGACGCGACCGGGGAGGCGGTCGGCTTCGCCCTGTGGTTCCTGAACTTCTCGACGTGGCGCGGGGTGCACGGTATCTACCTGGAGGACCTGTACGTACGTCCGGACCGGCGCGGCGGCGGGCACGGCAAGGCGCTGTTGGCGGAGCTGGCGCGGATCTGTGTGGAGCGCGGGTACGAGCGGCTGGAGTGGTCGGTCCTGAACTGGAACGAGCCGTCGATCGAGTTCTACCGGGCGATGGGGGCGCTGCCGCAGGACGAGTGGACGGTGTACCGGCTGACGGACGAGGCACTGGCGCGGCTCGGGGCGTCCGGCGGCGCCCGGCGGGAGAGGCTCGGCTCAGGCCACTGATTCGCGGACGGGTGCGTCCGTCGGTGCCCGGCGGTCGGGCGCCTTCGCCGTGACCATCAGGGCCGCGATCAGGCCCGCGAGCAGCATGAGGCCGGCGGACCACCAGAGGGCGACGGTGTAGCCGTGGACGATGCCCTCCCGGGTGATCTGCGCCTGCTGTGCGGGGTCGCGGAGGTGGGCGGCGACGTAGGCGGTGCTGCTCATGGTGGCGATCGTGTTGAGCAGCGCGGTGCCTATGGAGCCTCCCACCTGTTGCGCGGTGTTGACGGTCGCCGAGGTGACGCCGGCGTCGTGCGGGGCGACGCCCGCGGTGGCGGTGGCGAACACGGGCGTGAAGGTCAGGCCCATGCCGAGGCCCATCAGCACCATGGCGGGCAGGACGCGGGTGGCGTACTCGGCCTCGACGGTGAGCGTGGTGAGCAGGAGCGTGCCGGAGGAGGCGAGCAGCATGCCCGGGACCAGGAGCGCCCGGGGAGCCGTGCGCTGCAGAAAGCGGGCCGATATCTGGGTCGAGCCGGTGATGATCGCGGCGGTCAGGGGCAGGAAGGCCAGGCCCGTCCTGAGGGGGGAGTAGCCGAGGACGACCTGCAGGTAGTAGCTCATGAAGAGAAAGATGCCGAACAGGCCGGCGACGGCGAGGGCCATGGTGAGGAAGCAGCCCGCGCGGGTGCGGTCCTTGATGATCTGGGGCGGCAGAAGGGGGCTCGGGGCTCTGGTCTGCCACCAGGCGAAGGCGGCGAGGAGCGCGAGTCCGCCGGCGAGAGCAGCCAGGACGAACGGGTCGGTCCAACCACGCGCGGCGGCCTCGCCGAAGCCGTAGACGACGCAGACGAGACCGCCGCAGCCCATCACGACACCGCGGACGTCGAGGCGCCCGCCGCGGTTTCCCGGGCGGTCGCGGAGCAGGGCGCAGGCGCCGAAGACCGCGAGGGCGGCGATGGGGACGTTGACGTAGAGGCACCATCGCCAGTTCAGGTACTCGGTGAGCAGTCCTCCCGTGAGCAGCCCTATCGCGGAGCCGCTGCCGGCCAGGGCGCCGTAGATCCCGAAGGCTTTCGCGCGCTCCTTCGGGGCGGTGAAGGTGGTGGTGACCAGGGACAGCGCGGACGGGGCGAGTACGGCGGCGAAGGAGCCCTGGAGGGCGCGGGCGCCGAAGAGCATGCCGGGGCTGACGGCGGCGCCGCCGAGTGCGGAGGCGCCCGCGAAGCCGATCAGGCCGATGACGAAGGTGCGTTTGCGGCCGACGAGGTCGGCGACGCGGCCGCCGAGCAGCAGCAGTCCGCCGAAGGCGACGGTGTAGGCGGTGACGACCCATTGGCGGTTGCCGTCCGACATCCCCAGATCGCGCTGGGCGGACGGGAGCGCGATGTTCACGATCGTCGCGTCGAGGACGACCATGAGCTGGGCGAGTGCGATGACCACCAGGCCCCACCAGCGGTGGGGGTCCGGTGGGGTGACAGGTTCACCTGTTCGGGTGCCGGTCACAGCAATAGAAGACCATGGATCGGGGGGTGGCGCATCCTTCGGGCGGCGGGGCGCGGGGTCGTGGGGCGGAGGACGTGGCGGGGCGGAGCGGCTCCTCTGCGGCGACGTGACGGGCGCCCCGGTGGCGGTGCGGCTCACGGCTCCAGTACGACCTTGCCGATCGTGCCGCGCGACTCCAGTGCGCGGTGTGCGGCCGCCGCTTCCGCGAGGGGGAAGCGTGTGACGGCCGGGGTGAGGCGGCCCGTCGCGGCCTCGGCGAGGGCGCGCAGCTCCAGGGTGCGTACCGGATTGGCGCCGCCCGCCTTCTGCATCATCACCGGCCCCAGCACGCCCTCCGATGTGATCCCGCGCTCGGCCAGCTCCTCCTCGGTGAAGGTCAGCGGCGACCCGTCGTGCAGGCCCTGCCCCGACCAGCCGAAGACGACGTGCTTGCCGCCGGGGCCGAGCAGATCGACGGCTGCGCGGGCCGCGTCGCCGCCGACTCCGTCGAAGACGACCGTCGCGGTGCGGTCGCCGAGGTACGCGCGGACCTGCTCGGGCCACGCGGGGTCCTTGTAGTCGACGGCGAGGTCGGCGCCCCCCGCCCGGACCCGGGCGACCTTCTCGGGGCCGCCCGCGAGGCCGATCACGGTGGCGCCCGCGTGCCGCGCGTACTGCACGAGCAGCGTTCCGATACCGCCCGCCGCGGCCGGGACGATCACTACCGAGGCGGGGGTGACCTCGGCGAACTGCAGGATCCCCATCGTCGTACGACCCGTGCCGATCATGGCGACGGCCTGCGCGAAGTCGAGGTTCTCCGGGATCTCGTGCAGCCGGTCGGCATCGGTGACGGCCAGTTCCGCGTAACCTCCGGGGGCGAAGCCGAGGTGGGCGACGACGCGCTTGCCGAGCCAGGCCTCGGACACGCCGTCGCCGAGCGCGTCGACGGTGCCGGCGACCTCGCGGCCGGGGATCGTGGGCAGCGCGGGCAGCTCGGGCAGCGGGCCCTGGAGTCCCTCGCGGATCGCGGTGTCGAGCAGGTGTACGCCGGCCGCGGCGACGGCGACGCGCACCTGGCCGGGGGCCGGCTCGGGGTCCTCTGTCTTCTCGTACGTGAGGTTCTCGGCCGGGCCGAAGGCGTGCAGGCGGACGGCGTGCATGACGGGCTCCTCGATGGTTGCCGCGGGGTGTTCCCTCGCGCGGTGTCTCCTTCGGTGCCGGGGTGCCGGCACGCACCCACTCTTCAACCTCAAGCTTGGTTGAGGTCAACGGGTTTGCTTTCGGATGAGCTCAACGGGTCTGTGGTGGTTGCCGGTTGCCGGTTGCCGGTTCAGGTCAGTGGGTGCGCTGCCGGCGCCCTGCCGCCGTCAGGGCCAGTGTGGCCGCCGTGATCGCGCTGTTGAAGGAGACCTCGGAGAGCACGCCGGGCGCGGCGACCTGGTCGCCGGCGAGATAGACGCCGTCGCCGCGGTCCACGGCGGGCCGGTCGCGCCAGGTGGTGCCGGGCCGGTCGACCGCCCCCGTACGGCCGTGTGCGACCGACTCGCGGCGCCAGACGGTGCGTTCGCGCCAGCCCCGGAAGCCCAGGTCGAGCAGGTGCTCGGCGCGGGCCACCCCGTCGGCCTTGGACTCGGCCGGCGAGATGGGGATCTGGCCCTGGATGAGCTGCTGTCCGCGCGGGGCGAGGGTGCGGTCCTGGGCGGTGAACCGTTCGATCCAGCCTGGTGCGTCGAGGTCGGAGACGGCGAAGGCGTCGCCGCGGCGGCTGCGTACGGCCAGGTCGATGAGGGTGGTACGGCCGCTGTCCCAGGTGAGCGAGTCGTCGCCGAGGAGCCGGCGGGCGGCGTCGAGGGAGGTCGCTACGATGACGGGCGTGTCGGTCGGGAGCATGTCGACACGGGCGAGCGTCTCGACCCGAACTCCCATGTTCCAGGCCCGGGCGGCCATCCGGTCGATGACGGACGCCCAGCCGCCGCGCGGATAGTGCGCCTCGGGCGGCAGCTTGGCGGCGCGGCGCAGCCTCTCGTGCACAAAGGCGGCGGAGAGCGAGCCGGGGTCGTGGTGGAACAGCGCGACGGCGGTGTAGTTGGCGGCCGCGCGGGCGCCCGCCTCGCCGACCTGCGCTGTGGCCCAGGTGAGGAAGTCGCTGTCGACGGGGGTCAGTTCGGGCTTGCGGCGCGCCAGCTTGAGCAGTGCCAGGGGCGGTATGCGGCGGAGGGCGCCGTTCAGATGCAGACGCAGGCGCGAGCCTTCGAGGGGCGGGACGGGGGCGAGCGGGCCGATCAGGTCGCGCTGTTCGAGCCAGGTCCAGTGAGGGCCGCCGTTGTAGAGGGCGTGCGGTCCCTCGTTGGTGCGGTACGGGCCCTCGGCGGTGCGGGCGCGGCCGCCGAGGGTGTGGTGCGACTCGTACAGGGTCACCTTGGCGCCCGCCTCGGCGGCGGTGATGGCCGCGGTGAGTCCGGCGAAGCCGCCGCCGACGACGGTGATGCGGTGCATGGTTGGGGGTCTCCCTCTGCTCCGGTGGCGTTGCCTGTCTCCTCCTAGGACCGATCGAAGGGCCCCGGATGTGACATGACTGGAGCAGTGCGCACTCGACGGACATGCGGCTGTCCGCGGTCGGCATGGCGGTCCGTTGCCGTCGTCAGCGTGGCGGTCCGTTGCCGTGGTCGGCGTGGCGGCCCGTTGTCAGTGGCGGGGTGCAGCATGGGGGACATGGCGCGAAACGCAGCGGTGAAGGCAGTGGTGAGGAAGGCGCGGCGGCCCGAGGTGCGGCTGCCGCCGCTCGTTGCGTACGCGGGCGGTGAGCTGGAGCCGGACGGGGACTACGACGGCGTGGAGTTCCGCGAGCTGGACCTCGCGGGCCAGGACGGCGGCGGCGCCCGGTTCCTGGACTGCGCGCTGACGGGCTGCGCGCTGGACGAGACGCGGCTGCACCGCGCGCGCTTCATCGACGCGGTGCTGTCGGGGATACGGGGAGTGGGCACCGATCTCGCGGAGGCGACGCTGCGGGACGTGGAGGTGACGGACGCCCGGCTCGGTGGGGTGCAGCTGCACGGGGGCGTGCTGGAGCGGGTGCTGATCCGGGGCGGGAAGATCGACTATCTGAATCTGCGGAAGGCGCGGCTGAAGGACGTCGTCTTCGAGGGCTGCGTGCTGGTCGAGCCGGATTTCGGCGGGGCGCGGCTCGAGCGGGTCGAGTTCAGGGACTGTGCGCTGAAGGGGGCGGACTTCAGCGGGACGACGATGACCGACGTCGATCTGCGGTCGGCAGCGGAGCTGGGCATCGCGCGGGGCCTCGACCGCCTGGCGGGGGCGGTCATCAGCCCGGCCCAACTCATCGATCTGGCACCGGCGTTCGCGGCGCAGATCGGAGTGCGGGTGGAGGCGCCAGGAGAGGAGTGACGGAAGTCAGTCGACGGGGCCGGCTGCTCAGATGCGGGGGAACCGCGCCTGGAGCGTCCAGATCGCGGGGTTCTCTGCCAGGTCCTCGTGCATGTCCGTCAGATCGGCGATCAGGTCGTGCAGGAAGTCACGGGCTTCACGGCGCAGTACGGCGTGCGAGAACGTCAGGGGCGGTTCGTCGCCCGGCATCCAGTCGGCCTCGATGTCGACCCAGCCGAAACGGCGCTCGAAGAGCATGCGGTCGGTGGACTCGGTGAAGTCGAGCTCGGCGTACTGCGGCCTGGCGGCGCGGCTGCCGGCCGGATCGCGGTCGAGCTGCTCGACGATGTCGCACAGCGCCCAGGCGAAGTCGAGCACCGGCACCCATCCCCAGGCTGTGGACAGCTCCCGGTCCGCCTTGGTGTCGGCGAGATAGACGTCACCGCAGAAGAGGTCGTGGCGCAGGGCGTGGACGTCCGCGCGGCGGTAGTCCGTCTGCGGCGGGTCGGGGAAGCGGTTGGAGAGGGCGTAGCCGATGTCGAGCACGTAGCCGATGGTGTCATGGGCGGCGCGGGTGGAGGTCTTCGTATGCCTTGACCTGCGAAGACGCCAGTCGTACGCGCGTTCGACAGTCGCGCCTCCCGTCGCCGCGGACGACTCCCGGACAAATGCCGCCTGAGGCCCCAAAGTCCCATACGATCAACGCGTGGAACGTCGTCCTCTCGTTCGCGTGGTGACCGCGGTCGCGACCGTCGCAGCCCTCGCCCTGAGCGCCTGCGACTCGGGCGCCGAGCGCACGGTGGGCGCCGCCGGCCTGCGCGATCCGTACTTCCCGAAGATGGGCAACGGCGGCTACGACGTCGTCCACTACGACCTGAAGGTCGACTACGATCCCGCTTCCCGTCGGCTCACGGGGAAGACGGAGATCACGGCACGCGCCACGCAGGCTCTCAGCGCGTTCAACCTCGACCTGAAGGGGCTGAAGGTCGAGTCCGTCAGTGTCGACGGCGCCGGCGCCCGCTTCCGCCGCGCCGGCCAGGAGCTGACCGTCCGGCCGCCCGACATGCTCGCCAATGGCGAAACGTTCCGCACCGTCGTCCGCTACGCCGGCACGCCGGAGAGCATCGACGATCCGGACGGTTCCCGCGAGGGCTGGCTGCTCACCGCGGACGGCGCACTGGCGCTGGGCGAGCCGACCGGCTCCATGGCGTGGTTCCCCGGCAATCACCACCCCGCTGACAAGGCGACGTTCGACGTGCAGGTCACCGTCCCCGAGGGCGTGCAGGCCGTATCCAACGGCCAGTTGAGGCGCGAGCAGACCCAGAACGGCCGGACCACCTCCACCTGGCACAGCCCCGAGCCGACGGCGAGCTATGTGGCGACGGTCGCCATCGGCACATTCGACATGAGCCGGTACGAGACGACGGCGGACGGCAACGGGAACGGGGACGGCAACGGCAGCAGCAGCGGGAACGGCAGCGGCAAGAACAGCAGGAAGTTGCCTGTCCTGACCGCCGTCGACCCGACCGAGGCGGAGACGAGTGAGAAGGTCCTCGACGGTATCCCCGACGTTCTGAAGTGGGGGGAGCAGAACTTCGGCCCCTACCCGTTCTCCTCGGCCGGAGCGATCGTCGAACGGCCAGGCGACGCTGACTACGCCCTGGAGACCCAGACCCGTCCCGTCTTCCCCGGCGCCCCCGGTACGGAACTGCTCGTTCACGAGCTGGCCCACGAGTGGTTCGGGAACTCGGTGACGCCGAAGACCTGGCAGGACATGTGGCTGAACGAGGGCTTCGCGTCCTACGCCGAGTGGCTGTGGGCGGAGGATCACGGCGGCGACAGCGCGCAGGAGACATTCGACGCCCTCTACCGCGGCGACCCCGAAGCGGCGCATGCCGATGCCATTTGGTCCTTCGCCCCTGCTGATCCGCCGAGTGCCGCACACATCTCCGACGACACGGTCTATCTGCGCGGTGCCATGGTTCTCCACAAGATCCGGCAGACCGTGGGGGACGACGCCTTCCGCGACATCCTCAAGGGCTGGGCGGCCGCGTACCGCCACGGCAACGCGAACACCGCCGACTTCACGGCGTACGTGGAGAAGAAGGCGCCGGACAAGGACTTCACCCTGATCTGGGCCGACTGGCTGCACGGAAAGGGAAAACCGGACCACGCCTGAGCGGGTCGACGGGGTGGGGTGGACCGGCGGCGTCGACCGGGTGGGCTGGGCCGGGTGGGGTGGACGGGCGGGGTCGACCCGGTGTGGTGGACCGGGCGGGGGTGGCGCGCGGCCTCCGCCGGTCGGACGCGTAGAGCCCGGCGAGCTCGGTGAGGAGCTCGCCGGGCTCAAGCCGGATGTCGACGTCAGACGTTGACGCCGAAGTCCTGGGCGATGCCCACCAGGCCCGAGGCGTAGCCCTGGCCGACCGCGCGGAACTTCCACTCCGCGCCGTTGCGGTACAGCTCGCCGAAGACCATCGCCGTCTCCGTGGCTGCGTCCTCGCTCAGGTCGTAGCGGGCGATCTCGGTGCCGCCGGCCTGGTTGACGATGCGGATGTACGCGTTGCGGACCTGGCCGAAGTTCTGGCTGCGGTTCTCGGCGTCGTAGATGGAGACCGGGAAGACGATCTTGTCCACGTCGGCCGGCAGGCCCGCCAGGTTGACGTTGATGGCCTCGTCGTCGCCGGCGCCCTCGCCCGTGCGGTTGTCGCCGGTGTGGACGATGGTCTGGTCCGGCGTCTGCTTGTTGTTGAAGAAGACGAAGTGCGCGTCCGAGTAGACCTTGCCCTGCTGGTTCACCGCGATCGCCGATGCGTCCAGGTCGAAGTCAGTGCCCGTGGTGGTGCGGACGTCCCAGCCGAGGCCCACCGTGACGGCGGTCAGGCCCGGTGCCTCCTTGGTGAGCGAGACGTTGCCGCCCTTGGACAGGCTTACAGCCATGGGAAGTCCCTTCCTGGTTCTGTTCGTTTCGTTCCGCATGCGGGCTTCGTGCTGGGGACGAAGCTACCGTCACCCGTATGAACGTCGCGGGGGGACCAGGAGGTTCCAGCTCTCTTTACTTTCTTTACCGAAGGCGCCCGGGTGGAGTAGTCGGGCCGCGGAAAAACGGGTGACGGCGGGCGGATGTGCGCGGGACCATGGAACTCATGTCCGGTCCTTATCCCATCCGTGGTTCGGTTCTCCTGCCCGAGGCCGAGCTGATGTGGCGTTTCTCGCGGTCGTCAGGGCCGGGCGGGCAGCACGTCAACACCAGTGACTCACAGGTGGAACTGCGCTTCGACCTGGCCGGGACGGAGTCCCTGCCGCCCGTGTGGAAGGAGCGAGCCCTGGAGCGGCTCGCCGGGAGGCTCGTCGACGGGGTCGTCTCCGTCCGCGCCTCGGAGCACCGGTCGCAGTGGCGCAACCGGGAGGCGGCGGCCGTGCGGCTGGCGTCCCTGCTCGCGGAGGCGACGGCTCCGCCGCCCAAGCCGCGGCGGCCCACCCGTATCCCTCGCGGCATCAACGAGCGGCGGCTCCGGGAGAAGAAGCGGCGCGGCGAGACGAAGCAGGGACGCTCCGGCCGCGACTGGGGCTGAGCGACTCCGGGGAAGTTCAGGCACGTCCCCGGACCCGCTCAGACCCACCCCGTGACGGCACCGCTGTCACCCCGACCGCCGTCACCCCAACTGCCGGTACCCCGACCGACGTCATCCCGACCGCCATCACCCCAACTGCCGGTACCGCCCCCGGAAATACGTCAACGGCCCGCCGTCCGCGCTCGGCACCGTCGCCGTCAGGACGCGGCCGATGACCAGTGTGTGGTCGCCTGCCGGCACGCGCTGTTCCGTGCGGCACTCCAGGGTGGCGAGCGCCCCGCCCACCAGCAGGGCGCCGGACTCCTCGCCTCGTACGTACGGAATGTCCTCGAACAGCAGGCGGTCGCTGACGCGGCCCTTCATGGCGAAGCGGCCCGCGATGTGGCGCTGGCTCTCGGAGAGGATCGAGACTCCCCACAGCGGCTGTTCGGCGAGCAGGTCGTCCATACGGGAGCCCTCGCGCAGGCTGATCAGGACCAGCGGCGGGTCCAGCGACACCGACATGAAGGCCGTCGCCGTCATGCCGACGTCGTCGCCGCGGGGCCCCTCCGGGTCGAGTGCCGGTTCGTACGCGGTCACCAGCACCACACCCGCGGCCAGCCGGGACATGGCAGCGCGGAACTCGTCCTCACTCACCCCCTCAGCATGCCCGTCGCCGTGACGGAGGTGCGGGACGGGTGGGGCGGAGGGCGTAGCGGATGCCGCGGGCACGGAGGGCACAGGCGGCGCGGAGGGAACGGATGGCGTGTTCAGCACATTGCCGAACGCTAAGCGCTGGCTCCGCACGCCACATCGGACCAGGGTCGCAGTCGGGGACTAGGACCGAAGGCCGAACCCCGCGTCCGAGCGGTCGCACCGGCCGACCGCACTCTTCCCGGCCCACCGCACCCTCCCGGCCGACCGTCCCGCGCGGTTTGCGTTCAATAACACTTCACGGCGCCTCGCGTCGAGCCCGACGCGCCGCCGCCATTGGTCTCCACCTCCTGTGACTTGAGTCACAGGAGCCATATTTTGTTGACCCTGTGTACCGAGTGGACAGCTCGCTGTGATTCAGTGGCGGGGACGCTGGAAAAAGTACGCCGATCATTTCTGGAGTTGCTGTCGAAGTCTCGGGGAGAGCGAGCATGGAGACCGAGTCGGAGCCGTATGTCCGTCTTGCGACCCTGCGGCAGCTGCATCGGGTGATGGCGGACATGAACACGGCACGCAGCCTGGCCGACACGCTGCAGACCGTCGCCGACGGTGTCGTGAACGGGCTCGGGTACGAGCTGGCCGCCGTGAACCTCGTACGTCCGGACGGCGACCTCGTCGTGGCCGCCTTCGCGGGCAACGCAGCGGCCGACGCGCTCATGACCGGCCGTGTCGGCTCCCGCGCCTCCTGGGAACGGCGCCTGTCCATGGGCGAGGCCTGGGAAGACCTGCGGTTCATCCCGTACACCGAGGGCTGGGTCCTCGACGAGGACGACGTGCCGCAGTGGCTCACCGACGGTCCCGAGCCCCGCTTCGAGGACGAGTGGCACCCCCGCGACCGCCTCTTCGCCCCCATGTACGCGGCGGGCGGCGCCGGCGGGGAGCTGATAGGCGTGCTGTCCGTGGACCGGCCGCGCACCGGCCGCCGGCCGGGCGCCTGGGGCCGCGAAGCGCTGCAGATGTACGCATTTCACGCCGCCATTGCCATCAGCAACGCCCGTCTGCGGGCAAACATGCAGCGCGCCCTGGTCCGGCTCGAGCGTGAGCAGCAGGCCCTGCGCGCCAGCGAGGAATCATTTCGGCAGGCCTTCGAGTACGCGCCGAGCGGCATGGCGATCGCCGAGATGGGCGGTGACCAGCACGGACGCATCCTGCGGACCAACGACGCGCTGTGCCGGCTGCTCGGGCGGCCCGCCTCCGCGCTGCGCCGCTACTCGTTCTCCGATCTGGTCCACCCCGAGGACATCGGGACCCTGCTGCGCACCTCCGCCGAGGGCGGACGGGCCGAGCTGCGGTTCGTGCGGCGCGACGGGACGTATGTCTGGGTGTCCCTGCGCAACTCCGTCGTCGCGGACGCCGCGGACGGGCCGCGCTTCCTGCTCACGCACGTCGAGGACATCGAGGAGCGCAAGCGCCGTGAGCTGCAGCTGGCCCACCGGGCCAGCCACGACTCGCTCACCGGCCTGCCGAACAGCGCCGAGCTGCGCACCCGGCTCGGCGCCCGGCTGTGCGGCCGCCCCAAGCACACCGTCCCCGGACCGGTGGCCGCGCTCGACGCGGCGTACGGGGAGCCCGCCGCGGGCGTCGGCGACGGCGCGTACGACATCACGTACGACATGGGGTACGACACGGACGGGCACGGCTTCGACTTCGGGCACGGTTCCGACCTGGCCGGCGGAGCCTTCGGCGCGTACGACCACCATGTGCACGCGGTCGCGCCGGAGGGCGGCGCGGACGACGGCACGAAGGGGCTCGCCGTCCTCTTCTGCGACCTCGACGGCTTCAAGTCGATCAACGACCGGTTCGGGCACAACGCGGGCGACGCCGTCCTCATCGAGGTCGCCAGGCGTCTGACCAGCGGCGTACGGGACGGGGACACGGTCGCCCGGCTCGGCGGCGACGAGTTCGTGGTGCTCGCGGACGGGCTCGGCCGGGCGGACGCCCAGGACCTCGCCGTCCGGCTGCGGAACGAGATCATCCAGCCGATGCGGGTGGACGGCCGGGCGGTCCGGGTGGGCGCCAGCTTCGGCATCGGCTGGGCCGAATGCGGAATGTCGGCGGACGACGTCTTGAAATCAGCTGACGAGCGGATGTACGACGAGAAACGGTCTCGTCCCAAAGCGCATCGTCGTGCCGGCTGAACCCCAGTTCAGCGTGGTGGTGAGGCGTAGGCCACCCGATTGTGCGCCCGGGAGCGGGTAGGCTCGCCGGGTCCGCAGACTGCACGTGGTGAGGAGTGACCAAGGGATGACGCCCGGCAACAACGGCGCGAGCACGCCCGAGGACGACGACCCGTTCGGCTATCTCTACGCCGACGGTCAGGCGTCCGGGGCCACCCCGCCGACCGGTGGCGGCGGCTACGGCTACCCGGGTCCCCGCTCCTCGTACAACCAGGTCCGCGCGGTCGGCGAGCGTCAATACGGGCAGCAGACGCAGCAGGCCGCCTACGGGCAGGTCCCGCAGCAGTCCCCGTACGGCCAGCAGAACGCCCACTACGCGGCGCCCGAGACACTGCCCGGGGGCGCCGCCACAACGCAGTACCAGCCGGCGCCGGACGCCGCCCGTGGCGGCCGGGGGAGCGGCCCCAACACCAAGGGACTGCTGATAGGCGCCATCGCGGTGGTCGCCGCCGTCGTCATCGGCATCGGCGTCGCGGTGTTGACCGGCGACGACTCCGAGAACAGCGGGGACAACCAGGCGGGCGGCGGGAAGCCGACTGCTTCCGAGTCGGCCGAGCCCAGCCCGTCGGCGACCAAGGGCGCCGGCAAGCAGGCCGAGCTGCCCGAGGCGGACGCCAAGGCGCTGAAGCTGGAGGGCGGCACGGTGACCGCCTCCGACATCAAGGGCGCGGACGCCGCCGGCGGGGTCTACGTGAACGGGCTCAACCAGGTCGGTGCGCAGGTCACCTGGACGGTCAACGGCATCCCGAAGGACGGCGTCTACACCCTCTTCGTGGGCTACAGCGTCCCCGGCGAGGATGCGAAGACGACGCTGACCGTCAACGGCAAGGTGTTCGGCACCAAGCTCAACATGGGCAACTTCGCGGGCGCCCCCAAGGGCGACTGGGAGAAGGGCTGGACGCAGACCTACGCGTATCCCAGCCTCACCAAGGGCACCAACACGATCACGATCTCGTGCCAGGCCGGTGACCAGTGCAACGCCCTCCTCGACCGGGTGTGGCTGAAGGCCGGGCAGGTCAAGAAGTAGCGCACTGCTCAAGCGGGAGCGGGTTCGAGCGGGCGAGGTCCTGGGGGCGTCGCCCGCTCGGTGGCTTCAGGCCGCCGTCGCCGGCTCGGTGGCTTCAGGCTGCCGTCGCCCGCTCCGTGACCGCGACCCGCGGCAACAGCTCCTCGTAGGCCGCGCGGTCGAACTCGCCCGCCACCGGCGCCCGTACCGTCGCCGCGGACAGGGCTGCCGCCCGGGCCAGCCGGTCCGGCCAGGGAAGGTGCTCGACAAGGCCGGACAGCAGACCGGCGACCGCCGAGTCCCCGGCGCCCGTCGGATTGCCCGCGACACGCGAGGGCGGGGTGGCCTGCCAGTGGCCCTCCGGGGCCACCGCGAGCAGCCCCTGAGCGCCCAGCGAGGCGACGACGGCGCGTGCCCCGCGGCGCCGCGCGTCCCGGGTGGCCTGCAACGGCTCGTGGGATCCGGTGAGTTCGGCGAGCTCGTCGGCGTTGGGCTTGACGAAGTCGGGGCGGGCCGCGATGCCGCGGCGTAGCGGCTCCCCGCTGGTGTCAAGGAGTACGGGAACGGAGGCGGCGCGTGCGGCCCGGACGAGGTGCGCATAGGCGCCGACGGGCACGCCGGGCGGCAGGCTGCCGCACAGGGCCACGGCCGACGACGACTGCAGCAGGTCCTCGTACGCCTCCAGGAAGGCGCTCCACTCGGCTGGGGCGATGACCGGCCCGGGCTCGTTGAGCTGAGTCGTGTCACCCGTCGCCGTGTCGACGACGGCGACCGTGCGGCGCGTGGCGCCGGCGACCGGTACGAGTGCGTCGGTGATGCGTGGGATGCCGGTCAGCGCGTTCTGCAGGGCGCGGCCGGTGCCGCCGCCCGCGAAGCCGGTGACCGTCACGGGGTGGCCCAGCGCCGCCAGTACGCGTGCGACGTTCAGGCCCTTGCCGCCCGGCCGTTCGGTGACCTCGGTGACACGGTGCGAGGCGTGGGGGCGCAGGGACGGGACGCGATAGGTGATGTCGAGGGCGGTGTTCAGCGTGACCGTGAGGATCACCTGGACCTCCCCCGCGAAGAAACGTGCGACAACATGCCTGAAGTGCCCTGGAACAACATGCCCCTGACGAACCGTGACGTGCCTGAAAAACAGTGAAACCGGCCTGTCGGCTTGCAGAATGCGCTTGCCGTCTGCCGGGCCCGATCATGCCAAAGCGACGGCGGTTGGCCCAGAGTCCCGGGCCAACCGCCGTGAGTTCGTTATGCGTTGAACTAGCTGAAACCCCGTGAACAGGTCACCGTGCCAAGGCCTCCCTGCGGCGGGCGCACCGCGGGCCACCGCGGCACCACCTCAGCCGAGCCGCGGTTCCACCACCCAGGAGCCCTTGCGCATCACGCCCTTGAGCTCGAAGTCCGCATCCAGCACCACCAGGTCGGCGTCCTTGCCGGGCTCGAGCGAGCCGACCCTGTCGTAGGTGCCGATCAGCTTCGCCGGGTTGGCGGAGATGGCGTGCACGATGTCCTCGACCGGCAGCCGGTCGACGGTCACCGCGCGCTTGAAGGCCCGGTCCAGAGTCAGGGTCGAGCCCGCGATCGAACCGCCCTCGACGAGCCGCGCGACCCCGCCCTGCACCTCGACCTCCAGCGGCCCGAGCAGATACGTCCCGTCGCCGAACCCGGCCGCGTCCATCGCGTCCGTGATGAAGGCGACCCGTGACGCGCCCGCCCGGTGGAAGGCCAGCTCCAGCGCGGCAGGATGCAGATGCGTGCCGTCGTTGATCAGCTCGACCGTGATCCGCTCGTCCTCGAGCAGCGCGGCGACGGGCCCGGGCGCGCGATGGCCGAGGGCCGGCATCGCGTTGAACAGGTGCGTGGCGACGGTGGCACCGGCATCGATGGCCTCCACCGTCTGCTCGTATGTGGCGTCCGTGTGCCCGACGGCCGCGATCACGCCGTGCTCGGCCAGCAGCCGTACGGAGTCGATGCCACCCGGCAGTTCGGGCGCGAGCGTGACCATCCGGGCCTGCCCGCGCGCCGCGTCGATCAGCTTGCGGACCTCCGCCGGTTCCGGGTGGCGCAGCAGTTCCTCGGAGTGCGCGCCCTTGCGGCACGGCGAGATGAACGGGCCCTCGAAGTGGATGCCGGCGATGTCGCCCTGCTCGGCCAGCTCGGACAGCAGCCCGGCGCGCTGGGTCAGAAAGTCCGACTCGCCCGTGACGGTGGAGGCGACGAGCGTGGTCGTTCCATGCTGCCGGTGCGTCCGGACGCCCTGGAGGATCTCCTCGACCGTGCCGTTGGTGAAGGAGGCGCCGCCTCCGCCGTGGTTGTGGATGTCGACGAAGCCCGGGACCAGCCAGTGGCCTGTCAGGTCGAGGACCTGGGCTTTCTCATGTCCGCCGGGCGAGGGGGCGTTCTCGGGACCGTCGGGGGATGGGCCGTCTCCGGGACCGGCCGCGGCGATCCGAGTGCCCTCGACGATCACGCGGCCGCCCTCCACGATCCCCGTGGGCAGTACCACCCGGGCACCGGCGAGAACCTTGCTAGTGGCCATCAGGTGGTTACCTCCGAGGGGGTTGTGGGGGCGATGTCTGTGGGGATCGGGCCTGTCGTGCCTGGGACCGTCGTTCCCGGGCTTGTGGTGCCCGGGCCTGTGGTATCGCGTTCTGCGGCGTCGGTGACGCCCGCGCCGATCAGATCCCGGGCGAGCAGGCCGGCGCCCAGGCATCCGGCGCTGTCCCCGAGGGCGGCCGGGACGATGGCCGGGATCTTCTGGAACGTGACGCGCTGCTCGACGGCGGCCCGCAGGGGCGTGAACAACGTTTCCCCGGCCTCGGCGAGACCGCCACCGATGATCAGGATGCGCGGGTCCAGCAGAGTGAGCGCGGTGACGAGCCCGTCGGCGAGCGCGTCGACGGCGTTCCGCCAGACGGTCATGGCCCTCGGGTCCCCCGATTCCACGGCCTTCGCACAGTCCGCGGCATCCGCGTCCGGGTCGCCGCCGGCCTCCGCCCATGCCTGCCCCACGGCGGACGCCGAGGACAGCCGCTCCAGACAGCCGCGCTGCCCGCAGGGACACGGGATGCCGCCGGGGCGTACGACGATGTGGCCGATCTCGCCCGCGAAGCCGTGGGCGCCCGCCTCGACCGAGCCGTCGATGCCGATGGCGCCGGCGATACCGGTGCCCAGCGCGACGAAGAGAAACCGGTCGGCGCCCTTGCCCGCGCCGATCCGGCCCTCCGCGAACCCGCCCGTGCGCACATCGTGGCCGAGGGCGACGGGCACGCCGTCGAGCCGGCTGCTGAGCAGGTCACGCAGGGGTACGTCGCGCCAGCCCAGGTTCGCGGCGTACGCGGCGATGCCCTGCTCGGCGTCGACGATGCCCGGGACGGCGACGCCCGCGGCCGATGCGGGCTGACCGAAGTGTTCCTCGCCGTGGGCGCGCAGCTCGGCGGCGAAGGCGAGGATCGTCTCGACGACGGCGTCGGCTCCGCGCTCGCGGCCGGTCGCTCGGCGCGCCCGGTGCAGGACCGCGCCGTCCACCCCTATGAGGGCGGCTTTCATCCCGGTGCCGCCCACATCGAGGGCGATGACGTGTCTCACGGGAACAGTCTCGCGCCTAGACCCTCGAGAGGTCTAGTCCAGTTGCAGGGGTCTGGTCCAGTTCCCTGGATCGCCGGGGCCTGCGGGGGGTGGCGTTCGGTCGTGCGAACGTGCGGGCGGTGTGCGGCCGGCGTGCGGGTCCCGCGGAGAGGGGGTCCTCGGGGGCTCCTCGCTTCCGAAGCGTTACCTCATTGGTGTAGACCTTACCCTCGGCCAGTCGGGACATGCGCTCATGAAAAACTTTCACAGGTGCCACAGGGCACTACTGGAACAACATGGAACACAAGGGTGGGAAACAACTGTGCAGCGTCGCTTGAGGGGTCTGACCGCGGCGGTGGCCGTATGGGGCATGACGGCGTCGCTCGCTGCCTGCGGCGCGTCCGAGGGCAGCAGTAACGTCACTCTCACCCTCGTGGCCGCCGACTACGGCGACTCGGCCGCGAACAGCTCCGAGAAGTACTGGGACAAGCTGGTCAAGGCCTTCGAGGCCAAGAACCCGGACATCAAGGTCAAGGTCAGCGTCTACTCCTGGAACGACGTCGACCGCAAGGTCAAGGAGATGGTCGCCGAGGGCAAGGCGCCCGACATGGCGCAGATCGGCGCCTACGCCGACTACGCCGCGGACGGCAAGCTCTACAGCGCCGACGACCTGCTCTCCATACCCGTCCAGGCCGACTTCCTGCCGCAGCTCAGCGAGGCCGGCGAGGTGGACCGCGTCCAGTACGGCATGCCCTTCGCCGCCTCCACCCGGCTCCTCTTCTACAACAAGACGCTCTTCAAGGAAGCGGGCATCACCCCGCCGAAGAGCTGGGCCGACCTGCAGGCCGCCGCCCGCGTGCTCAAGTCCCGCGGGGTGAAGATTCCTTACGCCCTGCCCCTCGGCCCGGAGGAGGCCCAGGCGGAGACGATGATGTGGCTGCTGAGCGGCGGCGCCGGCTACACCGACAACGTCGGCACGTACGACCTCGACTCGAGCGAGAACATCAGGACCTTCGACTGGCTCCGGGACGACCTCGTCGGCGAGGACCTCACCGGCCCCACCCCACCCGGCAAGCTCAACCGCGCGCATGCCTTCGCGGCCTTCACGCGCGGCGACGTCGGCATGCTCAACGGCCACCCCACGCTGATGCAGATGGCTGCCAAGAAGGGCGTGAAGTTCGGCATGGTGCCGATGCCCGGGCCGAACGGCCCGTCCAAGGCCACCATCGGCGTCGCCGACTGGATGATGGCCTTCAAGCAGAACGGCCGGGGCGAGCAGATCGGCACGTTCCTCGACTACGTCTACTCCGAGAAGAACGTGCTCGCCTTCTCGCACGAGTACGACCTGCTGCCCGTCACGACGTCCGCGTCCTACGCGATGTCCGACGACAAGGACGACCGGCAGCTCGCCGGGTTCCTGGAGGAACTGCCGAACTCGGAGCTCTACCCCGTCGGCAAGACGTCCTGGGCTCAGGTCAGCGCCGCCATCAAGCAGCAGATCGGCAAGGCCGTCACCAAGAACGGCAAGCCGGCGTCGATCCTGGGCCAGATCCAGCGCGAGGCGGCGTCCGCGGAGAACGCGGAGTAGCAGTGTCGGCGGCGGGCGATACGGTGCCAGACGTGGACGGTGAGGCGATGGGCGAGGGCAACACGGGCGAGCTCACCGAGCGCCAGCGTGCGGTTCTGGCACTCGAGCGCCGCTCCT
This sequence comes from Streptomyces himalayensis subsp. himalayensis, assembly GCF_013778455.1. Classification (GTDB taxonomy): domain Bacteria; phylum Actinomycetota; class Actinomycetes; order Streptomycetales; family Streptomycetaceae; genus Streptomyces; species Streptomyces himalayensis. The sequence continues at coordinate 185,272 of NZ_JACEHE010000008.1, read as the reverse complement.
GGCCCACCCCGGGAGCGAAGGAGCGCGCGATAAGGGAGCAGCTCGGCATGGTCCCGGTCCGCTACTACCAGCTGCTCAACGCCCTGCTCGACGACCCCCGCGCCCTCGCGCACGACCCGGTCACGGTGAACCGCCTCCGCCGCATACGCGAATCCCGCCGTACCGAACGGTGACGGCAGGGGTGCCCGGGGCCCCCGCTGGATAGGGTCGAAGTATGGGCAGCCACAGCCAGCAGGACTCCTTGCCGACTCCCCGGAACGACGCGGGCCGCCACGGTCTCGAGGCGATCCTCGCCCACCCCGGGCGGGCCGTGATCGGTCTCGACTTCGACGGGACACTCGCCCCGATCGTGCCCGACCCCGAGCAGGCGCGCGCCCACCCGGACGCCGTCCCGGCCATGTCGGCCCTCGCGCCGAAGGTGTGTTCCGTGGCGGTGATCACCGGGCGCCCGGCCGATGTCGCCGTCCGCTACGGCGGGTTCGGCGACGCGCCGGGCCTCGAACACCTCGTCGTACTGGGGCACTACGGCGCCGAGCGCTGGGACGCCGTCCCCCGTACCGTGCAGGCGCCCGCCCCGCCTCCGGGTGTGGCGGCCGTCCGCACCGAACTGCCCGGGCTCCTGGACGCGCTCGGCGTCTCCCGCGGCACATGGATCGAGGAGAAGGGCCGCGCGATCGCCGTCCACACGCGGCGCGCCGAGGACCCCCAGGCCACGCTCGAGGTGCTGCGCACCCCGCTCGCCGAGCTCGCCGCGCGGCACGGGCTGATCGTCGAGCCCGGGCGGCTCGTGCTGGAGCTGCGGCCGCCGGGGATGGACAAGGGGGTGGCGCTGAGCGAGTACGTACGGGAGGTGGGGGCCGGGGCCGTGTTGTACTGCGGGGACGACCTCGGGGATCTTCCCGCGTTCGGGGCCGTGGAGAAGCTCCGGGGGGAGGGGGTGCCGGGGTTGCTCGTGTGCAGCGGCAGCACCGAGGTTCCCGAGCTGGCCGGTCGGGCCGATGTGGTGGTGGACGGGCCGGCGGGGGTGGCGGGGTTCCTGGCGGCGTTGGCTGACCGCCTGGGGTGACCTTGCGGTCCGGGCACCCGCGTCGCGGGTGCCCGGGGATGTTACACGGTGCCCGCCGTCGCGGGGTTTCGCTGTGCCCACCCGTTCCGCCCCAGCGGAACGACTGCCCACAGCGGCGCGGCGGCGCTCAGGTGTCCAGCGCGTGCAGCTGGTCCAGGAACCACTGGGTCGGGGGCAGGGCCGTCGCCGACGCCGCAAGGCGCTTCGCTCGTTCGATGCGGTCGCCGTCGGGGAGGGTGAGCGCCTCGTGGAGCGCCTGGGCCGTGCCCGACACGTCGTACGGGTTCACCGTGATCGCGTCCTCGCCCAACTCCTCGTACGCACCGGCCTCCCGTGACAGGACGAGGGCGCACCCCTCGTCGGAGACGACCGGGACCTCCTTGGCGACCAGGTTCATGCCGTCCCGGATGGGGTTGACCAGTGCGACGTCGGCGATGCGGTAGGCGGCAAGGGAGCGGGCGAAGTCGTCCTTGAGGTGCAGCTGGACGGGGGTCCAGCCAGGCGTGCCGTACTGCGCGTTGATCTCGTCGGTGACCCGGCGCACCTCGGTCATGTAGTCCCGGTAGACCGCGAGATCCTGCCGTGACGGGTAGGCCATGGCGATGTGCACGACCTGCTCGCGCCACTCGGGGCGGTCCTCAAGAAGCTGCCGGAAGGCGAGAAGGCCACGGACGATGTTCTTGGACAGCTCGGTGCGGTCGACCCGGACGATGGTCTTGCGGCCCGGACCGACCTGGCCGCGCAGGACGGCGATGCGCTCCTCGACGTCCTCCTGGCGCGACCGCTCCCGCAGGAAATCCGCGTCCGCGCCGAGCCCGTGGACGCCGATCCGGGTGTCGGCCAGGGCGTCCGGCCCCAGCAGTTCCATACAGCAGGTGGTGAACGCGTTCGCCCAGCGCCAGGTCAGGAATGCCGCGCGGTCGGCGCCGAGGATGCCTCGCAGCACCTCTCGCGCGATGTCGTCGGGCAGCATCCGGAAGTAGTCGACGGGCGCCCACGGCGTGTGCGAGAAGTGCCCGATCCTGAGATCGGGGCGCAGCTCGCGGAGCATGCCCGGCACCAGTACCAGGTGGTAGTCCTGCACCACCACGGCCGCGCCCTGCCCGGCCTCGTCCGCCAGCGCCTCGGCGAAGGCCCGGTTGTACGCCTCGTAGGAGGCCCACTGCGCCCGGAACTCCGCGCCGAAGGCGGGCTCCAGCGGCGTCTGGTACAGCATGTGGTGCACGAACCACAGCACCGAGTTCGCGATGCCGTTGTACGCGTCGTCGTACACGTCCGGCGCGATCCCCAGCATGCGGACGTGCTGTCCGCCCGTGTCGGCCGGGTCCAGCGTGCCGCCCGTGCGGCGTACGGCCTCGCGGTCGCCGTCGCCCAGAGCGGCGCACACCCATACGGCGCCGGCGTCGTGGCCGATCGCCGACAGGCCCGACACCAGACCGCCACCGCCGCGCCTGGCGGTGAGCGAGCCGTCCTCCTCCAGCGTGTAGGAGACCGGGCCGCGATTGGACGCGACGAGGATCTGAGCACCCTGAGTGGAAGCCATACGCCCCAACTTAGCCCGGCCCGGAAACGCTCAAACGTACGGGCGACTCGGCTGGACCCATGGCCGTATACGGTCGCCGCGACGGGTTACACGGCGGTCACACGCGGCGACCTCCCACCTGTCGCCCGACCACCACCCTCATGGAGCGGCACAGCCGCACCCTGCTGACCGGGTCGGCAGCAGCGCACCAAGACGCCGCGATCAAGGCGTCTCACCCTTCCGGCCCGGGCGGCGAGAGGCCGCACCACCCAGATGTTCATGACGCGGTTACGCCGCGCGCCGCTCCGCGTACTCCGCGATCTCCGCCATCGGAGGACGCTCCTCGATGTCTACCGAGTACGTACGCGGTTCGAATCCGTCCTCGCCGCGCTCGAACTGGGTGAGCACGGGACGTACGAGATGGCCGCGGGCCAGGCGCAGCTGCGCCGTGCGGTAGATCGCGGCCGCCATCCGGCCCAGGGCCTGCCCGTCCTGGTGCCGGTGCTTGCGCACGCCGACATCGACCTGCGCCAGCGCGTCCAGGCCCACGAGGTGGAGGGCGTCGACGAGCATGCCCAGCTCGACGCCGTATCCGACGGGGAACGGCAGCTGTTCGAGCAGGGACCTGCGCGCCGCGTACTCGCCGCCCAGAGGCTGGACGAACCCGGCCAGCTGCGGCCAGTGCATGTTCAGCAGCGGGCGGGCCATCAGCTCGGTGACCCTGCCGCCCTGCGCGCCACCTGCGCGACTCCCCTCACCTGCGAGCTCGGCGCCCAGCGGGCGGTCGTACATCGCTTTGACCAGGTCCACGCCGGGCTCGGTGAGCAGCGGGCCCACGATGCCCGAGACGAAGTCCGCGGAGAACTCCTTCAGGTCCGCGTCTACGAAGGCGACGATGTCGCCGCTGGTGACCAGCAGCGAGCGCCACAGCACCTCGCCCTTGCCGGGAAGCGCGGGTATGCGGGGCAGTATCTCGTCGCGGTGGACGACGCGGGCGCCGGCGGCCGTGGCGACCTCCGCCGTACGGTCCGTCGAACCGGAATCGATCACGACGAGCTCGTCGACGAGGGGCACGGCCCGGGTCATCAGCTCGCGGCGGATCACCGCGACGATCTCGCCGACCGTCTTTTCCTCGTTGAGCGCGGGCAGCACGACGCTCACCGACTGCCCGGTGGCGCGCTTCGCCGCGATCAGCTGACGGAGCGGACGGTCGGTCACCGACCAGGAGCGCGTGCTCAGCCAGCGCTCGACTTCATCCAGCACGTTCTGGTGCCCCCTCACTGGGACCACTCGGTGGCCCGTCACTGGGACCACGGCCTGTGATCCATCTCGCGGTTCGGACGACTACCTCAACTGTCCTGGCCTTCGGTTACAGTCTTGAACAACGCGGATGACCATCGCATGTCGGGGGTCATGGCGCGAACAAACGCTCCGGGACCCACACGGCCCGGCGCCATACCGCTCATCCAGAGGGGCAGAGGGATACGGCCCGTTGAAGCCCCGGCAACCCTCCAGCCGGTTCTCGTACCGATCATCGTTGATCATTTCCGCGAGGCCCCGGCTAGGGAAGGTGCCAAATCCGTCTCGCGGCGAAGTGCGCCGCGAGGAAGATGAGGAGAAAGGGCCTCGCCTCCATGGCTGCGCAGACTGTTGCCACCAACGACACCACCGCCGTCGACAACGACAACGCCGTAGACCTCGGCCCCGCCTCGGCCCTGTCCTGTCGCGAGTGCGGCGAGCGCTTCCCGCTCGGCCCGATCTTCGCCTGCGAGATCTGTTTCGGCCCGCTCGAAGTCGCATACGACCTGCCGACCGGTGACCCCGAGGCCCTGCGCAAGCAGATCGAGGCCGGCCCCGACAACCTCTGGCGGTACGCACCGCTGCTGCCCGTCCCCGCGGACGTGGCCACCAAGCCGAACCTGAACCCCGGCTGGACCAAGCTCGTCAAGGCCGACAACCTCGCCCGTGAACTCGGCGTCACCGGCGGCCTGTTCATCAAGGACGACTCCGGTAATCCGACGCACTCCTTCAAGGACCGCGTCGTCGCCCAGGCCATCGAGGCCGCCCGCGCCTTCGGCTTCACCACGCTCTCCTGCTCCTCGACGGGCAACCTGGCCGGTGCCGTCGGCGCCGCCGCTGCCCGCGCCGGCTTCCGCTCCTGCGTGTTCATCCCGCACGACCTCGAGCAGGGCAAGGTCGTCATGGCCGCGGTCTACGGCGGCGAGCTGGTCGGCATCGAGGGCACCTACGACGACGTCAACCGCTTCTGCTCCGAGCTCATCGGCGACCCGCTGGGCGAGGGCTGGGGCTTCGTCAACGTCAACCTCCGGCCGTACTACGGCGAGGGCTCCAAGACGCTCGCGTACGAGATCTGCGAGCAGCTCGGCTGGCAGATTCCGGACCAGCTGGTGATCCCGATCGCCTCGGGATCGCAGCTCACGAAGATCGACAAGGGTCTGCAGGAGCTGATCAAGCTCGGCCTGGTCGAAGACAAGCCGTACAAGATCTTCGGTGCCCAGGCCGAGGGCTGCTCCCCGGTGTCGGCGGCCTTCAAGGCCGGCCACGACGTCGTGAAGCCGCAGAAGCCGGACACCATCGCCAAGTCCCTCGCCATCGGCAACCCGGCCGACGGTCCCTACGTCCTGGACATCGCCCGCCGCACCGGCGGCGCCGTCGAGGACGTGAACGACGAGCAGATCGTCGACGCGATCAAGCTGCTGGCCCGTACGGAGGGCATCTTCGCCGAGACGGCGGGCGGTGTGACCGTGGGCGTCACGCGCAAGCTGATCGAGAACGGCGTCCTGGACCCGTCGCTGACCACGGTCGTCCTCAACACGGGCGACGGCCTCAAGACGCTGGACGCCGTCGCGCCGACCACGGGCCCGACCGCGACGATCCGCCCGAACCTCGACGCCTTCCGCGAGGCCGGCCTGGCCTGAAGGCAGCAGGCGATGGGGGAGGGTGGGCACAACCGACCACCGGCCTGCGCCTGATCAGCTCCCGTACCCACAACCCGCTCTCCCACCGAAGGTGAACCGCATGAGCGTCAACGTCCGCATCCCGACGATCCTCCGTACCTACACGGGCGGCCAGGCCGAGGTCACGGCGGAGGGCGCGACCCTCGCCGAGGTCATCGAGTCCCTGGAGAAGAACCACCCGGGCATCGCCGCGCGCGTCCTCGACGACCAGGGCAAGCTGCGCCGCTTCGTCAACGTGTACGTCAACGACGACGACGTCCGATTCGAGGACGGCCTGGGGACCGCCACGCCGGACGGCGCCGGTGTCTCGATCATCCCGGCCGTCGCCGGAGGCTGACGATCGAGCACGGTGCGGGCGGCTGCTGAGCCGTACCGCCCGTATGCCGGCCGCCCGTATGCCGGTTCGGCATATCGCACACTGCGTCACCAGAATTGCCCCCTCCGCGAGAGAAGCGGAGGGGGCAATTCTGCATGGTTGAGCGCGGTACAGTTGGGGAACTCGGTTCGCCGTTCTTGTCCGGTGCATATGACTTCACGCCCGGCAGCCGATGAGAAGTAGCCAAAGTGCCCCATTCTTTTGCGCCTTACATTCCTTTTGCCGGGCCCGACTTGCCCTGAGTCCTGGCGGATCCTCCGTAAATTTCCGATCGTGCGTGCCCGGATTTCTCGTCCGATTGACCTGTTGCAGACGGCAGTTGGACAGATACATTCAGCCGCGGTCGACGCGTTCCGGCGCACACCCCCAACCGTTGGGGGGTGAGGTCTGACCCGGGTCCGCGAAGTGCGGTCCTGTGCAAGGGCCAGTAATAGGGGAGTTAGGCATGGCTCAGGGCACCGTCAAGTGGTTCAACGCGGAGAAGGGGTACGGCTTCATCGCGGTCGACGGTGGTGCGGATGTATTCGTCCACTACAGCGCGATTCAGATGGACGGCTACCGCACCCTTGAAGAGGGCCAGCGGGTCGAGTTCGAGATCTCGCAGGGTCAGAAGGGGCCGCAGGCGGATATGGTCCGTTTGGCCGGCTGAAGCGCCGACCGACTGCAGCGACGTTCGCGGAGGGCCCGTATCCCGGTGGGGGTACGGGCCCTCCGGTGTGCCTGCGGGCCCCCGGGAAGCGCGCGCCCCATCCTGGAGAGGGCGCGCACCCGGGGTGGCGCACCCCCACAGGCGCTTGCGCCCACCCGTCCCCCGACCGCCACCCCTCAATGAGCCCTTCGGGCGCTTGCGCCCACCCGTCTCCCGACCGCCACCCCTCAACAAGCCCTTCGGGCGCTTGCACTCTAGGGGGGCGAGTGCTAATCATTGGCGTTAGCACTCTGAAGGTGAGAGTGACAATGAAGGACCGGGTCGGTGAGGCCCGCAGGCCGGGTGGGGCAAGGAACCACGAGGCATGCAGGCCGTCCGTCGCGGGCGCCAGCGCGGTCCGGAGAAATCCACCCCAGTCCGGGAGGACCACTTCACATGGCCAAGATCATCGCGTTCGACGAGGAGGCACGGCGCGGTCTCGAGCGCGGGATGAACCAGCTCGCCGACGCCGTCAAGGTCACCCTTGGCCCCAAGGGTCGCAACGTCGTCCTCGAGAAGAAGTGGGGCGCCCCCACGATCACCAACGATGGTGTGTCCATCGCCAAGGAGATCGAGCTCGAGGACCCGTACGAGAAGATCGGCGCCGAGCTGGTCAAGGAGGTCGCGAAGAAGACGGACGACGTCGCCGGTGACGGTACGACGACCGCGACCGTCCTCGCCCAGGCGCTCGTCCGCGAGGGCCTGCGCAACGTCGCCGCCGGCGCCAACCCGATGGCCCTGAAGCGCGGTATCGAGAAGGCCGTCGAGGCCGTCTCCGCCGCCCTGCTCGAGCAGGCCAAGGACGTGGAGACCAAGGAGCAGATCGCCTCCACCGCCTCCATCTCCGCCGCCGACACCCAGATCGGCGAGCTCATCGCCGAGGCCATGGACAAGGTCGGCAAGGAAGGCGTCATCACCGTCGAGGAGTCCCAGACCTTCGGTCTGGAGCTGGAGCTCACCGAGGGTATGCGCTTCGACAAGGGCTACATCTCGGCGTACTTCGCCACCGACATGGAGCGTATGGAGGCCGTCCTCGACGACCCGTACATCCTCATCGCCAACTCGAAGATCAGCAACGTCAAGGACCTGCTGCCGCTCCTCGAGAAGGTCATGCAGTCCGGCAAGCCGCTGCTGATCATCGCCGAGGACGTCGAGGGCGAGGCCCTGTCGACCCTGGTCGTCAACAAGATCCGCGGCACCTTCAAGTCCGTCGCCGTCAAGGCCCCGGGCTTCGGCGACCGCCGCAAGGCCATGCTCGGCGACATCGCCATCCTCACGGGCGGCGAGGTCATCTCCGAGGAGGTCGGCCTCAAGCTGGAGAACGCGACCCTGGACCTCCTGGGCCGCGCCCGCAAGGTCGTCATCACCAAGGACGAGACCACCATCGTCGACGGTGCCGGTTCCGCCGACCAGGTCGCGGGCCGCGTGAACCAGATCCGCGCCGAGATCGAGAACTCGGACTCGGACTACGACCGCGAGAAGCTCCAGGAGCGCCTGGCGAAGCTGGCCGGCGGCGTGGCCGTCATCAAGGCCGGTGCCGCCACCGAGGTCGAGCTCAAGGAGCGCAAGCACCGCATCGAGGACGCCGTCCGCAACGCCAAGGCGGCCGTCGAGGAGGGCATCGTCGCCGGTGGTGGCGTGGCTCTCATCCAGGCATCCGCTGTCTTCGAGAAGCTCGAGCTCGACGGTGACGAGGCGACCGGCGCCAACGCCGTCAAGCTGGCACTGGAGGCCCCGCTCAAGCAGATCGCCGTCAACGGTGGTCTCGAGGGCGGCGTCGTCGTGGAGAAGGTCCGCAACCTGACGGTCGGTCACGGCCTGAACGCCGCGACCGGCGAGTACGTCGACATGATCGCCGAGGGCATCATCGACCCGGCGAAGGTGACGCGCTCTGCCCTGCAGAACGCCGCCTCCATCGCCGCGCTGTTCCTCACCACCGAGGCCGTCATCGCCGACAAGCCGGAGAAGGCCGCGGCCCCGGCCGGCGGCGGTATGCCGGGCGGTGACATGGACTTCTGATCGACCTGAAGGTTGATCAACCGTCCTGAGTTTCGAGGGCGGCACCCTTTCTCCCAGGGGGTGCCGCCCTCGGGCGTGTCCGGGATCACACCGGGGCCTGGAGGGCTCGGCGGAATGTCGTGACGGGCCGGGCAGTTGACCCGTACGACAGTCGATGCACGTGCACATATCTGCTCGCGTGTTCGACGCCTTGTCCGCCAGTCATTCCCCGATTCCGAGGAGCCCCCCACGTGACCGTCACGGCCTCCACCTCCGCCTCCCGCGCGGCCCAGATCCTCTCCCGGCCCGTCCAGCTGAACGGCCTGACCGTCCCGAACCGGATCGCCATGGCGCCCATGACCCGGCAGTTCTCGCCGGGCGGCGTCCCCGGCGAGGACGTGGCGGGGTACTACGCGCGCCGGGCCGCCGCCGGCGTCGGACTGATCGTCACCGAGGGCACGTACGTGGGCCACGAGTCGGCCGGGCAGAGCGACCGCGTCCCGCGCTTCCACGGCGAGGAGCAGCTCGCGGGCTGGGCGAAGGTCGCCGAGGCGGTTCACGCGGCGGGCGGGAAGATCGTGCCGCAGCTGTGGCACATCGGCATGGTGCGCGCCGCGGGCGAGCCCCCGTTCCCGGAGGCCCCGGCGGTCGGCCCGTCCGGCATCCGCCTGGACGGCACCGAGGGAACCGGCAAGGCCATGACCCAGCAGGACCTGGACGACGTCATCGAGGCCTTCGCAGAGGCCGCGGCCGCTGCCGAGCGGATCGGCTTCGACGGCGTCGAACTGCACGGCGCCCACGGCTACCTCATCGACCAGTTCCTGTGGTCCGGCACCAACCGCCGCGCCGACGAGTATGGCGGCGACCTGGTGGCCCGTACGAAGTTCGCCGCCGAGATCGTGGCGGCGGTCCGCAAGGCGGTGTCGCCGGACTTCCCGGTGATCTTCCGCTTCTCGCAGTGGAAGTCGGGCAACTACGACGCCCGGCTCGCCGAGAACCCGGCCGAGCTCGAGGCGATCCTCACCCCGCTCGCCGAGGCCGGAGTGGACGTCTTCCACGCCTCCACCCGCCGCTACTGGCTGCCCGAGTTCGACGGCTCCGACCTCAACCTGGCCGGCTGGACGAAGAAGCTCACCGGCAAGCCGGTCATCACGGTCGGCTCTGTCGGCCTGGACGGCGAGTTCCTCCGCGCCTTCCAGGGCGAGGGCGCCCCGGTCAAGGGCATCGACGACCTGCTGGACCGGCTGGAGCGCGAGGAGTTCGACCTGGTCGCGGTCGGACGTGCGCTGCTGCAGGACCCGGAGTGGGCGGCGAAGGTGCTGGGGGGCCGGTTCGACGAGCTGGGGGCGTACGACGCGGCGGCGCTGCGGTCGCTCAGCTGAATGATTGCTGTACGCCGAGGGCGGCGCCCCTTCTTCCAGGGGCGCCGCCCTCCCGTGTTGAGCGGATGGTCAGGCGCTGCGGCCGACCTTCAGCACGTAAACGGTGACAGTGGCGCCGTCCGGTCGGTACAGCACGCGCCAAGTGCCGACGTGTAGCGGGTAGTAACCGGAGGCGCCGAGGGCGCTGGCCGCCTTCGGATCCCCGTAACGCGTGGGGTGCCGCCCTCGGGTGGCATGGGTTCAGGCTGCTGGGTGGGCGGTGAACGTGACCTCTTCGTGGTCCGCGTCGAGGGCGATGTTCAGGGAGGCGTCGAGCGCCTGAGCCAGTCGGCGCAGCAGGGGCAGCGTCGGTACCGCGTCGGCGCCTTCGACGCGGGAGATCTTCGCCTGGGTGAGCCCCGCACGCTCGGCGACCTCGGCCTGGGAGAGGTCAAGCTCCTTGCGCCGGTCGTAGACGGCCTTGGCGAAGGCCATCGCGAGCCGGATCTCCGCTCGCTCGGCCTCGACCTCCGGGGACTCGGCGTACCCTCGGTGAGTTTCTTCTCGCGGGCCAGCTTCCAGCGGGTGTGGTTCACGATGCGTCCCGTTTCTCGCCGCGGCTGTAGCGGTCTCGTTGTCGTTGCCGTCACCTGGCCCGGAAGTTGCGGCCGTCCTCAGGCGTCGGCTGAGTTGATCGCGCTGCGCAGGTGGCCTCCCGCTTTCGTCAGGAGGCGGGTCGCCGTGGCCGCGTCGACGTCGGCCAGGATGATCAGGATGGCCGTCTTGACCTCGCCGTCGGCTGCGCTCAGCGCCGCCTCGATCTGGTCGTCCGGTGCGCCCGTGGCGAGGGCCACGATGTGGCGGGAGCGGGCGCGGAGTTTGTCGTTCGAGGCGCGGACGTCGACCATCAGGTTTCCGTAGGTCTTGCCGAGCCGGATCATCGTGATCGTCGAGAGCATGTTGAGGACCAGCTTCTGGGCCGTGCCCGCCTTCAGTCGCGTGGAGCCGGTCAGGAGTTCGGGCCCTACGACGATTTCGATGCCGTGGTCCGCCGCGGCTGCGAGTGCGCTGTCCGCGTTGCAGGAAAGGCCGATCGTCAGCGCGCCGTGCGCGCGTGCGTGTTCGACGGCGCCGATCGCGTAGGGGGTGCGGCCGGAGGCCGAGATGCCGACCACCACGTCGTCCGCGGTGAGGCCGAGCCCGTCCAGGTCTGCGGCGGCCAGCTCCTTGGAGTCCTCGGCGCCCTCGATCGAGGTCACCATGGCGCTCGGGCCGCCCGCGATCAGGCCGACGACCTCGCTCGGGTCGGTGTTGAAGGTGGGCGGGCACTCGGATGCGTCGAGGATGCCCAGGCGGCCCGCCGTACCCGCTCCCGCGTAGACGAGACGGCCGCCGCGGGACATGCGGGCGGCGGTGTCGTCGATCGCCGCGGCGATCCGGGGCAGCTGCGCGGCGACGGCCGAGGGGACGGTGGCGTCCTCGCCGTTCATGATCTTCGCGATCTCCAGCGTGGGCAGCCGGTCGATCTCGGAGAGCTCGGGCCGGAACGCCTCCGTGGTGAGAGCGGCCAGTTCGGCGCGGAGATCGCGGTAGGCGGCTGACCTGGTGTGGGCGGTGGGCGCGCCGTGGGCGGTGGGCGCGGCTCCTGAGGGGGTCTCGGCGATGGGGGTGTCGTCGTCGTTACGGGAGCTTCTGGAGGTTCGGGAGGTCATGGGCGGCGGCTCATTTCGGTGCCGTGTGTGGGGGGCGGCTGTCCGTGGGGTCGGGTCGGGGCGGCGGTGCCTGGGGGTGTGACGGCGGTGCCCGTGGTCGAGGCCTGACGGCGGCGCCGGGCGCCGGGTCAGCGGCGCGTGTTGCGCGGGGAGTGGCGGTGCGCCAGCGCCTCGTACGAGGCGGACAGGGCCGGCGCCGCGGATTCGTACGTCCGCTGGGCCACTCCCACGAACAGGCAGTCCACGACGAGCAGTTGGCTGGTGCGCGAGGACATGGCCGCGGGGCGCAGCTCGCTCTCCCGCGCCGTGGACGTGGTCAGGATGTGGTCGGCGTACTGCGAGACGGGCCCGTCGGGGCGGCCTGTGATCGCGATCGTCGTGGCGCCGTGCTCGAAGGCCACACGCAGCGGCTCGATGACGTCGCCCGTCGAGCCGGAATGGGTGATCGCGATCGCCACGTCCTTGGCGCGCAACTGGACGGCGTTGGTTATGGCCAGGTGCGGATCGCCGTGGGCGTGCGCGATGAGGCCGATGCGCAGCAGCTTCTGCGCCAGGTCCTGCCCGACCAGGGACGACGCGCCGATGCCGTAGATGTCGATGCGGCGGGCGGCGGCGAGCGCCGTGACGGCCGCGCCGAGCTGGGCGGTGTCGAGTCCGGCGGCGGTGTCGGCGAGGGTCTGCTGCTCGTCGTACGCCAGTTTCGCCACCACGTCCGCGATCGGGTCGTCGACCGCGATGTCCGCCGTGACGGACGGGGCGCGGCCCGACTGCTGCTGGGCGGCGAGGCCGGCCAGGGCCAGGCGCAGATCGCGGTAGCCGGGGTAGCCGAGGAGGCGGGCGGTGCGGACCACCGTCGCCTCGCTGGTGCCCGTGAGCTCGGCGAGGCCGGTGACCGTGAGGGCCGCGCAGCCGGCCGGATCGCCGGCGACGGCTTCGGCGACCCGCTGCATCGAGCGGGTCATCGACGGCGCGAGCGTACGTACCTTGGCCGCGAGGGCGGCCGGGGCCGGCGAGGCGCTGCCCGCGCCCGCGAAAATTTCCTTCACATCGCTGGTCACATGTGAAAGATATTTTCGAGGCGGTCGGCGGTCAAGAGTGCGTCAGCCCGGTTTCCACCGGTCTTGACCTCCGGGGGACGTGGGAGCTTGGTGGTATCCGCGAGGGCCCCGCACAATGGGCTCATGGACTCCTCGGACGCACCGCACCACGTCAGCCCGCTGGAGCAGGCCCTGCATGCGGCGCGTGCGCTGGTGCTGGCGGATCTCATCGCGCGTGAGGTGGCCGAGGCCGACGTCGTCTCGATGGTCGAGGAGTCGGTGGCCCAGCGTCGCTGGTGGGTCGAGCAGTGGCCGGAGGGCGTGCACTACGTGGCCGGGCTGGTCGCCCAGGATGTGCAGGACGCCCTCCTGGAACGGTACGGCCGGTGGCCGCTGTGCCCGGTCTGCGGCTCCGGAGACCCCCATGCCCTCGACGTCGAGCCCGAACTCGGGCCCGATCCGCACTGGGTGTGCGGCAAGATCGGCGTGAAGGTGGCGGCGGTCGGCTCGCTCGGGGCGTGCGGCGAGACGACCACGTCGTGACCCTCTACATCGACCCGCCCACCTGGCCCGGCCACGGCCGCATGTGGTCCCACCTGATCAGCGACGTCTCGTACGACGAACTGCACGCCTTCGCCGAGCGGCTGGGCGTCCCGGCCCGGGGTTTCGAACGCGACCACTACGACCTGCCGTCGCACTGGTACGCGGACGCGGTGGCGGCGGGAGCGGTGGAGGTCAGCAGCCGCGAGGTGGTGCGGCTGCTGACGGAGTCGGGGTTGCGCAGGCGTAAGGGGTCGTACGTGTCGAGGGGCTCGGGTTCGTGAGCCCGTCCGGGGTTCTGGGGCGTCCGATGCGTACGCGTCAGGCGCGCAGTTCGTACGTGTAGTTGGTCTCGCGCTCGCCGACCCTGGTGAAGCCCGCGCGTGAAACCACCGCCTGCGACGCGGGTCTGCGGCGCAGGCCTTGGTTCAGTCCGTCAGCAGGCCCAGCTCCGTCGCCAGGTTCCGGCGGGCCCGGTCCTCCCAGTGCTCCCTGCCGTACGGAGTGCGGAACAGGGTCGGCAGGTCGAGGAGGTGGCGCAGGACCGCGGCGCGGCCCTGGCGGAAAGCGTCGTCGGGTACGAAGCCGTACTCCTCGCGGACGGCGGCGGCGTAGGCGGCGTATGTCTCGGGGGGTGAGGCGAGGATCGCCAGGTCCGCGTCGCACAGGACCGCACCGTTGGCGTCGTCCTCCTGCGGGTCGTGGGTGACCGTGAGAAGGACCAGGCGGGCGACCTCGGCCGTGCGGGACTCCTCGATGCCGAGCTCCTGCAGCGCCCGCTCGGCGAGGCGGGCGCTGCGCTCCTCGTTCGTCGAGCGGTCGGGGAGGTAGACCGCGTCGTGGAACCAGGCGGCCAGGCGGACCAGGGCGGGGTCGTCGGCGTACTGCTCCAGTACGTCGATGCGGTCGAGGACAGCTCGCAGGTGGTCGACGGTGTGGTAGCGGCGGTGGGGTTCCGACCAGCGGGCGAGGAGGTCGTCGGCGTACGGGTGCGCGGAGGGCTGGTCCCCGGCAGTATCGCGGGCGGCGTCCCTGTCCATGTCGCGGTCCATGTCGCGGACGGTCGCGACCGTTGAGGACCAGCGGGTGGGCAGGTCTGCGAGGGCGGGCTGGGATGGTGTGGCGGCCATGCCCGCCATTGTCTACGGGAGCGGGGCTTCGGTGCTCGGGGCAGAGTGTTGCGGCCCTCCGGCCCGAGTTTGTCGCCGTTCCGCGCTTGCGCCCCCGCGTGATCGTCTGTCGAGCGAGGCCGTCAGGGCGTAGGCTGGATATTGGACTAGACCTGTTGGGCGTGCAGGTCTGAGGGGCCGGTAGGCCCGTTTGCCCTGTAGCCACCCGACGATTGGGGTCCCATGAGCAAGCGTGCAGTTCTGGAGGTGATCGCCCTCACCCCCGAGGACGCGGTCGCCGCGCAGGCCGGAGGCGCGGACCGGCTGGAGCTGGTCACCGACATGGCCTCCGACGGGCTGACGCCGTCACACGACACCTTCGCCCGGATCCGCGCCGCCGTCGACATCCCGCTGCGCGTGATGCTGCGGCTCTCGGACGGGTTCGCGGCGGGGGACGCCGCCGCGCGCGACAGGCTCGTACGGGAAGCGCGTGTGCTGCGGTCGGAAGGGGCCGGCGAGTTCGTGCTCGGGTTCCTGACCGCGGCCGGGGAGCCGGACATGGGTGCGATCGAGGCCGTGGCCGGCGCGGTCGACGGGTGCCGGTGGACGTTCCACCGGGCCGTCGACCACGCCGCCGACCGCGACGCGCTGCGCAAGCAGCTCGCGGATCTGCCGGGGCTCGACACCTATCTGACCGCCGGGTCGGCGGCCGGTGTCGACGACGGGCTGGACGTCCTCGTCGCCGAGGCGGCCCGGCAGGGCGAGCCGGGCTACACCCAGCAGATCCTGATCGGCGGCGGCCTTCGCCTCGACCATGTGCCGCGGCTGCGGGCCGCGGGCATCGACGGCTTCCACATCGGTGGCGCGGCCCGCCCGGGCGGCTGGGCGGCACCGGTCTCGGCGGATGCCGTGGCGCAGTGGCGCGCGGCACTGGACACCGCCTGAGCGGCCTCCGGCGATCAGGCGCCTGAGGCGCCACGCCACCGCGATCAGGGTCCGAGAGGCCTCTCTCCCCGAGGCGTGTCCCGCATCTGCGGTTGGAGGGCTGGGGCGCGTCCCGCCTCTGTCGTCAGAGGGCCGGCCAGGGCTTGCCGGACTCCGCTGGCAAGCCCTGGAGGCACATCCCGCCTCCCGCGCCACAGCTCCGAGGCGTCTCCCGCCTCCCGCGCCACAGCTCCGAGGCGTCTCCCGCCTCCGCGATCAGCCCTTGAAGCGGCGCCACAACAGCAGTACCCCTCCCACAGCCGCGGTCAGCAGCGCTGCCGCCGCGGCCAGGTACACAGGCACGCTCCCCGAACCTGTGTCCGCGAGCTGCGGAGGACACGTCGGTTTGGGAGTCGGTTCGCGGGGTGGCGCGGTGCCCGGTGGTGTGGCGCCAGGCCGGGTGGTGCTCGGCGTGGCCCCGGGCTGACTGGCGCTCGGTGTGGCCCCGGGCTGACTGGCGCTCGGTGTGGGACCGGGCTGGGTCGCGCTCGGCGTGGGCCCGGGCTGGGTGACCCCAGGGGTGCTGGGCGTCGTCGTGCTCACTCCCGGCTCGGTCGCGGTCGGCGTCGGGCAGGTGGGCGACGGCTCGGGCGTCGGCTCGACCGTACCCGTGACGCACTCCAGGTCCGCGTCGAAGGGGAACTCGTGGATCTCGCCGGCGTTCCCGCCGACGGGCGGACCGGCGGTGAACCGGTTCGCGATCACGTCCCCTTCGATGTTGGACGGGATCAGGTCCGACAGATGCGCACGAGGTGCGTAGATGGTGCCCTCGATCGAGTCCCCGGTGGTGAGGGTGACCGCCGTGGCGTCCGGGTAGTTCCACAGGATGTACGGGGCGTCGCTGCCGGTGACCCCGGCCATGGTGGGGGTGTCCCACGCGAACGAGCCGCCCCCGGCCGTGGTGTCCACGACGATGACCAGCGGCCCCGAGGTCGTCGGGCGGTTCAAGAACGTCAGCGTCGAGATGTTGTTCAGCATCGCCCCGGTCAGACGGAGCACGTTCGTGCGGTCGGTGGCCAGCGAGATCCTGATGTTCGAGCCGGGCGGTACGGTGCTCTAGTCCGCCAGCGGATCGCCGTTCGCATCCAGCAGCTGCACCGTGCTGTTGCACCTCGCCAGGGTCGAGGAGCGCTCGCGGTAGCGGGCGAAGAGGGATGCGAAGTCCAGCAGGCCGGAGACGGGACCGACCGATGCCGCCGGCTGGCGCGTGCTCAGTTCGATGCGCGGCACCGAGTCGTATGCCGCCCCGGTGGCGACGACCCGTGTGTTGACCGAAGCGCCGTTGCTGTCCTCCGTCAGGACGTCGCTTCCCGACAGGTCACCGATCTTGACGTAGCCGTTGTTGAGGACCCTCAGCACGCCCGCAGGATTTCCGTCGGGGTAATCGACCGCTCCCTCGATGAGGAGTGCCGTGGGCTCGGCGTCACCGGGAGCGGTGAACGAGCCCGTGGTGTGCAGCGAGACGTTGTAGTTGGCGCCGTAGCTCAGGTCTCCGCCGACGGCGACGTTGCCCTCCGTCTCGGTGCTGCCCAGCACCATGTCGCCTTCGGAGATCACGCCGAAGCCGTGGTTGCCGTCCACCGGGTTGCCGATGGAGAGGGTCGTCTGCATGATCGTTCCTGCTGCGGCGACTCCGGGGGGCAGTACCGCTGCGCCGGTGAGCGCCAGGACGGCCGCACAGGCGCCGCCCACCGCACTGGCGAAACGCCTTCTGATCTTCTTCATGCGGCCGAGGGTCCTCGTTCCGCCGTCGGCAGCAACGGAACACGCCCGGTGACGCCATGAGGATGACCCCGGGGCTCGTAGCCTCGCGCGCCAGTACGAATGGACGCGCAAGGCCGGGCCCATTTCGATCGGATGTCATCGAAAGCGGTCGGGGGCGGTCAGAAGTGCGGCTCGGCGAGCTGCTTGGGCAGCGGTGCCGCGTGCACCACGGTCAGGCCCGAGACCGCTCGGGTCAGCGCGACGTAGAGACGGCGCAGGCCGGTGCGTTCGTCCGGTTCGGCGTCGACGATGGCGGACGGCTCGTCGAGCACCACGTAGTCGTACTCGAGGCCCTTCGCCAGCGATGCCGGCACCAGGGTGAGGCGGGTGTCCGGGGTTGTCTCCTCGCCGGGGGAGAGATACGGCATCCCGGCCGCCGTCAGCGCCTCGGCCAGCGCGGGGATGCGGGCGTCGGCCGCGATCAGGCCGATCGAGCCCTCGTGGCGCAGCGACTCCGTGCAGGCCTCCAGGGCCGCCGCGTCCAGGCCGGCGGCCTCGCCCAGCCGGCGTACCGTCAGTGAGCCCGGCGTCTCACGCATCGACTCCACCGCCGTGAGCTCCGGAGCGATCGCGGGCAGCAGCCGGGACGCGTACGCGATGACCTCGCGGGGCACACGGAAGCCCGCGGTCAGCTCCTCGACGATCGCGCCCGGATGGCCCAGGTGGCGCAGCGCCACGTCCCAACTCGGGGTCGCCCATGGCGTCGTGCCCTGCGCCAGATCGCCGAGCACGGTCGCCGAGCCCGTCGTGCAGCGGCGGCCCACCGCCCGGTACTGCATGGGGGAGAGGTCCTGCGCCTCGTCGAGTACGACATGCCCGAGGGAGTGCGTGCGCTGGACGAGGTCGGTCACCTCGTCGATCAGGACGGCGTCCGCGGCCGACCACTTCGCCGACTTCACGCTCCGCGGGGCCCTTTTACCGGATCCGGGCTGCGCCCAGATGATCGCCTTCTGCTCTTCCTCGTCGAGGATCCCTTCCGCGTGTGCGGCGAGGAAGTCGGCGTCGGAGAGAAGGCGCAGCACGAGTTTCGCCGGGTCGACGGCCGGCCAGATCGCCTTGACCGCCGCCTTCACCGCGGCGTTGCGCGCCACCGCGTCCTGAACCCGGTCGTCCGGTGCCTCGCCCGACTGCTCCATCCGCACCAGGACGGCGTGCGCGATGCGCTGCGGGAGGGCCTCGCGGGCGGCGCCGTAGCGGATGTCGCGGTCCAGCAACTCCTGGACGAGCTCATCGAGTTCGTACGCCGGGATGCGCCAGCGGCGCGAGCCGCGGACGACGACGACCGGCTCGGTGGGCATGGTGACGTGTGAGCGGACGGCCCGGCGCAGGACCTCCGCCATCCTCGCGTCGCCCTTGACCAGCGCGGCGGCCGGGTCGTCCGTGCCCCGCACCTCCACGTGCGCGACCAGGTCGTCGACCGTCGCCTGCTTGACCTCCAGCTCGCCCAGGGCGGGCAGGACCTGCTCGATGTAGTGCAGGAAGGACGCGTTCGGGCCGATGACGAGGGTGCCCGTGCGGGCGAGCCGCTCGCGGTGCGCGTAGAGCAGATACGCGACCCGGTGCAGGCCGACGGCGGTTTTCCCGGTGCCCGGGCCGCCCTGTACGCAGACGGTGCCGGACAGCCCCGACCGTACGATCTCGTCCTGCTCCGGCTGGATCGTGGCGACGATGTCGCGCATGGGGCCGACGCGCGGGCGCTCGATCTCCTGCTGGAGGAGTTTGCTCGTGCGGGCCGCCTCTGCCGGGTCGGAGAGGTGTTCGTCCTCGTACGCGGTGAGGTCGCCGCCCGTGTACCCGAAGCGGCGGCGCAGCGCGACGTCCATGGGGTCCTTCTTGGACGCCCGGTAGAACGGCTGGGACACCGGGGCGCGCCAGTCGATGACCATCGGGTCGCCCTCGGCGTCGTGGACGTGCCGCCGCCCGATGTAGAAGCGCTCTCCGTCAGCCCCTTCGGCCTGATCGGCGCCCGGTGCGTGCATGTAGTCCAGCCGGCCGAAGAACAGCGGGGTGTGGGCGAGGTCCGCGAGGGACTTGATGCGCTCGTCGATCTGGTGCTCGAGGACTGCCGCGTTCACCCAGTTCGCGGTGACGTCGCTGATGTCGAGGGACTCGACGTCCTCGCGCATGGCCCGCAACGCGGCGCGGGAGGAGGCGAGATGGGAGCGCTCACGGGCGAGCGGGCTGTCTGACGGGCCGTCGGAGGGCCGTTCGGAGGGCCGTTCGGAGGGCCGTTCGGTGGGACCGTCGGTGGGTCGCTCTGACGGGCCTTCGGACGGCGCGGCGGACGGCGCGGACGAGCTGGACACGGGGTTGCCTCCGGAAAGGTGCTGCGTGACAAGGTCCTGCATGCGTAGGGCGTACGACTCGAGGCGCGTCGCTCGTGGTGCCGTACGGGCCGCGGCGTGCGCATGCTGTCGTGCGGGATGCCGACCGGTTTCCGTCCGGCCGACCGCGCTCCTCGCAGGGGAGGCGGGCAAGGTCGGCGATTCTAGGACAGGAGGCCGGGGCGGGGCCAACCAATTTCCGCGGGCGGGTCGTCGCGTGCGCGACGCCGCGCGAAGCCGGGGCCCGCGGCCTGTCCGCGCCGTACCGGAGACTGCGACGCTCGCAGGACCTTAGGGGGACGGCTCCGCCGCGGGTCGTACGCGGTGCCGCCGCAGGTTACATCCGTGGGCCGATGCCCCTGCAGGGCCGGTTTTCCATCATGGAGACATGACCACTGCAGCCTTCTCTCCGGCCTCCCTCCACTCCGGCCCGCCGGGCGCCACCGCCGCCACCGGAAGCCACCACAGCCACCGCATCGGCGACGTGCTGCGCGCCGTCAGGGTCTTTCTGAGCGCCGCGTTCAGGGTGATCGTCCTCGGCGAGTACGCGGAGGAGGCGGGCGTCCGCCGCCGCTGAGCCGACCGCCGGCCTCCATCCACTCGGCACGTCCGCCCCTCTGTGCCGCAAGCGCCCCCGTGAGCGTGACGGCAGGCGCCGCACCCCCTGACGACGGCGTCGATCCACTAGGGTCGCGCCCGTGAAGTACCGGACTGTGATCCTCCGATCGCATAGTGCAGCGGGTCTGCTGCTCGCGCTGTCCCTCGCCGCCCTCCTCGTGCTCTGTGCCGTCCAGCGCATCCCCATGGCCGACGCCCTGGTGTACCGGGCCGAGGGCTCCGCCGTGGTCACCGGCCGCGATCTCTACGGCTTCACGGTCACCGAATGGCGTCTGCCCGCGACCTATCCGCCGTTCGCCGCGATCCTGTTCGTACCCACCACCTGGCTCCCCCTGGGAATCCTCAAGGCCGTCTTCGTCGCCGGGAACGCCGCGCTGCTCACGCTGCTCGTGTGGCTCTCGTGCCGGTTCGCCGGGCTGCGCGCGACGTTCCCCGCCGTCTGCGCCGCGTCGGCGGCCGCGCTCTGGCTCGAACCCGTCTTCCAGACGCTGCTCTTCGGGCAGATCAACCTCGCCCTGGCCTGTCTGGTCCTCTGGGACCTGACCAGGGCGCCCGGTGCCGTCGGCAAGGGCTTCGCGCTCGGCATCGCCGCCGGAGTCAAGCTCACGCCCGCGGCGTTCATCCTCTATCTGCTGGTCACACGGCGGGTGCGCGAGGGCCTCACCGGACTGGCCGCCTTCGCCGGCACCGTACTGCTGGGCGCGCTCGCCCTCCCGGCCGCCAGCGTCGAGTTCTGGACCCGCCGGATGTTCGAGACCGGCCGGGTCGGCAAGGCGTGGATCGTCGACAACCAGTCGCTTCAGGGGCTCGTCGCGCGAACCCTCGGCGACCCGTCGCCGGGGCTCGCCTGGGCGGTGCCCGCGGCCGCCGTGGCGGTGGCCGGCCTGTGGCTGGCCCGCCGGGTCCCCGACGACCGGTGGGGCATCCTCGTCACCGCCGTCACCGCGCTCCTCGTCTCGCCCATCAGCTGGTCGCACCACTGGGTGTGGTGCGTCCCGCTGATCGGGGTGCTGGTCGCGGAGGGCCGACTTCGCCTGGCCGCGGGGGTGGCGGTCCTGTTCACCGCGCGCACGATGTGGCTGGTGCCGCACCAGGGCGACCTGGACCTGCGACTGCCCTGGTGGCAGCAGCCGTTGGCGTCGCCGTATCCGCTGGTGGGGCTGGTGCTGCTGTCCCTGGTACCGGAACTGCGCGGTACGGTCTCGGCCTGGCTCCCGGACCAGCGGGCCGTCCGATCAGTCCTCGGCCAGCAGAATGTCCGTGTCGTCAAAGATCCGCAGGACGACGAGGAGCAGACGGCCACGCGAGATCATGTACTCCGCGACAATCTGTGACGTCAGTCGGATCTCGCGGTCTTGCTCACCCGGCCCTATGGGCCGGGACAGCTCCGTGCGCCTGACGCGACCGTCAGGCGCCCCCCGCCAGCAACTCGTCCGCGTCCACGATGCGGTACGCGTACCCCTGCTCCGCCAGGAACCGCTGGCGGTGTGCCGCGAAGTCCTGGTCGATCGTGTCGCGGGCGACCACCGAGTAGAAGATCGCCGGATGGCCGTCGGCCTTCGGGCGCAGCACGCGGCCGAGGCGCTGGGCCTCCTCCTGGCGCGAGCCGAACGTGCCCGATACCTGGATGGCGACCGTCGCCTCCGGAAGGTCGATGGAGAAGTTCGCGACCTTCGACACGACCAGGACGGAGATCTCGCCCTGCCGGAACGCGTCGAACAGCTTCTCGCGCTGCGCGTTCGACGTCTCGCCCTTGATGACCGGCGCGTCCAGGTGCTCGCCCAGCTCGTCGAGCTGGTCGATGTACTGGCCGATGACGAGGGTCTGCTGACCCTTGTGCTTGCGCACCAGCGCCTCGGTGACGTGGCGCTTGGTGTCCGTCGTCGCGCAGTAGCGGTACTTCTCCTCGGTCTCCGCCGTGGCGTACGCGAGCCGCTCCGAGTCGGTGAGGTTGACACGGACCTCGACGCAGTCCGCGGGCGCGATGTAGCCCTGCGCCTCGATCTCCTTCCACGGCGCGTCGAAACGCTTCGGCCCGATCAGCGAGAACACGTCCGACTCGCGGCCGTCCTCGCGTACGAGCGTCGCGGTCAGACCCAGGCGGCGGCGCGCCTGCAGATCGGCCGTGAACTTGAAGACCGGCGCGGGCAGCAGGTGCACCTCGTCGTAGACGATGAGGCCCCAGTCGCGGGAGTCGAACAGCTCGAGGTGCGGGTAGATGCCCTTCCGCTTCGTCGTCAGGACCTGGTACGTGGCGATGGTGACCGGGCGGATCTCCTTGCGCGTACCGCTGTACTCGCCGATCTCCTCCTCGGTCAGCGACGTCCGCTTCACCAGCTCGTGCTTCCACTGGCGGGCCGAGACCGTGTTCGTGACGAGGATCAGCGTCGTCGCCTTCGCCTGCGCCATCGACCCCGCGCCGACCAGCGTCTTCCCGGCCCCGCAGGGCAGGACGACGACACCGGATCCGCCGTGCCAGAAGCTCTCCACGGCCTGCTTCTGGTACGGGCGCAGCGCCCAGCCGTTCTCGGCCAGCTCGATCGGGTGGGCCTCGCCGTCGACGTATCCGGCGAGGTCCTCGGCGGGCCAGCCCAGCTTCAGCAGCGTCTGCTTGACCTGGCCGCGCTCGGACGGGTGCACGGCCACCGTGTCGGGGTCGATACGGGCGCCCACCAGCGGCTTGATCCGCTTCGAGCGCAGAATCTCCTCGAGTACGGGACGGTCGGTGGTCGTCAGGACCAGGCCGTGCGCGGGGTCCTTGGAGAGCGTGAGGCGGCCGTACCGGTCCATCGTCTCGGCGATGTCGACGAGCAGCGCGTGCGGCACGGGATAGCGGCTGTACTGCACGAGGGCGTCCACGACCTGCTCGGCGTCGTGGCCCGCGGCGCGCGCGTTCCACAGGCCGAGCGGCGTCACACGGTAGGTGTGGATGTGCTCGGGGGCCCGCTCCAGCTCCGCGAAGGGCGCGATGGCACGACGGCAGGCGTCGGCCTGGTCGTGGTCCACTTCGAGGAGCAGGGTCTTGTCCGACTGGACGATGAGGGGTCCGTTCACTCGCGTCCGTCCCTTTCTGCACGGTCTGTGCGGTGTGCACAGCCAAACGTCCAGTGTGCCCCACCACGGAAATCGGTGGGGCGGTCATGTGGTGCCGGTCACATTCTCGGGCGCCCGGTGATGGTCAGATCTGGCCCTCGGCCAGCTCCGCGACGCCCGTGATGCGGTGCAGCGGATATGTGCGGACCTCGTCCGCCGTGTGGTCGTAGGCCGTGACGAAGCCGCCCTCCACACGGACCGGCGCGATCACGCGCTGGCTGGCGGCGCCCTCGGCGTTGACGTACCCGATCCACACCGCCTGGCCCGTGAGCACGGCGGCCTGCATCGTGGCGAGGGTTTCGGCCGGCGTGGTGCGCGGCAGCTCGCCGGTGTGCTCCGGCGACGTCCTGCGGGGGGCCGTCGACGCACGGTCCCCGGCGCGGATGGCGCGCACCGCGGCGCCCAGCAGCGTGGTGTCGGGCACCGGCGGGCCCTCCGGCACGGGCTCGGGTGCGGTGCGCGGCGGGGTGCGGTGAGCGTGCGCCCTCGTGATCAGCACGTCACCCTCCGGGCCCTCCGCCGCGGGCGCGAACCCCATGCCGCGCAGCCCGTCGAGCAGCGCCGCCGGGTCGGCCTGCGCCGCCAGCACTGTCGGCGCGAGCCGGCGCAGCCGCAGCGCCGCCGACCGCTTGTCGGCGAGGATCTCGTTCAGCACCGCGTCGTCGTCACACCGGACGTACGCGGATGCCGCGCCGATGCGCAGATGCCCGTGCTTGCGGGCCACGTCGTCGATCAGATACGCGAGCGGCTGCGGGACGGGGGTCCGCGAGTGCGCGGCCAGGAACGCGTGCAGATCGGACGCCGACCGGCCGGCGTCCAGGGCCCGGCGCACGGACCCCGGCGTGAACCGGTACACGGTCGCCCCGCCCTTCGACTCCACATCGGCGAGCACGTCGAGCATGTCGGCGAGCGGCCGCTGCAACGGCCCCGGAGCGACGGCCGTGAGGTCGGCCTGAAGGAGGACGTGGTCGAGGGGTTCGGGGAGGAGGGGGGCGAGGAGGCGCGCGGCGCGGGCGGCGTTGACGGCGGCTTCGGCGGGGGTGGGGGGCGTGGCGGGGGCGACCGTGGCGGCCGCCGCGGGGCCCGTCGCCGGTGCCCCGGCAGGCGCCTCCGCCGGTCCACGGCGGACGCCCGGGCCGACTGGACCGGTGTCGCCGACGGTCGGCGTCTCGTCGGCGATGTGCGCCTTGCGGGCGGGCAGCTTCGCACCGGCGCCGGCGCCCGGCCGGTCGCCCGCATCCGGGCCGGCGGCTGTTTCCCGCTCGGCCGCAGTGTCGGGCCCGGTGCCTGCCGACGGGGCGGCGCGCCGTGTGCCGGCATCGGACGGCGTGCGTCCCCCGGACTCGTCCGCCTCGGCGTCTCCCGCGGTGGTGACGCGGTCCTCGGCGACGGGAGTTACGGCGTCCCGCCCGGTGGTCCCCGCCACGGTGGCGCCCGCCACGCGGTCGCCGGACGTCCCGGCCGGGGCGTGCCGCCCGCGGGCCGGGGACTCCGCGCCGCCACCCATGCCCGGCCCGGTCTCCGTTGCGGCGGGGGCCGGCGCGGCACCCAGCAGTGCCCGGCCGTGCGACGACAGGGCGCCCCGGCCCGTGACCCCCAGGAGCTCCGCCTCCGTCAGCGTCCATCGGGCGAGGCGGGTACGGAGATCGTCCTGAGCGGTCGACGGCTGGGCGGCGCCCGCGCGAAGGGGGCGTTCCCAGCGGAGGCGGGCGAGCAGGGACTCGGCGGTCGGGGCCGAGCCCTCGGGGAGCGTGGCGAGGAGCGTGAGGACGCGGTGGCGTACCTCGGGCGCGGCCGAGCGGTCCAGGCCCGGGCCCAGCGCCGACAGGGTGCGGTCCTTGGCGTCACGCCCGCCGACCAGGCCCGCCGTGCGGGTGGCAGTCAGCCAGGCGGAGGCCAGTCGGGCCCAGCGCTCGGCGACAGGCAGCTCCAGCCATTCGTCGTACGCGGGCGTCGCCGCGTACCGCTCGTCGGCCTCCCCGTCCGACGCCAGCAACCCCGCCGCGTAAGCGAGTTCGACCCAGAAGGCGGCGAGGGGTTCCGAGACGTCGAGTGCCACGGCCGTCCGCTTCAGGTCACGGACGCTGAGGCCGCCCGCGCGCAGTACTGCCGGGCCGCCCTCGTCCCAGTCCTTCAGCAGCTCGTCGACGGTCGCGAGCGCTGTGTACGCCTGGCCCGCGGCCGTCGCGTCCACAACCTGTGGACGGTGCTCGGTCGCCGGCTCCAGCGCGGGCGGCACCGGCTCCGGCTGCCGGTGTGCGCGGCCGCCGCGCAGATGCAGCGTGGCCTCGCGCGGCAGCACCACGGTGCCCGGAGCCGTCGGCAGCAGCAGACCGCGGTCAAGGAGCCAGCGCAGATGTGGCGCCGGATCGGCGGTCACCTGCCCGTACGGAGGGCCCCATACGAGCCGCGACAGCACCGCCACCGACTCCGCCGGCGCGTCGTCCAGGAGGGCCGACATACGGCTGCGGTCCGTGAAGAGCTCCGTCAGCGCGGCGACCGCCGACACCGCGTCATGCGTCGTCGGCAGCCCGGCCGCCGCCACGATCTCCTGGATCCGGCCGGGCGACATGCCCGCCGTGGTCTCGGCGACCGTCGGGCCGAGCCCCGTCGGTGACGGGTGCTGCGGTGATGGCGTGAGCAGTTCGCGGGCGGTGCGGACAAGGCGCAGACGGTCGTCCGGGCCCCAGACCAGGGCTTGTTCGCGCAGCGTTGCGAGGGCTCGGGGGAGGGCGTGCTCGATCGTGGCCACGGCTGGGTCCGCTGTGCCTACGGTTCGGTCATGGGCTGGGGTGGCTTCTGGGGCCGCCTCGGTGCGGTCGCCGGTGAGCAGGGAGAGCAGCCTCTCGTACGGCGCCGGGTCCGAGGCCACGGCCAGGGCCTCCGCCGTCTGCAGGGCGAACCGGTCGAGGCGTTCCAGGGCGCGGACGACCGAGGCGCGGGTGCCGGCGCGGGTCGCCAGCTGGGTGAGGTCGCCGGGGACGGGGCTGAGCAGGTCGGGACGGGCGCGCAGGAGGGCGGCCAGCGACTCGTCGTCGCGGGCGCGGAGCGCTTCCGCGAGGGAGCGCGGGGGTGCCGCCGCTTCCGGAGCCGGCCGCGCCGGCGTCGCGGCGGGCTCCTGGGTCTGCTCGGTGCTCATCCGGTCAACGGTACCGGGTGCCTCCGGCGGGGGGCGGGTTCTGGTGTACGGGGTTGGGGTTGTGCGTGGGGGTGCTGTGCGTTGTGGGCGCCTTCCGTTGCACGGGGCTGGGCTTATACGCGATGTGCTGTGCGTCGTGGGCTGTGCCCACCCTCCCCCACTGCCTTAAGGGCGTGGGAGGTGCCCCCAGCCCAGCGGAACGACTGCCCACAGCTACGTGGCGGCGCGGCCGGGGTCGTGGTGGCGGGGTGGGGTGTCGTGGGCGGGGTAACGTCGTCGGTGCGGGCAGTTCAAGGTGCTTGTCCCGGAGGGGACTTCGTGGGGATTGAGAGCGATCAGCTCGTCTTCGACTATCTGAGCCGGGTCGGCGACCTGGCCCAGCAGCGGCAGTTGCCGTCCGCCACGCGGATGCGGCTGGTCTCGGAGCTGCGGAGGGAGATCGAGCGGTGCAGGTCGAACGCGACGGTCGACAGTCCGGCAGCGGTCCGCCGCATCCTGGCCCGGCTCGGTACCCCCGACGAGGTGGTCGCCGCGGCGGGTGGCACCGGCCGCGGCCATGTGTCGCGGACGGAGCAGGCGCGGAGACCGGGGCAGACGGAGCAGGCCGGGCGGGCGGAGGACGCGGAGCCAGCGGAGCCGGGGGCCGCGCCGAGCGCGCGGCCCGCCCGTTCCGCCGTGCCGCAGCAGCGTGGGGGCGAGGCCGCGCCGCCGGAGCGGCCGAAGGGGCTGCGTCGCATGGTGCCGCGGCCGCGTCGCGAGCAGGAGCCGCCGCGCCCCCGGACCGCCGCGTCGCCGCCGCATCTCGCGGGCGAGGACGAGCTGGGCCCCAGCGGTTCCGAACCGGATTGGATGGGGGTCCCCCCGGTCGAGCGAATTCGAGACTGGGGGAGGGTGGACGACAGCCCGTTCGGCGTTGCGGACACCGTGCCGGGCTTCGTCGGCGGCATCGAGATCCCCGAGATACTGCAGCCGCCGGAGGAGAACGACCCGGAGGAGATCGACCAGGGGGAGGACGGCCAGTACGAGGGCACGGACAAGGGAGCCGCGGCAGCTCCGTCCGATGACCTGGTTGCCGAGGCCGACCCCGCCGCCCCTGAACGCCGCCGCCTGCCCCGACTCCGTACGACCGGACTCGGCAGTCCCTTGCTGCTGCTCGCCGCCGCACTCCTCGTCATCGGCGCCGTCCTCGACGAGTGGCTCGCCCTCGCCTTCGGCTGGGTCCTCGCCTACGCCTCAAGCCGGCTCAGCACCGCCGAGACGAAGTGGGCGGTGCTGGGTATGCCCGGGTTGGTGGCCGCAGGCGCGGTCGTCTGGCTGTGGGGCCGGAACGAGGGACGCTGGGGCGAGCCGATCCCGCAGGGACACATGAGCGATGCGCTGACGGAGACCTGGCCCTGGGTGGTACGAGGCGCGGCCGTCGCCTCCGCCCTCTTCCTGGTGTGGCGGGCCCGCCGGCACCGTCAGTGACGAGCGCACCGGCACCGGTGGTGAGCAGCGTGGCGGGAACGGCTGTGAGCAGCGTGGAGGGAACGGCCGTAGGTACGGCGGGGGAAGGCCGCGCTCGTGGTGTGGGCACAATGGCCTGCATGACCTCGCGCCCTCTGACGGTCGGCTTCGACCTCGACATGACCCTGATCGACTCCCGGCCGGGCATCCGCGCGGCGTACCTGGCGCTTTCGGCGCGTACGGACACGTATATCGACGCCGATCTCGCCATCACCCGGCTCGGCCCGCCGCTCGAGGTGGAGCTGGCGCACTGGTTCCCGGAGGACCACATTCCGGAGATGGCCGATCTCTACCGTGAGATGTATCCGACACACGCGATCACCGGGACGCTGGCGATGCCCGGCGCACGGGAGGCGGTGCACGCCGTGCAGGCGGCGGGCGGCCGCGCCATCGTCGTCACCGCGAAGTACGAGCCCAACGCGAAGCTGCACCTGACGCATCTGCGCATCGACGCCGACGAGCTCATCGGGGACCTGTGGGCCGAGCGGAAGGCGCACGCGCTGCGCGAGCACGGCGCGAGCGTCTACGTCGGCGACCACACCGGTGACGTACTGGGCGCCCGCACCGCGGCTGCGCTGTCCGTCGCGGTCCCGACCGGTCCCTGCGACGCGGAGGAACTGCGCGCGGCGGGCGCCGACGTGGTGCTCCGTGACCTGACGGAGTTCCCGGCCTGGCTGGCGGACCACTACCGCAGCACCAGCGCCTGATCCCTGCGACCGCACCGCCGGTCCGGTCCACGGGCGCACCCCGACCGCACAGCGAGCCGGCGGGCGCATGGGCCCGGCCCCTGTGGACGCACGGGCACCTTGGGGCCTGGCGCGCCGACCGGCCTGGCGCGCCGACCGGCCTGGCGCGCCGAGGGCCTACCGCGCCAAGGGCCTACCGCGCCGACACCGACCTGGCCTGGCGGCGCTGTGCCGCGATGGAGCGCAGCACCCCCGCGCCCGCGATCGCGAAGCCCACGCCCATGAGCATGCTCAGGCCGAACATGTACGTCGGAAACGGCTTGGTGCCGAGAAACAGCGGTGCCACTGTGATCAGGGTGGCCACGGCCCCGGCGAAGAAGACGATCGCGCCGGCACGGACCAGCCGGTCACCGGCCCCGGCGGAATTCGGTTGGGTTTTGTCACGCACCGCACCAGGGTAGTTCCCAGCGCATAGGAACAGTCCGGCGACGTCTTGTCACGGACCCCCGGACCGTTAGCCTTGGTGCCGGCGGGTCTCCACGACCCGCTGTACTGCTATCCAGAGCCGTTTTCCCCTGCCGCCTTCATCCGAAGAAGGCGGCGCAGACGAGTACGAGGACGAGGACTTCAGGTGCCTACCGGCAAGGTCAAGTGGTTCAACAGCGAGAAGGGCTTCGGCTTCCTCTCCCGCGACGACGGCGGTGACGTCTTCGTTCACTCCTCCGTACTGCCCGCAGGCATCGACTCACTCAAGCCGGGCCAGCGCGTGGAGTTCGGTGTCGTCGCAGGTCAGCGTGGCGACCAGGCCCTGTCGGTGACGCTGCTCGAGCCGACCCCCTCGGTGGCCGCCGCGCAGCGCCGCAAGCCGGACGAACTGGCGTCGATCGTCCAGGACCTGACCACACTGCTCGAGAACATCACGCCGATGCTGGAGAAGGGCCGCTACCCCGACAAGGCCTCCGGCAAGAAGATCGCGGGCCTCCTGCGGGCGGTCGCCGACCAGCTGGACGTATAGCTCGGGGTAGAGGCAGACACCCGGCGTTCCCGTACCGGCGAATCGAACGAATGGGATTACGGGAACGCGAGCGCATCCGGGCCGAGGGGCGGTACGAGCCCCTCGGCCGCTGCGCGTGTGAGGAGCCCGCGCACGGCGGCGTAGCCGTCCTCGCCGAGATCGGCGGGCTCCTTCTTTCTGCCGCGCTCGCACTGCTTCGCAGGCTTCGGGCGGCTGCGCCGGACT
This sequence comes from Streptomyces himalayensis subsp. himalayensis, assembly GCF_013778455.1. Lineage (GTDB taxonomy): Bacteria > Actinomycetota > Actinomycetes > Streptomycetales > Streptomycetaceae > Streptomyces > Streptomyces himalayensis. The sequence goes on along the minus strand of NZ_JACEHE010000008.1, from coordinate 155,531 downwards.
CCGTCCGTCGGACCTGTGTCAGGGGAACGACAGGGCGTCAGGGCCGAGGGGCGGTACGAGCCCTTCGGCCGCTGCGCGTGTGAGGAGCCCGCGCACTGCGGCATAGCCGTCCTCGCCGAGATCTGCGGTGAACTCGTTGACGTACAGCCCGATGTGCTGGTCCGCGACGGCCGGGTCCATCTCCTGGGCGTGCTCCAGGACGTACGGACGCGAGGCCTCCGGGTCGTCCCACGCCATACGGACCGACGTGCGCGCCGACTCGGCGAGCAGCCGCAGCGTCCTGGTGCCGAGCGAGCGCTTGGCGATGATGGCGCCCAGCGGGATCGGCAGGCCGGTCGTGAGCTCCCAGTGCTCGCCCATGTCGGCGAGGGAGTGCAGACCGTAGTTCTGGTAGGTGAAACGGGCCTCGTGGATCACAAGACCCGCGTCGACTTTGCCGTCGCGCACCGCGGGCATGATCTCGTGGAACGGCATCACCACGACGTCCCCGACCCCGCCCGGCACGGTGTCCGCGGCCCACAGCCGGAACAGCAGATACGCCGTGGACCTCTCGCTCGGCACGGCGACCGTCTTCCCGCGCAGGTCCGTCCCCGGCTCACGGGTGAGGACGAGGGGCCCGCAGCCGCGGCCGAGCGCGCCGCCGCAGGGCAGCAGAGCGTACTCCTCGAGCACCCAGGGCAGCACGGCGTACGACACCTTCAGCACGTCGAACTCGCCGCGCTCCGCCATGCCGTTGGTGATGTCGATGTCGGCGAAGGTGACGTCGAGGGCCGGAGCGCCAGGGACACGGCCGTGCGCCCAGGCGTCGAAGACGAAGGTGTCGTTGGGGCAGGGGGAGTACGCGATCTTCAGAGGCGCTTCAGAGGAAGCGGCGGGCGACTCCGGCCGTCCGCGCCCCGGCTCCGTCGCCGTCGCCTCGCCGGGACCCGTAACCGTCCCTGTCTCCGTCTGCGGCTGCTCAGTCATGCTTCTTCCAACTCTCCACTACATGCACGGTCTTCCCGAACGCCTCGGTGAGCGTGGCGAGCGCCTCCGGGATGCGCCAGGCGGCGCGGTCGCGCGGACCGACGGGGTTGGAGACCGTGCGGATCTCCAGCACCGGACAGCCGTGTGCGGCCGCTGCCTCGGCGACACCGAACCCCTCCATGGCCTCCGCGACGGCGCCCGGGTGGCGGGCACGCAGCTCGGCGGCGCGCGCGGCCGAGCCGGTCACCGTGGAGACGGTCAGGACGGTGCCCGTCACACCACCGGTGGCCGCGGCCACATCTCGTACGAGTGATCGGGGCGGATAGTGGGTGACGGTGCCGAAACCGAGCCCGGTCACGGACACGAAGCCGTCGGCGGTCTCCGCGCCGAGGTCCGCGACGGTGATCTCGTCGGCGACGACGACCGAGCCGACGGGGGCGTCGGGCGGGAACCCGCCGCCGATACCTGCGGAAACGACGAGGTCATAGGGCTGCCCGGCGAGCGCGGCAGCGGTGAGGGCCGCCCCGGTGGCGGCGGCCGCGGCGGCAGGGCCCACGCCGGCGGCGAGCAGGTCGTATCGGCTCCCGGCGTCGGCGACAGGGACAGCAGTCGCGGGCGCCGAGGCGGGAGTGGCGGCGGGTGCGTCGACGAGAGGGGCGACGGCTGCCTCGGCCGGCGGGGCCGGGTGCTCGACCCTGTGCAGGGTCGTCCCGGGGAGCGGCACCTCCCGCGGCGGGGAGGCGAAGGCCCGCGCCACCGCGTCCCGTTCGACGGGGACCGCGGTGGCCACGAGAACCCGCACGGAGGCCGTGGTCAGGCGTCCTTCTTGAGCTTGAACGACCACAGGCCCGTGGCCTTCGAGCTGTCGCCCTCGAGGATGCTTACCGTCGTGGTGGTGCCGCTGGCCCCGTACTGCTGGTTGAAGAACACGCTGCCCGGGATGGTGCGGTACGTCTTCTTGCTGGCGTCGGTCAGTGCCTGGCCGTTCATGAGAATCGTCCAGCCCTTGTCCGCGATCTCCGGGTCCACACCGAAGCGCACGGTCTCGTCGGGGTCGACCTTGATGGTCTCGATGTCCTTGTCCTTCAGGCACTCCTGCAGCTGCGAGGCCTTCAGCGCCTCACCGCCCTCGTAGCAGGAGGCTTCCGAGTGCACCGAGTCGCCGCCGACCGTGATGGTGGCGATCGGCGTCGGCTTGTCGCATGCCGACAGGACGAGAAGTCCGGCGGAGACGGCGCCGATGGCAGCGACGGCGCGACGGCGGTTCGCCGGGCGGTGTTCACTTGCGGCACTGCCGCGGGGCAGGGAGGTCATGGCCGAAGGCTATCCGGGCGCTGTGTGGCCATGCCATGTGGGGGGCGGCGCGCCGCGGGGTCGTGCCACTCGGGGGTGTGGCGGGCCGGAAGACTCCAGCCGTCCGGGCGCGTGCGGGGCCGGACGACTCCGGCCGCCAGGGCGCGTGCGGGCGGCCTCCAGGGCCGGTCCGGGTCGTCTCGGTCAGGCCACCCGGGCCCGTGCCGTGCTGCCGTGCCGGGCCGCCGCCAGCAGGCCGCGTACCGTCGACAGCCAGCCGACGGCGAGGATGCCGGCACCGACGGACAGGCCCAGTACGCCGTTGAGCGGAAGGGCGATGCCGATCGCGCCGCCCACCACCCAGGACATCTGGAGCAGCGTCTCGGAGCGCGCGAACGCCGACGTACGCACCTGCTCAGGCACGTCCCGCTGGATCAGCGCGTCCAGGGACAACTTGGCCAGCGCCTGCGCGAACCCGGCGAACGCGCCGAGGCAGGCGACGAGGAACGCTCCGAAGAACACGGCCGTCATGATCGCCACGCCCAGCACGAGCGCGACGACCGTCACGATGATCACCTCCGGCGCCCGGGCCTTCAGCCACGCCCCGACGGCCGTGCCCAGCGCGTTGCCCGTGCCCGCCGCCACGCCCACGATGCCCAGCGACACCGCGGCGCTCTGCCCGGCCATCGGATCCTCACGCAGCAGGAACGCGAGGAAGAAGATGAGGAAGCCGGACAGGCAGCGCAGTGTCGCGTTGGCGGCGAGCGCGTGCGTCACGGCCGGGCCGACGGTACGCAGCCCCGGGCGCCGGCCCGTCGTCTTCAGGTGCGGACCGTGCAGATGCTCCTCGTCCGCGGCCAGCAGCGCCTTGTCCTCGCCCTTCGCCGAGTCGACCTTGGGCGGCAGCGAGAACGACAGGAACATCCCCGCGACGAAGATCACGAACGCGCCGTACAGCGGCCAGCGCGGGCCGATCAGCTGGAGCCCCGCACCGATCGGCGCGGCCACGCCGGTGGCGAGCAGCCCGCCGAGCGTGACGCGCGAGTTCGCCTTGACGAGGGAGAAGCCGGGCGGGAGGAGCCGGGGGACGACGGCGCTGCGCACCACGCCGTACGCCTTGGAGGCGACGAGGACGCCGAGGGCCGCCGGGTACAGCTCCAGGCTTCCCGTCACGACCGCGCCCGAGAGCGTGAGCGCCAGCAGTGCCCGCGCCAGCATGGCGCCGGCCATCGCGGCGCGGCGGCCGTGCGGGACGCGGTCGAGGAGGGGGCCGATGACGGGGGCGAGGAGTGTGAAGGGCGCCATGGTGATGGCGAGGTAGAGCGCGACGCGGCCACGGGCCTCGTCGGTCGGTACGGAGAAGAAGACCGTCGAGGCGAGGGCGACGGTGATCATCACGTCGCCCGCTCCGTTCACACCGTGCAGCTCGATGAGTTTGCCGAGGCCCGATTCGCCCGCTCCATGCGCGTGTGTCGCCTTTCTGATGCCGCGCGCAGTTCCCGTGAACGGCAGATGCAGGGCACGCCCGACCGTGCGGGCGACCCTGCCGACCGGATTCGCCTCGCTCCCCGAGGCGGACGATTTTGCGGCTGCCACCCCGTCATAGTGCCCCGAGGAGCGGGCGGGTAGTGCGGTTACCGCGCGTATGGGTATGGCGCGCAGGGCGGGCCTGCCTTTGCCCGGGTCCCGTTGCGGGCAGCCGTAGCGCAGGCGGCGGAGCCGCAGGGTCCGTACGTCGGTGTGGGCCCAGGGGCCCGGAGAGGGTAGCGTGCGTAGCGCGCAATACAACGGCAGTCCACGGCCGCGCACCCCTCGGTCATCCCGCAGAATGGGTGACGTAGGTGCGCCCGAGGACCACCGGGCGCGGACGTCGACGCGGTCCCCTGGTCCGCTCCGTCCGCATACCGGTGCATCCGCTGCCGTACGGCGCACTCGTGAGACGGCGTAGGAGAGAAGCGATACCTGTGAGCGCAGCGACAACGCGAAGCCGCACCCCTGACCGCCTGTGCGCTGAGGCGGTCGAGCTCGCCCGCGCCGCGGCAGAGGAGACAGCCGCGCCCGGCGTCGTCGGCGAGCATGCCGGGATCGTCGTCGAGGGCGACCGCGTCGTCACACACCTCTTCGAGTGCAAGGAGCCCGGGTACCGGGGCTGGCGCTGGGCCGTCACCGTGGCGCGGGCCTCGCGCGCCAAGATCGTGACGCTGGAAGAGACGGTGCTGCTGCCCGGTCCCGACGCGCTGCTGGCCCCGGAGTGGGTGCCGTGGAGCGAGCGGCTGAGGCCCGGGGATCTGGGGCCGGGCGATCTGCTGCCGACCGAGGCGGAGGATCTGCGGCTCGAGCCCGGGTACAGCGGCGAGGACGCGCCGCCGCCGAACTCCGCCGTGTCGGAGGAGATGGCCGACCTCGTCGAGGCCGAGGACGCCGAGGTCACGGCCGGGGCGCCGGCGAACCTGCCGGTCGCGCCGTCACGCGGCTCGATCGCGGCGGTCGCCGAGGAGCTCGGCATGCGGCGGGCGCGGGTGCTCTCGCGGTACGGGCTGCACACGGCGGCCGACCGCTGGGAGGAGTCGTACGGACCGAAGACGCAGATGGCGCAGGCCGCGCCGGCGTCGTGTGTGTCCTGTGGGTTCCTGGTGCCGCTCGCCGGGTCGTTGCGGCAGGCGTTCGGGGTGTGTTCGAACGAGTTCTCGCCGGCCGATGGCCGGGTGGTGTCCCTTGCGTACGGGTGTGGGGCGCACTCCGAGGCCGCGGTCATGCCGAAGCCGCCGCAGCCGGCTCCGCCGGTGCTGGATGAGACGCGGGTGGATGAGATGCCGTTGCGGCCCGTGGCGGATTCCGGGTCCGTCGAGACGGAGGGGCCGGCCGAGGAGTTCGGCCACAGTTAGCCTCCGGCGGCCGCAGTTTCGGGGTGCCCCCGTTTTTTGGGTGCCCCAGCCAGGGCTGGACCACAGTTCCACGGCGCCCGCCGTCGTGGGTTGTGCCCACCCGTTCCGCCCCAGGCGGAACGCATGCCCACAACGGTCAGTGGCGCGGCTGCCACCTGTCCCGTCGCAACGGCGGAACCGGCCACCGGCGGATCGCCGCGTACGTGCCGAAGGGGACGTGGCGGGATGTGCGCCCGCTGGGGGTACCTCCCAGGCCCTTAAGGCACTGGGGGAGGCTGGCGCAAGCGTACGGTTCCCTCCGACGACAACGGTTCGGCGCCAGACCTGGGGGCACCTCCCAGGCCCTTAAGGCACTGGGGGAGTACATCCCGGCGCGGCCCCGACCCGGCCACCGGCAGGTGGCGCACCAACCGACCACCGGCTGAAAGCCGCCCATGCCACCCAGCCCACACCGGCAGGTGGCGCACCAGAGCGGACCCGCAGACGCGCACGCGCCGATCCAGCCACCGCCCGGTGGCGAACCACCCACCGGCCGGAGGCCCGCGGTGGCGAACCGCCCACCCGGCCGGACGCCGCCGCGCGGTACCTTCGGGCGGCGGCGAACGCGTAACCGCGCCGACGCCGGGAACAGCAATGCCGGAGGCAAGGAGTGACCACCGTGAGCAAGTTCGTGCGGCCGGCCCCGGAGGGGGCGGATCCGTTCGGGACGGCGCGTCTGCGGCGCGGGGTACTCGACGCATGGGCGGCGAGCCCGGCCCGGTTCCGCGAGGACGCCAACGCCGAGGAGGACCTCGCGCTCGGCGGCTACCGCGACCGCCTCGTCGTGGAGCTGGCGCAGAACGCCGCCGACGCGGCGGCACGCGCGGGCGTGCCCGGGCGGCTCCGCCTCATCCTCCGCGACGGCGTCCTCGCCGCCGCCAACACCGGCGCCCCCCTCGACGCGGCAGGCGCCGAGTCGCTGTCCACGCTGCGCGCCTCCGCGAAGCGGGAGGGGCACGGCGAGGGCAGGACCGCGGCCGTCGGCCGCTTCGGCGTCGGCTTCGCCGCCGTGCTCGCCGTGACCGACGAGCCCGCGGTGGTCGGCCGCCACGGCGGCGTACGGTGGTCGCTCGCCGAGGCCCGGGAGCTGGCCGCTGAGACCGCGCGCCACAGCCCCGGGCTGGGCGACGAGCTGCGCCGCCGCGAGGGCCACGTGCCGCTCCTCCGCCTGCCGCTGCCCGCCGAGGGCACCGCCCCGGAGGGATACGACACCGTCGTCATCCTGCCGCTGCGCGACGCGGCAGCCGGAGACCTCGTCGAACGGCTGCTCGAGGGCATCGACGACGCCCTCCTGCTGAGCCTCCCGGGGCTCGAGGAGGTCGTCGTCGAGACGCAGGGCGCGGTGGACGGCGTCCGGACGCTGCGGCGGCGCCCGCACCCCGGGGCCGCATCCGACATCGTCATCGACGACAGCCGCGACGGTACGAGCCGGTGGCGCACCGTCAGCCGCCACGGCTCCCTCGACCACGAACTGCTCGCCGACCGCCCGGTCGAGGAGCGGCTTCGCCCCTACTGGTCCGTGACCTGGGCCGTCCCCGTGGACGACGAGGGCGCCCCGCGACGCCCCCGTACCGCCCCGGTCGTGCACGCACCGACGGCCAGCGACGAACCCCTCGGCGTACCGGCGCTGCTCATCGCGTCGCTGCCGCTGGACACGATGCGCCGGCACGCCGCGCCGGGCCCGCTGACCGACTTCCTCGTGCAGCGCGCGGCGGACGCGTACGCCGAACTGCTCGCTTCCTGGCGCCCCTTGAGCACCAGCCTGATCGATCTTGTGCCGGGTCCGCTCGGCAAGGGCGTCCTGGACGGGGCGCTGCGCCAGGCCATCCTCGACCGGCTGCCGCGTACGGCGTTCCTGCCGCCCGCGGTGGAGCGCGAGGGGGCAGAGGCCGCTCCGGCCTGGCCCCTGGAGGGAGCCGAGGCGGCGCCGGCCTGGGCCCGAGGCTCCGAGGCCGCACCGGCCTGGGCCCCGGAGGGCGAGGCCATGATGCCGGGCGGTACGGCGGCCGCCGGCCCCGTGGCGTTGCGGCCGCGCGAGGCCGAGGTCGTCGAGGGCGCGGGCGCCGACACGGTGCGGGTGCTGGCCGAGGTGCTGCCGAGCCTGCTGCCCGCCGGGCTCGAACGCCGTGTGGAGCTGCGCACGCTGGGCGTCGCCCGCGTTCCGCTGACCGAGGCGATCGACCGGCTCGCCGGTCTGGAACGGGAGCCCGCCTGGTGGCGGCGGCTGTACGACAGCCTGGCCGGCGTCGACCCGGACCGGCTCTCAGGTCTGCCGGTGCCCCTCGCCGACGGCCGTACGACGATCGGGCCCCGGCAGGTGCTGCTGCCGGTGCCGCCGTCCGGCAGGGGCACGGAAACGGGCGAGCCCGCGGAAGAGCCTGCCGCCCCGGCCTCCCTCGCCCGTCTCGGCCTCAAGGTCGCGCACCCCGACGCCGCGCACCCCCTCCTCGAGAAGCTCGGTGCCCTGCCCGCCACACCGCGTGCCGTCCTGACGACACCCCAGGTGCGGGCCGCCGTCGCGGGCTCACTGGAGGACGACTCCTGGGACGAGGACGCGCTGGACGCGGAGGAGCTCGCGGACCTCGTCCTCGCGCTCGTCCGGGATGCCGGTCTCGACCCGGGCGACGAGCCCTGGCTCGGGGCGCTCGCGCTGCCCGACGACGAAGGGGAGCTCGCCCCGGCTGGCGAGCTCGTGCTGCCCGGCAGCCGTTTCGCGGGGGTCGTGCGCGAGGGCGAACTGGCCGAGGTGGACGCCGAACTGGCCGAGCGCTGGGGCGAACAGCCGCTCGCCGCCTGCGGGGTCCTCGCGAACTTCGCGCTGGTCCGCGCCACGGACGTGGTCCTCGACCCGGACGAAGTGGAGCCGCGCAGCGGCGACTTCCCCGAGCCCGACGACGCGGGGCTGCTCGACGCCGTCGACGTCTGGTGCGAGGACATCCTCGACCGGCTGCCCGACACTCCCGTACCGCCGGTCGCCACCGAGATCATCGCCGTACGCGATCTCGACCTCGTCGACGACGACCGCTGGCCGCAGGCGCTCGCGCTGCTGTCGCAGCCGCCGCTGCGGGACGCCCTCACGCAGCCGGTGCGCATCCTGCTGCCGGACGGCACCACGGAAACGGTCCGCCCGTACACGGCCTGGTGGCTGCGCGGCCACCCGGTGCTCGACGGCCGCCGCCCGGCCGGTCTGCGGGCCGCGGGCGGGGACCCGCTGCTGGCCGGGCTGTACGACTCGGCGGACGCGACGGGCTTCGACGACGAGCAGGTACTGCGGGCGCTCGGCGTCCGAACCTCCGTCGCCGTGCTCCTCTCCGAACCCGGCGGCGCGGCCGAGCTCCTCGACCGCCTCGCCGACCCGGAGCGCGACGTCACGTCGGCCCAACTCCACGCGATCTACGGCCTGTTGGCGGACCTCGACCCGGAGCAGGTGACGCTCCCGGACGACCTGCGGGCCGTCGTGGACGGCCGCGTCACGGTCGTCGACGCGGCGGACGCGGTGGTGGCGGACGCCCCCGACCTGCTGCCGCTCACCGCCGGGCTGCCCCTGCTCCCCGTACGCCCGTCGCGCGCCGCCGACCTGGCCGAACTGTTCCAGGTACGGCGCCTCAGCGAGACGGTGACCGCGGAGGTGGCGGGCGAGGGAGTGGTGCATCCGGTCCCGGAGTCGGTCCGGGTGCTGCTGGGACCGTCGACCCCGGCGACGTACACCGAGTACGAGGAACTCGTCGTGGCCGGCACGGAACTGGACTGGCGGCAGGCGCCCGACGGCACGGTCCACGCGGCGACGCTGGAGGGCGTCGCGGCGGGTCTGGCCTGGGCGGCGGGCCAGTGGCCGCGCCGCTTCGAGGTCGCGGCCCTCCTCGAGGACCCGTCGCGCACGGAGGAACTGGCCCGGGACCGCTGGTTCGACTGAGGGCGGACGCACCAGCCCGTCCGGCGTTTGAGGACGAGGCCGTTCAGGCCGATAGGGGGTCCGGGGGCGGAGCCCCCGGGGGACGGGACGGGTAGGGGCGGCGGGGGCGAAACCCCACCCCGGCGGGGGCCGGCCGTGTCCCCGGCGGGGCCGGACCGTGGCGAGCGAAGCGATGCCCGGCCGGGCCCCGCCGACCACTCCTACGCCGGGAACCGCCGCCCTACCCACCGCCACAAAAACTCCAGCACGACCCCCGCCACCCCCGCGATCGCCACCGCGCCCCACGGCATCGTCGTCCCCACCAGCTTCAACGCAAAGAAGTGCTGCAGCCAGGGCACGACGAGGACCAGCAGGAACCCGGTGCACATCGCGGCGACGAGGCCGATCCGCCACCACGTGTAGGGGCGCGCGATGATCGCCAGGACCCACATGGCGATCAGGAAGAGCGTGAGAGTCGCCGCGCTCGTCTCGGCGTCCAGCTCGTCGGGCCCGGTGTAGTGGTGCCGTGCCAGCAGGTACGTCGCGAAGGTGGCGGTGGCCGCGAGGATCCCGCCCGGGATCGCGTACCGCATGACGCGTCGTACGAAGTGGGGCTGGGCGCGTTCCTTGTTGGGGGCCAGGGCGAGGAAGAACGCCGGGACGCCGATGGTCAGCGTCGACAGCAGGGTCAGGTGGCGCGGCAGGAACGGGTATTCGACCTGGGCGCAGACCACCATGATGGCGAGGAGCACCGAGTAGACGGTCTTCACGAGGAAGAGCGTCGCGACGCGCGTGATGTTGCCGATGACCCGGCGGCCCTCCGCGACGACCGAGGGCAGCGTCGCGAAGCTGTTGTTCAGCAGCACGATCTGGGCGACGGCCCGGCTGGCCTCGGAGCCGGAGCCCATGGCGACACCGATGTCGGCGTCCTTCAGTGCGAGGACGTCGTTGACGCCGTCGCCGGTCATCGCGACCGTGTGCCCGCGCGATTGCAGCGCGCCGACCATGTCCCGTTTCTGCTGAGGGGTCACCCGGCCGAAGACCGTGTGGTCGTCGAGGACCTGGGCCATCTCCGGTCGCGCCTGCGGGAGCGCCCGCGCGTCGAGGGTGTTCTCGGCGCCGGGCACGCCCAGTTTCGCGGCGACCGCGCCGACCGACACGGCGTTGTCACCGGAGATCACCTTGGCGCGCACGTCCTGGTCCGCGAAGTAGCGCAGGGTGTCGGCGGCATCCGGCCGCAGCCGCTGTTCCAGTACGACGAGCGCGGTGGGGCGCGCGCCGTGCGTGAGCTCGGGGTCGTCCAGCTCCCTGACCGCGCGGGTCAGGAGCAGCACGCGCAGCCCCTGTTCGTTGAGCTGCTCGGTCTCGGCCAGTGTCGGGTGCCCGGCGGGCAGCAGGACGTCCGGGGCTCCGAGAAGCCATGAGCTGGACTCGCCGTTGCCCTCGCTGAAGCTTGCTCCGCTGTACTTGCGGGCCGAAGAGAAGGGCAGCGACTCCGTGCAGCGCCACTCGTCGCTGTCCGGATACGCGTCGATGATGGCCTGCAGGCTGGCGTTCGGCCGCGGGTCGGACTCGCCGAGGGCGCCGAGGACCTTGCGTATGTACGTGCCGTCCGCGCCGTCCAGCGCGCGTACCTCGGTGACGTCCATGCCGCCCTCGGTCAGCGTGCCCGTCTTGTCCAGGCAGACGGTGTCGACGCGGGCGAGCCCCTCGATCGCCGGAAGCTCCTGCACGAGGCACTGTTTTCGGCCAAGCCGGATCACACCGATCGCGAAGGCGACCGAGGTCAGCAGCACCAGTCCCTCGGGCACCATCGGCACGATGCCGCCGACGGTGCGCGCGAGCGCGTCCTTGAAGCCGGAGTCGTGGGTCTCGTCGGCGAGCTGGCTGATGATCAGGCCGAGCGCGGTCGGGATCATCATCCACGTCACGTACTTGAGGATCGTGGAGATACCGGTCCGCAGCTCGGAGTGGACGAGCGTGAAGCGGGACGCCTCTTCCGCGAGCTGCGCGGCGTACGCCTCGCGGCCCACCTTGACCGCGGTGAACGCGCCGCCGCCCGCCACCACGAAGCTGCCCGACATCACCTGGTCGCCGGGGTTCTTGACGACGGGGTCGGCCTCGCCGGTGAGCAGCGACTCGTCGATCTCCAGCCCGTCGGCCTCCGCGACGGCACCGTCCACGACGATCTTGTCACCGGGCCCGATCTCGATCAGGTCCCCGAGGACGATCTCGGAGGTGCTGATCTCGGCGGTGACGCCGTCCCGCCGCACCGTCGGCCGCGCTTCGCCGATCAACGCGAGCGAGTCCAGCGTCTTCTTGGCGCGCAGCTCCTGGATGATGCCGATGCCGGTGTTGGCGAGGATCACATAGCCGAACAGGCTGTCCTGGAACGGCGCGACGAACAGCATGATCAGCCACAGCACACCGATGATCGCGTTGAAGCGGGTGAAGACGTTGGCCCGGATGATGTCGACCGTCGAGCGGCTGCTGCGCACCGGAACGTCGTTGACCTCGCCGCGCGCCACCCGCCGGGCGACCTCCGCGGCGGTCAGCCCGGGCGAGGGTTTCCCGCGGGGTATCGGCACGGGGTGCACAGGATCGAGTTCAGCACCCGCATCGATGTGCGTCATGAAAACGACGGTAAGGGCGGACCCGCGGCTTCACCCCCCGAACACCTGGCCGCCTTTGCTGCGGGCGGCCAGAGGCGAGAAAGGGCGCCCTACTCGGCGGCGTCGCCGGCCTTCAGCGCCGCGTCCCGCTTCATCGCCGCATCCCGCTTCCGCACGTACCAGATGCCGATCAGCCCCAGCCCCCCGCCGGCCAGGCACGTCCACAGCCACCACGTGTGCCCGTGATCGTCGAACCACCCGTAGAACGGCAGCTGCACCAGGAACAGCAGGAACCACAGGACCGTGCCGCCGGTGATGGTGGCGACCACGGGCCCCTCAAGGGGCTCGGGCGCCTCGTGCTTGGGGGTCCATTTCGCCATGCGCACAGCTTACGAGGGCCCCGGGGGCGGGTCGGACGCCCCCGCACCGAGGCCCCCGCAGGAGGGCGGGGCCCTTGTGCCGCAAGGGGTCTACGCGCGGAGATGGCGATATGTGGCTCATATGTTCATACTGAAACGGTCCGAGTCTGGCTACTTCTAGTCGTATGAAGCTCCAACAGTGACTGCTGAGTGACCGCAGAGGCGCAAAGAAAAATCTGTTGTTGACCGTCGACGGCCGGACCCGATCAATTCCGTGAATCACCCGCACCCCTGAGGTTCCCGCATGCCCACCTCGGCCACCGCCAAGGCCGCCACTCCGGAGCAGCCGCAGCAGCAGCCTCCGCACAGTGCGCTCGACCGTTACTTCAAGATCTCCGAGCGAGGTTCGAGCATTCCGCGGGAGATCCGCGGCGGGTTCGCCACCTTCTTCGCGATGGCCTACATCATCGTGCTGAACCCGATCATCCTGGGCAGCGCGAAGGACATGTACGGCAATCAGCTGGACAACGCCCAGCTGGTCACGGCGACCGCGGTGACCGCCGCGTTCACGACCCTCCTGATGGGCGTCATCGGCAACGTGCCGATCGCGCTGGCCGCCGGACTCGGCGTCAACACCGTCGTGGCCCTCCAGCTCGCGCCGCGCATGAGCTGGCCGGACGCGATGGGCATGGTGGTCCTCGCCGGCTTCGTCGTGATGCTGCTCGTGGCCACGGGCCTGCGGGAGCGCGTGATGAACGCCGTGCCGTTCGGCCTGCGCAAGGCCATCGCGATCGGTATCGGCCTGTTCATCCTGCTGATCGGCCTCGTGGACGCCGGTTTCGTCACGCGCATGCCGGACGCCGCCCACACCACCGTGCCGCTGCAGCTCGGCGGCGACGGGCACCTGGGCGGCTGGCCGGTTCTCGTCTTCATCGTCGGCGTGCTGCTCACGTTCGCGCTGATCGTGCGCAAGGTGCCGGGCGCGATCCTGATCTCGATCGTCGTGATGACGGTGGCCGCCGCGGTGATCCACGCCGTCGCGAACGTGCCCTCCTGGGGTCTGACCACTCCGGCGTGGCCCGGCAACCCGATCGCGACGCCGGACTTCGGCCTCATCGGCCAGGTCAGCCTCTTCGGCGGCTTCGAGAAGGTCGGCATCCTGACGGGCCTGCTGTTCGTCTTCACCGTGCTGCTGTCGTGCTTCTTCGACGCGATGGGCACGATCATGGGCATCGGTGACGAGGCCAAGCTGACCGACGCCAACGGCAACATGCCGGGCATCAACAAGGTCCTGTTCGTGGACGGCATCGCCGTCGCCGCGGGCGGCGCCAGCTCCTCCTCGGCCACCACCTGCTTCGTCGAGTCCACGGCGGGCGTCGGCGAAGGCGCACGGACCGGCTTCGCGAACGTCGTCACCGGCGCGCTATTCGCCGTCTCGCTCTTCCTGACCCCGCTTGCCACCATGGTGCCGTCCCAGGCGGCCACCCCCGCGCTGGTCGCGGTGGGCTTCATGATCATGGCCGGCTCCATCCGGGAGATCGACTGGAGCGATCACACGATCGCGATCGCGGCCTTCGTGACGATGCTGATGATGCCGTTCACGTACTCGATCACGAACGGCATCGGCATGGGCTTCATCACCTTCACGGTTCTCCGCCTGGCCGCGGGCCGCGGCCGTGAGGTGCCCGCCGCGATGTACGTGGTGTCGGCGGTGTTCGCCTTCTACTACCTGATGCCCGCGCTGGGCCTTACGTGACGCAGGCGTAGGAAGTCATTCGGCGGGGCTGCGGGGCCGCCGCGACGCCGGGGTTCCGTAGAACCCCTCGGCGGCCCCGTAGAACCTCTCCGTCTCCTCGACCGCGGACTGGAACCGCTCGTCGAAGTCACTGCGAATGAGCGTCTGGACGACATAGTCCTGGACGCTCATTCCTCTTTTCGCGGCATGCCGGCGGAGCCGCTCGAGCAGCTCACGGTCCAAGCGCAGGCTGAGCACGTCGGTCCCCATGGGGACGAGGGTTGCCCGACCTGACCGGCCCACGCGTCACTTTCGGGAATTGGATCACTCATTTGGGTGATGTCCCGCATATGGAGTTTCCGCCGGGCGGGCCATGTGCGGCACCGGCACCCGTGGGCGCGGCCGGGGGTCGCTCTGCTCCGGTGAGCACGGTCACGCGCGTCGCTGCCCCGATCCGCGAGAATTTAGGGAGAGTAATGAGTTATCCTAAAGACATGCCGGACCTCACGCATGGCGACGACGCTGCCGCCGTGAACGCACTGCGCTCCTCCGTGATGCGGTTGTCGCGCAGAATCAAGCACCAGCGGGTCGACGAGTCGCTGAGCCCCACCGAGATGTCGGTGCTCGGCACCCTGGCCCGCTGCGGCTCCGCCACGCCGGGCGAGCTCGCCCGCAAGGAGCACGTACAGCCGCCGTCGATGACTCGCATCGTCGCCCTGCTGGAGGCCAAGGGACTGGTCCGTCTGGAGCCGCATCCCGAGGACCGCCGCCAGAAGGTCGTGACGCAGACCGAGCAGGCCGAGGCCATGCTCGAGGAGAGCCGCCGCCGGCGGAACGCGTGGCTGGCGGAGCTGGTGGCGGGCCTCGACGAGGACGAGTGGGCGAAGCTGCGCGTCGCCGCCCCGGTCCTGGAGAAGCTGGCCCATCTCTGACGCACCGCGACGGGGGGCCGGGCGGCTTCCGGCAGTACAGACCGGCTTCCGGCATCACACACCGCGCCAGCACACGAGCCGCGCGTACGAAGTGACCGCGACCGCCACGCGTACGAAGTGACCGCGACCGCCAAAGGAGGCGAAACCTTGAGTACGGGAACCGGAGCAGATTCCGCACCCGGACCAACCACCCACGACTCCCAGCCCGCCACCACCAAGACCAATATGTTCAGCTCGCTGAAGATCCGGAACTACCGGCTCTTCTTCACCGGGCAGGTCATCTCCAACACCGGCACCTGGATGCAGCGCATCGCCCAGGACTGGCTGGTGCTCAGCCTCACCGGCTCGGCCGCCGCCGTCGGTATCACCACGGCGCTGCAGTTCCTTCCGATGCTGCTCTTCGGCCTCTACGGCGGCGTCCTCGTCGACCGCCTGCCCAAGCGGCCGGTCCTGCTGTTCACGCAGAGCGCGATGGGCCTGACGGGCCTCGCTCTCGCGGCCCTCACCCTGAGCGGGCACGTCCAGGTCTGGCACGTGTATCTCACGGCATTCGTCCTCGGCCTCGTCACGGTCGTCGACAATCCGGCCCGTCAGTCGTTCGTGTCCGAGATGGTCGGGCCCGGCCAGCTGCAGAACGCGGTCAGCCTCAACTCGGCGAACTTCCAGTCCGCCCGCCTCATCGGGCCGGCCGTCGCGGGCGTCCTCATCACCGGTGTCGGTACCGGCTGGGCGTTCCTGCTCAACGGCGTGTCCTTCGTCGCTCCCATCGCCGGTCTTCTCCTGATGCGCGCCCGTGAACTGCATCAGGTCGAGCGTGCGCCGCGCGGCAAGGGTCAGTTGCGGGAGGGCCTGCGCTATGTCGCCGGCCGGCCGGAGCTGATCTGGCCGATCGTCCTCGTCGGGTTCATCGGCACGTTCGGCTTCAACTTCCCGGTGTGGCTGTCGGCCTTCGCCGACGACGTGTTCCAGGGCGGGGCGGGCGCGTACAGCATGTTCAACATCCTGGTGGCCGCCGGTTCGCTGGCGGGCGCTCTGCTCGCCGCCCGGCGCGGTACGTCGCGGCTGCGGCTGCTGGTCGTCGCGGCGCTGCTCTTCGGTGTCCTGGAGGTGGCGGCCGCCGTGGCGCCGTCCCTGTGGATCTTCTCGGCACTGCTCGTCCTCATCGGCATGGTCGGCCTGACGGTCAACGTCACGGCCAACTCGTCCGTGCAGATGGCCACCGATCCCGCGATGCGCGGCCGGGTGATGAGCCTGTTCATGATGGTCTTCATGGGTGGTACGCCGCTGGGTGCGCCGGTTGTCGGCTGGGTCACGGACACGTACGGGGCGAGGGTCGGCTTCGCCGCCGGCGGCCTCGTCTCGGCCGCGGCCGCCGTCGCCGTCGGCCTGATCCTGGCGCGGGTGGGCGGGCTGCGCCTCTCGGTGGGCTGGCACCGGGGCCATCCGCATGTGCGGTTCGTACCGCGGGAGCGGCTGGCCACGGCGGCGTGAGATGCCGGGCGAGCGCCGAGGGGTGCGGCCCTCGGGGGCCCGCCTGGGCCCCGCCCGGCTGTGCCGCCTGCCGGACCGGGCCTGCCGGGTGAAGTACGGGGTGGGGCCCGGTGTGCTGTCGCCTGCGCCGGACGTGCGGTGGCGCAGGCGTGGGACAGACTCTGACCATGAGACTCTTCGCCGCCGTGCTGCCCCCGGACCACGCGTGCCGTGAACTCGCCTCTGCCGTCGACAGGGTGAGGAGCCTGCCCGGCGCCGACGCGCTGCGCTGGACCCCCCGTCCCGGCTGGCACTTCACGCTGGCGTTCTACGGCGAGGTGGCGGAGGAGACGGTCCCCGAGCTGTCTGAGCGGCTGGCCAGGGCCGCTCGTCGCACCGACTCCTTCCCGCTGGCCCTGCGCGGCGGCGGCCACTTCGGGGACCGGGCGCTGTGGGCCGGAGCCGAGGGCGACGTGGGCACCATGCGGCTGCTGGCCGAACGGACGGAGGCGGCGGGCCGCAAGGCAGGCATCGAGATGGGCGAGCACCGCCGCTACCATCCGCACCTGTCCATCGCCCGCACCCGCCGACCGCACGACCTGCGGCCGTACGTGGCCGAGCTGCGCCACTTCGCGGGCAGCGAGTGGACCGTGGACGAGCTGCGTCTGGTGCGGAGCCGGCTGCCCGTTTCAGGGGTGCGGGGTGAGCAGCCGCGCTACGAGACGGTCGCCCGCTGGCCACTCGGAGGGGCCGGTTAACCTCGAGTACGTGGACCCTAAGACCAGGAACCGGATCATGGCCGGTGTGCTCGTGTTGATGTTCGTCGTGGTGGCGCTGTCGGCGGCGGTGGGGAAGTAGACCGGCCGCGGCAAGGCACGCCGCCCCTGGCCTCCCGGCCAGGGGCGACTGTTGTGCTACGAGGCGAACGCTTCCGGCGACGGTCCCGGCCCCGGGCTGTGTTGTCCCGGGGGAGTTACCAGGCGAACGCCTCCGGCGACGGCCCCGGCCTCGGGCTGTGCTGTCCCGGGGGCAACCCCCGGACCCCGGCCGAGCGGGGGTCCGGCCGGATGTGACGGTTACCAGGCGAACGCCTCCGGCGACGGCCCAGGCCCCGGGAAGATCTCGTCCAGGGACGTGAGCACCTCGTCCGACAGTTCCAGTTCGACGGCGCGTAGTGCCGAGGCAAGCTGGGCCGCCGTGCGCGGGCCGACGATCGGGCCGGTCACGCCGGGGCGGGTGAGCAGCCAGGCGAGTGCCGCCTCGCCGGGCTCGAGGCCGTGCTTGTCGAGCAGGTCCTCGTACGCCTGGACCTTCTCGCGTACGGCGGAGTTGGCGAGGGCGTCGGCGGAGCGACCGGACGCACGCCGACCGCCTTCCGTCTCCTTCTTGATGACGCCGCCGAGCAGCCCGCCGTGCAGCGGGGACCAGGGGATGACACCGAGGCCGTAGTCCTGCGCGGCCGGGATGACCTCCATCTCGGCGCGGCGCTCGGCGAGGTTGTACAGGCACTGCTCGCTGACGAGCCCGAAGCTGCCGCGCCGGGCCGCGGTCTCGTTGGCCTGGGCGATCTTGTACCCGGGGAAGTTGGAGGACCCCGCGTAGAGGATCTTGCCCTGCTGGACCAGTACGTCGATGGCCTGCCAGATCTCCTCGAAGGGGGTCTGACGGTCGATGTGGTGGAACTGGTAGACGTCGATGTAGTCCGTCTGGAGCCGCTTCAGGCTGGCGTCGACGGCCCGCCGGATGTTGAGGGCGGAGAGCTTGTCGTGGTTGGGCCACACGTGGTCGCCGTCGGGCGCCATGTTCCCGTACACCTTGGTGGCGAGGACGACCTTGTCGCGCCGCTCACCGCCCTGGGCGAACCAGTTGCCGATGATCGACTCCGTACGGCCCTTGTTCTCGCCCCAGCCGTACACGTTGGCGGTGTCGAAGAAGTTGATACCTGCGTCCAGCGCCGCGTCCATGATGGCGTGGCTGTCGGCCTCATCGGTCTGGGGCCCGAAATTCATCGTCCCGAGAACGAGCCGGCTGACCTTGAGACCCGTGCGTCCGAGCTGCGTGTACTTCATGAGGCTTTAGCCAACGCCGTGGAGTGCGCTCTAGGCAAGGGGAGTTTGCAGCCAGGGCGGGGCGCGTGGTCAGTCGCGGGGGAACTCGTCGGTCTTGAGGCTGAGGCCGAGGGGGGTGGTGGTCATGTCGACGTCCACGCCGTAGCTGATGGACGTGTCGCTCATGTACTCGCCGTCCTTGGGCTGGGTGAACAGGCGGCATTTCCCGACGTACGGGTCGACGATCAGATAGACGGCAACCTCCGCCAGCGCGTACGCGGTCTTCTTGGGGCCGTAGTCGTTGGGAGCCGTGCCCTCGGAGATGACCTCCGCGATGAACTCGACGTCCTGGTAGCGCCAGCGACCCTCGTCGTCCTTCTTCGCGGAGTCGCTGAGCTTGGCAACGTCCGGACAGAAGCCGTTCTCGTGACCCGGGAAGTCGATCCGGACGTCAGAGAACACTCTGACTTCCCTCCCGAACCTGTCTTCGAGGGCCCGTACGATCCGGCGGATGATTTCCCAATGGGTGTCGCGCTGCGGCGTCATGTGGACGTTGCCCCCGACGATCTCAACCCTGAATCCTTCGGGGACGGGCATACGCTCAAGGCGCTCGAACCACTCGTCCAGACGCTTGGTGTTGGCGTCGGCCATCTCGATCCTGTCTTCCAGGACGGTCATCGTGGCGCTCCTCCCCGGCCGCCTCTCGGACAAGTGCAGCCGCGCAGTACAACGATACGCACGGTGACCGGGCCACGCCGGGCCCTGGAGGGCGTGCCCTACGCCCCGATCTCGTAGGGGGAACCCAAGTCCCACGCCTGATACATCGCGTCCGCCAACGCCCCCGCCAGCTTGTGCTCCCCGCTCGCGTTCGGGTGCGTCCCGTCGTACGTGTCGAAGTGGATGTCGTACGACTCGGGGACCGAGGCCAGGAGGAGGGGGGAGGACGGCTCGTCCAGGTCGGCGACGGCCTTCGCCAGGAGTTCGTTGAAGCGGGCGACCTCCGTCGCGAACTCCGCGTCCGATTCTGCGCGTACGTTCGGGATCACCGGCAGCACGACCATGCGTACCCGCGGGTTGGCCAGCCTCGCCTCGGTGACGAAGCGGCGCATGTTCTCCGCCGTCTGCTCGGCGTCCGTGTAGAAGCCGAGGTCTATCAGGCCCAGGGAGACCAGCAGCACGTCCGCCCGTTCGCGCTTCACCGTCTCGCGGATCAGCGGAGCCATGTGCAGCCAGCCCTCGCCCCAGCCGGCGAGGTGGCGGCGGGCGTGCGGCGGGAAGTCAGGGTCCGCGTACTCGTACGAGAGGGGCGCGTCCGCGGCCTTGTCGTGCAGCGTCTCGCGCGGCCCGACGATCGCGAACGGGCCGCCGTACGCCCTGCACAGGTGCTGCCACATCCGGTACCGCCAGGTGTGTTCGCCGGCGCTTCCGATCGTCATGGAGTCCCCGACGGGCATGAACCTGAGCATCCGCTCATCATCGTCGATCAACGCCGGGCCGGTGGCGGCCGGGGGTGTGAGGCTGGACACGCCCGGTGAAGGGCCGGGCGGGGTGGCAGGCTTGAGGGCATGCGATCCCTGCCGCCCCTCGCCGGAGCCGTCCTCCTCGTCGCACTGTCGACGCCTGCCGCCTTCGCCGACGGCGGCGCCGAGGGGTTCACGATCAAGGATCCGCGGATCACCGAGTCCAGCGGCCTCGCCGCCTCGCACCTCCACCCCGGTGTCTACTGGACGCACAACGACAGCGACGACGGCGCGTATCTCTACGCGGTCGACTCGAAGACCGGGCGGACCGTCGCGACCGTCACCATGACGGGCGTCGGCCGGGCGCGTGACATGGAGGCCATCTCGATAGGGCCCGACAACAACCTCTACGTCGGCGACATAGGCGACAACCTCGGCGGCACCTGGCCGTACGTCTGGATCTACAAGCTTCCCGAGCCCAGGGAACTGCGCGATCAGACGGTCCGCGCCACGCAGTACGTCGTGAAGTACGAGGACGGGCCGCGAGACGCAGAGGCGCTGATGGTCCATCCCAAGACCGGCCGGGTGTACATCGCCGACAAGAAGGAGGACGGCGGCTCCCTCTACGAAGGCCCGGCCCGGCTCTCCGCCTCTGGCACGAACGTCTTCAAGCGCGTGGCCGGCACGGATCTCTGGGTGACCGACGGCGCGTTCTCGCCCGACGGCAAGCACCTTGCGCTGCGCGGCTACTTCGGCGGGGTGCTCTACGCGTGGCGCGACGGGAAGCCGGAGCGGGAGGGGCGGCTGAGCGTGCCGCTGCAGGGGCAGGGCGAGTCCATGACCTATACGGCGGACGGCTCCGCCCTGATGTACGGCAGCGAGGGCGCGCAGAGCCCGGTCGAGCCCGTCGAGGTGAAGGAAGAGGGCGGCGCGGCGTCCAAGACGCCGTCCACAGGTGGTGGATCGGACAGCGCGGCCACGGACAGCGGGCCCGGTTTCGACGCCGACTTCAGGACCGGCGCCATCGCTCTCGCCGCCACCCTGGCCGTCGTCTTCGGCCTGAAGCGGCTGCTGCGGCGGGGCTGAGACGTCCCGGACGCTGTCGAGCGGGTGCTTGCAGGTCCCGGTAGTGAACCTGAGCCTGCGACTGAAGAGGGCGCCCGACGTTTCGCCGGGCGCCCTTCAGTGTCGTACCGCAGTGATCAGAGCTTCTCGATCACGTAGTCGATGCACTTCGTCAGCGCCTCGATGTCCGACGGCTCGATCGCCGGGAACATCGCGACGCGCAGCTGGTTACGGCCCAGCTTGCGGTACGGCTCCGTGTCCACGATGCCGTTGGCGCGGAGCACCTTGGCGACCGCGGCGGCGTCGACGTCGTCCGAGAAGTCGATCGTGCCGATGACCTGCGAGCGCTTCGCCGGGTCGGCGACGAACGGGTTGGCGTACTTGACGTCCTCGGCCCAGCCGTAGAGCGTCCGCGCGGAGGTCGCGGTGCGCCGCACCGCCCAGTCCAGGCCGCCCTGGCCGTTGATCCACTCCAGCTGCTCGTTGAGCAGGAACAGCGTGGCGAGGGCCGGGGTGTTGTACGTCTGGTTCTTGCGGGAGTTGTCGATCGCCGTGGGGAGGCTGAAGAACTCCGGGACGTGGCGGCCCGACGCGTGGATGCGCTCGGCACGCTCGATCGCGGCGGGGGAGAAGACGGCGATCCACAGGCCGCCGTCGGCGGCGAAGGACTTCTGCGGCGCGAAGTAGTAGACGTCGGTCTCGGCGATGTCGACCGGCAGACCGCCCGCGCCGGAGGTGGCGTCCACGAGGACGAGCGAGCCCGCGTCGGCGCCCTCGACCCGCTTGAGGGGCATGGCCACACCGGTCGAGGTCTCGTTGTGCGTGAACGCGTAGACGTCGACGCCCGCCTCGGCGGCGGCCTCGGGGTGCGTACCCGGGTCGGTGGAGATGACGGTCGGCTCGGCGAGCCACGGGGCCAGTTTCGCGGCCTTGGCGAACTTGGAGCTGAACTCGCCGAAGCTGAGGTGCTGCGACTTGTTCTCGATCAGGCCGTGGGTCGCGATGTCCCAGAACGCGGTCGAGCCGCCGTTGCCGAGGATCACCTCGTAGCCCTCGGGGAGCTGGAAGAGGTCGCGTACGCCCTCGCGGACCTTGCCGACCAGGTTCTTGACCGGGGCCTGGCGGTGAGAGGTGCCCATGAGGGACGTGCCGGTGGCGGCCAGGGCGTCCAGCGCCTCCGTGCGCACCTTGGAGGGGCCCGCGCCGAAACGTCCGTCGGCGGGCTTGATGTCAGCGGGAATCTGGATCTCAGCCACGTGGGGAGCCTAGTCGCTCGGTGAAACCTGGCGGAAACGTGTCCGTCGGATGAGACGGGCGAGCCGGATCATGAGAACGGGGCAGCCGGATCATGAGGAGTGCGGGCGGGGGCATCCTGGGGGCATGGCTGATCTCGAAGGGGTACCGGGCGAGCTGCGGGTTGACGGGGGCGATGACCGGCGTGTCGGCCGGAGGACTGAGCCTGGCGGTGACCCGGGCGCTGATCTGCGCGCTCAGCTGCGGAGCCGGCTTCGGGCGGCCGTCGGCGGGGACGTCGACTTCGGGGTGACCGCGAGGGCGCTGACCACCATGGACGCGTCCAACTACCGGCGTGTGCCGCTCGGTGTGGTGGCCCCGCGGGACGCCGACGACGTGGCCGCGGTGCTCGCCGTGTGCCGCGAGCACGGTGTGCCGCTCGTGGCGCGCGGCGGCGGCACGTCCATCGCCGGCCAGGCGACCGGCGCCGGTGTCGTCCTGGACTTCACTCGGCACATGAACAAGATCGTTTCCCTGGAACCGGAGGAGCGTACGGCGGTCGTCCAGCCGGGCGTCGTCCTGGACCGGCTCCAGGAGGCCGCGGCCCCGCACGGCCTGCGGTTCGGGCCCGACCCGTCCACGCACAGCCGCTGCACCCTCGGCGGGATGATCGGCAACAACTCGTGCGGGTCGCACTCGGTGGCGTGGGGGACGACCGCGGACAACGTCGGCGAGTTGTCGGTGATCAGTGGCCGGGGCGAGCGCCTGCGGCTGGGCCGCGGATGGGCCGGTGCCCCTGACGGCCTGCGCGCTCTCGTGGACGGCGAGTTGGCGCTGCTGCGCACCGGCTTTCCCGAGCTGCCGCGCCGTATCTCCGGCTACGCACTGGACGCGCTGCTGCCCGAGAAGGGCGCGGACGTCGCGCGTGCGTTCTGCGGCAGCGAAGGCACGCTCGGCGTGCTCACGGAGGCGGTCGTCCGGCTCGTCGAGGCGCCACGCGCGCGTGCGCTCGGCGTTCTCGGGTACGCAGACGAGGGCGCCGCCGCGGACGCGGCCGCAGGACTGCTGCCGTTCGGGCCGCTGACCGTGGAGGGCATGGCCGCCGACCTCGTGCCCCCAGGCACTGCCGCGCTGCCCAAGGGCGGTGCCTGGCTGTTCGTCGAGACGGGCGGCGGCTCGGAGGCGGAGGCACGCGCGCGTGCCGAGGCGATCGTGCGCGCCGCCGACGTCGTGGACGCCGTCGTCGTCACCGACCCGGCCGGGCAGCGCACCCTGTGGCGGATCCGCGAGGACGCGAGCGGTACGGCGACGCGGATGCCGGACGGCACGGAGGCCTGGCCGGGCTGGGAGGACTGTGCGGTGCCGCCGGCCCGGCTGGGCGGTTACCTGCGGGACTTCCGGGGGCTGCTGGCCCAGCACGGCCTGCTCGGCACGCCGTACGGGCACTTCGGCGACGGCTGCATCCACGTCCGCATCGACTTCGACCTGCTGACGCCCGAGGGCATCGGCCGCTTCCGCCGCTTCTCGGAGGAGCTCGCGGACGTGGTCGTCGCCCACGGCGGCTCGCTCTCGGGCGAGCACGGCGACGGCCAGGCACGCGCCGAGCTGCTGCCGAAGATGTACGGCACGGAGATGGTGCGGCTCTTCGAACGGGTGAAGGGCGCCTGGGACCCGGACGACCTGCTCAACCCGGGGATGCTGGTACGCCCGGCCCGGCTCGACGAGAACCTGCGGTTCGCCGTCCTGCCGCGGAAACCGGTCGACGTGGCCTTCGGCTACCCCCACGACGGCGGGGACTTCTCGGCGGCGGTCCGCCGGTGCGTGGGCGTCGCGAAGTGCCGTACGGGGACGGCGGCGGGGCCTGCGGTGATGTGCCCGTCCTTCCGGGCCACAGGCGAGGAGGAGCATTCCACGCGCGGGCGCGCGCGCCTGCTGCACGAAATGCTGGCGGGCGAGGTGGTGACGGACGGCTGGCGGTCCACGGAGGTCCGCGACGCGCTCGACCTGTGCCTGTCGTGCAAAGGCTGCCGGTCGGACTGCCCGGTCGGCGTCGACATGGCCACGTACAAGGCGGAGTTCCTGCACCACCACTACGCGGGGCGGCGGCGACCGGCCGCGCACTACGCGATGGGGTGGCTGCCGCGCTGGCTCCGGCTCGCCGCGCCCTTCGCGGGCGCCGTGAACTTCGCGACCGCCGTGAACGCGGCGCTGCGGCTGCGCCCGCTGGCCACGCTCGCCAAGCGGCTCGGCGGCATCGCACCGGAGCGGGAGCTTCCGCGGCTGCCGCGCGAGACGTTCCGGCGGTGGTTCGACCGCCGCGCACGACGGCTCGGCGGAGGCCGCACGGACATCCTCTCGTCGAACCAGGCCGCCGTGCTGTGGCCGGACACCTTCACCGATCATCTGTCGCCCGAGGTGGGCAAGGCGGCAGTGAAGGTCCTGGAGGACGCCGGACGCCGGGTCGTCCTGCCGCCGTCGGGCGTGTGCTGTGGCCTGACGTACGTCTCGACCGGCCAGCTCGACCGCGCCCGCGCCGTCATGCGCCGCACCCTCGACCGGATGGAGCCGGTCATGGGCGGCCCCTTGGTCGTACTGGAGCCCAGCTGCGCGGCCGCACTCAGGACCGACCTGCCGGAACTCCTCCACGACGACCCACGCGCGCGTGAACTCGCCGACTCGGTCCGCACGCTCGCCCAGTACCTGGAGGAGCAGGCTCCCGACTGGCAGCCGCCGCGCCTCGACCGACCCGTCGCCGGCCAGACCCACTGCCACCAGCACGCGGTCCTCGGCGACGCGGCCGAACGCCGCCTGCGCGAGAAGGCGGGCCTGACCGGCGACCTCAGCGGCGGCTGCTGCGGCCTCGCAGGCAACTTCGGCTTCGAGAAGGGCCATTACGAGGTCTCGACCGCCTGCGCCGAGGAGCAGCTGCTTCCGTCGGTACGGGCGGCGTCGGACGACACGGTGCTGCTGGCCGACGGCTTCTCCTGCCGCACCCAGCTGGAGCAGCTCGCGGGGCGGCGGGGGAGGCATGTGGCGGAGGTGCTGGCCGAAGCGCTCGGGGACTCCGGCGACCGGGCCGACCGGCCGCCGACGTAAGCTGCAAAAGGGTTTCACAGTGCTGGACGGGTGCACTATTTTGAATACGCGAGTCCAGGTGAATGGACTTGTGGCTTGGATTGGACCTCGGGAAGGCTGAGAGCCGTGTCGGACGTGTCGGAAGCAGGCGTCGCACAAGGTGCGCAGGGCACTCCTGGTGGCGTCGGCGATACGGCGCCCGCCGTGGCGGCGGCAGCGCCAGGTGCCGTGCCGGCTGCGCAGGCCGCAGCCGACGTGCCGGGCGCACCCGGAAGGCGCCGCAGTTTCCGCTTCGGTCTCGGCTCCCTCGGTCCCGTCGGCCTCGTCCTCGCCGGCGGTGTCTCCGTGCAGTTCGGCGGCGCGCTCGCGGTGAGTCTGATGCCGAGGGCGGGGGCTCTCGGTGTCGTGACGCTGCGGCTCATCGTCGCCGCGGTCGTGCTGCTCGCCGTCTGCCGTCCGCGGCTGCGCGGTCACTCGCGCGCCGACTGGGGCACCGTCCTCGCCTTCGGTGTCGCCATGGGCGCCATGAACGGGCTCTTCTACCAGGCCGTCGCCCGTATCCCGCTGGGACCGGCCGTCACCCTCGAGGTCCTGGGCCCGCTCGCGCTCTCCGTGCTCGCGTCCCGCCGGGCGGTGAACGTGATCTGGGCAGGCCTCGCCCTCGCCGGCGTCTTCCTGCTCGGCGGCGGAGGCTTCGAGAGCCTCGACCCCCTGGGTGTCGCCTTCGCGCTGGGCGCCGGCGCCATGTGGGCGGCGTACATCGTGTTCAGCGCCCGTACGGGACGCCGCTTCCCGCAGGCCGACGGCCTGGCGCTGGCCATGGCCGTGGCGGCCCTGCTCTTCCTGCCGTTGGGCATCGCGGAGTCGGGGACGAAGCTCATCGACCCGGTCACGCTGGGCCTCGGCGCGGGCGTCGCGATGCTCTCGTCCGTCCTGCCGTACACCCTCGAACTGATCGCCCTGCGACGCCTGCCCGCGTCCACCTTCGCCGTCCTCATGAGCCTGGAACCGGCCCTCGCGGCGTTTGCCGGCTTCCTGGTCCTGCACCAGGCCCTGTCTGCCACCCAGGCGCTGGCGATCGCGCTGGTCATCGGTGCGAGCATGGGGGCGGTGCGGACGCAGGTGGGGCGGGGGAAGGCGAAGGGGCTGGACGACGCGGCCCAGGGCGGCACCGCCCTCTGACGCGACGCGTTTCCTTACGTCTGGCCGTCCTCGTCGGCCTGGTCCTCCCGGGAGTCCACCGGCTGCCGCTCCGTAACGAACGGCCCGAAATCAATGCAAGCACGCTTGCTTGTTTTTCTGGCGGCTGCCATGCTCCGGGGGCACACCGCCGTGCCGGTCCCGAGGGGAGCGCACCGTGTCCGAACCCGCTGTCGTACTGGACGACTTGCGTGCCGAAGGTGATGAACTCGACGAGATCGTCGGTGGACTGAGCCGTCAGAAGTGGGCCTGGATGACCTCCGCGCCCCGCTGGACCATCGCCCACCAGATCGCTCATCTCGAGTGGACCGACCGCATGGCGCTGCTGTCCGTCACCGACCCGGACGGCTTCGCCGCAGAGGCCGCGAAGGCTCTGGCCGCGCCGGAGACCTTCGTCGACCAGGCGGCCGAGGCGGGCGCGGCACTGCCGCACACCGACTTGCTCGCCCGCTGGCGCACCGGGCGTGACCTGCTGCAGAAGGCGCTGCGGGCGGCTCCGACCGGGACCCGGTTTCCCTGGTACGGGCCGCCGATGAGCGCGGCCTCCATGGCGACCGGCCGTCTGATGGAGACCTGGGCGCATGGTCAGGACATCGTGGACGCCCTCGGCACGACCCGTCGGGCCACCGCGCGGCTGCGTCACGTGGCGCGTATCGGCGTACGCGCGCGTGACTTCTCCTTCGCGGTGCGGGGACTGGCCGCCCCGGGCGAGGAGTTCCGCGTCGAGCTCACCCCGCCCGACGGGTCGGGTTCGGGTGAGGTGTGGACGTACGGGCCCGAGGACGCCGCGCAGAGGGTCACCGGGCCCGCGCTCGACTTCTGCCTCCTGGTCACCCAGCGCGCCCACCGCGCCGACCTCGCCGTACGGGCCGAGGGGCCCGACGCCGACCGGTGGCTGGACATCGCGCAGGCCTTCGCGGGCCCGCCGGGGGCCGGGCGTGCGCCGAAGGGGGGCGGCCGATGACGGGCCCGCTGCGCATCGCGCAGGCCTTCGCCGGTCCGCCCGGCGCCGGACGCACGCCGAAGGGCGCCGCCCGATGACCGGCCCGCTGCGCATCGGCAACGCCTCCGGGTTCTACGGCGATCGCTTCGACGCGATGCGCGAGATGCTGACGGGCGGCCCGCTCGACGTCCTGACCGGCGACTATCTCGCCGAGCTGACCATGCTCATCCTGGGGCGGGACCGCCTCAAGAACCCGGACGGCGGCTACGCGCGCACCTTTCTGCGGCAGTTGGAGGAGTGCCTCGGGCTCGCGTATGAGCGAGGCGTGCGGATCGTGGCCAACGCGGGCGGGCTGAACCCGGCCGGACTCGCCGACGCCGTACGCGCGTTGGCCGACCGGCTCGGCATCCCCGTCCGCGTCGCCCACGTCGAGGGTGACGAGCTCAGCGGCTGTTTCCCGGGGGTGCTCGCCGCGCACGCCTACCTCGGCGGCGGCGGAATCGGCGTCTGCCTGCGGGAGGGCGCGGACGTCGTCGTCACCGGCCGGGTCACGGACGCGGCGCTGGTCAGCGGGCCCGCCGCGGCCCACTTCGGCTGGGGGCCAGGGGCGTACGACGAGCTGGCGGGTGCCGTCGTCGCCGGGCATGTCCTGGAGTGCGGCACCCAGGCCACGGGCGGCAATTACGCGTTCTTCGCCGAGCACGACGGGCGTCGCCTGCGGCATCCGGGGTTTCCGGTCGCCGAGATCCACGAGGACGGCTCGTCCGTCATCACCAAGCACGACGGGACGGGCGGTGTCGTGGACATCGGCACGGTCACGGCGCAGCTCCTGTACGAGACGTCCGGTGCGCGGTACGCGGGGCCGGACGTCACCGCCCGCCTCGACTCCGTACGCCTCACGCAGGACGGACCCGACCGCGTGGGCATCAGCGGCGTGCGCGGCGAGGCCCCGCCCCCGACCCTCAAGGTCGGGCTGAACCGGCTCGGCGGGTTCCGCAACGAGGTCGTCTTCGTCCTCACGGGGCTCGATGTCGAGGCGAAGGCGGCGCTTGTGCGCGAGCAGATGGAGGCCGCGCTCGATGCCGCCAAGTCCCGTCCGAGCGAGGTGCGATGGGAGCTGGCCCGCACCGACCGGCCGGACGCGGACACCGAGGAGACCGCGAGTGCGCTGCTCCGGCTCGTCGTCCGCGACGCCGACGAGCAGTCCGTGGGACGGCGCCTCAGCGGGGCCGCCGTCGAGCTGGGGCTCGGCAGCTACCCGGGGTTCCATCTGACGGCGCCGCCGGGCAGGGGCGCGCCGTACGGGGTGTTCGATGCGGCCTACGTCGAGCAGGGCGCCGTGGACCATGTGGCGGTGCTCCACGACGGACGGCGGATCCCGGTGCCTCCGCCCGCCGCCACCCGCGTACTGGAAGCCGCGGACGAGCCACCGCTGACCGAGCCGCTGCCGCCAG
This sequence comes from Streptomyces himalayensis subsp. himalayensis, assembly GCF_013778455.1. GTDB lineage: Bacteria > Actinomycetota > Actinomycetes > Streptomycetales > Streptomycetaceae > Streptomyces > Streptomyces himalayensis. The sequence goes on along the minus strand of NZ_JACEHE010000008.1, from coordinate 126,870 downwards.
GCCGGACCTGTCGCGCGCCGCTCGGCCTGGTCGCCGGGGCCCGCAGCGGCGACAAGGGCGGCGACGCGAACATCGGCGTGTGGGCGCGCACCGACGACGCCTGGCGCTGGCTCGCGCACACCCTGACCGCCGACCGCCTGCGGGAGCTTCTCCCGGAGTGCTCCGGCCTCCCCGTCGTACGCCATGTGCTGCCGAACCTGCGGGCGTTGAACTTCGTCGTCGAGGGCCTGCTCGGCGAGGGCGTCGCCGCGCAGGCCCGCTTCGATCCGCAGGCCAAGGCGCTGGGGGAGTGGCTGCGGTCGCGGCACTTGGAGATACCGGAGGTACTGCTGTGACGGAGGCCTGGCGCCATGTCTTTTCCTCGCCGGAGGTGACCCCGTGACCGTCCTCGCGTCCGCGCTGGACACCACCGCCCCTGACCACGCCGCCCACCGCGAAGCCATGCTCGGCAAGCTCGCCGAGCTCGACGCCGAGCACGCCAGGGCGCTCGCGGGCGGCGGCGAGAAGTACGTCGCCCGGCATCGCGCGCGCGGGAAGCTGCTCGCCCGCGAGCGCATCGAGCTGCTGCTCGATCCGGACACCCCGTTCCTGGAGCTGTCGCCGCTTGCGGCCTGGGGCAGCGACTACGCGGTGGGGGCCTCACTCGTCACCGGGATCGGCGTCGTAGAGGGCGTCGAATGCCTGATCACGGCCAATGACCCGACCGTACGCGGCGGGGCCAGCAATCCGTGGTCGCTGAAGAAGGCGCTGCGCGCCAACGAGATCGCCTACGCCAACCGGCTGCCCTGCATCAGTCTCGTCGAGTCGGGCGGCGCCGATCTGCCGTCGCAGAAGGAGATCTTCATCCCCGGCGGGGCGATCTTCCGCGACCTGACGCGGCTGTCGGCGGCCGGCATCCCGACCGTCGCCGTGGTCTTCGGGAACTCCACGGCCGGAGGCGCGTACATCCCCGGTATGTCGGACCACGTGATCATGGTCAAGGAGCGCGCGAAGGTCTTCCTCGGCGGGCCACCGCTCGTGAAGATGGCCACCGGCGAGGAGAGCGACGACGAGTCGCTCGGCGGAGCCGAGATGCACGCGCGCGTGTCCGGTCTCGCCGACTACTTCGCGCTCGACGAGCAGGACGCCCTGCGCCAGGCCCGCCGCGTCGTGGCCCGCCTCAACCACCGCAAGGCGCACCCCGATCCGGGCCCGGCCGAACCGCCCAAGTACGACGAGGACGAGCTCCTGGGCATCGTGCCGGGCGATCTGAAGATCCCCTTCGATCCGCGCGAGGTCATCGCCCGGATCGTCGACGCCTCCGACTTCGACGAGTTCAAGCCGCTGTACGGGACGAGCCTGTGCACCGGGTGGGCGACCCTGCACGGCTATCCGATCGGGATCCTCGCCAACGCGCAGGGCGTGCTGTTCAGCGAGGAGTCGCAGAAGGCGGCCCAGTTCATCCAGCTCGCCAACCAGCGCGACATCCCCCTCCTCTTCCTGCACAACACCACCGGCTACATGGTCGGCAAGGAGTACGAGCAGGGCGGCATCATCAAGCACGGCGCGATGATGATCAACGCGGTGTCCAACTCGCGCGTACCGCACCTCAGCGTGCTGATGGGCGCCTCGTACGGCGCCGGCCACTACGGCATGTGCGGGCGGGCCTACGACCCGCGGTTCCTCTTCGCCTGGCCCAGCGCCAAGTCCGCCGTCATGGGCCCGCAGCAGCTCGCGGGGGTGCTCTCCATCGTCGCCCGCCAGTCGGCCGCCGCGAAGGGGCAGCCCTACGACGAGGACGCAGACGCCGCCCTGCGCGCCATGGTGGAGCAGCAGATCGAGTCCGAGTCCCTGCCGATGTTCCTGTCCGGGCGGCTGTACGACGACGGGGTCATCGACCCGCGCGACACCCGCACGGTGCTCGGCCTGTGCCTGTCCGCGATCCACACGGCGCCCGTCGAGGGTGCGCGCGGCGGCTTCGGCGTCTTCCGGATGTGACGGATATGAGGTCCTCTCCAGTGATCACTTCTGTGCTCGTGGCCAACCGCGGCGAGATCGCCTGCCGTGTCTTCCGTACGTGCCGTGACCTGGGTATCCGGACGGTCGCCGTGCACTCGGACGCCGACGAGAACGCCCTCCACGCGCGCGTGGCCGACACCTCCGTACGCCTGCCGGGAGCGGCGTCCGCCGAGACGTATCTGCGCGGCGACCTGATCGTGAAGGCGGCGCTGGCCGCGGGCGCCGACGCCGTGCACCCCGGCTACGGCTTCCTCTCCGAGAACGCCGACTTCGCGCGTGCCGTGCTCGACGCGGGTCTCGTCTGGATCGGACCGCCGCCCGAGGCGATCGAGGCGATGGCGTCGAAGACGCGCGCCAAGAAGCTCATCGGCATCGCGCCTCTGGAGGAGGTGACGGAGGACGACCTTCCGGTGCTGGTCAAGGCGGCCGCGGGCGGTGGCGGGCGCGGCATGCGGGTCGTACGGGAACTCTCCGAGCTGGACGGCGCCCTGGAGGCGGCACGGGCCGAGGCCCTGAGCGCCTTCGGGGACGGTGAGGTGTTCGTCGAGCCGTACATCCAGGGCGGGCGGCACGTCGAGGTCCAGATCATGGCCGACGCGCACGGCACGGTGTGGGCGCTCGGCACCCGGGACTGCTCCCTCCAGCGCCGCCACCAGAAGGTGATCGAGGAGGCACCCGCCCCGGGACTCTCGCGGGAACTCACCGATCACCTCCACCTGTTGGCGGTCCGTGCCGCGCATGCGACCGGCTACCGCGGCGCCGGAACCGTCGAGTTCCTGGTCGCTGACGGCCACGCGCACTTCCTGGAGATGAACACCCGCCTCCAGGTCGAACACCCCGTGACGGAAGCCGTGTTCGGTATCGATCTCGTCGCGCTGCAGATCCGGATCGCCGAGGGCGGGGCGCTGGACGCCGAGCCGCCACGCGCGCGTGGGCACGCGATCGAGGCCCGCCTGTACGCGGAGGACCCGGCCCGCGACTGGGCACCGCAGACCGGCACCCTGCACCGCCTCAGCGTGCCCGGCGTCCGCCTGGACACCGGCTACGAGGACGGCGACCCGATCGGCGTCCACTACGACCCGATGCTCGCCAAGGCCGTCGCCCACGCCCCCACGCGCGCGGAGGCCATCCGGAAGCTCGCGGGCGCCCTGGAACGGGCGGTCGTGCACGGCCCTGTCACCAACCGGGATCTGCTCGTCCGCTCCCTGCGGCACGAGGAGTTCACCACCGGCCGCAGGGACACCGGGTTCTACGGCCGTCATCTGCCGGAGCTGACAGGGCCGGACCCCGACCCGTACGCCCCGCTGGCCGCGGCCCTCGCCGACGCCCACGGCCGTTCCCGGTTCGGCGGCTGGCGGAATCTGCCGTCGCAGCCGCAGGTCAAGCGGTACGCCATGGCGGGCGAGGAGCACGAGGTCCGCTACCGGCACACCCGCGCGGGCCTGGCCGCCGACGGGGTGCGGGTCATGCAGGCAGACGCCCGGCTCGTCGTCCTCGAAGTGGCCGGCATACGCCGGAAGTTCGAGGTGACGCGATACGGCGACCAAGTGTACGTGAACGCCACCGCCCTCGCCGTCCTGCCCCGCTTCCCCGACCCGGCCGCGCAACACGTCCCCGGGTCCCTGCTCGCACCCATGCCCGGCACCGTCGTCCGCGTCGCCGACGGGCTGGCCGTGGGAGCCGCCGTACGGACCGGGGAGCCCCTGTTGTGGCTGGAGGCGATGAAGATGGAGCACAAGATCGCCGCTCCCACCTCCGGCACGCTCACCGCCCTGCACGCCGCCCCCGGCCGCCAGGTCGAGGTCGGCGCGCTGCTCGCCGTCGTCGAGCCGTCGCAGAAGCCGTCGTCGAGTCCGTCGTCGAGTCCGTCGTAGAGCCCGTCGCCGAGTCCGTCGTCGAAGCCGTCGCCGAATCCGTCGTCGAGGCCGTCGCCGATTCCGTCGCCGAATCCGCCGTACAGGAGGACCAGGACCAGTGAGCGCCACCTTGGAAACCGACGAGCACAAAGCCCTGCGCGCCGCCGTCGCCCAGCTCGGCAGGCGCTACGGGCGCGAGTACCTCACCAAGGCCGTCGCCGAGGGCCGCCACCCCGGGGAACTGTGGGCCGAGGCCGCCAAACTCGGCTACCTCGGTGTGAACCTCCCCGAGGAGTACGGCGGCGGAGGCGGCGGCATCACCGAACTCGCCATCGTCCTCGAGGAGCTGGGCGCCGCCGGATGCCCGCTGCTGATGATGGTCGTCTCGCCCGCGATCTGCGGCACCGTCATCGCCCGCTTCGGCACCGAGGAGCAGAAGCGCACCTGGCTGCCGGGCATCGCCGACGGCAGCCGCACCATGGCCTTCGGCATCACCGAACCGGACGCGGGCTCCAACTCGCACCGCATCACCACCACGGCCCGCAGGGACGGCACGGACTGGGTGCTGAGCGGCCGCAAGGTGTTCATCTCCGGCGTCGACATCGCAGACGCGACGCTCGTAGTCGCCCGCACCGAGACTGTGTCCGACAAAGAGGGCCGCACCGGCCGCCTCAAGCCCTGCCTCTTCGTCGTACCGCGTGACGCCGAGGGCTTCCAGCGGCACGGTATCGACATGGAACTCCAGGCCCCGGAGAAGCAGTTCGAGCTCGTCCTCGACGACGTCCGGCTGCCCGCGGACGCGCTCGTGGGCGACGAGGACGCGGGCCTGCTGCAACTGTTCGCGGGCCTCAACCCCGAGCGCATCATGACCGCCGCCTTCGCGATCGGCATGGGCCGTTACGCGCTTGCCCGTGCCGTCGGCTACGCAAAGGACCGCACCGTCTGGCAGGCCCCGATCGGCGCGCACCAGGCCATCGCCCACCCCCTCGCGCAGTCCCACATCGAACTCGAACTCGCCCGCCTGATGACGCAGAAGGCCGCCCACCTCTACGACACGGGCGACGACATCGGTGCGGGTGAGGCCGCCAACATGGCCAAGTACGCGGCCGCCGAGGCCTGCGTGAAGGCCGTCGACCAGGCCGTGCACACCCTGGGCGGCAACGGCCTCACCCGCGAGTACGGTCTCGCCTCGCTCATCACCGCGTCGCGCGTGGCCCGTATCGCCCCTGTGAGCCGCGAAATGATCCTCAATTTTGTGTCCCACCAGACACTCGGGCTGCCCAAGTCGTACTAGACGCGCCCCGCGGCGGTGATCGCGGGCCTCACGTTCAAGGAGCCGACATGGCGTCCCAAGGAGACGGCCTCGCGGGTGCCGACATGGTGCCCCAAGGAACCGGTCCGGTCACCCGGCACCACGAGGATGGCATCACCACCCTCACGCTGGACGCGCCCGCGCGGCGCAACGCGCTCTCGGCCGGGCTCGTCGCCGCCCTGGCCGTCGCGCTCGCGGAGTGCGGCAAGGACGAGGACGTACGCGCGGTCGTCCTCACCCACACCGGGAACACCTTCAGCGCGGGCGCCGACCTGCGCGAACCGCCCGACCCCGCCGCCCTGGTGGCGCTGCTGCGGCAGATCGTCGACCTGCCCAAGCCGGTGGTGGCCCGGGTGACCGGGCACGCGCGCGCAGGCGGCCTCGGCCTCATCGGCGCGTGCGACATCGCGGCCGCGGGCCCCGAAGCGACCTTCGCCTTCACGGAGGTACGCATCGGGGTCGCGCCCGCCGTCATCTCGCTTCCGCTGCTGCCCCGCCTCGACGCGCGCGCCGCCGCCCGCTACTACCTCACCGGTGAGCGCTTCGACGCGGCCGAGGCGGCCCGCGTCGGGCTGCTCACCATGGCGGCCCGGCACGATGTCGACGCGGCGCTCGCTCCCGTACTCGACGGGCTGCGGGGGGCCGCCCCCGGAGCCCTGGCGGAGACAAAGCGGCTGGTCACGGCTAAGGTGCTGGAAACCTTCGACCGGGAGGCGGCGGCCCTGACCGCTCTCTCCGCTCGGCTCTTCGCCTCCGCGGAGGCCCGCGAAGGGATGACGGCCTTCCTTGAACGACGGGATCCCGTATGGGTGTTGTGACTCCGGCCGGACGCGCGGCACCGGCCGACGGCACGGCCCCCGCCGACCTTACGGTCCCCTCCGGCGGCACCCCCAGCGCGACCAGCGCCGACCGCGTCCCCCGACAGGACCGGCTGCCGAAGCAGGACCGGTCTCCGAAACAGGACCGCAGCCGTGCCACCCGGCGGCGCCTCCTGGAAGCCGCCGTCGCCTGCCTCGCCGAGCACGGGTGGGCCGGCTCCACGGTGTCGGTCGTCGCCGAGCGCGCAGGCGTCTCGCGGGGCGCGGCCCAGCACCACTTCCCGACCCGCGAGGACCTGTTCACGGCAGCCGTCGCCTACGTCGCAGAGGAGCGCTCGACCGCGCTGCGGGCGCTGTTCCCGGGGGCCCCCACGGAAGGCCCGGCGGACCGCCGCGCCGTGGTGGCCGCTCTCGTCGACCTCTACACAGGACCGCTGTTCCGCGCCGCCCTCCACCTGTGGGTCGCGGCCTCCAACGAGGAGCAACTGCGCCCCCAGGTCACCGAGCTGGAGGCCCGGGTCGGCCGTGAGACCCACCGCATCGCGGTCGAACTCCTGTCCGCGGACGAGTCCCGTCCCGGCGTCCGCGAAACCGTCCAGGGCCTCCTCGACATGGCCCGCGGGCTGGGCCTGGCCAACCTGCTCACGGACGACGGGGCACGACGGGAGCGGGTGGTGACCCAGTGGGCAGCGCTGCTGGAGGAGGCGCTGGACTGAAGGCGGCCGGGTCCGCTGGAACGCGCCGCCGCGCCGCGGACGCCGATCAGCGCGAGATGCCCTCGTACCCCCCGATCTCCTGCGGGCTCCGCGGCCCCGGCCCCACGTACCGGGCCGACGGCCGCACCAGGCGACCCGTCCGCTTCTGCTCCAGGATGTGCGCCGACCAGCCCGCCGTGCGGGCGCAGGTGAACATCGACGTGAACATGTGCGCGGGAACCTCCGCGAAGTCCAGGACGATGGCCGCCCAGAACTCCACGTTCGTGGCCAGCACCCGGTCGGGGCGGCGGGCGTGCAGCTCCTCCAGGGCCGCCTTCTCCAGGGCCTCGGCGACCTCGAAGCGCGGGGCGCCCAGCTCACGCGCCGTGCGCCGCAGCACCCGCGCGCGCGGGTCCTCGGCCCGGTAGACGCGGTGCCCGAAGCCCATCAGCCGCTCGCCCCTGTCGAGGGCGTTCTTCACGTACGCCTCCGCGTCGCCCGTGCGCTCGATCTCCTCGATCATGTGGAGCACGCGGGAGGGCGCGCCGCCGTGCAGCGGCCCGGACATGGCGCCCACGGCGCCCGACAGCGCGGCCGCGACATCGGCACCGGTCGAGGCGATGACGCGGGCGGTGAACGTGGAGGCGTTCATGCCGTGCTCGGCGGCTGACGTCCAGTACGCGTCCACGGCCGCCACATGCTTGGGGTCCGGCTCGCCGCGCCAGCGGATCATGAACCGCTCGACGACGGAGTGCGCCTTGTCGATCTCGCGCTGGGGCACCATCGGCAGCCCCTGCCCGCGCGCCGACTGAGCGACGTAGGACAGGGCCATGACCGCGGCGCGCGCGAGGTCCTCACGGGCCTGCTCCGCGTCGATGTCGAGCAGCGGTTGCAGGCCCCAGACGGGGGCGAGCATCGCGAGCGCGGACTGGACGTCCACGCGGATGTCGCCGGAGTGCACCGGGATGGGGAACGGTTCGGCGGGCGGCAGACCGGGATCGAAGGCCCCGTCGACGAGCAGGCCCCACACGTTCCCGAACGAGACGTGGCCCACCAGATCCTCGATGTCGACGCCCCGGTAGCGAAGGGCGCCGCCCTCCTTATCCGGTTCGGCGATCTCCGTCTCGAACGCGATGACTCCCTCGAGTCCGGGTACGAAGTCGGACATCAGGCGGCTCCTCACTGTGTGCGACAGACGGTAGGGAGGACCGGAGTCGTTCAGAAGCGGGCTTCAGCGGGGTGCAGCGGGTGCAGCGGCTTCTGGCTTCAGCGGGCTTCGTTTCCGGTTTCCACGGTCGGTTCCGAAAATTCGCGGTCCGGATCGGTCACAGCGGTGATGCCCCGTGGGACAGGCGGTCACCCCCAACCGATTCGGCAGCAGGACCCTATCCCTTAGTGCCACCTTTGGGGAGTCCTCGCGGCACTCAGTGCCACATCACACACAGTGCCACTTCGGGCGGCTCGGCGCCTGTTCGACGGATGCCGGGCCCGGAATCAAAGGCCGGCGCCCAGGTGTGCATGGGCGCATGGTGGTGCGTCCGGGCACTCATCTATGGATCTGCAGGCCGTACACATCGCTTCGTACGGCAAGATGACCGCGTGAACGACCGTGCCCCCGCCGACCGCACCGCCCACGACCCCGACGTCTTCGAGGCCCCCGACCCCGCCGCGATGCGCGCGCACTACCGCGCCCAGGCGTTCGACGAGGCAGACCTCGCCGCACACCCCATGGACCAGTTCGCGCGCTGGTTCAAGGAGGCCGTGCACGCCGCCGAGCTCGGAGGCATCTACGAGCCCAACGCCATGGTCGTCTCCACGGCCGACGCCGCAGGACGGCCGAGCTCCCGCACGGTGCTCCTCAAGCAGTACGACGAGCGCGGCTTCGTCTTCTACACCAACTACGAGTCCCGCAAGGGCCGCGACCTGGCGGCCAACCCGCACATCGCGCTGCTCTTCCCCTGGCACCCCATGGCACGCCAGGTCTCCGTCACCGGCACGGTCACCCGTACCGGCCGCGGCGAGACCGCCGCGTACTTCCGCACCCGCCCCCACGGCTCCCAGCTCGGCGCCTGGGCCAGCGCCCAGTCCTCGGTGATCGCCTCCCGCGCCGAGCTCGACCATGCGTACGAGGAACTCCACACCCGTTACCCGGAGGGCGAGCGGGTCCCCGTCCCGCCCCACTGGGGCGGCTTCCGCGTCTTCCCGGAGACCATCGAGTTCTGGCAGGGACACGAGAACCGGCTGCACGACAGGCTGCGCTACGTCTACCGCGAGGACGGCACCTGGCGGATCGAACGGCTCAGCCCCTGAGGCGGCTACCGTGACTGCGTGCCGACGATTCCGGAGCGCCCGGGGTGCGGACGCGACGCGAGGAGGGGCGCCCTCACTCCGCGAGCACACGGTTCAGGAACGGTTCGACGGCAGCGCGCCACGCCTCCGGCTGGTCGTAGTGGACGAGGTGCCCGGCGTCCGCCACCTCGGCGTACTCACCCTTCGGCAGGACCCGCACCATCTCCTGGGCCTCGGCCCGGCCGAGCTCCCCGTCGAGGCCGCGCACGACGAGCGCGGGACACTGGACCTGCGCGAGCTCCTCCCAGTGCGCGTCATGGACCCAGGTCTCCCGGGACCTGAGCATCTGCTCGGGGTCGAAGACGGGCCGCCAGCCGTCGGGGGACTCGGCCATCACCTCGGCGTAGAACTCGCCGCGTGACGGATGGGGGCGCTCCACCCAGGGGTCGTCCTCGCCGAACCACTTGCGTACGTCGGCGAGGGTCGCGAAGGGGACGGGCCAGGCCTTGAACCAGTTCTCCCACTCACGCTGGGAGGCCGCGCCGAGCGCGGAGGCGCGCATGTCGCAGATGATCAGGCCGCGGACCAGGTCCGGGCGGCGGGCGGCGAGCTGCCAGGCGGTCAGGGCGCCCATGGCGTGGCCGATGAGGACGGCGGGGGCGAGACCGAGCTGGACGAGGGCGGCCTCGGCGTCCTCGACATAGACCTCACGGGTGTACGGACCCTCGGCCGGCTTGTCGCTGCGGCCGTGGCCGCGCTGGTCGAGGGCGACCGCGCGATACCGTTCCGCGAGCCAGCGGGCGCTGGACGCCCAGTGCGAGGCGCGGCCCATGAGGCCGTGCAGTAACAGCACGCCGGGAGCACGCTCGACCTCCCCGGTCTTGGGAGGATCGGCGAACTCCCAGGCAGCGAGGCGTACGCCGCCTGTTCCCGTCACGTCGATGCGCACCATGGTCTGGCACCCCCCTTGTGGTCTGCCGGGCCTTGTCGGGTCAGGCCCGAGCGGGCCGGTGGCCTCACTCGCTCCTGCGTCCCCTGCGTCCCGTGCATCCCGTAGGTCATCGCAGGCATCGCGCGATGCGTCACCGCGCGGCACCAACGTACGGACACGCTATCGAACCCCTATTCGAAAGCGCGCATTTTGTCGTCAACACCCCTCTTTCGGGTGACCGCTCCCCAGGATTGATCGGCGCGGCCGAGGGGAGATCTTCTGCGGGAGGCGGACCGCTCGGGGATACCGGTCCGAAGGGGAAGACCCTGAGAGCTCGGGGCTCCGGGTCGACACAGGGGGTGGACAGGCCCCGGCGCCGAACGGCGCCGGGGCCCTCCGTCTGTCTGCGGCACATCCATGCGCCCCCTCCCGACCGGGCTGCCCGACCCGGTCCGACTCGGCCCGACCCGGTCCGAAACGATCAGGACCAAAGTCATATGCCTCACGACAGCCTGGCACGCAAAACGTCCGGCCGCTGCCATTCCGCACACTGAATCTTGGATTCGGGTGGACGCCCGTGTCCCGGCGGGTGGATGTCCGCATCCGCCCGATTACCCGGCGACTTCCCGCCGATTACCCGGCGGTTCCCCGGCGCTGCGCGGCCTCAGCGCTTCGCGACGAACACGTGCGAAGCGACGCTCGTGTCGAGCTCCGCCGCCTCGCCGCTGCTGCCCACCAGCACCCCGCCGGCCGACTCCGTCACGCTCACCACGGAACCGGGCTGCACACCCGCGCGCCGCAGCGTGTACATCAACTGCGCGTCCGTCTGGATCGGCTCCCCGATACGGCGCACCACGACCGTCTTGCCGTCGCTGCCCGGGTCCAGATCGGCCAGGGACACCATGCCCTCGTCCAGGAACGGGTCCGCGTGGTCCTTCTCGCCGAGCTCCTCGAGGCCCGGGATCGGGTTGCCGTACGGCGACTCGGTCGGGTGCCGCAGGAGCTCCAGGACGCGGCGCTCGACCGCCTCGCTCATCACGTGCTCCCAGCGACAGGCCTCCGCGTGCACCTGCTCCCACTCCAGGCCGATCACATCGACCAGCAGGCACTCCGCGAGCCGGTGCTTGCGCATCACACGCGTGGCCAGCCGGCGGCCCTCCTCCGTGAGGTCCAGATGGCGGTCACTGGCGACCGACACCAATCCGTCGCGTTCCATTCGCGCCACCGTCTGGCTGACCGTCGGACCGCTCTGATCGAGCCGCTCGGCGATACGGGCGCGCATGGGGACCACACCTTCCTCTTCCAGCTCGAGGATGGTGCGGAGATACATCTCCGTAGTGTCGATCAGTCCGGACATACGTGCCCCTCGTTAGCTCTGCCAGTGGCTCGACGGCTCACCGGCTTGTGCGCTGGCCCTGACTCAATTCTGACGCATCCCACCGACAACCGTGCCGCGCCGGGAAAACCATGTCCGACGGACCGGACCGCGCGCCCGGACCGATGGCCGCTGCAGCGGCTCGGCGCCGCCTTGACACGTCACCGGCCGGGACAGCACCGTGAGGCCGACGCGACGGAGGCCATCATCGGCGAAGGGGCAGGCGGGATGGACGGGGGAGCAACGCGCATGAGCGACGAAAGCGACAGCACGCCGACCGGGCAGCATGGTGAGAGCACGCCGGCCGGGCAGCGCGGCGAGAGCACGCCGGCCGGGCAGCACGGCGACGGCACGCTGGCCTGGCAGTACTTCGACGCCGCCATCGGCCTGTTGCAGCGGGTCCGCGAAGAGGAGGCGGCGAACATCGCCGCCGCCGGAACCCTCATCGCCGACACCGTCGCCGCCGGCGGCCGCCTCTTCGCCTTCGGCGCCGGACACTCCTCGCTCGCCGCCCAGGACGTCGTCTACCGCGCCGGCGGCCTTGCCCTGATGAACCTGCTCGCCGTCCCCGGCACCGTCGGCGTCGACGTCATGCCCGCCACCCTCGGCTCCGTCCTCGAACGCGTCGACGGACTCGCCGGCGCCGTACTCGACACCAGTCCCGCCCGCGCCGGCGACACCCTCGTGATCATCTCCCTCTCCGGACGCAACGCGCTGCCCGTCGAGATGGCCATGAACGCCCGCGCCCTCGGCCTGAGAACCATCGGCGTGACCTCAGTGGCGTACGCGAGCGAGACGAAGTCCCGGCACGCGTCCGGCACCCACCTCAAGGACCACTGCGACATCGTGCTCGACAGCAAGATCGCGATCGGCGACGCCGAACTCGCCACCGAAGGCATCGAGGCGCCCTTCGCCCCCGCCTCCACAGTCGTCACCAGCGCACTCCTCCAGGCCGTCATGGCCACAGCCGCAGGTGAGCTGGCCGCCCGCGGCATCGAACCCCCGCTCCTGCGCTCCGGCAACGTCGACGGCGGCCACGAATGGAACGCGCGCGTCCTCACCGAGTACGCGGACCGGATCTTCTACCGGCACTGAAGCGGCGCCGAGCGCCGCCGCCCGCGGCGTCGGCGCAGCCCCTCACGGCCCCTTACCGCTCCCGCTCCCCACCACGCTCCAAGGCCCGCGCCAGATCCAGCGCCGCCGCGATCCGTACGGCGATGCTCTCCGCGTACATCGCATCCGCCCGCTCGAACGCGGACCGGCTGCCACCCCGAAGAAACGTCACCACGCCCAGGGTCCGCCCCCGGCTCCGCAGCACCGCGCACAGCGCATGCACCGCATCGTGCGGCCACTGCCGTTCCGCGGCCCACTCCCGCGCCCTCTCCAGCGACGACGCACCCGCACTCGCCCGCACCGACCCCGCACGCTCCACACACTGAAGCGCCGGATGCCCCTCCGCGTAACGCACCGGCAACCCCGCCCCAGGCGCCGGCATACTCGGCCCCGGCGCACCGGCAGGTGTGGCCGTCACCCGCACCAGACGCACCGGCTCCGCATCGCCGGCCGGCTCACCCGCCGCCGGCTCACCCACCACAAGATCGATGAGTGCGTGATCGGCGAACCCCGCCAGCGCGAAGTCCAGCTGGATCGTCGCCGCCTCCGCCGGATCCTCGCACTCCGCGGCCGCCCGCGCCGCACGGTGCAGCTGATTCGCCCGGAACCGCAGCTGGGCCGCCTCCTGTTCCGCCTGCTTCGACTCCGTCACGTCCCAGAACAGCCAGCCCACACCCAGCGGCACCGGCTCCTCCGCCAACGGCGACGCGAGCCGCAGGAACCCGCTCCGCCAGCACCGCCGCCGCTCACCGTCCGGCGTACGCACCGTCACCCACATCTCCGCGGGCGCAGGCGGCGTACCCTCCGCCAGCACATGCGTCAGAGCGCTCTCCAGCTCCTCGGCGCCCTGCCCAAGGAGCTCACCGAGCGGCCGCCCCAGCGGCGCCGTACGCCCCGAACCCAGCGCCCGCGCCGCATGCGCATTGACCAGGGCGGGCCGCAGATCGGCGTCCACCAGCACGACACCCCACGAGGCGTCTTCGAACAGCGCCTCGCTCAGGGCGATCGACCGCTCCAGATCGATCTGCGCATGCACCTCGCTGAACGCGCAGTACACACCGGCCGGCTTCCCGTCCTGCCCCCGCACCGCGGCCGACTGCATCCGTACGAGCACCCGCCCGCCGTCCTTCGTCAGCAATGCGAACTCGTGCACCTGCCGACCGGGCGCCTGCATCGCCGACAGCAGCCGCCCCTCGACCTCCTCGGCATCCGCCGCCCGCACGGCCCACCCCGCCAGACCCCGCCGCCCGACCGCCTCCGCGGCCGACCAGCCCAGAATCCGCTCGGCCTCACGGTTCCAGTGCGTCACCACACCGTCCGCATCGAACGCGCACAACGCCGCGTCCATACCGTCGAGCAACGCCGCAAGAAGATCCGAACCATCCCGCTCGGGCTCCGGAGGCCCCAGCTCGTCCGTGGTCCCACTACGCCGGGAAGCACTCACCTGGCACCCCCTGCAGGCCGTGTCCGCGTGTACTGCGCTGTGTACTGCCGTTACTGCCGTGTACTGCGATGCGTGCCGCACTACGTGTACCGCACCATGGATCATTCAACTCGAACGTGACCCAGCCCACATAGAGTTCCCGGGAAATCGTTGCGCGCTGGAGATTCGACCACCGGAAGCCGACGGGCCCTGCTCAGCGGGCGAACGGGTCGGCGACGAGTGGACGGCCGCCGCTGGTGAGCCCGCTGCCCCAGGTCAGAGCCGATGTCATCAGCATCGCGAAAAACCCCTTGAGGGACGTCTGGGGCCGTGCCTAAGGTGAGCCCATCACGGGAGAGGAGGTGGTTCGGCAGATGTATGAAATCCGGACGCGTGAGGTGACTGCGGGCTAGCGGCCCGTCATCACACTCAAGTGCGGTGCCGGACCGGCGCGCGAGCTGAGCGCGCAGCCGGCCGAAATTCCACGCAGTCACCCGACCCGCGGGCCGCCGGTACGTCCGGCCGGCTCCCTCCTCGGAGGGACCATGGCTCGCGGGTCGTCTGCGTTTCGGCCCGTTTCCCCGGTGGGGGAGGAGCAGCGGGCCCTTCCCGGTGGCGGGTGGCAGAGCCGTGCCACCGCTCAGAGCTGGTACGGCCTGCGCTGCGTCAGGTCGTATGTCGTCGCGATGGTGTTCCAGAGCGCTGCGGCCTTGCTCTTCTCCGTGGTGGCGGTGCCGCTCGCGCGGTCCCCTGCGCGATGGTGCGCGGTGGAGCGGGCCTCGCCCTTTCTGCAGCCCTTCTTACCGGCGACCTCGTCGGCCCATGCGGCGTAGTGGTTGTCCGCTGAAGCGGACGCCTTCCAGGCGTTGTTGAGTGCGGTGGTCAGCTTGGTGTGGTTCGGGAGCTTGTCGACGGAGAGCGCCGCGAGGCGCGTGATGAGGTCGTTGCGCTGCTTCGCCGCGTTCCGTAGATCGGTGGCTGCCTGGCCGAGGTTGTTGCAGGCGCGGACGTTGGCGACGGCCTTGATCACCGCGTCGCGGCTGTTGTTGCTGTCCGCCAGGAGCTTGTCCAGCGCGACGGCCTGTTCCTTGGCGGGGTCGGCGGTCGGCGATGCGGACTCGTCGTCGGCGGGCGCGGTCGCGGACACGGTCTTGTTGTCGTCCTTGGTGTCGTCGCCGGCGCCGAGGAGGGCGCCCGCGCCGATGCCGAGGACCGCGATGCCGATGCCGGCGGCTGCGATGAGGGGCAGCTTCGAGCGCGTACGGCCGCTGGTGCCGCCGCCGGCCGCCTGGCGTGCGGCGGCGCGGCCGCCGGTCTCGGGAACGGCCGCACCGTAGTGGCCCGCCGGGGCCGTCGGCGGCTGGAAGCGGGGCAACTGCTGGGTGGCCGCCGGGCCTTGGGGCTCCGGGTCGGCACGGAAGAGGCTGTCGAACTCGGCCGGGGGCGCCTGCCGGTCGTCCGGGGTACCGGGCCGGATGCCGTACGGGGCGCCGGGCGGCGGTGCCGGCACTGGGGCGATGTACTGCGTGGGCTCACTGTCGGGTCCGGGTCCCGCGGGCGCACCGTCGCGCGGCGCGCGCCCCAGGTACTGGGTGGCGTCGGCGGCGGCCTCGGGCGGCAGTGCGCCGGGGACCACGGGCGGGATGTACTGGGTGGCGCCTTCGTCGAAGCTCCCGGCGCCGGCCTGCGCTCCGGCGCCCGCCACGGGTGGCATGTACTGCGTCGCCTCGGCCGGGTCGACGGCGGGCGGGAGTGGGGTGCCGTGCGCGGTGGGCGGGAGGGCAGCGGCATGTCCGGCGGGGGGCAGCGGGGTGGCCTGCCCGTGGGACGGCTGAGGGCCGGTGCCCTGTCCGGGGGCGGCGGGCAGTGCCCCGCCGAAGCCGGTGGGCGGGGTCGGTGGAAGTGCCCCGCCGAAGCCGGTGGGCGGGGTCGGCGGAAGTGCCCCGCCGAAGCCGGTGGGCGGGGCCGGTGGAAGTGCCCCGCCGTACCCGGCAGCCGGCGGCTGCGGCGCGCCCTGGCCGCCGCCCGCGCCCGCGGCGCCCTGGTCGGCGGTCGGGAAGGCGTTCGCCCGGGGCAGCGGCGCGGGGCTCCCGCCCGGCTGGCGGGCGCCGGGGATCTGGGCCTCGGAGTGCTCTGCGCCGGGGACCTTGGTGCCGGTGATCTGTGCGCCCGGGTGCTGTGCGCCGGAGGTCTGGGCCCTGTGGACCTGGTTGCCGGGGGTCAGGGCCCCGTGGACGTGGGTGCCTGGGGTCCGGGCCCCGGGGTGCTGTGCGTCCGGGAGCTGCGGGTCGGCGTGGTGTGTGCCGGGGTACGGGGCTGCGGCCGTGGGTGGCTGCTGCGTCGGCTGTCCCGCGTCGTCGAGGCCCCAGGGAGCAGGGGCCGCCGGGGACGTGGCGTGGCCCGGGGCCGCGCCCCAGCCCGGTACGCCCGCCTGGGGATATCCCGGTGCCCCCGCGCCGGGTGAAGCCTGGCCCGCGGCCGCTCCCCACTCGTACCCGGAGGTCGCGGACGCCGGCGGGGCCGGCGGTGCCTCCTCCGGGCCCCAAGGCTGCCCCCAGGGGCGGCCGCCGGCCGGAGCCGTCTGGTCGCCCGCGGTGCCCGGCAGCAGCGGCTCGCTTCCGTCGGCGGGCAGCACGATGCCTTCTCGCACGGGCCGCGCCGCGGGAAGACGCGGCTCCTCGCCCTGTCCGCTCTGCGTCACCGGGACTCCTACTAGTGGGGGACTTACGGAATCGTCGGTTCACGCTACCGGGTGGCCCCACGGCGATGCCATGCAGCTCAGAGCGTTACTGCGGCCACATCGTCCGCAGTAACAAAACCGTCCGCCCTGGCGCTGTTAAGACCCCTCTCCGCGCCCGGGCCTGCGGCACAGGCCGACCGCCTGCCCAGGCGCCGTCGGGGTGCCGCTGCGCCCACCCGTGCCGCCCCAGCGGCACGACTGCCTGCAGCGGCGCGACGGCCCGCAGTGGCGCGACTTTCCCCCGGCGGCGCGACGGCCCGCAGTGGCGCGACGGCTGGCAGTGGCGCGACTGCGCCTAGCGGCGCGACTCCCGCAGTGGCGCGACGGCCTGCAGTGGGCGTGACCCCCCGCAGTGACGCGACTGCCCCCGGTGGCACGACTGCCAGCAGCGCGCGACGGCCCGCAGTGGCTCAGCCCGCAGCGGCGCGACCGCCCCCAACGGGCGCCCCCTCGAACCGCTCCGCTCAAGCAGCCTGCAGTTCCAGCCGCGCCCCGAACTCCCGCACCACCGACTCCTCCCGGTACGGCGCCAGGCGCTCCTGGAGGTCCTCCAGGTACTCCGCGCCCCGGTTCGACCGCAGCTTGCCCAGCAGTTCGATCGCCTGCAGCCCCGTATGGCAGGCCTGCTCCACCTCGCGTTTCTGCACCTGCGCGGTCGCAAGGAGCACCAGCCCGATCGCGCGCCGCCGCACCCGTGACTGCGGGTGCCTGGCAAGCGACTCCTCGGCCTGGCGCCCGGCGGCGTCGGGCTGGCCCAGGTCCCTGTGGCAGTGCGCCAGTTCGTCGGCGAGATACGCCTCGTCGAAGTGCGCGATCCACGCCGGGTCGTCGCCGGAGCCGGGGTCGGCCTGCTCCATCGCAGAGACCGCCTTCCCGATCACGGCCTGCGCCGCCCGCGCTTCGCCCATCAGCGCGTGTCCGCGTGCCTCAGCGGCGTAGAACATGGCCTGCGCGCGCGGTGTCACCCGGCCGCGGGCACCCTCCTGCGCGGCGCGTGCAAGCTGTGCGATCTCCCGCGGGTTGCCGAGCTGGGCCGCGAGGTGGCTCATGGACGCGGCCAGGACGTACCCGCCGTAGCCGCGGTCGCCGGCCGCCTGGGCGAGCCGCAGCGCCTGGATGTAGTAGCGCTGAGCGAGCCCCGGCTGGCCGGTGTCGACCGCCATGTAGCCGGCCAGCTCCGTCAACCTTGCGACTGCTGCGAAGAGTTCACGCCCCACCGCCTCGCGGTACGAACCGGCCAGCAGCCCGGAGACGACGCTGTTGAGGTAGTGGACGACGACCGGCCGTACGTGCCCGCTGCCGTACTGATGGTCGAGATCCACCAGCGCCTGGGTCATCGACCGCACGGCGTCCACATCGGCCGGCCCGACGCGCGGTCCGGCCGACCGCGCGACCTGCGGGTCCGGCGCCGAGATCAGCCAGTCCCGGCTGGGCTCGACGAGCGCGGACGAGGCGACGGACGAGCCGGACAGGAAGTCCCGGCGCCCCACGTCGCTGCGGTACAGCTCGCACACCTGCTCAATGGCGCCGAGGACGGACGGCGAGAACTGGAGGCCGACCCCGGCCGCCAGGTTCTTGCCGTTCGCCATGCCGATCTCGTCGATCGTCACGGTCCGGCCGAGCTTGCGGCCGAGTGCCTCCGCGATGATCGCGGGCGCCTGTCCTCGCGGCTGCTGCCCGCGCAGCCAGCGGGCCACCGAGGTCTTGTCGTACCGCAGATCGAGCCCGTGCTCCGCGCCGCACACGTTGACGCGGCGGGCCAGGCCCGCGTTGGAGCAGCCGGCTTCCTGGATGAGCGCCTGCAGCCGTTCGTTCGGCTGCCGCGCGACGAGAGGCCTTGCGGCCATGGCGTGTACCCCCTGTGACTAGGGCCTGTACCGGCCCGTGCACCGAAAGAGACGTGTCCGCGAAGATCAATGCCCCACTGATGAAGGGAAGATGCGGGATATGGGAGATATGCCGGGGTAAGTGCTGTTGGACCCCACACCTGCCTACCCGTCCCCTGGTGCCGATCCTCATGCGCGCCCCGGACGTGCACCCGTGCGCCCCGGATGCAGGAACGATGCGCCGTCACATGAGGCATGGCGGCCGTAACCCCTACCGGCGGCCGGAGTTGAGGCCGTCGTGGATGAAATGACCATCGGAGTGACGTCAACCGCGCAGATCCCGAAGCAGCGCGGAGCAGCCCGCGACACACCACGCGATACCTCACTGCTGGACACCGCCGTGCAGTACGCGGAAGAGCGCCACTGGGACGTGTTCCCGGGCACCTGGCTGGAGGCCGTCGAGGGCACCCAGCGGTGCTCCTGCGGCGACCCGGCGTGCGAGGCGCCCGGCGCGCATCCCGCGCGCGAGGACTGGCCCACGCAGGCGACGGGCAGCGCGACGGTCGCGCGCCGCCTGTGGTCGAAACAGCCCACGGCGTCGATCCTGCTGCCGACAGGGCGCTCGTTCGACGTGATCGACGTGCCCGAGACCGCCGGATTCCTGGCGCTGGCCCGTATGGAGCGCATGGGGCTCACGCTCGGCCCGGTGACCCGCACCCCGGACCGCCGGATGCACTTCCTCGTGCAGCCGGGCGGCGCGGCGAAGGTGACCGATCTCGTACGGAAGCTGGGCTGGTCGCCCCTCTCGCTGGACCTCGTGGTCCTCGGCGAGGGCTCCTACGTCGCGGCGCCGCCCACAAGGGTCGGTGGGCGCGGGGCCGTTCAGTGGGCCTGCCGTCCCACCGCCTCCAATCGGTGGCTGCCCGCCGCCGAGGAGATCATCTCGCCGGTGGCGTACGCGTGCGGGCGGGAGGCCAGGCGCTGAAGGCTCTGCCTGGCTGAGGTCTCGGCTCGGGTCTCGGTTCAGCCGAGGTCCGGGCCGAAGAACCGTTGCCGCAACGGAACCGCCGCCTCGACCCTTATCGTGCTCGCAGGGAACGACGGGAGGCCGGCGAGTGGTTGACGGAGCGGCGGGCGTACCGGCGGTGCGCGTGCAGGGGTTGTGGAAGCGGTTCGGGGAGCAGATCGCGGTCGCGGGAATCGACCTGGAGCTGCCCGCGGGCCGCTTCATCGGTCTCGTCGGACCCAACGGCGCGGGAAAGACCACCACTCTGTCCATGGTGACCGGCCTGCTCCGCCCCGACCATGGCACCGTCGAGGTCGTCGGACACGACGTATGGCGCGACCCCGCCCAGGTGAAGGCCCGCATCGGCGTGCTGCCCGAGGGGCTGCGGCTCTTCGAGCGGCTCTCCGGACATGAACTCCTCTCCTATACCGGAAGATTGCGCGGTCTGCCCGGCGCCGAGGTCGACAAGCGTGCCGCCCAGCTCCTCGACGTACTCGACCTCGCGGGCGCCCGGAACAAGCTCGTCGTCGACTACTCGACCGGCATGCGCAAGAAGATCGGGCTGGCCGCCGCTCTGCTCCACAACCCCGAAGTGCTCTTCCTCGACGAACCGTTCGAGGGCGTCGACCCCGTGTCCGCCCAGACGATCCGCGGAGTCCTGGAGCGCTACACGGCCTCCGGTGCGACCGTCGTCTTCTCCTCCCACGTCATGGAGCTCGTCGAGTCGCTGTGCGACTGGGTCGCCGTCATGGCCGCCGGCCGTATCCGCGCCCACGGCCCCCTCGACGAAGTGCGCGGCAAGGCGTCCTCCCTCCAGGAGGCCTTCCTCGAACTCGTCGGCGCCGGCGCCCGCACCGCCGGATCCGACCTCGACTGGCTCGGCGGCGGCGCCCGATGAGCACCACCACGACCGCATCCGGCGGCGCCACAGCGGGGTCCCTCACCTCCGTCGTCGTGCGGCTGAAGGTGTCCCTGCTGCGCAACGGACTCCGGCAGTCCACTCGACGCAGAGCCGCTTACATCACGTCCATCGTCGTCGCCCTGCTCGTCGCCGCACTCCAGCTGATCGGCCTCATCGCACTGCGGGGCAACCCGCACGCCACGGCCGTCGGCGTTCTGCTCGTCGCCGTGCTCGCGCTCGGCTGGGCCGTGATGCCGCTGTTCTTCCCCGGCGGCGACGAAACCCTCGACCCCACACGCCTGGTGATGATCCCGCTGCGCCCCGAGCCTCTCGTACGGGCCCTGCTGGCCGCCTCTCTCGTGGGCATCGGACCGCTGTTCACCCTCTGTCTCGCGGTGGGCGCGGTGATCGCGATCGCGCAGGGTGCCGCCGCCTTCGCGGTGGGCATCCTGGCGATCGCCCTCACGCTCCTCGTCTGCGTCGCTCTGGCGCGTGCCGTCGCCGCCGCCAACGTACGGCTGCTGACCAGCCGCAAAGGCCGCGACCTGGCCGTACTCAGCGGCCTCGTCATCGCCTTGGGCGCCCAGGCCGTCAACTTCGGCCTCCAGAAACTCGGTTCCTCCGGTGGCCTCGCCGCGCTCGAACCCGTCGCCGACGTACTGCGCTGGATCCCGCCCGCAGCGGCCCTCGACGCGGTCGACTCCGTCGGCGACGGGGCGTACGCCACCGCAATCGCCCAACTCGCCCTGACCGGAGCCGTGCTGGCCGCGCTGCTCCGCTCCTGGCAGCGCAATCTGACCCGCCTGATGACCTCCCCCGACGGCTCGACGCTCGGCGCCGCCGGTCCGACCCCCGACGGGACGCGCGACTCGACGCGCCCGGCCCGCCTCCTGCCCTTCCTCCGAGCCGACGCCCGCGGCGGTGCCCCCAGCCGCACCGCCACGGTCATGGAACGCAGCCTGCGCTACGTATGGCGCGACCCCAAGACCAAGGCGGCCTGGGTCACCTCACTGGCCATCGGTCTGATCGTCCCGCTCTTCAACGCCCTCCAGGGCACCGGCTCCGTCTACTTCGCCTGCTTCGCCGCCGGGATGCTCGGCATCCAGATGTACAACCAGTTCGGCCAGGACACCTCGGCCTTCTGGATGGTCGCGATGACGATCTCGTCGCCCCGTGACGCATACGTGGAACTGCGTGGCCGCGCGCTGGCCCTGCTGGTGATAACCCTTCCGTACGCGACCCTGGTGACCGTCGTGACCACCGCCATGCTCGGTGACTGGTCCGCGCTCCCCGAAGTCCTGGGCCTGTCCTTCGCCCTCCTCGGCGCCATGCTCGCCACCGGCGCCTGGTCCTCGGCCCGCTTCCCCTACTCCATCCCGCAGGAGGGCTACAAGAACGTGGCCCCCGGACAGACCGGCCTCGCCTGGATCTCGATCTTCGGCGGCATGGTCGCGGCCGCCCTGCTGTGCGCCCCGGTCCTCGCCCTCACCATCTGGCTGCACGTCGCGGACGCGGACGCCTGGACCTGGCTGCTGCTGCCCCTCGGCACGGCGTACGGCGCGGGGATCACGGCTCTGGGGCTGCGCCTGGCCGCACCCCGTACGGCGGGCCGGCTGCCGGAGATCCTGGCGGCGGTCAGCAAGGGGTGAGTGGTCGGCAGGGGCTGAGCCGTCGGCAAGGGGTGAGCGGTCAGCAAGGGATGAGGGCTCGGCAAGGGGCGAGTGGTCGGCAGGGGCTGAGCGGTCGGCAGGGGGTCATCAGCGGTCGGAAAGAGTGAGGCCCGGCCCCGCGCGTCACTCGTTCTCCAGCGTCTTCCTCATGTCGACGAAGCCGCGCTGCTCCGAGACCACGCGTCCGTCGCGGACCTTCTGGAATGTGACGTACGCGTTGACCAGACGCGGGAAGTCGCGGGCCGCGATCATGTCCTCGAAGCGCCAGCTCAGCTTCGGGGTGAGGCCTCCGGTGGTCACCTTGAGGCCGTCGTCGAGTTCGTCCCGGAGGCTCTGGGCCGTCACCTCGCCGTCCCCGAGCGACTCGACGGCCTTCTTGAGCACCGTGTAGGCGATCCAGGTGGTCTGCACGCCCGCGTCCGTGGGATCGATCCGGTTGTCGCCGAACGCGTGCTCGTTGATGACCTTGCGCATGGTGTCCCAGCGGCGGTCGCTCGACACGGGGTACCAGCCCGTGACGGAAGCCCCTTCGTACACACCGGACCTGCCGCCCGTACGGTCGACGAGGGACTGGTCCACGGAGCCGAGCACCGAGGCGATCCTGACCGCGGGATACTCGTCGCGGGTGCGCCGGAACGAGTCGAAGAAGGTGTCCGTGCGGTCGCCGAGCGCGGCCGTCACGCAGCCCTTGGTGGCGGGATCCGCACTCGCCCGCTCGAGGGCCCTGCGCGCCTGCGGCGTGTAGTCGGTGGCGTCCTCGACGGCTCGTATGTCGAGGGACTCGCCGCGGCCGCCCGCGGCGAGGCCGGCGTTGAACAGGTCCGGCAGTTCGTCGCCTGCGATCGTGTCGGGACGTACGAGTGAGACGCGGGAGCACGTCTTGGCGAGCTGGCGGCCGAGGCCCGCCATGAGCGCGGGCTGGCCGCCGTTCACGGGATACGACAGCGGGCTGGTGAATTCCTCGTCGGTGACGCCGTAGCCGCCGATGTAGGGGATGCCGGCGCCCTCCAGCGGGGCGAGGAAGGACCGGCCGTACTGGCTGTAGGAGCCGACGACCGCGACGACCTGCTCGTCGACCGCGCGCTGCGCGCACTCGCCGGCGCCCACGGTGTCGTTGTGGTCGTTGCAGGTGATGACCTTCAGCTGGCGGCCTCCGAGGCCACCGTTGGCATTGACCCAGCGCGCATACGCCTGCGCCATGGCGGGCATTCCGGGCTTGTTGGTCGCCTCGGTCTTCTCGGGCGCCATCGTCATCACGGTGACTGTCTCCCTGGAGCCCCCCGTGGCCCCAGGGAGCACGCCGCATGCGGCGAGGACGGACGCGCAGGCCGTCACGGCTCCTGCAGCGAGCAGGACCGCTTTGGCCGGGCGGGGAGGAGCGGGGTGGGTGGTGCTCATGCGTCGCCTGCCGGTCATGGACACGCACGATTCCGCCGCATCTCTAACCCCGGCGTGATCTTGGGTCAACACATGGTGACGCCTGGATGAATTACGGGGGTCAAATCGGTCGGCCGAATGAGGAACGTACGATCGATGACCGTGCAAGGTTCGGAGAAGTCTTCCCGTCGCGGCCGCCACTACACCACCATGGGCGGCATGCCTGTGAACGACATGCCGTGGTGGCGCTGGCGCAGCAATGTGCGCTCGGCGCTCCATATGCTCTCCGATCCCGGATTCCAGCGGGACGTCTGGCTGGCCGGCGTCGAGGGGTACGGGGACGTCACCGACGCCGTGTACCGCCTCGTCGAGGACACCTGGCTCGACAACTGGTCCGCCGAGAAGTACGTGGGGACGATCTTCCGCGACTCGCAGGAGGCGGCCCTCGTGGACACCGCGGTGCTGCGCGTGCTGCGGATCATGCACCAGGTGGGGCCGGACGCCCCGGTGTCCGCGTATCTCGACCACCACGGGTGGCCCGAGGCGGTGCGCGCCGCGAGGGACGCACATGTGCGGCTCGCGATGAGCGACGGGGAGGACCCGGACGCGCCGCCGCGGACGCTCGAGGTGCTGCGGATCCTCACCCGGTCGGCCTGAGGGCGGCGGGGGCCGGTCTGGCGTCGGCCGGCGGGTCGTTGCGACTCGTGGCGGAGCCGTGACGTTCCGTTCCGGCGCGTGAGGTGTCTCCCGGCCCTTGAGACGCTGGGGCAGTGGGTTTGCCCGCGGCCGGGGCTGCTGTGGGACCCTGACCGCATGAGTGAGCAGCCGGCTGGGTCTTCCGTGTCCCCTGAGCAGTACGTCCTTACCCTCTCCTGCCCGGACAAGAAGGGCATCGTGCACGCCGTGTCGAGCTATCTCTTCATGACCGGCTGCAACATCGAGGACAGCCAGCAGTTCGGCGACCACGACACGGGACTGTTCTTCATGCGGGTCCACTTCTCGGCGGAGCCCTCGGTGACCGTCGACAAGCTGCGGGCCAGCTTCGCCGCGGTCGGTGACTCCTTCCAGATGGACTGGCAGATGCACCGGGCCGAGCAGAAGATGCGCATCGTCCTGATGGTGTCGAAGTTCGGCCACTGCCTGAACGACCTGCTCTTCCGCGCCCGTATCGGCGCGTTGCCCGTGGACATCGCGGCGGTCGTGTCCAATCACTCGGACTTCGCCGAGCTGGTGGCGTCGTACGACATTCCGTTCCACCACATTCCGGTCACACGGGACACCAAGGCGCAGGCGGAGGCGCAGCTTCTCGAGCTGGTCCGCGCGGAGAACGTCGAGCTGGTGGTGCTGGCCCGCTACATGCAGGTGCTCTCCGACGACCTGTGCAAGCAGCTGAGCGGCCGGATCATCAACATCCACCACTCGTTCCTGCCGAGCTTCAAGGGCGCGAAGCCGTACCACCAGGCGCATGCGCGCGGTGTGAAGCTGATTGGTGCGACCGCGCACTATGTGACGGCCGACCTCGACGAGGGGCCGATCATCGAGCAGGAGGTCGAGCGGGTCGGGCACGGGGTGACGCCCGAGCAGCTGGTGGCGATCGGGCGCGATGTGGAGTGCCAGGCGCTGGCGCGGGCCGTCAAGTGGCATGCGGAGCACCGGATTCTGCTGAACGGGCACCGTACGGTGATCTTTGCCTGACCTGACCTGACCTGACCTGACCTGACCGGCCGGCGGGACCAGGAGCGGCGCCCTACATCCTGCTCAGTGAAGCCGCCGCGAACAGTACTTCTCTGATGGCCTCGCGGTCGCCGTCCAGGCCTGCCACCGCCTCGTGCGGGGCGATGTGCCCCGCGGCTAGCCGGGAGAACTCGACGCCGTCCAGGGCGATATGGGCCACCTCGTGCTCGGCGGAGGCGACCGCTCCGGGAGAGTCGAGGGAGATGAGCCACTCGCCCCCGCCGGCCCCCTCGACCTCCAGCCGCAGGGTGCGGCCGGGGCTCCCGGCGGCGACCAGTCGGCGGGGCGGGCTCGCGAGCCCTGCGCGCCGCCGCGCCGCCAGCGTTTTCGGGAGGAGGCGCGCCGCGAGGTCGAACATGTGGTGCAGATGGCGTGGGGCCGGCGGGTCGTACGGGTAGTCCACGGCGTCCGCGATGTCCCCCGCGTGCACCCAGCACTCGAAGGCGCGGTCCAGCATGGAGTCGCGCAGGGGCAGTTCGAAGTTGCCGTAGTCGACGGACAGCCGTCCCGGTCCGCGTGATCCTTCAGCGGAGCCGGAGCCGGAGCCGGAGCCGGAGCCGAGTGCGATGGCGGGGGCCTCGGGGCCGCTCCCGGCCTCGAAGGCCACCGTACGCACGAGCGTATGAGTCTGGTCACGCCACGGCCGGCGTACCGCGCGGGTGGGCGGCCGGTGCGACGCGCGCCAGTACGCCTCGGTGCGCTCCGCGGGACCCGGACGGCCCCCGCTCGCCTCACCGCCGGTGTGCCCGGATGCCTCGACCATCGGGGGAAGTTCGTCCAGACCGAGCGCGAGCGCCACCAGGCCGTCGACCATCATCAGATGCGCGAGGACCCCGGCGACCGTGGTCTTGCGGCTCACGAGCCCGTCCCGGTCGAACCACCGCAGCCGCACCGGGGCGTGCCACTCGGAGTCGCCGATGTCCTGCAGCAGCGCGTCGAGTCGCGCGGTCTCCGCGTCATACGGAGCGACCCATTCCGGCACCGGGATCCGGGGTGGCCGCCGGTCGAGGCAGCCCTCCAGGACCCGGGTGCGCAGCATCGGGTCGAGGTCGAGGGGCTCCGCGGGATGCAGCAGTCCTACCGCGTCGCGCAGCCGCAGCGCCTCCTCGGCGCACGGTCCGCACGTGCCGAGGTGCGCCTCGACGGCCTCCGCCTCCTCCGGGGAGCACGCGGAGAGCGCCCAGGCTCCCAGGAGCGACTTGAGTACCCGGTGCTCGAGTACGAGAGGCGCGGACGCGGTCGTCGGCGCACTGGGGGCGGGCGGCGAGGGGTCGGGCAGCGGCTGCCCGCCGTCCTCCACGGAGGAGCGGGGAGCCGGGATGCGTCCGTTGTACGACTCGAACCGGTCCGGACCGTTCACCACGTCCTCCCGTGTCCGGGTGGTGCACCCGAGGTGCTGTTGTCGTGGGCGGTCGACAGCAGTTGCAGACCGAGGCGGAGCCGGCGACGGGCCTCGTCCGCGGTGACACCGAGGTCGGCGGCGGCCTGCCGGTAGTCGCGGCGCTGGAAGTACGCCAGTTCGAGGGCGGCGCGCAGCGGGGCGGGCATGTTCGTCACGATGTAGTCCGCGCGGGCGGCCGCCGAGGCGCGGCGGACCTTGCGTTCCAGATCCTCCGTGGTGCCCGAGCCGTCCCGGGCCAGCGCCGCGGCCTCGGTCTGCCGCAGCCGCTGCACGGCCAGTCGGTGGGTGAGCGTGGCCACCCAGGAGCGCAACGGACCCTGTTTGGGGTCGAACGTCTCGGGGTTCTCCCAGATGTGGGTGAAGACCTCGCGTGTGATGCGGTCGGCGTCCCCCTCGTCGTCGAGGACGCGATGCGCCAGTCCGTGTACGAGCGATGCGAAGCGGTCGTACAGCTCGCCGAGCGCCGCCGCCTCGCCGCGCGCCAGTCGTTGCTGCATGGTGCGGTCCCAGCGGGGCGGTGCCTCCTTCGCCATGCGACCCCCTCACCTGGTCGTGCCGCGCGCTCCGTGCGTCTGCCACCGTGTTTCGAATGTAGTCCGCGGTCACTGCGGAGCACGTCGCTTTGCGTCAATGCCCGTCCAGTTCAGGCCGTGAGGTGGTATTGGCCACCCCAGACCCTTCCGCCGACTTCTCTTGCGCGTACTGTGAGCATACGAGACCCACAGGTGACTGAAAGAGACCGAACCAGTCCAAGTGTGATACGTCTGCGGGTTCTTGTGCGGTCGAATGCACAAGGTGCTTCACGAGGTGCTCCATCAGGTCTCCCCGTGACGGGTGCCGCACCGGATGCCTCGCGAGGGGTGCCGTACCAAGGGGTTTCGTCCGGGGTGTTTCGTGGAACGGCGGCCGGGCAGCCGCGAAGGGAAGCGAAGGTAAAGCTTCCGGATCGACTGGCGAAGGACGTGACGTGACACTGAGCGTGAGAGAAGGAGTCAAGGGCGAGTGGGTCGTTCTGTCCGTATCGGGTGAAATGGACCTGGTGACCTCCCCCTTGCTGCGACAGCGGGTGCACGACGCCGTGGCCGACGGCCGCCGCAGCCTCGTCCTGGACCTCTCCGAGGTCTTCTTCTGCGACTCCAGCGGGGTCGGCGTCCTGATCGCCACGCGCCGTCTCATCCGCTCCTGCCAGGGCCGGCTGCGGTTGATACTTCCCGCGCAGGGCGCCGACGGCGGCTCGGCGAGCGGGGGAGGCGCCCACGTCAACAAGGTCCTCGCCGCCCTGGGCGTACGCCGGCTCTTCGACGTCTATCCCGACGCGGCATCGGCCGTCGACGACGAGGCCGGCCCCCTCTCCGCGTGAGGGCCGGCCGCCTGCTCCCAGGCGGCCTCCCGCTGTGCGGCATCGATCACATCACGCCATCGCAGTGCCACGCTGTTGTCCCGGAATTCCTGCGGTCTTGGTACAAGCGTCGTTTTCCGGCTCCCGAACCCGCCCCGGCGTCGTACGCTCCCTGCCAGATACACCACCAAGTGACGTAAGGCGGCCCGAGAACACATGGTCAGCACCGAGTACGAACGCAGGATCGCTGCCCGTTTCGCCACGTTCGACCAGGACGGCAACGGCTATATCGACCGCGAGGACTTCAGCAGCGCCGCCAAGTCGCTGCTCGCCGAGTTCGGTACGACGGCCCGGTGCGACAAGGGCCAGGCCCTGTACATCGGCGCGGAGGCGTTCTGGCAGGGCATGGCCGGGATCGCGGACCGGGACGGCGATCAGCGGATCACCCGCGACGAGTTCGTGAACGGTGCCCTGAAGCGGCTGCGTGACAACCCGGACCGGTTCGCCGAGATCGCCCGCCCCTTCCTGCATGCCGCGCTGGCCGTCGCGGACTGCGACGGGGACGGCGCGGCCACCGTCGAGGAGACCGCACGGGTACTGAAGGTGCTCGGCGTGCCCGACGACATCGCCGCCGCGGCCGCCGCGACCCTCGACTCGGACGGCGACGGCCGGGTCATGGAAGCGGAGATCGTGACCGCGTTCGCGCGGTACTTCACGGTTCCCGAGTAGCGGTACTTCACGGACCCCGGGTAACGGAACGCCACCGGCTCACGCCCCCGCGAACCGCTCGCGCAGCTTGTACTTGAGGACTTTGCGCAGGGTCTCGTTGCGCGGAAGGGCGTCCACCAGCTCGAGCTGTTCGGGGAGCTTGTGCACGGACAGCCCTTCCGCCCGCAGATGGGCCGTGACGGTCTCCAGGGTCAGCTTCTCCGCGCCCGCCGGCTGTTCCACCACCGCGCAGACCCGCTCGCCCCGCTCCGGGTCCGGCAGCCCGATCACGGCGACATCGCCCACCGCCGGATGCTGATGGAGCAGGTCCTCGATCTCCTTCGCGGAGATGTTCTCGCCCTTGCGGATGATGACGTCCTTGACGCGGCCGGTCAGCACCAGATGTCCACCGGGCGTGAGATGCCCCAGATCGCCGGTGATGAGAAATCCGTCGGCGTCGAAGACCTCCGCGTTCTGCACCGGGCCGAGATACCCCTGGCAGACGGCCTCTCCGCGCAGCCGCACCTCTCCGTCCGTCCCCGTGGGCACCTGATCGCCGTTCCCGTCCGTGATCCGTATCTCCATTCCCTCGGGCGGACGGCCCTCCGTGGTCGCGAGGTTCTCGGCGGTGTCCTCCGGGTCGCCCATCGTGATCATGGGGACCTCGGTCATGCCGTAGCCGTGCGCAAGCTGACAGCCCATCTCCCGTACGACCGCGTGGTAGAGCTCGGGCGGCTTCGGTGCACCGCCGCCCGCCAGTAGCCGCAGGGATGGGATGAGCTTCCGGCCGGGCTGTTTGCGCTGCTCGGCGAGGAACATCGAGTAGAAGGCGGTCGAGCCGCCCGCGACGGTCACGCCGTGCCGCCGGTAGCCCTCCAGCGCCTCCGGCAGCGCGAACTGCTCGAACATGACAGCCGGTACGCCGTACAGCAGCAGCATGACGGTGTAGTCGGGTCCGCCGATGTGGGCGTACGGAAAGGCGATCGAGCCGACGTCGTCGGTGGAGAGGCGCAGCGCGTGGGCCAGGCACGAGCCGCCCGCGATCAGTGAACGGTCCGTGTGCAGCACGCCCTTGGGGTCCGATGTGGTGCCCGACGTCCAGTAGATCCAGCGCACGGCGGTGCCGTCGGCGGGCGGCGGGGGCAGGATGGCGGGGTCGCCGTCGGGAAGTGAGTCGTACGCCTCGAAGACGCCCTTCGCGCCGAGCCGTCGCCCCATCGCGGTGTGGTCGAAGCCGCGCCAGACGCCCGGTACCGCGAAGTACTCGGCCTTCGACTCCGTCAGCGCGAAGGCCACCTCACGGTCCCGGTAGAAGGGGATGACCGGTGACTGCACCGCGCCGAGCCGGGCCAGCGCGAAGGAGAGCAGGGCGGTCTCGAGACGCGTGGGGAGCTGCCAGGCGACGACGGTGCCGGGGCGTACGCCCATGTCGTACAGGCCGGCCGCGACCCGCTCGGCGCGGTCCCGCAGGGCGCCGAAGGTGAGGCTCCGGTCGTCCTGGAACAGGACGGGGGCATCGGGGGTGAGTGCGGCGCGGCGGTCGACGAGCTCCCAGAGCGTCCGGGATGCGCCCAGTGCGTGTGCGGTGTCGGTCACGGCGGTCCGTCCCCTCGTCACTGACGTCAGCTCGCAACTGACGATCAGCTCTTAACTGACGGCTAGTCAGATCGTGCGGAGAGCGTAGGGCCCGTCGCCTTGTCGGTCCAGGGGTGCGGGGTTAGCCTGACCTCAGCAAGGATCTGACGAACCATCAGAATCTGTCAGAAGCGATGAGGCTGATCAGCGACGACGGGCGCCGACGGGCCACCGGAAACGCCGGAGGGAACACGGACACATGACCGAACTGCCTCGGATCATCAGCGTCGACGACCATGTGATCGAGCCGGCGCATCTCTTCGAGACCTGGCTGCCGCAGAAGTACCGGGACTGCGGCCCCAAGCCGCTCACCGCCGGTATCGGGGAGCTCGCGTACGTCGGCGGGAAGTACCAGATCACCATGGACCCGGACGGGCCCCCGACGGACTGGTGGATCTACGAGGACCTCAAGTTCCCGTACAAGCGCAACATCGCCGCCGTCGGCTTCGACCGCGACGAGATGACGCTGGAGGGCATCACGCGCGCGGAGATGCGGCGCGGCTGCTGGGACCCCGCCGAGCGGCTGAAGGACATGGACCTGAATCATGTCGAGGCATCGCTCTGCTTCCCGACCTTCCCCCGCTTCTGCGGGCAGACCTTCGCCGAGGCGCACGACAAGGAGGTCGCCCTCGCCTGCGTACGCGCCTACAACGACTGGATGGTCGAGGAGTGGTGCGGCGACAGCGGCGGCCGGCTCATCCCGCTGTGCCTCATTCCGCTGTGGGACATCGACCTCGCAGTGGCCGAGATCCAGCGGAACGCGGCACGCGGGGTGCGGGCCGTGACCTTCAGCGAGATCCCGACCCACCTCGGGCTGCCGTCCATCCACTCCGGCTACTGGGACCCGTTCTTCGCCGTCTGCCAGGACACCGGCACCGTCGTCAACATGCACATCGGGTCGTCGTCCCAGATGCCCGCGGCCTCGCCCGACGCCCCGCCCGCCGTCCAGGCGTCGCTGTCCTTCAACAACGCCATGGCCTCGATGATGGACTTCCTGTTCTCCGGGGTGCTCGTGAAGTTCCCGCGGCTGAAGCTCGCCTACAGCGAGGGCCAGATGGGCTGGATCCCGTACGCCCTGGAGCGCGCCGACGACGTGTGGGAGGAGCACCGGGCCTGGGGCGGGGTGCGCGATCTGATCCCCGAGCCGCCGTCCACGTACTACTACCGGCAGATCTTCTGCTGCTTCTTCCGCGACAAACACGGCGTCGCCTCGCTGGACGTGGTCGGCCGTGACAACGCGACCTTCGAGACCGACTACCCGCACGTCGACTCGACCTTCCCGCACACCAAGGAGGTCGCCCTCGACCACGTCAAGGGCCTCGACGACGAGACGGTCTACAAGCTGATGCGCGGCAACGCCATCCGCATGCTCGACCTCGACTTCGACAAGTAGAGCGCGCACGTGGACCTCACGTACACGGAGGAAGAGGAAGAGTTCCGGGCCGGGCTGCGCGAGTGGCTCACCAAGGTGCTGCCGGGGCTTCCGCCGAAGCCCGACCCCGGCGACTGGCCCGCGCGCAGGGCGTACGACCTCGGCTGGCAGCGGATGCTGTACGACGCCGGGTACGCGGGGCTGCACTGGCCCGTCGACGCGGGCGGCCGTGGAGCGACCCCGACCCAGCACCTGATCTTCCTGGAGGAGACGGAACGGGCGGGCGCGCCCTACGTGGGCGCCAACTTCGTCGGCCTGCTGCACGCGGGACCCACGATCGCCGCGGAGGGGACACCGGAGCAGCGGGCCCGCTGGCTGCCGCCGATCCTGCGCGGCGAGGAGGTGTGGTGCCAGGGCTTCAGCGAACCGGACGCGGGCTCGGACCTCGCGTCCCTGCGTACGAGGGCGGTCCGGGACGGCGACGACTACGTCATCACCGGCTCGAAGATCTGGACCTCGCACGCGGAGGTCGCCGACTGGTGCGAACTGCTCGTGCGCACGCAGCCCGTCAGCGACGACGTGCCCAAGCACCGCGGCATCACTTGGCTCGTGATGCCTGTGGACGCGCCCGGCGTCACGGTCCGGCCACTGCGGACCCTCGCGGGCTCGACGGAGTTCGCGGAGGTCTTCCTCGACGAGGTGCGCGTTCCGGTCGGGAACCGGGTGGGCGCGGAGAACGACGGCTGGCGCGTGACGATGGTGACGCTGTCCTTCGAACGTGGCACGGCGTTCGTCGGCGAGGTCGTGGCCTGCCGGCGGGTGCTCGGAGAGCTCGCCCGCGAGGCACGGGTGAACGGCCGCTGGGACGACCTCGTGCTCAGGCGCCGCCTGGGCCGGCTGAACGCGGAGTTCCGGGCCCTGTGGCGGCTGACCCAGTGGAACGTGAGCGAGTCGGAGAGGACCGGCGGAGTCCCGGGCGTTGGCGGTTCGGTCTTCAAACTGCGGTACTCGCACGCCCGCCAGGAGCTGTACGACACCGCGGCCGAGGTTCTCGGCCCCGACTCCCTCGACCTGTCCCGCGAGTGGACCCTGGACCGGCTGTCCTCGCTCTCGTACACCATCGCCGCCGGAACGTCGCAGATCCAGCAGAACATCGTCGCCGAGCGCATCCTCGGCCTCCCGAAGGACCGGAACGGACGGAAGGACGGGTGAGCCCGGGATGCACTTCCAACTGACGGACGACCAGCGCGCCTTGCAGACGGGCGTACGGGAGCTGCTGGCCGGCCGGTTCGGGCGCGAGGCGCTGCGGGCGGCCGTCGACGCGGCTGGCGTGGACGGGTCGGGGGCCCGCCTTGACCGCGGCCTGTGGCGGGAGCTCGGCGAGGCCGGGTTCTTCGCGCTGTGCCTCCCGGAAGCGGACGGCGGCGTCGGACTCGGACTCCCCGAGGCCGTACTTGCCTTCGAGGAGGCGGGGCGTGTCCTGCTGCCGGGCCCACTCATCGCCACACACCTCGCCGCGGGCACCGTCCCGGGAGCCGCCGAGGGCCTGACCGTGGTCACGGCAGTGGACGGGGTCGTGGACGGGACCGGGGGCGGGGCGCTGGTGGAGTGGCTGGACGAGGCGGACGTCGTACAGGGCGATGCCTCCGGGGCCGTGCCCCTGCAGTCAGTAGATCCGCTGACGCCCTTGCACAGGGTGCACGCCGTTGTGGGCAATCGTTCCGCAGGGCGATGGGGGTCCCCCCTGCTCGAGCGAAGCCGAGAGCTTGGGGGAGGGTGGGCACAACCCACGACGGCGGGCGCCGACAACTCGTTCGCTGAGCTGCTCGGCGCCGCCGAACAACTCGGCGGCGCCACCCGTACCTGCGACATGGCCGTCCGGTACGCCCGCGAACGACAGCAGTTCGGCCGGCCCATCGGCTCCTTCCAGGCGGTCAAGCACCTGTGCGCCCAGATGCTCGTACGCACCGAGATGGCGCGCGCCGCGGTCTACGCGGCCTCCGTGACCGCCGACCCGCTCGACATCGCCACCGCCCGGCTCCTCGCCGACGAGGCGGCGGTCCGCGGCGCCCGCGACTGCCTCCAGGTCCACGGCGGCATGGGCTTCACCTGGGAGGCCGACGTACATATGTACCTGAAACGGGCATGGGTGAGGGCCCGGCGGGGGCAGAGCACCGCGGTGCACGAGGAATCTCTGGCAGCGGACCTGCTGCTACCGGAGAAACGGTAACCCTGCGTCGATACACGGTTGTGTCCTACGCGTGACTCGTCACAGCAAGGAGTCATGTCCCGGCTCGGGTACCTTGTGTGGGATGCGACCGGTTCCGAGACTGAGCCATCCCGGAGTTGCCCCTGGGGCGACGCCGGAACGGGTGATGTGCGCCGGTCGCAGGGCATGGCGACGTCACGTGCCTGCCTGTTCGACCCCCTGCAGCACGCGTCGCACAGTATGCCGCACGCGTACTCCTTCGCGCTGGAATATGCCCGAAGCGCTTGTTGGGGTGACTGTACGTCAACCATGCTGTCTCACAAGGGGATCACGGTCCGTGACCCCGTGGAGGCGCGAGGCGATGTGTCCGCCGGTTCGGATGGTGTGAGCGGTGCAGGTGCTTCAGGTTCAGATCGAGGTCCGGCCCGACCCCGCGGAAGTGGGACGGGCGCGGAGATGGGCCCGGTCGCGGCTCGCCGGGTCGGGCATAGAGGCTGACGAACCGCTGGCCGAGACGCTCGTCCTGCTCGTCTCCGAACTGGTCACCAACGCCGTTGTGCACACCGGCTGCCCCGCCGTGCTGCGCATGCTTCTCCCCGGAGTGCCCGCAACGCCTCCCGGCACGGTCCGCGTCGAGGTCGCCGACTCCAGCACCCGGGCCCCGCGGGCGCGGCAGGCCGACGGCGACGAGACGAACGGACGCGGCCTGGCCCTGGTCGACGGGCTCGCCGACCGCTGGGGCTGGCAGCACGAAGGGACGGGCAAGCGCATCTGGTGCGAGGTGGACCGCTGCGAAGCGGCGACGGCCACCGCGTCGTACGAGGCGACGGTGCACGGCGGTGCGGGGTACGAAGGCCCGGCGTACGAAGGTGCGGGGCACGGGGGTACGCGGTACGAAGGTGTGGCGTACGAAGCCGTGCAGGCGGAAGCTGTGTAGCAGAGGTCGCGCGCACCGTGCGGGTCATGCAGGTCATGCAGGTCATGCGGGTCATGCGGGTCATGCGGGTCATGCGGGTCATGCGGGTCATGCGGGTCTTGCGGTTCCTGTGGCAGAGGTCCGTACAGCAGAGGCCGTTGAGCAGGCGGCGTGAGGCGCCGGGGCTTGAGCCCCCGAGTTGAGGTGCGCGCGGTATCGCGCCCCTGTGCGCTCCCATGCACGCCCCTATAAATCAGGCATAACTTACATAACACCCGAGCGGGTGTTGACGTGAGGTGTCCGATTCATCACCCTTGTGGTCAGCGATTCGCGGCGAGGGGACGCCGAGGGCGTCCATCACGGGGGTCCTCGGCGAGTGTGGATCGCGGCGTGGCGGCGGCACCTTGCGGGGGCACAGGGGATGCGGTGCCGTTACGCCGGAGTTGGATGGCGGTGCGTGGTTCCGTGCTCGGGGCGGATGCGGCGCGCCGCCACTCCATCGCTTCCCTCCAGCCCGCTCTGCGATCGCGCCGGACTACAGGATCGCGACCGGCGCCACGGGAGTTCCCGTCCCGCCGACGAACGGCTCGGGCATGGCGGACAGCAGGAAGGTGTAACACCCCTCGTCCGCGCAGGCCGCGGAGAGCTCTTCGAGGTTCCAGTTCTGGCCCTGCAGCATTCCCATCTCGACCAGGTCGAGCGCGTGCACCGGCAGCCACAGGTTCTCGATCTCCGGCGGGAAGATCTCGAAGGTCAGGGTGTCGTTCGCGACCGCCGCAACATCGCGTGCGTGGAACCACTCGGGCGTCCGCACGGAGAGTCCGGGGGACGGAAAGCCGTATCCGTGCTTGTCCCCTGCCAGATACGCCTGGATCTGCCCGGTGCGTACGAGGACGATGTCGCCTGCCCGTACCGTCGTGCCCGCGAACTCCTCGGCGGCTTCGAGGTCCTCGGGGGTCACGGCGTGACCGCCGTCGAGCCGGTCCGTGCCGTGTGCGCGGGCCACGTCCAGCAGGACGCCGCGCGAGACGATGTGCCGCGGCTTGTCGATACCGCTGAACCCGGCTCCGCCGTGCGGCGTGATGGTGCTCGCTGGGCGGCCGTTGTAGATCTTCCCCGAGTGTGAGACATGCGTGAGGGCGTCCCAATGGGTCGCCGCCTGCAGCCCCATCGTCACGGCGTCGTCGCTGCAGGCGACGGTGCCGGGGCCGAAGATCTCCTGGTTGATCTGCACCATGGTGTGCAGCGGGTTGACCCGGCCCGGGATCACGCCGGTCTGCACGCCGTCCTGCTGGAGGGGTAGCGAGAGGGGCACCCGGCGCCCCGTGCGGACGGTCGCGGCCGCCTCCCGTACGACCTCGTCCGTGATCAGGTTCAGCGTGCCGATCTCGTCGTCGGCGCCCCAGCGGCCCCAGTTGTTGACGCGCTTGGCGATGTCGTGGAACTCGTCCGGCAGCGACATGGGTCGGTCCCTCCCCGGGGCTTGTGTCGAGGTATCTGACGGGTCGTAGAATCGGCTCGGGAATCGAATCTAACGGTCCGTCAGCAAACTCGGGAAGGGGCCGGACGTGGGGAACTTCTTGGCAGGCAAGGTCGTCGCGGTGACCGGCGCAGGGCGCGGTATCGGCCGGGCGGTCGCCCTCGCCGCGGCCGCGGAAGGCGCGAAGGTCGTCGTCAACGACTACGGCGTCTCGATCGAGGGCGCCCAACCGGCCAGCGAGATAGCCGATGCGGTGGTCAAGGAGATCGAGTCCGCGGGCGGAGAGGCGGTGGCGGTCGCCGACGACATCTCCACGATGACGGGTGGGCAGCGGCTCGTCGACGTGGCGCTGGCGGAGTACGGGCGGATCGACGGCGTCGTGTGCGTGGCGGGCATCCTGCGCGAACGCATGCTCTTCAACATGTCCGAGGAGGAGTGGGATCCCGTGGTGGCCACGCACCTCAAGGGCACCTTCACGGTCTTCCGCGCCGCCTCGGCGGTCATGCGCAAGCAGGGCTCCGGGGCGCTCATCGGCTTCACCAGCGGCAACCATCAGGGCTCGGTGTCCCAGGCCAACTACTCGGCGGCCAAGGGCGGCATCATCTCGCTCGTACGCAGCGCGGCACTCGGCCTGCACAAGTACGGCGTGACGGCGAACGCGGTGGCCCCCGTGGCCCGTACGCGCATGTCTGCGGGCGTCCCCATGGAGCTCAAGGAGATCGGCGAGCCCGAGGACGTGGCCGCTCTGGTCGTCTATCTGCTCAGCGACCGCGCGAAGGCGGAGAACATCACCGGGCAGGTGTACACGATCGCCGGCCCCAAGATCGCCGTGTGGGCGCAGCCGCGCGAGTTGCGCGCCGGGTACGCGGACGGCGCCTGGACCCCGGAGAAGATCGCCGACTTCCTCCCCGGCACGGTCGGCACGGACCCGATGCCGATGCTGGCCCGACTTGAGGAGATGGCGAGGGCGGCGGCAGCGAAGGAACGGCCGAACGCGTAGGGGTTTTCCGCTGTGGCGTCAGGGGGCTTGCATGTGTGGGCAGGTGCGCCGCTCCCGTAGTGGGCAGGCGTTCCGCAGGGCTGGGGACACCTCCCACGCCCACGCCCTTAAAGCTGCGCATGATGCGCTGGAACGCCCTTCGTACGCTGTGCAGTCCGGGCCAGGGTCGGGTTCGGGGTCGAGGTCAGGGCCAGGGTCGGGTTCGGGGGTCGAGGTCGGGTTTGGGGCCGGGGTCGGGGACGAGCTCCGGGCCGAGGGCGGGCTCCAGGGCGGGCGCGGGCTCCGGGCCGGGGGCGGGCTCAGACCCGGGGGGCGGGCTCAGACCCGGGTGCGCCGAGCGTCGCCAAGCTGCTGTGGGGCGGCTGGCACCAGCGGCTCGGCGAGCTTGCGATGCAGGTCCGAGGCGCCGCCGCTGCCGTGGGACTGCGGACTGGTCGCCGGACGCACCGTACGAACTCGACGCGCTGCAACGCCTGTTCCCCTTCAGCCGTGCCGACACGATCTACGGCGGCTCGGACGAGATCCAGCGCAACATCATCGCCGAGCGGGTGCTCGGCCTACCCAGGGAGCCGCGATGAGGAGCGTGCATCAGTGATGCGAGGCGTGATCTTCGACGGGAAACAGGTCCAGGTGGTCGACGACCTGGAGATACGGGAGCCGGGCCCGGGTGAGGTGCTCGTCCGGGTCTCCGCGGCCGGGCTCTGTCACAGCGATCTGTCGGTGGTGGACGGGACCATACCTTTCCCCATACCTGTGGTGCTCGGACATGAGGGCGCCGGTGTGATCGAG
Organism: Streptomyces himalayensis subsp. himalayensis; assembly: GCF_013778455.1. Taxonomy (GTDB): domain Bacteria; phylum Actinomycetota; class Actinomycetes; order Streptomycetales; family Streptomycetaceae; genus Streptomyces; species Streptomyces himalayensis. Next base: position 88,956 of record NZ_JACEHE010000008.1, on the reverse strand, counting down.
GCGGTGGGTGTGGGCGTCACCCATGTCCAGCCCGGTGACCATGTAGCACTGTCGACGCTGGCCAACTGCGGGGCGTGCGCGGAGTGCGACCGGGGACGCCCCACGATGTGCCGGAAGGCGATCGGCATGCCGCAGCAGCCGTTCGCACGGGACGGACGGCCGCTGTACCAGTTCGCGTCCAACTCGGCCTTCGCGGAACGGACGATCGTGAAGGCGGTGCAGGCCGTGCGGATCCCGCCGGGGATGCCTCTCACGTCGGCGGCGCTGATCGGGTGCGGGGTGCTGACGGGAGTCGGCGCCGTGCTCAACCGCGCGCGTGTGGACCGCGGCGACAGCGTGCTCGTCATCGGCACCGGCGGCATCGGCCTGAACGTCATCCAGGGTGCGCGGATCGCGGGCGCCCTCACGATCGTCGCGGTGGACGCGAACCCGGAGAAGGAGGCGGTGGCACGGCAGTTCGGCGCCACGCACTTCCTCACGTCGACGGAGGGCGCCAGGGACGTACTGCCGAACGGCGCGGACCACGCGTTCGAGTGCGTGGGGCGCGTGGAGCTGATCCGGCAGGCGATCGACCTGCTCGACCGCCACGGCCAGGCGGTCCTGCTCGGCGTCCCGCCCGCGACCGCCGAGGCGTCGTTCCTCGTCTCGTCCATGTACCTCGACAAGTCCATCCTCGGCTGCCGCTACGGCTCATCGCGTCCGCAACGGGACATCGCCCTGTACGCGGACCTGTACCGGGACGGCCGGCTGCTCCTGGACGAGCTGGTGACCACGACGTATCCGGTGGAGGACTTCGCGAAGGCGACCCAGGACGCCCGCGAGGGACGGGTGGCGCGGGCCGTACTGACGTTCTGAGCGTGGCGGTACTACCTCATGAAGCAGCCATGGTGGGCGTCCCCCTCATGAAGCAGCTCGGTCGGCAACCCCTTGGGCAGGCAGGTTGGCAGGCAGGTTGGCAGGCCGGTTCGCAGACGGGTTGGCGAGTTCGGCGGGCGGATTCGCAGGCGGGTTGGCGGGCGGGCTGGCAGGCAGTTCGGCGGGCGGATTCGCAAGGGGCTTGGCAGGCCGGTTGGCAGGTGGGTTTGTGGAACGGAAGGTGCGCCGGTAGACGGTCGGTGTGACGCCGAGAGCCGCCTGCAGGTGCTGGCGCATGGACTGGGCGGTGCCGAAACCGGCGTCATGTGCGATCTGGTCGACCGAGAGGTCGCTGGACTCCAGCAGCTGCCGGGCCCATTCCACGCGCTGCTGCGTCAGCCACTGGCCAGGGCTGACACCGGCCTCCTCACGGAACCGGCGCGTGAAGGTGCGTACCGACATCGACTCCTGCGCGGCCATGTCGCGCAGCTGGATGGGCTCGTGCAGCCGCTCCAGCGCCCAGGCGCGCGCGGCAGCCGTGTTCGCCTGCTGCGGTTCGGGGATCGGGCGCTGGATGTACTGCGCCTGCCCGCCGTCGCGATGGGGCGGTACGACGATGCGGCGCGCGACATCGTTGGCCACCGCCGTGCCGTGGTCCCGGCGTACGACATGCAGGCACAGGTCGATGCCGGCGGCTACCCCGGCCGAGGTCAGCACATCTTCGTCGTCGATGAAGAGGACGTCCGCGTCGACCTTGATCGAGGGGAAGAGCTGCTGGAAGTGTTCGGCGTGAGCCCAGTGTGTGGTCGCGGGCCGGCCGTCGAGATAGCCGGCAGCGGCCAGGACGTAGCCGCCGGTGCAGATGGAGAGAAGCCGGGTCCCCGGCCTCAGGTGGGCGAGGGCGGCGGCCAGTTCGTCCGTGAGCCGGCCCTCTTCGAAGACCGGGCCGAGCTCGTACGAGGCAGGCACGACGAGCGTGTCCGCGGTGGCCAGCGTCTCCGGCCCGTTCTGGACGAGGATGTCGAAGTCGGCGTCCGTACGCACCGGACCCGGCGGCCGGACGGAGCAGGTGACGACCTCGTACAGCCGTCGTCCCTCGGCATCCCGGGCGCGACCGAAGATGCGCTGGGGGATGCCCAGCTCGAAGGGGAGCAGCCCGTCCATGGCGAGGACGACGATGCGGTGTCTGCGTAGTGCGCGGACGGCAGTCATGGCCCGATCCTAGCGAAGGCTGTCCTTCGGGCCACTCGCTCACGGTGGCAGGGACAAGGAAGCTGTAGGGCGTGACGCAGAACGACGTGACCCCGACAACCACAGCGCCCGGCACCCAGGACGAGCCGCCGACCGCAGACCGCCCGAACCGTTCGACGGAGGGGGCCGGAAAGCCGGGCCCGGACCGTTCGATGGAGGGGGCAGGACAGTCGAGCCCGAACCGTTCGACCGATGGGGCAGGACAAGGGCTGGACCGGGGTGCCGGTTCCGGCCATGGTGCCGAACATGACGACCTGGCCGGCTCAGCCGATGCGAGCGGTGCGGGTCGTGCGACCGGCGCGACCGAGGCCAACCGCGCGCCAGGTGCGACCGTCGGGACCGGCGCAGCGGGCGCGCCCGCGCGCCCGCTGCGGACGCGCAGGCTGCCGGTTCACTGGGCCTGGTTCGTCGCGGCCGTCACCTTTGTGACGATCATCGGCGCTGCGGCCTTCCGCTCACTGCCGGGCCTTCTGATCGACCCTCTGCACCGGGAGTTCGACTGGTCGCGCGGCACGATCGGCCTCGCCGTGTCCGTCAACCTCGCGTTGTACGGCCTCACCGCGCCGTTCGCCGCGGCGCTGATGGACCGGTTCGGCATCCGGCGGGTGGTGGCCGTGGCGCTGACCGTGATCGCGCTCGGCTCCGGTCTCACGGTATGGATGACGGCGGCCTGGCAGCTGCTGTTGTGCTGGGGCGTGCTCGTCGGTCTCGGTTCCGGCTCGATGGCGCTCGCGTTCGCCGCGACCGTGACGAATCGGTGGTTCATCGAGCGCCGTGGCCTGGTCACGGGCATCCTGACGGCCGCGTCCGCGTCGGGACAGCTCATTTTTCTTCCCCTTCTGGCCTGGATCGTGGAGGAGCACGACTGGCGGCCGGCGGCTGTGACGGTGGCGCTCGCCGCGCTGGCGGTGGTCCCCTTCGTATGGCTGCTCCTGCGCGACCATCCGGCTGATGTGGGGCTGAAGCCGTTTGGCTCCGAGGTGTTCGTGGAGAAGCCCCCGCCCGTCCCCGGCGCTGCTCGGCGCGCGGTCAAGGTCCTTCTCTCCGCGGCGCGGACCGGCCCGTTCTGGCTGCTCGCCGGCACTTTCGCGATCTGCGGCGCCTCGACGAACGGCCTCATCCAGACACATTTCGTCCCGGCGGCCCACGACCATGGCATGCCCATCACGGCGGCGGCCTCGCTGCTCGCGGTCATCGGCGTCTTCGACGTCGTCGGCACGGTGGCCTCCGGCTGGTTCACGGACCGCTTCGATGCACGCCGCCTGCTGGCCGTCTACTACGCCCTGCGCGGCATCTCGCTCCTCTTCCTGCCGATGCTCCTCGCCTTCGGCGGCCCCTCCGTGCGCCCGCCGATGATCTTCTTCATCGTCTTCTACGGCCTCGACTGGGTCGCCACGGTCCCGCCCACGTTGGCCCTGTGCCGCGAGCACTACGGCGAGGACAGCGCGATCGTCTTCGGCTGGGTCCTGGCCTCCCACCAGGTGGGCGCGGCCCTGATCGCCTTCCTCGGCGGCGTCGCCCGGGATGTCTTCGGCTCCTACGACATGGTCTGGTACGCGTCGGGCGCGCTGTGTGCGGTGGCGGCGTTGATGGCGCTGGTGATCCGGAAGGGGCGCGCGATGGTGCCGGCGGTGGCGGGGGCGTAGGTCAGACGCGGATGACTTGGACGCCGGGGAAGGCGGTGAAGCCGTCGTCTTGGGTGATGACAGGGATGCTGTTGGCCCGGGCGGTGGCCGCGATCCAGGCGTCGTTGACGCGCGCCTTGGGCAGCCGGCGGCCGGACCTGACTATCTCGGCCATCATCTGCGACCAGACGGAGGCGACGATACGGTCGGGCACGAGGATCCGGTGCCCGGCTGCTGTGCGGAGGGTCGCGAGCCGACGCGCGCGTGTCTCCCCGTCGCGGGCTGTGCTGACGCCCAGACTCAGCTCAGCCAGTGTGATCGATGAGACCCCGAACCGTCGGGGCAGCGCCGCGGCCATGGGGCGGCCCGCCTCGCGGCCCACGAAGAAGCTGGTGTCTGCGAGGGCGAGTTCACTACTCACGACACGTCACCGGAGTCTCCGGAGGTGTACTCGTCCGAGCCGGAGAACAGGGCGTCGATCTCGTCCAGCATCTCGCGGTCAATGCCGCCACCGGACTCCCAGAACCGGATCATCTCCTCAGCTGTGAGGTAGGGCTTATCGCCCTCGATTACCTGGATCACCTCACCGTGATCCGTGATCTCGACCGGGTAGGGACCGGCGACGAGTTGCGTCAGGCGGTGGGGCTCGTGCAGCTCGGACACGTCGATGCGCGTGGGTTCGTTCATGCCTCGAAGGTAGAGGCCCCGCCACGCTCCGTAACAGCCCCCATCGTACGAATCACTCGCGCTGATGAGCGCCATCTGCGGAATCGAGGATTCAGTCGCTCAACCGTCCGAACCGCCCCCGATGGAACAGCAGAGGGTCCCCGGGGCCGTCGTCCAGCGTGCCCAGCGCGTTCACGCGCCCCACCACGATCAGATGGTCGCCGCCGGTGTGTACGGCCTGGATCGTGCAGTCGATCCAGGCAAGCGCACCGGAGAGGCGGGGCGAGCCGGACACCGGTGCCGGGTCGTAGTCGACGCCCGCGAACTTGTCAGCGCCGCTCACCGCGAAGCCGCGGCACAGGTCGCCCTGATGTGCTCCCAGGATGTTGACGCAGAAGACGCCTGCTCGTGCGATGCGTGGCCAGGTGGTCGACGTACGGGCCACCATGAACGCGACGAGTGGAGGATCGAGGGAGAGCGACGAGAAGGACTGGCAGGCGAAGCCCGCCGGGCCGTCCTCCTCCTCGTCGGCCGGGGCGGTGACCACGGTCACGCCGGTCGCGAAGCTCCCCAGTACGCGCCGGAACTCGGCCGCATCGACCGGCGCGCGCTCGTCGTCCCCGACCGCACGCAACTCCGGCCGCGGCAGCGCTTCGACGACGGCGGCGGCGGTGGGCGCCCCGACAGACCTGAGGTATCGGACGACGGTGGCCGCCATCCCTGCGTGTCCCATCACGTCACCCATTGAATCTGACGATTCGTCAGAAGTGAAGTCGTTCAGCGCCCCTTGTACGCCGGAGCGCGGCGCTCCACGAACGCGGTCACACCCTCCTGTGCGTCCGCCGTCGCCATGTTGATCTCCTGCGCGGCGGCCTCGGCCGCGAAGGCCGTCGCGCGGTCCGAGTCGAGCGAGGCGTTCACCAGGTGCTTGGTGAGGGCCAGGGCTCGGGTCGGGCCGGCGGCCAGCCGCTGTGCCCAGTCGCGGGCCGTCTTCTCCAGTTCGCCGGGCGGCACGACGCGGTTGACGAGCCCGAGCCGTTCGGCCTCGGCGGCAGGGAGCGAGTCGCCGAAGAACATCAGTTCCTTGGCGCGCTGCGGACCGATGAGACGAGGGAGGAGATACGCACCCCCTCCGTCCGGCACCAGTCCCCGCCGTACGAACACCTCGATGAACTTGGCGGATTCCGCGGCCAGTACGAGGTCGCAGGCGAACGCGAGGTGGGCGCCGATACCGGCGGCCGTGCCGTTGACGGCGGCGATCACCGGCTTCTCGCAGTCCAGGACGGCCGCGATCAGACGCTGGGCACCGAGCCGGATCGTCCTCGCCACGTCGCCCGGGATCCGCTCGGCGGTGGAGGGGGCCCCGCGCAGATCGGCTCCCGCGCAGAAACCCCTGCCGGTGGCGGTGATCACGACGGCTCGTACGTCAGGATCGGCGGAGGCGTCGGCGAGCAGCTGAATGATGCGTTCTCGCTGGTCCCAGGTGACGGCGTTCATGGCTTCGGGCCGGTTGAGCGTGATCCACAAGACGCCGTTGTCAGTGGCGTGCAGTACCAATGAATCGACGGATTTCTCGGGGGAGTCGTCGGGGGAGGGTGTCGTGAGGGGGGCGTTGGCCATGGGGGAGTGGCTCCGTTCGGTACGGCGGTGGGCTCGGGCGTGGTTGCGGGCGGGGGCATCGGCGTCGGCGCCCGCATGGGTACGGACGCGGGCATGCGTGCGGACGCGAGAATGGTCAGGGGTGCGGGCGTGGACCCGGGCAGGGGTGCGGAGGCGGGCATGGGCACGGGCGGCGCGAGCATGGGCAGGGGCGCGGGCCCCGGCGCCCGTGCCGCCGCCGGTTGCGGTGGATACGCGGGGAACCTCAGCGGCACACGGCCAGCGCGTCCAGCGCAACCGCCCCCTGCCCACGGGGCAGCACCATGAGCGGGTTGATGTCGAGCTCCGCGAGGTCGTCGCCGAGTTCGAGCGCCATCCGCTGAACGCGCAGCACGACCTCGACCAGCGCCTCCACATCGGCAGGGGGCGCCCCCCGGACCCCGTCGAGGAGGGCCCGCCCGCGCAGTTCGCCGAGCATGGCCCGTGCCTGGTCCTCGCCGAAGGGCGGCACGCGCACCGCCGCGTCCCGCATCACCTCGACGAGTACGCCGCCGAGGCCGACCGTCACGGTGGGCCCGAACAGCGGGTCCTGCGCGACGCCGACGACCATCTCGACGCCCCGCTCGACCATCTGGCACACGAGGACACCGTCCAGCGAGATGCCCTCGAAGCGGGCGATGTCGGTCAGCTCACGGTAGGCATCGCGGACCTGGCTGGCCGACGTCAGCCCCATCTTCACCAGACCCAGTTCGGTCTTGTGCCCGAGCTGAGCGCCCGACGCCTTCATCACCACCGGGTAGCCCACGAGCCCGGCGGCGCGCACGGCCGCGGCTGCGCTGGTCACCAGCTGCTCGCGCGGCACACGGATGCCGTAGGTGCGCAGCAGTTGCTTGGCCGCGTGCTCGCTCAGCTGGTGGCCAGGCCGCATCAGCGCCTGCGCCTTGCGGCAGGCGGGCGACGCGGTGCGGGGCGCCTCATCGAAGGGCGAGCGGTACGCGGTGGTGAACCGGTGGTGGTCCAGGTACGCGCGAACTGCGGTGATGCAGTTCGCGAAGGTCCGGAACGTGGCCACGCGCGAGGACCCGAGGAGGGTGTTGCGGTAGGCGTCCTCGGTGCCGACCGGCGATCCCCAGACCACGCACACCAGCTTGTCGGTCCGCTCCGCGGCATCCACCAGGTCCTGCGCGAGCTTGTCGCTCATCGGTGGGAAGGGCCCGGTGATCGGGCAGATCAGTACGCCGACGGAGGGGTCGTCGAGGATCGCATCGATGATCTTGCGTCCGCGCCAGTCGCCCACGGGGTGCCCGCCGTTGTCGACGGGATTGGCGACGTTCAGATACTCGGGTATCCACTGGTGCAGTTCGGCCTGCTTCGCCTCGGAGAGCGTCGGCAGTTCGAGCCCGGCCTCCGTCGCCAGGTCCGAGAAGTGCGCGCCCGTGCCGCCCGAGATCGAATAGACGACGACCCCGTCGGCCTCCGGTCTGCGGGCCCGTGCCAGCAGGGCCGCGGTGTCCTGGAGTTCGTCGAGCCCGTCCACGCGGATCACGCCGTACTGCCGCATCGCCGCGTCCACCACCGTGTCCGCGCCGGTCAGCTTGCCGGTGTGTGAGGCGGCGGTCCGGGCACCGGTCTCCGTGCGGCCGACCTTGACCGCGACGACCGGCACTCCCCGCCGGGCGGCCCGGTCTGCGGCGAGCAGGAAGGAGCGTCCGTCCTTGAGGCCCTCGACGTAGCAGGCGATGGCGCCGACCTCGGGCTGCTCGGCGAAGTAGGAGATGAAGTCCGCGGTCTCCAGGTCGGCCTCGTTACCCGTCGGTGCCCAGTGGGAGAGGCGGATGCCCAGTTCCTGCAGGGCGAAGACGGGGCGGCCCTGGTGCCCGGACTGTGTGATCAGCGCGATCGCCGGTCCGTCCAGGTCCTCGCGGAACTGCTCGAAAGCGTTGAGGTTGGTGTTGGGGCCCAGCAGCCGTATGCCGGAGCGTTCGACGGCGGCGGCGAGCCGGTGCTGGGCGTCCGCGCCCGCCTCGCCGGTCTCGGCGAACCCGGAGGCGAAGGCCACCGCGAACTTCACCTTGGTTTCGGCGAGTTCCTCGATCACGGGAAGGGGGTCCGCGACGAGCAGTACGGCCAGGTCGACCTGTTCGGGCAGGTCTCTGATGGAAGGGAAGCACGGTATGCCGAAGACGGACTGACGGGTCGGGTGCACCGGGTGCAGCCGGGCGCCGACCCGCTCGGCCCAGGAGAGCAACTGCCTGGTGATGCCCGTGTTCGGCCGCCCCTCGGTGTCCGAGGCGCCGACGACGGCCACGGACTCGGGGCGGAAGAGGCGGTCCAGGTCGGGCACGGCGGCGTTCAGCGGCCGTCCGCTGACATCCAGGTCGCCGGCCGTCGCGGCGCTGCCGTGCACGGCAGGCGGCAGGGTCTCGCCGCAGGCCACGACGCGCGTGCGGCGGGAGTCGGTGGTCAGGGTGCCGTATGTCGATCCAAGCATCGGTCCGCCCGCTCCTGTGTGACAGTCAATAACTGACGCATAGTCAGATTACTGAACTGACGCCCAGTCAGGAACGGGTCGGCGCCGACGCTCTTCCGGCGATCGCCTTGGCGATCTTCTCCGCGTCGATGGCCAGTTCGCGGAGCATCCCGCTGATGGGATTGGTGAATCCGGTGAAGTAGAGGCCGGGGGCGTTCTCCGGCGTGCGTGCGCCGTGGACCACCGGGCGGCCTCGCCCGTCGAGTACGTCGAGGTGGCCGACCAGTTCCTGCAGCCCCTGGGTGTAGCCGGTGGCCGCGATGACGGCCTCCGGGCCTATGCGGCTGCCGTCCGCGAGGACGACCTTGCCGTCCTCGAAGGACTCGACGGCCGCCACCGGTTCGACGCGGCCCTTGCGTATGGCGTCGATCAGGCCGACGTCCTGCACCGGGATGGAGCCCTCGTTGACGCGGGAGTACAGCCCTGTGTCCGGTCGCGGCAGGCCGTGTTCCGTCAGATCGGGGACGCTGATCTTCGCCAGGGTCCGGGCGAGGCGGTCGACGACGGCGACCGGCAGCCGACGCACCAGGATGCCGGTGAACTGGGCCGCCCAGCCCGCCGTGGACCGGCGCACGATGTGCGGTGCCGTGCGGACCGAGAGCCGCACCCGCGAGGCGCCGCCCTCGACCAGGTCGACGGCTATCTCGGCGCCCGTGTTGCCGACGCCGACGACGAGGACGTCGCGGCCGGCGTAGGGCGCGGCGTTGCGGTAGTCGGAGGCGTGCAGCAGCTCGCCGGCGTACGAGCCGCGGCCGGGCCAGTCGGGCAGGCGCGGGGTGTGGTTGTGGCCGGTGGCGACCACGATGGCGCTGCCCGTCAGTTCGCGTCCGCCCGTGGCGTGCAGCAGCCAGCCCGAGCCGTCGGGGGACGGCTCCACGCGGGACACCTCGACCCCGGTGACGATCTCGAGTTCGTGGTGCTGGGCGTACTTCTCCAGGTAGCGGACCACGTTGCCGCGCGAGACCCACCGCCCGAAGGAGCGCGGCATGGCCAGTCCCGGCAGGGCGGACAGCCGCCGGGTGGTGTGCAGATGGAGGCGGTCGTAGTGCCGGCGCCAGGAGGCTCCGACGTGCTCCGTCCGCTCGAGTACGACGGCTCGTACGCCCCGAGACCGCAGCGCGAAGGCCGCGGCAAGCCCGCCTGGCCCGCCGCCGATCACGTAGACGGGGCGGTCTTCGTGGTGCGGCACCGAGGGGCGTGCGGGGGTGGTCGAGTCGTTCATGGGCGGGAGCGTATCGGCGTTGCCCCTGGTAGGGACATGGTCGAGGCGGAAACCGATTGCGAATCGATCACGGGCGTCAACCGGGCTCTTGCGAGTCCCTTTCCGTGCCCGGAGGTACCGCGTGCGCACGCGGAGCCGCCGGCGCGAGCGTCGGCAGGGCTCTTGTCAGGCGCGTCCTGATGCGCTGAACTGACGTACCGTCAGGTACTTGCCGTCGGCAACACCCTCGGGTGTCGGTAGTGCCGTCGGGATAGCGTCCAGCAGTGGGAGGAACCCGCCCATGGAGTCCATCTGGCTCACCGGTGCGGAATGGCTCGCCGTGCTCCGTATCGGACTCGGTCTGTGGTGGCTGGAGAGCTGGCGGCACAAGGACAAGAAGGGCTGGTTCGAGCGGGGCACGGGGATCGCGTGGGCGGCGGACGTCGCCGCGAAGCACAGATGGAACGCGGTACGCAGCGGCTTCGACACGGTCGTCGCACCCCGGCCCAAGGTCATGGCGTATGTCGTCGTCTATGCCGAACTCGCACTCGGCCTCGGCCTGATCCTCGGCTTCTTGACGCCGATCGCCCTGGTCGGCGGGCTGCTGCTCAACGTCCTCTACCTCGTCCTCATGATCCATGACTGGGCCGAGCAGGGACAGAACTCGATGATGGCGCTGATCTCGTTCGTCGCGCTCTTCGGCATGTCCTGGCAGACCTGGTCCCTCGACAGCGCGATCGGACTCTTCGGATGACGCCGGCAAGCGCGGCCCCGCGGTTCGACCTCCCCGAACCCGACGCGTTCACCCGCCCCTACTGGGAGGCGGCGGCCGAGGGCCGTCTGCTGGTGCGCCGCTGCCGTGCCTGCGGCCGCGCCCACCACTACCCCCGCGAGTTCTGCCCGCACTGCTGGAGCGAGGACACCGACTGGGAACGGGCGAGCGGCCGCGCCACGCTCTACACCTGGTCCGTGGTCCACAGGAACGACCTGCCGCCCTTCGGTACGCGCACGCCCTACGTCGCCGCAGTCGTGGACCTCGAAGAGGGGCCGCGGATGATGACGGAGGTGGTGGACTGCGAGGAGGGGGCGCTGCGGATCGGAATGAGGCTGGAGGTGGCGTTCCGGGCCGTGGCGGGCGATGACTTCGTGGTGCCGGTGTTCCGGCCCGCGGCGGCCGGGGACCAGGGGCACGGGCAACCCCGAAATTAGCTTCCGCCGTACCTGCGGCTCCCGCCACCATGAGGTATGGCCGCACCCTCGTATGACATCGACTGGCAGCTGACCAGCGACCTCGACGACTTCATGGACCGCGCCGGGGACTTCCTGCGCGCTGATCCCGTCCTGCACACCGTGCTGCTGACCGTCACCGAGAACCTGCGAGTGCGCGGTCGTCATGTCTATGGCGCAGGCGAACCGCTGTTCGGCACGCTCTCGGTACGGGGTGAGGTCGTCGGTGCCTTCCTCTGGACGCCGCCGTTTCCGGTTCAGCTCACGTCCGTACCGGCGGAGGCCGCGGCTGCCCTGGCGGAGCGGCTGGCCGACCGGACCGCGGATGTGCCCGGCGTGGCGGCCGAACAGGCGACCGCCGACGCGTTCGGGGTGGCTTGGCAGAAGCGCACCGGTGCGGTCCCCCGTGTCGGCCTCCGCCAGCGCCTCTACCGGCTCGAGAAGCTCACGCCGCCGGAGCCCGTGCCGCCCGGCCGCGCCCGGGTCGCAGGCGAAGGCGACCGGGAGTTGCTGAAGCGCTGGCACACCGAGTTCAGCGAAGCCGTCGGCGACGGGCCCGGCATGGACCCGGGCGAGTGGGCCGACAGCCGCCTCGCCTACGGCGGCGTCACGCTCTGGGAGACACCCGACGGCACCCCGGTGTCCATGGCGGGCGCAACCCGGCGCATCGCGGGCATGGTCCGCGTCGCCCCCGTCTACACCCCGCGGGCGCTGCGCGGCCGCGGCTATGCGGGTGCCGCCACCGCCGAGGTGAGCCGCGCCGCGCTGGCCGCGGGCGCCGACGAGGTGCTGCTCTTCACCGACCTCGCCAACCCCACCAGCAACGGTCTCTACCAGCGCATCGGCTACCGCCCCGTACAGGACTCCCTGGTCTGCCTCTTCACGGCGGCCACAGCGGCCGTCTGACCCAGCCCGTCTGCCTCGTCACGGCCACAGCAGTTGTTTGACCCAGCCCGACCCGGTCCGGCGGTACGTGAGCCGGACGTGGCGCCGCCGCTCGTCGCCCTGGAAGAACTCCACCTCGTCCGGGGCGACCCGGTACAGCGTCCAGGACGGGGCAGCGGCGTCCGGTTCGCGCTGGGCGCGCTCCCAAGCCACCTCTGAGGCCCGCGTCAACTCCTCGGTCGACTCCAGGACTTCGCTCTGGCGCCCCACCAGTGCGGCCGCCAGTGCGCCGGTCGAGCGGGCGTGCAGATCCGCCTGGCTCTCCTCCGGCGGCGCCACCGTGACGGGGCCGCGGACACGGACCTGGCGGCCGTGGACGGGCCAGTAGAACCCCAGGGCCGCATACGGGCGCGCGGCCAGCTGCCGGCCCTTGCGGCTGGTCGAATGTGTCGCGAACGACCAGCCCTCCGCGTCCGCCCCGTGCAGCATCACCGTGCGGACGTCGGGCAGACCGTCCTCGTCCGCCGTCGCCAGGGCGACGGTGTGCGGTTCGGTCTGGCCCGCAGTCACGGCCTCGGCGAACCACTGCTCGAACAGCGGCAGCGGTTCGGCGGGCGCGGCGGACGGGTCGAAGCCGGGCAGCTCCGTGTCCCACACCCGCAGTGATCTCAGCAATTCGTGAAGATCCGTTCCCATGCGCCTGAGTATCCCCCTGGCACCGACAGCGCTCCCCTGGAGGCCACGGAAGCCTCGGAGGCCCCGGAAGCCCTCGGCCTCGGATGCCTCGAGCCCCGGAAGCCTCGGATGCTTCGAGCCCCGGATGCCTCGTGCCCCGGAAGCCTCGGAGGCCTCGTGCCTCCGAAGCCTCGAAATCCCCGTATGCCTCGTGCCTCGGAAGCCCCCCGAGGCCCGGATGCCTCGGGCCCGGAAGCCTCGGGTGCCTCGGGCCCGGGAAGCCCCGGATGCCTCGGAGTCCCCGGGAGCCCGTCACCCCGAGCAGCCCTCGGCCCGCGCTCACCCCCGCCCCAGCACCACCGTCCCCGACGAGCAGAACCACCCTCCCGTACCGGACGCCACCGCGAGCTGCGGCAGGCGGCCGCCCGGCCTGCGCACCTGCCGCTCATCCGCATCGCCACGCAGCTGCCGCACGGCCTCGACCAGCAGGAACAGCCCGCGCATCCCCGGGTGCTGGGCCGACAGCCCGCCGCCATCCGTGTTCACCGGCAGGTCGCCCGTCAGCGTCAGGCGGCCCTTCTCGACGAACGAACCGCCCTCGCCCTTCGCGCAGAAGCCGAGGTCCTCCAGCGTCACGAGTGTCATGTACGTGAAGGCGTCATAGATCTCGGCCACGTCGACCTCGTCCGGCCGCACGCCCGCGCGCTCGAAGGCCAGCCGTCCGCTGACCGCCGCCGGGGAGACCGTGAAGTCCGGCCACTCCGACATGGTGGTGTGCGAGACGTGCTCGCCGGTGCCGAGAACCCAGACAGGGGCGGTGCGGCAGTCCCGTACGTAGTCCTCGGCGGCCAGCAGCACGGCCGCCCCGCCGTCGGAGCGTATGCAGCAGTGCAGCTTCGTGAACGGGTCCGCGATCACCGGGCCGGAGAGGACGTCGTCGACCGTGATCGGGTCGCGGAACATCGCGTCGGGGTTGTGCGCGGCATTGGCGCGCGCCTGTACGGCCACCGAGGCGAGCTGCTCGAGCGTCGTGCCGTACTCGTGCATATGGCGGCGCGCGGCCATCGCGTACTTCGAGATCAGCGTGTGCCCGTAGGGCACCTCGAACTGGAGGGGGCCGCGCGCGCCGAAGGACAGGTTGGAGGTGCGGCGGCCCGCCTTGATGTCGGCGCGGGCCGTCGAGCCGTAGACGAGCAGCACGGCGTTCGCGTGCCCGGCCGCGATGGCGTCCGCCGCATGGGCCGCCATGACCTCCCAGGTGGAGCCGCCGACCGAGGTCGAGTCGACCCAGGTGGGCCTGAGGCCCAGGTACTCGGCCACCTCGGCCGGCGCGAGAGTGCCGAGCCCCGCGGAAGCGAAGCCGTCGACGACCTCGCGGCCGAGCCCGGAGTCGGCGAGGGCGCGGCGGGCGGCCTGGGCGTGGAGGGCGTAGGGGGTGGTCTCGTCGACGCGGCCGCAGTCCGAGAGGGCTATGCCGACGACGGCCACCTTGCGGGTCCCGGCTGCGCCGGAGGTCGATGAACCTGGCATGAATCTGACGGTACATCAGATCGGGCGGGCGACGGGAGGGGAAGTGGTGCGGCGTGCGTCATCCTGCCCATGCGATCCCGCCCAAGTGATCCCGGCCAAGCGATCCCGGCCAAGTGATCCCGACCAAGCGGACCCTGCCAAGCGATCCCGCCCCTGTGCTTCTGTGCACTCGAGCCCTAACATGACGCACCGTCAGATTAGCTGTGCTGGACACAGGGATCTTCACCTGGACACGTGGACAGCTGCTCAGATCCGATCGGGTTCGGTACGGATCCGGCCCGGGGAGGAGCCCCGCCGATGGATGCCACCTTCACCGCCGAGCAGGACGAGATCCGCCGCACCCTGCGAGAACTCCTGCTTAAACGCTGCGGTCCGGACGAGGTGAAATCGGCAACGCGGACCGCCGCCGGCTACGACACCGCCCTGTGGACCGCGCTCTCCGAGCAGGTCGGCCTCCCCGGGTTCGCCATCGCCGAGGCCTACGGAGGCGTGGGCTGCTCAGTCAAAGAACTCGCCCTTGCCTGTGAGGAGTCGGGCCGGGCCCTGGCGCCGTCCCCGCTGCTGGCCACCGCCGTCCTGGCGGCGCCTCTCCTCATGGCCCTCGGCACGGAGCGGCAGCGTGCGGAACTGCTGCCCCGCATCGCCTCGGGCGCGCTCACCGCGACCCTCGCGGTCCCCGGTGCGGGGCTCGCCACGGCACTCGGGCTGACCGGGGACAACCGCGGCGACTGGGCCGGCGGCGGCCGCGCGGGCGGCGTGCAGGCGCGGCGGGCGGACGGGGGCTGGCGGCTGTACGGGCAGGCCGAGCAGGTGCTGGACGGCCACAGCGCCGGACTCCTCCTGGCGGCCGCCCACACCGGTGGCTTCGCCCGCTCGCGCACGCTCCTCTTCCTCGTGCGGGAGGGGACGGCGGGGCTCGGGCGCACCCGGCAGACGTCGCTGGACGAGACCCGCCCGCAGGCGCGTGTCGAACTGCGCGACGTCGAAGCGGAGTTGCTCGGAGAGGCCGGACGGGAGAGTGGCGCCGAGGGCGCCGAGGGCGAGGCCGACGTGGCGGCTGCCCTGACCGCCGTCGGGGAGACGGCCGCCGCGGTGATCGCCGCGGAGGCGGTGGGGGCGGCCGACCGGGTGCTCGAGCGGACCGTCGAGTACGTACGGCAGCGCGAGCAGTTCGGGCGCCCGGTCGGCTCCTTCCAGGCGGTCAAGCACCGGCTGGCCGACATGTACGTACAGGTGCAGGCGGCGCGCTCCGCCGCGTACTACGCGGCCTGGGCCGCGGCAGCGGTCGGCGGTCAGGGCGGCGAGGAGCGGGCCGTGGGGAGCCTGGCCCTGGCGCAGGCCCTCGAGGCGCTGCGCTCCACCGCATCCGAGGCCGTGCAACTGCATGGCGGCATCGGTTTCACAGGGGAGCATGACGCGCACCTGTACTTCAAGCGCGCCTCGAGCGACGAACTGCTCTTCGGCCCGGTGCACCGCCTTCGGGCCCATGCCGCGGAACGGTCGGGACTCTTCGAGGAGGCCGGCATCTGATGTCTCCTGCAATCTCGGGCACGCCCGCGCTGCGCCTCGTGCAGAAGGTCTCCAGCTCCCGCGCCTTCATGAAGCTGGCACCGCACTTCCTCCCCGCGGTGGACCTCGCCGTGCACCGGCTGACCCGTGGAAAGGTGCAGCTCAGCGCGCAGGCGCTGCCGGGCCTCGTCCTCACGGCGCGCGGAGCCAAGAGCGGTCTGCCCCGGCGTACGCCCCTCGCCTGCATGCCGGAGGCGTCAGGTGACTGGATCGTGATCGGCTCCAATTACGGCCGGCCGGACCACCCGCTGTGGACCGTGAACCTGCTCGCCCACCCGGACGCCGAGATCAACTGGAGGGGGCGGGACATCCCGGTGACGGCGCGGCTGCTGGAGGGGGAGGAGCGGGCGCGGGTGTGGGAGGAGGCGCTCGGGTTCTGGCCGCCGTACGGGCTGTACCAGGCACGGGTCGAGCGGGAGATTCGCGTTTTCCGGCTGACGCCTCGATGACAGTGCCGCGGGGCGCTCGCCGCTGACGGTCGTGCGGAACGCCTGCCCACAGACGGGCAGACCCGGCCTCCGCCATCGCACAGACGGGCAGACCGGGCCTCCGCCATCGCACAGACGGGCAGACCCGGCCTCCGCCATCGCACCGACGGGCAGACTGGGCCGCGGTGAGGAACGCCACCCAGTCCGCCGCCGCCGTCTCCCATCTCCCCGCAACGCAACAGGCGGCAGATCACCTGGGTGAGCTGCCGCCTGCCTGACAGGACTTCGGTTGCCCGGGGCTACCGGGTCGGCTTCCTTCCGGTGATGCCCAGATGCACCAACAGGGCCAGGTTGGGCTTCAGTTCGGCCTGCTTGACACCCCAGGACTGGAAGCCCTTCTGGTGCCCGGCGACCGCGGCGAGCATGGCGACCAGGGAACCCGCGATCGCCGCGGGGCTCACCTCCTTGTCGACCTTGCCCTTGGCCTGGAGCTCCTTGACCGTCTCGGTAAGTGAATTGTTGACGGAGTTGAGAATCTTCATCCGGATCTTGTAAAAGCGCTTGTCGCCCTCGGCTGCGCCCAGATCGACGACCCGGAGGATCGCGTCGTTCTTGCGCCAGAAGTCGAGAAAGCCGTCGACCAGGTCCTGTGCCGTCTGCCAGCCCGCCTTGCCGACCCAGGACCGGCCGGCGAGGAGCTCGGTCAACCCGGCGCCCTCCGCGGCCATTTGCTCGGCGATCTCGAGGACCGCCCCTTCCACGTCCGGAAAATACTGATAGAAGGTCGCGGGCGAGGTCCCCGCCTTCCGGGCCACATCGATGACTTTGACGTCCCGATAGGGCGACGAGCTGAGCATTTCACTGAGGCACTCGAGCAGCTTCTGACGCGTCGCCTGCCCGCGCCTTCCGGCCACACGGCCGTCAACGGTACGTACTTGTCCTGTCATGCCGTCAGCTTACCGAGGGGTGATCGGAGCGCGATTCGGCCGACTGCAAATGGGGTTGGCGGCCTCCGTGAGCGTGTGTCACCCACGTCTCGTGCGTCACAGGATGTTCACGTACGGGCGGTTATGCACAAGTGTTATCAACAGCCTGTGGACATGATCGGTGGATGAGAAATTGACCAAGTGTTCGAATCAAGGGCCTGCGGGCGCCGTGAGCGGCCGTTAGCTTATGTGTGACGGACGCCACACGTGGGTGTGGGCGGGTGCCACAGGGCGGACACCGAAACCAGAGGGACCACAGAGAAAAGAGGGGCAGGGCAGGCTCATGGGCGAGAGAACCTTCGCGGAAGGCGTTCCGTGCTGGGTGGACGCGATGCTCCCCGACGTCGAAGCGGGCAAGCGCTTCTACGGCGAGATCTTCGGCTGGACCTTCGACGAGGGCGCGGGCGCGGAGTACGGCTACTACACGCAGGCGTACAGCGACGGAAAGAACGTGGCGGCCCTCGCGCCCAAGCAGGACGGCCGGATGCCCACCGTCTGGACCGTCTATTTCGCCACCCCCGACGCGGTCTCGCTCTCCGGCCGCATCCGGGACGCCGGCGGGCAGCTGGTCGTGGAGCCCATGCCCGTCGGGCCCTTCGGCACCATGGCGCTCGCGGCCGACCCCGAAGGCGCCGTCTTCGGGCTCTGGCAGGGCGGCACCCACACCGGCTTCGAGAAGCAGCAGGAGCCGGGGTCCTTCTGCTGGACCGAGGTGTACTCGCGCGACAAGACGGTCGTCGACCCCTTCTACGAGAGCGTCTTCGGCTACGGCGGATACGACCTGGAGGACGCCGGGGTCGATTTCCGCACCTGGTCGCCCGCCGGCGCGAAGCCGGGACCGGACACCGCGATCGGCGGCAGGAGCGTGATGTCCGGCGCCTTCCCCGTCGAGATGCCCTCCCATTTCCTCATCTACTTCAACGTCGCCGACTGCGACGCGACAGCCGATGCGGTGGTCCGGCTGGGCGGCCGCGTTCAGGCACCACCCTTCGACATCCCGTACGGCCGCATCGCGGTTCTCATGGACGACCAGGGCGCGTCGTTCGCGGTGCTGCAGGACTGAACCCGGTCACCCGGGGCGGCGGCGGGGAAGTAAGGGATACGTTTTGCCCTGAGACACCCCGAAGCGGCCCCGGGTTCGCAACCGGTGCCCAAGACAGGAAGAATCGGGGTGCGCGGCGCCGTGGCGATCCGGGGTGAGACGCTGCGCAGTGGCTGCTGCGGCGCAGCGGCGTACGGGGAGGTGGCAGGAAGTGGTGGATCAGCTGACGCAGCACGATCCGAGGCGGATCGGGCCGTTCGAGGTGCTGGGCCGGCTGGGTGCCGGAGGCATGGGGCTGGTCTATCTCGCGCGGTCGGCCTCGGGCCGGCGTGTGGCGATCAAGACCGTCAGGACCGAGCTCGCAGAGGACCAGCTGTTCCGCGTCCGCTTCACGCGCGAGGTGGAGGCGGCCCGTGCCGTGTCCGGCTTCTACACGGCCGCGGTCGTGGACGCCGACCCGCGCGCCGCGGTGCCCTGGCTCGCCACCGCGTACGTTCCCGCCCCCTCGCTCGAGGAGATAGTGAACGAGCACGGGCCGCTGCCGGTCCAGGCGGTGCGCTGGCTGGCGGCCGGTGTCGCCGAGGCGCTGGAGTCCATCCACGGCGCCGGCCTGGTCCACCGCGACCTCAAGCCGTCGAACGTGCTCGTGGTCGAGGACGGGCCGCGCGTGATCGACTTCGGTATCGCATCCGGGGTCTCCAACACCCGCCTGACCATGACGAACGTCGCCGTCGGCACCCCCGCGTACATGTCGCCCGAGCAGGCCAAGGACTCCCGCAGCGTGACGGGCGCGAGCGATGTGTTCTCGCTCGGCTCGACCCTCGTCTTCGCCGCCACCGGGCACGCGCCCTTTCACGGCGCGAACCCCGTCGAGACGGTGTTCATGCTGCTGCGCGAGGGCCCCGACCTCGAAGGGCTGCCGGACGAACTCCGTCCGCTCATCGAATCCTGTATGCAGATGGAGGCGACCGCCCGCCCCACCCCCGCCGACCTCCAGGCCCAGCTCGCACCGCATCTGTTCGGGCCGGGCTCCGACGACAGCGGTACGGCGTCCGCGTGGCTGCCCGAACGTGCCGTGGCGCTGATCGAGGCCCGGCGGGGCGGCCGCCCGCCCGTCAGGAGCAGCGGCTCCGGGCGCAGCGGCGGACGGGGTGCCGCCCCCGCCGTACCCCCGCGACCCGAGCTCCCCCCGGCGCCCGAGCAGCACCTGGGGCCCGCGCCCGTGGGCGACGGCGGCGGCCGGCAGGGCGGCCCCGCCCCGGACGCCGGACCCGTACGCCTTCCCGGCGCCCAGGTGCCCATCGGGCCCGGACCCCGCGTGGCCGACGCCCGCGCAGCCGCCGTCAAGGCCGCTCCCGTCGCCGGGGGCCTCGCCGCCTCCTGGTCACGGGCCGGCGCCGCGGTCAACGGCGCTCCCGCGGTGCCCGCGCCCACCACCGCACCACCCGTGCCCGAGCCCGAGGCGGGAGCTGCCTGGCGCCCCTGGCGGTTCCGGATGTCCAACGAGGTGTGGGGGACGCCCGTCGTCGCCGGAGACCTCGTGTATGTCACGTCGTTCGAGGTCCACGCGCTGGACGTCGGCACGGGCCGGCGCCGGTTCAAGACGCGGGACGTCGCCTGGTCGCTGGCGGTGGCCGACGGGCGTATCCACGCCTCGGACGGGCCCACGCTCCTCGCGCTCGACGCCCGCGAGGGCTCCGACCTGTGGCGGCTGACCGTCAACGGCTGGGTCTACTCGCTGAAGGCCGACCGCGGCACCGTGATCACCGCAACGCGCGGCGGCGGCGTCCAGGCCTGGGACGCGGGGAACGGCGACAAGCTCTGGGAGATCACCGGCGCCCAGAGCGACTTCGAGACCCCGGAGGCCGGGCCCGTCGTGCACGACGGGACGGTGTACGTGTGGCAGAACGCGCGGCTGCGCGCGCTCGAGGCACGCACCGGCGACGAACGCTGGTCGTACCCGATCGGCGACGCCGCGTCCTGCGGCGGCGTGCCGGTACGACTGACGCCGGCGCCCGACGGCCATGTGTACATCTCCGCGGGCACCCGGGTGCTCGCGGTCGACGTGGCGAGCGGCCACGTCCGCTGGCACTTCGAGGCGCCCGCGGTCTTCCTGAGCCCGCCCGCGTACGTACCCGGTCCCGCGGTCACCGGCGGCGGCGTCTACCTGGCCGACTACCTCGGCACGGTGTACGCCCTGGACGCGACGGACGGCCGCGACCGCTGGCGCATCGCCACCGAGTCCCGGTCCTCCGTGGACCCCGTCCTGGTCGCGGACGGCCATGTCCATGTGGGCAGCGGCAAGGGCCTGTACACGCTGGACGCGGTGACCGGCACCCCGAAGTGGCGTTTCCAGGCGGGCGGTGACGTGGTCGGCGCGCCCGCCGTCGCCGATGGCCGTATCCACTTCGGCTCGACGGACCATCTGCTGTACACCCTCAAGGCGGACGACGGCCGCCTGCGCTGGAAGCTCGCGACGGGCGGCGAGATCACCGGGTCGCCGGTCGTGGAGGACGGGGTCGTGTACGCGTGCAGCAAGGACCGCTGCGTGTACGCGCTGGACGCGGAGAAGGGGACGGGGACGGCGCGGGGGTGACCCCGCGCCGTCCCCGGGACCCTGGGGCTGCGCCCCAGACCCCCTGATCGCCCTGACGGGCTCGTCCTCAAGCGCCGGACGGGCTGAGTTTTCAGCCCGTCCGGCGATTGAGGACCGGGGGTCCAGGGGGCTGGCCCCCTGGTTACGGGAAGGGGCGGGGTGGGGAGCGATGCTCGGACGGGTGCCCGCTGAGCGATCAGGTGTGGTCCGGCGGCCGCCGCCAGATCGGACGCGTCGGTTCGTCGTACGGCTGGTCCTCGCCGGCCCGGGAACCTTCGACCGTGGCCGTGGGCTCCGCCGCGGCCGGCGGTGTGGTCCGCCGCCTGCGGCTCCGGCGCCGCTTGCGCCCCGGCATCACCAGGGCCGCGAGCAGCAGCACCGCGCCGCCCCCGACCGCGCCCAGGAGACCCGTCTCAAGGCCGGGACCGTCACCGCCGACCGTCAGGCTGCCCTGGGCAAGCCCCAGCCGCACCATCCACAGCACGGCGAAGCCCAGGACGATCAGGCCCGCCAGGGCCACCAGACCGCGCGAGCGGAGCACGATCCCGACCAGCGTCACCACCGCGGCGGCAGCGAACGGCAGCACGAGCGAGCCGAACAACTCGGCCTTCGCGGCCGTGACACCGGTACCGGAGAACAGCTCCGCGAGGCGGTAGTCGCGCCCGAGACGGCCGTCGTACCAGACACGGAAGGGGCTCCAGACGGCGGCCGTCGCTCCTATGAGAGCGAGGACGGACCCGAGGACGTTGCGGACCATCGCAGGCCTCCCCAGCAGCTCTCGATCACGACGCTACGCCCCGTGCGCGAGCCGCGCCATACGGCAACATCCATACGGCAACATCCCAGCCCAGGACGCCCGGGACCATTGCGCGGGTACCCGCGAAGGCGTACGTGAACCGTCCGCCCACGCCTCGCCGACCCCGTGACGGCGCCGCGACGCCTATGCGGCGCCGGGGAAGTTCACGTACGTCCCGGCGCCGCTTAGCGGAAGCGGTGGCCGGAATCAGAACCGCCACCGCCACCGCCACCGCCACCGGCTCCGGCCCCGGCCCCGGCGCCGGAGCCGGCACCAGGCCCCGAGCGGCGGGCGGCGAACAGCTCCGCCTGCCGCTCGGGCGGCAGACTGCCGAGCGCGATGAGGTGCGGCGCCTGCGCGAACGCGTGGTCCCGCGCCGCCTCCTTCGCCGCCCACACGGCACGCACCGTTCCCTGCACGGCCTCGGTCGGATACGAGGCGATCACCCGGGCGCACTCGAGAGCGGCGTCCAACGCCTCACCGGGCGCAGTCACTTGCGAGACCAGCCCCGTCTCGTACGCCCGGCGCGCCGAGATCCGCTCGGCCGTGCCCATCAGCGCCATCCGCGCGACCTCCCCGATCGGCATCCGCTGCGCCATGAGGATCGGCTCGTACGCGCTGACCATGCCGTACGTCGTGTGCGGATCGAAGAACGTCGCCGTCGCGTCCGCGACCACGAACTCGGCCTCGCCGAGGAGATAGAAGGCGCCGCCGCAGGCCATGCCGTTGACGGCGCCGATGACGGGCTTCCAGAGGTCGTTCGCCTTCGGCCCGATGGTGAGGAGCGGATCGTCGGTCGAGTACGGCGAGGCGGGCTGCGGGACTTCGGTGGAGCGGTCGATCCCGGTGCAGAAGGCCTTGGTGCCGGCGCCGGTGATCACGAGCGCACGTACGGAGTCGTCGGACCGGAACTCCCGCCATGAGGCCGCCAGTTCCCCGGCCGTCTCGAGGTCGATGGCGTTGTGCCTGCTCGGACGGTCGAGGGTGACGACGGCCACCCCGGTGTCCTTGTGCACCTCGGTACGGACGGTCATAGCCGCTCCAGTACCCAGCGCGGCACCGCCACACCGCCGACGTACGCGAACACGACCTGTACCTTCGCGCCGATCCGCAGCCGCTCGGACGGGATGGAGTTCAGCGGGGCGTTCGGCCCGCTGACGAGATTGCCGGCCAGCCGTATGTGCGGGGCGTCGGCGAGCTCCACGAGGATCGCGTTGTACGGGGCCAGCTCGGCGTAGGCCGGAAGCAGCGGCGGATGCGGGAGCACGTACGACCAGATTCGCCCCCGCCCGCTCATCCTGCGCCACTCGCTGTCGAACGACTGGCAGTGCGGGCAGCAGGGGCGGGGCGGGAAGCGCAGCGCGCCGCAGTCGGGGCGGGCGCACGCCTGGATGCGGAGCTCGCCGCGCGAGGCGTACTCCCAGAAGGGGGCGCCGTCGTCGTCGATGACGGGCGAGAGCAGGGTGTCGGTGTCGGACCGGGCCATCTCAACTCCTCAGCAGCAGAGCCGACGTGGGGACTCCCTCGCCCGCCGTGACCAGGCAGGTGGAGGCGTCCGGGACCTGGGCGGTGCTCGTGCCGCGCAGCTGTTTGACGCCTTCGTTGATGAGGTTGAAGCCGTGGACGTAGGCCTCGCTCAGCCCGCCACCGCCGGTGTTGATCGGCAGCTGCCCTCCGATCTCCAGTGCCCCGCCTTCCGTGAATGCGCCGCCTTCACCGCGGCCGCAGAAGCCGTAGCCCTCGAGGGAGAGCGGGATGAGAGGGGTGAACGCGTCGTAGATCTGTGCGACGTCGACGTCCTCCGGCCCGAAGTCGGCCTGTTTCCAGAGGTGTCGCGCGGCGGTCCACGCGGGCCCGGAGAGGGGGTCGTCGTTCCAGTAGTTGACCATGCCGTGGTGCTGGGACGGCAGGCCCTGGGCGACCGAATGGACGTACACCGCCTTCCGGCGGCAGTCGCGGGCGCGCTCGGCGGAGACGATGACGCAGGCCAGCGCGCCGTCGGTCTCCAGGCAGTTGTCGAAGAGGCAGAGGGGTTCGCTGATCCAGCGGGCGGTCATGTACATCTCGCGGGTCAGCGGGCGCTCGTACATGATCGCCGCGGGGTTCTGGTTCGCCCGGTTGCGGCAGGCCAGGGCGACGTTGAAGAGGTGGTCGCGGGTCGCCCCGTACTCGTGCATATAGCGGCGGGCGAGCATCGCGATCTCGTCGGCAGGACGGAGGAGCCCGAAGGGCCGGGTCCACTGGGCGGGGGTCGGCAGCTGGACGGCGGTGTTCTTCCACGGCCGGGGCCCGGACCCCCGTTTCCGCGACCGCCAGGCCACACCGACACTGGCCTGCCCGGTGGCGACGGCGGCGGCGAGATGCGCGACGGTGGCGCAGGAGCCGCCGCCCCCGTACCCGACCTTGCTGAAGAAGGTGACGTCGCCGGCCCCGATCGCCTTGGCGATCTCGACCTCGTCGGTCTCCTCCATCGTGTAGGAGGCGAAGGCGTCGACCTCGGAAGGCGCTATTCCGGCATCGTCGAGAGCGGCGAGGACGGCGCGGCAGGCGAGGGTCTTCTCCGATTCGGGGAGTCGTTTCGCGAAGGGGGTCTGGCCTATCCCGACTATCGCCGTAGCGTCCTTGAGACTCGCCGCCACCTGCCACCTCCACCGTGGGGCCACCAGTGCTGACAGGCCGTCAGAGTACAGCTAATCTGACGGACAGTCAGCTACTGCTTTTCGGTCTTGTGGGAGGCGTGCGATGCGCGGGGATCTGGAGTGGGGGAGCATCCCGGGGCTCGTACGGGCGGCGGCCGAGCGGTACGGGGACGGGGAGGCCGTCGTCGACGGCCGCACCCGGGTCTCGTACGCGGAACTGGGCGAGCGCGTGGAACGGGCGGCCGGGGCATGCATCGCGAACGGGGTGCGGGCGGGGGACCGGGTGGCGGTGTGGGCCCCGAACACCCTGGACTGGATCGTCTCGGCGCTGGGGGCGGTGACGGCGGGGGCGGTGCTCGTACCGCTGAACACGCGCTTCAAGGGCGCCGAGGCGGCGTACGTACTGGAACGGACCCGCGCGAAGCTGCTGTTCGTGACGGGGACTTTCCTAGGGGCGTCGTATGTGGCGTCGCTGCGGAGGGCGGCGGGCGAGGGGGGTGAGGGGACCGCGGGTCCGCTGCCTGGCCTGCCGTACCTGGAGCAGGTGGTGGTGCTGTCGGACGACGCTCCGGCGGACTTCCGTACGTGGAAGGACTTCCTGGCGGACGGGGAGGGGGTGACCGATGCCGAGGTCCGTGCGCGGGCGAATGGGATCACGGGCGGGTGTGCGTCGGACATCATCTTCACGTCGGGCACGACGGGCCGCCCCAAGGGCGCGGTGATCACGCACGCCCAGACGCTCCGCGGCTACGAGGTGTGGAGCGACCTGGCGGGCCTGCGCGAGGGCGACCGCTATCTGATCGTGAACCCCTTCTTCCACACTTTTGGCTACAAGGCCGGGATCGTGGCCTGCCTGATGCGGGGCGCGACGATGGTCCCGCAGTCGGTGTTCAACGTGGACACGGTGCTGGCGAACATCGCGGCGGAACGCATCTCGGTGCTGCCGGGCCCGCCGACCCTGCACCAGTCGCTTCTGGACCACCCGTCCCGGGACGCGTACGACCTCTCGGCCCTGCGGCTGGTGGTGACGGGCGCGGCGGTGGTGCCGCTGCAGTTGGTGGAGCGGCTGAGGGGTGAACTGCACGTCGACACGGTGCTCACGGCGTACGGCCTGTCGGAGGCGAGCGGCATCGTGACGATGTGCCGGCGGGGGGACGCGGCGGAGGCGATCGCGTCGACGTCGGGCCGGGCGATCCCCGGCACGGAGGTACGGGTGGTGGGGCCGGCGGGCGATCCGCTGTCCCCGGGCACCCCCGGCGAGGTCCTGGTCCGCGGCTTCAACGTCATGCAGGGCTACTTCGAGGACCCGGAGTCCACGGCCGCGGTACTGACGCCGGACGGCTGGCTGCACACGGGCGACGTGGGCGTACTGGACACCGCCGGGAACCTGCGCATCACGGACCGCATCAAGGACATGTTCATCGTCGGCGGCTTCAACGCGTACCCGGCGGAGATAGAGCAGTTGCTCGGCCTGCATCCCGACGTGGCGGACGTCGCGGTCATCGGCGTCCCGGACGCCCGGCTGGGCGAGGTCGGCAAGGCGTATGTGGTGCGGCGGCCGGGGGCTGTGGTGACCGCGGACGACCTGATCGCCTGGTCGCGCCGGGAGATGGCGAACTACAAGGTGCCGAGGTCGGTGGAGTTCGTGGGGGAGCTGCCGCGGAACGCCAGCGGGAAGGTGGTCAAGGGGGAGTTGCGGGCGGGATGGAACAGGTGATCGGCCACTCATGGCTTCGCTGAGACCGGCGGAGATCACTCAGGGCTTGGGCTCTTGACCGGCAGGCCCAATGATTCTGCGGATTCGACGAGTCGTTTGTCGTAGGCGACGAACGCGATGAGCGCGCGACCCAGCCCGCTCGCCGCCGCGAGGTGCAGCGCGTCGAGAGAGCGGAGGCGTGTGCCTGGGCACAACAACCCGGCTCGGTCGAAGAGGTTGGCTGGTATGCGGATCAGTGCGCTCTCCTCGAGCCAGTCCTCGGCTTCCGCGACGATCTCAGAGGCCGCGTTGGCGGCGTGCAGCGCCCGACGTACTTCGGTACGGGTGAGATCGCAGGTCAACACGGTGGCCGAGCCTTCGGTGGACAGCCACGCCTTCAGAGCCGACGTCTCATGCTCCTGTTTGAACAGCTTGAGTGCCGCGGACGTGTCGAGATAGATGAAACGCATCAGCGGTCGGAGTCCTCGTCTCGCAGCTCGGTCAGCGTCTGGCTGAGCGGTGTCTCTCCGGGAGCCGATGGCGCGGTCCTGATCCGTGCGGTCTGGGCGGCGGTGCGCGCGCGTGAGAGCTCCGTGAGGTCGATCAGCCCGTCGGAGACGGCTTGGTTGATCGCCTCCTCGGCGGGGTCCGGGGGGATTATCCGGGCGACCGTCCGACCATGACGGGTGACGCTGATGGTCTCGCCGTGCTCGAGCCGCTTGAGAACGGCGGCGGCGTTGCGTTGCAAGTCGCGCACGGTGATCTTGATGTCGTCCTCATGGGCTTCCATGTCGCACATTTTAAGGTCGTGTGCGACACCTGTCCATTATGTACGTCAAATCGATCTGACCAGGGAGTATGAGTGATCAGCCGACCGCCCGCTCGGCCGCACTGCGCTCCACGCAGAACTCGTTGCCCTCGATGTCGGCGAGTGTGACCCACCCCGTTCCGTCGGGACGCCGGTGATCCCCGACGAGCGTGGCGCCGAGGGCGAGGAGCCGCTCGACCTCCTCGTCCCGTGACCGGTCCTGCGGCTGCAGGTCCAGGTGCACCCGGTTCTTCACGCTCTTGGGCTCGGGCACGCTGATGAACAGCAGCCCGACTCCCTTGGCGGTGACCAGCGCCTCCGGGTCACCGGGGTTGTCGTCCTCCGCGAGCGAACCTTCCAGCACCTCGGCCCAGAAGCTCGCGAGGCGGTAGGCATCGGCACAGTCGAAGGTCACGTGACGCACGAGAGAAGCCATGGGCGTCACTATCGTCCTCGGCGGACGCGTGCGTCCACGGGTTTTGAGGCGCCCAGGCCGGGACGGCACCGCGCTGAGCGGGCTGCTGATCACTGTGGTGCGCGCCCGTGTCGGAGCCGGATGAGGGTGTTGCGGATGTCCTCGATCAGGTGAGTGGGCCGTTGGAATACGTCCACGGCGGTATAGCGGAGGAGCGTGCGGACCTCGGCGCACTGAAGTACTTGGTTGAAGCGCGCGAGGTCACGGCGGTGTGACTCGCGGGTGCCGTGGTAGGCATATCCCTCGATCTCGACGGCCAGGCCTTCGGCTCGGAAGAGGAAATCCAGGAAGCAGCGGCGGCCGCCGGGGGTGAGGAGTTCGGCTTGGCTCTCGGGGCGGAGGCCCGCGTCATGCATGTGCAGGCGCGCAACCGTCTCGGCCGGTGAGCCGGCGTTCGGGTCGGCGAGCTCCAGCCAGCGGCGGGCTCTGGCCGTCCCGCGGAGCGGGGTTCCGGAAGATTCAGGAGCTTCGAGAGCGGTGACGACCTCCGCGAGGGTCGTGAGCGGCCCGCGGCGTACGCGGTCGACGGTGCGCCGGGTGAGCGCCGACTCCACGGCGACGAGCGCGTCGTCCCTCGGCCCGGCCCGCAACAGGTCCGCGAGCGTACGGCGGACGGTGGTGACCCGCAGCCCGCGACGCTCCACCACCTCGTCGTGCGGGATCGGCACCCGGTACACGCGCACCCCCGTCCCCTCCCGCCGGACGGCGAGCCCGGGGTCGCTGAACTCCAGCGTCGGCCGCCGAGCCGAGCCCAGCACCTCGATCCGCCAGAGGGCGGCCGCCGAGCGATGGCTCACGACGAGCTGCGGCTTGAGCAGCTGCGCGGCCCGGAGGCGGGTGGGCAGGTCGACTTCCCACCCCGGCTCGGCCCAGGCGCCGGCCTGGACGCGGGTCCACCCTTCCGCACCGAGCCTCCGAAGGAGGGACCGCCGCGGCCACCCCGCCTCCAGGGCACGCGAGGTGAGCAGCACCCCACCTTCCACGAGCCCGCGCAATTCCCCCCGCTCCACGGCCCCACTCTCACGAGAGGCCCGGAGTTCCCGCGCCCCCTGTGGATAACCGGCCGGGGAGGGGGCGGCTGGCGATCGGGGAGTGGCAGATTTGGGCCACGCATGTAACGTTCTGGCACGGTGGCTACGTCACAGGGGTGGCCCAAATCTGCCAATTGCCGCACAGAGAGTTGGGTCAGCGCTTCACTCCGGCCATGAAGGCGGTCCAGGCAGGGGTCCGGAACAGCAGTACGGGGCCGTCCTGCACCTTGGAGTCCCGGACCGGGACGACTCCGGGGAGGCCGTCGGCTACCTCGACGCAGTCGCCGCCGTCGCCGTTGCTGTAGCTGCTCTTCCTCCAGTGCGCGGCGCTCAAGTCAAAGGCGTTGTTTGCCATTTCGGTAGTCCTCAGCCGCATCCTCGATCATGGCGAGGGACGCCTCAGGCGGCAGTGCGGCGGCCCTGAGCCGATCGTATGCCTTGCGGTACTGCTTCACGAGGGCCGGATCCTCGATGGTGTCGCCGCTGTACGGCGACTCCGTGTAGACCATCGGCGGGGCGTCGGGGAAGGCCATCGTCTTGACGGCGCCGAGCATCAGAGGATGTGCCCCGCAATTCCACGGAAGGATCTGTGGAGTGATCCGGGGCCGACGAGCCAACGCCGCAATATGGGCGAGCTGTTCGGCCATCGCCTCCGGCGGGAGGGACGGCAGCCGTAGTAGCGACTCGTGCAGGATCGCCCAGTACTCGGGCGTCGTGGGGTCGTCGTCGAAGAGGCGGGCACGCGCCAGCCGGGCGTGCACCTTCGCGTCTGTCTTCTCCTGCGGTTCGAGGGGATGCGTAGCCCGGACTACGGCTCGGGCGTACGCCTCAGTCTGGAGCAGCCCCGGAATGAGGGTCGGGCACCACTCCTCGACCTCCGCGTGCTTCTCCGCCTCCAGGACCTTCTCGAAGTACCAGGCGTGCCCGGCCCGCCGGGCCTTGCGTACCTCCTCGCAGCGGCGGGCGAAGAACCCGTCGGTCTTCAGCACCCGGTCCACGTGTTCTGCGAGGTCGCGGGGCATGCGGCGCTCGCCGCGCTCGATCTCGCTGAGGTGGCTCTGCCCGTAGAAGCTGCCCTCGACCAGCTGCTGAAGCGTGAGCCCCGCCTCCTCCCGCTTCCACCGCAACTCCTTGCCGTAGAAGCAGGGGACGCTTTCCGAGCCGTCGATGTCCTTGCGTCGCACCATGGACTACCGCCAATTCCACGTCTTCCGCGCTCAGTTCCGCGATTCGCAGCCGGGAACCCAAACCCCTTTTACGGTACGCCGCTTCACGTCACGGTGTGACTGGTTCATTACAGAGCGCACAGGAAGGCGTACACCGATGAACACGAGCCAGGACCGTCACGCACCCGCCAGCCCGACCGCCGACGACGTAACCCGCTGCGTGGACGAACTGCGCGACGCCCTCGCCGTACACGGCATCACCCTCCCCTCCCTCCGCGCCGACCTGCCGTCCTTCGCGGGTACGTATCTGCCTCCGGCGGGGCTGGTCGCGCTCGGCAACTGCAACACCGCCACTGCGCGCAGTCTGCTAGGGCCCTCCGTGAGGCGGCGGCCCAGTGAACGCGGTGCGCTTGGAGGTCGACCTGCTGGCCCTCCCCAAGGCCGTGCCCGAGCTGCGCCGGAGCGTGCGCGAGTACGTGGGCGCTCCCTGCGCCGACGTCCAGCTCTGTGTCACCGAGCTGGTGGGCAACGTCATCCGGCATCTGGGGGAGGGGACGCCCGTACGCGTACGCGTGGAGTGCGGCGGCGGGCGAACCCGTGTCGAGGTCACGGATCCTCACCAGTGCGCCATCCCTGTCCTCGTACCCGCCACGGCTGACGACGAGGCCGGGCGTGGCCTGGCCCTGCTCGATGCGGTGGCGCTGCGGTGGGGTGTGGAGCAGGAGGTGGCGGGCAAGACGGTGTGGTGTGAGGTGGGGGAGGCGTAGTGCGGACGGTTCGCTGAACGGCAACGGGGGCCAAGCGGACGCGCCCGGCCCTCGTTGCGAGCTGGGACTGATCAGCCGGCGTGGTTGTCCTGGGGGGTGATGACCGTGGCGTGATTGTCCTGCGGCGTCACCGTGATGTGGGTGTCCGCCATCGCCGTGCCAGCCGTGCCGAGAGCAGCCGCGGCCGCGACGGCGACAGTCACGAGGATCTTCTTGGTGCGGGTCATTCCAACTCCTTGGGGAGACGGGACTTCCGTGCGCACAGGGACCGTAGCGACGCCAGTGGCAACTGTTCGAGCTGCTCGCACGGTTCGCGCCAGAGATGGGCCGGATTCTTTCTCCGTACATGCATCGGCCGCGACGGCTCCCCTCCGCGCCGCCGCGGCCGATCCCCCGTTGAGATGGGCTAGTTGGATGGTTCCGTCGTCATGTGCTCGTCGAGCGGCTTGACGTCGCCGTCTTCGGTGCCGCCCGTCATGTGCTCGTCGAGCGGCTTGACGTCGCCGTCCTCGCTGCCGCCCGTCATGTGCTCGTCGAGCGGCTTGACTTCAACGACCTTCTTCTCGCTCATCGCGTCTGTCCTTCCGGGCCTGGTTCCTGGAATTGGCGGAGTCCGCCCGGCCGCTCCCCCGTGGGCTGCCGGACGGACTCCTCGGTGGCCGCTCACCCTAGGGCGTAGGGCCTTGCGTCGGCCGTCTGCCCCCCGACGCGACGGATCGACAGACATCAGAGTGACGCTCGGCGATAAACGAACGATGAACGTGTCGTCGTGATGCGGGAGTACGTGGCTACGCCGCTGCGGCAGGAGCCAGCAGTCCACGTACCTCAGCAGCCTCGGACGATCCGAGCTCCTCGAAGATGGACAGTGCTTCCTGCCAGCAAGCTCGCGCCCGCCCCTGCTGTCCCAGACCTGCCAACGCTCGTCCGAGGACGGTCAGGGCGTTCCCTCGGCGCCACTCCCCTCCGATCCCGCGCAGGATTGCCAGCGCTTGCTCTGCCTGAGCTGCGGCTTGAGCGGGGCGGCTGTCGGCCAGGTGCACTTCGGCGATTCTGAAGTTGGTCATCCCCTCCCACAGGCGCTGACGACTGTCGCGGAACAGGTCCAGGGCGACCGACAGGTGGGTTGCGGCATCGCTCAATCTGCCCGCTCGAGTCAGGGCGAGACCGAGCGCGTACAGGCCGTTGGCCAGTCGCAAGGTCAACCCCAAGCCGTCGTAGATCGCGACTCCTTGCTGGGCCAGCTCGACGGCACTTGATGTCTGGCATAGAGCGAGGCGTACGCGCGAAAGGTTGCAAAGGGCGCTGGCCTCGCCGGGACGGTTTCCGTCTGAGCGGAAGGCGTCGATGGCTTGCAGAAAGTGGACCTCCGCGTCGCTGTGGCGGTTTTGGTAGGCGGCAATGAGCCCACGCTGGTTCGGCACGCGGCAGGCAAGCAGAGGATCGTCGAATGCCACGACGAGAGTCGCGGCGAGCTCAGCTTGTTCGAAAGCATCGTTGAACCGGCCAGAAAGACTGTGCACATGAGCGAGGAACGTTCGCGCCCGGGCTTCCGATCGCGGCGCTTCGCAGCGCTCGGCGGCGTCGCTGACTGCAGCGGCCGCAGCCGCGTAACTACGGGCGTTGGCGCCGGACTCCGCGAGATCCGTTGCGGCCATGAGTAGGTCAGCTGCCCGCGGAAGAGTGCTTCGGCTGTTCGCGGCCTGCTGGGCGCAAGTCAGCAGACAGTCAGCCTCTGCGAACAGCCAGTCCAGTGCGGTGTCCCGGTTCCCGAAGCTCAGCCCCGCATACTCCGTCCGCTCCAGGTGATCCACCAACCGATCCCCCGGCCGCTCAATCGCATAAACCCCCGCCGCCGTAGCGAGATAGAAATCCAGCAGCCGCGACATCGCCGCTTCCCGCTCGCTCGGCGGCTGTTCGTCCCGCTCCGCGCACGCACGCGCGTAGAGGCGGACCAGGTCGTGGTAGCGGTAGCGGCCCGGCGCTGCCGACTCCAGCAGTGACGTGTCGACCAGCGACTCGAGCAGGTCCTCCGTCGAGTCCACCGGGAGGTCCAGGACCGCCGCAGCCGCCGCCAGCGAGATGTCCGGGCCGTCCGCCAGCCCCAGCAGGCGGAACGCCCGCGCCTGCGCCGGCTCCAGCTGGCCGTACCCCAGCTCGAACGTCGCCTTGACCGCCAGGTCGCCCGCCTGGAGTTCGTCGAGGCGGCGACGCTCGTCCGCGAGCTTCGCCGCAAGCACCGACACCGTCCACGTCCGCCGCGACGCCAGGCGGGACGCCGCGATACGGATGGCCAGGGGCAGGAAGCCGCACGCCGCCACCACGTCGAGCGCTGCCTCGCGCTCCGAAGCGACCCGTTCCTCGCCCACGATCTTCGTGAAGAGCTGAAGGGCCTCCTCCGGCGACATCACGTCCAGGTCCACCAGATGCGCCCCCGCCAGGTCCACCATCCGCACCCGCGCCGTCACCAGCGCGGCGCAGCCCTCCGTGCCCGGCAGCAGTGGCCGCACCTGGGCCGCGTCCCGCGCGTTGTCCAGCAGGACCAGCACCCGGCGGCCGTCCAACACAGACCGATAGAGGGCCGACCGCTCCTCCAGGGAGTCCGGAATCGCCGAGTCCGCCGTCCCGAGCGCCCGCAGAAACGCGCCGAGCACCGTCTCCGGCTCCGCCGGCCTCGGGCCCGCGCCCTGCAGGTCCACGTACAGCTGCCCGTCGGGGAAGGACGCCCGTGCCGCATGCGCCACGTGCACCGCAAGCGTCGTCTTGCCGACGCCGCCGATGCCCGCCACCGCCGAGACCGCCATCACGCGGCCCTCCGCGCTCGACAGCACGTCGCTCAGTTCGGATACGAAGGACGACCGGCCCGTGAAGTCAGGGACCGTGGCAGGGAGTTGCGCCGGGCGTACCGGCCCAGCCGCAGGCTCCGCTGCCGGAGCCGACGGTTCCGCCAGCGCCGGGTCCGCCTGGAGGATGCGCTGCTGGAGTTCCCGCAGGCCGGGGCGCGGGTCGACGCCCAGTTCGTCAGCCAGCAGGCGGCGCGTGTCCGCGTACACCGCCAGCGCCTCCGCCTGGCGGCCGGACCGGTACAGCGCGAGCATCAGCAGCTCGCGCAGCCGCTCCCGGAGCGGGTGCGCGGCCGTGAGCGCGGTCAGTTCCGAGACCGCCTCCGCGTGGCAGCCCTGTTCCAGGTCCATGTCCAGGCGGGATTCCAGCAGCTGCAGGCGCCACTCCTCCAGCCTCGTCCGCTGCGTCTCCGCGTACGGCCCGGGTACGTTCGCCAGCGGCTCGCCGTCCCACAGGCCCAGCGTCTTGTTGATCAGGGCGCGGGCCTGGCACAGGTCGCCGGCGTTCCGGGCCTTCTCCGCGTCCGCCGACAGTTCCTCGGCGAGGGAGAGGTCGAGGGCCTGGCCGCCCGTACGGATGGCATAGCCGCCCGACTCGCTGACCAGGACGCCCGGGTCAAGGACCTTGCGCAGACGGGAGGCGTACGTACGGACGGCCGCCAGGGCCTGGGACGGAGGCTCGTCGCCCCACAGGGCGTCGATCAGTTCGTGCGCCGTGGCCGTGCGGCCCTCGCGGAGCAGCAGGGCGGCCAGCAGGGCGCGTTGCTGCGGTGAGCCCGTGGGCAGCGGCTCGGCGCCACGCCAGGCGCGTACCGGTCCGAGCACGCTGAAGCGCAGCGCCGGCTGCTCGGGGTCGGGCCCCGGTGCCGGACTCCGCTCCTCCGCTACTCGCGGTACATCGCTCATCGCTGTCCCCCTGCATGCCGTCCTGCACGCGTCCTGCACGCCCGCCGCCGCAGCCGTCCATCACACCTGTCATGACGCGTCATGACGCGCCCGTCATGACGCACCCGTCAGTTTGCCTTGTTCATGGCGGATGCGTCAGCTCTGGGAAGCGCCTCTCACAAGGTCATCACCGGTGACCGAGTCCGCGCACGATAGCTGACGGTTCGTCAGATCGACGCTACCGTGAGCCGTATGGAGACCACGGCGACCACGGAAGAAACCTTCCCGAAGATCATCTCGGTGGACGACCACACGGTCGAGCCGCCCAACGTCTGGCAGGACCGGCTCCCCTCCAGGTACCGGGACACCGGACCCCGCATCGTCCGGGCGCCGCTGAAGGAAATGACCTTCCTGGGCGGCAAGTTCGCTCCCGTGATGGGCGACAAGGGCGACGACGGCCCGATCGGCGACTGGTGGGTCTATGAGGACCTGCACCGGCCCCTGACCCGCCTCGACACCGCCGTCGGATACGACAGGGACGAGATCAAACTCGAGGTCATCACGTACGAGCAGATGCGCCCGGGGTCGTACGACGTGCGGCAGCGGCTCGCCGACATGGACGTCAACCACGTCCAGTCCGCCGTCTGCTTCCCCACCTTTCCGCGCTTCTGCGGGCAGACCTTCACCGAGGCCAAGGATCGCGAGCTGGGGCTCCTCGGTGTCCAGGCCTACAACGACTGGATGGTGGAGGAGTGGTGCGGCCCCGAGGCGCGGGGGCGGCTCATACCCCTCACCCTCATCCCCCTCTGGGACGCCGAGCTCGCCGCCGCCGAGGTCCGCCGCAACGCCGCGCGCGGCGTACGGGCCGTCGCCTTCTCCGAGATCCCGCCCCACCTCGGACTGCCGTCCATCCACACCGACGACTGGGATCCGTTCCTGGCCGCCTGCGACGAGACCGGCACCGTGATCGCCATGCACATCGGATCGTCGAGCAAGATGCCCAGCACCTCCGCCGACGCCCCGCCCGCCGTCGGCTCCACCATCACCTTCGCCAACTGCTGCTTCTCGATGGTCGACTGGCTGATGAGCGGCAAGTTCGAGCGCTTCCCGAACCTCAAGGTCATGTACGCCGAGGGGCAGATCGGCTGGATCCCCTACATCCTCGAGCGCGCGGACGTCGTCTGGGAGGAGAACCGCGCCTGGGGCGGCGTGGCGGACAAGGTCCACCGGCCGCCGTCCGAGCTCTTCGCCGAGCACGTGTACGGCTGCTTCTTCGACGACGCCTTCGGGCTCAGGAACCTGGACGCCATCGGGGTCGCCAACGTCCTCTACGAGACCGACTACCCGCACTCCGACTCCACCTGGCCGAAGTCCAAGGACGTCGGCGAGGCCCAGATGGGGCACCTGCCGCCGGACGTCGTCGACCGGATCGTACGACGCAACGCCATCGACCTCCTCGGGCTGACGGAGGACGGCCTCTGGGCGGGAGCAGGAGCGGGGGCCTAGCCATGGCGCAATGTCCAGATCCCGCGCTCGTCTACGGGATGCAGCTCCCCGTCCAGTCGCAGAGCACGATCTACGCCGAGCCATGGGAGACCGGCGCCGGCCCCGCCGATCTCGCCGAGATCGCCCGGATCGCCGACCGCACCGGGTTCCACTACCTCG
This sequence comes from Streptomyces himalayensis subsp. himalayensis, assembly GCF_013778455.1. GTDB lineage: Bacteria > Actinomycetota > Actinomycetes > Streptomycetales > Streptomycetaceae > Streptomyces > Streptomyces himalayensis. The sequence continues at coordinate 53,523 of NZ_JACEHE010000008.1, read as the reverse complement.
CGAGCTGCGACCACGTCGCCATCCCGCGGCGCCTCGCGCCCGCGATGAGCACCGTCTGGTACGACCCTGTCGCCACCCTCTCCTTCCTGGCGGGAGTGACCGAGCGCGTACGGCTCCTCAGCCATGTCGCCGTCGTCGGGCTCCGTCACCCCCTCGTCACCGCCAAGCAGTACGCGACGCTCGACCATCTCTCCGGCGGCCGGCTGGTCCTCGGGGTCGGCGCCGGGCATGTACCGGAGGAGTTCCAGGCCCTCGGGGTCGACTTCGCGCGGCGGGGAGCCGTCCTCGACGAGGCGATCGACGCACTGAAAGCAGCCCTCGGGCCGGACGAGTTCCCCGAGCACCACGGGAAGCTCTACGCGTTCGAGGGGCTCGGGCAGCGGCCCCGGCCCGCCCAGGCCCGGGTTCCGCTCTGGGTCGGCGGGTCCTCGCCCGCCGCTGTACGCCGTGCCGCGCTCAAGGGCGACGGCTGGCTGCCGCAGGGCGACCCGCGCGACCGGCTGCCGCACCAGATCGCCCGGCTCAGGAGGCTCAGGGAGGAAGCCGGGATCGCGGAGCCGATCACCATCGGCGCCATCACCGAACCCCTGTACGTGGGCGAGCCCGGCTGGGACGTCGGGCGCCGCACCCTCAGCGGCCGCCCCGAGGCGCTAGCCGAGTCGCTGCGGGCGTACGCCGCGATGGGCGTGAACCAGATCCAGGTGCGGTTCCGCAGCCGCGGCCGTACCGAACTGACCGACCAGATGGGCGCCTTCGGCACCGAAGTCGCGCCACACCTCAACTGAAGGCACGCCACATCCCGCCTAGGAGGACTTCATGGGAAAGCTGGACGGCCGCGTCGTCATCATCACCGGCGCGGCACGCGGGCAGGGCGAACAGGAGGCCAGGCTCTTCGCGGCCGAAGGGGCCAAGGTGGTCCTCGGCGACGTACTCGACGACCAGGGCGAGGCGCTGGCCAAGGAGCTGGGCGGCCTCTACCTCCACCTCGACGTGAGCCAGGAGGCGGAGTGGCAGTCCGCCGTGGCTGCCGCCAAGAGCGCGTACGGCCGCATCGACGGGCTGGTCAACAACGCGGGCATCCTGCGGTTCAACGAGCTGGTGAGCACGCCGCTGGACGAGTTCCAGCAGATCCTCCAGGTCAACCAGGTCGGTGTCTTCCTGGGCATCAAGACCGTAGCCCCGGACATAGAGGCGGCGGGTGGCGGGACGATCGTGAACACCGCCTCGTACGCGGGGCTGACCGGCATGGCGGGCGTGGGCGCGTACACCGCGACCAAGCACGCCATCGTCGGCCTCACCCGGGTCGCCGCGCTCGAGCTGGCCGCGAAGAACATCCGGGTCAACGCCGTCTGCCCGGGCGCTATCGACACCGCCATGAGCAATCCCGCGCAGCTCGACCCCGGGATGGCGAACGCCGAGGAGATCTCGGCGGCCGTCGAGGAGCTCTACCGGAACCTGCTGCCCATGGGGCGGATCGGGCAGCCCGAGGAGGTGGCGCGCCTGGTGCTGTTCCTGTCCAGTGCGGATTCCTCGTACATCACGGGACAGCCGTTCGTGATCGACGGAGGGTGGCTGGCAGGCGTCAGCGTGATCTGACGCTGAGTCAGCTATTGACGTGCCGAGGGTGCGGTGCGACAGTCGGCGCACAAAGTAATCTGACGATCCGTCAGAAATGGCGGGAGTGAACCAGGGGACGGTGAACCTCCTTGGAATTCGGGCTCTTCGTACAGGGATATCTGGGCAAGCGGGCCGAGATCGACCCGCTCGCGGAGCACAAGGCGCTGATGGAGGAGACCGAGTACGCCATCCAGGCGGACAAGTCCGGCTTCAAGTACGTCTGGGCGTCCGAGCACCACTTCCTGGAGGAGTACTCGCACCTCTCCGCCAACGACGTCTTCCTCGGCTATCTCGCCCACGCCACCGAGCGCATCCACCTCGGCTCGGGGATCTTCAACCCTCTCGCGCAGGTCAACCACCCGGTGAAGGTCGCCGAGAAGGTCGCGATGCTCGACCACCTCAGCGAGGGGCGGTTCGAGTTCGGTAGCGGCCGGGGCGCGGGCAGCCACGAGATCCTGGGCTTCCTGCCTGGCATCACGGACATGAACTACACGAAGGAGATCTGGGAAGAGACCATCGCCGAGTTCCCGAAGATGTGGCTCCAGGAGGAGTACGTCGGCTTCCAGGGCAAGCACTGGCAGCTGCCGCCCCGCAAGATCCTCCCCAAGCCGTACGGGAAGTCGCACCCGGCCATGTGGTACGCGGCCGGGTCCCCGCCCTCGTACGCCATGGCGGCGCGGAAGGGCCTCGGGGTGCTGGGCTTCAGCGTCCAGAAGGTCTCCGACATGGAGTGGGTCCTTGAGCAGTACAAGTCGAACATCGCCAAGGCAGAGCCGGTAGGGGACTTCGTCAACGACAACGTCATGGTGACGACGACCGCCGTCTGCGCGCCCACGCACGAGGAGGCCGTCCGGATCGCGGCGAACGGCGGACTGCACTATCTGCCTTCCCTCGTCTTCCGCTATCACGACACCTTCCCGCGTCCCGAGGGCTTCCCCGAGTGGCCCGAGACGCTGCCCGAGTACAACGAGGAGATCATCGAACTCCTCATTGCCGAGGAGCTGTTGATCTGCGGCGACCCCGACGAGGTGCTGGCGCAGTGCAAGCGCTGGGAGCAGGCGGGCGCCGACCAGATCTCCTTCGGCCTCCCGGTCGGGATCTCGCGGGAGGACACGCTGCAGTCGATCCGGCTCATCGGCGAGCACGTCATCCCGAAGATCGACACGGATCCCGTGCACCGGACCACCCGTTTCCGTCAGGCCGCCTGACCCGGGTATTCCAGCGAAAGGGGCGCCGCCATGCTCGACCACCTCATCAAGGGCGCGACCGTCGTGGACGGCACGGGCGCGCCCTCGTACACCGCCGACGTCGGCATACGCGACGGCCGCATCGCCGTCATCGCCGAGCCGGGCACCGTCGCCGAGGAGGCCAGGACGAGCGAGGACGCCACCGGGCTCGTCCTCGCGCCCGGCTTCGTCGACCCCCACACGCACTACGACGCACAGCTGTTCTGGGATCCGTACGCGACGCCGTCCCTCAACCACGGTGTGACGACCGTCGCGGGCGGCAACTGCGGTTTCACGCTCGCGCCTCTCCACCCGGAGCGGCCCGAGGACGCCGACTACACGCGGCGGATGATGTCCAAGGTCGAGGGCATGTCCCTGGTGGCCCTCGAGGAGGGCGCGCCCTGGAACTGGCACACGTTCGGGGAGTACCTGGACGCGCTGGAGGGGCGTATCGCCGTCAACGCGGGGTTCATGGTGGGGCACTGCGCGCTGCGGCGGTACGTCATGGGGGCGGACGCGGTCGGCGGGCAGCCGACGCCCGCGCAGCTGGAGGAGATGCTCCGGCTGTTCCACGAGTCGATGGACGCGGGCGCCTGGGGCCTGTCCACCACCCAGTCGTCCACGCATTCGGACGGGGATGGCAAGCCCGTCGCGTCCCGGCACGCGCGGCCCGCCGAGCTGATCGCGTTGTCGAAGGCCGTCGGCGAGCACGAGGGCACCCAGATCGAGGCGATCGTCGCCGGCTGTCTGGACCAGTTCTCCGACGACGAGATCGACCTCTTCGTGGAGATGAGCGCGGCCGCCGGCCGGCCCCTCAACTGGAACGTGCTGACGATCGACGCCGCCGTGCCCGAGCGCGTGCCGCGCCAGCTCATACCGAGTGAGCGCGCCCGTAAGGCGGGCGGCCGGATCGTGGCGCTGACCATGCCGATCCTCACGCCCATGAACATGTCGCTCGGCACCTTCTGCGCGCTGAACCTCATCCCCGGCTGGGGCGAGATCCTCGGCCTGCCGGTGCCGGTGCCGGAGCGGATCGCCAAGCTCCGCGACCCGGAGGTCCGGGCGGAGATGCTGCGCCGTGCCGACTCCAAGGAGGCCGGGGTCTTCCGCAGGCTCGCGAACTTCGGCCGGTACGTCATCGGGGACACGTACAGCAAGGAGAACGAGGGCCTCACCGGGCGGGTGGTGAGGGACATCGCGGCCGAGCGCGGCCAGGACGCTTTCCAGTGTCTCGTGGAGATCTGCGCCAACGACGATCTGCGGACGGTGCTGTGGCCGATGCCCAGCGACAACGACCCGGCCTCCTGGGCGCTGCGCCAGGAGACCTGGGCCCACGAGGACGTCATGCTCGGCGGCTCCGACGCGGGCGCCCATCTCGACCGTATGTGCGGCGCGCCGTACACGACGCGCTTCATCGGGGACTGTCTGCGAGGGCGGCGCCTGGTCCCGCTGGAGCAGGCCGTGAAGATGCTGACGGACGATCCGGCGCAGCTCTTCGGCCTGCGGGAGCGCGGGCGGATCGCGGAGGGCTGGAATGCGGACCTCGTCCTCTTCGACCCCGAGCGGATCGAGGCGGGCCAGGCCACCCTCGTCCACGACCTGCCCGGCGACAGCCCGCGCCTCGATGCCAAGGCGATCGGCGTCAACGCGGTGTGGGTCAACGGCGTCGAGGCGATCCGCGACGACGTGGTGACCGGTGCCGTACCCGGCAAGGTGCTGCGCTCCGGCCAGGACACCAGGACGGTGAGCACCAGGTGACCGGCGCACAGCGGCTGTTCATCGGCGGTGAGTGGGTCGAGCCGGACTGCGGCCACTACGAGGTGATCGACCCGGCGACGGAGGAGGTCGTCGGGCTCGCGCCGGAGGCGAGCCGCGCACAGGTCCACGATGCGGCGGCGGCCGCCCGCGAGGCCTTCGTGTCCTGGTCGCGTACGGCACCCGAGGAGCGCGCCGCGATCCTCGACCGGGCGGCGGACGAGATCCAGCGCGACTTGGCCGTGTACGCGGATCTCGCCCGGGCCGAGAGCGGCGCCACGACGGGGACGGCGCGGGGCATGCAGGTCGGGGTGGGCGTGGCCCGCTTCCGGCGGTACGCGAAGGGGGCGCTGGAACCCGTCGAGACGGGGCTGCTCCCGCAGATCAACGAAGCGGGCGCGATGGGCAAGGCGGGCGTCATGGGCGCCCTGGCCGTACGGCAGCCCGTAGGCGTCGTCACCTGCATCACCTCGTACAACAACCCGTGGGCGAACCCGGCGGGCAAGATCGCCCCGGCCCTGGCGATGGGCAACACGGTGGTCGTGAAGCCCGCGCCCCAGGACCCGCTGTCCGTGTACCGGATGGCGGAGGCGCTGGAGGCGGCCGGAGTTCCGCCAGGGGTCGTGAACGTGGTCTCCGGGACGGATGTCGGCGTCGGCGAGGCGGCCGTCGACTCGCCGGACGTCGACATGGTGAGCTTCACCGGCTCGACAGCCGTCGGACAGCGCATCGCCGAGGTGTGCGGCCGCGGCATGAAACGGCAGCTGATGGAGCTGGGCGGGAAGGGCGCCGCGATCGTCTTCGACGACGCCGACCTGGACCAGGCCGTGGCGGGCATCGGCACGACGTACGCCTTCTACAGCGGCCAGATCTGCACCGCCCCGACCCGCGTGCTCGTCCAGCGCTCCGTCCACGACCGGCTCGTCGAGAAGCTGGTGCAGTACATCGGCTTCATGAAGGTCGGCGACCCGAGGGAGCAGGGCACGATCGTGGGTCCGGTGATCTCCGCGGCTCACCGGGACCGGGTCGAGTCGTACGTGGAGCTGGGCCGCAAGGAGGGCGCGCGGGTGGTCGCGGGCGGTGCCCGGCCGGAGCTCGACAGGGGGTTCTACGTCGCCCCCACCCTGCTCACCGACTGCACCAACGACATGCGGGTCGTACGAGAGGAGATCTTCGGCCCGGTCGTCGTGGTAGTCCCCTTCGATGACGAGGACCCCGAGGAAGCGGCCGTCGCCCTCGCCAACGACAGCGAGTACGGGCTGATCGACTACGTCTGGTCCGGCGACGTGGCCCGCGCTTTCCGTGTCGCCCGGCGGCTGAGGGCCGGCGGAGTCGGCGTGAACACGGTCGGGCGCAACATGGAGGCGCCGTTCGGGGGCTTCAAGAAGTCCGGGGTCGGGAGGGACGTCGGCTCGTACGCGCTGCACGCGTACAGCGAGTTGCAGGCGATCGTGTGGCCGGGGTGAATGAGGCCAGAGGGGCTCCTGGCGGGCTCCGGTGACTGAGCCCTGAATCTCACGGGAAAACTTTGAAACCGGCAAAACGGACAGCTCTGCGGTTTTCGCAACCCGGGGATCCGGTCTTGCGCCTGTAAATTGTGCTCGGTTTGCCTCCGTGATCTTTCAATCCATGGTCGGATAGGGTTCAATCGAGCGATATTCAAGGTTTCCGTATCCGGAGTCAGTTGCTCCGGATACGGGAACCGCAGCACTTACCGTCGTCTTCATGACTCAGCTGGAGAGCCGGCCACAGGTCGGAGACACGGTAAGGGGACGCTCCGACGGGGGCGTCCGGACCAAGGGACTCGGCGGGAACTCCGTAGGCCTTCTCGGCAGTGCCGTCATCGGGGTCTCGACCGTCGCCCCCGTCTACTGCCTGACCTCCACCCTCGGCTCCACGGCGGGGGAGGTCGGGCTGCAGATGCCCGCCGTGTTCCTGGCCGGCTTCCTGCCGATGCTGCTCGTGGCCTTCGCCTACCGTGAGCTCAACCGCGCCATGCCGGACTGCGGCACCTCCTTCACCTGGACGGTGAAGGCGTTCGGGCCGCGCGTGGGCTGGATGTGCGGCTGGGGCCTGGTGATCGCGACAGTCATCGTGCTGTCGAACCTCGCGGGCGTCGCGACGTCCTACTTCTGGCTGCTGGCCGGTGAGATCAGCGGCAGTGAGTCGGTCGCCGCCCTGGACAGCAACAAGGCCGTCCACATCCTCACCTGCCTCACCCTGATCGCCGCCGCCACCGCGATCAGCTACCGCGGCATGACGGCGACGAAGGGCGTTCAGTACGCCCTCGTCGGCCTGCAGCTCCTTGTGCTCGCCGTCTTCGTCGTCATGGCACTGCAGAAGGCCGGCAGCGGCGCCTTCGACACCGGCGTCGACTTCTCCTGGTCCTGGATGAACCCCTTCGCGGTCCAGTCCTTCGCGGCCTTCACCGCCGGTCTGTCCCTCTCGATCTTCATGTACTGGGGCTGGGACGCCTGCCTGTCCACCAACGAGGAGACCACCGGCTCCGCGAAGACCCCGGGCCGCGCCGCGCTCATCGCGATGGTCGTCCTGGTCGGTTCCTACCTGGCCACCGGCGTGGCCGCACAGATGGCCGTCGGCTCGGGCGACAAGGGCCTCGGCCTCGCCAACCCGGACACCTCCGACAACGTCTTCGCCGCCCTGGCGGGACCCGTGATGGGTCCGGTCCTCGGCATCGCGCTCTTCGTCGCCGTCCTCGCCTCGGCCGCCGCCAGCCTCCAGACGACGTTCATCCCGGTCGCCCGCACGGTGCTCGCGATGTCGGCGTACGAGGCTCTTCCCGCCTCCTTCGCCCGCGTCAGCCCTCGCTTCAAGACGCCGGGCAAGGCCACGGTCGTCGCGGGCCTCGCGACCGGCGCGTTCTACACCGTCATGACCCTGGTCAGCGAGCACGTCCTGGTCGACACGATCTACGCGCTCGGCCTCATGATCTGCTTCTACTACGCGCTGACCGCCTTCGCCTGCGCCTGGTACTTCCGCGCGGAGCTCCGCCGCTCGGCCCGCGACTTCCTCTTCAAGGGGCTTTTCCCGGTCCTCGGCGGGATCCTGCTCGCGGCGGTCTTCGGTAAGACCCTGTACGACATGTGGGACCCGGCCTACGGCTCCGGCTCCGCGGTCTTCGGCGTCGGCTCGGTCTTCGTGATCGGCGTCGGCCTGCTGCTCCTGGGCGTGGCCGTCATGGGCGTGATGCAGCGCCGCAGTCCAGCCTTCTTCCGCGGTGAGGTGCTGACGAAGGAGACCCCGTCGCTGGTGGTCGCGGACTGATCCGCCGCTTTCGTCTCCAGCCGTCCCCAGCCGTCTCCGGCTGCTGACAACCTCCGGGCCCGGCCCCTGTCCCCCGGGGGCCGGGCCCGGCCGCTGGTTCTCAGCGGCCCAGGAAGACCGGATTGGTGAACGCCGCAAGCGGCCCGGGCAGACCCGTCACCACGGGCGCGTGCCGTACCTCCGCCCGTACGTAGGCCGCGTACGACGCCGTCGTACGCCACTCGGCCGTGCCCGAGCCGGAGGCCGGGAGTACGGGGGAGGTGAACAGGACGCCCTGGTCCGTGACGAAGCGGACCGTGCAGCCCGGGGCGCCCGTCACCTCCAGACGGACCGTCACCGAGGCGTCGAGGTCGACCGGCAGGCGCTCGCCGATGCCGGCGTGCTCGCCGCGGCTGCCGGAGGCGCTGAAGGAGAGGGAGAGCGACTTGGACTCGGCCATGTAGGAGCGGCCCGCGCGCAGGCCGTCCAGGATCGCCTCGCGGGTCAGGTCGTCGGCGAGGACGACCGTCTGCGGGGTGCCGACCGGATCGGGGTGGCGGTGTGCGTCGCTGTTGCCCATGGCCGGGATCCATGCGCGGCCGGAGCGTACCGAGGCGACGAGCATGCTGTCCCAGTCGGCCATGTTCACCTCGTCGTCGGGCGTGTAGGGGCCGTTCCACACCTCGACCACGTCCACGTCGTTGAACCCGAACTTCCAGTTGCAGCCGATGCAGGTGGCGTGCGGGTGCGCGGGTACGACAAGGCCGCCGGCGCGGCGGATGTCGCGGGCGTACTTGCCGAAACGGTTGTCGCGCGCGCGGTAGCGCCAGTCGATGAACGTGCCGGGGTCGGTGCCGAGCGCGATCAGGTGCCCGTTGCGTGTGGTGACCTCTTCGCCGAGCAGGATCAGCAGGTCGTCGCCCGCCTGGTCCGCCCAGTGGGCGTGCGCGGCATGGGTGTTGTGCTCCGACGTGTTGATGAAGTCGAGCCCGGCCGCGCGCGCGAGCGCCGCGATCTCGGCGGGAGTGCGCTTGCCGTCCGAGTACCAGGAGTGCAGATGGCAGTCGCCGCGGTACCAGTCGCGGCCCCGGCCCTTGGCCCGCTCCGGCGGGTACACCGGCTTCGGCGTCTCGCCCGGCTCACCGTAGGTGAGGGTGATGGTGACCTCGTACGAAAGGCCCTGCGGGGCGATCGTGTAGGGGCCGAGGATGATGTTCCACGTGCCCGCGCGGATCGGGCCCGGGATGTAGCCGGGCGTCGCGTCGTCCGCGCGGATGAAGAACTCGCTGCGGGCGCCGCCCGACCAGCCGCGGAATCCGTTGCCGCCGAGGTCCGTGCCGCGCTCGTCGAAGATGCCGATGTCCAGGCCGTTGCCCTGGGTGCCGGCGGGAACCGTCGGCTTGTCGTAGGTGTAGGAGACGTGGATCTCCCGTACACCGCTGGGGATTTCCAGCGGAAGATAGACAAAGTCGGGCGAACCGGTAGGAAGGGTGCCACGCACCGTCTTCTTCTCCTGTGTCGCCGTGGGGGTGTTGGCGCCACTCGCGAAGCTCACGCCGCCCAAGGTAAGGGCGGCCGCCGCTCCCGTCACGAACAGCGCACGTCTGCCTATGTGGTGGTCCTCGCACATGCCGGCTCCAGGAGTCGTCGGTGACGGTGGGTCGTACAGGCAACCCTGATGGCGAGCCGTGAACGTCCTTGTAAGGGAAGGGGAGCGGCAGATTTCGCCCAGCAGTCGCCCGTCTTGGCTGGACGTCGACCAGGGGCGGCGTCGCGTGGTACCGCCGACGGCCGGGAGCGGAACGAAACATGAACGGGCTCACGGAACGGCGTGATCAGCGGCACTCGGTGCGTCGCAGACGATGTCGGTGCGCACTCGTATGCTCGGGGGCATGACTGATCCTCAGCCTGCGCAGCCGCTCGGAACCCGGCCCGCCGACGCGGCCGGCCCCACCGCGAACGCCACGCGCCGTGCGCTGAGGCGGGCGCGGGACGGCGTCGCGCTGGACACCGCCGAGGCGGCCGTGCTGCTGCAGGCGCGCGGGGACGATCTGCGGGACCTCGCGGCGTCCGCGGCGCGCGTGCGGGACGCGGGCCTGGAAGCGGCGGGCCGCCCGGGCGTCATCACGTACTCGAAGAGCGTCTTCATCCCGCTCACGCGCCTGTGCCGCGACAAGTGCCACTACTGCACCTTCGCGACCGTTCCGGGCAAGCTGCGGCGCGCGGGCCACGGGATGTTCATGTCCCCGGACGAGGTCCTCGACGTCGCCCGCCGCGGCGCCGAACTGGGCTGCAAGGAAGCCCTGATCACCCTCGGCGACAAGCCGGAGGACCGCTGGCCGGAGGCCCGCGAGTGGCTGGACGCGCACGGGTACGACGACACGATCGCGTACGTACGGGCGATGGCGATCCGCATCCTGGAGGAGACCGGCCTGCTGCCGCATCTCAATCCGGGCGTCATGTCGTGGACGGACTTCCAGCGGCTCAAGCCGGTCGCGCCCTCGATGGGCATGATGCTGGAGACCACCGCCGAGCGGCTGTGGAGCGAGCCGGGCGGGCCGCACCACGGATCGCCCGACAAGGAGCCCGCGGTCCGGCTGCGCGTCCTGGAGGACGCGGGCCGCTCGTCCGTCCCCTTCACCAGCGGCCTGCTGATCGGCATCGGAGAGACGTACGAGGAGCGTGCCGAGTCGCTGTTCGCGCTGCGCCGCGTCGCCCGCTCGTACCACGGAATCCAGGAGCTGATCATCCAGAACTTCCGCGCCAAGCCGGACACGGCGATGCGCGGCATGCCGGACGCCGAGCTCGACGACCTGGTCGCCACGGTCGCCGTCGCCCGGCACATCATGGGCCCCTCGGCCTGTCTGCAGGCCCCGCCGAACCTGGTCGACGCGGAGTACGAGCGGCTGATCGGCGCCGGGATCGACGACTGGGGCGGGGTGTCCCCGGTGACCATCGACCATGTGAACCCGGAGCGGCCGTGGCCGGGGATCGAGCTGCTCGCCGAGCGGTCCGCGGCCGCCGGCTTCGAGCTGCGGGAACGCCTGTGCGTCTACCCGGAGTTCGTGCGGCGCGGCGAGCCCTGGCTGGACCCGCGACTGCTGCCGCACGTCCGGGCACTGGCGGACCCCGAGACGGGCCTGGCCGACCCGGACGCGGAGGTCGTGGGCCGTCCCTGGCAGGAGCCCGACGAGGGCTTCGTCGCCGGCGGCCGTACGGACCTGCACCGCACCATCGACACCGAGGGGCGTACGTCCGACCGGCGTGACGACTTCGACGAGGTCTACGGCGACTGGGAGGCACTGCGCGAGCAGGCGGCTCCGGGGATGGTGCCGTCGCGCATCGACGGCGACGTACGGCAGGCGTTGCGACAGGCCGCCGACGACCCGACGAAGCTGACGGACGACGAGGCGCTGGCGCTGCTGCACGCGGACGGCCCGGCACTGGACGCCCTGTGCTCCGTGGCGGACGACCTGCGCAAATCGGTCGTCGGTGACGACGTGACGTACATCGTCACGCGGAACATCAACTTCACCAACGTCTGCTACACGGGCTGCCGCTTCTGCGCCTTCGCGCAGCGCCGCACGGACGCCGACGCGTACACGCTCTCGCTGGAGCAGGTCGCCGACCGCGCCGCCCAGGCCTGGGACGTGGGCGCGGTCGAGGTGTGCATGCAGGGCGGCATCCACCCCGACCTGCCGGGCACGGCCTACTTCGACATCGCGCGCGCCGTGAAGGCCCGCGTGCCCGGCATGCACGTCCACGCCTTCTCCCCGATGGAGGTCGTCAACGGCGCGACGCGCACCGGCATGTCGATACGGGAATGGCTGACGGCCGCGAAGGAAGCCGGCCTCGACTCGATCCCCGGCACGGCGGCGGAGATCCTCGACGACGAGGTGCGCTGGGTCCTGACGAAGGGCAAGCTGCCGACGGCGACCTGGATCGAGGTCGTCGAGACGGCCCATGAGCTGGGCATCCGCTCCTCGTCCACGATGATGTACGGCCATGTGGACCAGCCGCGGCACTGGCTGGGCCACTTCCGGACCCTGTCGCGCATGCAGGAGACCGCGCTGTCCAAGGGCGTCGCGGGCTTCACGGAGTTCGTGACGCTGCCGTTCATCCACACCAACGCCCCGGTGTACCTGGCCGGGATCGCCCGCCCCGGCCCGACCACACGCGACAACCGCGCGGTGACGGCCATGGCCCGCATCCTCCTCCACCCCCACATCCCCCACATCCAGACCAGCTGGGTCAAGCTCGGCACGGAGGGCGCGGCGGAGATGCTCCGCTCCGGCGCGAACGATCTGGGCGGCACGCTGATGGAGGAGACCATCTCCCGTATGGCGGGCTCCAGTTACGGCTCGTACCGCTCCATCAAGGACCTCATCGCCATCGCAGAGACGGCAGGCCGCCCGGCCCGTCCCCGGACGACGCTGTACGGGGAGGTGCCGGAGGAGCGGCAGCGGGCGGCGGAGGCATCGGACGGGCATCTGCCGGAGTTGTTGCCGGTGCTGGACTGACCGTGGCCCGTCCCGCGTTCACCGGGCGGGCCTTGGCGGCACCCGTCCCGCGTTCGCCGGGACGGGGCCTTGGCAGCACGGGCTGCGGTGTGCGGGCGGCCACGCGCGGCCGAGCCGACGCCTCACGCAGCTTCCTACCGGCCTCCTACCGGGCGAAGCTGTCCCCGAAGCGCGCCCCCTTCTCGGGCGCGCCCAGCGAGCGCGGCCCGAACGACGTGATGTTGGTCGTGGTCAGGCCCGCCTTGGAGCCGCGCAGGACCCACACTGCGCCCGAGTCCGCGTAGGTGCCGTCCTCGTTGGGGGCGGCCACGGCCAGGTCGGCGCGGTTGTTGGCGTTGACGTCGCCGAGGAGCACGCTCCGGCCGAAGTAATCGCCCTTCTCCGAGATGCCGGGGACGCCGGACGTCGACTGGTGGAAGGCCTGGGCGCCCGAGCCGGTGAGGCCTGCCGCGCTGCCCTTGAGCAGGACGATGGCGCCCGCCTCGCGGACCGAGCCGACGTCCTCGCCGGGGACGCCCGCGGCGATGTCCGGGTAGCCGTCGCCGGTGACGTCGCCGGCCGCCAGGGAGTAGCCGAACTGGTCACCGTAGTTGAGCTCGAGGTCACCCCCCTCGCTCACGCCGGGGACGCCCGCCGTGTCCTGGGTGATCTTCGCCGTCCGGGTGGAGGGGCCGGATGCCGAGCCGTAGACGACGCGGATCGCGCCCGCGTCGTAGGCACGGGTCTCGGAGACCTGGTCGACCTGGAGGGCCACGAAGTCGCTGTAGCCGTCCTTGTTCACATCGGTGATGACCCCGCCGACCGTGTAGTAGCCGGTGGTCTTGTAGGTGTGGCTGAGGCCGTCCTTCCCGCCTGCCCAGAAGCGGGACTTGTACTGCATCTCCTCGAAGCTGTGGGTCGTGACCATGTCGTCGACGCCGTCACCCGTCATGTCGCCCACAGCGATGGCCCGGGGGTCCACCTCTTCGTCGAAGGGAAGGGTGTCCGTGGAGGCGGGCGTCCCGGTGCGGGAGATGGGGCCGTAGGACACCTGAAGACCGACGTCGCTGTCGGTCACCAGGTCGCCGTAGCCGTCGCCGTTGAAGTCGCCCGCGGCAAGTCTGGAGGAGGGTGTGGTCAGTACGGTGCCGCCGCTGAGGCCGCTCGCGGAGCCCCAGAGCACAACCGGGGTGGAGTAGTGGCCCACGACGAGGTCGGTGTAGCCGTCCCCGTCGAGGTCGCGAGCGGCCGTGCTGCGGCCGAAGGTGTCGTACTCCGAGACATCCCCCGGCACGCCCGCGGTCGCGCGGGTGATCAGCTGGGGGTGCGCGGTGTCGGCGCCTGCCGACGAGCCGTACACGACCGAGACGTAGCCGGCCTGGGGCATGCCGGAGACGGTGCCGTTGGGCGCGGAGACGGCGAGGTCCGCGTATCCGTCGCCGTTGAAGTCGACGACGGGTGTCGCCCCGGTGGTGGCTGCGACGGCCGGTGCGGCGAGAGCGCCTGACACCACGCAGGGAGCGGCGAGCAGGGCGGCCACGGCGGCGACGGCCCGGCGGCGGGAGGGTTGGGACATCGGTGTCTTCTCCAGTACGTCGCTTCGCCGGCAGCCACAGCACGTGTGTGCACCGGCAGTTGGGTCTGTGTACGGCAGTCGTTCACCTTGACCGTCAAGTCCGGCAAATGGTTGTGGTGCTCGCGCCAACCAGGCCCCATACGTTCAGAAATGATCACTGGATGACGCTCCACCCAGCGAAGTGATCAGCTCGGTGACGTTCCGGATATCGATCAGGGCCCTGAACCGGCCATTCCTGTTCGATTACAGTGCTGCGCAGTCAGCCGTATGGGGGGCAGGAAGGAGGGCCCGGTGAGCGCAGTAGCCGGTGCCGTCTGGGGCCGTGCCGAACAGCAGGACTTCCGCAGCCGGGTCCGCGGCACGCTCCTCGGCGTCGCCGTCGGCGATGCCCTGGGCGCCGCCGTCGCGCCCCTCTCGATCGAGGAGATCCGCGCCGAGCACGGCACGGAAGGCCTCACCGATCTCGCCCCCGCACACGGCCGACGCGGCGCCGTCACCGCGACGACCCAGCTCACCCTCTTCACCGTGGACGGGCTCATACGCGCCCAGGTCCGGCGCGACACCGGAGCCTGGCACCCGCCGACCGACCTGCACCGCGCCTACCGCCGCTGGACGGCCACGCAGACCGACTGGGGCCCCGACGAGCGCCGCAAGGACGACGGCTGGCTGGCCCGCGAGGAGTGGCTGTACGCACGCCGCGCCCCGTCCCGCGCCTGCCTCACCGGATTCGGCGACGACATCATGGGGACCGTCGAAACCCCGAAGAACCCCGAGGAACAGGGCGTCGGGGCCGCCCTCCGCTCCGCTCCCTTCGGCCTGCTTGTCGGCTGGGAACCGGGGCTCGTCGCGCAGCTCGCCGTCGAGTGCGCCGTGCAGACGCACGGCCACCCCGTCGCGTATCTGTCGGCGGGCGCGTATGCGGTGATCGTGCATGCGCTGGCCCGCGGCGAGAGCCTCGACGCCGCCGTACAGCGCGCCCTCTCCCTGCTCGCCGCCCGCCCGGGCCACCAGCCCGTCACGGACGGCCTGCAGCACGCGCTGGGCGCAGTGCGGCAGGGCATGCCCACGCCCGCGCGTGTGGAGGAGCTGGCCGGGTCGCCCGGTACGGCGGAGGGGCCTCTCGCGGCCGCCGTGTACTGCGCGCTCGTCGCCGAGGACATACGCCATGGGCTGTGCCTGGCCGTCAACCACGGTGGCGACTCGGGCGCCGTGGGCGCGCTCACCGGCGCGCTGCTCGGCGCCCTGCACGGCGAGACGGCCCTCCCGCCCGGCTGGCTCGCCGAGCTGGAGGGCCGTCCCACGCTTCTCGAACTCGCCGACGACTTCGCGATGGAGATGACCCAGGGGCCCGCCCTGCACGGGCCCGCCGGGTCCTCTCCGGGGTGGCTGGCGCGGTATCCGCGCGGCTGAGCACGCGACCCGCAGTGCCTCACGCGAACCCGCAGTCACTCATGCGAACCCGCAGTCCTTTCGCGCGAACCGCAGTCCCTCATTCCTTCGCCGGCGCCCGCATCGTGTCCTCCACCGGACCCGCCGGCGCCGGAACCGCCGCGGCCGCCGAGTCGCCGTCCGTGTTGATGCGCGCGAGGAGCGCGTCGCGCTCCGGTGTGTCCTCCGGCTTGACGAAGCCGATGACGATGTAGAGGACCAGTGACACGGCCAGCGGAATCGACACCTGGTACTGCAGCGGGACTCCGCCGTCGACGTTCCAGTTGATCGGGTAGTTGACCAGCCAGAAGGCCAGCAGGCCCGCACCCCAGCTGGTGAGCGCCGCCGTCGGCCCCGAGCGCCGGAACGTGGGCAGCATGCCCAGCATGAACGGGATCGCGATCGGGCCCATCAGACCGGCCACCCACTTGATCACGACGGTGATGATGTCCTTGAACGTCGGCGAGTCGACCTGGGTCGCGATCGCCATCGACAGTGCAAGGAAAGCGACGGTCGACCACCGCGCCGCGTACAGCCCGGCACGCTCGCTCCAGCTGCGCGCCCTCTTCGACAGCACGGGCGCGATGTCCCGGGTGAACACGGCTGCGATGGCATTGGCGTCCGAGGAGCACATGGCCATGGTGTGCGAGAAGAAGCCGACGATGACGAGGCCGAGCAGACCGTGCGGCAGCAGCTGCTCGGTCATCAGGGCGTAACTGTCGGACGCGTCCGGCTTCTCGGCCTCGACCAGCAGCGGGGCACACCACATGGGGAAGAAGAGCACCAGCGGCCAGACGAACCAGAGCACTGCGGACAGCCGGGCGGAACGGGTGGCCTCGCGGGCGCTGGCTGTGGCCATGTAGCGCTGCGCCTGGTTCCACATCCCCCCGTTGTACTCGAATGTCTTGATGAAGAGGAATGCGAGCAGGAACGTCACCGTGTAGGGGCCTGCGGTCGGTTCCGCGTGCCCCTGCAGCTCCGGCTCGTCCCAGATGGTCCACAGGGTCGAGAACCCGTCCAGCTCCGCCATCACCGCAATCAGCATGGCGATGCCCGCGAAGAACTGGATGACGAACTGGCCCATCTCCGTGAGGGCGTCGGCCCACAGACCGCCCACCGTGCAGTAGACGCCGGTGATGACTCCGGTGATGAGGATGCCCTGATTGAGGGAGATGCCGGTGAAGACGGACAGCAGGGTCGCGATGGCGGCCCATTTGGCGCCCACGTCGACGATCTTGAGCAGGACGCCGGACCAGGCCAGGGCCTGCTGTGTCGGCAGGTTGTAGCGGTTCTTCAGGTATTCGAGCGGTGAGGCGACATGCAGGCGTGAGCGCAGCCGGTTCAGCCGGGGCGCGAAGAGCTTGGCGCCGATGAAGATCCCGACGGCGATGGGAAAGGACCAGGTGACGAAGGAAGTGACGCCGTAGAGGTAGGCGATTCCGGCGTAGCCGGTGAACATCACCGCGCTGTAGCCCGACATGTGGTGCGAGATGCCGGACAGCCACCACGGCATCTTCCCGCCGGCCGTGAAGAAGTCGCTGACGTTGTCTACGCGTTTGTGCGACCACAGTCCGATCGCGACCATCACGCCGAAGTAGCCGATGAGCACGACCCAGTCGAGACTGTTCATGTGCCCCCTCCAGGGGTCCGCCTTGTGAACGTTGCGGCTCTTCGTCAGTACGTCCGTTCAGCGGGCGTCCCCGTGCGGGATTTGGGGACTCGGGGGATTGAACCCCCCTGTGGTGGGCCGGTCAAGACGTCATTTCGGTCATGGACGTGAACAGCAATCAGGAAGTCGAACCATTTTGCCTGTTCTTGACCTTCCGAGGCGTTGTCGTGCACACGATGGGACCCGGACGATGAGCGGGCGCTTCGTCAGGCGCCGTACAGCTACGAGGGCCCCGAGGGCACAGACGTACGACCGCGCGGGATGCGGGTCCCGTGCGGCCGCGAAGGAGGTGGGGCGAACGCCCTCTGCTACCGCATGAGCTCCCCTGCGTTCACGAGCAGCGACTGACCGGTGATCGCCCGCGCGCGGTCGGACGCAAGGAACACCGCGGCGTCCGCCACATCGCCGTCCGTGGCCAGCTCGGGCAGCGCCATCCTGTCGGTGAGCCGCCGCAGCACCTCGTCCTCCGGCACGCTTTCGGTTCGGGCCGTGAACTGCACGTACGCCTCGACCGGCGGGCCCCACATCCAGCCCGGCAGCACCGTGTTGACCCTGATCCGGTGCGGGCCGAGCTCGCGCGCCAGCGAGTACATCGCCGACATCAACGCGCCCTTGGACGCCGCGTACGCCGCCTGCCGCACCTGCGACGGTGCGGCCACCGACGACTGCGTACCGATGATGACGACCGACCCGCCGCGCTCCTTCAGGCCCGGCAGGCAGGCCCGGGTCATCCGCAGCGTCCCCAGCAGGTTCACGTCCAGGACCTGCTGCCAGGTGGCGAAGTCGGCGTCCTCAAGCCCGCCGAAGTAGCTGTCCCACGCGGCGACGTGGACCACCGCGTCGATCCGCCCGAACCGCTCCCGCGCCAGCGCCGCGAGTGCCCCGCACCCGGCCTCGTCCCTGATGTCGGTCGGCAGATACGCCGTGTGGACGCCGTCCGGGTCCATCTCGGCGGCGGACTTGGCGAGACGCGCCTCGGTGCGCGCCCCGAGCACGGCATTGCCCCCGTCGCGTACGACGGCCGTGGCGACGCGATGCCCGAGCCCGGCGCCGACTCCCGAGACGATGACGGTCTTCCCCTCAAGCAGCACGTGCGCCTCCGGGGTCTGGTGGATATTCTGACGGAGCGTCAGAGTGGGCGGGGGTCACGTTAGGGGCGTTCGGCGGAGGAAGGAAGGGGAGCGTCCATGAGCGAGGAGTCAGCCGCAGGGACCACTGCGGAAGCCGGCGCGGAGGCGGTCGTGAAGTCCCTCGACGCGGAGGCAGTTGCGGAGGCGGCCGCGGGGTCGTCCGCGGCATCGGCGGTGGGCACGAGCAGCGAGGTCTACGCGGAGCTGGCCGCCGTAGGGCCCTACGGCGTGCATCCCGGCCACGCCCTGATCACCATGGTGGAACCGCACCCCGGCCATGAGTACGCCTACAACCGCTGGTACGAGGACGACCACTACTACGCGGGCGCGATGGCGATGCCCTGGATGTACGCCGGACGGCGCTGGGTCGCCACGCGTGATCTGCAACTGCTGCGCTACCCGGAGAAGTCGGCGGTCGCGGAACCGGTGACGGCGGGCTGCTACATCTCGGTGTACTGGGTCACCGAGGGCCGCTACGAAGAGCACATGAAGTGGACCGTCGGCATCAACAAGCGGCTGAACAGGGACGGGCGGGTCTACCGGGAGCGCACGCACGTCTTCACGGCGTTCCAGGACCACGAGGCGACGGTCTACCGGGACGGGGCGGCCGGCCCGCGTGACTTCCATGCGCTCGACCATCCGTATGCCGGGCTGGTCGTCCAGGTCATCGACGCGGAAGGGCCGGTGCAGCGGGCGGAGTTGCTGGAGTGGCTGCGGTCGCGCCATCTGCCGAGCCGGTTGGCGGGCTCGCCGGCCGCGATGGTGACCGTCTTCCGGCCGACGCCGCTGCCGGGCGACCGGATGACGTATGTGAAGCAGGTCGAGGGCGTCGACACGCGCCTGACGCTGCTGTGGTTCCTGGAGGCGGACCCGAGGGAGTGCTGGGAGGAGCACTTCAGGGGGCTGGATGCTCAGGTGGCCGAGTCGGGCCTGGGCCGGGTCGAGTTGGTGGCGCCGTTCATTCCCACGGTGCCGGGGACGGATGTGTACGTGGATCGGCTGCGCTGATCAGGGGGTGTCCAAAAAGGGGAGCGCCCCCTCGGCCGGGACGGCGGACCAGTCGAGAGGGCTGTCGGGTGGTGCTTGTGCAGTTGTCGGTTGTGCTGGTCCTGCAGTGTGTGTGGTGCATCAGGCGAGGTCGAAGGCTCCCCGGCTCACCTCGGACACGAACGCGGTCCAGGAGTCAGGCGCGAAGCCGAGGGCGGGGCCATCGGTGACCTTCGAGTCCCGCACGGCGATCGCGTGCAGAACAGGGGACTTGACCTCGACGCATGCGCCGTTTCCCGTGGAGTACGAGGACTTGACCCACGTATCCGTGGCGCCCTGCTGAATTGCCATGTTTGCTCCGGTTTACCCAGTTGTCGAGTTGCTGCCGCAGTGCAGTTGCGGATGCTGGTGGTGACCAACGCCCTCTGTACTGCTCGGTGTGCGCCAACGTTCTTGCTCTTTGGCGTGATCGACGCTACTCGCCAACATCCCCGGGCGACGCTGCCATTCACTCGACCGGATGGCATATTCCATCTGAGACTTCCGCCCTGATGTGGCGAAGGTGTACTGTGCGGCACCTTCCCGGTTCGGGCGGATCCATGTCCTCTTCGGGGTTCTTAGAGGCTTTTCTTCAGCTGGCGTAATCCTTGGCGATCTTCGCAATGAAATGCCGCGACTGCTCCACGTTCAGCGCCTGCGCCCGCAGATGCTCGTACATGACGCTGTACTTGTGGACGTCGTTCGCCTTCTCCAGGTAGAGGTCGCTGGTGACGCCCTCGATGTAGACCACGCTCGAATCGGCCGCGTCGGGGAACTCGAGGATCGCGTACTGGCCGTTGAGCCCCGGGTGGGCGCCCATGTCGAACGGGATGACCTGCACCGTGACATGCGGCAGTTGGGACTGCTCCACCAGGTGCTCGAGCTGGTCGCGCATCACGTTGCGGCTGCCGACGACCCGGCGCAGCGCCGCCTCGTCCAGCACGGTCCACAGCCGCAGCGGATTGCTGTGCGCCGAGATCCGCTCCTGGCGGCGCATCCGCACCTGGACGCGCTTGTCGATGTCGGTCGGCGCGGTCTCCGGCAGTGCGCCGGCGATCAGCGACTCCGCGTACGGGCGTGTCTGCAGCAGGCCCGGCACGACCTGCGGGTCGTACACGCGCAGGGACGCCGCGTCGGTCTCCAGGCCGATGTAGACGCTGTACGGGATGTCGCCGAAGGAGTGCCACCAGCCCTGCTGGCGCGAATCCTTGGCCATCTGCATCAGCGAGTCGACTATGCGGTGGTCATCGACCTCGTAAACACCGCAGAGGTCACGGACGTCGCGCTGGCTGATGGAGCGGCGGCCGTTCTCGAGGCGGCTGATCTTCGACTGCGAGACCAGCAGCCGCTCCGCCACCTCCTCGGCGGTCATGCCCTTCTGCTCTCGGAGCCGGCGCAGCTCCTGGCCCAGTCGGCGTCGCCTGACGGTGGGATTGACATTGGACGCCACGGGACGTGCACCTCCGGCTGCGGGCCTGTCAACTTTGCGTATCTGGTGCTCAGCAGATTGCCACCAACGGGCTTCCTACCGCTGGGAAACGGCGGATATGCGGCGCATACGCGTTCGTTGTACGGCTCGGCGGTACGCGCGTCGGCTCTGTGGGAGCCCCGTGGCCGGTGATGGGGCCGTGAAAAGCGGCCGCGCGGGGCGGTGCGCCGAGTCGTCGTCCTGACGTCCGGCGTCACTGCCCCGCGCGGTCCAGCGGCTCCCGAACCGGGTCTGGGGACTGCGGTGCGGCGCTGGTGCGGGTGGTGCGGTGTTGCTGGTGCGGCTGTTGCCGTGCCGCGGTGGTGCGGGTGGTGCTGCTCAGTGGGCCACGGCGCGTGCCATGGACCCGCGGTGCGGCTGCATCGGAACCCTGCCGGGTTCCGGGGCCCTGCCGCTCGGGCGGCCGCCAGCGGCCGCACTTCGGCGGGGCTGCGCCCCGACACCGTTCTGGACGTCCATCACGGCGTGCGCCACGAGGCCGCCCATCGGGTCGTGCCTGATCAGGTCCCGGAGCCGGGAGCGCGACGAGCGCCCCTCGTTCCCGGGGTACAGGTGCTTGCCGAGTCCGACCGCGTGGGCCAGCGCGGCGAGCGCCGCGGTCCGTGGGTCCGGCGGCACGCCGGTACGGATCGCCGAGTCCAGCCGGGCCTTGATCTCCCGGCTGATTGCCGTGTCCGTCGCCTGGTAGCGAGTCGTCGGCAGCACCCCGCACATCTGGCCCGCCACGGCATGCACCATGCCGCACCGCTCCAGATGCGAGAGATACGTCTGGCGGAGCCCCAACCGGGGCCCGCCGATCCAGTGGACGGCCCGTACCGGAGCGCCACGCCTGCGCAGCAACTCCAATGCGGAGTCCAATGTCGGATCTCCTGTCGGCCGTGGTACCACCACGGCGATACGATCCCCGTCTGGGGCTATACGTCCGGCCAGCGCCAGCTCCACTAGCTGTGCTCCGGCCAGACCGAGGTCGAGCGACTGCGGCTGCGCTGTGGTACCCGTGGCCGGGTCCAGAGCGAGAAGCAGTAGCTCCTCCGGAATAGTTCTGCGGCTCCTGCCCATCCATGCCTCCCCGCGTGGATGAATGACAGGGTGACCCCTCTCACAATGGTCTGTCGAGGGTGCGTGACCGGTTCGTAAGGGAACCGGTAGGTATGTCGTTCTCGTCTAGCACCAGGGCCAGGCCCTCACACAGGACACTGGTACATGGTCCGGACAGCGAGTTCGGCGACGAACGGTTGGGCGCTGGGCGTATGAAGGAGGCATCGGTGGCGGGCGAGTCCCCCGACAGGTCGAAGCAGCAGAAGTCGTCTGGGGACCCGGCCGCGGCGCCGGTTCCGGCGCCGTCCTCGGGTGACCGCGACCCGCGGCTCGCGGTCGCCCGCGAGGTTTCGATCCGTGTCGACCAGCCGACGGCGGTCTTCGCGACGCGGACACGCGGGGAGGCGTCGTCCGCGACGGAGAGGGCGGAGGCGGCGGCTTCTTCGAACACGAAGACGCCGACCGATGCTGAAGCGGTTGCCCCGGGGGCCTCGGAGGACACTGCCGGGTCTATCGGGTCTATCGGGTCTATCGGGTCTGTCGGATCTGTCGGATCTGCCGGGCTGAGCTCCGAGGGCGGCGAAGGGGCTGAGGGCTCCCGCGGTTCCGGGGGTGTTGGGGGCTCCGAGGGGTCCCGCGGTTCCGGGAGGGCAGGGGACTTTGAGGGATCCCGCGGATCTGGGGGCGGCGGGGACACCGAGGGGGAGAGTGCGGCTGCTGCCGTCGAGGCCGCCGGCGACGCCCGGCTGCGTGCGGCCGTCGCCGCGTGGGTGACGGGCACGGACGCCGAGGAGGCCAAGGCGACCGCGGCGACCGACGCGACCGATGCGACGGGGAAGCCCGAGGACTCCGCCGGAACGGCCACCGGTCCCGACGTGGCTGATGCGGCGACGGCGGACGACGCGGCTCACGGTGGTCGCCCGTCGTCCGGCGACGTTGGTCCGGCGACCGGCAGCGGGGACGCGCCGGATGCGGACGTGGACTCGAGCGCGGGCGCGGGCTTGGGCGCGGGTGCCGAGAGCTCGGGCTCTGACTCGGCATCGGATTCGAGTCCGGAAACGGCGTCGGCTTTCGGTTCGGGCGCTGCCGCGAACGTGGTTCCGGACCCCGACTCGGGGTCCGGAACCGGCTCCGCCTCCGACTCGGATGTGGCTCTCGAGGCGGGTTCGCCGGCCGACCAGGCCCGGCCCGCGGCGCAGATCGCCGACGAGCGCGGGTCCGCGCCGGGCGCGGACGGTACGGTCAACGGCGTGGCCCACGTGGCCGACGCCGACGAAGGGCCGAGGACCTCCGCGGCTGACGCCGGTTCACGGGATGACGGCGCCTCCGACACCAACGCCGACGCGCGCGTGGAAACCCCCTCCGACGCCGACGCCGACGCCGACTCGGGGCCTGGCGGCGGCCCGGACGCCACGCGTGACTCCGAGGGGGACGGCGGCTCCGTGAGCGACGGCGGCTCCGTGAGCGACGGCGGCTCCGAGTCCGACGGCCGCGTCGAGACCGGCGCCGACCCGGAATCCGGGGCTGACGACGGTTCCGATGCCCACCCTGACTTCGTGGGCGATGGCGGTTCCGACTTCGACGGCCGCGTCGAGACCGGCGCCGGTGCCGACTCGGACGCCAACCGTGACTCCGGGGCTGACGGTGACTCCGGCGCCGAGCCCGCCCCCGAGCGTGACAGCGCCTCCGACCCCGCCCCCAACCCCGCGGACGACGCCCCGTCACACTCCAGCGTTCCTTCCGACGCCGTCGCCGGCGACCGTGATTCCTCCGGGCCCGCCGTCGATCAGGCCACCGCTGTGTTCAAGGCCGTCCGGCCTGCCGTCGATCAGCCGACGACCATGCTGAAGATCGGCGGGACGAAGCCCGGCGAGAAGGCGGCTGAGGACCGCGCCGCCGAGCGGAGCGGCGACGCGCAGCAGGCCGATGGGGTGCAGGACGACCGTAAGGTCGGCGCGTCCGGGGGCGACTCCGGGAGTGGGGAGCCGGCGCGCGGTGCCGGGCGCACGGGCGAGCCCGATGGCGAGCGGACCAGCAAGTTCGTGGCGTTGAAGCCGCTCGACGAGCCCGCGGTGCCGAACAGGCCCGCCTGGGGCAAGCCCGTGGCGTCCCCGGCCGACGCCTCGTCCCCTGCCGCGCCCGGTGGCACCGCCGCCGGACCCGGTGCCAACGCCCCCACGGCTCCCGGTGCCTCCGCATCGTCCGGCGCACCCGCCGCCGGATCCGCGACGCCCGCCCCCGCTGGATCCGCGGCGCCCGCCGCCCCGGCTCCGGCGGGTCCCGGGAACGTCGGTCCCGAGCGGACCGCGCAGCAGCCCCTGCCGCCCAAGCCGCCGCTCGATCTGCTGGCCGAGCTGACGAACACGCCGCCGCCCCCGGACACCCCGGTGCGGACCATCGTGCGCCGGATCAAGATCTGGACGCCGCTGGTGGTGCTGCTCGCCATCGTGTTCGCGGTCGTCCAGGCCGTGCGCCCGCTGCCGACGCCGACGCTCGCGCTGACGGCCGAGTCGGAGTACGCCTTCGAGGGCGGCAAGGTGTCGCTGCCGTGGCCCCAGGAGGGCCAGGGCTGGATGGACGTCACAGGCCTCGGCACCATGGACCGTTTCGGCGAGCAGAAGCCCGTACCGATCGGCTCCGTGGCCAAGGCCATGACCGCGTACGTCGTGCTGCAGGAGCACCCGCTCAAGGCCGGCGCGAACGGATCGTCGATCACCGTCGACGCGCTGGCCGAGAAGGAGGGCGGCTACGACGCCGGCGGCGAGTCGACGCTCAACACCGTCAAGGAGGGCGACAAGCTCTCCGAGAAGGACGCCCTCGCCGCCATCATGATTCCGTCTGCGAACAACATCGCGCGGCTGCTGGCCCGTTGGGACGCCGGTTCGGAGGAGGCGTTCGTCAAGAAGATGAACGACGCCGCCAAGAAGCTCGGGATGACCAACACCACGTACACCGACCCCTCCGGGCTGAAGGAGACCACCGTCTCCACCGCCGAGGACCAGGTGAAGCTCGGCAACGAGCTGGTGAAGATCAAAGCGCTGACGGACATCACCAAACTGCCCACCTGGAAGGACCCTTCGGGCAGGGTCTGGCAGAACTACAACCGCCTCGTGCCGTACGACAACGCGATCGGCATCAAGACCGGCTCGACCACCAAGGCCGGCGGCAACCTCCTCTTCGCCGCCACCAAGGAGGTCGGCGGGGAGACGGTGACCGTCGTCGGCGCGGTGCTCGGCCAGCACACGCCGCCGATCATCGACACCGTCAACGCGGTCAGCAAGACGGCGATGCTCGCGGCCCAGGGCGCCCTGAAGGGGCAGACGATCTTGAAGAAGGGCGACGTCGTCGGGTACGTGGACGACGGTCTCGGCGGGCGCACGCCGGTCGTCGTCACGCAGGACGTGTCCGCGGTCGGCTGGGCCGGGCTCACGGTGCAGCTGGATCTCGGCGACGACGGTACGACGATCCCGCACACGGCGAAGGCCGGCACCAAGGTCGGCGTGCTGAGCGTCGGCGACGGCACGGGCAGCGCGGTCGAGGTCCCGATCGCACTCCAGGACGAGCTCAAGGAGCCCGACTTCGGCGCCAAGGTCACCCGACTGGGCTGACTCCGCAGCCGTCCGGGCGACCGTGCGGCCGTCCGGGCTGATCCCGCAGCCGTCCGGGCGACCGTGCAGCCGTTTGGACGACCGTGCAGCCGTCCGGGCGACCGTGCAGCCGTTTGGACGACCGTGCAGCCGTCCCGGCTCCCGCGATTCGCCCCCGGCCGATGTTCCTGGGTTACCTCGAGCTGTCCGTGAGGTGACCCGGGACTGTCCCCCTCCTGAACCGGCGCCCGTCTGATCCGCGCCACCAGTGGGCATCCTCCAGGGCGCCCACGGGTGGCCCTCGTGCTAGCGTCGCGGGGATCGGGGCGGGTGCCGGGGCTTGCCCGGGGCGGATGGACCCCGGGACCCCGAACGAGAACTACACACGTACGGGGAGTGTCCTGAGTGGCCACTGCGGAGCCGACGCGGGGCGACGACGCCGAGCCGGGTGAGGGAAAGGGCGTGCGAATAGCCCTGCCCGAACAGCGGCACGAGCAGCGCACCAGACACACCCAGATATCCCCATCACCCCAATTGCCCAGAGCGCCGGGCGCGTCGCGGACGCAGCGGTCGCCGTGGAAGCAGCGGCCGCCCGCCGGAGGCAGCGCCCGGCCGCCCGGCCGCCTCGGGCTCCTGCCGCTCCTCCCGCTCCTCCGTCACCCGGTCACCTGGGTGACCGCCCTCGCCGCCGTCGTGCACCTCGTATGGTTCTTCACCTTCGCGAACAGCGGGGGCGATCTCGCGGCCCAGGACGCCTGGGCCGAGTTCGTCGGGCGGAACCCCGACTCCGCGTACAACCTCGCCTGGTACGGCGGGATGCACCCCGTGTCGTACAGCGTCGTGTCGCCGTATCTGATGTCCGTGCTCGGTGTGCGGACGACGATGATGATCGTCGGCACCGTCTCCGCCGGTCTGATCACGCTCATACTGGTACGCAGCCCAGCCGTGCGGCGGCCGCTGTGGCCCGCGTTCGGCGGGGTCGTCGCGCTGCTGTGCAACGCGGCGTCGGGCCGTGTGACCTACGGCCTCGGCACGATGTTCGGGCTCGCGGCGGTCGCCGCGGTGTTCTGCTGGCCGTACCGCTGGCGCTACAAGCGCTGGGCGAAGGCCGCCGTCGCCGCGCCGCTCGCCGGGCTCGCGACCGCCTCGTCCCCCGTCGCCGGGCTCTTCGTCGGGCTCGTCGCCGTCGCGCTGTTCCTGCAGAAGCGGCGGCCGGGCGCCTACGCGCTGGGCCTCGCGCCGACCGCCGTGGTGGCTCTGTCCTCCTGGCTGTTCCCGTTCTCCGGCACTCAGCCGATGGGGTTCGGTTCGGCCGTGCTGCCGCTGGTGTTCTCCGGCTTCGTCTTCTTCCTCGTACCGAAGGAATGGACGACCGTACGCCTCACGACGGCCGTCTACGCGCTCGCCGTGCTGCTGACCTGGCTGATCAGCTCGCAGATCGGCTCCAACATCACCCGGCTCGCGATGCTGTTCGCCGGGGTGGTGCTGCTCGCCGCGCTGCCGTTCACCGCACCCTGTACGCGCAAGTGGTACGCGATCGTCGTCGCCTTCGCGGGATCCGTCGCCTGGATCGGCTACAAGGCGGTCGACGACGTGGTGCACACGACGCCCGCCGCGTCCTGGGCGCGGGAGCTCGCCCCGCTCGTCAACCAGCTGCAGGTGGTCGGCGCGGAGAAGGGCCGCGTCGAGGTCGTCCCGGCCCGCTCCCACCGCGAGGCCTCCGCGCTCGCGCCGTACGTCAACCTCGCCCGCGGCTGGAACCGGCAGGCGGACATGGAGCGCAACCCGCTCTTCTACGACGACACCCTGAACTCAGCGAACTACCACGACTGGCTGAAGCGCTGGGCCGTCCACTACGTCGTCCTGCCGAAGGACGAGCCCGACGGGGACGGCGGCGAGCGGGAGCGCCAGCTCGTACAGCGCGGACAGCCCTACCTCGAGGAGGTCTGGGGTGACGCCAACTGGCGTCTGTTCGCCGTCGAGGACCCCACGCCGCTCGCCGAGCCCAACGCGACGGTCGACCGTGCCGAGCAGGGCGAGCTGACCATCGAGGTGAAGCAGGCGGGACGGGTGCTCATCCGCATTCCGTACTCGCCGTGGCTCGGACTCGTCGACACCGAGGGCAAGAGCGTCGAACCGCCGAAGGAGACGGAGGAGTCCAAGCAGCGCGAGGACGGCACCCCGAAGACGTACCGGAACGTCAACGGCTGTCTGATGGAGACGGAGGAAGACGCGGCCGGCGACAAGTGGACCGAACTCCTCGCCCCGCACCCAGGCGTCTACCGGCTTGCCGCGCCCTACCAGCTGCCTCGGGGGACGCCCTGCCCCGAGGAACTGCGCTGAGCGGCGGCAGTGCGGCTCCCTACCCGTCCGGTGTTGCCTGCGGCTCCCTAGCCGCCCGGTGACGCGCAGATGGCCTCGGGCGGGCGGGCCGCGCTCAGCGGCCCGTCGTCGTCCGCCGATGAGCCGTCCGCCGATGAGCCGTCCGCCGATGAGCCGGTCGTCGATGGGCGCGTCGCCGCATCCCGCACCGAGTCGAGCCTCTTGAGCAGATCCTTGAGGTGCTTGTCCGTGGGGTTTCGGAAGTACTCCAGGACGGCGCGGTGGAATGCGTCCCGCAGCGAGGGCGGCATGACGTCGGAGGCGTCGAAGCAGAGCTTGTTCGTCGGCTCGGTCAGGATGCCGGCGATCTCCCGGCCGATCGGGTCGGTCGGCTGTGGATCGTCCGAGGCGGGAAACAGCGGCTGGGGCTCCGGCTCGGACACCTTCCTGGCCATGTCCCGCCAGAGTCCGCGTGCCGTGCGGTCGGACAGCAGCTCGACCAGCTCCTGCGCATCAGGGTTGTCGCTGAACACGGCGGCCATGTCGCCCGACACCTCGTACGTGTTCTCGAACTCCTCGGAGCCCTGCAGGAACCGGGCCGACGGTTCGACGCGGACGTCGTCGTCGGCGTACAGGTAGCGGATGAACGCGCTCTGGTGCTCGTGTGTGCAGTCGAGCGAGTTGAGCAGCCCCCGCTTGCCGCCCACCCCGTCGGCTGCGCCCTCGAAGGAGGTCGTGAGGGACTCCTCGACCGCGTCATCCGTACGGGTCCCGAGCAGGTCGGCCCAGGTCTTCCAGGCCCGCTCCACGGCGCTGTTCTGCCAGCTCAGCCTGCCGGTGGCCCAGTCCGTGTACGTGGTGGGCCCGGCCTGGTGCAGCAGGATGTCCTCGATCCAGTCGGTGCCCGGCCAGCCGGAGGTTGCCTGGGAAGCGAGGCCTATGCACCACTTCGGCGCGGAAGTGCCGCCGGACGTACCCGTCTTGCTCCACACGAGGCTCTTGAGGTCCACCTTCAACGGCACCCAGTAGGTGTGAAGCCGGCCCTGCACCCGCAGCGGCCCCGCCCAGGGCGCATAGGCGCGCTCGGCCGCCTTCTCGAGAGGCCTGAGCCTGCCCCTGTGTGCGTACTCGCTCAGTTCACCGATGCTGTTGAGGATCGCCACGTCGGGCGGGGCGTCCGCCTCGAGCTGTGCGACGAGGGTCTCGCGCAGGGAGCTGGTCCCCTCGTACGCGTACGTGTACGCGGTGCCGTCGTCGAGCTGTTTGAGCATCGCTTCGAACGCCTTGCCCTCCGGGCCCGTCCAGGGACCGAGGACGACGAGGGTCTCCTTGGCGCCTTGCGCGCAGCCGCCGGAAAGAGCGGCGAGGGCTAACAAGGCGCAGGCCAGGGCGGCACGGAGGAGGGGGCGAGGGCGGCTGAGGTGTCGGCGACGGCTGGGGTGCGGCGGCTGCCGGTGCGGGCGGCGGCTGATGGGGCCGCTCATGAGACGGCTGACGAGGCGGCTCGTGACATGGCTGATCAGGCCGCTCATGAGGCCGCTCCCGGGCGCGCTAGGAGGAGATACTCGCGGCGGTACGCGTGCAGGGCACCGCCGATGACGGCCGCGCCGACCAGCCCCACCGGCGTCACGAAGGGCGCCACCCCGTCCAGGAACCCGAAGCGGCCCGCGGCCAGTTCGTCCTTGATCGACGACTCCAGCACGCCGATCGCCCGCGGGCTGGGCTTTCCGGCCCACTGCTCCTCGGCGAGCGTCTCGATGTCCGGCGAGGTCTTGTCGGAGAGGCCGTCGGCCGCCGGCACCACCTGCTGCTGCGCGTCGTACGCGAGAACGGCATCGGTCGCGAGCAGGGGCGTCGCCGCCAGCGGCAGCGCGGCCACCACCAGCGGCAGGCTCAGCCGGATCCGGAACCGGTGGCGCAGGAAGACGACTGTCCGGGCCAGCCCGACGGCGAGCAGGACGAAGGCGACAGCCGAGACGGCCAGGGCGGCCAGTACGCCTCCGCCCCATGCCGCGCGCGCCTCGAGCCGGTCGTGCAGTCCTTGCTCCAGGGCGGAGATACGGTCAACGATCGTGGTCGCGGTCGCCGTGGTTCCTGTCGACGGCCGGCATTCCGGGTACGAGGTGCCGTCGGCCTGGCGTGTCTCGCACAGCATGCTCTGGGCGTAGGTGAGTTCGGCCTCGCGCAGTGTGGGGTCGCTGTCCGCCTGGGCCCGGTTGATCCAGCCGCTGTAGTCCACGAGCAGACCCGAGACCACACCCAGCTTCTGCTGTTCGGACACGGTGAGCGCGCCGTGCTGCGCGACCTGGCTCAGGCTCTGCGTGGCCCGGCTCATCCGCGTCCGGTACCGCTCGCTGAGCCCGCTGAGCTCCACCGCGCCGTCCTCGTCCAGCAGGGCCCTGCGGGCCTCTGTCTGAGCGATCTGCAGCGACACTCTGGCGTCGGCCAGATCCACCAGCGCGGGCGCGACATGGTCCCGGAGGTACGCGGAGTCGCCGCGGACGTCGGCGTACGCCCAGCCGAAAGCGCCGAAGGCGATCACCGAGAGCAGCGGAAGCGCGATCAACCGGTCCCGCAGATAGGCCCGGTTGCGGCGGCCCGTCGGCGACGGCCACGCGTACCGCCACAGGCGCCTGGCCAGCTCGGCGGCGACGGCTCCGACGGCGGTGCCGTCGGCGCCCACGGCGCGTAGGCCTCGTAAGGCGCGCTCGGCCTGGTTCCGTGTGCCTGAGCGAGGCCGGTTGGCGGTGCGAAGGCGGTGGCTTGTGTGGTGGTCGTCGGTGTGGAGCTGGTCGCCGGTGTGGAGCTGGTCGTCGGTGTGGAGCCGGTGGCCGGTGTGGAGCTGGTCGTCGGTGCGGACCTGGTGGCCGGTGCGGTGCCGGTCGCGCGCCCCGCTCACCGGTCCCGCTCCACAGACGGCAGGACGCTGGTGCCCGCCTGGATGCGAGCCGCCTCGATGTCGAACCGCTCGATGACGGTGCGGAGCCGGACAACCGGGTCGCGCTCGTCACGACTTCGCACGTCGACAAGCTTACGGAGGTGGTCCTGCATGGCTGTGTCGCCCGTGCGGGTCGCCAGCGCCCAGGAGCGGGCGAAGTGGGCCTCGGCGGCCGCCGTGTCGCCCTCCCGGAGTGCGGCGCAGCCCTGCTCGAAGGTGCGGTGCAGCTCGTCCTCGTGGAGGTAGTGGGCGACCCGCGGATCGAGTCTGCTGTACAGGTCCGCCTCGTCCGACCAGCGCATCAACACGGCGGCCGGCTCCGGGAGTTCCACATCCGCCCCGGCGGGCCCCGCCACGTCGACCTCCACCTCCGTGAGGAACAGCACCTTGCCCAGCTGATCCGGGCGGTACGGAGCGCTGACGCACAGCAGATAGTCGCGCGTCTCCGCGCCCCACGCACCCGTCGCGTACTCCTCGATCGGGCCACCTGCCGCCGACTCCACCGCGGCCATGTCGACATACGCCGGCCGCAGCGCGACCCGGGTCGGATGCACCTGTTCGAAGGAGTGCAGCGTGACGTCCGCCCGGTGGTGCAGGCGCAGCCGCAGCCCGGTGACGTCGCGCTCCGCGGCCCGCGCGGTGAGTGCCGCGAACTCGCCGGAGAGCCGCGCGAGATCACCCACGGCGCTCGCCCGGCCGCCCAGCTCACGGGTGATCAGCAGGAGTTCGTCGGTGTCCCAGGCGTCCCCGATGCCGACGGCGTCGCACGTGAACTCCGACGCACAGTGCTCGACCCGCTCCCGCAGCTCGTCCCGCGATTCGTATCCCGGTTCGTTCCGGCCGTCGGTGAGCAGCAGCGCATGCCGTACGAAGGGGTCGTTGCCGGGGACGTCCGGGAGTCCGCGGAACAGCTGGCGCGCCCTCTCCAGCCAGGTGCCCATCGCCGTGCCACCGCCCGGGGTGCAGGCGTGCAGGGCGATCCGTGCGTCGGCACGCGAGCGGGCGTCCGCGACCGCGAGCCCGAACCGTGGCGGATAGATCATGGCGGCCCGGTCCCGTCCGGCGACGACCGCGAAGTGGGCGCCGTCCGGGATGCGGTCGAGCGCGGCGGCCGCGGCGTCACGGGCGGCGGCCAGCCGGCTCGGCGGGTTGACCATCGAGGAGGAGTGGTCGATGAGCAGCACCTCGGCGAGACGCGGCGCGCCGTCCGGCGTGGGGCGAGCGCCGCCGGGGCGGCGGACGGAGACGGTGATCACCGCGTACATGCGCGCGGAGTCCCGCGCTCCGGGCACACGCGTCGCGCCTGCGGCGGCCGGGTCCGGGGTTCTTGCGGGGGGCGGGCCTGGGTCTGGGGTGCTCGTGTGGGGCGGCCGCCCATCTGGCGTGTCTGCGTGGGGCGGGCGGCGGGTTGCGGGGACACCCGTGCCCCCGCCGTGTCCCTGCGCCTCCGGCGTGTTTGCGGCCTGCGCGGGTGCTGGGTCTGGGGTGTTTGTGTGGGGCGGGCGGGCTTCGGGCGCTTCTGTGGTCTGCGTGGGGGCAGCGTCTGGCGTGCTTGTGTGGGGCAGGCGCGCGTCTGGCGTATCAGCGGCCCGCGTGGGGGCCTCGTCCGGCGGGTTTGCCTGGGGCGGGCGCCCGGTGCCCCGTCCGTGCGTCCGGCCGGTGCCCCGTCCCTGCGTCCGGCCGGTGCCCGGTCTGGGCCTCGGCAGCTCGATGACCTGGCTCACCTCGAGTCCGATCGTGGTGGCCGGACCCTCGGCGGGGTGAGCGCCGCGGCCCGCAGCCAGTTGCTGATCCTCTTCCCCAACCATGGACTGTCCCTGTGGTGTCGGTAGGCGAACGGACGGACTTGGTAGGCCCGGTCCAGAAGCCGCTCGGCGAGATCGGCGCCGTCCGGTGCGTCGGAACGCGCCGCCTGCTGGGCGAGGCCCAGGTAGAACCGGGACAGGTCGGTGCGCAGCTGCTGTTCGTCGCCGGGGAAGTCGATCCGCGCCGCGTCCGGTGCGGCGGACAGCGCCTGGAGCTGCCGGGCGTTGACGGCGTCTCGCGCCAGCAGGTTCTGGGCGGCCTCCCAGACCTCCGCCTTCATCCGTACCCGGGCCTGCTCGTCGGTCAGGCCGTGCTCGTGGAAGAGCCGGGCGAGGCGCCGGAGCACCGCGGCCAGCTGCCCGGCGTCCTGCGCCCGGCTGACACCGATGCGCACGGCGGCGGTACGGGCCGCTGTGCGGTGGCGCGAGTGCTGCGGCACCGCGTCCAGGGCCTCGACGGCGTACGCGTCGGCCTGCGGTCCGCCCTGTGCCAGCCGTGCCCGCGCAACGCCGAACGCCGCGCCGCCCAGCGAAGGATTGCGCAGGCGCACCGCCTCGTGGAACGTCAGCGCCTCATGCCGGCGCCCCAGTCGCTCGGCGCAGTAGCCGAGGGCGAGCTTCGGTGCGTACTCGCCGGGGATCGCCGCGTAGACCCGGTCGAAGTGGTCCCACGCCTCCTCGGCCTGGTCCCGCGCGAGAGTGAGCAGCCCCCGGTGCCAGTCGATACGCCAGTCATGCCGAGCGCGTCCGGCGCCGATGGCCGCAATGGCGAGCTGCAACTCGCGTTCCGCATCGATGAGCTCGGGCTCCGCTGTGGACAGGCGTTCCGCGGTATCCGAAAGCGCCACTCTCAACTCGAGCCGACTCCGCAGCAGATGAACCTCCGCAGAGCCGTCCCACCCCTTCGTGTGCTGGAGCAACGCCGCCGGATCGGCGTCGGAAAGACGGCTCAGCTCGGCATGGTGCGCGTCGTCCGGGTCCGGCCGCGGCACCGGCAGCCGCTGGGCCACGTCGGCCGCGGACGGCGCCGCGTGCAGGGGCGCCCGCGGCCCGTCGTCCTCGGGCGGAGCGGCCCACCGCGACAGCCGGGGCGCGACGCCGAGCGCGCCCTCGAGGGCGTGGGGCGACTGCAGGAACAGCGGTGACGGCTCGAACGTCTCCAGCCCCGTACGCAGCGACCGCAACTCCCGGAACACACCCCGCAGTTGCTCCTCCATCTCACGTGCCGTCGCGAACCGGTCGGCCGGGTCCTCGCGCGTGGCGCGCCGCAGCACCCGGGCCAGCGAAGCCAGCCCCAGGCCCTGCGGCGCGGGAGCGGTCATGAGGAGGGCGGCCCGGGCCGTCACCTCGTCGGGGCCGGACGAGGCGAGCCGGTCCAGGGCGCCGAGCGCGGCGAGATCGTGCCGCGACTCGCCGAGCCCGCACACGCTGCGCAGCGTCTCGCCGAGGCTGAACAGGTCGTCCTGGCTGGTGGAGGCGCCTGTGGCGGCGTGCACGGAAGGCGCACGATAACCGGTGGTCGTGAGGCCGGGCGCCCGCTCGCCCCGGATGCTCCCCACGTCGATGAGCTTCGTGGTGCTGCCGTCGTGCATCACGTTCTGCGGCTTCAGATCGCCGTAGACCTTCCTGCGCTCGGGCGCGTGCAGATGCGCGAGCGCGGACAGCACACGGACGCCGTACGCGAGGACGAACTCGTGGAACCGCGCGCCCCCGAACCGCCCGGGATCGCGGCACGCCAGCGCCCGCACCTCTTCGAGGTTGAGCCCGTCCACGTACGGCAGGACGAGGAAGTCACCGACCCCCTCGTGATGCCCGTAGTTGAACACCGGGATGATGCCCTCGTGGTTGAGGTCGGCGAACGCCTGCCGCTCCTTCGTCAGCGCGTCGCGCGCGACCGCGGCCTGCACCGGCCGCAGGAACTTCACGGCCACCTCGCGGTCGTCGACCTTCGTGTCGAGCGCCAGATAGACCTCGCCCATGCCGCCGTGGCCGAGCGGCCTGACCATCCGGTACTGCTCGGAGAGCAGCTGCCCGGACAGCGCGTCCGGGGCGCCCGGGGCGCCCGGGGAGTCCGGGGAGTCCGGGGACACCGTCCGGCCCCGCGGCCTGATCTCGGGCAGCAGGGTGGGATCCGGGCTCTCGTCCGGAAGCTCGACGTCGGCGATTCGGCCGGCACCCTGGCCTGACCCGGCACCGGCTCCGACGACGAACAACGGCTCGTCGTGCTCCTGGTGCTCCAGGTGCGCTCGGGGCTCCATGTGCTCCAAGGCGTCCGGATCCGGGACGGCAGAGGAGCTCTTCGTCACGGGCGCTGTGGGGTCCGGGGCGATCGCCGACGAGTGGAGCCGGGCGACGGGGTCGACCCGCTCGCCGGAGACCCGGCAGTACCCGGACGGGGTGACCGTGCCGGGGCATCCCGGGTGAGGACACGGGGTCATGGCCCACCTGCCTGCAGCCGACTCTCTCCCGGCCCAGCCGCCTCCGGCCGAGCCGCCTCCGGCCGAGCCGCCTCCGGCCGAGCCGCCTCCGGCCGAGCCGCCTCCGGCCGAGCCGCCTCCGGCCGAGCCGCCTCCGGCCGAGCCGCCTCCGGCCCAGCCGCCCCCGGCCCACCCTCCCGCCGCCCCGCCTCCCACGACCCGTCCCGCGTGAGCCGACGTACCACCCGGGCGAACGCCTCCACCGCGCGTTCCGCGTCGGCGAGTGGGCAAGGGCCGCTCATCAGCAGCTCCTGCGCGCGGCCGAAGGCGCCCACGGCGTCGGGGTGTTCGGCCAGGCCCTGCCCGTCGAGCCGCGCCTGCTGTGCGGCGAGCAGACCGCGCAGCCGCAGATGCGCGTCGAGTACACCACGCAGCTCCCGCTCGGCGCGTTCCGCGCGCATCAGGCAGTTCTCCACGGCCTGTTCGGCGTACGAGAGCTTCTCGAGGAAGGCCGCCCGCTGCCTCTCCCGGCCGGGCGCCGGCAGGCGTGGCGCGCCCGGCGGACGCCGTCCCCCCGTGCCCGCCTCGCTCGCGAGCTGCACCGTCCACAGCCGGGCTCGTGCCCCGTACGCCGTCGGACGGGGCGGATCGACGACCCGACGCTCCACGCGGCGGTACACGTCCCTGGAACGCTCCTCGGTGGCGGCCAGCAGCGAGACGCGGTCGACGATCCGCTCGAGCCAGCGCTCGGCGCGGTCGTCCGGCAGCAGCCGGTGCGCGATCTCGTACGCGAATCCGTGCTCACTGCGGCCGCCACTGCCCCTGCCGCCGTCAGCACCGTCGTGACTGTCCCTGCCGCCGTCATCACCATCGTGACTGTCCCTGCCGCCGTCATCACCTTCGTGACTGTCCCTGCCGCCGTCGCGCACCACCAGCAGCAACCGGGCGCCGGCCCCGGCCAGTTCACGCAGGACCTGCACGGCCGCGACCGGCTCGGTGGCGGACAGGTCGGCGCCAAGGACGGCGACGGCGGGACGGGCTCCGCGCTGCCGCGAGTACGCCAGCTGCCGACGGAGGGCGAGCAGGGCCTCGCCGATCGCGGGATGCTCCGGCTCGGCGCGCTCCAGCGACGCGCCCGTCACGTCCAGGACCAGACTGATGCTGCCCAGGCGGGGCTCGATCCCGGCCTGCGACAGATGCGGGGCGCCGGCTGCCAGGCCGTCGGCCGGGTCGATGGACGTCTCCGGCACACCATCCGTCGGCACCCCGTCCGGGGACCGGTCTGCGGCCCCCGCGTCCGCCCCGGACAACCGCCGCGTCCCCCCGCCCCCCTCCGGAGCAACCGACAGCTGCGGCGACTGCTCGCGGTCGGCCATGTTCAGCACGAGGTGCAGGGCGTCCCGGGCCCGGACGTCGCCCTCGCCGAGGAACAGCACCTCGATGTCCCAGCAGCCGGGCTCCTCATGGAGCCAGCGCATGACGGTGCGCTGCAGGCCGTGCGGCCGTGCGGCGCGGGCGGCGTCCGGGGACACGGTGTGCGGGGCGGGGATGGCGGGCGGCCCGGTGACGTAGGCCTCGCCGACATCGCGGAAGTACTTGGCGATGGTCGCCGCCGGAATCATGTAGCCGTATCCCGCGCGCTCATCGGCCTGTACGACGATGCCCAGTAACCGTCCGTTCCCTTCCTCCAGGACGCCCGCCCCGCTGAACCCGCCCGCCAACCGTCGCCCCGGTTCGCGCGGATCGGCCAGGTCGATCTGCACCCGCTCGTCCCCGTGCCCGCCGGGCCCCATACATGCTCCCGTGAGCCACTGCCCGCCGGACCGCTGCTCCGGAAAACCGTCGATGAGGACGGGCGCGCCCCGGTAGTCCAGCGTTCGGTGCAGTGTGACGGGTGACGGCACCGGAGCGGGCTCATCGAGGACGAGCAGCGCGAGGTCCCCCTGTGCCTTCCCGAACGGCGGCACCCAATGGCCGTCCAGCACGGTCGCCGTACGGCGCTCGGTCCGCGGCAGGCCCTGCAGCAGAGGGAAGTCGACCTGTACGCAGTCGGGCCGCTGTCCCGTCTCCGGATCGCGGATCACATGGGCACAGGTGAGCACCCGGTCGGCACCGAGCAGCACACCGGCACCGAGCACGTCACCACTGCCCGACACACCGCCACGGCGCAGCCGGACCCGCCAACTGGCATGATGGTAAAGGTTGTTGACTTTCCGGACCTCCTCGTCCGCATCCCCCTCCATGCTTCCTCAGGATAGGTGCCGGGTCCGACAATGACTCCTGAGATGCATGGGCAGGGACATGAGGAGGTAGTGCAATGGGGCACGGGACCGACGACGACGCCGCGGTGGCAGGTCTTGCCGATGTGATGAGCCAGGTGCGGGAGGAACTGGAGGAGGCCCAGCGCAGAGGCGCCGACAGTCCGGTGCGCTTCAGCGTGGAGAAGGTCAGCCTCGAATTCGCCGTGCAGGTACGGCGGGAGGGTTCCGGCCGGGCCGGCCTGCGCATCGGCGTGGTCACGGCGGGAGCGGGCGGCGCGCTGTCCCGCGACACGGTGCACCGCATCCAGGTGGAGCTGCAGCCGCGCCGCGGCGACGACGGCCGGATCCTGGACGTAGGACGGGACTGAACGCGCGTACACCGCGAGAAAATCCGGGCCACGGGCCGGGCGGGCCACAAGGCCTGTGGCTTGTGGCCTGTGGCCCGTGGCCCGTGGCCCGTGGCTGATCGTCAGGCGGAGACGGGAAGCACCTTCTCGATCGCCGCCACGACCTCCGCCGACTCCGGCTCCGTCTGCGGCGAGAAGCGCGCGACCACGGAACCGTCGGCGGAGACGAGGAACTTCTCGAAGTTCCAGCGGATGTCCCCGCTGTGCCCCTCCGCATCGGCGAACCCGACCAGCCGCTCGTACAGCGCGTGCCGTCCGTCCCCGTTGACCTCGGCCTTCTCGGTCATCGGGAAGGTCACGCCGTACGTCGCGGAGCAGAACTCGGCGATCTCCTCCGAGGTACCGGGCTCCTGCCCCATGAACTGGTTGCAGGGCACCCCGAGGACTGTGAACCCGCGTCCGGCGTACTGCTCGTGCAGCCGCTCCAGCCCCGCGTACTGGGGCGTGAGCCCGCACTTCGATGCGACGTTCACGATGAGCGCGGCCTTCCCGCGGTACTGGCCGAGATCGGCGGAGCCGCCCTGCAGCGCCCCGATCTCGACGTCGTACACGGAGCCGGAGCCGTCGACGTCTCCGACGTTTTCCACAGCGTTGTCAGCAGTCATGGCCGGATGCTAACCCGGCCGCGTACTCCAGGGTCGGCACGGGCAAGGTCAGGACCGCGACCGAGCGGCGCGAGCCGGACGTCGAACTACGTCGAGCCAGAATCCAACCAGAATCTAACCCGGGAAATACTCTCTGCCGGGGAATTCACATCGGGCAGAGCTATTCAAGCAAACGACTCTTTCTGTACATCGATACGGTCCCCTCATGCGAACCAAAGCAGCCGTACTGCTCCTCGCGGCAGGGATCATGTCCATGCTCGTGCCGGGGTGCGCATCAAATCCGTCAGCGAAGAAGCCGGGAACTGTGACACGGGAAGCCTCGGCACCCTCCGCACCTGTCTCGCCGAATCCCCGTAAAGGACCCGGCGAGAGCCACAGAACGGCCGCTTTCCGCGCATGGGGACTCGAACCGCTGCCCGCACCGCCCACCCCGCCACAGGTCAAGCCGGGAAAAATGTCTCTAGGTTCAGTGCCGGTAATCCAGGACGTCCCGGTGAAGGACAGGGTTGTCTTCCTGACCTTCGATGACGGCGCCGAGAAGGACCCTGAATTCGTCAGGATGATGCAGGACTTGCGCATCCCTTTCACCATGTTCCTCACCGACGCGGCGATCAGGAATGGCTACAACTATTTCAAGCCCCTGCAGGACCTCGGTAACGCCATCCAGAACCACACGCTGACCCACCCCGACCTCCTCGCGCTCTCGCAATCTGCTCAGGAGAACGAGATCTGCGGTCAGCAACGGAGACTTGCCGAAGAATACGGAACGCCCCCGCGATTCTTCCGGCCGCCGTACGGCAACTGGAATGAAGCAACCCGCGCTGCCGCACAGTCCTGCGGCATCGAAGCCATCGTTCTGTGGCGCGAAACCATGCAGATCAAGAACCTGCGTTACCAGCGGGGTGACGGAAAGCTGCACCCGGGCGACATCATCCTCGCCCATTTCCGTGGCGCGAAAGACCTCAAAGGCACCACAGCGACCGAGATGACACTCACCTTGCTCCGGCGCATCCAGGAACAGGGTTTCACCGTGGCACGCCTGGACGACTACCTGTGAGACGGCCCGGTTGCCGGAGAGGAGTCATCGAGGGGAGCGCGGGCGACGCGCCTTCGGATCTCGCGGCTGCGGTCATGCACTGCGCTGACGCAGCGCGGTGCCCGACACGGCGAGCACGGAGAGCAGGACGAGGGCGCCGGCCGGGCCCAGGACGGTCCAGGGTGCCAGCTCGGCGTACGGCTGGTTCTCGGACAGGAGCCGCCCCCACTCCGGAGTGGGGGGCTGCTCGCCCAGGCCGAGGAAGCCCAGGGAGGCCAGCACGAGGACGGTGGTGGGCAGCCGCAGCAGGGCGTTGCGGAGGAGGGCCGGCACGAGCGCGGGCAGCATGTGGCGGCGGAGCAGGTGCAGCCGCCCGGCGCCGAGCGAGACGGACGCGGCGATGTGGCCGCTTGCCCGTTCCTGTTCGAGGAGCGCGGCGCTCTGGGCGGCGTAGGGGCTCCAGCCGACGAGGCACACCGCGCACGCCGCGCCCCAGACGGACGCCCCGGTCACCGCGGTCGTCAGCAGTCCCGCGAGGACGGCCGGCAGGGTCGCCGCCGCTTCTGTCAGGCCCGCGCTCACCTGCGGCACCATGCCGAGCAGCAGTCCCGTGACGGCGCCGACGGCTGTGACGGCGAGCGCCACGCCCGCCGTGCGCAGCGCCCCGTGACCCAGCCGGGCCAGCAGATCACGGCCCAGCGAGTCCGTGCCGAGCGGGTGGGCGACGGAGGGCGGCACCAGCCGCGCCACCGTGTCGACGTGCAGTGGGTCGCGCAGCAGTCCGGCTGCGACTAGGCCGAGCAGCACAACGGCGCAGGACCCGGCGAC
This sequence comes from Streptomyces himalayensis subsp. himalayensis, assembly GCF_013778455.1. Taxonomy (GTDB): domain Bacteria; phylum Actinomycetota; class Actinomycetes; order Streptomycetales; family Streptomycetaceae; genus Streptomyces; species Streptomyces himalayensis. The sequence goes on along the minus strand of NZ_JACEHE010000008.1, from coordinate 13,600 downwards.
CCAGCGCAGAGCGCGCCCCTGCGGGAGGGCGGGGCGGTGCAGCGCGGGCAGGGCGCCGTCCCGGAGCGGACGGCCGAGGAGTGCGTGCCGCAGGGCCCCCACGAGGAGACCGGCGGCCATGCCGAGCAGAGCGAGTGCGAGCGTCGCGGTCTGCAGCAGCGGGAGGTCCTGGGCGATGGCGGCGTCGAGGGCGAGGCGGCCGAGCCCGGGGATGTTGAAGATCTTCTCCACGGCGACGGCGCCCCCGACCAGCGCCACGACGGTCGGCAGCAACTGCGGAAGCACGCCGGGCAGCGCCCGGCGCAGCGCGTGCCGGGCGGTGTGGCCGGGCGGGAACCCGACGGAGTACCACGTCCGGGCCCATGGCTCGTGGAAGGCGGCGGGCAGCGCCTGGTCGAGCAGCCCGCCGATCATCGCCCCGGACGGTATGCCGAGGGCGAGGGCGGGCAGCACCATGGACTGCGGCCCCTCCCAGCCGCTCGAGGGGAACCAGCCCAGCCACACCCCGCACACCGTGGCGAGCAGGGAAGCGAGCAGGAACTTCGGAAGAGCGGCCAGAACCGCGGGCCCGGTGCTCACCCGATCCTGCCGCAGCCGCCGCCGGGAACCCAGGAAGACCGTGCGGGCGCAGACCAGTCCGGCCACCAGGACGGTGACCGCGAGCGCGCCCAGCATCAGCGTGACGGAGACTCCGAAGGCGCCCGTCACCTGGGGCAGGACCGGTTCGCCCGACACCCAGGAGGTGCCCGCGTCCCCGCGCGCCATGCCGCCCAGCCAGGCGGCGAGATGGGCGAGCGGCCCTTCGTCGAGGCCCAGTTGCTCACGTACGGCGGCCAGGTCCGCGGGCGATGGATCCTGATCGGCGGAGCGTGCCCGCAGGACTGTCAGCGCGGGGTCGGTCCTGGACAGCCAGGGCAGCAGGGCGACGGCGGTCACCAGCCCGGCGCCGGCGAGTACGCGGCCGGCCCCCGACCGCCACCGGCGCGGGCGGGCAGGGGCGAGGCCGTGGGCGACGCTCATCCGGTGCTACTTCAGGTGCGTGTCGAGGTCGATCAGGGAGCGCTCGCGGGGATCGAGGAGCACGCCTTCGACATCAGGGGCGATTCCCTGCACGGCCTTCTCGTGGACCAGCGGCACGACGGCGTCGGTGCGCAGGATCTCCGCCTCCGCCCGCATGATCTTCTGCTGCCGCTCCGCCGTGTCGCTCTCCTCGGCGGCGGCCCTGATGGCCTTGTCGACCGCGGAGTCCTTCAGAGCGGCGATGTTGTAGACGCCGTCACTCGTGTAGTCGCTCGCGAGGTAGGCGACCGCGTCCCCGGTGTCGAGGAGCGTCACCCGGGAGAAGACGAGCGCGTCGTACTTGCCGGCGAGGAGGTCGGCTTCCATCTGCGTGTACTCGCGTACGTCCTGCTTGACCCTGAACCCGGCCTTCTCCAGCTGCTGCTGGAGGACGCTCGCGGCCTCGGGCAGTTCGGCGCGGTTGGTGTACGTGGCCAGGCGCAGGGTCTTGCCCTTCGTCTCGGCCTTGACCTGTGCGGTGGTCGCGGCCTTGGCGCGGCCGGTGACCTCGACGCGCTTGCCGGCCGTCCAGGGAACGGCGGGCCCGAACAGGCCCTCGGCCGGGTCCGCGTACCCGCCGAAGACGGAGTCGACGAGAGCGGAACCGTCCACGGCCTCGCGGGCGGCCGCGCGCAGCGTGGCGTCGGTGAAGATGCCGCTGCCGGTGTTGAGGACCAGGCTGTCGGTGCGCACGGAAGGCACCTCGTGACGGGTGTCCTTGTCCAGCAGCTTCGCCTGGGCGGTGGGGATCCACTCGGCGATGTCGACGTCGCCGCCGCGCAGCGCGTTGGCCCTGGCGGTGCCGTCCGCGATCCAGCTCACATCGATGCCCGGGGCCTTCGCCTTGCCGCCCCAGTAGCCGTCGAAGCGGGTGAGGGCGGCGCTGGTCTTGCCGCTGAGACGGGTGATCTCGAAGGGACCGGTGCCGGTGCCGACCGGGCTGACGGTGCCGTCCTTCGCGTACGCCTTCGCGGAGAGGATGGCGAGTGCGGGGCTCGCCAGCCGCAGCGGCAGCACCGGGTCGGCGCTCTTGGTGGTGATGGTGACGGTGTCGGCGTCCTCGGCCTTGGCCGTCAGGCTCACGTCGCTGAGGACACGGGGCTTGGTCTCGGCCTCGTTCGCGTGGTCCAGCGCGTCGACGACGGACTGGGCGGTGACCTCGGTGCCGTCCTGGAACGACGCCTTGCGCAGCTCGAAGGTCCAGGTGGTGGCGTCGTTCCGCTTCCAGGACCGCGCGAGCGCGGGTGCGGCGGCGCCGTCCTCGTCCAGGGCGGTGAGGCCTTCGGCGACGGACAGCTTGCTCAGCACGGTGGCGTCGTTGCTGTACGGAGACAGGGCCTGCGCCGGCGGTACGGCGAGGGCGACCCGCAGGCGCCCGGCCGCTCCCTCTTTCGAGCCCGCCCCCGAGCTGCTGTCGCTCTGGCCCGACGCGAAACAGCCGGCCAGCAAAGGGGTGAGGGCAAGTGCCGCGATGAGCCCGCGGGAGGGGGTGCGCATGTCAAGGTCCTGTCGTACGGGCATGGGTGTGCCTCTGGCGTGCCATGTACGGCGCCAAGGGAAATGCAGTATATGAGGCAAGCCTTACCAAACTTACGACGGCTTGGTGAATTCTCAACCACTGGACTGCTGCCGCCCGGCGACGACGGACCCCCGGGTCCCTAGAACTCCAGCCGTGCCGTCTCCGGCAGTTCGATGCCGAAGTCGGAGTCCAGCACCCGCCGCAGCTCCGCCGGGTCCGTCAACTCCCGCTTCTCGCAGGTACCGTCGGCCCGCGTGATCACCAACACGTGTCCGGCGAGGGCGAGATGGCCGTCGGGCGTGGTGCGCTGGGCGTAGAGAGTGTGCTGGAAGGGGGAGCGGGGGTTGGTCGCCACGTGCCAGTTGATGACCTCGTAGTCGGAAGGTTCGAACGGCTCCCGGGTGAAGGCGTACTGGTCGAACCACGCGCCCTCCTGGAACGCCTGTAGAACCCACAGGTCCTCCAGGCCCTGATGCGGCTCGCGGACCAGGCGGTGCGTGCGGCCGCCGTCGTGGACCTCGGAGCCGGCCGTCAGCGGGATGGCTTCGAGCAGGCCGCCGATGCTGCCGAAGCCGACGTCGGCGAGGTACTGCCGGGATTCGTCCGGCACGTCCACCAGGAGAAGCATGTGCGTACGCGGGCGCACGGCGCCCTGTGCGCCGACGCGGACGCGTGCGGCGAGGCGGGTGACGCCGAAGCCGAGCGCTTCCAGGACGGCGGCGAAGAGGGTGTTGTGCTCGAAGCAGTAGCCACCGCGGCGGCTACGGACCAGCTTGGCCTGCAGGTCGTCCAGCGCGAGGGAGGGCGCGGAGCCGAGGACGGGCTGGACGTTCTCGAACGGAATGCCCTGGATGTGGGCCCGATGCACCGAGCGCAGCGTCTCCGCACTCGCCTCACGCCTTCCTGACCAGCCGATACGCGCCAGATACGCGTCGAGGTCGAGCCGAGGTGACTCGCTGGGGGAGGGGGCGGGCACGCTGGAGGTCGCCGGTGCGGTCGTGTGAGCCATGCTCCGATCGTAGGGACGGACGGCGGCGTCGACGTCGGACCAGGGGACCGGGCTGTCTCGTCCGTAGGGCCTAGACGGTAGATCCGTAGGGCCTGGACGGTAGACCTGGGCCGGCCGCGGTTCGCTCCGTCCCGCGGCACCCAAGATCAACTGGCGGTGTCAAGATGCGATTTTGCGTGACGTGACGCCGGCCCCCATGGCCCCGCTTACTGGACCTCAGACCCACCGCCATCAGGTGGAAAACGTCCAGTGAAAGGCAGGATCACCATGCGTAACCTCGCGAAGCGGACTCTGACGGCAGGCGCCGCGTCCGCCATGCTCTTCGGCGGACTCGTGGCCGTGTCGAGCGCGCCGGCCTCGGCGGCCACCACGTCCAGTGCCCCAGCCGCGACCCATGCGACGCAGTCGCATCACGCCATGGAGGAGTACGACTACGTCTGCTGGTCGTATGTGGAAGACGGGTACGGCAACTGGTATTACGAGGAGTACTACTGCTAGCAGCTCCGAAGACCCCCGTTCAAAGGCCCCGGATCTTGATCGGTTCAAAGGCCCCGGACCTTGATCGGTCCGGGGCCTTTTGGCTGGTGCCCCCGACCGGGTGCCCGGCTGGGATCTCGTGCCTCACTCCCTGCGCATCCAGGAATACAGGAACCAGGGCCACAGGAACCAGCCGACGGTCCCCGCCGCAAGCACGATGACTGCGATCTTCCATCCCCGTGACATTCCGCTGCCCCCTCTGACGTTCCGCCACTTCTCATGGTGTGGTAGTGACTTCGTCTTAAACAGGAGTTCGCCCCGCGGCTATCCGGTTCCAGCCGTCCAGGTCTGGGCACGGCGATCTTCCGATTCGTAACTGGCCCTGCGCTGCCCGAACCTTGGGCCGTCTCAGTAGTTGGGCGGCGCTGACTCCAAGACGTAGCGCGCCTTGGTCACAAAGTCGCGGTAGGCATGTGGAACCTTCGTCTGCGCTTCACGCAGCTGCGTCCGGGCGGCCGAAGCATCGTGCCCTACCGCTTCTGCATCCCCCGAGGCTGTCAGTGCCTTGGACCCCTCTGGTGCTTCGCTGCTGTATCCGGCAGCTATCTGCGGTCGACGAGGAAGTCGCCGACCACGGTCCGAAAGCCGTTCGGGTCTTCCACCCAGGGAAGGTGCCCTGCGCCGTTGAGCGTCTTCCGCGAGACCCGGGGCAGGGCCTGTTCCAGTGAGTCAAGCGCCCAGTTCGGTCGGATGTCCTCGGCTCCGTGCACGATGAGAACGGGCACGTCCAACTTTTCGCATGCCGCCCGCAGTTCCGGTGTTCCCGAGGTGCGGTTGACTTCGGCGTTGATGGTCGCGCTGCACTCGAAGTTCACGCCGTACCAGGGTGTGGCCGCGGCCTTGGCCTGTTCCAGCGCCCGCTCCCGGTCGGCATAGTCTGCGGACCACTGCAGCACGCAGAGTTCCCGGTCTTCCGCTTCGGTGCGCTTCCGGCTGTCCAGTGTTTCCCAGCGCTTCAGGTATTTCCCGAGGTTGGCGCGCAGGTTCCGCTGGTAGGTCGGCCGCCAGGTGTCGCGGTTGTCGATTCCGGTGCCGGAGACGTAGACGAACTTGCTGACGCGCTCGGGATGGTCCAGCGCGTACTGCAGTGCCAGCTGAGCGCCGTACGAGTGGCCCAGTAGCGCCATCCGGTCCAGCCCGAAGTGGCGGCGGACGGCGTCCAGGTCGGCCACGGATCGGGCGACCGAGTACGGCCCGCGCCGTTGCGACCGCCCGCATCCCCGTTGGTCCCAGCGGTGCACGGTGGCCCGGTCAGTCAAGAGCTCGGCCAAGTCGCCCAAGAAATCCCAGATGCCGGGTCCGCCGTGGCAGAAGACCACCGGAGTGCCCTCGCCGCCTCGGGTCGCCCACAGCCGGACCCCGTCTTCGGTCAGCACCGTCTCATCCACGTCCGCAAGTCTGGAGCAAGTCGAGCGCCCATGAGTCGACGATCCTGAGAACCCTCGTGGCGCAGGCCACTGTGGGTTCAAATCCCCCACACACCGCGCAGCTTGAGGCCCCTGCCCAGGTAAAACGGTCGGGGGCACATCGCTGTTGCCCTTGTGATACGTGTCCGCATCAGCCGGTCGGCTTGTCCGAGTGAACCCCTGTTGCGAATGAGTCCGCTGCTGCCTGGATCCCAGCAACGTACTCACGCCACCAAGCCTCGTCTCCCATCGCGTCATGGTCCGGACCGGCGCGCCCGTCGATGAGCTCTCGCATCACATCGGCGTGGCCGGCATGCTGGGCAGTCTCGGACACCATCCGAATGAGCAGCACGCCCAAGGTCGTGTCGCGCCTTCCCTCCGGCCAGTGGGCCACCCACCCGGGGGTCTCCAGGTCCAGGTCCGCGATGGTCTGATCGCCGTGCGCACAGGCGCGTTTGTAGAGCCCGATCAGGTACTCGCTGGACTCATCGGGTGTCGCCCACATGTCGGCGCCCTGCCAGAGCGAGCCGTCCTCGATCCACGACATGGTCTCGGGCGCCGGTCGCTTGAATGATCCACCGAGGTACTCGTACTCCACACCGGCCAGGTGCTTGATGATGCCGAGCAAGTTGGTGCCGGTCGGTGTCATGGGCCGACGCAGGTCGTACTCGCTCAAGTCCTCAAGCTTGCTCAGTAGCCCTGCCCTGCCGGCTTGCAGCTTGCGATGCAATTCCTCTTTGAGATCGAACACCCTCGCCCCTCAGTCTCGTGGCCTGACTCGGCTGTTGTACACCCTGCCGGTGGGAACTGGAGCTCCGCCGAGAGGGAAGGCGCGGTGCGGTCCATGGCCTCAGCGGCTGCATCCGCAGCACGCTCCTCGATCTCCTCGGGTACTTCCCGCTCGTCGAGCACGGAGAGCCGACCAGCGGTGAAGTGCGTGGCCGGCTTCCACGCCGGACGGCGCCCCGCCTTCCGAGCAGCACGTCCGATGGCGGCGGCAGCCCAGCGGGCTGGGCGGGACCGCTGGCGGGCGTCCTCGGCGCCGTACTGCTGGCGGCCTCGGTGGTGCTGTGGCGGGGCCGTGCTTCGCACCGCTGAGGCTGTGCGCCTCCAGAGCAGTCAGGCTCCAGGGTTTCGGCCGCTGGCTCTGCAGGGCGGAGACCGCCGCCTTCGCAGCGTCCTCGACCAGGGAAATCCCTTTCGACATCGACGCATTGCCGTCGGACAGGACCGCGATCAGGTAGTGGCGGCCATCCGCCGTCACTCGTCCGATGCTGTTGATGTCCCACAGGCCGGTCGTGATACGCGGCAGCCAGCCGTTCTTGAGCGCCCACCCGGAATCGGCCGCCGCCGAGACACCCCAGATCTGGTCCTGCGCAATCCGCCCCATCAGCTTCTGGATGTACGCGCGCGACGCCTGGTTCAACCCGCCGGAGGAAGCGGACGACGACGCCGGTCCCGTCTCCGTTGCCCCGAACACGGCACGCAGCAGCGTGAGTTGGTCCTTCGCCGTCGTTTGGGTCAGCCCCCAGCGGTTGCCGTGGCCACCCACCGTCGAAACCAGCCCCAGCCGCTTGTTCGCGGCGTTCAGGCCGTCGGCTCTGCCGATCGCCCGCCACAGAACGCCTGCCGAGCCGTTGTCGCTGTTCTGGATCATCGCCTTGGCGTGCGAGCGCTCCTTCCTGGTCAGTTGCCGCTTTTCGTCTTGCGCCTGGAGCAGCAGCGCCGCAAGGAGATTCACCTTGATGATGCTCGCGGCGTCGTACGTAGAACGGTCGTTGTACTTGGCGTATGCGGCGTCACGGGCCTCACGGTGCCCGCCGTACAGGCCGATCGCCGCCACGGACAGCCGTGCGCCCCCGTCCGGAACCGATGTGAGCGCTTCGGCCAGCTTCTTGCCGGGGTCTGCGGTCGATGCCCCGCTGGGGGGCTTCAAGGGAGTCGTGGGCACCCGGTCCCTCGGCAGCGCCATCGGGGCGAGGGCCGGCTCCGCCGCGTCGACCGTCTCGCGGGTACTGGTGGCAGATCCTGCGAGCGCCCCTAGGACGGCAGCGGCGGCGAAGACGCTCACTATGTGGCGATGGCGGTTCGTTCGAGCTGAGCTTCGCCTTCGTGGCACGGCGACCAAGCCTCCGGAATCCCGATAGTACGAATGATGAGATGATCACGAGATTATGGCGGCTATGCGGTTCTATGTCGTAAATGGGTGTCTCGACGGGACCCTTGTCGTCCGGTCCGGGTACGGGAGCGTGGCGTACGGCGGCATGCTGGGCCGAATGCCAGGACTCGGCGGACCAACCGCCGGGTAGTGCGCAGTCCTACGGTGACTCGGTCGCCTTGCCGCTCCGGCGAGGCATCCCGCGATAGATCACCCAGAGGCTGACCAGAACAAGTAGCGCTCCGCCGATCGGCCAGCCCACGGACCCGCCGTCGCGGTAGTCCCTGATGCCGATCGCAAGAAGTAGGGCGGACAGGGGCAGCCCTGCCCAGTCGAGGGCTCTGCTCAATCTCGCAGGAATCGAAGGCTCGTTCACAGCCTGATCCTGGCAGGCGCTTATGCCCTCCACCAGACAGAAGCCCGCTCAGGCGCAGCCTCAATCGGCAACCGGTGACGCAGAACTCGTTGCCCTCGACGTCCTGCATGATGACGGGGCAGTCCTCGTCGTGGCGCAGGAAGACGGCGCCCGCGGCCACCAGTCGCGTGACCTCCGCCTCCTGCCAGGCGCGCTGTTCGGCTCCGCGCAGGTCGATCGGCGGCTTGAGGTCCAGGTGCACGCGGTTCTTCACGGCCTTGGACTCCGGCACCCGGAGAAAGTGGATGTCGGGCCTGGTCCCCTTGGCGTCGACGATGTTGAGGGGGAGGATGCTGCCGCTGCCGCTGCCGCTGCCGCTGCCGCTGCCGCTGCCGCTGCCGCTGCCCGCCGCTGTCGACCCGGTTGGCCCTAAATTCGTGGCTGAACTTCACGGGGTTGGGGGACCGGAGGAGCGACGGTCGCCCCCGGTCGCTTGGTCAGCCTGACCGTCGCGCGAGGCCGGCCTCACGGTGGACCTCACGGTGGAGTACGAGGACGGCTCAGGGAAGCGCCGCACCGCCCGCATCCGACACGCTCGCGACTGAAGGGAACCGTACGGTAATCAGCCAGAGTCAGATGCAGAGGCTTTGGCTGATGGCGGGGTGGCCGAGGCGCTGCAGGGCATCCATGGTGCGGGATTCGCGCAGCAGGACCTGAAGCCGTCGAACGTTAACGGCCACGATGCTCCGTCTCCCCGTCCGCCTCGTGCGTGACAAAACGGCCGCCCTCCCATGTCCAGGTGACATGGCGGAGTATTGAGGGTCCCTCCGCATGACTGTCTTCAGGTCCGTAGAACTTGACGTCAGCGGCAAGCCGACCATCCTTGATCATCAGGGATTCCGGCTGATATTTCGGCGACAACTCAGGGACATCGAAAGTGGGCGTGCGGCCTATCTCGCTGCCGTCATCGGTGCGGTAGACGCGCAGTTCCTGCAGGAAGAAGTTACTCGGTTGCGGAGAGCAGTAGAACAGCACAGCAGTCACGTTGCCGAGGCGCGGCAGGCTACCTTGGGCGGTCCGCTGGACTTCCACCTCCCAGCGGTCATATCCGCCGATGCCGCCGCCTTTCGCACGCCCTTTGCCATTGTGTACAGCCACCTTGACCGGCTTGTCGACGATGTCATCGCAAGTGAGGCTATAACTGCGATTCTCCCAGTCAAGCACTTCAGGCGCCGATGGCTTGTGCGCCTTCGACCCCAGGAAGTCGCTGCCCTGCTGGGCTTGAGATGCTGCCCGAGCACTAGTAGAACCTGTTGCCAGGGTTGATCCTCCAGCAAGGATGCAGGCTGCGCCGAAAGCAACTGAGGTACGCCGCCAAAAGCTTTTCCACATAGGAAGGATCCCTCTAAATCTCAAGGCAGTCCAGCGATCCCGGGTATGGGGCGCAAGCGCCCGCTCGGGGTATTGGGGGCACAAATCAGCCGCGCTGTACGGCTTCGTTGTTTTCGTCCACCATGGAATCGATCGAGCACTCTACGGGGCCGTCCGGAACACTGCTGACCGACGCGGAGGGGTCACTGTCATATACCTGGGTCGCACTGCCCACCGCTCCGCTCTCACCGCGAAGCACAGGGCGGCCGGCAAGATGACAAGCAAATGCCTGATGCGCATAAGAGTCTCCCCCGGTGAGATTAACCTTGGATTATGGCCGAGATCACCACCTACTGCGTCACTGGGTGGCAGCGTTCTGCCCAGGCGAGTGACGGAGAGCGTGCTGCACGCATCACTTTCAGAATTAGCCCATATGGGGAATAGGGCAACTTGAGCGAGAACCACCTGGCGCCGGCCGGGCTTTTCGCCGGTCTGGTCGGCCGGGGGCAGGTTGCATGGGTGTCTTCTTTCCTGGGAAACGGGAGCGGCCCAGCCGGTTGGGCCGGGCCGCGTGATGGGTCATCAGTCCTGCTCCGCCAGCTCAGGCGACGATCGAGCCCATCGCGTCGATGAGGGCCTTGATGTTGGTGGCCACGGTCACGTCGTCGGCGCTGTCCCAGTGGCCGCAGATGACCTGCGCGCCGCCGTGCTGGTATACATCAGGCACTCCGACTACGTCCTGCGCATCGACCCGATCTCCACGGCCACCGACCGCGCGGACGCCACCTTCTCAGTTCAGGAGTCCAGGAACTTGTCGCACTCCGATGCCCACACCCACCGGTGGGAACTGATGGCGTCGCTCACTTGGTAGCCGCTGGTGAATGAGTGCGGGAAAAGGATGCTCATGTAGTACTCCGACTGCTTGATGCAGGTGTGGCCTCCGGCCCAGTCCGTCCCCGTTCCGTTGAAAACCTGGACGGCCATGCCGGAGGTCCCCTTGTGCAGAATGGATCCGGCCCGATTGGTGTCGGAGCCCTGGAAACCACCCGTGCTGTTACCCCAGTCCGAGTCGTTGCCGGATGACCTCCCGAGGTAGTCGGTGCAGCCCTGAGCGGCGTAGGCGTAGAAGTACCCGAGTGCGGCGTTGTTCCACGCGTAGTCGCAGTTCACGGATGCCTGTGCGCTGGTCGCCGGGACGATTACGCCGAGGCTTGCGAGTCCGAAGGTGGCGGCGGTGGCGAGGATCTTACGCATGATGAATCGCTCCTTGTTCCGTTGGAGTCGTGCACGGCATTCCGCAGTCGGACTGCGGAAGTTTCAGGAGTCCGGGGACGCCGGACGGACATGTGACGTCAGGCCGTCGAGCCGGTGATGTCTTCGGCCCGGGCCAGCGCGGCGAGGCGCATGCGCTGATAGGCGGCGATGTCCTCGCTGTATTGCTTGAGCTTGTTGTCGCGGTACTCGGTCTGCAGCGCGCGTGCCGTAGCTGCCAGAGGCGTCTGGACGGCGCAGGTGGCTTCGGCGACCGCCAGTTCCACCTCCGCGGCGTACGCCTTCTCGGTGCTCAGCCCCTTGGTGAGCTCCGGAAGCCGTTCGCGGATCTGCGGCGGGTCGCCGTAGTCGTGGCCTGCCTCGCGCATGCAGGCGGACCAGTCCTTGACCGCGTTCACGAAACGCTCGTCCTTGACGAGGTCGGGCGCGTACAGGGCGGTCAAGTTCGTGGCGGTCTTCTCAACCTGGAACCAGGCCTCGAAGTCTCCATAGAGCTGGTCTTTGGCATCGACGCGGCAGCTGTCACGCGGGGTCTGGATGGCACCGCCGCGGGGCAGCTCGGCTGTGAGCATTCCGCTCGATGGTCCGCCTTCGAGAGCCGTGCTGTAGCGGACACGGTCCTTCTGCGAGAGCCCGTTGGCGTACGCGTGGTTGGGATCGTTGCGCTGGGCTACCTGGACCTGCTCCTCGAGCCGACTGCCGTAACCGTGCTCCTTCGCCCAGTCGGCGTTGGTCAGCACGTAACCGCCGCCCTTGAGGTCGTCGACGGTCGGCAACGGCCCCACCCAGTACTTGAAGCCCTCGCCCTCCATGCACTTCTTGACGAGCAGCTCTTCCGCACGCTGGACCAGGATCTGCTCGGCATCGGTCAGCTCTCGCCCCTGGCTCGTGGTGTTCTCGGCCGAGGTGTCCTGCCGCTGCCGAGCGGAGTCCGACTGGTCCGTCTCGTTTGCGGTGCAGCCGGCCATCGTGAGAGCGACGATGGCCGCGGCCGTGCACGCGGAACTGAACGCTCGCCTCATGCTGGTGTTTCCCCCGGTTGCTGCGGTGCTGTGATGGCCATGTGAGTTCCCCGTAGTCGTTGCAGCCGGGTGCGGTGAACCGCGGTGGCCCTGGTGATCAACGGATCACTCTCCCGCGCGCCGGTTTGCTCCATCAGCGTGTCTGACGTGAGCCTGGTTCAACCAGGCTTTTCGGCCCTGCCGAAATAGCCCAGGGCACGAGGGGGGAATGGAGTGCTCCGGATTCACTTCACCGATGCCGACCTGGCCCGAACCCGCATTGCGGCCGTACCGGACCCGCTGTGGGAGATCTGCGCGAGCCTGCACCGCTTCCAGTCCCGCCAGGGCCGATGGGCCTACGCGGACTGGTTCCGCACCGCACGCACCCGGCTGCACGCCGCAGGATTCGCCCCCACACTGCGCACCCTGCTGCTGCCACTGGTCCCGCGCGCCGCGTACTTCCCTGACTTCCTCACTCCACCTGAGGCCACCGAAGGACTCGACGCCGGACTGGAGGCCATCCTGGCCACCCCGAAGCGCCGAATCCTGGACGAGGTGGGCATCCTCGCCCGCACCAGCGGAGCCCCCGCCTGGGCTCCGAGCCTGGCCGAGCCGGATATGCGCAAGGAACTGGTGCAGGCCATGCGGGCTTACCACGACACGGTCATCGCCCCGCACAGCGACCACATCCAGGCCCGCATCGAAGCCGAACGATCCGCCCGCGCCCGCGCCATGCTCAACGGGGGCATCGACGGGGTCCTTCAGAGCCTGGGGCCCGACCTGCGATGGCAGCGCCCCATTTTGCACACTGTCTATCCCGAGGACCGCGACCTGCACCTCAACGGCCGTGGGCTCCTCCTGGTGCCGTCCTACTTCTGCTGGGGGAACCCAGTGACCTTCGGCGACACCACGCTGGATCCCATCCTGATCTACTCACTCAGCCACGAGCCCCACCACAGCGCGCTCCCCGGGGACCTCGGCTCCGGTGCCTCCCTGAAGGCTCTGCTCGGCCGCACGCGCGCCGCCGTCCTGCGCGCCGCCGCCACCGGCGCCACCACCGGCGAACTCGCCCGCGCCACCGGCGTCTCCGCGTCATCTGCCAGCCAGCACGCCACCGCCCTGCGGGACGCGGGACTGATCACCAGCCACCGCCACGCCGCATCCGTACTGCACACCCTCACGCCTCTCGGAGCCGCCCTTCTCCGTGCCAACACCCCAGGCTCCCCGTGACCACGGCGACAGACTGTGCCCTATCGTCGCTGTCTGGTGCTGCGCCGCGGTTCCGCCGATGGCCATCGGCGCGTTGACGGGGCATGGTGCTTGCTGCGGTTCGTGGCGACGGCCACCAGCACGCCGCCCCATCCCTATGACGGCTGGTCGCACCGGCTGATCGCCTGTCACCTGGCGGACGCGGGTATCTCCGCCTCCCAGGTCGGACGGATTCTGGCCGCGCTGCAGGTCAAGCCGTACCGGGTCCGCGGCTGGCTGACCCGGCCTGCTGACCCGGACTTCTTCACCGAGGCGGCAGAGGTGTGCGCCCTCTACCGCAGGTGCCCGCCGGACTCGGTGGTGGTATCGGTGGACGAGAAGACCGCGATGGCCGCCCGCTCCCGCAAGCACCCAGACCGGTCTCCCGCGTCCGGGCGGGTGCGCTGCGGGAGTTCGAGTACATCCCTTCTTCTCCCTCCTGGCCCGCGCCGTCCTGCGCCACGGGGACTTCTCCTCCCGCGGTGACCTGCTGGAGCCATCAGCCCGCTACCCTCTAGCCGCCCGGGATCGTCCCAGGCCAGACAGCAAAGTTCTGCTGGAGTACTAGGGGGGCCTAGGGCGTGTGTCGAAAGTCCCGCCTGCCCCGCGACGCCTGGCACGCACGCTCGCAGTGTTGCCGAAACGCCCGAATAGCTCCGCTATTA
>NZ_JACEHE010000079.1 GCF_013778455.1 Streptomyces himalayensis subsp. himalayensis | reverse complement strand
TGATCAGTCGGGTAGGTGCGGCGCATTACTGCGCCGCACCCCCCTCAGAACCGTACGGGCACGTTTCCGCGCATACGGCTCAAGCAAGTCCCGAAGGCCTTCAGGCATACAGATTTACTGGCCCTCAGTCGCCGCCTCGATACGGCGGCGGCAAGAGGAGTGGATGAGACGGAGTTTGTCCTTAACGCCGTGCGTCGTAGTGGCGATGTGCTGTTTACGAATCGCCATTAGGGTGACGCGCACCCACTGTTCCCATTGGTGCGGGCTTTGTGGATGCTGATCGGCGTGCAGCAGCAACTCGTTGCAGACAGCGCACCGGCCCTTTTGGATGCCCAGAAGGCGTCGGACCGGTTCGCTCAGCGGTGGAGGAGACTGCTTGCGGCGGCGTTGCGCCCAGTAGTCGGCGAGCGCCGGGTCGTCGGGGGAGGCAGCCGCGACGACCATCGCATGTCGGACGATTTTCGTCCAGGCGAATTTGGGAAGGTAGGCGCCGGAATCCCGGTCGCCGAAGACCCACCGGTTCTGCTTGGACTTGTTGAACTGGCCGTAGTAGCGGTCGACGACCCACCACCGCGACTTGTTCGGATGACTGTGTCTCGCCCACCGGTAGGTAAGCTTCCACATGTAGTCGTCAAGCGCGGAAAAGACCTCGCTTGACACCTCAGTCCGGTAGTAGGCGGCCCATCCCCGGATGATGGGGGTGAGCTTCTTGAGCACTGCGGCGGAGTTCGACCCGCGCAGTGCACGCATCTCCATGCGTAGCCTCTTCCGGATCCGTCCCACGGCCTCACGGCTGGGTTTTATCAGCACGATCTTGTCGTGATATCGGCGGACGTTGAACCCGAGAAAATCGAAACCCTCATCGAGGTGGACTATGCGCGTCTTGTCCTCGTTGAAGGTCAACCCTCTCGGCGTCAGCCATTCGGCAAGTCGTGCTTTGATGTGTTCCGCCTGCTCACGGCTGTGGCACAAGGCCACAAGATCGTCAGCGTAACGGACCAGCACGGGGGAATCAGGAGCAGTCTGGAGACCTCCACGACTTCGGTTGTGATACCTGACTCCTGCGGCCTTCTCCATCCCGTGCAAGACGATGTTCAACAGCACGGGGCTGATCACGCCGCCTTGTGGAACTCCTTCATCGGTTGGCGCTAATTCGCCCTTGTCCATCACGCCAGCTTTCAGCCATTCTCGGACGGGCCCGCGAGCGGGAAACGTTCCGAGAGAGCCGAGGAGATGGTCGTGATCGATTCGGTCGAAAGCCGCTGCCAGGTCGGCATCAAGAATCCACCGGCGTTTGGGGTCACGCCCCTTCACCACCTGGTAGATCGCCTCGATGGCGTCATGACAGCCACGGCCGGGCCGGAAGCCGTACGACTTCGGCTCGAACCGTGCTTCCCATTCCGGCTCCAGCGCATTCTTCGCGCGGGCTTGAAGCACGCGATCGACAATCACCGGAATACCGAGAGGGCGCCGTTTTCCATTCGACTTGGGGATGAAGACCCGCTTGACCGGACGAGCATGCCAAGGCTTCATCTGATGGTGTACCCAATCCGCCAGTGCTGCCTTACCCGGGGAGGTCAGTACGACCTTCCCATCCACGCCCGCCGTCTTGCGGCCAGCATTCTCCTCCGTCACCCGCCGCACGCTCACCAGCGTGTTAGCGCGTGAACGGAGCATCAGCTTCTGCAAATTACGGACCCGCTTGAGGTCCCCTGCCTTGCTTGCCGTGAAGATCCGCTGCCTCAAACGCCGTACGTCATCCTCTGCGGCACGCCAGTGAACGGCGTCCCATTCCAAAGGAACGTCCGCAGGTCCGTTCACGTCAGCGGAAACCGCCTCAGTGTCCAACTTGCCCTCCGGTTCCGGCATCCGAATATCAGAGTTCCTTCACAGACTCACCTGGTCCACGTCAGCTCCCTTGCGGGCCGGGCATCAGCGTCCCGTATCCGGCCAGTTATGCGGGAGACCACTGGAAGTCGCGGTATTCCTCCCGGTTTCCTGCTGCCTTTCGGCCGCCGGCATTCGCTTCTTGAACCATCCTGTCCCGCTGGGGATATCCGCCTTCCTCGCGGTCGGCCTACCAAAATCGGCTCGCGCCGTCTTGGACTCCAGCCAGGGTTTCCGCGTTCCACACGTGTGAGATACGACCGGGGTGGGTGCCCTCTTTATCCCGGGGCGGTGGTGTCCAGCCGAGCGGACGGGAGTGGCCCGCCCGGCACCTGCCGCTTCTCAACGGCCAGCCCTACTGCCCAACTCAACCAACCCATCGAAAAGGCATCCTCAGTCACGAGACATCATCCAAGGGTTCAGTCACCTTCACCCGTCCGGTCTTCCCCTCGCCCGTAACTCCCGGATGGAACGGGAGCCCTTTGGCTTTCCCCCGAGCTCCGCACCCTGCCGTTACCAGCAACGCACGTCGGGGCGGGGACTGATCACATGGACACTGATCAGGATCTACACCATCGACATCGTCGAACCTCCAAAGGTGTACTCACTCACAAACGTGCGACCTCGCGTCGCACC
>NZ_JACEHE010000078.1 GCF_013778455.1 Streptomyces himalayensis subsp. himalayensis | reverse complement strand
TCCAGGCCGCACCGGGCACCCCAGGACGCGAGGGACCCCGCCCGCCTGCCACGGACCGCGCGACTGGAGTGCCGTCGCCGAGCAGGAAGCGAAAGCGGGGAACCAGTCGGGCACCCAACACCGTTCGGGATGTCCGCAGTGACCAGGTATGGGTCCAAGACTCACTCCTGCTCACTTAATTGGAACGGTCAGGAGGCGGCTTCGATGGTGATGCGGTCGGCCGTGGCGAGCCGGTCGGTGTCGGCGTCGATGTGGCCGAGGATGAGCAGGTCGGCGGATGCGGAGTCGCCGTCGCTGTAGAAGAGGGCCAGGTTGCCCCAGGGCGCGTAGTAGGCCAGGTCACCGGCCTTGGGTGCAGTCGGCTCGGGAGCGCCGGAGGTGGTCAGCCTGCGCGGCAGGTCCGCGATCCGCTCCGTCTGGTGGAAGTCCTCCAGATCCAGCCTGAGCGGGAGCAGTTCGGCGAGGTCGCGGGCGGCAGGGCTGTCGTTCAAGGCGGCGTCGACGGGGCGGCCGTCGATGGTGACCCGGATGTCCATGGCGGTTTTCCTGTCGGAGTCGGATGGTGTGGTGGATGTCGGTGTCCCCTGGCGCGCTGAGGGCGCCGATGAGGAGGGCGCGGAGGACGGAGTGGCTTCGGGTGAGTCGTTGCTGCAGGCGGTCACGGCCAGCAGCAGAGCGGCTGCCGGGACCGCGCGGACCAGGGCACGGCGGGCTGCAGAGTTCATGAGGGTCGTCCAGTGGGTCAGTCGGGCAGGGGCTCGGCGTAGTGCCGGAAGCCGGTCCGCTCGGTGTGGATGTCGTGCAGGCGCTGGGCCAGGGCGTCGGGGCTGCTGTGCTCGACGTCGTACCGGATGGCTCCGGGGATGATCAGCTGCGCGGCGTGGATGTTCTCCGGCGCGAGCGCATCGTGGAGCATCTGGGCGTAGGCGCTCTCGGCGGCGAAGGCGATCGAGGTGCCGGCACGGTCTGGGTGGGGGCGTACGGCGCTGCCGCCGTTGACGAACAGCAGGGTGCCGCGCCCGAGCGCGCGCATGCCGGGCAGGACGGTGTTCACCGCCGTGATGGGGCCCTTGACGGAGAAGGCCAGCGGGTCGTCGAGGTCGTCGGCGCTCGTGTTGAGGACCCGCTTCATGAAGTCACCGCGCGGCACCGGGCTGTACTGCAGAATCTCGATGGGCCCCAGGGTGTCGGCGGCGGTGTGCAGAGCCTCGGTGAGGGAGGCGGGGTCGAGGACGTCGGCGGTGAAGCCTCGGGCCTGGACGTTGTGGCGGGCCAGTTCGGCTGCGAGATTGTCCTGGTGCTGGGGGCTGCGGGAGATGAGGGCGACGCAGTGGCCTGCGGCTCCGAAACAGCGCGCGGTGGCGAGTCCGAGGCCGGGGCCGGCGCCGATGAGGGCGAGGGTGGTCACGGTGAGTCCTTGTCGAGGTGCGGGTCGAGTCTCCGGGGCTGGTGGCCCAGCCCCAGGCAAGAAGGCATTGCCAGTTAGGGGGTGAGGAGGGCCTTGATAGCGCGGCGCTCGTCCATGGCCTTGTAGCCCTCGGCGACCTGCTCCAGGGGCAGGGTGAGGTCGAAGACCTTGCCCGGGTTGATGCGGCCGGTCAGGACCCGGTCGATCAGGTCGGGCAGGTAGCGGCGTACGGGGGCGGGGCCGCCACGCAGGCCGACGTGGGAGAAGAACAGCTCCTGGCCGTCGATCGCCACGTCGTGCGGGACGCCGACGAAGCCGACGTTGCCGCCGGGCCGGGTGGAGCGCAGGGCCTGCTGCATGGCCTCCAGGGTGCCGCCGCACTCCAGCACGGAGTCGGCGCCGATGCCGCCGGTGAGGGCCTTGACGCGGGCGATGCCTTCTTCGCCGCGTTCGGTGACGATGTCCGTGGCGCCGAATTCCAGGGCGAGCTTCTGGCGGGGCTCGTGGCGGCTCATGGCGATGATCCGCTCGGCCCCGAGTTCCTTGGCGGCGATGACGCCGCACAGGCCGACTGCGCCGTCGCCGACGACGACTGCGGTGGAGCCGGGCTTCACTTCGGCGGCGACGGCCGCGTACCAGCCGGTGCCCATCACGTCGGAGACGGCGAGCAGGCTGGGCACGAACACGTCGTCCGGGTGCTCGTCCGTGGCGACGAGAGTGCCGTGGGCGTTGGGGATGCGGACGTACTCGGCCTGGCAGGTGCTCATGAACTCGCGATGCAGGCACGAGGACTGCCAGCCGCCCAGGCAGTTCGGGCAGGTGTTGTCCGAGGTGGCGAAGGAGCCGACCACGAACTGTCCCGGCGTGACCGAGGTGACCTCGCTTCCGACCTCCTCGACGATCCCGACGTACTCATGACCCATCGGGTGGGGTTCGTCCACGGGCTCCAGACCGCGGAAGGCCCAGAGGTCCGAGCCGCACACGCAGGTGGCGACCGTGCGGATGATCGCGTCGGTCGGCTTGGTGATCGTCGGGTCGCCGCGCTCCTCAAAGCGAACGTCGCCGGGGGCGTAGATGACTGCTCCGCGCATGGTGGTGCTTCCTTCGGTGCGAGGGGTGAATGCCTCGGCCCGGAACACCGGATGGTGCCGGCCGGTCGGATCGAGCCTCACACGCCACGGCAGATGCGAAAAGCGAAGGAATCCATCCTGGGAAAGACACATCCTGGGAGGAAATTCTCCCCCCATGCCCTGGTGT
>NZ_JACEHE010000077.1 GCF_013778455.1 Streptomyces himalayensis subsp. himalayensis | reverse complement strand
CGACCAGAACTTCGGACCAGCCTTTGAGTTCGAAGTGATGCTGCAGCGGCGCCATCTTGAAGACGCGCTTGCCAGTCATCTTGAACGAGCCGACCTGGATGACCACGGACAGGGTGATCATGACGAACAGGCCGCCCAGCACGGCGAGCATCAGTTGGGTACGAGAGCAGATGGCCAGGCCGGCCAGGGCGCCGCCGAGGGCGAGCGAGCCGGTGTCACCCATGAAAATCTGGCGGGTGAGGTGTTCCACCACAGGAACCCGAAGCAGGCGCCCATGAGCGCGGAGGCGATGACGGCGAGGTCGAGCGGGTCGCGGACCTCCATACAGGAGGCGGGGTCAGTCATCGTCATCGCGTTGGCGCACGATTTCTGGAACTGCCACAGGCCGATGAAGGTGTATCCGCCGAAGACCATGACCGAGGCGCCGGCCGCCAGCCCGTCCAGACCGTCCGTCAGGTTCACCCCGTTCGACATGGCCAGGATCATGAACAGCGCCCACACGACGAACAGCACCGGCCCGATGGTCCAGCCGAAGTCGGTGACGAATGACAGCCTCAGGGAGGCCGGGGTCTGGCCGCGGTCGTCCGCGAACTGGACGGCCAGCACAGCGAACAGGATGCCGACGATCAGCTGGCCGGACATCTTCGCCCCGGCCCGCAGACCCAGCGAACGCCGCTTGACGATCTTGATGTAATCGTCCAGGAATCCGACGACGCCCATGCCCGCCATCAAGAACAGCACCAGCAGGCCCGGGTAGGTCACGCCCTCGCCAGTGACGACCTTGGTCAGTGCGTACGCGATGAGAGTGGCCAGGATGAAGGCGATGCCGCCCATCGTCGGCGTTCCACGCTTGCCGTGATGGCCCCGTGGCCCGTCGTCCCGGATGAACTGCCCATACCCCTTGCGAGCCAGCAGCTTGATCAGCACCGGGGTGCCGATCAGGGTCAGAAAGAGGCCAATGGCCCCGGCGAACAGGATCTGATTCATCGGACGGCTGTCTCCCCCTCGGCTACGTTCCCGCAACGGGGCTGCCTCACTGGTATCGCCGGCTACCCCAGCTCACACCCTATGCAGACGCGCCATCGCCGTAAGTTGGCGGGCAGTTGACACAGACGATCACGCTGACGGCCCTGAACCCGAAGCGTTGCTGATTCTCGGTTCTGGCACAGATCTTGGGGAGCGGTCGCGGAAGGTTACTGAAGCAGGATCACCTTGCGGAGTAGTTCGAATCCGGCTCGTCCGTAGAGCTGCCTCTGGATCTTCTTGATGCGGTTCACTGCGCCTTCGGTGCCGCCGGAACTCCAGTGCAGGGTGAGTCTGGAGGACCTGACCTCTGTCCGACCGGCCATGTAGCGACCTTGGCTATTCTCGCGACTTCAACTTCACGATCGGCGACACGGACCTAGGGCGTTTCTTACCGATCATCGGATCGTTGGTCTGTCCGTGCCGTTGACTGACGCGCAGTGGGCGCGGATAGGTGCGACACGAAGTCGCGCATTTCGAGTGAACTCGCAGATTGGAGGCCGGTTATAGACCGGTGGCGTAGTTCCTGATCAGTGTTCGAGATCAGTCCCCGCCCTGGCGTGCGTTCACAGGTCCCGTCTGTGAGGGTGCGAAGCCCAGGGAAGAAGCTCAAGGGCCCCCGCTCCGTCCGGGGGAGCAACCGGGCGAGGGGAAGGCCGGACGGGCGAACGCAAGTGAACCCCCGACGATGCCTCGTCAGCCCAAGCCTTGGGAGACGGGACGAGAAGCAGGGTGCAAGGGCCTAGCCGCTGGAGGAGGCGGCGAGCGGCGGCCGGTGACGATCTACCGGCCGTGGGAACACCGCTGGCCCCGGGGTGTAGGGGGCGCCCACCCCGGTCGTATCTCGGGTGCGCGGAACGTGGAAACCCCGTCGGGGTCCGGGCCTTCAGCCCGGTAGGCCGATCGCAAGAGGGGCGGAACTCCTCGGCGGGACAGGAAGCCCAAGAAGCAGATGCCGGCGGCCGAAAGGCAGCGGGACTCGGGACCATGGCTGCCCCTCCAAGCGGCTGTCTCGGGGAACCGGCCGGATGACGGTCCTGGAGACCGGGCCCGAAAGGGAGCTGACGTGGGCTGGTGAGCCTTTGAAAACCGAGGCCGGGGGCCTCCCGAACCGAGGGACAAGTTGGACACCACGGTGAACGGACCCAAGGACATTGCCGACTGGGACGACATCGCATGGCGTCACCACGAGGACCACGTAGCGAGGCTGAGGCAGAGGATCTTCAAGGCGACGCGGGAAAAGGATTGGGCCATGGTCCGGTCCTTGCAGAAACTGATGCTGAGGTCATGGTCGAACACGCTGATCAGCGTGCGGCAGGTGACTCAGCGCAATGTGGGACGTCGGACGGCCGGGATCGACGGGGAGACCGCCCTGTCGCCCGAGGTCAGGATGGACGTGGCCGTGCGTGTGCACCGTACGCGCTCATCCTGGAATCCGTTGCCGGTCCGGCGTGTGTACATTCCAAAGGCCAATGGAAAACAACGGCCACTCGGTATCCCCGTGATCATGGACCGGTGCCATCAGGCGCGTGTCCGTAACGCGCTGGAACCCGAGTGGGAAGCGCGCTTCGAGCCGAGGTCCTACGGATTTCGGCCGGGCCGCAGTTGCGCGGACGCCATCGGTGCTCTCTATTCCACGCTGAAAGGCTCCCGGGCCAGGAGGCTGTGGGTTCTGGACGCTGATTTGTCCGCCGCGTTCGACAGGATCGACCACAAGCCACTGCTTGAGGCGATCGGGTCTTTCCCTGCCAGGGAAATGATCCGGGGATGGCTGAAAGCGGGAGTGGTCGAGAACGGCCTGCACACGCCGACCGAAGAGGGGTCACCTCAGGGCGGT
>NZ_JACEHE010000076.1 GCF_013778455.1 Streptomyces himalayensis subsp. himalayensis | reverse complement strand
CGTTACTTGAGTCCGGAGGTGGAGATGCCGGAGATGAAGCCGCGTTGCATGATCAGGAAGAGCGCGAGGACGGGTAGGACGTACATGACTGCGCCGGCGGCGACGATGTTGCCGAGTTGGGCTCCGTGTTGGTTGACGTAGCCGGTGGCGAGTTTGACGGCGAGGGTGGTGCGGGCGTCGTCGAGGAGGAGGGCGGGGGCGATGTAGTCGCCCCAGGTCCAGGAGAAGGACAGGATGAGGCTGGTGGCGATGACGGGCCAGGACTGGGGGAGGAAGATCCGCCAGAAGATGCGGATCTGTCCGCAGCCGTCGATGATCGCGGCTTCTTCGAGTTCTTTGGGCATGTTGGTGAAGAACTGCCGGAACAGGAAGATCAGGTAGGGGGCGCCGGACAGGCCCCAGAGCACCCAGGGCATGTAGGTGTTGACCAGGTGGAGCTTGGCGAACATCAGGTATGTCGGGATGAGGGTGATCACGGCCGGCAGCATCATCGTCGACATCAGCACGGCGAAGATGGCTTTCTTGCCGGGTGCTTCCAGGCGGGCGAAGCCGTAGCCGGCCCAGGCCGAGGCGAGGGTGACCAGGACGGCGTAGAGGGTGGCGATGGTCAGGGAGTTGCGGGCGTAGCCGAGGTAGTCGAACATCGTCAGCGCGTCGTGGAAGTTGCCCACGCTGGGCTGGTGGGGCCACCAGTGGATGGGGAAGGCGCGCAGTTCGGAGGAGTCCTTGAGCGCGGTGATGGCGAGCCAGCCGAAGGGGCTGAGCATCAGCACCAGGATGCCGACCAGGAGGATGTAGATGGTGCTGCGCCGGGAGAGAACCCTCATCGGCTGTCTCCGATCGTGCGGGGCTTGGACTTTGCCTGCTCGGGTTCGACGGAGTAGAACACCGCGCCCTTGCTGAGTTTGAAGATGAGGAAGGTGACGACGCAGATGATCGCGAAGAGCACCCACAGCAGGGCGGAGGCGTAGCCGTAGCGGCCGTTGGCGAAGTACTGGGCGAAGACGTGGATCATGTAGAAGTAGTTGCTCTCGGGCACGGCCGAGACGCCCCTGGGGGTGGGGTCGAGCGCGATGAGCAGGGGCATGAAGGTCTGCAGTGAGGCGATGATGCCGGTGACGACCTGGAAGAAGATGACCGGGGAGAGCAGGGGCAGGGTGATGCGGGTGAAGGACTGCCAGGGGCCGGCTCCGTCCACCCTGGCCGCTTCGTTGAGTTCCCTGGGGATGTCCTGCAGCCCCGCCAGCGAGATGATCATGCCGTTGCCCACGGCCCACATGGTCAGCACGATCAGTACCCAGCGGGCATAGGGGTCGACCAGCCAGTTGATGCCGTTGATACCGGCGATGTCAAGGAGGCCGTTGGCGGCTCCCGAGTCACGGTCGAAGATCAGCTTGAAGGTGAGGGCCGCGCCGACCGGGGGCACCACGGCGGGCAGATACAGCAGGGTGCGAAACAGCCCGCGGGCCCTGATCGGCTGGTTCACCAGCACCGCCAGCAGCAGCCCCGCAAGGATCCCCAGCGGCACCGTGATCGCGGTGAACACTCCGGTGCGCGCCAGCGAGGCCATCGTCTCGGGGTCGGTGAAGACCTCCTTGTAGTTGTCCAGTCCCACGAAGCGTGAATTGTTCGACAGGCCGTCGGCGTTGGTGAAGCTCAGCCACAGCGCATACCCCAGAGGGAAGGCCGTCAGCGCCAGGAAACTCACCACCCACGGCAGGGTGAACACATAGAACGCACGCGCCCTGCGGGTGCGCAAGCTGGCCGGGCGGCTCGGCGCCCTGGCCGGCCGCCGGGACGGGGACGATGACGCCCCGCCCGTCCCGGCGGCCTGATCGGTGAGCTGGCCGGTGCTCACCCCACCAGCTCCTTGCCCTTGGCGATCTGCTCGTTCATCAGCGTGTTGAGCTCATCAGCGACCTTGCCCGCGGACGTCGTGCCCTTGATCGCCTTCGGCAGCACCTTGTTGATCACACCGTCCAGGGCGGTCAGCTGCGCATACGGGGTGAACGTCAGCACGGAGAAGTGCTTGAGCTCCCCCTCCTGCACCGTGAACGCCTGCTTCTGGAACGCGTTCGTCTGCGGCATCTTCGAACGCAGCGACTTCAACGTCGGGATGCCCCAGCCGCTGGTGGCTCGCTCCTCGGCGGGCTTGCCGGCGAAGTAGTACTCGAACAACTTCCAGGCCGCGTCCTTGTTCTTGGCGTCCTTGGGGATCCAGTAACCGGTCGCACCGAAACAGGGGCTGATGCGGTTGCCGCCCAGCTGCGGGGCGGGCGCAAGACGCGACACCTCAGCGATCTTGGCCTCGGCACCGATCGCCCCACCGAACCAGTAGCCGTCACAGGCCATCGCCATCCGCCCGGCCTGATAGGTCGGCCAGTCCCAGCCGTCCGGGTTGGGGTTGGCCACGTTCGGACCGACATTGGCCCGCGCATACTCCAGGTACCACTTGAGCGCCTTGAGCGCCTCGGGCGAGGAGAAATCGACCGACGCCAGATCTTCCGCGAACAGGCTGCCACCGGCCGAGGCCGTCATACCCATGAACTGCGAAAACGCGCCCAGCCCCGTCGCGTTGAGCCCGTAGACCTTCACCTTGCCCAGCCTGCGCTTGGTCAGCTCCCTGCCCAGATCCAGCCACTCGTCATAGGAGAGCGGCTCACTCTCACTGGGCAGATCCAGCTTCGCCGCCTCGAACATGTCCGTCCGGTACCAGAACATCTGGTCCTGCGAGTAGTCCTTGGCCATGCCGTAGCGAGGCCCCGCGCCCTGCTTCTCGCCGTCATAGCGCCACACGTCGTTGACCGGATCCAGATCGGAGGCCTTCAGCACCGCACTCTTCTCGAAGTACGGGTCCAGATCCGTCATCAGCCCACGCGCGGCGAAGTACGGCGTCTCCGTCGCCCCAAGGCCCCGCACCAGGTCCGGCGGGTTCTTCGACGCCAGCAGCGCGTTCAGCTTCGTCGGGTCCGCGGCCACGAAGTTGACCTTGATACCGATCGCCTTGCCGACCGCCTGCATGATCTTCTTGTCATCCTCGGTCGACATGACGGTGACCGTCGACGAGCCACTCGACGAACCACCACC
>NZ_JACEHE010000075.1 GCF_013778455.1 Streptomyces himalayensis subsp. himalayensis | reverse complement strand
AGCCGTTGGTTCGGGGTGATGGGTGGTTGGTCGTTGTTTGAGAACTGCACAGTGGACGCGAGCATCTGTGGCCAAGTTTTTAAGGGCGCACGGTGGATGCCTTGGCACCAGGAACCGATGAAGGACGTGGGAGGCCACGATAGTCCCCGGGGAGTCGTCAACCAGACTTTGATCCGGGGGTTTCCGAATGGGGAAACCCGGCAGTCGTCATGGGCTGTCACCCATGCCTGAACACATAGGGCATGTGGAGGGAACGCGGGGAAGTGAAACATCTCAGTACCCGCAGGAAGAGAAAACAACCGTGATTCCGGGAGTAGTGGCGAGCGAAACTGGATGAGGCCAAACCTCAAGCGTGTGAGACCCGGCAGGGGTTGCGCTTGGGGGGTTGTGGGATCTCTTTTCTACGGTCTGCCGGCCGTGGGGCGAGTCAGAAACCGTTGATGTAGGCGAAGGACATGCGAAAGGTCCGGCGTAGAGGGTAAGACCCCCGTAGTCGAAACATCAGCGGCTCGTTTAAGAGACACCCAAGTAGCACGGGGCCCGAGAAATCCCGTGTGAATCTGGCGGGACCACCCGCTAAGCCTAAATATTCCCTGGTGACCGATAGCGGATAGTACCGTGAGGGAATGGTGAAAAGTACCGCGGGAGCGGAGTGAAATAGTACCTGAAACCGTGTGCCTACAAGCCGTGGGAGCGTCGGGTAGGAACTTGTTCCTACCTCGTGACTGCGTGCCTTTTGAAGAATGAGCCTGCGAGTTTGCGGTGTGTTGCGAGGTTAACCCGTGTGGGGAAGCCGTAGCGAAAGCGAGTCCGAATAGGGCGGTTTAGTAGCGCGCTCAAGACCCGAAGCGGAGTGATCTAGCCATGGGCAGGTTGAAGCGGCTGTAAGAGGTCGTGGAGGACCGAACCCACCAGGGTTGAAAACCTGGGGGATGACCTGTGGTTAGGGGTGAAAGGCCAATCAAACTCCGTGATAGCTGGTTCTCCCCGAAATGCATTTAGGTGCAGCGTCGTGTGTTTCTTGCCGGAGGTAGAGCACTGGATAGGCGATGGGCCCTACCGGGTTACTGACCTTAGCCAAACTCCGAATGCCGGTAAGTGAGAGCGCGGCAGTGAGACTGTGGGGGATAAGCTCCATGGTCGAGAGGGAAACAGCCCAGAGCATCGACTAAGGCCCCTAAGCGTACGCTAAGTGGGAAAGGATGTGGAGTCGCAGAGACAACCAGGAGGTTGGCTTAGAAGCAGCCACCCTTGAAAGAGTGCGTAATAGCTCACTGGTCTAGTGATTCCGCGCCGACAATGTAGCGGGGCTCAAGCGTACCGCCGAAGTCGTGTCATTGCAGTACATACCCCCAACGGGGACTGTGATGGGTAGGGGAGCGTCGTGTGCCGGGTGAAGCCGCGCCGGAAGGCAGTGGTGGACGGTTCACGAGTGAGAATGCAGGCATGAGTAGCGATACACACGTGGGAAACGTGTGCGCCGATTGACTAAGGGTTCCTGGGTCAAGCTGATCTGCCCAGGGTAAGTCGGGACCTAAGGCGAGGCCGACAGGCGTAGTCGATGGATAACCGGTTGATATTCCGGTACCCGCTGTGAAGCGTCAAACATCGAATCCAGTGATGCTAAGCCCGTGAAGCCGCCCTGATCTCTTCGGAGTTGAGGGGAGTGGTGGAGCCGGTGGCCCGAGCTGGTAGTAGGTGAGTGATGGGGTGACGCAGGAAGGTAGTCCATCCCGGGCGGTGGTTGTCCCGGGGTAAGGGTGTAGGACGTCAGGTAGGTAAATCCGCCTGGCACATAGTCTGAGACCTGATGCCGAGCCGATTGTGGTGAAGTGGATGATCCTATGCTGTCGAGAAAAGCCTCTAGCGAGTTTCATGGCGGCCCGTACCCTAAACCGACTCAGGTGGTCAGGTAGAGAATACCGAGGCGTTCGGGTGAACTATGGTTAAGGAACTCGGCAAAATGCCCCCGTAACTTCGGGAGAAGGGGGGCCATTCTTGGTGAGAGGACTTGCTCCTCGAGCTGGGGGTGGCCGCAGAGACCAGCGAGAAGCGACTGTTTACTAAAAACACAGGTCCGTGCGAAGCCGTAAGGCGATGTATACGGACTGACGCCTGCCCGGTGCTGGAACGTTAAGGGGACCGGTTAGTCACTCTTCGGGGTGGCGAAGCTGAGAACTTAAGCGCCAGTAAACGGCGGTGGTAACTATAACCATCCTAAGGTAGCGAAATTCCTTGTCGGGTAAGTTCCGACCTGCACGAATGGCGTAACGACTTCTCGACTGTCTCAACCATAGGCCCGGTGAAATTGCACTACGAGTAAAGATGCTCGTTTCGCGCAGCAGGACGGAAAGACCCCGGGACCTTTACTACAGTTTGATATTGGTGTTCGGTTCGGCTTGTGTAGGATAGCTGGGAGACTTTGAGACTCGGACGCCAGTTCGGGTGGAGTCGTCGTTGAAATACCAGTCTGGTCGTGCTGGATGTCTAACCTGGGTCCGTGATCCGGATCAGGGACAGTGTCTGATGGGTAGTTTAACTGGGGCGGTTGCCTCCTAAAGAGTAACGGAGGCGCCCAAAGGTTCCCTCAGCCTGGTTGGCAATCAGGTGTTGAGTGTAAGTGCACAAGGGAGCTTGACTGTGAGACCGACGGGTCGAGCAGGGACGAAAGTCGGGACTAGTGATCCGGCGGTGGCTTGTGGAAGCGCCGTCGCTCAACGGATAAAAGGTACCCCGGGGATAACAGGCTGATCTTCCCCAAGAGTCCATATCGACGGGATGGTTTGGCACCTCGATGTCGGCTCGTCGCATCCTGGGGCTGGAGTCGGTCCCAAGGGTTGGGCTGTTCGCCCATTAAAGCGGTACGCGAGCTGGGTTTAGAACGTCGTGAGACAGTTCGGTCCCTATCCGCTGTGCGCGTAGGAGTCTTGAGAAGGGCTGTCCCTAGTACGAGAGGACCGGGACGGACGAACCTCTGGTGTGCCAGTTGTTCTGCCAAGGGCATGGCTGGTTGGCTACGTTCGGGAGGGATAACCGCTGAAAGCATCTAAGCGGGAAGCCTGCTTCGAGATGAGGACTCCCACCCACTTGATGGGGTAAGGCTCCCAGTAGACGACTGGGTTGATAGGCCAGATATGGAAGCCCAGTAATGGGTGGAGTTGACTGGTACTAATAGGCCGAGGGCTTGTCCTCAGTTGCTCGCGTCCACTGTGTT
>NZ_JACEHE010000074.1 GCF_013778455.1 Streptomyces himalayensis subsp. himalayensis | reverse complement strand
AGCCCCACACCGTATGGTGTGGGGCTTTTCTGCGTTCGGCCCGTTTAGGCTCTGCAGCATGCGCTACGACCTCGTGATCTTCGACAACGACGGCGTCCTCGTCGACAGCGAGCCCCTGTCCAACACGGTTCTCGCCGCCTATCTCACCGAGTTGGGGCATCCCACGACGTACGAGGACTCCATACGCGACTACATGGGCGGCTCCATCCATCGCGTCCACGACACCATCCGTGAGCGGTACGGCAAGGAACTGCCCGGCGAATTCGATGGAGAGGTCCTGGCTCGGACGCTCGCCGCCTTTGAGAGGGATCTGAAGCCCGTGGCCGGCGTCGTCGACGTACTCGAATGGCTCCAGGCCGATGGTGTGCCGTACTGCGTAGCCTCCTCCGGGCGGCATGCACGGATCCGGTTCTCCCACGGGACGACCGGACTTGAGGACTGGTTCGACGAGACAAGGCTCTTCAGCGCCGAGGACGTCGGACGGGGCAAGCCCGCACCTGACCTCTTCCTGCACGCCGCCGCCTCGATGGGGGTCGCCCCCGAGAGCTGCGTCGTGATCGAGGACAGTCCACTCGGCGTACAGGCGGCTCTGGCGGCCGGCATGGACGTCTACGGCTACACCGCCATGACGCCCGCCCACCGGCTCGCAGGCGCCACGCAACTCTTCCTGGACATGGGCGTCTTGGTCGACCTCCTCAAGAGCTGAGCCACATTCATGTTCTGGTCCGCTACCCACGGGTACCCCGGGGCCCTACGCTCCCGCCATGACAGAAGTGCTGCGGCGCGGTAGGGCGTCTCTGGCGTTCAGCTTCTTTGCACAGGGTGTCGCGTTCGCCCTGCTGGTGACGCGCATACCCGCGATCCAGGACCGCTACGGGATATCCGACGGGCTGCTGCCCGCATTCCTCGCCGCCGTGCCGATACTCGCCGGAGTCGGCAGCGTGGCCACAGAGCGGCTGGTGAAGCGGGTGCGGCCGAGCCGCGTGCTGCGCTGGTCGCAGCCTGTCGTTCTGCTCGCGCTGCTCGGGGTCGCGGCCGGCGACAGTATGTGGGAACTGGCCCTGGCCCTCTCGGCGTTCGGGCTTGCCGTCGGCGCACTGGACGCGTCGATGAACATGCTGGGTGTGAGTCTGCAGCGGTCCTACGGACGCAGCATCATGCTCGGGTTGCACGCCGCGTACAGCCTGGGCGGGATCGCCGGAGCGTCTCTGGCCTGGGCGGGTGCGCACTGGGAGCTCGAGCTCTTCCTGTCATACCTGCCGGTGGTCGTCGTGCTGTTGCCGGCGGCGCTCGTCGGCAGTCGGTGGTACGTGGACTCGGGCGCCCCCGCAAGCCCGGTCGCCGAAGGCCCCTCGTCCGAAGGCAAGGTGGAACAGACCGCCGAAGCCGGCCCCGTCGTTTTCAGAATGCTGCTGCCCCTGTGCCTGGTGATGACCTTCGCGTACATCGGTGACTCGACCGTTTCCAACTGGAGCGCGAAGTATCTGCAGGATGTGTTGGGGAGTTCGGAGCAGATGGCGACCGTTCCGTACAACGTCTACATGGTGACCACTCTCATCGGGCGGTCACTGGGGGATCTCGGGGTGCGGCGATTCGGTGCCGTCGCCGTCGTACGCGGCGGGGCGCTGGTGGCCGCGCTCGGGTTCGCCGTCGTGGCGGCCGCGCCGGGGGCGTGGGTCGGCATGCTCGGCTTCACGCTGCTCGGGCTGGGGCTCTGCGTGATCGTGCCGCAGACCTTCGCGGCGGCAGGGCGGCACGCTTTTGAAAGTCACAGCCCCGGGGCATCCGATACGGCGATCGCGAGGCTCAACGTTTTCAACTACGTGGGCTTCCTGATCGGCTCCCCGCTCGTCGGTGCGCTCGGGGACGCGTGGAATTACCGGGGGGCGATGCTCGTCCCCATGGTGCTCGTGCTTGTGACGTTGCTGTATGCCAAGTCGTTCATCGCTGGACCACACCGATACGGTGACGGGCATGAGCGGCCGCGCACAGCTGATGTGGGACGAAGCAGTAACGGGCTATGACTTCGGTCCGGACCACCCCATGGATCCGGTCCGACTGGCGCTGACCAGGCGACTCGTCGCCGCGTTCGGGCTGGACAGCGCGGTGGACGTGGTGGCGGCCAAGCGGGCGGGTGACTCGACGCTGCGGCTCGTCCACCGTGAGGACTACATCGAGGCGGTGAAGGCCGCCTCCGCCGATCCGGATGCCGCGGACGACACGTACGGGCTCGGGACGATGGACGATCCGGCGTTCGCCGGCATGCACGAGGTGTCGGCCCTGATCGCCGGGCAGTCGGTGGGCGCGGCCGAGGCGGTGTGGCGCGGCGATGCGCTGCACGCGGTGAACTTCGCGGGCGGGCTGCACCATGCCATGCCCGGGGGCGCCGCGGGATTCTGCATCTATAACGACGCGTCGCTGGCGATCGCGCGTCTGCTGGAGCTGGGCGCGGAGCGCGTCGCGTACGTCGATGTGGACGTGCACCACGGTGACGGCGTACAGGCGGCGTTCTGGGAGGACCCCCGGGTGCTCACGATCTCGCTGCACGAGCATCCGCGGATGCTGTTTCCGGGGACTGGGTGGCCCGAGGAGACGGGCGCCGACTCTGCGGAGGGATCGGCGGTCAATGTGGCGCTGCCGCCCGGAACCGGGGACGCGGGCTGGCTGCGGGCGTTCCACTCGGTCGTACCGGAGCTGCTCGCGGACTTCCGGCCGCAGGTCCTGGTGACCCAGCACGGCGCGGACACGCACTTCGAGGACCCGCTGGCGCATCTTGCGGTGTCGCTGGACGCACAGCGGGCGGTGCAGGTCGCGTGCCATGACCTGGCCCATGAGTACGCCGACGGGCGGTGGGTCGCGCTCGGCGGCGGCGGATACGCGGTGGTGGACGTGGTGCCCCGGTCGTGGACGCATCTGGTGGCGATCGCGGCGGGACGGCCCATCGAGCCGGAGACCCTGATCCCCGAGGAGTGGCGGCAGGAAGTCTATGCGCGGACACGGCAGTTGGCGCCGGCGCGTATGACGGACGGGCGGTGGCCCGCCTCCTGGAAGGGATGGGAGGACGGATACGACCCGGCCGACCGCCTGGACCAGGCGGTCGTCGCCGCGCGTCGTGCCGTGTTCCCGCTGCGGGGACTCCTGCCCTAGGGCGTGTGTCGAAAGTCCCGCCTGCCCCGCGACGCCTGGCACGCACGCTCGCAGCGTTGCCGAAACGCCCGAATAGCTCCGCTATTA
>NZ_JACEHE010000073.1 GCF_013778455.1 Streptomyces himalayensis subsp. himalayensis | reverse complement strand
GCCCCGCGCTGATGAACGTCGCCTTGCACGGCATGGAACAGGCCGTCGGTGTCCGTCTGCAGTCCACCGGACGCAACGCCGGGAGGACCATGCCGGGCAGCCCGTCCTTGATCAGATACGCCGACGACCTGGTTGTGTTCACGCACTCGCGCGAGCAAGCCGAGGAGGTCAAGGCACAACTCGCCGCCTGGCTGGCGCCCAGAGGTCTGGCCTTCAACGAGGACAAGACGCGCATCGTCCACCTCGACGACGGCTTTGACTTCCTCGGATATACCGTCCGACGCCACCACGGCAAGATGCTGATCAAGCCGAGCAAGACAGCAGTGCGACGCCTCCGCAAACGGCTCGCCGTCGAGGTCAAAGCCCTCAACGGGGCGAACGCCACGGCGGTGATCAGCAAGCTCAACCCGATCATCCGGGGTTGGGCCGCCTACTACCGGAACGCCGTGTCCAGCCGAACATTCAAGGCTCTGGACAACTACATGTGGCGACTCACCTACCGGTGGGCCGTGCGCAGTCACCCGAACAAGTCGAAGCACTGGGTCGTCAACCGACACTTCGGCGCGTTCAACCCGACCAGAGAGGGCCGCTGGGTATTCGGCGATCGGGCGTCCGGTCGCTACCTCCAGAAGTTCTCCTGGACGAAAATCGTCCGCCACCAGATGGTGCCGGGCAGGGCCTCACCCGATAACCCCGCCCTGGCCAACTACTGGTCCCGGCGACGCCGCAGACAACTTCCCGCACTGGACCGCACCACCCTGCGTCTGCTGACGACGCAACGGTGGCGCTGTCCGATCTGCACAGGGTTGCTGCTGCACGCCGAGCACGAGCCGCAAGGCCCCGAACAATGGGGGCAGTGGCTCTCCGCAACCCGCAAGGCGGTCCGCCACCACGCGATCACCGCCAAAGCAGGGCCGGGACCAGCGGACGAACCCGCCGCACTGCAGCTGGTACACGCCCACTGCGCACGTCGGCTCGCCGCCGACAACCATGACGATCAGCCGCTTCTGCCCGCCCGCAAGCCCCAGGGACTTGCTTGAGCCGTGTGCGGCGACGAGCCGCACGCACGGTTCTTAGGGGGCCCGGCCGCAGTAATGCGGCCGGGCTACCCGACACGGTCTTCCACTAGGGTCACGGGGCGTCGAGAACTCCATGATCTTGGAAGGGCACGTCAGTCAGCTGCGGCGTCCTCGGCCTCCCAGCGCAGCAGGTCGCCTGGCTGGCACTTGAGCACCTCGCAGAGCGCGGCGAGGGTCGCGAAGCGCACCGCCTTGGCGCGGCCGTTCTTGAGTACCGCCAGGTTGGCGGGTGTGATCCCTACGCGGTCCGCGAGCTCGCCCACGGACATCTTCCGCCTGGCCAGCATCACGTCGATGTCGACGGCGATCGGCATCAGATCACCTCGTCCAACTCGGCCTGCATCTGCGCCGCTTCGACGTCGCGCGCGACGGCCTGGGCGAGCAGCATCCGCAGCACGCGCACGATGAGCGCGACCCCCAGGATGGCCACGCCAACCCCGCCCATGATGACGGTGACGCCCGGGTCGTCCCGCTGGCCCGGCGCATTGATGGCTGTGACCGCGAACCACACGAGGGCAGCCGCCACGATCGCGCCGATCACGCCGTCCACGTACCGGAAGGCGGCGTGGGAGAACACGGTTCCGTGTCGCACCATCGTCACCAGCCGCCATACGCAGACCAGGGCGACCTGGACCGACACCATGCCCAGGATCGTGATCACGCGCAGCGCGGTCAGCGGGAGCGACCCGTCCTCCGGGTCGCTCCCGCTGACCAATGTCCACACCATCAATGCCTGCACGAACACGGTGCCGGCGAGCACCACCACGAGCAGGGCGCGCAGCGCACGCACGGTCAGCTTTCCCATGACCCATCCTTCCATCGAATCGCGATCGGAATCTATCGAGATTCGATAGGTGAAAGCAAGGGCTGGGACGGAGGGTGGACGGCAGTTTCGCACGGTGGCGGGACGTCGCCGCCTCCCATGGCATGGCGGTTGCGCGAACCGTCTTGATCTTGTCGAAGCCGGCCTCACTTGAACACAAATCGGACGCCACCCGACTACGCCGAAGCCCTGCCATGTAGCCAAGCTCGTCGATGCAGAGGAGGTCGACGCGTCCGTAGCGGGCGATGGTCTTGTTCAGCTGTTTCTCGTCGGCAGCTTCGACCAGGGCGATGAGCATGTGGGACTTGCCGGTGCCGGAGTCGCCAATCAAGCAGAGCGGCTGGCTCTTCTTGATCCACTCGCAGCTGGCAAGCGTGTGGATGGTGGCCGGGTCGATGTTGGGGTTGGCGTCGAAGTCGAACGCCCGCAATTATCTGGGGTAGCGGTGAAGGAGCCTTGCAAAGTCGCTGATCAGGAAGCTGCGGACGCGTCCGAAAGGCGAATGAGGTTCACCCTCTGCCCAGTTGGAGGTAAGGCGGTGTCCTGTTGGAGTGGTGCATCCGTAGGATCACGTCATGACTGCCGATACCCCACTCACCCGAGAGTCGTTCCGGCGCCTTCAGCCGATTAACGCGCCCAGGCCAGTACCTCAGTTGCCCGATCGTGTCTGGACTGACGAGGACTGGGAGCGGATCCGGTACGGATATCGAGCCCGGGACATGGATGAGAAGTGGAACGTCTTCGTCGAAGCCGATGTCGTTTTCATGCACCGGAGTTGGACCGGTCACGGCGTCTATGAGGCGTCCTTTGCCCCCGTGACCGGCGGTGGGAGGAAGATCGCCTCTGCTATGGTGGAGGCCGATGGGGAGCGCTATCGGAGCATGGGTGACGAGTACGACCGTCTGATGATGGAGCTGATCATCAGCGCGATCGTCCTTGGTGAGCCAGCCGCCGAGCTCCGGGCCGGACTCGTGGAGCTGACTGCTCGGGCTTCGGGGAAGAGCGATCTTCCCTCGGGTGCGGTGGAGCACAGTGATTGCGTTCTGGATCATGAGCTCTGGAGCCAGGCGAGTGCTGTCACGGTCTCGTGTTTTGTGACTGGATCACGCGTTGCAAGCGCAGGATCTCGCCGTGTGCAGCGGCCAGTCGTTGTTCGAGTTCTTGGACGCGCTCGCGGTGGGTGGTGCGCTCACGGCGGAGGGCTTCGGTAAGGGTATGAATTACTGTGCCGTCGTCGGCTGAGGGTGCCTTCGGCGGAGACTGGTTCTCGGTACGTTGGCGGGTTCTCTTCACGTTGGATGGCGGCCCGGTGGGTCGGCGGCCGGGCCGGAGAGCTTGGTCATCCAGAGTCACCCGCCGCGGAGGCCCCAGTCGTCGATTCCGCCGTAGATGTGGGCCTCTCGGCATTGAGGTGCAGCGAGGCCGAGGGCTTCGCCGCGGTAGATGGCGATGAGCGAGTCTTTGCCTCGCCACCAGGTGTCGGTGAGCCCCTGGACTTCAGGTATCGGGTCGTATCCGTCGAGCTGCAGTGCCTCAACGGCGTCGCCCTTGATCTTCGTGATGCTCTTGGCCCAGTGTCCTGCGTGGTGGGCCAGCGCCAGGGATTCCACCCACCCCTCCGTGCTGGCGTGCAGCGGAGTCCAGCGGTCGGCGTGGATTCCGAACTCGCCTTCCGGGCCGATCATGAACTCGTAGGCCATGGACACCCGCTCGTCTCCGGCCGGAATCAACCATCCGTCCGCAGCCGAGCCCTCGGGAACGTCAGCGTTCAGAATGCGCGGGCCGCCCTCGTACACGGGGGCCGGCGGCAGGACGATGCCACCCCAGCGATCCTGGAAAGCCACGACGCGGTCGATCTCCGCAGCGGGTATCCCGTCTCTGAGCCAGACGTCCCGGTGGGGCCGGATGTCCGGGCGCGGGACGCGCAGCCCATGCACCTCGACGAAGTACCGGGCTCTGCGACTCAGGCCTTCAGGTGCCAGAGGGGGCAGCGACACACGTGCGTCTGCCATCACGCCCGCCCGTCGCCAGCGGGATGGAGCACGGCCGATGCGATCTCCCGCACCCGGCCTGGGTGATATCACCGGCCGGTGGCGTCAGGCGCGTTCCGGCTCGCTCGTCTCCTCGGCGACCGCGGCCCGGGCGCGCCGTCGGCCCAGCAGGGCGCTTCCCGCGATCACCAGGCCGATGGCGATGACCTTGGCGGCCCCGTAGTGGCCGGTCGCCAGCTCCTCCGGGGCGCCGGGCAACCGGAAAAAGACCCACGCCGCCGCGAGACCCCCGAAGATGATCAGTGAGACAGCCCCCACGTCCCGAGCTCCGCCCACCAGGGCCCCGGGTCGTAACCCCGCTCGTTGGTCTGCTCAACGTCCTTGTCGGTCACGTCTGCTCTCATCTGCGTGTGGTGGCGGTCGCGAGGGAGGACGCGGGCTACGGTGCGGGCGGTTCACCGAGCCGAACATTCCCTGCTGGGAGCCGCATCCTGCCAGCCGTCGAAATCCCACCACGACCGGTTCCGCCGGGACGGAGACGACGCCTACCTGACGATCAACCAGCATCCCGTCCTCCTCAAGCAGGTCGGCCTCCCGCTCGTGGGTGAGCAGCGGGCGGCCAGTGCGGCAGGGACGTATCTCGTACATCTGATGGGTCTCATGCTCGGGTTCACTCCTGTTTCGCAACGGTCACGCGGGACTTGCGGGAGCGCTCCCACACGAGGTTCCGGTGAGGGGCATGCGCGCATCAATACGGGTGCATCAACTGAGGTTCACGAGGTGTACCC
>NZ_JACEHE010000072.1 GCF_013778455.1 Streptomyces himalayensis subsp. himalayensis | reverse complement strand
CATTCTCCCTGCGGATCGAAGCAGACGAGTCCATGCTCGCGGGCCAGTTCAGCGGCGTACTCGGACACTTCCTCGGCCTTGCCGTAAGACATGAGCAGGTACACGATCGGGCCCGATGCCTCATCGATCACCGGTGTCGACGCCCACACGACGTGGCGGTCGACGTCATCTGGGTACCGCGCGACGAGGGCTTCCACGTACGCCACGACGCGCGGCGCCGGAGGCACGACGATATCGTCCGATTCCAGGTAGCGCTCGTAGAGCTCGTCGTACATCGAGCCCGCTTGGCGGTTGTCGAATGGACGGTCGCCGTCCCACACAGCAAGGTCATAGCTCACAGGCGCATCGTCGCAGGCAGCAGTTCTGTCAACGCCAGCAGGTCCTGCGTTCGCATCTCCGCCAGTGATCCGTAAGAGAGCTCCTAGTCGGCGGGATCGACCGGATCAAGATCACTCTCTGCCACGACTACGGCGGCTCCCACCAGGCGTGCTCACCTCCCCAGAAATACTCCCGGTCCTGACCCACTCCGAACTGGCTATGTCCACGAGAATCAAAACTCGTGTACATCACCTGTCCGAGCAGGCAAACGACTCCCTGACTCGCCAACAAACGACGTCACGAGACGTGAACATAGCCAACCACTTCACTACCGGATGGATGGGCTACTTCCAGCTCGCGGACACCCCCAGGGTGTTTGAGATCTGGACGAGTGGTTCCGCCGCAGGATGCGACAGATCCGCTGGATGGAATGGAAGATCTCCAAGGCCCGGTTCAGGAGCCTCCCCGCGCTCGGCATCGCCGAGTGGCAAGCCCGCGAATGGGCGAGTAGCGGCAAGGGCTACTGGCGGATTGCGGGGTCTGGCGTCCTTCAGCGGGCGAAGCCGAACTCCCACTGGGAAGACCTGGGTCTGCGCATGCTCAAGCCGACCTGGCAAGGGTTGAGATCAGACGGTTGAGATCAGCTGGATGAACCGCCGGATGCGAGGCCCGCATGTCCGGTGGTGTGGTAGGCGGGTCGGGCGGCCCGACCCGCCTACCCGATTATCCGCGGGGATCGGATGTTCGTGCATGCGACGCCGTGTCCACCGCCGCCTGCGCGGCCGGGGTTACAGAACCGGTCGGCTTCGCGGCGAGAGCCTGGCCGACGAAGTCCCTTACGAGCGCTGCGGTCTCGGGCACCGTGACGTCTTTCGGCCACCGTCGCGCGGTGCCACCAGCATTCCAGCTCGAATCGGTGCGGCCCGTACTGAAGTTCCACGCACCGGGCCTACGGCCGGCGCGTGCAGGGCGTGCCTTCCACACCAGGCCCTCGTCAACGAGGTCCAATGCAGGCTCATCCCTCACCTCGCCGGTTGCGACGTGTCGTAAAGCTGCTGCGGGATCGAGGTGCGGCGCTCCTGCGCAGTCTCGTACGGGCAGCGCCGTTCTCGACTCGCCGGTCTCCGGCCCGGGCCGAGCTGGCGAAGCCGCAGAAGAAGCTCCAGGCGGCCCTGGTAGAGGAGACCGCCTCGGAGTGGCAGCCGCAGGTCAGGGCACAGGCGAGGGAGCGCGCGGCCACCACGGGCGGCATGCAGGTGGAGGTTCACGCCTACTTCGGATTCACCTGCACTGGTTCCTCGGACGACGGCCGTGATCGGTTCATCAGCACGCCGATCTCGCCCGCCTACGCCGCCCAGATCCTCCAGCTCCAGGAAGCCGGTGCGACAGAGGAAGAGCTGCATCCGGTCGTTGCGCAGGCCATCACCGAGTCGTATTTCACCGACTGGGGCACCCGCGCAGAGGGCCCAAGAGGTTGTCGCACGTGGCAAGTTTCGCGAGCTTCTTGTAGCAGGTCAGGGCGGCGGCCATGGCCAGGCCTCGGCTCTGCCAGTCGTTGCGGACCACGTACGGGATCTTGAGACCACGAGCAGCCCATGGCAGGCTCATGCCGCATGATCGATGAATTCGCGAAAGACAACCTGCACGGGAGACTGCGGCGGGACCGCATGGCGCTGCTCTGGAAACTCGACGGCTTGTCCGAATACGACGCCCGCCGACCTTTGACAGCGACCGGGACCAACCTCCTCGGCCTGGTCAAACACGTGGCCACCGTCGAGGCCAGGTACTTCGGCGAGGTCTTCGACCGCCCTTCCCCGGAACCGCTGCCCCGGTGGCAGGACTCCAACGGCAGCGATCTGTGGGCGACCGAGGACGAGACCCGCGATCAGATCATCGGGTTCTACCGGCGCACGTGGGAACACTCGGACGCGACGATCAACGAGCTTCCCCTCGACGCCCCCGGCCACGTGCCGTGGTGGCCGGAGCCTTATCCCAACACGAACCTGTTCGCCATCATGGTCCATGTCCTCGGCGAGTCCATCCGGCATGCCGGGCACGCCGATATCCTGCGCGAGGGCCTCGACGGCCGGACCGGGGTGCGCGCCGAAAACGAGAAGCAGATCGACGAGGAAGCCCGTGCAGCCTACTGCGCGAAGATCGAGCAGGCCGCCAGGTCGTCCGCACCAACCAAGGCTTAGAGGTTGTCTCACGTGACTTGATGTTCGTGCGGCACGATGCCGGTCGTGGGTGCTGATCCATCGAAGCGTCTGGTTCCTGATGAACTCTGGGAGCCGGCCGCCCCGTTGCTGCCGTCGTTCGCTGCTCGTCCGCAAGGTGGTGGGACCGCTCCGTGTGACGAGCGGGCCGTGTTCACGGCAGTGGTGTACGCGCTGACCAGCGGCTGTGCCTGGCGGCATCTGCCGCCGACGTTCGGCACGTCGCCCGCCACCGCGCATCGCCGCTTCACGGTATGGACCGAGGCCGGCCTGTGGCGTCGGCTGCACCGGGCGGTGCTGGACGAACTCGGGGCCCGGGGCCAGGTGGACTGGACCTCGGCGATCATCGACGCGGCCTCCGTTTGCGCCAAAGGGGGGATCGCTGACCGGTCCGAACCCGGTCGATCACAGCGAGAAGGGCAGCAAGCTGCACGTGCTGTCCGATGCCCAGGGCATCCCGCTCGCCGTCGCCGTGTCCGGCGCGAACATGCACGACAGCCTCGCCCTCAAGCCGCTCATCCGCGGCACACCCGCCGTCCGGTCCCGCCGGGGCCACGGCGGCGCCGACCCGTCAAACTCCGCGCGGACAAGGCGTACTTCTCCGCCGAACACCTGGGCTGTCTGCGCGAGCGCGGGCTCGTCGCGCGCATCGCGCGCCCCGGCATCGAGTCCGGCGAACGCCTCGGTGGGCACCGCTGGAAGATCGAACGGTCGATCGCTTAGCTCTTCGGCTACCGTCGCCTCACCGTCCGATACGAACGAAAGGGCTCGCACTTCCTCGCCTTCCTCGGCCTGGCCGCCGCCCTGACCTGCTACAAGAAGCTCGCGAAACTTGCCACGTGAGACACCCTCTAAACCTTTTGTTACTGAGCGCTCTAGTTGGCCAGTGAGCGTTCTAGTTGGCCGCAAGGAGACGGCCGGAGCGTCATCGCCGTAGGGGTGCGGTTGTCGGGCTGCTGCTGGCTCGTTGCGGCTGGTCGCGCAGTTCCCCGCGCCTCTGGCGGCGTTGTCGCAAGGCGGCGTGAAAATGCGACCGTTATCGGGGCTTCAGGCCGTGGAGCAGGTGGTGGACCAGGGTCTCTACGCCTGCCAGGGCCGCCTCCGGGGTCAGCATGCCGCCGGCGATGAAAGCGGCCATGCCATGGAGGGTGGCGCCTGTGACGAGGTTCAGGTCCTCGGGGTCGCCCGCGATGATCTCGCCGCGTTTCTGGGCGTCCGCGACGACCTGGGCGAGGTTGCCCACCGTCCGCTCGACGGCGGCGGCCATCTGTTCCGAGGCGTCGGGGTCGTGCTTGCGGGCGTACATCAGCTCCAGCAGCTCGGCGTTGTCAATGGCGAAGCCGAGGTAGGCCCGGGCGAGGGCCGTGAGCCGGGGTTCGAGGGGAAGTGCAGGGTCGTCGGCGGCGTCCAAGGCCTGGCCCAGCCGCTCGTACCCGGCCAGCGCCAGGGCGTTGAGCAGGGCCTGTTTGTCCTTGAAGTGCCGACCGGGCGCGGCGTGGCTCACACCGACCTCGCGGGCGAGCTCGCGTAGCGACAGGGAACCGACTCCCTTCTCACGCAGGGTGCGTTCTGCGGCTGCGAGCAGGGCGGCGCGCAGGTCTCCGTGGTGGTAGGGGCGGCTCTCGGGCATGTGGGACATCGTAACTCGATGTAGGCACCGCCAGCATAGTTGCCATCGACACCATTGTTGTCATTGACAGCATTGTTGGCGACGCCTACATTCGATCCATGGCTGAGAAGACGAAGAGCAACGCATGGAACGCGAGCCGCCTCCCCGACCTCACCGGTCGCACGGCGGTGGTCACCGGCGCGAACAGCGGCATCGGCCTCACGGCGGCGGAGTCGCTGGCGCGTGCGGGAGCGCACGTGGTCTTCGCCGTACGGGACCTGGAGCGCGGTCGTGGAGCGGCGGCAACGGTGAACGGCAGTACGGAGGTACGGCGTCTGGACCTGGCGGACCTGTCCTCCGTACGGGAGTTCGCGGACGCCTGGGAGGCCCGGCCGCTGGACCTGCTGATCAACAACGCGGGCGTGATGATGCTGCCGAAGCAGCGGACGGCGGACGGCTTCGAGATGCAGTTCGGCACGAACCATCTGGGCCACTTCGCGCTGACGAACCTGCTCCTGCCGCACATCACCGACCGGGTGGTGACGGTGTCCTCCGGCGCCCACCGCTGGGCCGACGGACGGATCCGCTTCGAGGACCTGAACTGGACGTCCGACTACGACCCGCGGCGCGCGTACGCCCAGTCGAAGCTGGCGAACCTCCTCTTCACACTGGAACTCCAGCGCCGCCTGACGGAGTCCGGCTCCCCGGTCCGCGCCCTTGCCGCCCACCCCGGCTATGCGGCGACCAACCTGCAGAGCCATGCCGCGAGTCCGGTGATGCGGGTGTTCATGAAGGTCGGCAACAGGTTCTTCGCCCAGGACGACAGGGCGGGCGCCCTGCCGACACTGTACGCCGCGACGCAGGACCTGCCCGGGGCCAGCTACGTGGGCCCGGACGGGCTGGGCGAGATGCGGGGTGGGCCGACGCTGGTCGGACGGTCGGCGGCGGCGAGCGACGCGGCGGTGGCCCGACGGTTGTGGACGGTGTCGGCAGAGCTGACGGGCGTGAGCTGGCCGGTGGAGCAGCTGGCCGCCGGGCGCTAGCGGCCGACGGTGCTCCAGTCGGTGGGGGCGGGAGGCACCGAGCGGCCTGCGGCGTGCTCGCGGAGGCGCCGGGTCAGTTCCGGCAGGTCGTACGCCGGAAAGCTCACCTGGAGCAGCTGTAGGCGAAACCGCGATGGCAGCTCCTCCTGGAACATCGCCGCGTCCATCGGCTTGATCGTCACGTCCCATGCGTCCGGAGCCGCCCAGTGCGTCATTCGGACGTAGAACGCGTCCCGCGGGCCGGCGTTCGCCACGGCCGAGAGGAAGGCGAGGCCGCTGTCGACCGGGAAGTCGATGAGCATCCAACCGCGCCTGGACTCCACCCACTCCGCCATGTGCGGCAGCGTCTCCGGCCAATCCGCGTTGCTCTCGCCGACGTCCTGGCAGCAGGTGAAGGTGTCGAACCCGCACTCCCAGATCGCCTGGATCGTGGGTGCGAGCTGCTCGTCGATCTGTGCGTGCCGGTCGCCCACCCGGACGAGAACGGTGGGGTGGGTGCCTTCGTAAGACGTCATCGAGCGAGCATAAGAGCGGGGTACGACACCCGGGCGGGCGCCCCCGGCCAGTTGTCGTACAGCTCGC
>NZ_JACEHE010000071.1 GCF_013778455.1 Streptomyces himalayensis subsp. himalayensis | reverse complement strand
TTGCGGGCCTGCGGGGAAGCAGCGTCGTGGTGCCGGCGATCCGGCTCGCGAGCGCGCCGCTCAGCCGGTGGGTCGTGTTCGGCGTGGGTTGTGGACGACCGCCCGGAGTCCTGAGGTCTATGTGAACGGCCGTCAGGGCGGGAACCGCACGTCCCCCCGTGTCACCGGTCAGGTCCTTCGAGAGGGAGGATGGGGGCCTCAAGGGCTTCGTCGCGGTCGCACACGAGGGTGTCTCCGCTCACCCGCAGGCGGGCGACCTGGATCGAGCTTCGGCGGCCGTTGTGGTCGATGTGGGGTCCGGGGTCGTCGTCGGATCGCCTGGGGTGCGAGAAATAGAAGATGAACGCACCGAGTTCGCTGGTGACGACGTCGGCGTGGTAGCCGTACCCTCCGTCGTCTGGGCCCTGCCCGGGACGATCGAGGATGAGTCCTCGCGGTTCCCATGTCTCGAGGTCCCGTGAGTGGAGGACCCGCTGCCCGTGCCATTCGTCGATGATCATCCAGTAGCTGCCGCCGAGCTCGAAGACGTTCGGGCCTTCGTGCTTCGAGCACTCGACGGCGGGCCCCCGGACGGTCCACCGCGCCAGATCGTCGCTGTCCGCCGCGTAGGTGTGCGCGTGATCGGCCTCGTCCTTGTACCACATGCGGTAGCCGCCCGTGGGGAGCCGCAGGACGCAGGCGTCGATCACTCTGTCGGACGAGAGCGACAAGGTGGAACGGTACGTCCATGAGAAGAGATCGTGGCTCGTGTAGTGACGGATCACGCGTGCATGGCCCTCCCACTGGGTCGGCACACCGCGGATCACGCTGACGAACATGTGGTACTCGGTTCCGTCGTCGACAATCTCAGGCGCCCAGTAGGTATGCCGCCCGGGCTCGATGTCCAGCCCCTCGGCGATTCCCCGGTACAGCCAGGTGGCTCCGCCGTCCGCGGAGGACGCGATCCCGATGTCGGTCCCGTGCACCCAGCTCACGTCGTTCATCGGCGGCGCGTCGGCGCGTCGGCTCGTGTAGAACATCCACCACTCGCCGGCCTGCCGGTTCCAGATGACAGTGGGGTCGGTCGCGCCG
Organism: Streptomyces himalayensis subsp. himalayensis; assembly: GCF_013778455.1. GTDB lineage: Bacteria > Actinomycetota > Actinomycetes > Streptomycetales > Streptomycetaceae > Streptomyces > Streptomyces himalayensis. Next base: position 4,786 of record NZ_JACEHE010000071.1, on the reverse strand, counting down.
TCGTGCATGGGGTCTCGGAACAGGGGTCGGGCAACGGTTGTCATCGGTACTTCCCAGGCGTGAGTGTGTTGGTGTCGCATGCAGGCCCATGAGCCGGTGCCGCATGCAGGCCCATGAGCCGTGGCCGCGACGTGGACGACGGCGGTGGCAGCGGCCCATGGGCAGTCGGTACGTCGGAGTGGTCAGTCCTGCCGGCCTGTCAGCCGGATCATGTTCCAGGAGAGCGGTTCGAGTTCGGCGTGGAGGACGCCGTCGGTGACGGTGGTGCCGGTGGCGGGGTGCGGGGTGACCCGGTCGGGCCGGTCCGCGGTGTTGGTGGCCTCCGGGTCGCTGTCGGCCAGGGCCAGGTGCTCCGCCACGGTGTGGGCGCCGACGCCGCGCAGGTCGATCTCCAGGGGCAGGGCGTCTGTCTGGCTGCGGTTGACCGCGAAGACGGTGATGTCGCCGGTCTCGTCGTCCATGACGGCGGTGGCGTGCAGCAGCGGTACGTCACCGAAGCGGGCGGTGGGGTACGTGGGGCTGTCCACGTCGACGCGCAGCACCCGGCCGCGCCCGTACGTGGACGCCTGGGCGAAGGGGAAGAACGTGGTCTGCCGCCAGGCGGCGCCGCCCGGCTCGGTCATGATCGGCGCGATGACGTTGACGAGCTGGGCCAGCGAGGCGGCGGTGACCCGGTCGGCGTGTCGCAGCAGGGCGATGAGCAGCGAGCCGAAGACCACGGCGTCGGTGACGGTGTAGACGTCCTCCAGCAGGCGCGGTGCCTGCTGCCAGTCCTCGACCTGATGGGGGTTGGGCCGCTTCTGGTACCAGACGTTCCACTCGTCGAAGGAGAGGTTGATCCGCTTCTTCTCCTTGAGCCGCGCCCGGACGTGGTCGCAGGTGGCGACGACCGACTCGATGAAGTGCTCCATGTCGACGGCGGAGGCCAGGAAGGAGTCGCGGTCGCCGTCGATCTCCTCGTAGTAGGCGTGCAGCGAGATGTGGTCGACCAGGTCGTACGCGGCTTCCAGGACGGTCGCCTCCCAGGCGGCGAAGGTCGGCATGCCGGAGCTCGAACTGCCGCAGGCGACCAGTTCCAGGTCGGGCTGGATCATTCTCATGGCGCGGGCGGTCTCGGCGGCGAGCCGTCCGTACTCCTCCGCCGTCTTGTGCCCGGTCTGCCAGGGCCCGTCCATCTCGTTGCCCAGGCACCACATCTTGATGCCGTACGGCTCCTTGGCTCCGTGGGCGATGCGGCGGTCGGACAGCTCGGTGCCGCCCGGGTGGTTGCTGTACTCCAGCAGCCGCAGGGCGTCCTCCACCCCGCGGGTGCCGAGGTTGACGGCCATCATGGGTTCCGTGCCGGTCTTGGCGCAGAAGTCCATGAACTCCCCGAGACCGAACTCGTTGGTCTCGGTGGACTTCCAGGCCAGGTCCAGCCGGACCGGGCGCTCCTCGCGCGGCCCTACGGAGTCCTCCCAGCGGTAGCCGGAGACGAAGTTGCCGCCCGGGTAGCGCACGGTGGTGACGCCCAGTTCCCGGATCAGCTCCAGAACGTCCTGGCGCAGGCCGTCGGCGTCGGCCTGCGGGTGGCCGGGTTCGTAGATGCCGGTGTAGACGCAGCGGCCCAGGTGCTCGACGAACGATCCGTACAGACGGGGATGGACAGCGCCGATGCCGAACGCCGAGTCGAGGGTGAAGCGCGCGGGGGTGGTGGGGCGGGACATGACTGCCTTTCGTTGGCTGTTCAGGCTGTTCAGGCTGTTCAGTTCAGGCTGTTCAGGCTGTCCGGCGTTCGCGGACGAGTCCGTTCAAGCCGAAGGGGGGGTGTCTGGGGTGTCTGGAGTCTGGGGCCGCAGCCCCTGGGCGGAGGCCGGGGCGGCAGGCCCCGGGGACGGGACGGGTAGACGGGGCGGGGTAGGGGTGGCGGAGGCGGAAAAAGGACCTGAACGGCCGTGTCAGAGGACGAGCGCGCAGACCACCGACGGAACGGACATCGCCGGGCCCGCCTGCCGCAGCGCCCCGTCGTCCAGGACACGCAGCGCGACGAACGTCCCGCTGTGCTGGTTGGCGACCAGCAGATGATCGTCCGCGTAGGTCAGGCCGCGCGGCCAGGTACCGCCGGCGGACATCTCGTCGATCGGTTCCAGTGTTGTGCCGGTGACCCGGAACGCGGCCACCGTGTCCGCGCCCCGATTGGTCACCCACACGAATCGGCCGCAGGGCGAGGCGACGATGCCGCCCGGCTGGTTGGTGATGTCCGGGACGGCCGTGGCGGGCACTGAGGAGAGGCCCGTAAGGGTGCCCGTGCCGGTGTCGTAGCGGTGGCAGGTGACGGTCGAGGACAGTTCGTCCGCGCTGAACACCAGCTCACCACCGGGGGCGAAGGCGAGATGGCGAGGACCGGAGCCGGGGCGCAGCCGGTTCACCGCCGTCCGCTCCAGGGTTCCGGTGCGGGTGTCGAGCCGGTAGGTGAAGACCGCGTCGGCGCCCAGGTCGGTGGCGAGGACGTAACGGCCCGCCGGGTCGACGAGCACCTGGTGGGCGTGGCTGTTCTCCTGCCGTCCGGCGACCGGGCCCGACCCTTCGTGGACGGCGATGTCGGTCAGCTCCACCGGGCGTCCGTCCGCGTCGAGGCGGTGCACGGCCACGCTGCCGGGCGCTGTGTCGCTGCCGTAGTTCGCGGTCAGCAGCCAGCCACCTTCCGGGTGGACGGTGAGGTGGCACGGGTTGGCGCCGCCGCTGCTCAACGGGCCGCCCAATGGCGACAGTTGGCCGTCGTCGTGCCGGACCAGGGCGCTGACGGTGCCCGGATCGGTCTCGTTCGTGCTGTAGACAACGTCGAGCCGGGGATGCGCCGCCAGGAAGGACGCCCCACTGACGGGCACCGGCGGCACTCCGGTGTCGTGCGCCAGGTGGCCGGTGCCCGGGGCGAGTCTCAGGGCTGCGATCCCGGCGCCGTCCCCGCCGGAGTCGGGTGTGTAGGAGCCGGTGAGGACAGCGACCTCATCGGTGGAGGAACGCGTGGGCATGGGTGTGTTCCCTGGAAGTTCTCTGAGCAGGTGGGTACGTGAGCGGGCAGTGCTGGGAAGGGCTCAGCGCACGATGTCGTCGTAGTGGTCCAGCAGCCCCAGTTCGGAGCGCCGGGGCAGACCTTCCCAGTCTCCGGTGGTGCTCACCGCGAAGGCGCCGAGCAGGGCCGCCGTCCGCAGCCGCAGCTCCGGGGGCTCACCCGCGAGCAGTCCGGCGAGGTACCCGGCGGCGAACGCGTCTCCCGCTCCCACCGAGTCGTGCACGGTGACGGGCATGGCGGGCTGCCGGTACGACCGTCCGTCGAGGAGGGCGTACGCGCCCTCGGCGCCGAGCTTGATCACGGCTCCGGCGGGGCCGAGGTCGCAGATGTCCTTGGCGAGCTCCTCCGGGCCGTCGGCGTCGGGAGCCATGATCCGGCCTTCGTGCGGTCCTGCGAAGACCAGGTCGCTCCTGCGCAGCAGCGGCAGCAGCGTGCACCTGGCCTCGGCTTCACCCCACAGCAGGGAGCGGTAGTTGATGTCAAGGGAGACCGGTACTCCGGAGGCGACGGCGATGTCCACCGCCCGGGTGACGGCCCGGGACGGCCCCTCGCCCAGCGCCGGGGTGATGCCGGTGATGTGCAGGGCCGCCGATCCGGCGACGAGGGCCTCCGGGATGTCCTCCTCGGAAAGCCGGGAACCGGCCGTGTGGGTGCGGTAGTAGCGCGTACGGCTGTGCGTGGCCGTTCGGCGTTCGCGCAGCAGCAGCGAGGTGGGGGCGGGGTCGCGTGCGGCGACCGTGGTGACGCCTTCCGCGCGCAGCTCGCGGAGGATGAGGTCGCCGAGTGCGTCGTCGCTGACGCGGCCGATCCAGGTGGCGGACCCGCCGAGCCGGCTGACGCCCACGGCGACGTTCGACTCGGCTCCGGCGAGCCCGAGACGCAGGTCGGAGCCCAGGGCCAGCGGGCCGGTGTCCGTCGCGGCCAGGACCGCGAGGACCTCGCCGACGGTCACCAAGTAGCCTTGCTGGGAAGGGTCGTTCACGGGCCCACCTCCTGATGACCGGGCGTGGCCCGGATCGCGTCGAGCAGCGTGCGGGTCCTCGCCGTGAGGGCGTCCAGGGTCTCCGGTGCCGGGTTCCGGTCCGCTCCGCGCAGCAGCGGTGAGCCGATGCCGACGGCGAGGGCGCCCGCGTCGAGGTAGTCGCGGGCCTGGTCGACGCCGACTCCGCCGACGGCGACGAGCGGGACGTCTGGCAGTGGCGCCCGCAGCTGCCGCAGGTGGGCGGGGCCGCCGGTGCTCGCGGGGAAGAGCTTGACGGCGGCGGCACCCGCCCGCCAGGCGGTGGACACCTCGGTGGGCGTCCAGGCCCCCGGGTAGCACGGGATGCCCCGGCCGGCTGCGTCGCGGATCACGTCGGTGTCGACGGCCGGGGCCACCAGGAACTCGGCCCCGGCCGCGAGCGCCTCCCGGGCCTGCTCGGTGGTGATCACCGTGCCGGCGCCGACCGCCACCTCGGGCCCGAGCTCGTCCCGGATGCCGGCCAGCGCGTCGAGGGCACCCGATGTGGTGAGGGTGACCTCCAGGCATGTGATGCCGCCGTCCGCGAGGGCCCGCGCCACGGCGGGCAGTCCCGTCGCGTCAGCCGACCGGAGGATGGCCATGACCCGGGTCCGGCCCAGCTGCGGGGTGAGTGGGGGACGCTCGGTCAAGACCTCACCGCCGCGGACGACGTGCCGATGCGCTGGGTGATGGTCATGCGAAGTTCCTTTGCAGCGTGGTGTGTTGGTAAGGAG
>NZ_JACEHE010000070.1 GCF_013778455.1 Streptomyces himalayensis subsp. himalayensis | reverse complement strand
GATAGGCATCCAAATTGCAGTCGTCAATAATTTGCACAACATCACACGAACGGGGCTTGGTCGGTTACCTCTTCACCCGCGACCTCGACCGCGCCCTTCGGGTGGCGGGAGCGCCTGGAGACCGGCATGGTCGGATCAACGCTGGCCTGGTCTCCAACCCCGCCGCGCCCTTCGCCGGCGTCAAGCAGTCGGGCTCGGCCGCGAGGGCGGACGCCTCGGCGCCGACGAGTTCCTGGAGTACAAGTGCCTCGCCATTCCCAGTGGTGGGCCACCGTGGCTGACCGGCTCCTCGTCCTGCACCGCGGCATCCTGCCGCCGAACGCTGCGCGCATCGAACGGCTCCCGAACACCGTCCACTCGACCGAGCAGGACCGCCGCTCCTTGTGCCCGGCGCGGACGCCCTGTTCTGATGGCACACCGTCACCGCGGAGGTCGCCGCCTGGCCCGACGAGGTGTCGCGGGCACTCGGCTGGGTTCATGTGGCCGCCACCGGAGTCGACTCCCTCCTCTTTCCTCCCTGGCCGACAAGCCCCGGGTGGTGCTGACCAACTCATGAGGCGTCCACGACCAGCCGATTGCGGAGTGCGTACGCGGTCTGATCCTGGCCCGCGCGAAGGAGTTCCCCGGTATATGGGAACACCAGCGGCAGCGTGAGTGGCGGCCCCGGGACAGCGAACACATCGGGGGAAGGCGCTGGACGTCTTCGCGCACGAGCCGCTGCCCTCGCCTCGCTCCTTGGGGTCGCGCAAAGCGCGTTACCGCCACCAAGTGCGTCGGATGAATCATCGCCGGAGCGAAAGACACTCAGCATCCTGCAGCGGGCTATGACTGCGCCCTCGGGCGCGGAACGACTCCACAAGTCTCCAAACCAAAAATGTCCGCATCGCTGGGGGTCAAGGGGTCGCAGGTTCAAATCCTGTCGTCCCGACTGTGATGTCGGATGTTCCCGCGGTTTAGGGGCACTCTTCGGAGTGCCCCAAACGCGTGTTTGGGAGCAATCTGGGAGCCCTCTTCGCTCCCAATTGCTCCCACCGCTCCCAGTCGCCGTCGTCGGCGTCAATTGTTGTTGACCGCCGCTTGCCCGATCCGGTCGAGATGGTCATGCTCCCAGTTCGGTGGGCCTGCATTGTCGAAGCGCTCGCGCACCAGCGCGGCGTCGGCGGCAGCCGCCTCGCGTGAGGCGGGGGAGAACTTTCGGCGCTGCAGCACCTCGTCGAGGTCGCTGCGGCACAACGACCCGAGCCCGACGAGGGGATGGGCCGCCTCCACCGCTGCCGCCCGGCCCGTGAGCGCGACCGCCGTCACCTGCGACTCGTTGCGGGCGAGCTGCCGCAGACAGCGGCCGGACTCCAGGTTCGTACACGTGCCACAGCGGCAGGCTCGCCATCAGCATCCCCCTCCCGGCGACCGGCACCACGATGTCATGGCGCCGACGGCCTGCTCGGGCTCAGTCGGCCGTCAGCTCCCAGTCGAGTTGCCAGAGCCGGATGCCGTCGTCGCCCGCCGACACCAGATTGCGCAGGTCGGCGGTGAGCTCGAGGTGTCTGATGCGCTCCTGGTGTCCCTCCAGGACGTGCAGGCAGCGTCCGCTCGCGACCTCCCACATCCGTATGGTCCTGTCGTGGCCTGCCGAGAACGCGAACCGGGCGTCGGGAGTGAACCGCACGGTGGAGAGCCAGCCCTCGTGCCCCTCGAACTCGCGCAGGCATCGCTCGCTCCCGGCGTCCCACAACCGGATCCGCTCATCGTCCATGCACGTGGACATGGCCAGCCGGCCATCGGCGCTGAGGCACGCCGACAGGATCGGGTGTCCGGGTCCCGTCCAGGTCCGCAGGCACGCTCCGGCACTGAGGTCCCACAGACGGACCACACCTCGGGTGTCGCCGACAGCCGCGAGCCGTCCGTCGGCGGACGTGGAGATCATGTTGACCGGGCCGCCGGGCCCGGTGGTCGCGACGCAGCGGTCGTCGTCCAGATCCCACTGACGGATGACGCCGTCTCCGCTGCCGAACAAGGCATGCCTGCCGTCGCCCGTGAACATGACAGTCCGCGTCATGTCCCGGTCCGGAGTCAGCTGACGGCGCTCGCCGCCTGCCAGCCGCCTTCGGGTGATCGCGAGCGGATTGGTGCCGTAGCACAGGACGTGCCGGCCGTCGTCGCTCAACGCCACCTCACCCACCCTGCCCCGGTGGTCGTCGAGGACGTGCGTGCACACGCCGCGGTCCAGATCCCAGATCCGGATGGTGCCGTCGCCCTGGCCGCTGACGGCGAGCCGGGCACCGGCGGCAATACCGATCGCGGTGATGGCGCCGTAGGAGAGGTGGCCGGCGTCCAGTGGCCGCGACCAGGCCGCGGGCAGTTCCACGTGGCGGGCCGAGCGGCCCAGTTCGTGCCAGGCGGCCAGGACTTGTGGCGCGCGCTCGTATCCGGGTATCGCCCGTGCGCTTGTCAACCGGTCCAAGGCGGACCGGTGTTGCCCGTTCGACATCGCCTGACGTGCTTCGGCGAGCAGCTCTTCGGCCATGCCGCCGAGCCGGCTGACCTCGGCGTACTCGCGCGGCTTGGTCACCTGTGGCTCGGCGGCGTACCCGGCGTCGGGCAGCCGCCAACGGCGCATGGGCGGGCTGAGCTGCTGATCGACGGAGAAGCCGAACCGGTCGTCGGCGTCCGGGAACCCGACGTGACGCACTCCGCTGGGGACGGTGAAGGTCCGCAGACACCGGCCACTGTCCAGCTCCCAGACCCGGACGGTGTTGTCCGCGATCGATCCGGAGAGCAGTAGGCGTCCGCTGTTGCTCAGCGCCAGGTGGTTGGGCGCCCCGGTGTGCCCGGTCAAGGTGCACAGCTGCCGGCCGTCCACCACATCCCACAGCCGGATCACCCGGTCCCTACCACCGACCGCGGCATGGCGTCCGTCCGGACTGAAGCACATCGAATGCGCCGGCGAGCCGGCGGTCAGCGCACGGGACCGGCCATCGGCCAGCCTCCACAGCCGCGCCCCGCCCTCCTCGGCAGTGAGCACGTGGCGCCCGTCGGCGCTCACCTCGTACAGCGAGCCGTCCAGCACGGCCCACAGCGGCGTCCCGAGCAACCAGCGGCAGGTTCCGGTCCCTGGGGCCCATACCTGGATGCGCCCGTCCTCGCCGACCCACACGCCGACGTGTCCGTCGGCGCTCAACCTGATCGGATGCCGCGTGGTATCGGCGCCCGCCCGCATGACGCGGGCACACCGGCCGGTGGTCAGATCCCAGAACCGGACCGTGCCGTCGCGGCTCGTGGACAGCGCGTACGACCCGTCAGGGGTGAGATCGACGCCCTGCACCTGCCTGCGGTGTCCCTTGAGCGTCCGCCGCAGCTCGCCGGTCGCCGTGTCCCACAGCCGGAGCACACCGTCCCAGTGACCGCTCATCGCGAGGCGCCCGTCGGGAGTGAACTGGACCGGGAAGTAGCCGCCCACCTCGTGCCGGGCGAGAAGCCGCACCGGTGCGCCCGGCACGTCGTACGGCTCGCTCAGTGCGTGGGTCTCGGTGCGGCGGGCATCGGCCACGCTCCCCGAGACCGCGACCCGCAGCGCCGCCTGCACTTCGGCATCGTCGGGCCCAGGACGCGAGCTCTTCACCGCCATGTCGATGCCCCAGGCAAGATGCCGGACCCGGTGCACGACGACGCCCATCCCGCCCCGGCCGAGCTCGCCGATCACCCGGTACCGACCGTCGACGGTCTCGCCGGTCGACCAGATGGCGGACGACGTAGGTGCGTTCACTGCGGTTCCCCCTCTGGTGACGACCGGCGCCGAGGTCAGCCCGTGACAGCGTTGAAGTGGACGTACTTCCCTCCGCCGAGGCGTTCGCCGTCGTGATGGCGGTAGAAGCCGTCGCGCACAGCCGCACACGCGCCCTCGCCCTCGACAATGGGGGCCGTCGCCGGAGAGCTGCGCGAGGCGGGGATGGGCGTGCACCTGCCGCGCGATCTGGTGGGCGACCTGACGGCGCAGGCCGTCCTCGATGCCGGGCCGCTCCAGCGGTGGACGGTGACGACACCGACGGCGGCTTCGGTTTCCTCTCCGCCGAGCGGCTCTGCGCCTTCGCTGGGAGATCGCCACCGCGGACCGCAGCCTCACCGCCGACGAGGTCGAGCGGCTGACCGCCGCCCACCGGCCGCTGGTGCGGCCGCGCGACGGCTGGGTCCTGCTCGACGACCGCCTCGCCCGCCGGCTGCGCCGCACCCCGCGCGAACTGACCGGCGTCCAGGCACTGACGGCCGCCCGGACCGTCCAGGCCACCGACCTGAGCGAGACCGACCAGCGGGCCGGACTCAGCCGCGAACAGACCGCGCTCTACCAGGCATAGGTGCGTGCATCGATGGCGGCGATCCGTGCCGCCCACGGCATCCGGCGGCACGGACTCGTCCTCAAAGTCCTCACCGCTCTCAAGCAGATCTGCAACCACCCCGCCCACTACCTCAAGGAGCCGGCCGCCACCGTCCGGCGGACCGGCCGCAGCGGCAAACTCGACCTTCTCGACGAGCTCGACGGCTATCGGCTCACCGCCACGACGAGGCCGGCGACTGCCCCGCTCGACCACGGTGGAGGAGGGCCGGCCCGCCTATAGTCGATTCTCATGAGCCGTTGGCAAAAACTGACCGGTGGGACGTCCGGAGACGAGTACGCCGCGCGCTTCGCGGCGCTGGCCCGCAGCGGAAAGGATGTGCACGGCGAGGCGCGGTTCTGCGCGGCCCTGGTGCCCGCCGGGGCGCGGGTCCTGGACGCCGGATGCGGGACCGGACGGGTCGCGATCCGGCTGGCCGAGCTCGGCTACGACTGCGTCGGGATCGACCTCGACGCCTCGATGCTGGACGTGGCGCGGGCCCAGGCGCCGGAGTTGCCGTGGTACCGGACCGATCTCGCCGAGTTCGATCCGGCCCAGATCGGTATCGACGCGGACTTCGACCTCGTGGTCGCCGCCGGCAACGTCCTCCCGCTGCTCGCCCCCGGGACCGAGGCAACGGTGGTCAAGCGTCTGGCCGCGGCCCTGCGTCCGGGCGGCCTGCTGGTCGCGGGCTTCGGCCTGGATGCCGCCCACCTGCCCGTGCCGCCCGGCATCACACTGCCGGAGTACGATGCGTACTGCGCCGCGGCCGGCCTCGCCCTCGTCGACCGCTTCGCCACCTGGGACGCTGACGCCTACGACGGCGGCGGCTACGCCGTCAGCGTCCATCGCGCCGGCCCCTGACCCGGCTGCGGGCGGCCCCTGATCCGACCGTCCAGCTCCACGCGATGGTCGCGCAGCTCTTGGCTACCTGCTGGCTGCAGGCGCGCTGCCGTCGGTGTCACTCGGTATCATCCGATTTCCAGTACCCGGCGTTCCGCCTTGGGCAAGACGTATTCCAGCTCGTCGGTATTCACCAACGACCTTTCGGCATTCCGGTATCCGTACTGCTGACTTAATGGCCCTCTTCGCCATGCACGGACTTCTGTCGGGTAGCGGGGACGCATTACTGCGTCCCCGCCCCCTAAGAACCGGACGTGCAGCGTCAACCGCATCCGGCTCAAGCAAGCCCCGAAGGCTCGCGGGCACGCAGAGAAGCCAGACCCGCTGAGGTGTCGGCGTTGCGCCGACGTCGACAGGAGGTGTGCACGAGACGAAGGACTGCGTCCGACTCGCCTTGACCTGGGACGAGGACGATGTGTTGCTTCGTCACTGCCCGTCGGATCACCACCATCCACTGTTCCCACTCGGCGGGGCTCTGTGGTTGGTGGTCGGCGTGCAGCAGGAGTCCCAGGCATAGCTGGCAGCGACCGTTTTGCAGCGTCAATAGCCGCAGTCCGAACGCGTCCAGAGGCGTGGGCATCCCCTTTCGCCGCCGTTTGGCCCAGTAGTCCGCCAGGGTTGGGTCGTCCGGAGACGAGGTGCCGGGGACCATCTGGTGTCGGACGATCTTCGTCCAGGAGAATTTCCGTAGGTGGGCACCGGTCTCCCGGTCTCCGAACACCCATTGGTTCCTGCTGGACTTGTTGAACTGACCGAAGTACCGGTTGACAATCCAGTTCCTCGATTTGTTCTGGTGGCCGTGCTTGGCCCACTTGTAAGTGAGCTTCCACATGTAGTCGTCCAGCGCAGTGAACGCCTTGCTGGAGACCACCGTCCGGTAGTAGGCCGACCAGCCGCGCACGATCGGGTCGATCTTGTGCAGCACCGCACTGACGTTGGCTCCTCGCAGGGCCTTCATCTCGGTGCGGAGCCGTTCCCGGATTCGTCTCAAAGCCGCCGGACTCGGTTTGATCAGCAGCTTGCCGTCGTAGCGGCGGACGTTGAATCCCAGAAAATCGAAACCGGAGTCAGCGTGGACAATTCGTGTCTTGTCTTCGTTGAACGCCAGCCCTCTGGGCCTCAGCCACTCGGCGAGCTTCGCCTTGACCTGTTCGGCTTCGTCATAGCTGTGACACAGCGCGACAAGATCGTCAGCGTACCTGATCAACGCCGGAGAGCCTTCAACCGACTCGGCGGCATTAGTGCCGAGCTTGCGGTATCGGACTCCGGCGGCTTGTTCCATTCCGTGCAGAGCGATATTCAGCAACAGAGGGCTGGCCA
>NZ_JACEHE010000007.1 GCF_013778455.1 Streptomyces himalayensis subsp. himalayensis | reverse complement strand
CCACGAGCACACCCACCCCAGCCGCCACGAGTCCCTCCTCGACCAGCGCCGCGCGGCAGTCGACCAGGCGCGCGATCTCGGCACCGTAGGTCTTCGCACGGCCGGGCACCGAGGCGATGTCGGGCTCGTCGTACTGGCCGATGTCGGCGGTGTAGGTGCACGGGACGGCGCCCTTGTCGCGCATCCACGCGACCGCGACCGAGGTGTCGAGGCCGCCCGAGAAGGCGATGCCGACGCGCTCGCCGGCGGGGAGGGAGGTGAGGACCTTGGACATAGGAAGATTATGCATGGATTCGCATGATCATGCAAAGGGGTCCTACGTCGCGCCGCCACGGCCGCCGCGGCGATCTTGAAGTTGGTGGGACGGTGCACCGAAAGGTGCTCTACATGCGGTGAACCTGTTCCGCCTGGGGTCCTTTGGGCCCCTGGGTGACCTCGTACTCGACTTTGTCGCCCTCGTGCAGTTCCTTGAAACCAGTGGTCTGGATGGCGGAGAAGTGGACGAACACGTCAGGCCCGCCGTCGTCCTGCTGGATGAAGCCGAAGCCCTTGTCGGCGTTGAACCACTTCACAGTGCCAGTTGCCATCGTCCGGATCCCCTTTCGCGCCGTGACGCAAAGCCTCCACGCCGAGCAGACCTGTAGCGGCCGCGGCTCCTGAACCTTGCCATCCCGCTTTGGCTTCTGTCAGTGAACGCACCGCCTGAGTCGCCCGGGCAGCCGGTTGGTCAATGGGGCATCATCAATTCGGACGTGCGCCTCTTCAGCCATGTGCTCTGCGGCGGCAGCGCACGGTGGCGGTTCGGAGATGAAAGGCCGCATATCGCTGCTCGGCGGGGACCGGCAATGGGCCCGGCGTGCTCACAGCTCTGGTGCGTGCAGCTGATACAGCGGCCGTCAGAGGTCGAAGATCCGTCGCGCGTTTCCGTGCAGGAACAGCTCGAGCGTCTCGTCGTCCAGGCCCAGGTCGTCGAGGTGTTCCAAGGCCTGGGCGGGCGTGATCATCGGGTAGTTGGTGCCGAACAGTACCTTCCGCCTTCCCCTGCCCCGCAGATAGTCGACGAGCTCGCGGGGGTAACGGTGAGCGGCGTAGGCACTGGTGTCGATGTAGACGTTGGCGTGCTTGTCCGCCACCGCGATCATTTCCGTCGTCCACGGGTAGCCGATGTGCCCGCAGATGATCGTCAGTTCAGGGAAGTCGAGCGCGACCTGATCGATGTAGGGAATGGGACGGCCCGTCTCGGAAGGGCGCAGAGGGCCGGTGTGTCCGACCTGCGTGCAGAAGGGGATGCCGAGATCGACGCAGGCGGCGTACAGCGGGTAGTACAGCCGGTCGGTGGGCGGCAGCTGCCACAGCCATGGAACGATCCTGAGGGCCACGAAACCGAGTTCCTGCACCGCACGGCGCAGTTCCCGTACGGCCTGGACCGGTGTGGTGAGGTCCACGCCGGCAACCCCGCGCAGCCGCCCGTCGGACTGGGCGACGAACTCCGCCACCTCGTCGTTGGTGATCAGCGGCCCTTGCGGCCCGTACCAGGCCGCGGAGAGGCCGATCTCCACATCGGCCGCGGCCATCGCGGCCAATGTGGCCTTGATCGGCAGCGCCTCCTCGAGAAGCCCCTGCCCGGTCCAGCGGCGCAGCGAATCGAACATCTCGTGGTTGGAGTGACGGAGCGTGGGATGCTGCATCCACGCGTCTACGACCGGCACGTGTCCCCTGCCTCTCTGTTCCTGCCGCCGGCTTGCTCAGCGACGCAGGCCTAAGCGATCGCTTACCCCGGCAGCGTAGCGGTCCATGCTCGACGGGACCACCGTGGAAGCAGGCCGGCTCTTGAGTACCAAGGACAGTCGACACGGGCGCACCGGCCCTGGGCGTCCGGCGGTTCAGGCCGTCAGCACCATCACGCCCATCAGCGGCACCATGACAGGTCCGCCCAGCCGGACGAGGCGTGCCCCCCATGGGTCCCGGTCTGTCGTACGGGACGGAGGCGGCAGGGTCCCCGCGAAAAGCGCCGCGCGTGTGCCCGCCCAGGCCAGCGTGACAGCGACCGTGGCCGCTACGGCGGCGCCGGGCGGGGTGGCGTGGCCTGTGGGGCCGGCGGGCGCGGATGCTGCCCAGGCGGTCAGGGCGAGCAGCACGGCGCACGCCATCAGGTCGGCGCAGGTGTACCAGCCGACGGTGGCCGGGCGGGTGGCCAGCCGGGCCGACCACACCGCCACCGCGGCCAGCGCCGCCGCGCCCGCCCAAGGCACGACGGCACCCGCGCTCGGCAGGCATGCAGCGGCCATGACCGTCCCCATTGCAAGATGGGGCAGCCAGCACCGGGCGGTGTCGCCGCGCCGCCCGGACCACAGTGCGGCCAGGGCACAGACCGCACCCAGTAGGGCCATGACCGCCATCAGCACGGTGTGCAGCGCTGATACGTGCCCCACGACCGATCCGTGGACCGTCGAACTGTGACCCGCTCCCCCATGCATCGCCGCCCCGAGCACCGCTGCGTGCGTCAGAGGCACGTCGACTCCTGCCCGTCCCCGTGGCAGTGCCCGCTGTTGCTGCTGCGCGGCACGTCGAGAGTGGGGTTGCGGTCGAAGAAGCCGACCGGCTTGAGGGCGAAGCCCGCGTAGTCGACCGGCATGACCGGCCAGTCCTCGGGACGCGGGAAGTGGGTGAGGCCGAAGGTGTGCCACAGCACGATGTCCTCGCCGTCGATGCTCCGGTCGGCGGCCGTCCATGCGGGCAGTCCCGCGCCGCCGGGGTGCTGGTTGACCAGGTCGCCCGCCGGGTAGCGCTCGTCGTCTGCGTGGCGGGTGACCCACAGGTGGCGGGTGGCGAAGGCCGCCCGGGAGGTGACGGACGCCGAGTCGTCGGCGAGCAGTGTCGGCAGTCCCTCGGGAACGAGGGCGTAACCGACGGGCTGCCCGAGCCGGTTCGTCACCTCAGGGTTGACCACGTGCCAGACCCTGCCCCGGCTGCCGTCGGCCTGCCGCTGCGCCTCCTGCTCGCTGCGCAGGCGGGTGACCTGCCGTCCGAAGGCGTTGCCGTGCGGATTCTTGTCGCTCACGGGCACGCGTACGGCATCGATCTCGTCGACGGCGTTGAACTGCCCGTCGACGGCCATGTCCAGCCGGGCGGAGAAGAGGTGCTGGTGGAAGGGTGCGCCCAGGCCGGGGGCGATCTCGGTCGCGAACTCCCGTCCCTGCTCAGGGTACCCGGAGGTGAAGACGACCCCGGTGGCCTTGGACTCGCACTCGATGGTGCCGTCCAGGTAGAGGTACCAGTAGAAGCCGTAGTCGTAGTTGCCGACGGTGGTGAAGAACGAGATCACCAGGCGGCGCTGGCGGCGGGTCTCGTTCGAGCCCGCGAAGAGGTCGGAGTGCTTCCACAGCACGCCGTAGTCCTCCTCGTGCATGCAGATCGCGTTCCGGATGGTCCGCGGCTCGCCGTGCTCGTCGGCGACGACGACGTCCGTGTAGTGGATCTCACCGAGGCAGTCGCAGCCGAGCTCCAGGGAATTGGTGTAGCGGCCGAAGAGGTATTCGCCCTGGTCGAAGTAGTTCTGCCAGAACCGCACCGGGGACGGATCGGCGTACGGGACGACCATTTCCGCGATCGAGGCACGGTGCACGACCGACCGTTCGCGGCCCTTCTCGCGGTCGAAGAAGCTGATCTGGTGGAGCGTCAGGCCTTCACGGACGTTGAAACCGAGCCGCAGAGTCCAGTTCTCCCAGCGGACGACCCCGTCCTCGACGGTGAAGCTGACGCCCTCGGGCTGTGTGATCTCGATGGGCTTGAGGGTGGTGCGGGCCGGTCCGGTGTACGCGGGGTCCTGGAAGTTGCCGGGCTCCTCGGGCACAGGGACCAGCTCGTCGTCGATGACCTGCACGACGGTACGTGCCGTCAGGTCGACGTATGCCACCAGGCCGTCGACCGGGTGGGCCCAGGGGTGGTCCTGCTCGTGGTCCTGATGGAATCCGAAGCTGCGGACGATACGGCGGCCTGCCTCGCCCTCATAGCCGTAGTGGCCGGCGGAGAGCGGGACCGCCTGTACGGTCGAGACGTCGAGCCCCCGGCGGGCCAGCGACCTGCGCCAGGTGTCGTCGGCGTCGAGAATCTCCTGAACGGTCTCGAACTCCTCGTCCAGGATCGGAAGTTGGCCGGACACCGCGGTGTCGATCTTTTCGAAGTGGTCCACCGCGCCGCGCGTGACGGAGACGATCGTGTCGTACGAGGCGCCGTTCGCCCGGTCAAGAAGCAGAATCCGCAGCCGCCGGTCCACAAGGCCGCCAGGGGAGAAGGCGAGCAGCTCGGCCTTGGCCGGCTCCTCAGGGACCATGGAGACGAAACGTACGTCATCGCCGAGGTGCCCGGCCGCGTCCAGGACGGCGCGGGCGGCGCGTATCTCGTCGGCGGTGAGCATGGCGAGGGGGTGCGCGGGCGGGGGCACGGTGAGGCCCGCTGCAGCAGCCTCAGGGAAGGCGCCGTCGGTCACGGTCATGTGTGTACTCCTGGATCTCGGGAGGTGCAGGTGGTCAGGGACAAAGGGAAAGAGGAAGGGGAGGGCCTGCGCTTTCAGGCGGCCACGGCGACCGCATCGCCACGGCGTCGGCGTTCTCGTACGACACCGACGACGAAGGACGCGGCCGGCACACCGAGCAGCGCCGCGGCCAGGACGGTGGAACCGCCGATCAGCAGCGGGAAGTTGAGGACCGTGAGGGTCAGCAGTACGGCCAGCCCGACGCCGCCGAGGGCAGGCGCCCACCGGGTGTGCCACGCCCGGGTGTCGCTGCCCGTGCGGCGGAAGAACACCAGCACCGCGACACACGTGAGCAGCATCAGGACATCGACGCCCGCGGTGGCCACACCCGCCATCCACGTGAAGATCTGGGTGATGGGATCCATCCCGGCGAGCGTGAACACGGCGATCAGCGCGGCGGCACTCGCCGTCTGCACCACGGACGCCGCGTACGGCGAGTGGTGGCGCGGGTGGGCGCGGCCGAGCTGTGCGGGCAGGGCCTCGCGCTCGGCGAGCGAGTGCAGATAGCGGGCGATGACGTGGTGGAAGGAGAGCACACACGCGAAGAGGCTCGTCACGAATAGCGCCTGTGCGAGGTGTTCGGCGAACGGCCCGAGGTAGCGGCTCACGGTCGCCATCAGCATGCCCTCGGGGTCGCGGCCGGCGGCAGCCACCGCCTGCTCATCGCCCCAGGCGGACACCAGGGCCCAACTGGAAAGGGTGTAGAAACCGCCCACGAGCGCGAGGGCCAGATACGTGGCCCGGGGAATGGTCCGGTCGGGGTCGCGGGCCTCGCTGCGGAAGACGGCCGTGGCCTCGAAACCGATGAACGCGGCGATGGCGAAGGTGACCGCGAGGCCCGGCGATCCGGAGGTGAGCTGCGAGGGCGTGAGCAGCGCGGTGGACAGACCGTGGTCGCCGCCGGTGCCGACCACGGCCGCGTCCAGCGCGAGGACGATGCCGACCTCGCCGATCAGCAGTGCACCGAGCACCTTGCCGCTGAGGTCGACGTGCCGGTAGCCGAGCACGCCGACCAGGGCGATCATGGTGCCGGTCCATGCCCACCACGGGATGTGCGGCCCGCCGTAGGACTGGATGAGGCCGTCGAGGGCGACACCGATGTACCCGTACACCGACACCTGAATCGCGGTGTAGGTGACCAGCGCGAGGAACGCGGAGCCGAGTCCGGCGCGTGGGCCGAGACCCTTGTCGACGTATGCGTAGAACGCTCCGGCTTGACCCACGTGTCGCGCCATCGCGCAGAAGCCGACTGCGAAGAGCAGCAGCACCACGCAGCAGACGGCGAAAGCGGCCGGATACGCAGGGCCGTTGCCCAAGGCGATGCCCAGGGGGACGGCTCCGCCCACGACGGTCAGCGGGGCGGCGGCCGCCAGGACCATCAGGACGATCGAAGTGGTGCCGAGGGAGCCGCGCAGACCCGGGCGCGTTGCGGCACCCTCTCCGGGCCCGGTCACGGATTCGGGCGGTGAACTCGCCGTACTGCTCACGGTGGCCTCCAGATGATCGGCGGCAGTTGGCCTGCGCGGCAGTCTCAACGCCTGGGGTTGCCGGTCCGTCACACCGGAGTCACTGTCAGCGGCACGCCGAACGGGAACGTCGGCTGCGAGCTTTCCCGTTCGCGAACACTCCCGTGTGACCTGGTGATCATCTGGCGGAAACGTGCCGCCCCTACCGTGCCGCACGGCACCACCGGCACCAGGTCTTGTCCGAGTGATCAGGGTCGGACGAGACTCAGGAGGACTGCGATGAGCGCCACCAGCACGTCGGCACAAGCCTCTTCAGCCCAGGCGCTGCGCGGCAGCTCTCCCGTCGCGGGCCTCGACAGGCGCTCACTCGGGCCGCTGCCGGTGCTGGCCCAGTCCGTCTCGGCCGTTGCCCCTGCAGCCGCGATGGCCACCACCCCCGCCCTGGTCACCGTACAAGCGGGCACCTCGGCACTGTGGTCAGTGGCGCTCGCCGCACTGCTCGCACTGCTGGTCTCCGCCTGCGTACGCACCTTCTCGATCCGGATGGCCGCGCCCGGCGCCCTGTACAGCTTCACCGCAAAGGGGCTGGGTCCGGCCGCGGCCTTCGCCTGCGGATGCGCCCTGCTGATCGGCTACGGCGTGCTGGTGATGGGGGCACTGACCGGCACCGGACTGTATGCAGGGCTGCTCTGCGCCCGGCTGGGTCTGACGGCCTGGCCGCCCGAACTGCCCGGCCTGCCGGTCGTGCTGACGCTGTCGGCTGCGGGCGCCCTCACCGCGTACTTCCTCGTGCGGGGCGTGCGGCTGTCCGCCGGCCTCGCTCTCTGCCTGGAGGTCGCGTCCATCGTGCTGGCCCTGGCGTTCTTCGCCGTGCTCCTCGTACGCCAGGGGCCACATCCCGATATGCGACAACTGGCGCCGCCCGAGGCGAATCCCGGGGCGCTCGCGTCGGTCGCCGCGGGGGCGCTGCCCGCGTTCGGAGCTTTCATCGGGTTCGAAAGCGCCACCGTGCTGGGGGCGGAGGCACGCCGCCCGTTCCTCGTCGTGGGACGGGCCGTGCGCTGGACCGTCGTATGCTCCGCCGCCCTGTATCTGCTGGCGACCTATACCCAGGTGCTGCCAACGGGTGGTGACGGCGTCCTGTCCCCGCTCGACGACCCAGGTCGCCATCCCGCCGTGCGGCTGCCCGTCCTGCTCGACCTCGGTATCGCCATCTCCTTCTTCGCCTGCGCAGTCGCCTCCGGTACTGCTCTGGTGCGTCTGCTGTTCTCCATGGGCCGCGAACGCATGACACCCCGCCGACTGGGCAGCACGCACCCCACCCACGGCACGCCACACATCGCGGTCCGCCTGGTGCTGCCCTTCCTGGTACTGGTCCCGCTCGGTCTGCTCGCCGCGGGACTCGAACTGCGCACGGTCTTCAGCCTGTTGCTGAGCCTGTGCACCTACGGGTTCCTCACCGCATACGCCCTGGTGTGCCTGGCGGCACCCGTCTTTCTGCACCGCATCGGCGAGCTGACCCGCGGGGCCGTGGCCACGGCAGCGGTGTGCGTCCCGTCCCTGCTGCTCGTCCTCGCCGCTCACGCCCGGCTCAACCTGTCCGCCGGCAATGCGCTTGTGCCCGGCCTCTTCACGCTGCTGATGGGTGCGGGAACGGTCTGGTTCGTGATCGCCCGCCGACGCGACCCGGAGCGTATCGGGAGGATCGGGGTGTACGACGAGACGAGCGCGGCCGACGTCCTGCACAGTGCGAGTGCCACCCTCCTGCACCTGCCGGTCGATATCGCGCACCAGCAGAGCGGACCACCAGCCCGGCGGGCGCGGTGAGCGGTGACACGGTCGCCCTCAGCGGGCGCCAGCCACGGGCCATACGCAGCGCACTGGCCGTGCTGCGGCATGTGGCGGCAGCCGCGCCGGGCGTCACCGCCAAAGAGATCTCCGCAGCCCTGGGACTGGCGCCCGCGACAACGTACCGGCTCCTCAATCTGCTGGTCGAGGAGGAATACCTGGTGCGGATGCCCGATCTCCGCGGCTTCGCCCTAGGGCGCAGGGTCGCCGAACTGACCGGGCCCCGCCCGGTCCCCGCCGTGCCGGCTGCCGCGCATGCCGCGGTCTCCCGGCTGCGTGACCAGCTACGGTTCGGGGTTCATCTGGCCGGATACGCCGACGGCCGCATCGACTTCACCGATCCGGATCCGGATCACCCGCCCACGGACGCCGCCTTCCTGACACGCCACCCACACGCCTCGGCTCTCGGCAAACTCCTCCTCGCAGACGCACACACCATGCCGTCCCACCTTGCCGCGTTGACAGGGCACACCATCACCACGCCCGAAGCCCTCGCTGCCGAACTCGTCCGCGTCCGAACCGACGGCGTCGCCATGCAACAGTGTGAGCTCGATCCGCTCCATGCCTGCCTGGCCGTACCCGTCCACAGCGAGACCACGGGCCGCCTGGCGGCCGGGCTCGCGGTCTGCGGCACGCCCGATCGGATCGGCGCCGTCGCCCGGCCCGGGGAGCAGAGTGCCCTGGTCGACCAACTGCGGGAATGCGCACGGCGGCTGGCGCCATTGGTGGTCTGAGCCGGCGGGTACCTTGCCTCCCCGTACCAGCCCAGCTACCGGAAGTCCTTTCCGCCGCCATGCAGCCCGGCAACTTCGAGAAGAACGTCGAGGCCGTCAACCGGCTCAGCGACCTGGCCGCGTCCAAGGGCATCACCGTCTCCCAGCTGGCCCTGGCCTGGTTGCTCACCCGTGGCGAGCACGTCGTGCCCATCCCCGGCACCCGCAGCCCGAAGCGCATTGAGGAGAACGCCGGCGCCGCCGATGTCGCCCTGACCGAGGCCGACCCGGCCGCCATCGACGAGATCCTGCCCCACGGCGGCTTCGGCGCCCGCTACGCCGAAGGTACGTGCCCACCTCGATCTGCCCCCGGGATCGTCGCTCGGCGCGCCCAGCCCTGACGGCAACGGCCGCCGGGCACGCCCCTCCAACGCAGTCAGACGAAGTCCACCGACCCATCATGACGTGCGGCGGCTGCGGAAGGCCCCCGGTGGTTACCCAGGGCGATCCAGGTCGGACGATGGGCTGTACCGATGTTCCCTAAGGCGGGAACATTTTCACCGGCGACTCGTCGTACGTGCGACGTTCTGGGGGAAAACATGAAGCGCAACGCGAAGAGACAACGGCTGTTGCTTCTGGCCCTTCCCGGTCTGCTGGCCATCGGCTGCGCGGGCATCGGCGGAGGGCAGGCGTGCACCGAGATCAGCGGAGAGTCAGGGGTCGCCGTGGGCTGGGAGCCGGCTGACTTCGCCGACTCGGTGACAGGGGGGTCGGACACGGACTCGGGCTCGCTCGTCGCCCGGCTCTGCGTACAGGAGGTCTGCGAGAGCAGGACCGTGGCGAACAGTGACGATCCGGCACCTCTTACGGACGTGGTGCTCGACGAGGACATCGGCGAGGTGACAGTGCCCGTGCGGTTCACCGTCACCTCGCGAGACGACGGCAAGCGCGTCCTTTTCGACGAGCGCACGGATGTCGAGTTGCGCAGGTTCCAGCCCAACGGGGAGGGCTGCACCCCAACACTCTTCCGGGCCACGCTCACGGCCGACCTGGAGCGGGGACAGCTCCGGCCAGGGTGAAGGTCAGGTGACGAGAGACAGGCTCCTCAAGCGGGCTGGATACGGCCGAGCCGAACGTGATCTCCTCCTCCAGCCCCAATCCGTTGTGGAGCGCACGGTCAGCGTGGGATCAGCGAGCCCTCCGCCGTGACCTTCAGGCGCGCCTGGTGCCCGCCTGGCGAGCAGTTGCGGCCGTTGGGATAGGTGAGCTGCGGGGTGATGGTGATCTGTCGGTCGAGCACGGTGGCGCCCCGCTGGTTCTTGAACACCAGCGTGACGTGTATCGGCTTTCTTGGGAGGTCACGCACGACCGCGAAGCCAGGCCAGAGATAGGGCGCGGGGTTTGGGCGGGTTCGCGCTGCCGGGGTTTCTGTGGCGGTAGCGGATTCCGTGGTTATCACGGGGTTCCCCGGGGTCGCCGGTTCTTCCGACCAGGTCCCCCGCAGTGGGCGCTTCCGGCATGTGCCGTCCCAGCAGGCCGTAAGGGTCGCGTCGGCCATCCTCTTCTCCAGGTCCGGGTGGACATCGACCTGGATCCCGGCGGGCGCGTCCGTCAGGGTGCAGGGGTGGGTGCCTCCCGCGGAACCCCCGCACGCGGTCAGCAGCGCCAGAGCCGCCAGGGGTACGGCCATTCCGACGGTGTGTCTCACGCTGGCTCCTCGGCAACCGTCTGCGTCTTGATCATGGCCGAACGTCTACCTCGTCGATGTCCTTTGGGCGCTCCTCAGGCCTGCTGCAGTGCACGGGCGAAGACGACCGTCGAGCGCGCAGCGGCGGAAGCGGGTGTACACCGTCTTCCACGCCCGTAGGGTTCCGGAAGGTCACGCTAGGAAATCCCGGTACGGATCTTGCAGAACATGCCGTTGATGACCTGCCGGTCCCCGTTGCGCGGCCGTCCCGTCAAGGCCCGCGGTATCAGCGGAGCGAGTAACTTGCACTCGTGATCGGTGAGTTCGTGGCGGCATATTACCCCACCATGATCGGCATCCCACACGGGCCGATGAAGCGACGGGGCTCCGGCGGACGGCCGGGCAGGGGGAATTGACGGCGATGCGCCCCGGGCCCATCACCGCAGTTCAGCGCACCCTTCCCCCGTGGTTTCAGCGCCACAGGCGGCAGTTCGGGAGCAGGCAGCCGGCCGCCGTCGTACCCCTTCACCTCGCCGAAGCGGCTGCCCGTCATCCAGTCCGAGCGGGCCTGCTCGCTGGTGCTGCCACGGTGCCGGTGGTGAAGCTCTCCGGTATGCCGAACAGGTCTGGTGGCTGCGCCAGCGCGCCGGCCCCCGCGTCGATCGGCGGCGGCGCACCGTCCGGCCAAGCTGTGCGCTCCAGTCGTCCCCCTCGTCGTTCACGTTCCATACCCTGACCGCGATGTCCACCACTGCAGGAGCTGCCGTGGGGGCTCAGCCCGGGAACGGGAACCCGTGGGTCCCCAGGAAAACGCCTGGTCATGCGCACATCCGTGGACCGTCGACCGGAGTAGAGTGAAGGCACCGGGAGTACTTCGTGCACCGGCTTCAATACCGGTGTCGTTCTCGGCGAGCAACAACACCGGGACGTCGGAGACGAGCCTGGGGACAGGTCCGCGTCATGACCGCGACCATCGAACGTACGATCATCAATGAGTGCCTGCCGTCGCAGCCGGTCCGCTTGTCCCTCACCCCGGCGGGGTCGGTTCCAGGTCTCCTCGACGGTGCCTGGTGGCCTCGCTCACGCGATCTCTCCCATGAACTCCGTGCCCTCACGGACGTACTGGACGCGCGCTGGGGCCGGATCACTCGCGTCACAGTCAACCCGGCACACTGGCCTGTGATCCCACGCAAGGTGCCAGTGACCGGGCACACGGTGCACGTGGGCTGGTTCGCCGACGAGCAGGACCCGAACAAATTGATCCTCCTCTCCTACAACTCGGGCCGCTGGGACCTCCTGGTGGTCCCGCCGGAGACGGGAGAGGCTGCCGCCGCCCGGCTGATGTCGGCCGCAGCGACCCCTGGGGCCCTCCTCACCGCCAGCAGTCTGATGGCGAGCGAGGACACAACCCGTGACGCGAGGGAGGCGCTGAGCGGGGAAGAGGAGTGGGAGACCGATGGCGGCGCCGCCTCGGCGGCCGGAACCCTGTCGGACTCCTGAACACCGCCCGAGGGATGTGAGGACGTGGAGACCGTCATCACCCTGGCCGCGATCACTGCGATGATCCTCATAGGAATGCTGCTGATCCATCTGCTCAATGGCCGGCACGACGAACGGATCGCAGCATTCCACTACAGCGAGCCATACCGGGAATCGGCCGACAGAGCCGGAAGAGCCGACGGCCGGCAGGGCCTGCCGGATCGCCCGTCGTCACCACCCACCGCGAGCACGGCGATCGGGGGCCGCAGGTGACGCCGACTTTCCTCTGGTGGGGCGGTGGGTGTGGCGCGACGGTGTCACACCCACCGAACACGTCGTCCCGGATGAGCGAGGTCACCATGAAGCCGACGGAACTGCCCCCGGCTTGGCGCGCCGACGTGCGCATCGTCGCCGCGTCACCCGAGGCCGCCCGCCAAGTCGCAGAGGTTCTGCGTCGTTGCTTCGCCTCCACCGAACAGCGCAGCTACCCCGCAACCGGTGAAGGCGGAACCCGCCTCCACCTCACCGTGGACACCGCGCGTGTTGCAGGGCCGGCGCAGTCCTGGCTCGTCACCAGTCAATCCTCCGGCGAGGATCGCACTCAGACGGACGAAGTCTGAAGCGATACCCCTCAACGGGGCGGCGGGCGTCGCCACCCCGGTCCCCATGGGCTCCGAGTCGATGCCCGGCACGAGTGGGCGGCAATCATGGCAACACTGCACGAACGGAAGCACTTCCGCGATGCGATCATGAAGGCTCTGTACGAGGCCACGGAAGGCAATCGTCTCCTTGGCGTCACCGGAGCGAAGCTACGCGACGACCTCCAGGTCCCGGAGCAGGATCTGGCCGCCGCCTGCGCATACCTGATGGGCGAGGGGCTCATCACAGTCGACTGGTCACGAGGAAACACACCCGCGATGGTCACGCTGACGCACCAGGGAATCCGGCTCATGGAGGCCGAAGAGGAGGATCGAGGCTGACGCGACATCGGGGCCGTTGGCGGGCCCCGATGGGCCGTATGGCATAAAAACGTCACTAATGCCGGAAAAGCGCCTTGGGCATACCATGAGAAGTGGGTCGGCGCACTCTCACGTGCAACGACCTGGAAGGGCGGCCCCGGTGTGTATACGCCGGGGCCGTTGTGCCACCATCGCCGCGCCCACAGGGAGCAAGGCATGATCCATTCAGCCGACATCCGCGAGTGGCGCAACCACGACGTCGTCGACCGGAAGGGACACAAGATCGGCGCGCTGGAAGCGATCTACGTGGACACGACCACCGACGAACCGGCCATGGCCACCGTCCGCACCGGCCTGCCCACCCGCCAGCGTCTGATCTTCGTCCCCCTCGACGAGGCGATTCTGGGACCGGACTACGTCAAGGTCGCGTACTCCAAGGGACTGGTGAAGAAAGTCCCGTCAATCGGCACGGACGACATCCTGCCCGCCGAGCAGGAAGAAGCGATCTTCAAGCACTACGACATGGCCTACCAGCCGGGCGCAGGCGGCGAACGAAAACTCGCCCGCCGTTGACCACCCGAGCCTCGCGCCAGAGGAAGTGTTCTTCGCATGGCGATCTTCCTGTTCCTGCTGCTCGTGGCCGTCGTCCTGGGAGTCATCGGCGCACTGGCGGAGGGCCTTTTCTATCTCTTGATCATCGGGATCGTGCTCGTCGTGGCCGACGTGGCCTTCATCGCCGTGCGAACGACCCGGCGCTCGCGTCGGCACCCCCTCCGATGAAACCACCGCGCCTCGCCCGCGGGCGGTCCCCGGACGCGGTCGACGGTGGCCACGACCGGTACTGGACGCAAGCGCCGTCGCCGCAAGCGTCGTTGGTCCTGCCGTGCAGGCTCAGCGCACCGCCCGTCTGTTCCACGCCTCCAACTCGGGTTGGCCACCCGCGGGCGGTCCATCCTGTCCCAGCCCCTGGACTCGTACACGGCCCCGGCCGCCGCGTTCGCCGGTCCGACGAGAAAATCTGCAGAGAACAAGGTCAGCACGGCCGCGAGGGTACCGGTGAGCCGGTCGCCGGCCTGCTGCGGCCGGGCAACGCGGGCAGCAACACCGCCAACCGACCACGTCGAAGCCGCCCGGCTGGCGCTGGCCCAGCCGCCGAAGAAGTACCGGCGCGGGCGCGGGACCCTGATCCGCACCGATTCCGGCGGCGACCCACGTCCGTCAGCAAGCTGACGGGCCCTCAGCAAGATCGGACCCCACTGAGCGCGGCGCAGGGTCAGTCTGTGGGTTGGAGCGGACGAGACGGCCAGCCCAGGAGGCGTGCGCCGAGAGCGGCGGTCTGCAGGATGTATCGCTGGTCGGCGTCGGTGGGGTCATGGCCGGTGCGCCGCCGGACGCGGTTAAGCCGGTAGGCGACCGCCCGTACGCTCAGTCCCAGGCGGCGTGCGGTGGTGGTGTTCAGGCAACCGCTGGCGAAGTAGGCGGTGAGGGTGTCCAGAAGCGGCTGCGAGCCGCCGCGTGCTCTCTCCAGTCCGCCGAGGACCGTAGCCACCAGGTCGGTGATGGCTGCGCGGTCTCTACCGAGGACCTGGTAGACCAGTACATCCGAAGCGTCCACGACGGGGGTGGCCACGGAGCACGCGGCCAACGCCGCCCTGAAGTAGATACGGGAGCACTGCGCCAGCAACGGCCTGGAGCTCCTTCGAGTGCAGAACTTCAACGACCGGTACCCGGAAGATCAACGGCCGTGCTTCTCACTCGTCCGCTTCATGATCGCCGGATCTGAGGCTCCGGGCGTCGACGGATGGGAGCTTCGGCAGGGCCTGCCCTCCGGCGCGCGAGGGGGCGCCCGCCGAGGTCGTGGATCACGCCGTGCCCGGAATCGAAGATGGTCCCGCCGAGACCGATAGAGGGCGTGGCGCCACGCCCCACCCGGCGGGCAAACGCGAGGCACGCGGCCCGTAGGGGACGTCCGCCCCGAGGAACCACTCACCTATATTCCCCCAGGTCAGCGCACCCTTCCGCGCGGTTTCAGCGGCACCGGCGGGAGTTCGGGAGCGGGCAGCCGGCCGCCGTCGTACCCCTTCACCTCGCCGAAGCGGCTGCCCGTCATCCAGTCCGAGCGGGCCTGTTCGATCTCCTCCTGCGTACGCCCGATGAAGTTCCACCACATGATGAGCTCCTCC
Organism: Streptomyces himalayensis subsp. himalayensis; assembly: GCF_013778455.1. Lineage (GTDB taxonomy): Bacteria > Actinomycetota > Actinomycetes > Streptomycetales > Streptomycetaceae > Streptomyces > Streptomyces himalayensis. Next base: position 314,142 of record NZ_JACEHE010000007.1, on the reverse strand, counting down.
TCGAACGGCTCGCCGCCGAGCAGCATCAGACCGGCGTCCGACTCGGCGTGCAGCGGCAGTTCACCGCGGCCGCAGCCGAGGTAGAGCATCGAGCCGGGCAGGACGGGGACGCCGTCCACGTGTGCCTCGCCGGACATGGACAGCACCGCGTACTCGAAGTCGGGCTCCAGCGGGAGGCGTACGTCGGTGCCGCTTGTGAGGGCGAGGTCGGCGCCGACGATCGGGGTGTAGGTCGAGCCCGGTGAGGTGGCGCCGTCGAGGGAGCCGAGGATGAGCGTGGCGGTGAGGCCCGGGGCCGTGACGGTGGGGAGGTCCGGGTGGTACTCGAACCGCGGGTTGATGTGCCGGTGGGTGTCGGGGAGGGCCACCCACAGTTGCGCGCCGTGCAGGAACCGTGGATGCCGCCCGGGGCTCTCCTCGGAGTGGCTGATCGCCCGACCGGAGGTCATCAGGCCTAGTTCGCGCGGGCGGATCGTCTGGAGGCTGCCGGTCGAGTCGCGGTGCAGCACCTCACCGTCGTGCAGCCAGCTGACCGTCTGCAGGCCCATGTGCGGATGCGGCGGCACCTGCATGCCCGGTTCGTCGGCGATGTCGTCGGGGCCGTAGTGATCGACGAAGGCCCAGGCGCCGACCATGCGGCGGCCCAGGTTGGGCAGCAGACGGCGTACCTCGGTGGACTCGCCGAGCTTGACCCGCCGGGGGCTGAGGAGTTCGCGCACCGGCTCGGCGACGACGAATCCTCGGCCACCGCAGAGGGCGGGAACCGCCTCGCGGTCGAGATTGCTCATGGCGCCAACCTAGACCCGCCGGGCGCCCCGCGTCAGTTCGCCCCGACGGTGGAATTTTCAACGGTCAGCAGTGGTTTCGGACGGTCGAGGAGGTCGAAAGCCGACATGGAGAACGTGGAGTACACGGAGTATTACGGGCACGGGACGGCCGCGGAGCGCTGGGAGCGTGCGCGGATGTTCTTCGACGCCAAGGAGTTCGCGGCTGCCGCTCGGGTTCTCGACGGCCTGGTCGCCGAGGTCCCGGAGCAGGTCGCCCCGCGACTGCTGCTGGCCCGCGCGTACTACCACTCGGCCCAACTGCGCCGCGCGGAGACGGAGCTGCGGGCGGTCCTGGAGCGCGATCCGGTCGAGACCTACGCGCGGCTGATGCTGGGCCGGACGCTGGAGCGACAGGGTCGCGACGCCGATGCGGCGCCGCATCTGCGGATGGCCGCGGCGCTGTCGGGAGACTTCGCGCCGGAGTAGCCGGAACAGGAGGCCCGAGTAGACGGCAACAAAAGGAGAACGTCCACGGGCCGGTTCGCCGGCGTCCGCGTCCTCGCTCTCGCCCGACAGGGTCCCGTCCTTGAAATGCTCCTGCGCCATGGGGACAGCATGGAAACGGGCGGCTACGCGTCCCGGTAAGCCTCCAGCAGCCGCAGCCACACCTCGCTGATCGTCGGATACGACGGGACCGCGTGCCACAGGCGGTCGATCGGGACCTCGCCGGCGACCGCGATGGTCGCCGAGTGCACGAGTTCGCCGACGCCCGGGCCCACGAACGTGGCGCCGAGCAGTACCTCGCGATCGAGGTCGACGACGATGCGGGCGCGGCCCCGGTAGCCGTCGACGTAGAGGCCGGCGCCCGCCACGGCGGCGATGTCCTGGTCGACCGCGCGTACGCGGTGGCCGGCGCGTTCCGCCTCGGCGAGGCTGAGGCCGACCGCGGCCGCTTCCGGGTCGGTGAAGACGACCTGCGGGACGGCGGCGTGGTCGGCGGTGGCCACGTGCGCGCCCCAGCGGTCCGTCTCGAGCAGCGGCACGCCCTGCGCCCGAGCGGCGATCGCCGCGCCCGCGATCCGCGCCTGGTACTTGCCCTGGTGGGTCAGCAGCGCGCGGTGGTTGACGTCCCCGACCCCGTACAGCCAGGAGCTGCCCTCGACGCGGCAGCTGTCGTCGACGGTCAGCCACGACCCGGGCTCCAGGCCGACGGTCTCCAGGCCCAGGTCGTCGGTGCGCGGGGCGCGACCGGTGGCGAAGAGTATCTCGTCGGCCTCGATGCGGTCGCCCCCGGACACCTCGACCGTGATCGTGGACCCGTCCCGGGTCACCGCGGTCACGGACGTGCCGGTCCGTACGTCCGCACCGGCCTCTTTGAGCGCCCCGGCGACGAGCTCACCGGCGAAGGGCTCCATACGAGGCAGCAGCCCCCCGCCGCGTACGAGCACCGTGACCTGGGAGCCGAGCGCCTGCCAGGCCGTGGCCATCTCGACGCCGACGACTCCCCCACCGACCACCACGAGCCGGCCCGGCACATGGTCCGCGCTCGTGGCTTCGCGGCTCGTCCAGGGGCGCACCTTGTCCAGGCCGGGCAGGTCCGGGAGGACCGCGCGGCTGCCGGTGCAGACCGCCACGGCGTGCCGGGCGGTGAGCAGCTGCTCCGTGCCGTCGGGGGCGGTGACGGCGACGCGGCGAGGGCCGTCGAGACGGCCGCGGCCGCGGTAGAGCTGCGCTCCGATGCCGTCCAGCCAGGCGACCTGCCCGTCGTCCTTCCAGTGGGCGGTCTCCTCGTCCCGGTGCGCGAGAACGGCCGGTGTGTCGAGCGGGCCCTGCACGGCCCCCCGCAGCCCCGGCGTGCGCCGGGCGTCCGCGCGGGCGATGACCGGCCGCAGCAGGGCCTTGCTGGGCATGCACGCCCAGAACGAGCACTCGCCGCCGACGAGCTCGCTCTCCACGACCGCGGTGCTGAGCCCCGCCGCGCGCGTTCGGTCCGCGACGTTTTCCCCCGTCGGCCCCGCACCCAGCACTACGACGTCATACGCGATGGCTTCCGTCATACGGGCCAGTCTGGTGCCAGGTGTGCCGCCTGGCCACATGGGTACGTGCGCGGAACACGCGGAATACGCCATCTACGCGCGCGGTTGTGGACAGCCGTATACGCCCGGTAGTCGACAGCGGCTCCCCCCGACCGGGAAGCCGCCGGCCACGAACCCCACCGAGCCACGAACCCCCCACCAGCCACGAACCCCCACCAGGAAGAGGGAACAACCCATGAGCAGCAGCACCGTGGAGCTGACGAAGGACAACTTCGACCAGATGGTCACGGACAACGACTTCGTGCTGATCGACTTCTGGGCGTCCTGGTGCGGGCCGTGCCGGCAGTTCGCCCCGGTCTACGAGAAGGCCGCTGAGGGCAATCCCGACCTGGTCTTCGGCAAGGTCGACACGGAGGCCCAGCCGGAGCTGGCCGCGGCCTTCGGTATCCAGTCCATCCCGACCCTCATGATCGTCCGGGACCAGGTCGCGGTGTTCGCCCAGCCCGGGGCGCTGCCCGAGGCCGCGCTGGACGACGTCATCGGGCAGGCCCGCCGCCTGGACATGGACGCGGTCCGCGAGTCGATCGCCGAGGCGGAGCAGCAGGAGCAGCAGGGCTGAGCGCCCGAGTCACCTGCCGTTGTGGCGCCGGTCGACGCCACAACGGCAGGTGGCAGCTACGCCGGAACAAGCCGCGCCGTCAGAACGGATAGCCCGCCACATCCCCGCGCACCGTCGTCCAGCGCACGTCGGTGAAGGCCTCCAGGTTGGCCTCGCCGCCGAAGCGGGCGCCGGTGCCGGAGGCCGCGATGCCGCCGAAGGGCGCCACCGCCTCGTCGTTGACGGTCTGGTCGTTGATGTGGGCGATGCCGGTCGGGATGCGCTCGGCGAGGTCGAGACCGCGCGCGGTGTCGCGGGTGACGATGCCGAGCGACAGGCCGTACGGGGTCGCGGAGGCGAGCGCCGCCGCCTCGTCGGCCGTCGTGAAGGACCGCACCGGCGCGACCGGGCCGAAGACCTCCTCCGCGTATGCGGGCGTCTGGTCCTCGACTCCGGCGAGGACGGTGGGCCGGTAGAAGAGCTCCTGGTGCGTGCCGCCCGCGGCGAGCTTGGCTCCGCGCGCCGTGCTGGCCTCCACCAGGCCGTGGATCTTGGCGAGCTGGCCCTGGTCGATGATCGGGCCGAGGTGGACCTGCTCGCGGTGGGGGTCGCCGACGGCGAGTGAGTCGGCCTTGGCGGCGAGCCGCTCCACGTACTCCTCGTACAGCGAGGCGTGCACGAGGTGGCGGCCCGTCGTCATGCAGATCTGGCCCTGGTGGAAGAAGGAGCCCCAGGCGGCGGTGGAGATCACCGCGTCGATGTCGGCGTCCTCGAGGACGACGAGCGCCGAGTTGCCGCCCAGCTCCAGGTGCACGCGCTTGAGGTGGCGTCCCGCGGCCTCGCCTACCGCGCGGCCCGCGGCGGTGGAGCCGGTGAAGGAGATGACCGGCACGTTCGGGTCGGCGACGAGCGCCTGACCCGCCTCGGGACCGCCGGGCAGGACGTGCAGCAGATCCTCGGGCAGCCCTGCCTCGGCGAAGACGGCAGCGAGCGCCAGGCCACCGCACACGGCGGTCCGCGGATCCGGCTTGAGCACGACGGCGTTGCCGAGCGCGAGGGCCGGGGCGACCGAGCGGATGGACAGGATCAGCGGCGCGTTGAACGGAGAGATGACGCCGACCACGCCCACCGGGACACGGCGCGTGTACGACAGCCGGGGCGCCTCGGTCGGCAGCACCTGACCCGTCGGGCGCGAGGCCAGGGCGGCGGCCTCGTAGCACTCCTGGGCGGCCACGTGCAGTTCGAAGTCGGCCTTGCCCGGGATGGAGCCGGACTCGCGCACGATCCACTCGCGCAGTTCGTCGGCGTGCGCGGCGAACAGGTCGCCGGCGCGGCGCAGCACCGCGGCGCGCTGGAAGTGCGGGGTGCGGGCCCAGGCGGTCTGGGCCGCACGTGCGCTGACCGCGGCCGCCGTGACGTCCTCGGCGGAGGCGAGCGTGACGGAGGCCAGGGTGTCGCCTGTGGCGGGCTCGGTGACGGCGTACTCACCTCCCGACAGAGGCCGGGACTGCCAGGTGTTCGGGTCGAGCAGGGCCATGACGGCTCTCCGATCGGTCACAGGTCGTCGAGGGGAAGCCCGTTCGCACATCGGAAGTCCCGTGTGGCTCGGGGCCGGTTCGGCGGTTGCGAGGCGGGATGCCGCGATACGCCGCGGGCGCGCGAAACATACGCGGTGCTCTCAGGCATCCCCCCTGGTTGAGCATGCAACATGTTAGTCATCCCGTTCGAAAAGCGTGTCGCCTGCCACACTCTCCGCCGGCGTAATTCGCGGTAACAGTCGAGGAGTTCCGGCGAACCGGACGATGATGCACGTACGTGCCGCGCACCACGGCCTCCGGCCGCGTCGTGGCACCTGGGTGCACGCTCACGTCGAGTCGCGCTGCGCGGCGGTTCATGCCGACTCTATGTGCACGGCGGTCACGCCGACTCGCGCTGCGCGGCGGTTCACGCCGACTCTATGTGCACGGCGGTCACGCCGACTCGCGGTGCACCGCGGTCACGTCGAGCACCTTGTGGACCTCGGGCGGCGCGCCGGGGTCGCGGACGGCGCGGTCGACGATCTCCGCCAGCTCCCTTCCGGAGGGCAGCTCGATCCGTACGGTGCTCAGCCGGGGACGCAGCAGCCTGCCGAGCATGAGGTCGTCGGCACCCATCACTGCCGTGTCGTCGGGCACGCCGATCCCCTCGTCCTGCAGGGCACGCATCAGCAGCATTGCGTACTCGTCGTTGTACGCGAACACGCCATCGAGGGCGAGGCGCCGCCAACGCCCTGCGAGCCGGGCGGCCGACGCCTCGTCGTAGGCGAGGGGCAACTCGGTGATCTCCGCGCCCGTGCCCTGTGCGGCACGGCGTACGCCTTCCAGACGGGGCAGCGAATAGGCCTCCAGGCCCGGCTCCTCAGGAACGACGACCCCGATGCGGCGCCGGCCGCGTGCCAGGAGGTGCTCGCCCGCACAGCGGCCGACCGTGCGCTGGTCCATGAGGACCGCGTGGGCACCCTCGGTGGGCTCCTGGGCCAGAGTGATGACGGCCCGCACGCCGGAGCGCTTCAGGACGTCGACGCCCAGGGGCCCGAGGCGCGCGCTGAACGTGCTGAACATCAGCACGGCGGCCGGCCGCAGCTCCGCCCAGGCCCGGGCGGCCTGGTCGCCGCTCTGCCCGGCGCTGCCGAACTGCACGACGGTGTAGTCGAGACGGCTCAGCGCCCAGTGGAGTTCGTGGAAGAGCCCGCTGTACAGAGGGCCGACGGCCACCTCCGGGGCCGGCAACAGCACCATGCGGGTGTGCCCGGCCCGCAGACTGCGGGCCGCCGCATGCGGCACGTAGCCGAGCTCCCTGGCCGCCTCGTGGACCCGTCGCCGGGTGGGCTCACTGATCCGCACGGAGCTGGTGTTGTTCAGTACGTACGACACGGTGGCCCGTGAGACCCCGGCAAGCCGCGCCACATCGGCACTCGTCGGGACGGCCCGCTGCACGACCCGACGGGGAGCGGACCGCTGCGCGGTGCCCGGGCCGTCCGTGACACGTGGGGCCGACCGCTGGGCGGTTCCGGAGCCGTGGGCGCTGCGCGGGGCGGCTGGCTGGGCATGTGCGGAGCCGGGCGCGGACGGAGGCGGCGCGGGCGGCCGCATGGTCGGGGGTGGCGTGGGCGGCCCCCCGGCGTGGCGCGACTCGGCCTGGGGGCGTGACGAGGGGGGAGCCTGCACGGCGTGGTGCCGGGCCGGGCTCGGTGCGGAATCGGGCGATTCCACGTCGTCATCCGGCGTAGCGCCGAATGGCTGCTGTGGTACGGACTGCTCAGGTATCTGCACCATGACGCGAGGCATCTTTCCATGCCCGAAGCCGGACTTGAGCCCCATACCGAAGGCGGACTCGAGCCCCATGCCACGGGCGGACTTGAGCCCCATGCCACGGGCGGACTTGAGCCCCATGCCACGGGCGGCCTTACGCGCCAAGCCCCAAGCCGGGCTTGCGCCGCCGACGCCGAGCCCGATTCCGGATCCGATGCCGAGCCGGGCTCCGGATCCGATGCTGGACCGGCGCGGCAGCGGCAGCATCACGCGGGCAAGGCCCCGGAGAAACATTCCCGCAGGCGGATACCGGAAGTGTCACCCCGTCCGAGGGGAAGTAAGGCCCGCGGACAGATGAGGAGTTGACATCAGGCAGCGGGGCCGGCGTACGACGAGTGCGCCGACCCTGTCGTCGTACACCGCGGACCTCGCGCACCGCGGACCTCCCGCACCGCGGACCTCCCGCACCGGGACCTCCCGCACCACGGACCTCGCGCACCGCGGCCCCGAGGACCCGGTCTTCGTGCCCAACGGGTCAGGTTCTAACGTGACCCGCGTGACTGACTCCACCGCAGACCCGCGCATCGACGACACCCCGGGCCGCACCGGCCCGACCGCGACGACCGAGGCCGAGCCGCGCCGGGTGGGCCGGGTGCGCACCGAGTACTCGCCCGCCCACGACGGCGACCCGGATCCCGGTGAGATCGTGTGGACCTGGGTGCCGTTCGAGGAGAACGACGGACGCGGCAAGGACCGCCCCGTCCTGGTCGTAGCCCGTGAGGCGGCCGGCACGCTGCTCGCCGTACAACTGTCGAGCAAGCGCCACGACCACGACCGGGAGTGGGTGCCGATCGGCAGGGGGCCGTGGGACCGCGAGGGCCGCGACTCGTGGGTGAACATCGACCGGGTGCTGCGGGTGCACGAGCACGGGATGCGGCGCGAGGCCTGCGCGCTGGACCGGATGCGTTTCAATCTGGTGGTGCACCGGCTGCGGGAGCGTTACGGCTGGCGCTGACCTCTTCCGTACGACCGGCTCCCCACGGGCGAGGCCTCTCCGTACGACCGGCTCCCCACGGGCGAGGCCTCTCCGTACGACCGGGTCCCTCGGGCGAGCTCCCTCCGTACGACGGGCGCTGCGGACGCGTTACGGCCGCCGCACCGGCCCGCCGCACGAGAAGGCCCGCTCGAAGGCGGCACGGGTGGCCGTGCCCCGTGTGCGGTCCAGTACGGCGAACACGACGTGCTCGAAGTACCCCGCGAACCGGCCGCCTTCTCCCCCGTCCAGGAGCGCACGGAACGCCCCGGCCACCTGTACCGGGTCGTTCCGGAACACGCCGCACCCCCAAGCGCCGAGCACCAGCCGCCGGTAGCCGCACGCCACGGCGGTCTCGAGCACCCTTTCCGCGCGTCCGGCCAGAGCGCGCGGTATCTCGGCGGCCCGCTCCGGGGCCCGCCGCAGAACGACCCCGGCGTTCGGCGCGGGCGATGTCAGAAAGCCCACGCGGTATGCCGCGTCCAGCAGCTGCCCGCGGTCGTCGCGGAAGACGGGGACGCCCGGCGAGTGGACGACACGGTCGCTGTAGAAGGGGTCGCGGTCGGCGCGGTGGTGGTCGTAGAACGCCCGGGCCCGCAGCAGACACGCGTGCAGCGCAGACGCCCTGCACAGCGCCTCCTCCTGGGCCTGCGCGCCGTTGAGATAGCCGCCGCCGGGATTGCGGGCGGAGGCGAAGTTCAGCACGGCGACCGGCCCGTCTCCGCAGGTCGTGAGCCGTCGCGCCGCCTCCAGGCTGCTCTCCCCTGTGACCTCGATTACCGTGGTGGGAGCGGTGACCGTCACAACGGCAGGGTCCATCGGTACCGGACCCGGCCCGTATATCCGTGTGCCGTCCCGGGCGGCCGCCACCGCTGCGGCGATCGACACCTCGCGGCCCGCCGGTCCGATGTACGAACCGGCCGCGACGATCTCCTCGGTGTGCTGTGCGATTCCGCGCAGCCGGGCACTCACGCCCGGTCCCCCGTGTCCCCCGACTTCTTCATGAACGCATCGTGAGCGCCTCATGACCCCTCGCGCAACAGACTTTCTCCGTACCAATCCGACTCTGGGGGCACTCTTGTGCGATCCGCTCAGGGGGATTTGGGTAGGACGAGCGCTGCCGTTCCGGCCCACCCATGGCCGGAGCGGCTGCATGGTTCCCGACCGGGGAACCAGGCCGACCTGAAGATCAGGAGGATCCCGGCATGTCCGAGGGAGACTGTACGGGGGTCGCCCCGATGGTCACCGAGGCCGAGGTGGAGGCGCTGGTCCACGGCATCTGTTTCAAGACCGGCCCGCCTCGTTCCATCGGTGTCGAACTGGAGTGGCTCGTCCACGACGTCCATGGCTTCGACAATGCCGGTGGCTACACGCCACGGCAGCCTGTATCACCCGCCCGCCTCGAAGCGGCCTACGCCGTACTGCGGGCCCTGCCCCTGCACTCCCCACTCACGGTCGAACCCGGCGGTCAGCTGGAGCTCAGCTCGCTGCCCGCCGCGTCCCTGATGGAGTGCGTCACCGCCGTGTCGGCCGATCTGTCGGCGGTGCGGACGGCACTCGGCCCCCTCGGTCTGGCCCTCACCGGGCTCGGCACCGACCCGTGGTGCCCGCCGTCCCGGCTGCTGCACGAGCCCCGCTACGACGCGATGGAGAAGTATCTCGACCGTGCGGGGACTGCGGGCCGCCACATGATGTGCTCCTCGGCATCCGTGCAGGTCTGCCTGGACGCCGGGTACGAGGAGCCGGGCCCGCTCGGCCACGGCCGACGCTGGCGGCTGGCGCATCTGCTGGGGCCCGTGCTGGTAGCCGCGTTCGCCAACTCGCCGCTGAGCGAGGGACGTCTGACCGGGTGGCGGTCGACCCGGCAGGTACTGTGGGCCGACATCGAACCCGGGCGGTCGGCGGCCCCGCCGCTGGACGGGGATCCGCGGACCGCGTGGACCAGACATGTGCTGGACGCGCCCGTGATGTGCATTCGGGCGGACGACGGGCCGTGGACCGTGCCGAAGGGCCTGAGCCTGCGGGCGTGGACGCGCTCGGGCAAGCCGCGCCCGCCGACCCGCGAGGACGTCGACTACCACCTGACGACGCTGTTCCCGCCGGTACGGCCGCGCGGTCATCTGGAACTGCGCATGATCGACGCCCAGCCCGGCGACGACGGCTGGATCGTTCCGCTCGCCGTGACGACCGCGCTGTTCGACGATCCCGAGGCGGCCGAGACCGCGTACCGCACCGTCAAACCACTGGCCGAACGGGCGGGCCCAGGGCCCGCGCCGCGCAACGAGCTGTGGCTGAGCGCCGCGCGGCAGGCCCTCCACGACCCAGAGCTGCACGAGGCCGCCGTCACCTGCTTCGCCGCCGCCCAGGAGGCGCTGCCCCGCCTCGGTGCCGACGAGGCCGTACGGGACGCCGTGGCCGCCTTCACCGACCGCTACGTCGCCCGGGGCCGCTGCCCCGCCGACGATCTGCTCGACCTGCCCGACCTGCCCGACCTGCTCGACCGCTGTCACGTGCACGGGAAGGACGCCCGCCCATGACCGAGACCGTCGCAACCCACGACCAGGATCCCGAGGCGCTGCGGAAGCGCGCCGTCTCCGCGCTGCTCACCGCACGCGAGCGCACCACGCTGCTCACCGGGTGCGTCGAGGACCCCGATCTGACCGCGCAGCACTCACCGCTGATGTCCCCGCTGGTGTGGGATCTCGCCCATATCGGCAACCAGGAGGAGCAGTGGCTGCTGCGGGCCGTCGCCGGGCAGGAGGCGATGCGGCCCGAGATCGACCCGCTGTACGACGCGTTCGAGCACTCGCGCGCGGAGCGGCCCTCGCTGCCGCTGCTGCCGCCCGCCGAGGCCCGTCGCTATGCGGCGGATGTGCGCGGCCGGGCGCTGGACGTCCTCGAGCGCACGCCCTTCGAGGGTTCCGCACTGACCGATGCGGGCTTCGCGTTCGGGATGATCGCGCAGCACGAGCAGCAGCACGACGAGACGATGCTGATCACGCATCAGCTGCGCAAGGGGCCAGCCGTGCTGTCGGCGCCCGACCCGGAGCCCCTGTCATCGCCGTACACCGGTCCGGCTGAAGTCCTCGTCCCCGGTGGCCCGTTCACCATGGGCACCTCTACCGAGCCGTGGGCGCTGGACAACGAGCGTCCCGGTCATGTCCGGCTCGTCCCGCCGTTCTTCATCGACACGACTCCCGTGACGAACGCCGCGTACCAGGCCTTCATCGAGGACGGCGGCTACGACGACCCCCGCTGGTGGACGCCCGAGGGATGGGCGCACATCCGCACTCACGGGATCAACGCTCCCCTGTTCTGGCGGCGCGAGGGCGGGCAGTGGCTGCGGCGGCGCTTCGGGGTGACGGAGGCCGTACATCCGGACGAGCCCGTGCTGCACGTCGGCTGGTACGAGGCCGACGCGTACGCGCGATGGTCGGGGCGGCGGCTGCCCACCGAGGCCGAGTGGGAGAAGGCCGCCCGTCACGACCCCGTGTCCGGACGTTCCATGCGCTACCCGTGGGGCGACGCCGATCCGACGCCGGACCGCGCCAACCTGGGCCAGCGCCATCTGCGTCCTGCCCCCGCGGGCAGCTACGCGCTCGGTGAGTCCCCGCTCGGCGTACGGCAGTTGATCGGCGATGTGTGGGAGTGGACAGCGAGCGACTTCCTGCCCTATCCGGGGTTCGCGGTGTTCCCGTACCGGGAGTACTCGGAGGTGTTCTTCGGGTCCGAGTACAAGGTGCTGCGCGGCGGTTCGTTCGCCGTCGACGCGGTGGCCTGCCGCGGCACGTTCCGCAACTGGGACTATCCAATCCGGCGGCAGATCTTCTCGGGCTTCCGCACCGCCCGGGACGTCACGCCCGCGGACGGGGTCGCGGACGACCTGGTGGGCGGCCGGGTGGACGACCGGGTGGACGGCCGGGTGGACGGCCGGGTGGACGGCCGGGTGGACGGCCGCGCGGAAGGCGCCGCGAACGGCCCGTCGGGAGGTGCCTGATGTGCCGGCATCTGGCCTACCTGGGGCCGCCCGTGCCGTTCGGCGACCTCGTTGTGGCGCCGCCGCACGGGCTGTACCGCCAGTCGTGGGCGCCACGCCGGCAGCGGTACGGCACCGTGAACGCCGACGGGTTCGGGATCGGCTGGTACGCGGAGGACGATCCGGTGCCCGCCCGGTACCGCCGGGCCGGGCCGGTCTGGGCCGACCTGTCGTTCGCGGACCTCGCGCGGGTCGTACGCACGGGGGCGCTGCTCGCGGCGGTACGGGACGCGACCGTGGCGAGCGCCGACGCGGAGGCCGCGGCAGCGCCGTTCGCCGCGGGCCCGTGGCTGTTCAGCCACAACGGCGCGGTGACCGGCTGGCCGCGCTCCCTCGCCGTACTCGCCGGGGAACTGCCGCCCGCCGAACTGCTCGCGCTGGAGGCCCGCAACGACTCCGCGCTGGTGTGGGCACTGGTCCTGCACCGGCTGCGGAACGGTGACGAGGCGGGCCAGGCGCTGGCCGAGACGGTCCTCGAGGTGGCGGCCGCCGCGCCCGGCTCGCGCCTCAACCTCCTGCTGACCAACGGCGAGGCGATCGCCGCGACCGCCTGGGGCGACACGCTCTGGTATCTCGCCGCGGGCGGGCGCACCCTCGTGGCCTCCGAGCCGTACGACGACGACCCGTACTGGCGCGAGGTGCCCGACCGGACGCTGCTCGTCGCGAGCCGCACCGACGTCCTGCTGACGCCGCTGAAGGAGCCGCAGGAGCCGGAGTACCCGCAAGAGCATCACCAAGTACCCCCAGGGACCGATCTTCACGAACCCCCGAAGACCGAGGAGCCGACCGCGTGAGCCCGTTCCAACTCACCCGCACCCTGCCCGAGGACGCCACGGACGCGGCCCTGCGCGCCGACGTCCTGTACGGCCTCACCCGCACCCCGAAGACGCTGCCGCCCAAGTGGTTCTACGACGCGCGCGGCAGCGAACTGTTCGAGGAGATCACCGAGCTCCCGGAGTACTACCCGACGCGCGCCGAGCGCGAGATCCTGCTCACCCGGTCCGCGGAGATCGCCGAGGCCACCGCGGCCCGCACACTCGTCGAGCTCGGCTCCGGCTCGTCCGACAAGACGCGCCATCTGCTCGACGAGCTCCCGGACCTGCACACGTACGTACCGGTGGACGTCAGCGAGAGCGCTCTCAAGCAGGCCGGGCAGGCGCTCCTCGCCGAGCGGCCGGAGCTGAACGTCCATGCCATGATCGCCGACTTCACGCGCGGCCTCACGCTGCCGGACACGCCCGGACCGCGGCTCGTCGCGTTCCTCGGCGGCACCATCGGCAATCTGCTGCCCGCCGAACGCGCCGAGTTCCTCGCCTCCGTACGCTCGCTGCTGGCGCCCGGCGACGCACTGCTGCTGGGCACGGACCTGGTCAAGGACGAGTCCGTTCTCGTGGCTGCGTACGACGACGCGGCCGGGGTGACGGCGGCGTTCAACAAGAACGTCCTGGCCGTCGTCAACCGGGAACTGGGCGCCGACTTCGACCCGGCCGCCTTCGCTCACGTCGCCCTGTGGGACCGCGACAAGGAGTGGATCGAGATGCGCCTGCGCGCTCTGCAACCGCTCTCCGTGAAGGTCCCCGCGCTGGATCTGGCGGTCGACTTCGAGCAGGACGAGGAGCTGCGCACGGAGATCTCGGCGAAGTTCCGCAAGGACGGCGTCCGTGCGGAACTGGCCGCCGCACGGCTGGAGCTGACCCACTGGTGGACGGATACGGCGGGACGGTTCGCGTTGTCGCTGAGTATGGCGCGGTAAGCGTCCCGAAGTCTGGCGCGGTGAGAGTCCCGGAGTCTGGTGCGGTGAGAGTCCCGGCCGGCGATGGATGTGCCGCGGCCAAGGCCGCCGAACCGGTCCCGCTACAGGGGAGACGCACGTCACATTCCTCCGTGTCACATCTCGCCGAGTTGTTCCGTCGGACGTGTGTAACCACCAGCCACGGCAGAGGAGCTCATCATGGATGCTCGCTTGAACCTCTTCGGCAACCCGGACACAGCCAAGGTCCTGAAGCACATCAACTCGGCGGGCAAGGTCGTGTCGGACTCGGCGCTGCCGGCCGCGACGCAGGAACTGGTGAAGATCCGCGCCAGCCAGATCAACGGCTGCGGTTTCTGCACCGACATGCACACCAAGGACGCCACGCACGCCGGGGAGACCGCGCAGCGCCTCCACCTGGTGGCGGCCTGGCGGGAGGCCACGGTGTTCACGGACGCCGAGCGCGCCGCCCTGGAGCTGGCGGAGCAGGGGACCCGCATCGCCGACGCGGCCGGCGGTGTCACCGACGGGGCATGGGCGAATGCCGCCAAGCACTACGACGAGGGCCAGCTCGCCGCCCTGGTGTTCCTCATCGCCCTCATCAACGCCTACAACCGCGTGAACGTCATCGTCCAGCAGCCCGCCGGCGACTACCAGCCCGGCCAGTTCGGATAACGAGGAGTGCCTGGCCGGGACCGCCGGTGCCGTCTCGCGCCAGCAGCAGCACACGCCCCGGGCCCCTCGCGGGGACCCGGGGCATTGTTCTGGCACGCCGGGCGGTCCGAGTTCTGGTACGCCGGGCGGTCCGACTGATCCAAACGAGTGGGCCCAGCTGTGTGCACCGCCCCTTGGGCGACTTCCGCGGCGGAGCGCCGGCCCTCGTTGGCCGTTACGCGACCTGGCTCGCGTGCCCGCCTCGCGCGCCGGAGCCCGGTGGGGCACGGTGGAGTGAACCGGCCCGGGAGCCGGCCGAGAGGAGCAAGCCCATGACGAACCACACCTATCGGGTCACCGAGATCGTCGGCACCTCCCCGGAGGGTGTCAACCAGGCCATCCGCAACGGCATCGCCCGGGCCAACGAGACGCTGCGCCACCTCGACTGGTTCGAGGTGACCCAGGTCCGCGGCCAGATCGAGAACGGCGAGATCCAGCACTACCAGGTGGGCCTCAAGGTGGGGTTCCGCCTGGAGGACGGCGAGTGACGACTGCGCAACACGACCCCACGGGTCAGGTACGTCCCTCGCGTTCCTGCGCGTCCTTCAGGTCCTCGGACGGGGTGGCCCAGCGTGCCTGTACGACGGTGAAGCCGGCTCGCCGGGCCTCCTCGCAGACCAGTTCGTCGTCGTCCACGAGCACGCGGACCTCCCGGTCACGGGAGATCCTCCGGAGGATCGCCAGCTTGGTGAAGCGGGCGGGGCGGCGGTCGTCGTTGCGGCGCATCCAGATCCGGCCCTCGGGCAGTCCCTGCGCGGCGAGCCAGTCCGCCGTGTCCCGGCGGCACCGTTCCGGGCGGCCGGTCAGATAGACGATCTCGCACTCCTCGGCGCTCTTCAGCGCCAGCTCCACGCCCTCGGCCAGCGGCGGGTCCTGCGGGGCCGCCGCGAAGAAGGCGTCCCAGTCCCGCGGCCTGCGCTCCAGGAACCGCTGCCGGTGCGCGGTGTCCGCGAGGGTGTTGTCCAGGTCGAACACGGCGAGTGGCCTTTTGCTGTCCCTGCTGTTGCCCCTGCTGCTGTCCCTGCTGTTGCCCCTGCTGCTGCCCCTGCTGTTGTCCGTCACGGGGCCAGCGTAGGGACTGCGTCACGCGAACACCGGCAGGGCCCCGGCTGCGGGAATCCTGGCGCGACCTCGGCGTTGAACAGATGCGTGAGCTCAGTGATCGGATCGACCCGGTTCTCCGTCCTGGACCGTTCACGCATCCGCGAGGGGCACGGCGGCCACGCGGCGCTGCGTGACACGGTCGGTTTCGCCCAGCAGGCGGAGGAGCTCGGCTATCACCGCTTCTGGGTCGCGGAACACCACGGGGTTCCCGGCGTCGCGGGCTCCGCGCCCACGGTTCTGGCGGCCGCCGTCGCCGCGGCCACCCGTCGCATCCGGGTCGGCACCGGCGGCGTCATGTTGCCGAACCACCAACCGCTCGTGGTCGCCGAGCAGTTCGGGGTGCTGGAGTCCCTGTTCCCCGGGCGGATCGACATGGGACTCGGACGCTCGGTCGGCTTCACGGACGGTGTGCGCAGGGCACTGGGACGGGACAAGGACGATGCCGGCGACTTCGCGGCGCACCTCGCCGAGCTGCTTGCCTGGTTCCGCGGCACCTCGCCGACCGGGGTGCACGCCCGCCCCGCGGAGGGCCTCACGGTACCGGCGTATGTGCTGGCGACCGGCGAGGGCGCAACGATCGCCGCCGGCCGGACTGCCGCTCGTCATCGGCGACATCAAGGGACGCGAGCGGCTGCTCGCCGCGATCGACCGCTACCGGGACGCGTTCAGGCCCTCGCCGTGGGCACAGGAGCCGTACGTGGTCGTCGCGGGCACGATCGCCGTCGCCGGCACACCGGAGGCGGCCCGCCGGCTGCTGATGCCCGAGGCCTGGGCCATGGCGTACTCGCGCACGCACGGCACGTTCCCACCGCTCGCCCCGGCCGAGCGCATCGAGAAGCTGACGATGACGGCGAAGGAGCGGACGTACTACGAGGCCGGACTGACCGGTCACATCCACGGCACCGAGGAGCAGGTCGCCGAGGAGCTGGAGGCGCTGATCAAGGAGAGCGGGGCGCAGGAGGTGCTGGTCACGACGAGCACGTACGACCGGGAGGGGCTGCTGGACTCCTTCCGGAGGCTGGCCGGGGTCGCGGGGCTGACCCCGCACAGGTGATGCCCGCATGGATGCCCCGGGCGTCTGGGGTTGACCCGCGGCGTCACCGTGCCCCGCCCGCGCGATGCCTGCGTAGGCGAGGCGGTATGGTCCCCCACCCCACCCCTTCCCGTAACCAGGGGCGCTGCCCCTGGACCCTGCTTGGGGCTTCGCCCCCAGACCCCCATCGCCCAGGCCCTGTCGTCAAGCGCCGGACAGGCTGATTCGGGTCCTCGGCGACATGCGAGCCGGTGCCCGCAGCGCACGAGACGGACTCGCGGCGAACGCCTTCTCCCGTCGCCGACTCCGCCGCGAGGGCGAGGCCTCGGCGGTCCGGGTGGGTGCCCGGCTCGAGGGGCCGGAGTACGTCCACCTCGGCGACGAGGCCGCGTGCCGAGGCGACGCGCCACAGGGAGGCGCCGAGCGTGTCGTCCCCGACGAAGGCGGGCGCCGTGCTCGTGGTCTCGTCGTGCTGGCGGTAGCGGATGCGGACCGGTTGGACGGGCACGCCCGCGTCCAGGGCGGCCTGGAAGACGGCGCGCCGGAAGCTGCCCCGGGCGCGGCCGCACCAGGTACTGCCCTCGGGGAAGGCGACGACCGCGGCGCCTTCGCGCAGGACGGCGGCGATACGGGCGACCGTCTCCGGCAGCGCGCGCAGCCGGTCGCGTTCGATGAAGAGGGTGCCGCCGCGGGCGACCATCGCCCCCGCCACGGGCCAGTCCCGGATCTCGGACTTGGCCAGCATCCGGGCGGGCCGGACGGCGGCGAGCAGGGGGATGTCGAGCCAGGAGATGTGGTTCGCCACCAGCAGTACGCCACCCTTGGGCGCCTCGCCTCCCGTGGTGCGCACGCGCACCCCCGCGGCACGGACGACCATCCGGCACCACCACCGCACGAGCCGGTCGCGCCGCGCGGGCGACAGCCGTGCGGCCAGCGGGGTCAGGGCGAACCCGGTGACCGTGACGACCGCGACCGCGACGAGGCGGAGGACGGCGCGCGATGGGGGTACCACCCATGCCCACAAGGCCATGGGGGAGGCCGCCGCGGATCTCGCGGAGTCCACGCACGCCGCCGGGGTGCAGGGCGCGGTGGGCAGCCAGGCGCTCATCATGCCCGTGCTCCGGACGCTCGTCGGGCCGGTGCTCGGGGCGTTCACCAGGCCGGCGCGAGGGAGAGGAAGTGCCGCAGGTAGCGCGGGTTGACGCGGCTCATCGACAGCAGCACGTAGAGGTCGGCCACGCCGAAGTCCGGGTCGTGGGCGGGCTCGCCGCACACCCAGGCGCCGAGCCGGAGGTAGCCGCGCAGGAGCGGCGGCAGGTCGGCGTTCGCGGGCCGCGCCGCGCCCTGGCCCTCGGTCTTGGGGATCCAGGGCAGCAGCGGCCGCACCCGGTACTCCTCGGGCGCGAGGTGCTTGGCCTGGACGCGGTCCCAGGTGGCCGCGGCCAGCGCGCCGCCGTCGGCGAGCGGTACGGAGCAGCAGCCGGCCAGCCACTCGTGCCCGCCCTTGACCATGTAGCGGGCTATGCCGGCCCAGATGAGGCCGATGACGGTGCCGTCACGGTGGTCGGGGTGGACGCAGGAGCGGCCGACCTCGACGAGCCCTGAGCGGATCCCGGCGAGCGGTCCGAGGTCGAACTCGCTCTCGGAGTAGAGCCGTCCGGCGATCGCGGCTCGGTCGGGCGGCAGCAGGCGGTACGTGCCGACGAACTGCCCCGTGACGTTGTCGCGCACCAGGAGGTGGTCGCAGTACGCGTCGAAGGAGTCGATGTCGAGGCCCGGCTCGGGAGTCGCGAGCAGGGCGCCCATCTCCGTGGCGAAGACGTCGTGCCGCAGCCGCTGCGCGGCCCGTACCTCCGTCTCGTCGCGGGCGAGCGTGACGGTGTAGCGAGTCTCGGCCGCGGGGGGAGCGGGGGTGTCGAGGGTGGAAACGCCGGTCATGGCTCTCTCCTGGTCAGTGACCTGTGCAGCAGGGCAGACGGTGCGGCGGCTCACCGGTGTGTGCCGTGCGGCTGACGCCGTCGGCCCGCGCCGGTGTGCGCGTACCTGTTGTGCCCGCGTCTGCTGGCGCAGACATGACCTGCGGCAGGAGAGAGAGTGTGCGGTTGTTGAATGACTGGCGGGCGGCCCGCCCGACCTGACGGGACCGGGGCACCCGCCGAAGCGTGGCTGGGGCGGCCCGCCAAGGCTTGGCGGTACTGGGCCGGCCCGCCAAAGCCCGGTGGGACCATGGCAGCCCGCGAAAGCGTGGTGGGACCGGGGCTGAGCACCGTGCCCCGGTCCCACCCGTCCACCCCTTGGTGGGCGAACGTCTTATGGTTGAGCGGCCTTGGCGAAGTCCGGCGGTACCGCGCCCCGTAAGGGGCGCGGGGCTGTGACATTGTGCGGCTCCGCCGCGATGGGGGTCCCCCCTGTTCTGGGGGTACCTCCCAGGCCCTTAAGGCACTGGGGGAGAAGCCGAGAACTTGGGGGAGCGACCAGCCCCCCCACCGGCCCGCAGGTTCGTCACCGTGCTTCCAGCGAAGCGCTCAGCGCTTGCCCGCCTTGCGGGTCGCGCGCAGCCACTCCTTGTTCATGTTCGTGATGGACATCAGTGGGATGCCCTTCGGGCAGGCGGTGGCGCACTCCCCGGTGAGGGTGCAGCCGCCGAAGCCCTCGTCGTCCATCTGGGCCACCATGTCCAGGACGCGGGACTCGCGCTCGGGCGCGCCCTGCGGCAGGACGTTGAGGTGGTTGATCTTGGCCGAGGTGAAGAGCATTGCCGCGCCGTTGGGGCAGGCCGCGACGCACGCGCCGCAGCCGATGCACTCGGCGTGCTCGAACGCGAAGTCGGCGTCCGGCTTGGGCACGGGCGTGGCGTGTGCCTCGGGCGCGGTACCGGTCGGCGCGGTGATGTAGCCGCCGGCCTGGATGATCCGGTCGAACGCCGACCGGTCCACCACCAGGTCCTTGACGACCGGGAAGGCCGAGGCGCGCCACGGCTCGATGTCGATCGTGTCGCCGTCCTTGAAGGACCGCATGTGGAGCTGGCAAGTCGTGGTGCGCTCCGGGCCGTGCGCGTCGCCGTTGATGACGAGCGAGCATGCGCCGCAGATGCCCTCACGGCAGTCGTGGTCGAAGGCGACGGGGTCCTCGCCCTTGAGGATGAGCTCCTCGTTGAGGGTGTCGAGCATCTCCAGGAAGGACATGTCGGAGGAGATTCCGTCCACCTCGTACGTGGACATGGCGCCGTCGGCGTCGGCGTTCTTCTGCCGCCAGACGCGCAGGGTGAGCTTCATGCGTAGCTCCGCTGAGTGGGGTGGACGTACTCGAAGACCAGGTCTTCCTTGTGCAGGACGGGCGCCTCGCCGGTGCCGGTGAACTCCCAGGCGGCCGCGTAGGAGAACTCGTCGTCCTTGCGGGCGGCCTCGCCGTCGGGGGTCTGGGACTCCTCGCGGAAGTGGCCGCCGCAGGACTCGGCGCGGTGCAGCGCGTCGAGGCACATGAGCTCGGCGAGCTCCAGGTAGTCGATGACGCGGTTGGCCTTCTCCAGCGACTGGTTGAACTCCTCGCCGGTACCGGGCACCTTGATGCGGCGCCAGAACTCCTCACGGATCTCGGGGATCCGCTCGAGCGCCTTGTGCAGCCCCTCCTCGGTACGGGCCATGCCGCAGAACTCCCACATGAGCTCGCCGATCTCGCGGTGGAAGGAGTCGGGCGTGCGGTCGCCGTCGACGGCGAGCAGCCTGGCGAGCCGGTCCTGTGTCTCGCGTACGGCTTCGGCGACCGCGGGATGGTCCTCGGAGACCTCGTCGTGGTGCGGGCTGCGGGCGAGGTAGTCGTTGATGGTGGACGGCAGTACGAAGTAGCCGTCGGCCAGGCCCTGCATCAGCGCGGACGCACCGAGGCGGTTGGCGCCGTGGTCGGAGAAGTTGGCCTCACCGATCGCGAACAGGCCGGGGATCGTGGTCCCCAGGTCGTAGTCGACCCACAGGCCGCCCATCGTGTAGTGCACGGCGGGGTAGATCCGCATCGGCACCTCGTACGGATCCTCGTCGGTGATCCGCTGGTACATGTCGAAGAGGTTGCCGTACTTCGCCTCGACGGCCTTGCGGCCCATGCGCTCGATGGCCTCGGCGAAGTCGAGGTACACGCCCTGGCCGCCGGGACCGACGCCGCGGCCCTCGTCGCACACGTTCTTCGCGGCGCGCGAGGCGATGTCTCGCGGGACGAGGTTGCCGAAGGACGGGTAGATGCGCTCCAGGTAGTAGTCGCGCTCGTCCTCGGGGATCTGGTTCGGCGGCCGGTCGTCGCCCTTGGCCTTCGGCACCCAGATGCGGCCGTCGTTGCGCAGCGACTCGCTCATCAGCGTCAGCTTGGACTGGTGGTCGCCGGTGCGCGGGATGCAGGTGGGGTGGATCTGCGTGAAGCAGGGGTTCGCGAAGTACGCGCCCTTGCGGTGCGCCCGCCAGATCGCGGTCGCGTTGGAGTTCATCGCGTTCGTCGACAGGTAGAAGACGTTGCCGTAGCCACCCGACGCGAGCACCACGGCGTCCGCGAAGTAGGTGTCGATCTTCCCGGTGACCAGGTCGCGGGCGACGATGCCGCGCGCCCGACCGTCGACGACGATCAGGTCGAGCATCTCGGTGCGCGGGTGCAGCTCGATGTTGCCTGCCGCGACCTGCCGCGACAGCGCCTGGTAGGCACCGAGCAGCAGCTGCTGGCCCGTCTGGCCGCGGGCGTAGAAGGTACGGGAGACCTGCACGCCGCCGAAGGATCGGTTGTCGAGCAGACCGCCGTACTCGCGGGCGAACGGCACACCCTGGGCGACGCACTGGTCGATGATCTCGACGGAGATCTGCGCGAGCCGGTGGACGTTGGACTCGCGGGCACGGAAGTCGCCGCCCTTGACCGTGTCGTAGAAGAGGCGGTGGATGGAGTCGCCGTCGTTGCGGTAGTTCTTCGCCGCGTTGATGCCGCCCTGCGCGGCGACCGAGTGGGCGCGGCGCGGGGAGTCCTGGAAGCAGAACTGCACGACGTGGTAGCCCTGTTCGGCGAGCGTGGCGCCCGCCGAGCCGCCCGCGAGGCCGGTGCCGACGACGATGATCGTGTGCTTGCGCCGGTTGGCCGGGTTGACGAGCTTGGCCTCGAAGCGGCGGATGTCCCAGCGCTCGTTGACGGGGCCCTTGGGCGCCTTGGTGTCGACGACCGGCTCCCCGGTCTCGTATTCACTGTAGGAACTCATGTCAGCTCACCAATCCGGTCATGACGCCGACGGGTACGGAGATGAAGCCCACCGTCAGCACCAGCGCGAGGACGTTGGCGATGGTCTTGAGGATGCGGTCGCGGGTCCGGCTGCCGACGCCGAGCGTCTGCGCGGCGCTCCAGAAGCCGTGCCGGGTGTGCAGGCCGAGCGCGAGCATCGCGACGATGTAGATGACGTTGCCGTACCAGGTGGAGAAGGTGTCCACGACGTTCTGGTACGGGCGTCCGGACTCGAAGCCCGGATGCACGGTGCCCGTCGTCAGGTCGAGGATGTGCCAGACGATGAACAGGCCGAGGATGATGCCGCCCCAGCGCATGGTGCGCGTCGCATAGCTCGCGCGCGGCCGCTTGTGGACGTACTTGCTCGGGCGCGCCTTGATGTCGCGGCGGCTCAGCTGGTACGCGGACGTGGCGTGGGCGACGACGGCGGCGAGCAGCACGACGCGGATGATCCACAGCGCCCACTCGTAGTGCAGGAACGGCTCGCCGATGGTGCGGAGCCAGTGCGCGTAGTGGTTGAACTCGCCCGACCCAAAGAAGATCTTGAGGTTGCCCAGCATGTGGACGACCAGGTAGAGCAGCATGATCAGGCCGCTCACGGCCATCACTGTCTTCTTGCCGACGGACGAGTCCCAGATGGTGCGCGTCATGGACGGCCGTCGGTCCGTCCGCGTTGCCAGAGCCATGAGTCAGCACGCTAGGGCCGAAGGGCCCGATCGGTCCAAGACATGGTGCGGCTCATTTCCATAGGCAGTGCCTATGCAGGCGTATCGTGGACGGTATGCAGTTCCAGCAGCTCCAGTACTTCGTCGCGGTGGCGGAGACCCGGCACTTCACCCGGGCCGCCGAGCTCGTGCATGTCGCACAGCCGTCGCTGTCCCAGCAGATCAGGGCGCTGGAGCGGGAGTTGGGGGCGGATCTGTTCCTGCGGGCGCGGGGCAACATCTCGCTCACCGACGCCGGCGAGGCGCTGCTGCCGCTCGCGCGCCGGATCCTCGCGGACGCGGACACCGCACGGCAGGAGGTCCAGGAGCTGGCCCAGCTGCGGCGCGGCCGACTGCGGCTGGGAGCGACGCCCAGCCTGTGCACGGGCATGCTGCCGGACGTGCTGCGCGAGTTCCACGACCGGTATCCCGGGATCCGGCTGATGATCGAGGAGAGCGGTTCCCACGACCTCGTACGGGAGCTCGCGCGCGGCGCGCTCGACCTGGCCCTGATCGTGCTGCCGCTGCCCACGCCGTCGCCGGCGCTGACGACGGTTGAGGTGCTGCGCGAGGATCTCGTCGTGGTGTCGTCACCGGACGCGGCCGCGCCCGGGCGGGGAGGGCGGGTCCGGATCGCCGATCTCGAGGGTGAGCGGCTCGTCATGTTCCGGCACGGCTACGACCTGCGGGAGCTGACGGTCGCTGCCTGCCGGGCCGAGGGGTTCGAGCCGGACTTCGCCGTGGAGGGCGGCGAGATGGACGCGGTGCTCGGGTTCGTTCGGGCGGGGCTGGGGGTCGCGGTCGTGCCGCACATGGTCGCCGAGCGGTCCGGGCGGGGGCTTCGGGTGACACCGCTGGCCCGGCCGGGGCTGCATCGGACGATCGCGCTGGCGCATCGCAGCGATGTGGCTCCGCCTCGGGCTGCTCGGGAGCTGCAGCGGATGCTTTTGCTGTGACCGCATGGCCCGCCACCCAGCTGTGGGCAGGCGTTCCGCAGGGCGATGGGGGTTCCCCTGCTCTGGGGTACCTCCCAGGCCCTTAAGGCACTGGGGAGAAGCCGAGAGCTTGGGGGAGGGTGGGCACAGCCCACCCATTACGGTGCCCCGGCGTACGAGGCTCAGCTCGCCGCGTCCACCAGTGCCAGCTCATGCAGGCGGTCCGGCGGACCCGGCCGGGCGTAGTACCAGCCCTGCGCCGTGTCGCAGCCCAGTATCCGCAGCTGTTCCGCCTGGGCGCCCGTCTCGACGCCCTCGACAGTGACGGTGAGGTTCAGGCTGTGGGCGAGTGCGACGATGCCTTCGACGATCTTCAGGTCGACAGGGTCTGCAGGGAACCGCTGCATGCTCTGGGTGAAGGACCGGTCGAGTTTCAGAACGCTCACGGGCAGGCGGCGCAGATTGGCCAGGTTCGAGTAGCCCGTGCCGAAGTCGTCGAGCGCGATGTCGACGCCCATCTCGGCGAGCCGCCGCAGCGGCTTGAGCAGATCGTCGTCGGCGCCGATCAGCGCGGACTCGGTCACCTCCAGGCAGAGGGCGTTCGCTGCGAGTCCGGCGGCCTGCAGTATGGCGACGGTGTCGGACACCAGTCCCGGGTGGGTGAGCTGGCACGGCGAGAGGTTCACGTTGATCCGCAGCGGTCCCGCGTCGTCGTGCCGCTCCTGCCAGCGGCGGGCCTGCTTCACGGACTGCTCCAGCACCCAGCGGCCCAGGGGCACGATGAGGCCCGTGTGCTCGGCGAGCGGGATGAACCGGTCCGGGCCGAGCACACCGTGCTGCGGATGCAGCCAGCGCACCAGCGCCTCCGCGCCGCGCACACTGCCGTCGCCGAGGTGCACGAGCGGCTGGTACTCGATGAAGAACTCGCCCCGGTCCAGGGCCGAGGGCAGCGCGGTCGTGAGCCCGTGCCGGGTGATGGCCAGCGCCTCGGCCTCCGCGTCGGCCGTCTCGTAGCGGTTGCCGCCCGCGGCCTTGGCCCGGTACATCGTGATGTCGGCGCTGCGCAGCACCTCCGCGGAGCCGCGCTCGCCCGCGGGCCCCTCGACGACGCCCATGCTGCCGCGCACCGTGAGCTCACGGCCGTCGACGCGGATCGGGGCGGCCAGGGCGTTCATGATGCGTGCGGCGAGCTCCTCCACCTCGGCCTGGGTGTCCGGTCCCGTGGTGAGCGCCACGAACTCGTCGCCGCCGAGCCGTGCGACCATCTCGCCCGGCGCGGTGGCGCAGGACCCCAGCCGGTCGGCGACCTCGACGAGAAGCCGGTCGCCGGCCGCGTGTCCGAGGCTGTCGTTGATGGTCTTGAAGCCGTCCAGGTCGAGGTAGCAGAGCCCGAAGCGCTGCCCTTCGCCCGCGGACAGCGCCTTCTCCAGGCGTTCGAAGAACAGGGTGCGGTTGGGCAGGCCGGTCAGCGCGTCGTGCGTGGCCTCGTAGCGCAGCCTCAGATTGAGCAGCCGGCGCTCGGTGGTGTCCTCCATGAGCGCGAGCTGGTACTCGGGCCTGCCCTCGGCGTCGCGCAGCAGCGAGACCGTCAGGTTGGTCCACAGGACGGTGCCGTCGGGACGGCTGAAGGGCTTTTCCACGCGGTAGTGGTCACGCTCGCCGCGCACCAGTTCGTCGTAGAGGCGCCATACCTGCGGGGCGTCTTCGGGATGGTGCCAGTCCATGACGTTGTAGCCGCGCATCGTCTGCCCGGAGATGCCGAACATGCGGATCAGCGCATCGTTGACCTCCAGGATCGAGCCGTCGAGGTCGGCGATCCCGACTCCTATGGCGGCTTCCTGGAACACCGCGCGGAAGCGTGCCTCGCTGTTGTGCAGCGCCGCCGCGACGGCGGCGCGGGCATCGAGGGCGGCCCGGTAGATGGCCTCCTGCTCGGTGAGGGTGCGCTCGCGCAGCGCCTGGGCGAAGCCGGCTGCGGCGGCATGCTGCAGCCGTGCCGAGCGCACCCGCTGCTCCTCCTGGGCGCCTTCCGTGCCGCAGTACAGCACGAGATAGGCGTCCACGACGTCGAGCGTGCGGCTCAGCGCCTCGGGTTCCGTGCAGTGCGTGTCGACGAGTCCCGCGCCCACGGCCTTTCCGGCCGCCGCGTCGAAGGTGCGCGCCCGCAGTGCGTCGCGCAGCCGGCGGGCGAGCGGCAGCAGCTGCTGCTCGAACTCCGGCCGGGTCAGCGACGTCGCCGTCACCGGGAAGATCGCCCGGCTCCAGATCGTCGCGAACCGGCGCAGTCTGTCCTCCGGTCCGTCGGGCGTCCCGGTCACGCGATACGCCCCACGCCGGCGAACCCTGAGAAGGCGTAAGGATCCTCGTCCTCGGGCGAGGTGTCGGGCCGCCAGAGAGGCATGTCCACGAGCCCCGGTTTCACCATGTCGAATCCCTCGAAGAACCGCGCAATCTCGTCACGCGAGCGCATGATCAGCGGATTGCGGATGTCCTTGTAGACGCCGACGGCACCGCCCGCCTGCTCGGGCCGGAGCGGAATGCCTTCGTACGAGGCGTGCGTGGCGACGAGGAGGCTGCCGGGTGCGAGGGCGTCCCGCAGTTCGGCGACCGCACGGTACGGCTCGTCGGCGTCCTCCAGGAAATGCAGCACCGCCACGAGCAGCAGCGCCACCGGGCGTTCCAGGTCGAGGAGCCGCTCCACCTCGGAACTGCCCAGGATGTCCCGGGGCTTGCGCAGATCGGCGGCGACGATGCCCGCGTTCTCGTTGCCCTCGAGGACGGCCCGGCTGTGCGCGACGGCGACGGGGTCGTGGTCGACGTACACGACGCGTGCGCCCGGGCAGGCGTTCTGGGCGACCTCGTGCACATTGCCGAAGGTGGGTATGCCGGAGCCTATGTCAAGGAACTGAGTGATGCCCTGCTCGACGGCGTACCGCACGGCCCGGCGCATGAAGGCACGATTCGCCTGCATGATCTTGGGGAGTCCCGGCATGAACTCCATCGCTTTGCGTGCCGCTTCCCGGTCGACCTCGAAGTTGTGCGAACCGCCCAGGTAGTAGTCGTAGATGCGGGACACACTCGGCACCGTGATGTCGATGCCCTGAGGGGCCCAGGCGGGACGCTCCATCCAAGTCTCCAAGGCGCTTGCCGATTCGGTGTTCGAGCTGAGGCTACTGATCGCGCGCCAACTGGGCGAGTCAAAACGGAAATTGGCGGTCCGTTCTCGGACACTGACTCGGGCAAGTGCCGACGGAATGTCACCCGAAAACATCCCGAAGCATTCCGAACGGATCTCAAGCGATCCGGTGCAGATACGGAGGGCTCCGGAGACTCCGAGAGCGAGGGTACGCCGGAGAGCCCTCCGGAGAACGGGAAAAGAGCCGGCCCGTTCCCTCCGTGCGGTGCGGAAGGAACGGACCGGCAGGCCGGGCGTGCCGCGCTGATCTCCTTGTGGCGTCCAACTCCCTTGTTTCTCGGTGACCTACTTGGACACGCCGACCGGCTTTCCCTCGGGCGACACGGCGTACCACGTGCCGCCCACGCCCTGACCGTTGGTGTCTCCCGGCTGCTTGTCGCCGGAGAAGGTGTACAGCGGCCAGCAGTCGATGGTCTGCTGCTGGAGACCGTCGGGCCGGTTGAAGGTGACGAAGCCCTTCTTCAGAATCCCCTTGGTGTCGTCCTTGGCGACCGGCTCGACGACGGGCCACTTCTCGAGGCACGCGCCGGTGCAGGCGGTCTTCATCGGCCAGGCCGAGTCCTTCATGAACCGGTAGACCGTCATGCCGTTCTTGTCGACCACGATCTCGCCGAGCTCCGGGTCCTCACGGGTGGACATGCCAGGCAGACCGGCGGCGCCGGCCCCGGCTCCGCTGCCCTCCGCGGACGCCTTCTTGCCGTCGGGCGCCGAGGCGAACCATGTGCCGCCCACCCCCTGGCCCTTGGCCTCACCGGGCTTGGTGTCCTTGGCGTACCGGTACATCGGCCAGCCGTCGATCGTCAGCTGCTTGGTGCCGTCGCTGCGGGTCACCTCGCCCAGAAGTGACTCGTCGACACCGGGCGGGGCCGATGCCCCCGAGCCCGGCACGGGGGGCCACGCGGTCGCACAGTCGCCGTCACAGGCCGACTTGGGCGGCTCGGCGGTGTCCTGGTCGAACCGGTAGAGAGTGAATCCCGCGCTGTCGGTGACGACCTCGCCGAGCTTCTTGCTGTCCCAGACGGCAAGTTGGCCGGCTTCCTGCGCCTTGCTCTGCGACGCCTGCTCGTCCTTGGCGCCCGCGCCGGACCCGTAGCCGTCACTCGAGCCGTATCCGCCCTCGGCCGCCGGGGCCGCGGCGCCCACGGCCCCGGCGGGTGCCTGATCGCCCTTCTCCTGACCGCACGCCGTCGTCAGCGCCAGCACGGCCGCAGCTGTCGCTACGAGCGAGGCGCTCCGCCAGGTATTCATTGCCAACTCCCGTTGTCTGCTTGCGTGTTGCGACGCCGGGATGCGCCGCGCTTGGCCCTAGGTACGGGCGGGGGTGGCGGATGTGTTCAACCGGCTCCGAAAAATCTGCCGACAGCGGCCCGCCCCCGCCGGTCGCAGCAGGCGAGTTCGGTCAACGGCCGGCGCGGCAAACCTTGGGGCACCCATTCCCCCATTCCCCACGTTCGCGCCAATCGGCGCCCTCATCGGCGTACCTGGCCCGACGGCCGATCATGCTCTCCGCCGTGTACGGATCACTCTGGGCGCGGTCCGCCCGTCTCGTAAGCGGGCTGGCGCTGTGCACTCTGGGCACGCTCGCCCTGTTGTTGCGCTCCTCGACGGTCGTGGCGGTGGCCGCGATGCCGGCCGATGCCTGTGCGTACGCCTACGTCGGCGGGGACGGCGGCGGGCAGGGCGGCGGCGTGGTGGCGGTCGCCGGGGACGACGTCGACTGCCCGGAGAGCCCGACGCCAAGCCCGCCGGAACCCCCGCCTCCGCCCACCCCGCCGCCTCCGCCGACCTGCTCCCCGTCTCCCGAGCCGCCCACGCCGACACGGACGCCCACTCCGACTCCGGCGCCGCCGTCTCCGCCCAGCCCGGAGCCCCCGGCCCCGACGCCGCCGCCGTCACCACGTCCTCCGGCGCCGGCTCCGGCTCCCAGCCCTCCGGTCACGGCACCGGAGCCCGGCGTCCGCCCGGAGCCGTCACCGTCCCCCACCCCGTCACAGGTGCATTTTCCGCCGTACCGCCGCCCTCAGGTGCAACAGCAGCAGCCCCGGAGCGGCCCGTCGCTGGTGTCCCTGACCCTGCTCGTCACCGCGCCCGCGGTGCTCGCCGTGGCCGCGCTGCGGCCCCGCTGATCCGCTGGAGGTCCTCCTATGCCGGAATGGCTTGTTCTCGCCCTCGCGATGGCGGCCGCGTGCTCCGTCGTCCTCATCATCACGGTCATCCGGCACCGCCGGATCGGGGATGACGACGATCCGTCCGAGACCCCGGACGTCATCGAGTACATCACCATGATGATCGGCGTCGTCTACGCCATCGTGCTGGGCCTCGCCATCGCCGGTGTCTGGGAGGCCCGCGGCGCCGCCCAGGACCATGTCCGCGCCGAGGCTCAGGCGCTGCACGAGATCTCCGAGCGCGTCCGCGTCTATCCGGACGATGTCCGCGACCGGATCCGCGCCGACGTCGACGCGTATGTCGGCCATGTCGTGACCACCGAGTGGGACACGATGGCCGGCAGCGGAGAGCTCACCGCCCGGGGGACCGCACTCCTCGACCGCCTCCGCCACGATGTCACCGACCACGAACCCGCGAACGACTTCGAGGCGCAGGCCTATCAGCCGCTGCTCGACCAGGTCGCCGCCGCCGACAACGCGCGGGGCGCGCGCGCCGACTCGGCCGGCGCCACGATGCCCGGCGTCGTGTGGTTCGGCCTGATCACCGGCGGAGTCGTGACCATCGGCATGGTCTTCGCCCTCCAGATCCGCCGCTCACCGCGCGAACTGATCCTCGCGGGCCTCTTCTCCGCCCTGATCGCCTTCCTGCTCTTCCTGATCTGAGACTTCGACGCCCCCTACGGCCGTGGCATCCCGGCCACGGCGGAGCCCTTCCACGCGCTGTTCCCCCACGTCGGGAACTGAGCGAGGCCGACACGGCAGTGCGCCGGGCACGGCTGTGCGCCGGGCCGGGCACCGGCGCACTCTGGTGGTATGGCCTGGAAAGCACCCATCGTCGTGCACCCGCCCGCCGCCGGGGGCGGGCGCCAGGTCAGCGTGCGGGGGCAGGCCGTGGGCATCGCGCACAGCGACCGGGAGCTGGTCGGGCTTCTGCGGCGGGTGGGGCTGAGCGAGGCCGACATGGCGCTCGACGACCCGCACCTCGTCGAGTGGCGGGGCGGCCGCCCGCACGTCTGGCGCCCCGACGAGGCGACGGCGCCCTGACCGTTCACGCCCGCGCCCAGACTCGACACGCCGCCCGTGTCCCCCGCCCGTACGCGCCACACCCCCCGTACGGCCCACAAGGTTGCCCCTTATGCCCGATCCCGATCGCGTCATCTCCCGGCCCTCCCTAGCGTTTCCGGCATCGAGGTGCATTGCGTCATCGAGCGGACGACGGTCCGCGGCTGCTCCTCGAGGACCGGAGGAACCACCTTGCACGCGATACGCGTGGCTTCGGCCGCCCCGCACGGCATAGCCCACCAGGGCATAACCGTGCTCACCGCCTGCACCGCCGCCCACGCGGCAACGCGCGTGACGACGCGCCCGAGGGCCTCTCGCCGAACAGCCCTTCGCCCCGGATCCGGACCTCATCGGGTACCGGCCGGGGTGAAGGGCTGTCGTGTGCGGTCTGTCTCCATGCGGCTGTGCTGGTCGTCAGCCCCTCTTCTCGGCCCGTCGACGCAGCCAGAACACACCACCGATCGCAGCCGAGGCAGCCACCAGTCCGCCGCCGATGGCCGTGTCGGTGGCGGTCGCACCGGCGAGGCTGCCGCCGAGGCCGCCGGCCACCGGTCCCGGCAACCCGTTGTTGCCGCGGCCGCGGTCCCGGTCGCGGTCACCGCCGACTCCGTTGCCACCGACCCCGTTGTTGCCGTGGTCACCGCCGGCTCCGTTGCCACCGAATCCGTTGCGCGTGGGGAAGACAACGAGCTCGTTCTCGTTGTCGCTGAAGGTCTGGCCCCCGCACTTGGCGCTGACGCCGTACGGGCCCCTGGCATCCCGCCTGATGGTGGCGGAGGCGGTCGCGGTGTTGCCGCCGCTGGGGCGCAGCCAGGTGGTCTGAAAGGCGCCGGACTCCACCTTGCTGCCCGCGAGCTGGCACACGACGCCCGCGACGCCCCGGACGGTGACCGTCACATGGTCGCCCGGCCGTACGACGCTGGGCGACACGGAGATGTTGTCCCCGAAGTCGTTGTCGTCGCCGAAGGCACCGCCGACACCGGGCCCGTTGCCCGGGAATCGTGGGAACCCGTTGCCGCCCAGCCCGTTGCCCGGGAACCCTGGGAACCCGTTGCCGCCGAGCCCGGGGAACCCATTCCCCGGGAATCCGCCGAGGCCGTTGTCCTTGTCGTTGCCGCCGAGGCCGGGACCGTTGGGGCCGAAGCCGTTTCCGTTACCACCAAAGCCGTTATTGCCGAACCCGTTGCCATCAAAGCCGTTGTTGCCATTGCCACCGAAACCATCGCCGTTGCGGTTGCCATTGCCACCAGGGCCACCGCCATTGCGGTCGCCGTTGCCACCAGGGCCATCGCCGTTACGGTTGCCGTTGCCACCAGGGCCATCGCCACCGATGCCGTTGCGGGAGCCGTTGCCGTTGTTCGGTTCGTCCCCGGCCACAGCCGACGGTGCAGCGAGCCCGAGCGCGACGACCGCGGCGGCTGAGACCGCCAGGGCGCGTGTAGTACGCATGTGAGTCCTCCGGGGAAGGCGCCCCGGGGAACCTTCCCCAGGAAGATCGGCAAGAACGCCCTCCAGACCGACCCTCAGACGCCCAGCTCAGGGCCGCATTTCGAGACTCGTCCGTCCTGGTGAGGAGACACGCCGGGGAATTGCGATCAATGTGATATTGCCGCAGGTCACGCACCGTCAGAAATTTCCGGCCCACTGCGACTCGGATGGCGCAGGAAGATTTACCCCGCCACCCGTTCGCACTTCTTCGGTCGCCCGTCGCGCGCGACGGACTTAACGTTCACGTACACGCAACGAACGCGGCGGGCCAGCCGTGCCTGGGGCGCCTCCCAGGCCCTTGAGGCACTGGGAAAGGACCACCGTGTCAAGAGGGGATGGAGAATGCCTTCGTTTCAACCGGCCGAAGAGGAGGAGGTAAGACGGAGGAAGCGCGCGCCCTGGGGTGTCATCGCGCTTGTTCTGCTGACCGGCCTCGCTTTGATGCGGAATGGCTCCGGGGAATTCAACGAGGGGCCTCCGCAACCCGCCGCCGCGGCGGCCGCGGACGGCCGCACCTCCACCGGGACGACGGCGCCCAAGGCGACACGCGATCCGCTGCCGTTCTCGATGGTGGAGCGGGTGCGGCTCCCCGCGATCAATGTCGACGCACCCGTCACGGCCGTGGGGCTCGACTCCGAAGGCTGGGTGCAGGCACCACCACCTGAGGACTCGAATCTCGCTGGTTGGTTCACCGGTGCCGTGGCCCCCGGCGAAAAGGGAACCGCCGTGATCGTCGGCCATGTGGACAACAGCAAGGGCCCGGCCGTCTTCTACGGGCTCGGCTCGCTCAAGAAGGGAAACCGCGTAGAGGTCAAGCGTGCGGACCAGAAGACGGCGGTCTTCGAGGTCTACGGCGTCGAAGTATTCTCGAAGACCAACTTCCCCGGACAGCGCGTCTACGGGAACACCGGACAGGCCGAACTGCGGGTCATCACCTGCGGCGGCGGATTCACCAAGCAGTTCGGATACGACGGCAACGTGGTGGTCTTCGCCCGCCTCGTCGAGGTCCGCTGAACGTTCCGACCAGAAAGGCGGGCTGATGCCCGCCTTTCTCATGCCTGTGACCCCAGAATCGGTGGCTGCTCAGACGCGCCTTCGCTGCGGCACGGTGATGCGGTAGCCCTCGTCCAGCAGGTCCGGGAGATAACTCCGCAGCGCCGCGACGCTCTGGGAACGGTCGCCGCCCGCGTCGTGCGAGAGCACGACCACGCCGGGCCCCGCGCCGTCGATGACACGGGTGACGATGGTGCCGGTGCCCGGGGTGGTCCAGTCGAGAGTGTCGACGGTCCAAGCGAGGGGCTCCATGCCGAGCTCGGCGCCGAGCTGGAAGGCCGCGCGGTTCCAGGCCCCGTACGGAGCGCGGAACCAGAGCGGCCGCTCGCCCACCGTGTCCTCGATGAGATCGCTGGTTCTGTCCATCTCGTCGCGCACCCCCGACCGTGAGAGTGACGTGAGCAGTGGGTGGGACCACGTGTGGTTGCCGATCACATGCCCGTCGTCGACCATCCGGCGCAGCAGGTCCTTGTTGTCGGCGGCCATCCCGCCGCAGACGAAGAACATCGCTCGCACGTCGTGTTTGCGGAGGGTGCTCAGGATTCCGGGCGTGTAGCGGCGGTCGGGGCCGTCGTCGAAGGTGAGCACCATCCTGCGGCCGATGCCGGACAGCCGCAGGATCGGCGCCCGCCGCACCGGTGTGCGGAGGGGGGCCCTGCGTGGCGGGCCGTATCCGGTGAGAGGCTGGAGCCGGTAGGTGGACGCCTTGACGGGACGGCGGGCCGGGGGTCCGGCGGCGCCGGTCTCCGCCGGCGCGCCCGGGGCGGGGGCGGGTTTGCGCGGGGCGCCCCGGATGACGGTCGGCTCCACGGTGAAGAGGCCGGTCTGGCCGGCAGCCGCCAGGGCGAGGGCACCTGCCAGCAACGCCCTTCGTCGCGAGAGCATCTGATCCTTATTCATGACTAAATGGGTCACCCGCCCGGCGGCTGCTGCCGCCGGTCAGTACCGGTACGGGCGAACGGGAGCACTCATTGGGGCCAGCGCCACCTGCCGACCACCGGACGCCCTCCCCCGGCCCGCCCGGCAGGACGGGCGCTACCTCAGCCCGCGCACCGGAAGCGCGGCCGCTGCCGCCGCTGACCCTCATCTGACCCGCACCAGGCCCACGACCTGCGAGTTCCGCTAGCCTCGCGACTGTGACCCATCAGCAGCAGCCGACACAGTTCGAGCGGGGTACGGACGGCCCCAAGGTGATCGTGGTGGGAGTCGACGGCTCCGACTCCTCGCTGCGTGCAGCGGCCTATGCCGCGGGGCTGGCCCGCCGGCAGCGGGCGCTTCTCGCCATCGTCTATGTGCAGCCCGTGATGGCCACGGGCGCCGCGCTCGGTGTCCCGGTGGCGGAGACGACCGACGAGATCGCCGAGGGGCTCATCACCGAGATCCGCGAGGCCGCCGAGCGGGTGAAGGACATATTCGAGGTGCGCTGGGAGTTCCACACCTTCCGCGGAGACCCGTACAACGGCCTGGTCAGCGCCGCGGACGAGCTCAAGGCGGACGCCGTTGTGGTCGGCGCCTCGGAGCAGGCGGGCCACCGCATCATCGGTTCCGTGGCGGTACGGCTGGTGAAGGCGGGGCGGTGGCCTGTGACGGTGGTTCCGTAAGGGAAAAGCGGGAACCCCTCCTACGTGTGAGGGGCGTGGCACTTTCCGTCACCCCTTCTCCTGGACCGTTCCGACCGGCCCGTCAGTCGGCTGTCGTCCGCGAAGAGGTGAGGCTCATGGCTCGGCTCCGCATGGGTGAGGGCGTCCTGCGCCGCAAACCCATCGAACACATCGAGGAGGCCGACGCGGGCCTCGAGAGCGAGAGACTCACTCGCACGCTGGGCCTGTGGCAGCTGACCGCGATCGGCGTGGGCGGCATCATCGGCGCCGGCATCTTCACGCTCGCGGGCACGGTCGCCAACGGCACGGCAGGGCCGGCCGTGCTCGTGTCGTTCCTCGTCGCCGGTGTCGCGAGCGCCGCCGCGGCGCTGTCGTACGCGGAGTTCGCGGGCCTCATCCCCCGGGCGGGATCGGCGTACACGTACGGCTACGCGGTGCTCGGCGAGTTCGCGGGATGGTTCATCGGCTGGGACCTACTGCTTGAGTACACCGCGATCGTCGCGGTGGTCGCGATCGGCATCTCCGGCTACTTCAGCTTTCTGCTGGGCGAGACCGGAGCGGACCTTCCGGCCTGGATGCTGGGCGCGCCCGGCACCGGAGAAGGACACCGGGTGGATCTGTTCGCCGCGTTGCTGTGTCTGCTGATCGCATATCTGCTGAATCTCGGCATCAAGAACGCCGCACGGTTCGAGACGTCCGTGGTGGTCCTCAAGGTGCTGGTCGTGCTGCTGGTGATCGGTGTCGGGGTGTTCCACATCAACACCGCCAACTACAGCCCATTCTTCCCGTACGGGATCGGTGGCGCCTTCACAGGTGCGGCGACCGTGTTCTTCGCGGTCTTCGGCTACGACGCCATGTCGACCGCCGCCGAGGAGTCCAAGGACGCGCAGCGCCATATGCCGAAGGCGATCATCTACTCGCTCGCGATCTCGATGGTGCTGTACGTGGCGGCCTGCCTCGTGCTGACCGGCATGCAGCACTACACGGAGATCGACAAGGAGAGCGGGTTCTCCACCGCCTTCAAGTCGGTCGGTCTCACCGGGCTCGCGGACATCATCGCGGTCGGCGCGATCATCGGCATCCTCACCGTGATGTTCACGTTCATGCTGGGCGTCACGCGCGTGTGGTTCGCGATGAGCCGCGACGGGCTGCTGCCCAAGTGGTTCGCGAAGACGCATCCGACGCGGCACGTGCCCACGCGCGTGACATGGATCGTCGGTTTCGCGTCGGCCGCCATCGCCGGGTTCCTGCCGATCGGCGAGGCGGCCGAACTGACGAACATCGGGATCCTGCTGGCGTTCGTCGTGGTGTGCGCCGCGGTGATCGTGCTGCGCTACCGGAGGCCGGATCTGCCGCGCACTTTCCGCACTCCGTGGATGCCCTTCGTGCCCGCCCTCGGCATCGTCTTCTCCATCTGGCTGATCACGTTCCTGCAGTCCCAGACCTGGTTGCGGTTCGCCGTGTGGTTCGCGGTCGGTCTCGTCATCTACTTCGGGTACTCGTACCGCAAATCGGAGATGGCGAAGGCCAAGCCGGTGCCCGGCGGCGGTACGGCGCCGTAGCCGACCGGGTTACTCCGCCATGACCAGTCCGTCCTCGGCCGCCCCGCGGCTGAGGACGATCCGGCGGATCCGGTCGCGTACGTCCGCGAGGCCGGGGTCCGTGGCGGCGCCGAGACGGACGACCCGGCCGGTGTCGGGATCGAACCACTGCGGGATGAACTCGGCCTTCTCCACCGTCCACCGGCCGTCCGGCCGGGTGGGCGGCGCGAAGGTGAAGCGGGCGATGCTGCTCTGATTGCCGCGGGGGTCGTGCGCGCCTCCGTGGTTGTACATGTGGCCGGCGACCTGGTCTCCCATGCCGTAGACGATCCAGGTGCCGTTGACCTTCTCGTACGCCTGCGGGATGTGCGCGTGCGTGCCGAGGATCAGGTCGACGTCCGGGCGGCCGCCGGTCTTCGACGCCGTGAGCTGACGGCCGAGCGACAGCTGGCGCCGGTCGGGCGCGTCCTGCCACTCGGTGCCCCAGTGCAGCGAGACGACCACCACGTCGGCTCCCGCCCGGCGGGCGGCACGGGCGTCCGCGACGATGGTGCCGCGGTCGATGAGATCGACGGCCCACGGCTTCCCTGCGGGCCGCGGGATGCCGTTGGTTCCGTACGTGTACGCGAGGTGCGCGACGTTGGCCGTGCCCGCGCGCAGCCAGGCCGGTCCCTTCGCCTCGGCGGCCGTGCGCGCCGAGCCGGCGTGCTCGACGCCCGCCGCGTCGAGGGCGTCCAGGGTGCGGCGGATGCCGTCGATGCCATCGTCGAGGGTGTGGTTGGAGGCGGTGGAGCAGGCGTCGTAGCCGGTCTCGGCGAGGCCTTCGGCCACCTCGGGCGGCGACTTGAACATGGGGTAGCCGCTGTAGTGGCTGTCCGCGCCGTAGACCGTCTCCATGTGGCAGATCGCGAGGTCGGCCTTGGCGACGACGGGCCTGACGGCGGCGAGCATGGGCCGGAAGTCGTGGCCGGTGCCGCCCGCGTCGGTGTGCGCGCGGCGGATGACGGAGGCATGCGGCAGGACGTCCCCGGAGGCGACGAGCGTGAATCCGTGCTCCGCGCGGCCGCCGGCGCCCGCGGCGGGCGGGACCGGCTGCTGCTGCAGGGTCCGGCGCGGCGGGGCCGGGTCCGCCGGCGGGTCTGCCACCGTGCAGCCCCCGGCGGTTCCGATCAGCAGCACCGCCCCGGCCGCCGTATCCCGGCACATGCGTCGTGTGCGCTGTGTCATCGCGGCCCGGCCTCCACCTCAAGGGGATGTTTCCTACGTAACTTCATGTACGAGGCAAACAGGGTCAATTACCCATACCGACTCAGTACCTGAAACGGGGATGCTTCCCACACCACGGATGAGCCTGGCCGGGCCGCACCGGTGGACCGTTCACCGCACCGCTCGTCGACCGCATCGACCGCCCGTCGCAGAGGCGTGTCCGTGATCTGTCCGTACGCGGCGGGCTGCGCTGCCATACGCCCATGACCGGCACGACCACAATGACGAGGACGACCGGCGAGCGGGAACTGGCCGAGCTGCAGCGCGAGCACGGCGGACCCCTCTTCGCCCTGCTGCTGAGGCTCTCCGACGGGGACCGGCAACGTGCCGAGGACCTCGTGCAGGAGACGTTCGTCCGCGCCTGGCAGCACCCCGAGGCACTGTGCGCCGACGCCTACGACTCCGTACGCCCCTGGCTGTTCACCGTCGGCAGGCGGCTCGCCATCGACGCGCGCCGGGCCCAGCAGGCCCGGCCTGCCGAGGTCGGGGACGCCGTCCTGGAGAACGCCCGCGTGTGCGCCGATCACGCGGAGAGGGCGGCTGCCACGCTGGACGTGCGGGAGGCTGTGAAGACTCTCACTCCGGAACACCGGGCGGTTCTGTTGCAGGTGTACTTCCGCGGGGCGAGTGTGGCGGAAGCCGCCGAAGCCCTGGGGATTCCGCCCGGTACTGTGAAGTCCCGTGCGTACTACGCGCTGCGCGCGCTGCGCCGGGTTCTGCCGGAATACGCAACCGACCTGCAATGAAACGGCAGGCCGGGTCAAACCTCTGTAAAGCGCCTTGCTCGGAGCCCTGGTTGAGTAATCGGCTGTCCTCATCCGTGTTCCGGAACGAGGGCTCGGGGCCCGAGACGCGCATGGACCGGAGGAGGCAGAACAGGATGCTGCACAGAAGCAAGGGCAGTGCCGGCGGCACCGGCGGTGGCGAACTGACCGTGCCGATGGCCTGGTTGTACGCCGAGTACATCGCGGACGAGCTGCTGCGGACCGGCGATC
Source organism: Streptomyces himalayensis subsp. himalayensis (assembly GCF_013778455.1). Classification (GTDB taxonomy): domain Bacteria; phylum Actinomycetota; class Actinomycetes; order Streptomycetales; family Streptomycetaceae; genus Streptomyces; species Streptomyces himalayensis. The sequence continues at coordinate 276,534 of NZ_JACEHE010000007.1, read as the reverse complement.
TCATGCCGCCCACGTCCTTCGAGTTCCGTGCCGGGCGCGACGCGCTGGCGCTGACGATCTTCCTTTCCGACACGGACGGGGAGCTGCCCGGTATCCGGGTGGTCACCCAGCTGGAGACCTGGCTGTCCCTGACGGCGCACGATCAGCCGTGGCACGAGTGGGTGCGCGAGCACATGGACCGGCTGACGGCACAGGTGCGGGAGACCGGCGACCCCGCGCCCGATCTGGAGCTGGCCGTCGCGGCGTGGCGCTGGCTCCAGGAGACCGAGTTGCTGGCGCCCGACCTGGACGCCGTCCCAGGCGGCGGGACCGTCCCCGGCGAGGACGACGCGCCCAAGGTGTGGACACCGGCCTGGCAGCTGGGGCTGCCGCTGGGGCATCTGGCGATCCACCTGTTCTGAACTGTCCTCAGTCCTCTCCCGTGACCCCCGGCATCCGCCTCACGCCGGGTCGTGCTCGGGCGGTGACGAGTGCACGCCCGCACGGTACTTGGGGATCCGTACCGTGATCTTCATGCCCGCGCCCACGCCGGTCTCGATGACGAGCCCGTAGTCGTCGCCGAAGACCTGACGCAGCCGTTCGTCCACGTTCGACAGCCCGATACCGGCCGAGGGGCCGCCCTCGCCGCGCAGGATCCGCCGCAGCGCCTCCGGCTCCATGCCGATCCCGTCGTCCTCGATGACGACCTCCGCCTCCGCCCCCGCGTCCTGGGCGCTGATCGTGATGCGGCTGCGCGTGACGGCGCCCTCCAGGCCGTGCTTGACGGCGTTCTCCACCAGCGGCTGCAGGCACAGGAACGGCAGCGAAACCGGCAGCACCTCGGGTGCGATCTGCAGCGTGACCGCGAGCCGCTCGCCGAAGCGGGCCCGTACCAGCGCCAGGTACTGGTCGATGGAGTGCAGCTCGTCGGCGAGCGTCGTGAACTCGCCGTGCCGCCGGAAGGAGTAGCGGGTGAAGTCGGCGAACTCCAGCAGCAGTTCGCGGGCCCGTTCGGGGTCGGTGCGGACGAACGACGCGATGGCCGCGAGCGAGTTGAAGATGAAGTGCGGGGATATCTGTGCGCGCAGCGCCTTGATCTCGGCCTCGATCACGCGGGTGCGGGAACGGTCGAGCTCGGCCAGCTCCAGCTGGACGGAGACCCAGCGGGCCACCTCGTCGGCGGCCCTGGCCAGTACGGCGGAGTCGCGGGGAGCGTACGCGACGAGGGCGCCGAGCACCCGCTGGTCCACGACGATCGGTGCGGCGACCGCCCAGCGCAGCGGGCAGTCGACGTCGTCGCATCCGCAGTCGAAGGCGGCGCTGCGGCCGGTGGGGAGCAGCCCGGCGAGCCGCTCCATGACCAGCTTGGCGTGGTGTTCGCCGACGCCGTCCCAGGCCAGCACTGTTGACCGGTTGGTGAGGCACAGCGCGTCGGTGCCCAGCAGCGTGCGCAGCCGCCGGGCCGACTTGCGGGCCGTGTCCTCCGTCAGGCCGGCGCGCAGCGGGGGCGCCGCGAGTGACGCGGTGTGCAGGGTCTCGAAGGTGGCGTGCTCGACGGGCGAGCCGACATCGCTGCGCCCGGCGGGGTGAGCGGTGCGGCGCCCGAGAAGGAACCCGCCGACGAGTAGCAGTGGGCAGAGCGCGAGCAGCACGGCGGCTGCGGTCCCGGTCACCGTCCCTCCCGGGTGCTCGTGCTGCCGGTAGAGCTCGTGCTACCGGGGAAGCTCGTACCGCTGGGGGTGCTCGTGCCGCTGGGGGTGCTCGTACCGCTGGGGGTGCTCTTGGTGCCGGGCGGGCTCGTGCTGCCGCCCTCCGCCGCCGCGGCCGTCTGGCGGACGGTCAGCGACTCCGGCAGGTGCAGCCGCGTCATCGTGGCGCTGGTGTGCGGCGGGATGCTGCCCGGCGTTGCGAGGGAGACCAGGATCATGGCCAGGAAGCCGACGGGCACCGACCACACGGCGGGCCAGGCGAGCAGGGTGTGCAGCCAGCCGGACCGCACCACCTCGGCGAACGTGAGCGTCACCGCGGCGAGGGCCGAGCCGCCGCCGAGGAGCAGTCCGGCGAGCGCGCCGGGCGGGGTGAGCCGCCGCCACCAGATGCCGAGCACGAGCAGCGGGCAGAACGAGGACGCGGACACCGCGAACGCCATGCCGACCGCGTCCGCCACCGGCACCGCACTGACCAGCAGCGTCCCGCCGAGCGGCACCGTCATCGCCAGAACGGTCGCCAGCCGGAAGTGCCGTACGCCGCGCGCGGGCAGCACATCCTGGCTGAGCACCCCCGCCACGGCCATGGTGAGACCCGACGCGGTCGACAGGAACGCCGCGAACGCCCCGCCCGCGACGAGCGCGCCCAGCAGGTCGCCGCCGAGCCCTCCGACGGCCCGCCCCGGCAGCAGCAGGACGGCGGCGTCCGCATCCGGGGTATGGGTGAGCTCGGGCGCGTACAGCCGGCCGAGCCAGCCGTACAGCGGGGGCAGCAGATAGAAGAACCCGATCAGGGCGAGCACGAAGACGGTGGTGCGGCGCGCGGCGCGCCCGTGGGGACTGGTGTAGAAGCGCACCACGACATGCGGCAGTCCCATGGTGCCCAGGAACGTGGCGACGATCAGGCCGTACGTCGCGTACAGCGGGTGGTCCGCGCGGCTGGTGGCGATCGGCTGCCCGGCGCCCGCACCGGAGGCCGGCAGGTCCGGTACCGCCGGGAACGCGGGCGGCGCACCGCCGTCGCGGTGCCAGGCGAGCAGCAGGAAGAAGGCCGGGACCAGCAGCGCCGTGAGCTTGAGCCAGTACTGGAAGGCCTGCACGAAGGTGATGCTGCGCATGCCGCCCGCGGCGACGGCGAGCACCACGACAGCCGCCACGAGCGCGCCGCCGAGCCAGCGCGGGGCCCCGGTGAGGATCTGCAGCGTGAGCCCGGCGCCCTGGAGCTGGGGCACCAGATACAGCCAGCCCACGCCGACCACGAGGACGCTGACGACGGTGCGCACCTGACGCGACTCGAGTCGTCCCTCGGCGAAGTCGGGCAGGGTGTAGGCCCCGGAGCGGCGCAGCGGGGCGGCCACGAAGACGAGCAGGACGAGGTACCCGGCGGTGTAGCCGACGGGGTACCAGAGCATGTCGGGGCCGTACACCAGGACCAGTCCTGCGACGCCCAGGAAGGACGCGGCGGAGAGGTACTCGCCGCTGATCGCGGCCGCGTTCAGGGACGGGCCCACGGTGCGCGAGGCCACGTAGAAGTCGGACGTGGTACGGGAGATACGCAGCCCGAAGCCGCCGATGAGGACGGTGACGAGGACGACGGCTGCGACCGCCGGTATCGCATAGGCCTCGTTCACGGTGTCCCCGGGGGATCGGTGCCGCGGACGAGGCGGGCGAAGTCGCGTTCGTTGCGCTCGGCGCGCCGCACGTACCACCAGGCGATCAGGACGAGCAGCGGATAGCAGCCGAAGCCGAGGACCACCCAGACGACGGTGGCGTTGCGCAGCGCGGCGAAGAACAGCGGCAGGGTGACGACGGGCAGGGCGAGCACGGCGAACGCGGCGATCCCGGCGCGCAGCTGGCTGCGCATGAGGGAGCGGACGTAGGCCGCGCCGAGCGTCGTCTGCTCGTCGATCTCCCACTGGGTACGGTGCCGAGGCAGCCGGTGCACCCGACGGGGCTCGCCCGTCACGACCTCGCGGCGGGGTGCTGGCTCAGCGCTGGCGGACACGGCGTGGAGTGTAGGCAGCGCTCCGGCTTCTACGGAAGGGGCAGCTCAGACCAGGTCACTGACGGCCGTCAGAAGACGCCTGGCCTGCCGGGCCCGGTGCGGTGAAGCCGGCCTGCCCCCGCCCGGTGGTCAGGAACCCGCCTGCCGCATCAGCAGCTCGCGCACCCGGCTCGCGTGCCGCCGGCTGACGGCCAGGACGGCCTCGCCGACCCGGACGCTCATGCCGCCCCCGTCGAGCCGCAGTTCGTCGATACGGTGCAGCGCGACGAGGTGCCGCCTGTGTATCCGTACGAAACCGTGCGGCTGCCAGCGTTCCTCGAGCGTGGAGAGCGGGATGCGGACGAGGTGGCTGCCGTCGCCGGTGTGCAGACGTGCGTAGTCGCCCTGCGCCTCGGCGTACGTGATGTCGGCGATGTTCACGAGGCGGGTGACCCCGCCGAGTTCGACCGGGATGCGGTCGGCGGACCGGTCGATGGCGGGGGGCCGGGCGACCGCGGCCTGTTCGGCGACCCGGCGCACCGCCTCCGCGAGGCGCTCCCTGCGGACGGGCTTGAGGACGTAGTCGACGGCCTTGAGATCGAACGCCTGTACGGCGAAGTCCTCGTGGGCGGTGACGAACACGATCAGTGGGGGCCGCGCGAAGCCCGCGATGAGGCGCGCGACGTCGAGCCCGGTGAGACCGGCCATCTGGATGTCGAGGAACAGCACGTCGATCGCGTCGCCGCCGTCGGGGCCCGCGTCGAGGGCGCGGCCGATCCGGCGCAGCGCGTCGGTCGCGTCGGTGGCACCCTCCGCGCTGCGCACCCGCGGGTCGGCCCGCAGCAGGTAGAGCAGCTCGGCGAGCGCGGGTTCCTCGTCGTCGACGGCCAGTACGCGCAGCATGCGGCTGGAGTCTAGGTGGTCACTCGGGCGGGGCCAATCCGGCAGGCGCTTGAGTGATTCGGCGACCTGCTGCGTACGGGAGGACGAACAACGCCGTCACGGACGAACAAGGCCGCCACGGGCGAGCAGCACCGCCCCCGACCATCGGGGCCGTGACCCCCTGACCCAGCACCACCGGCACGAGGATTCGGCATGAGGTCCCTTGAACGCCATCGCGACGCGGGCGCCTACGCGCTGGGCGTCCTGGATGCGACGGACGCCTTCCGCTTCGAGGAGCATCTCATGGAGTGCCCCGGTTGTGTGGCACAAGTGAGTGAATTCGGCCCGGCACTCCGGCAGTTGATGCTCTACACGCGGGCGACTCCGCGCGGCGTCGCCCCGCTGGCGGTGCCGCGCCCACGGCTCCTGGACCGACTCCTCGGCGAGGTGGCGGTGGCCCGCCGGGCGCGGCGCCGGCGGGGGCTGTGCGCGGTGGCCGCAGCGGTGGTACTCGCCGTGGCGGGACCTGCGACGGCTATCGTCGCCGGGTCCGTGGCGGATACGGCACGGGTGAGCGCACGCGACGGACGGACCGGTGTGGCGGCGACGCTGACGACTCAGAACCACACCTGGGGAACGCAGGTCGGTCTGGCGGTGTGGGATGCGGTCGGCCCGCGGGTGTGCGAACTGGTGGCCGTCGGCAAGGACGGCACGGAACAGAAGGTGACGAGCTGGACCGCCACAGGCGGGACTGACACGCCGATGACACCGGAGGCGGGCACGGCCCTGCACCCGGACGAGATCGACCACTTCGAGATACGCACGGCCGACGGCAAGCTGCTGGTCATGCTGGGGCGGCCGTGACGGGAAACCTCACTTCAGCAACCGCGACATCCTCCGGTCCGCCAGCGGCTTGCCGCCCGTCTGGCAGGTAGGGCAGTACTGCAGGGATGAGGCGCTGAAGGAAACCTCACGCACGGTGTCGCCACACACCGGACAGGCCTCACCGGTACGCCCATGCACCCGCAGCCCACTCTTCTTCTCAGCCTTCAGCCGCCCCGCGGCAAGGCCGCGCGACCGTTCCACGGCCTCGGCGAGGGTGGTGCGCAGCGCCTCGTAGAGCCGATGAGTCTCCTCGTCCGTCAAGCTGGACGCGAGCTTGAACGGGGACATCTTCGCGACGTGCAGGATCTCGTCGCTGTAGGCGTTGCCGACCCCGGCGATCAGGCTCTGGTCGCGCAGGGCCCCCTTGAGCTGCCGCCGTTCGCCCTCGAGGAGCTTCGCGAAGCGCTGCTCGTCGAAGCCCGCGGCGAGCGGGTCGGGACCGAGCCGGGCGACGCCAGGGACCTCGGACGGATCGCGGACGACGTACACGGCGAGCCGCTTCTGCGTTCCGGCCTCGGTCAGATCGAACCCCTCCCCCGTCTCCAGTGCGACTCGCATCGCCAGCGGGCCCTTTCCGGGGCGCATCAAGGAGGGGTCGCGCGTAGCGCGTCGGTGAGGGGCGGTGGTCGGGTGACGGGCGGGACCGTCGGGCAGCCGGTCCCTCCACTGCAGCCAGCCGGCGCGGGCGAGATGGACGACGAAGTGGAGCCCGTCCGCGTCGACGTCCAGGAACTTGCCGTGCCGGGTCACGGCCGTGACGGCGCGTCCTTCGAGGGCGCTGAGCGGAGGGTCGTACGTCTTGAGGACGCTCACCGCGACGGGCAGCACCCGCACGATCTCGCGCCCGGCGAGATGGTCGGTGAGGAAGTCCTTGAGCGCTTCGACCTCGGGGAGTTCCGGCATGGAACCAGAGTGCCACCCGGCGCCTCTGCCGGGCAGGCGCGGCAAGGCGGCGAAGGGAATCAGGTGCGGGCCGGCACGATGAACTCGCACCACACGAGCTTGCCGCCGCCGCGTGCCTCCACGCCCCACACATCGGTGAGGCGGTCCACGAGGAAGAGGCCGCGCCCGGACAGACCGTTGGTACCGGCCTCGCGGCGGTGCGGCAGGGCACTGGTGGAGTCCTCCACCTCGACGCGCAGCCGTCGTTCGGATCCGCTGAGGACCCGGAGGGTGACGATCGCGGCGCCCTCGGTGTGCACGAGCGAGTTGGTGATCAGCTCGCCGGCGATGAGTTCGATGTCGTCGGCGCGGTCGTGGGCGCCCCAGGCCCGTACCGCCGCGCGGATCATGTGCCGGGACTCGGCGAGCGCCTCCGGGTCGCCCAGCGGGACGTGCTGCTGGAGGCGTCCGCCGGACTGCGGGGCGTCCGTGCTGCGCCGGCGCAGGAGCAGGAGGGCGACGTCGTCCTCGCCGTTGCGGTCGTCGACCGCCCCGCACAGCAGATCGGCGAGGTCCGAGAGGTCGGCGGGACCGGAACGGACGAGGTCCGCGAGCGCCAGCATGCCGTCGTCGAGATCGGCGCCCGGCTGTTCGACGAGGCCGTCGGTGCAGAGGAGGAGCGTCTGACCGGGGTCCAGCTCCACGGTCGTCACGGGGTATTCCAGCTGCCCGAAGTCGGCGGAGAGGCCGAGCGGCAGCCCGCCATCGACGGGCAGCCGGCGGCAGCTGCCGTCGGGCTGCCGCACCACGGGGTCGAGATGTCCGGCCCGGACCAGCTGGACGACGCCCGTGGTCAGGTCGGCGTCCGCGTAGAGGCAGGTGGCCATGCGTTCGGTGTCGAGTTCGTTCAGGAAGACGGAGGCGCGGGCCATGACGGTGGGCGGGGTGTGGCCCTCGGCGGCGTAGGCGCGCAGCACGATGCGCAGCTGGCCCATCACGGCGGCGGCGTGCGCGTCATGGCCCTGGACGTCGCCGATGACGGCTCCCACGCGGCCGCCCGGCAGCGGGATCACGTCGTACCAGTCGCCGCCGATGTCCCGGCCGAGCGCGGCGGAGCGGTAGCGGACCGCGATGTCGGCGCCCTGAACGCCCGGGATGGTGCGCGGCAGCATGGCCTGCTGAAGGCTCTGGGCGACGTCCTTCTCCTGCTCGTAGAACATGGCGCGCTGCAGGCTCTGCGCGATGCTGCTGCCGAGCGCGACGAGGACGTTGCGCTCCTCGTCGGTGAAGCCCGTCTTGTCCTGGTAGAGCAGGCCGAGCGCACCGATGGGCCTGGCCTGCGCGATGAGCGGCAGATACGCGGCGGCCGTGATGCCGAGATGCGTGATGTGCGGCCACAGGATCGGGTACGAGGTCGCGAACTCCTCCGGCGACTCGATGAACCGCGGAGCCATCGTCCGGACGACCTCGCTCATCGGGTAGGGCTCGTCGATGCGCGTGATGCGCGTGCCGGTGACATAGCTGTCCTTGGGGCCCTCGGCGACGAGCCGGATCCGCCCGGACTCGACCAGGCCCATGACCAGGCTGGTCGCGCCGAGGTGGGTGAGGCCGTGGCTGTCCTGGAGTACGTCGATGACGTCCTGCACGGTACGTGCGTGAGCGAGCGCGGCGGTGGTGCTCTGCACGATGCTGGTCTGCCGGCGACGTGCCACTTCCTCGTCGGCGAGAATCCGCCGTGCCGTGATGTCGCTCAGCTCCTGCGTGGCGTCACGGACGACGCCCACGATGCGCTTCGGGCGGCCCGACACGTCACGCCGTATGCAGCCCTGGGTGTGGGTCCAGCGCATGGAGCCGTCGCGGCAGCGGACGCGGAAGTACGCGCCGTAGTCCTCGCTTCCGTCCTTGAGGGCATGGGAGACGGTCTCGTCCAGACGGTGGGCCTCGAACGGAGGGACGCGGACGGCGAGGGACTCGGGGCGGCCGTCGTATTCGCCGGGGAGCAGGTCGAAGACCTCGAGGGCGTGTGCGTCCATGTGCATGAGACCGCTGCCCAGGTCCCAGTCGAAGCAGCCTGTGCGGTTGAGAGCGAGGATGGGGTCCGGGTCTGCAGGCCAGTCGTCCGGGAGTGACAGGCCACCCGCTCCGCGGTCAGCCATGGTGCCACCTTGCCACCACTTGGCTGAATCTTCGACTTCTCGGCGCACTGCCTGGGCGGGCGCTCAGCTCTCGACGGTGGCCGGTCGGTCCGGGCGGCGCGCCGGTCGGCCGTCCGGGCGGCTCTCGGGCAGCGCGTCCATCCGGTCCTCGGGCAGGAGGGGCTCGAGGGGGACCACGCCACCGTCCGGTACGCCCTGGGTGCCCCGGGCGGGGGGCGGCTCGGGCCGGGGCTCCAGCTCGGTCGGGCCGTCCGGCAGATCTTCCGGGGGCGATTCGGTGTCGTCATCCGGAGAGGGGCGGTCGGTGTCGGGCGGTGACTCCTCCGGGGAGCGCGTCGGAGGAGTGGGCGGGGAGGGCGGCGATGCGGGCGGGGAGTCCGTCGGCGATGAGGTGTCGTCGGGGCTCGGCGTGGTGGGACCGGGGCTCTCCGGGCTGGGGGTGGTGGGACTGGGCGTCTCCGGGCTCGGAGTGGTGGGACTGGGGGTCTCCGGGCTCGGAGTGGTGGGACTGGGGGTGGCGGGCGGCGGGACGGTGCGGTCGCGGTCGCCGTCGTCCCCGGCCTTCCGCTCGATCCATGTGTTGTTGACGATGTTCACGATCGTGATGTTGACGATGATCTTGGGTGCGGGGGTCACGACCACGACCTGCGCCGGCCGGTAGCCCTGCCACGGTTGTCCCTTCACAACGGGGTCGGTTCGCGTCGCGACCGGCGACTTGAGCGGATTGCCGCAGGCGCAGCGCACGCGCGGCAGGCCGCGGTCGTCGACGAGGACGGCGGTGCCGGCCTGGAGGACGGCCTGGAAGCCGTTCGCCTGTCCGTCGCGGAAGCCGTGGTTGGTGACGCGGGTGTCGGTCCGCAGCACGACAGGGGTCAGGCCACGCAGATACGTGGCGACGTCGGCCTGGGCGACGCCCACCACCCGGGCGAAGGCGCGGGCCTTGGCCTGGTCGGTGGTGAGGAAGCGGACCTGCTTCTCGACGTCGCAGCTGCTCTCGGAGAGCGTGCCGCCGTACAGCCCAGGCGTGGAGCCGTCGACGGACCGCCCCTTCACGTCGGCCGTCGCGGTGCCGGAGGGTGTGGGCGGCTCCGGCGAGCGGGTGGCGGGCGACGGCGTCGGGGTGGGCGTGGCGGTGGAGTCGGTGAACGGGTCGGGCCCCGCTTCCGCCACGGGCTGGAGACGGAGTTCCTCCTCACCGTCCACGGCGCTCGCGCTGCCGGTGGCCGTGCAGCCGGTGAGGCCTGCTCCGCCGGCGACGAGAAGGGCCGCGGATATCGCGAAGGCCGCGGCATGGCTCCTGATGGGTGAGCGCACCGTGTTGTCCCGTCTCTCGCTCGAGCAATTTGTCACTCATTGTCTGTTTCACCCCCTGCCATCTCGCAAGCCGAACGAGTCAGCCCTGCACCAGTCGGCGCCAGCCGTGAAACCGAAGAACACCGCAACCATCAAGGGAGAAATCCATACGGCGAGCAACCAGGTCCGCGAGAGCGGCGCCGGTTCAGGCGCAAAAATAGGGTCCGTGGAATGGTTCACCGCACCCGACTACTGGCTGAGCCGGCTGATCTTCCAGCGGGCCCTCGCCGCCGTGTATCTGGTCGCGTTCCTGACCGCCGCCCTGCAGTTCCGTGCCCTGCTCGGAGAGCGGGGCATGCTGCCGGTGCCCCGCTATGTGGCGCGGGTGCCGTTCCGCGACGCGCCGAGCGTGTTCCAACTGCACTACTCGGACAGGTTCTTCGCGCTCTGCTCGTGGTCGGGGTGCCTGGTCGCGGCCGCTCTGCTGGCCGGCGTCGACGGCCTCCTCCCCCTGTGGGCCGCGATGCTGCTGTGGCTGGTCCCCTGGCTGCTGTATCTGTCGATCGTCAACGTCGGCCAGACCTGGTACGGCTTCGGCTGGGAGTCCCTGCTCCTCGAGATCGGCTTCCTCGCCGTGTTCCTCGGCAACGACCGCACGGCCCCACCCGTCCTGGTGCTGTTCCTGCTGCGGTGGGTGCTGTTCCGCGTCGAGTTCGGCGCCGGGCTGATCAAGCTGCGCGGGGACCCCTGCTGGCGGAAGCTGACCTGCCTGGACTACCACCACGAGACCCAGCCGATGCCGGGCCCGCTGAGCTGGTTCTTCCACCACCTCCCGAAGCCCCTGCACAAGGTCGAGGTCGCGGCGAACCACTTCACCCAACTCGTCGTGCCCGTGCTGCTGTTCACCCCACAACCGATCGCGTCGGCGGCGGCCTGCCTGATGATCCTCACCCAGCTGTGGCTGGTGCTGTCGGGCAATTTCTCCTGGCTGAACTGGATCACGATCGTCGTGGCACTGTCCGCCGTGGACTTCTCCCCCGTCGCCGCGCCCCCGGACCTGCCTCCCACCCCTCTCTGGTACGAGATCGTCGTGCTCGCCGTCACGGCTCTGGTGCTGGTCCTCAGCTACCGCCCCACGCGCAATCTGATCTCGCGCCGGCAGATCATGAACTGCTCCTTCGACCCGTTCCATCTCGTCAACACCTACGGCGCCTTCGGCAGCATCAACCGCATCCGGCAGGAGGTGGTGATCGAGGGCACGGCGGACGAGGTGCCGCGCGCGGACTCCGACTGGCGGGAGTACGAGTTCAAGGGCAAGCCGGGCGATCCCCGTCGCTGGCCGCGCCAGTACGCGCCCTACCATCTGCGGCTCGACTGGATGATGTGGTTCGCCGGCATCTCCCCCGCGTACGCGGGATCCTGGTTCGGGCCGCTGGTGGAGCGGCTGCTGGAGAACGACCGGGACACGCTGCGGCTGCTGCGCCGCTCGCCGTTCCCGCCGGACAGCCCGCCGCGGTACATCCGGGCCCGCCTGTACCAGTACCGCTTCACGACGTGGCGCGAGCTGCGCGCGACGGGGGCGTGCTGGCATCGCACGTACATCCGCGAGTTCCTGCCGCCGACGCGGCTCGACGTGGTGGCTCAGGGCGGTAGAGCTCACAGGCGGTAGAGCCCGCACAGAGGTCAGAGGCAGTAGACGCGGGTGGCGGTCCCCGCGAAGACCTCGGCTCGCTCGTTCGCGCCGAGCGTCCCGGTCAGCGCATCGGCCGCACGGGTGACCTCGGCGTACGAGGCGGCGAGGGTGCAGACGGGCCAGTCCGAGCCGAACATCAGCCGCTCGGGCCCGAAGGCGTCCAGCACCGTGTCCGCGTAGGGCCTCAGATCCTCGACCGTCCAGGCGCGCCAGTCCGCCTCGGTCACCATCCCGGAGAGCTTGCAGACGGTGTTCGGGAGCGCCGCGAGGGCACGGACATGGCTCGCCCAGGGTTCGAGCTCCCCCGAGGCGATGGGCGGTTTGCCGAGGTGGTCGAGGACGAAGGTGAGGCCGGGGTGGTCGGCGGCCGCCTTGACGCAGGCGGGCAGCTGGTGGGGCAGGACCACGAGGTCGTAGACGAGACCCGCCTCGGCGACCGCGGCCAGACCCCGGCGTACGTCGGGGCGCAGCAGCCACTCCGGGTCCGGCTCGCCCTGCACCTGGTGCCGGATTCCGGCCAGGTACCGTCCTCCCGGGAGTTCCCGCAGGGCTGCGAGCGCCTCGGCGACATCGGGACGGGTGAGGTCGGTCCAGCCGACGACTCCGGCGATGAGAGCGCTCTCCGCCGCGAGCGCCAGGAACTCCGGGGTCTCCTCGGCGACAGTGATCGTCTGTACGAGGACGGTGGCCTGGACGCCGAGCGGGCGCGCTTCCGGTTCGAGATCCGGCACGCCGAAGTCGCGCCGGAGCGGGGCCAGGTCCGGTCCGGTGATCCAGTCCTGGTCCCGTACCGACAGGTCCCACACGTGGTGGTGCGCGTCGACGATCGGATCCGTCACGGTTCCCCCTCACAACTCCCATACGACGGGCAGGCCCGCGTCGGCGCCCTCGGCCGAGTAGTCGTGGACGACGTCCAGGAGCTCGGCCATGCGCGCCTGCCAGGCGATGTTGACGGGCAGTTTCTCCAGCTCGGCGAGCATGCGTCCGTAGTCCTCGCACTCCAGGACGTGGAAGAGGTCGGTGCCGCTGCGCCAGATCGTCCAGGAGGTGGCACCGGCGGCGCGTATCGCGGCGGTGAGCTCCGGCGGGACCTCGCAGTGTGCGGCCTCGTACTCCTCGATGCGGTCGGCGCGGACCTTGGTGTGCAGCGCGATCCTCATGACGGCTCGTCTCCGGGTAGGGGCCCTTCGGTTGTGGGGGCGGCGTCTCCGGGCACGGGGGCGTCGCCGGGCAGCAGCCCCTCGGCCCGCAGCTCCGCCCAGAAGGCCGCGGGCACAGCGTCCGCGAACTGCTCTGCCGCGTCCTGGACTTCGGCTGCCGAACGCGTGCCGACCAGCACGCTTGTGACCGCCGGATGCGCCAGCGGGAAGGCGAGGGCGGCAGCGCGCAGGGTGGTGCCGTGCCGCTCGGCCAGGTCCTTCAGCCGGAGCGCCCGGTCAAGGATGTCGCGGGGCGCTGCGGCGTAGTCGTACGTGGCGCCGGGGCGCGGGTCCGCGAGCAAACCGGAGTTGAAGACGCCGCCGACGACCACGGATGTGCCGCGCGCGGCGGCGGCCGGGAGCAGTGCGGTGAGCGCTCTCTGATCGAGGAGCGTGTAGCGGCCCGCGCACAGGACGGCGTCGATGTCCGTGTCGACCACGAACCGGGTCAGCATCTCGGCCTGGTTCATCCCTGCCCCGATCGCGCCGACCACGCCTTCGGAGCGGAGCTTCTCGAGCGCCGGGTAACCCTCGCGGAAGGCCTGTTCGGCGTGGTCGTCGGGGTCGTGCAGATAGACGACGTCCACGCGGTCCATGCCGAGCCGGGTGAGGCTGTCCTCCAGCGAGCGGCGGACGCCGTCGGCGCTGAAGTCCCAGACGCGGCGGTGGGTCGCGGGCACGGCGAAGCCGTTCGCCAGGTCGTCCCCGCCGCCGTCCCCGGGTTCGAGAAGCCGGCCGACCTTGGTGGACACGGTGTACGCGGCGCGGGGGCGCTCGCGCAGGGCCTCGCCGAGGCGGCGTTCGGACAGGCCGAGGCCGTAGTGCGGCGCCGTGTCGAAGTACCGGACGCCCGCATCCCAGGCGGCCTCGACGGCGGCGTACGCCTCTTCGTCGTCGACCGCCGCGTACAGGTTGCCGATGCCCGCGGCGCCGAACGACAGCTCCGTCACCGCGACGGTGCCCCGGCCGAGAGTGCGGGTACGCATGGCGGTCACTGTCCCACGGGCCGCAGCCGCAGCCCCTGCATGCCGCCGTCGACGGCGAGCGCCGTGCCTGACGTGGCGCCGGAGAGCGGGCTCGCCAAGTACGCGATGGCGCCCGCGACTTCGTCCGCCGACACCAGGCGCCCGGTGGGCTGGCGCGCCTCCAGCGCTGCACGCTCGGCTGCCGGATCGTCCGCGGCGTCCAGCAGGCGGCCGACCCAGGGGGTGTCGGCCGTGCCGGGGTTCACGCAGTTGACGCGGATGCCCTCGCGTATGTGGTCGGCGGCCATGGCCAGGGTCAGCGAGTACACCGCGCCCTTCGTGGCCGAGTACAGGGCGCGCTGCGGCAGCCCTGCGGTGGCGGCGATCGAGCAGGTGTTGACGATCGCTGCGTGATCGGATGCGCGCAGGTGCGGCAGCGCGGCGCGGGCGGTGCGCACCATGCCGACGACGTTGACGTCCAGCACGCGGTGCCACTCGTCGTCGTCGTTGTCCTCGACGGTGCCCTGGGCGCCGATGCCCGCGTTGTTCACCAGGACGTCCAGGCCGCCGAGGTCCGCGACGGCCGCCGCGACGGCCTCGCGTACGGAGGCGTCGTCGGTGACGTCGGCGCGGTATGCGAGGAGGGGCTTGTCCCCGTCTTTCACGGCCTCCGGGTTCAGGTCCAGCACGGCCACACGGGCGCCGCGGGCGGCCAGCAGTTCGGCCGTCGCCCGGCCGATGCCCGAGGCACCGCCGGTGACGAGGGCCTTGAGCCCACCGAAGTCCTGGGCGTGCGTCATGCCGCTGCTTCCTTCCGCTGCGAGAGGTCGGCGACCCAGAAGGCGCCGCCCGGGTACGTGTACTCCGCGATGGACTCGGGCCGCATGGTGGCCGAGAAGCCCGGCGCCGTGGGCGCCTGGTAGTGACCTTCTCGGATCACCACCGGTTCGAGGAAGTGCTCGTGCAGATGGTCGACGTACTCGATGACACGGTCCTCGGTGGTACCGGAAAGGGCAACGTAGTCGAACATCGACAAATGCTGGACGAGTTCGCACAGGCCGACGCCGCCGGCGTGCGGGCAGACGGGCACGCCGAACTTGGCCGCGAGCAGCAGGATCGCCAGGTTCTCGTTGACGCCGCCGACCCGGGCCGCGTCGATCTGCAGGACGTCGATCGCGCCGGCCTGCAGCAGTTGCTTGAAGACGATGCGGTTCTGGACGTGCTCGCCGGTGGCAACCTTGACCGGCGCGACGGCCTTCCGGATCGCCGCATGGCCGAGCACGTCGTCGGGGCTGGTGGGTTCCTCGATCCAGTACGGGTCGAACTCGGCGAGCGCCCGTGTCCAGGTGATCGCCTCGTCCACGTCCCAGCGCTGGTTGGCGTCGACGGCCATGCGCACATCGGGGCCGACGACGGAGCGGGCGACGCGGCAGCGCCGGGCGTCGTCGGCGAGATCGGCGCCCACCTTGAGCTTGATCTGCGTGAAGCCGTCGGCGACGGCCTGCGCGGCGAGCCTGGTCAGCTTCTCGTCGCTGTAGCCGAGCCAGCCGGGTGACGTGGTGTACGCGGGGAAGCCGCGCCGCAGCAGGTCCGCGGCGCGCGCGTGGGAGCCCTCCCGGCCGCGGCGCAGAAGCTCCAGCGCCTCGTCGGGCGTGAGCGCGTCCGTGAGGTAGCGGAAGTCGACCTGCGAGACGAGCCACTCGGGCTCCGCGTCCGCGAGGAACTGCCAGAGCGGTTTGTGTGCACGCTTCGCGGCGAGGTCCCACGCGGCGTTGACGACGGCGCCGATCGCCATGTGCATCACGCCCTTCTCCGGGCCGAGCCAGCGCAGCTGACTGTCCCCGACCAGGTCCCGGCTGAGCACTCCGGGATCGCCGCACAGCTCCTCGACGTCCCGCCCGAGGACATGCGGCCGCAGGGCGTCGATCGCGGCCACCTGGACATCGTTGCCCCGCCCGATGGTGAAGGTGAAGCCGTGTCCCTCGTGCCCGTCCCCGGCGTCGGTGTGCAGGACCACGTACGCCGCCGAGTAGTCGGGGTCGGGGTTCATGGCGTCCGAGCCGTCGAGTTCCCGGGACGTCGGGAAGCGGATGTCGTAGGTGTCGACCGCGGTGATGCGGGCGGGAGTCGCGGACACAGGTGGCCTTTCGGTGTTCCGGTACGGGGTTCGGCCGCAGGGGCGGTCCTGGGCGCGGCCTGTCGTCACACGGGCGACCGTCGGGCGGTCCGGGATCGCCGGTCCCCTTCCAGCCGCGACGCATATTTATCAGACCACTTAGGGGTCACGACAGTGCCTGGCGCCCACTTTCCCCTGCTTGGCCTGTATTCACCGCCATAGTGGTCCGACCACATCCACCATTAGACTCGGCGCCCGAGGCGACGGAAGGACGTGCCGTGGACGAGACGGCCCCGCAGAAGGGCACCGTGACGCAGCGCGCCATAGAGCAGATCAAGGCGATGATCGGCGAGGGGCGGCTGGAGCCCGGCCAGCGGCTTCCGACCGAGCGTGATCTGGCCACTCGGCTCGGTATCTCGCGCAGCTCGATGCGCGAGGCGATCCGCGCCCTCACCGTGCTCGGCGTGCTGGAGGCACGGCACGGCTCCGGCATCTACGTCACGCAGCTGGAGGCCGGGGACCTGCTGGAGACCTTCGGTGTCGTCGCCGATCTCTCCCGCGGTCCGCGACTGGTCGAGCTGCTGGAGGTACGGCGCATCCTCGAGTCGACGGCGACGGCGCTGGCGGCGGCGCGGATCACCGTCGAGCAGCTCGCCGATGTGGAGAAGCACCTGGAGGCGATGAACGCGACCGACGATCCGGAGGAGATCCTCTTCCACGATCTGGCGTTCCACCGGGCGATCGTCGCCGCCGCCGGGAACGAGACGATGGCCGCGATCGTGGAAGGGCTGTCCTCACGCACCTTCCGGGCCCGGGTCTGGCGCGGCTACCAGGAAGAGGGCGCGTTCGAGCGCACCCGCCGCGAGCACGCCCGTATCCATCGCGCCCTTGTGGACCACGATCCGGAGGCGGCGCGAGCGGCCGCCGCAGCGCATGTCGGGGAGGTCGAGGCGTGGCTTCGCAGCCAGATGGAAGTGCGCAACGAGGTGCAGCGAAGCGGCACTTGGGGCGCGGCTTCCTCTGACCGTGTGGAGCATTCGGCATGGTGACAGCGACGCGGGGCGGCGGCCGGCACTGTGGCCGTCGCCCGCGCAGCGTCACCACACCGGAGCGGAGTGTGCTGTCAGGCTGGACGGCCTCCGCCATAGGGGGCGCCGGCACCACGACGGCGGTCCACCTCACGGGCGGCCGCGCTGGCGGCGAGCGCCACAGCCAGAGCAATCACACCGACGATGACGTTGTTGACGATCGTCCTGGCGGTGCTCACGTCACCGGCCACGACCCAGGGCGAGATGATCGTCCACACACCGAGGGCACATGCGGCCCACGCCATGCTGTGCGTGCGCTCGTAGGCGCGGCCGAAGCCGCCGCTCAGGAGCACCGCGTACGCGATGCCGACGATCAGGTTGTTGATCGCCAGGGTCGAGAGACCGTTGAATCCCGCGATCCAGGGAGAAGCGGCAAGGTAGAGGCCCGTAAGGAGGGCCGCCGTCTCGATGGTCTGCGCGCGCGGGGTGGTAGCGGCGCGCTCGGCCATGTCGTGACGGTGCCGCATATCGAGTATGTCGGGATGCGTTTCCATGTCCGACCGGGGCGAAGTCGTCACGGCCATCACCTCCGAATTGTCTTGCCGGTTTTACACCTCGGGCCGGGTACCCCAACGGCGCCGTATAACCATCAGCTGCCCGCCGGTCTGCATGGCATCGACTGCACCGCGGGGCGCCGGACCTGCCCAGTTCGTGACCCGCCGTGTGATCCGCCCCATACTGGACGTGCCGCGGGACTCTCCGGCACACGAACCGGCACACGACCAGTACGGCCTGCACGACCTGCTCTGACCTGCACAAACCAGGGTGAAAGCACTGTTGCAAACGCACTGAGGAGGCACCGATGAAGATGCTGATCAACGTGGCGTAGTTTGGCGCGGCCGCAGGTCACGATCATGCTCAGGCCCACAGGTCAGCAACTTCCCAGCATGGGTCAGGAGACGTGCACGTTGGCGACCAAACTCATCCGAGGAATGGGCAGCTTCCACAAGAGCTGCGGATGCGCACGACAGGGACGGTGTCCGCACCCGTACGCCATCCGTTACCGCGATGCAATGGGGCGGCAGCGCGAAGAAACGGGTTTTGCCACGCAGCAGGACGCGCTGGATCGGCTGACGAAGCTTTACGACGAGCGCCGCAACACTCCACGGGACCAGGCGGAACTGAAGCGAAGGCTGGGAAAGCAGCGCTTCGGAGAACACGCCGCTTCTTGGATTACCCGACAGCGTCATTACGCGGACGGCAGTATTCGTACCGTCCATCAACTACTTCAGAGTCAAATTTTGCCCGCCCTGGGGTCACGGCGTCTGTACACGTTCACCCCGACGGTGATCGACGACTTCATCATGTCCATGGAGGAGCGGAACGTAGGGCTGGCCACCCAGCAGAACGCCTTCGACACGCTCAAGAAGATCCTCCTGGACGCGCGTCGCAAGGGAGCAATTCCCGAGGACCCTTTTGACGGAGTGATCGCGCCCGGATACATTCCTCGGCCGGTCACCATCCCCACTCTGGACGAGATCCACGCGCTCAAGGATGCGGCCTCGGACGGCCTGCGCCTCTTGATCGACCTGATGTCCGGCTGCGGTCATCGCAACGGGGAAGCGTACGCGGCGAACATCGAACGAGTGGTCGCCGACGATGTCTACCGCATCACCGAGCAGATAGACGGGGTCAAGCGCGCGCCCTCACGGCTGAAGCACCGAAAGGCCGGCGAGTTCCGTGAGGTTCCCCTCCCTGCGGTAGTCCGCGAGTCGCTACTCACCTACGCGAAGAAATACGGCGCGGACTCGCACGGTTACCTGCTTCGCACCCAGCGAAGCCCTTACTGGGCGCACACCACGCTCCAGTATCAGTGGAGCGCCGCAAGGAAGAGGGCAGGCATCACTCGAAAGCTGAACCCCTACTCACTCCGTCATTACTTCGCCTCCAACTGCTTGTCCAAGGGCATACCGATCACGGACGTAGCGGAATGGATGGGGCATAAGAACATCATCATGACGTTCAAGATCTACAGGCACTTGATGCCGGCCTCCATCGGCCGTGCCGCGATGGCGCTGAACGAGAGCCTGTAACGACAAGTGGGGCCGGGCTGATGCCCGGCCCCACTTCAAACTACCTTCTGCTGCTGAGCCCAACGGTCGAGATCTTGGATGCGGAACTTCAGCTGACCGCCGAAGTAGTACCTGGGGATCCCATGCCGGTGGGACTCTTCGATACATCCATCGCCGGGACATGTCGAGGTAGGCGGCTGCTTCAGTGACACCGACATATTGACGATCCATCGGCTCCTCCTCAGACGGTTCAACGGGAGGTTATTGGAGGATTCCGTCCGCACCCAATCAAGGTGTGATCGCTCGCTGCTAAGGGCTGTGCGGCACAGATCCGGCCGTGGTCCCAACTTCGGTGACGTCGCCGCCGGTCACGGGGTTGGTGTCGGTGCCCGTCGCGGAGGCGTTGCCCGGTAGCATCCGCCGCCGCGGAGCCGACGGCAGTGTGCCGGTGCCGCCCACTGCCATGCCGGCCCGCGTTGCATGGAAGGGCGGGACACCGTGGTTTTGGTGTCCCGCCCTTCGGGCGTCTACGTGGGGCTCGGTAAGGTCTCGGCATCACGCCTCCGGGCCGGCGAGTTCCACGTTGTCCTGGGTGAGTTCGGTGCGGAGGCGCTCGTCGGCGATCTCGGCGTAGTGCTCGGAGAGTTCGATGCCGATGAAGTTGCGGCCTTCGTGGAGGGCGGCGACGCCGGTGGAGCCGCTGCCGGTGAACAGGTCGAGGACGGTGCCGTCCTCGCGGCAGATCTGGACGAGCTGGCGCATGACGTCGATGGGCTTCTGGGTGATGTGGACGCGGTCCTTGCGGGGCTGGGAGGCGGTGAAGTCGCCCGGAAGGTAGAGGTCTCGGGTGTTGTCGAGGCGTCCCTTGGTGCCCCAGACGATGAATTCGGCGGACTGCTTGAAGCCTCCCTTGCGCGGGCGGCTGGCCGGCTTGATCCACGGGATCAGGCCCTGCCAGGTCCAACCGGCCATCTGGAGGGCGTCTGTTGTGGTGGGTAGCTGCCTCCAGTCCGTGAAGACGAGGGCGGGCGCGTGCTCGACGGAGGCCCGGTAGGACTCGGTGAGCAGGTCGGTGAGCCAGGCTCGGTAGCTGCGCTGGTCGCGGTTCTCGCCGGGGAAGGAGGCGAGTTCGTGGGCGCTGTTGCTGGTGACGTACTTGTCCCGGGCGCTACGGCTGGTGCGCTCGGCGCTGGTGCGGCCTCCGGAGTTGTAGGGCGGGTCGGTGACGACGGCGTGGACGCTCTCGTCGGGAATGGTCTTCAGGACGGTCAGGGCGTCGCCGCGGTGCAGCGTGTAGCTCAAGGGCGCGGGCCTTTCTCCGGGGAGAGGGACGAACGCGCCGGACAGTAGCCCGCGATCTCGGCCGTACGTAGCCGACGGCGTACAGGTTCCTGGGTGGTGGCTGCTGTGGTCGTTTGGTGCGGCCGGAATGCGCATCTACTGTCTCGCCTCGTTAGCCAGCCCAGCCAAAGGCATGGCTCTGACCTGTGTGTTTCCACATTCCTTCGCGCCGCCACGCCCGCCGGGCTTGGCCCTGTTCCTCAGGAGTTCCCGTGCATCTCAAGAGATTACGAGCGCGGCTCGCTGCCGCGCTCGATCCCGACGTGGAGCCGGTGTTGCACCGGCTCCACGTCCATCAGTCCGCCTGTCGGCGGGGAATGGACGGCGCAGTTCCGGCTGCCGTCTCACCCGGCCGCCGGCACCGCGCCGTCTCGCAGCACGTGGAGATTGCATGCCTGAGAAACCCCCGTGCTTCCGCTCGGCGGCCACCCGGCAGGGCGACGCCGGGCCTGTCTCATGAAGAAGACCGGTGCGGCGATCGCTCTGCTGGCCTGCGGACCGCTCCTGTTGACCGCGCCAGTGCTGTTCGCGGCGAGCGGGGTTGCCACGACCGCCTGTCAGACCGGTCCTGCGCAGTCCGTGGAAGCTGCAGCCGTCGCTGAGCAGGTGGAGGACATCTTGGCCGGTGGTTCCGGCACCGACGTCTCAGTACCGGGGCTGGCCTCGCCGGCCGAGCAGATTCCGAACGCTCGGGTCATCACGGCGACCGGACTCGCGATGCAGATTCCGGCCCGTGGCCAGGTCGTCGCGCTGGCGACCGCCCTGCAGGAGAGCGGTCTGCGGAATCTGACCTACGGGGACCGGGATTCCGTCGGCCTGTTCCAGCAGCGTCCATCGCAGGGCTGGGGCACGGTCGAGGAGATTCTCGATCCGGTATATGCGTCGACCACGTACTACGAGGGCCTGCGCAAGGTGCCGGGCTGGGAGTCGATGACCGTAACCCAGGCCGCGCAGGCCGTGCAGCGCAGCGGCTTCCCGGACGCCTACACGAAGTGGGAGCCACTGGCGACCGCCCTCCAGAAGGCGCTGGCCCCGCACCTCAACTCCGGTGAGGAAGACACCGACCAGAACAACGGCGGCCCGGCAGCAACTCCTGCCTCGTGTGCCGGCGCGGACGGCTCGACGTTCGATCCAATCCCGGCAGGGGCGGCGCCCGACGGGTACGCGATCCCGGCCAACGCATCTGCGAAGGCGCGGACGGCCATCCGCTGGGCGATGGGCCAGCTCGGCACCGCCTACCAGTGGGGTGGGAGCTGCACCGACGCGCACGGGCCCGACCCGATGGGCCGGTGCGACTGCTCATCGCTGATGCAGCAGTCCTATCGGGCCGCCGGGGTGACGCTGTCCCGCACGACCTATACGCAGGTCAAGGAGGGCAAGGCCGTCTCGGTCAGTGCCATCGCACCTGGCGACCTGCTGTTCGCCGAGGGCACTGCCGCCGCTCCCGAGCACGTCGGGATGTACATCGGCGAGGGCCTGGTCATCCACGCCCCCAGGACCGGCGACGTGGTCCGCATCGTCACGCTCGCGTCCTGGAAGAGCGAGATCCTCGCCGCCCGCCGCGTCCTCTGACAAACCCCTTTCCCCTCCCTGCACTAGGCGGGCTTTCCGCCAGCCGCAAATCGAACAGGAGTTCCTCTGATGCATGTGATCGACACGGTCGTGCAGCTCGCCTATGACCCCGGCGTCAGCCCCAACGAGGGCGGCCTGCCAGGCGTGTCGGTGCTGAAGAAAGTCATGGGGTCGATCAACCTCTTCGGCATCATCGCCGTCGTCGGCTCCATGGCGGTGTCCGCGGGTGTGTGGGCCTGGGGTCACCACAGCGGCGGCCATCAGACGGAGGCCAATGGCAAGAAGGGTGTCCTGGTGCACGTCGCAGACCACTCGGATCGTCGCCCGGCGCGCCACTCCGGCCCACGCGTGAGAGGACGAAACCGCACCGGCGCCCGCTCGGCACTGATGCACGCCTGCACACCCATCCACCACTCAGCCCTCGACGGGAGAACACGGCATGAATCCCACCTACGACTTCCGCGACCAGGTCGCCTTCGTCACCGGAGCCGGCTCCGGCATGGGCGTTGCCACGGCCCGCGCTTTCGCCGAAGCGGGAGCCGCCGTCGCCCTCACCGACATCAACGAAGCCGCTCTCGATGCGGCCGTGCAACAGCTCACCGACGACGGCCATCAGGCCCTCGCCCTGGTCTGCGACGTCACCGACGAGGACGAGGTCGCCAGCGCGGTCGACCGCACGGTTGAGACTTTCGGCCGCCTCGACATGGCTTACAACAACGCCGGCATTCAGATCCCGCCCGCCGATGCCGCCGACGAACCCGCCGACCAGTTCGACCGCGTCCACGCCATCAACCTGCGCGGCATCTGGGCCAGCATGAAGCACGAACTCCGCCACATGCGGACCCAGGGCAGCGGAGCCATCGTCAACTGCTCCTCCCTCGGCGGCCTCGGCGGCCTCCCCGGCCGCGCCTCGTACCACGCCTCCAAGCACGGAGTGATCGGCCTGACCACCAGTGCGGCACTCGAATACGCACCGCGCGGCATCCGCATCAACGCCGTCTGCCCCGGCACCATCGACACCCCGATGGTCAGCGACATGATCGCCAAGGGAGAGCTCGACCGCGCCGCAGCCGAAGCCAACCAGCCCATCAACCGCCTCGGCACCGCAGACGAAATCGCCCAGGCCGTCCTGTGGCTGTGCAGCCCCGGAGCCGGCTTCGTTGTCGGCTTCGCCCTCCCCGTCGACGGCGGCTACGTCGCCCGATAGCGGCAGCCCACGGGGGGCCGGCGCGGTGAGCGGCCGGGGCGGCAGGCCGTTGCGGAGGCGTCCAGCATGGTCCGCCATCCGGAATCCTAGCGGGCCAGCGGCAGCTCCTCGAGAGCACGGCGGGCGGCATAGAGCAGTCCGTCGGTGTGCGGGGCGAGGTACAGGCTGTATGCGTCGACGGCTCCCTGGTTGCGGTGAGCGAGGGCGGTTGCCACGGAGCCGGGATGACCAGTCCGGCCGTACCGGTCGTGGGTCGTGGGTCCTGGGTCGTGGGTCGTCTAGGGCTCGGCGTCGATCACCGACATACGCAGCTGGAAGTCACGTGCAATGCGGCCGAGGGCGGCTGCCCCTGGAAGGACGCTTTTGGGTGTCGGGCCATTGCCTGGCGTCATCGGGATCGCCCGCCTCCCGAGGCCGTCAGGTGGGGCGCTTGACCGCGCGGGTGGCGAGCGCGGCGACGGTGGTGTGGGGCCAGCAGCGCACTCCGGTGCCGAACGCGCCGCCGACGAACGGGGAGATGACGCGAACGGAGTCCAGGAGCAGTCCGAAGACGGCGGCCGGTTCGGTCTGGGTGCCCCACCACCCACTGGGTCTTGTCCCAGACGGTGAGCTTGCCGTCCTTCCAGCGGGCGATGGTGGCGTGCGGCTCCATCGGATTGCGGTGGTTGCGGGGAGTGGTGCATACGCAGTGACGAGTTCCGTCCCCGGTGGCGTGCACAACGTCCGGCACCACGGCACCGGCACCAGGCACTTCCACCACCACGCCGTCGGCGACCTCTCACTGGCCTTCGAGGTCCTGGAGATGGCCGCTGCCCCCGGCCTCACCCTCACCATCCACACCGCCGAGCCTGGCTCACCCTCCGAAGAGGGACTGCGCCTCGTCGCCACGCAGGAATCCGACCCGGAAACGGAACGATCGGCGACCAGCTGACTTCCGACAGCGCTGCGATGCCGCCACCCTCCCTGCTCAGCCGCATGGAGCCCTCGGGTCCGGCCGGAGCCGGGAAGGGAGCGGGAGGGCCGGTGGGAGGCGCAGTTCCGGCCTTCAACCCTTCACCGGACCCGCGCCGCGCTTCTCAAGGCCGCGGAGCACCGGGCCTATCGCAGGGTGACCTCGGTGCGCCGTGCGTAGGCGTCGAGCAGGTCGTCCTGCGCGCGGGTGTCGCGGACCGAGGGGTGAACGTCGTCCTCCGGTTCGCGGTGGAAGAAGAATCCGCCGGATCCGCGACTCGCAGGCTCGCTGCCCTCGGCCAGCCAGACCTGAGTCATGTAGCCAGCACGGAGGTCGTCGGGGGCGTACGGGCCGTTGGCGAACCCCATCATGGTCGGCACCCAGCCCGGGGCCACCGCGTTGACGCGGAGCTTGGGACGCCGCCGGGCGACGGCCATGGCGAGCGTCAGGATCTGGACCTTGCTGTCGTCGTAGGTGACGTCGGTGCCGCCGGTTCGTAGCTCACCGAGCTTGAGGTCGCCGCCCAAGTGCAGATCGGAGGTGAGGTAGATCGACTGCTGGGGAGCATCGACCAGGCTCGTCAGGAGGTACGGAGACAGCGAGTTGACGTTCAGGATCTCCGCATTCGCAACGCCGTACTCCCCGGCGTTGTAGATGATGACGTCGAACGCTCCCAGCTCATTGATCCGGGTGGCGAGCCTCCTCGTCTCATCCAGGTTCGACAGGTCCCCGGTGACGACGGCTTCCAGCCCTGGGAGGTCTCGCTGTACGTCTGCTGCGCGCCGGTCGTTGCGTGCGTGGCCGACGACGCTGTGCCCGCGTGCGAGGAGGTAGGCGGCGGTGAGCTGGCCGAGACCTCCGGTTGAGCCGGTGATCAGGATGCGCTTGGCGTCACTTTTGGGGAGGTGGCCGATGTTCTCCTCGATGTAGCGCAGCTCGTCGGCGACTTCCTGCGTGTTGTAGTCCCCTACCCCGAACCTGCCGCCGTTGCCCGCCGAACGGCCGCCTTCATTCGGCGTGCCGCCGGATTTCCCGATTGTGGTGCAGGAGGCCAGGGTTCCCATGCCGAGCGCGGCCGCGGAGAGGAGGAGGGAGCGTCGGGTCATGTTGGTCATGCCGGGGTGCTGCTTTCTCTTCCGGGGGAGGCGCTGACACGCCATGGTCGCTGCGGAAACTCGGTGTGCGGCGGGCCCGAGCGTCAGCGCAGCCGTCACACCCGCTTCCGCACAGAAAGCCAACACGGTGGGCGCGCGGTGAGGGAGAACGAGTCGCGCGCCTCGGCCGGATCGACGAGACCTCTCAGCCATCAGGGACGTGACCATCGAACGAGCCGACTGAACCGCCGGTTCACCGAGGGACGCCGCGCAGCTGCTGGAGCTTGGTACGTGAGGCGGATCCGGGGGCTGCGGTCCAGATGATGATGCTCTGGTCGGGGCCACGTTCACCTCGCACCTCAGTCTCGGCGAGGTGCCGCCCTTATCCAGGACGCCGACCCGCGCGCCCTAACCACCGGGCCGGATGAGGTGGGGTCGGCCGGATGGCGGGCATGAGCCCAGCACGCACTCGGTGCACCGTGCCTGTGGGCGGTGTCTTTCGGCGCCAGCGCTCCTCACAGTCTCGTGGCTGCCTTCGCCGCCTCCTTCAGCTCGACCGCACCGGTCTCGCGCCGGGTGGTGCCCGAAACGACCCGGGACCGGCTCCTGCGCGCGCCGGCCGGTTGACACAAGAGGGCCGCGCCCCGGTCCTGCCTCAGACAGGATCGTGGACGGCACCCTCGTCCCGGTCCGCGACCGGAAGGTCGGCGCGTCCTCACGCAACTTCTGCATCTCGGCGAATGTGCAGGTCGTCATCGACCCCGATAGCAAGCCGGGGATCGCGGCGGCCCGCCCGGTGCCCGGCAACACTGCGCACGCGAAGGCCTGGAGGGACTCCGGCCTGGCCAGGACTTGCGAAGGCGTGACCGTGCTCGGCGAGGGCGCATGCATCAACATCGGGCTTGTCGTCCCGCACCGCAGACGCCCCGACAGAGCCCTCCTGCCCGGCGAGGAAGACGACAACGCCGAGCAACGCAGAGTTCGGGCCCGCATCGAGCACGCCTTCGCCCGCATGAAGCACTACAACATCCTCCGCGACTGCCGCCAGCGCGGCACCGGCCTCCACCACGCGGTCAGACCGTCGCCCACATGCGCAACCTCGCCCTGGCCGCGTGATCAAGCCAGCCCCAAAACCGGCCCCGGCCTGCCCGAACACACCCTTTAGGTGTAGGCCAGGAGCCTCCCCGCGATCGTGACACCCGACCACGACGTGAGGGAGACGACCGCGGCGAGCCGGGCGGCGACAGGCGTCGGCTGGTCCATATCCCAGTCGGCCACGCTGCGGTAGGTCCGTCGATGGAAGATCAGGATGTTCAGACCTGCGAGCAGGATGAGGCCGAGCTTCCACGGAGCACTGCCACGGTCGGCGATGAGGCTCGCCCCGGGCAGGAACATGGCTACGCCGGTGGCTGCCGCGATCACGAAGCCGAGGTGTGACAGGCGGAGCAGGTAGTTGGCCGCGGTCGTCACCCGCAGCGCCCGCCGGCCGAGCCCCAGCAGCCGAAGATCGAATGCTGCGGCCGGGCCGATGAGGAGGGCGATGCCGATAATGTGGACGCTCTCGAGCATCGGGTACAGGTAGGCCGTGCCGCGGACGGCCTCGGCGAACCAGCTGTCCTCCAGCCAGGAGAAGACATTGTCCATGACGAGCGCCATCACCCTCGGGGCGAGCGTGCTCGCAGGTAGAAGGCTCCACCGGCAACGACGGCGACCAGTACGACACCGAGCGTGGCCCACACCGCAGTCGGTGACGTGTCGTCGGAGTCCGCTGAGGCCGACGGGGAAGCCTGGTCGGCGTCAGCGGACGGTGCGTCGCCCTTCGGATACGGGACCGGCAGCGGCGTCGCCGGGAGTTCCTCGTTGAGCACCTGGTTGACAGGCTTCCCCTCTTCGTACCAGAACACGACCGGACGGAACTCGTCGGTGTGACTCTTGCCGATGTAACCGACGGCTTCGATCCGCTCGCCGTCGTTGAGCTCGCGGTCGAGGCCCCACATCGACGTGAAGCTCGGCGGCGCGATGGTGACCTCCAGCTCGTCGTGAGAACCGCTGTAGGACGGTGCGGCGTTGATCGGGTCGCTGTCGGGGGCGTCCTGCAGTCCGTCAGGCAGATCGCGCTGGGGTGTGTCAGCGGGGAGATCGCTGTCGACGGTCACGGTGAAGTGGGAGTGTGGCTCGCCCCAGCGGACCTGCGAGACGGCACCCGCTATGTAGTAGAGGCGATCAGTGTCGTAGTCGTCGAACCCGTGATGCGCCTGCGCGGCACCCGCCGAGAACAAGATGAGCATCGTCGCGGAGACCAGGGACGCTGTCCATAGCCTGATGCGACGGGCGCTGGTGCGAGCCGGCGGTGCGGCGATCGTGATGAAGCGCATGGCGAGTCGATCCTTCCAGAGGGCTTGGGGTGTTCCGCATCCAGCGGACCTCATCGTGCAGGGAACAGGGCGTGCCTGCCGTGGGAGGTACTGACAGGGCACTTTCAGTAGGAGTCTTTGGTGCGGACTACGACTAGGGTCTTTCGTTCGGATCAGGCCGGCATGATCCGAACGAGAGGCCCTAGGCCTGGCGTGAGGCGAGTTGGACGACCGTGATGTCGGACGGTGCGCCCACGCGGACCGGTGGGCCCCAGGCGCCGGCGCCCCGGCTCACGTAGAGCTGGGTGTCGCCGTATCGTTCGAGCCCGGCGACGGTGGGGTTGGCCAGTTCGGCGATGAAGTTGGTGGGCCAGAGCTGGCCGCCGTGGGTGTGGCCGGAGAGCTGGAGGTCGACGCCGTGGCGAACGGCATCGTGGATGACGACGGGTTGGTGGGCGAGGAGCACGGCGGCGCGGGAACGGTCGCGGTCGCCGAGCGCCTGGACGAAGTCGGGGCCCTGGCCCTCGTCTTCGCCGCGCACGTCGTTGACCCCGGCAAGGTCGAAGCCGGGCAGCTCGGTGCGTGCGTTCTCCAGCGGACGCAGCCCCAGGTCACGTACCTTGTGGATCCACTGCTCGGCGCCGGAGACGTACTCGTGGTTGCCGGTGACGAAGTAGGCCCCGTGCCGCGCCCGGAGTTGTGCGAGCGGCTGTGCGGCGGGGCCGAGGTCCTCGACGCTGCCGTCCACCAGATCACCGACGACCGCGATCAGGTCGGGCTGCGTCGCGTTGATGGTGTCGACGACCCGTTGGGAGAATCCGCGGCCCAGGATCGGCCCGAGGTGCACGTCGCTGACCACGGCGATCCGGAACCCGTGCGCGCTGCGGGGCAGTTTGGCCAGCGGAACAGTGACGCGCTTCACCTGCGGGCCGCGGAGGACGCCGTACGTGCCGTGGGCGACGGTACCGACGGCAAGAGCCGCGGCAGCACCGCCCACAACGCGGGAGACGAACAGGCGCCGCGAGGGCCCGGCAGGAGCGGTGGCGGGCGACTGCTCGGGCTCCGGTGCGGGTGCGGGTGCCGGCACGGCGACGTGTTCGGCCGTGTCCAGTGCGCCACCGGACTCGTCGCGTTGTGCGGTGACGGGCCAGAGCTTGCCGGCCAGGACGAGTTCCTTGTCCTGCTCGGCGCCGGGCTCACCGCGGTGTGCAGCCGTGGCTTCCGCGTCCTGCCGGGTCCCGTGATCCATCCCGGTGTCCCGCCGGGCGAGCCGGCGCCGCAGCAGGGGACGGACGATCTCGCCCGCCAGAAGTGCGAGCAGCAGGTACAGGAAGAGCGCCAGCCACAGGTATCCGGGCCAGGCCATGATCTGCTGGAGGGGGAACGGCGCTCCCGCACGGCCGGCCGCCAGCGTGCCCACCGTGAGCAGGGGGGCGGCCACGAAGGCGACGCTTCCTGCTCGCCGGAGAGCCGAGCCCCGGGAGGTGGTCTCGCGTACGAGGCGGCGCCACGCGTACCAGTGGAGTGCGCCGAAAGCCGCCAGTACGGCGATGGGGACCAACACATTGACCACGGCTCGGCGCAGTCCTTCCTTGAGACGTTCCCGACGACGACTCGGCCTGGGGCGGAGGCGTACCTCTACGGCTTGTGACCGGTCGCGTCACGGGACGTGCGGGTGATCTGTGACCCGGCGTCCGCGGTGTGCGGAGCCCGATGGTCGCGACCGATGTCCACAGCACACTAACCAGGGGACGGCTGATCGAATGCCCCGCCAAGGGGGGCGAATTTTCTCCCTGGATCACGGTGGTCATGCCGATCAGGGGCTCGACAAGGAGAGCTTCCGGGGAAGTGACGGATCCAGGGAGAGATCTCTCCCCTTTTCGGAAGCACACGGCAGTGCGAGGCTCGATGACGTCCCGCCGGGTCTCGCTCCCGGTCGGGCACGCGAGGCGAGGCTCTCGCTGTGCCGCAGTGCCATCACGCCGTGGCCTGCAAGAGCGCCCTCGCGCATGAGCACCACGCACCGAGCACCACACCCCAGGAGAGACGTGCCCACCGTCAACGCATACGCCGCCATGTCGGCCACCGAACCGCTTGCTCCGATCACCATCGAGCGACGCGACCTCGGTCCGCGCGACGTCCTCATCGAGATCAAGTACGCCGGCATCTGCCACTCCGACATCCACCACGCCCGCGGCGACTGGGGCCCACAGAGCTACCCGGTCGCGCCCGGCCACGAGATCGCCGGCATCGTCACCGCGGTGGGCCCCGAGGTCACCAAGCATCAGGTCGGCGACCGGGCAGGTGTCGGCTGCATGGTCAACTCGTGCCGCGAGTGCGCCAACTGCCGCAGTGGCCGCGAGCAGTTCTGCCTCAAGGGCATGACCGCCACCTACGGCGCCACCGACAAGGACGGCACCCTCACCCACGGCGGCTACTCCACCCACATCGTCGTCGACGAGGACTTCGTCCTCCGCATCCCCGAGGGAATCGGCCTGGACGTCGCCGCTCCGCTGCTGTGCGCCGGCATCACCACCTACTCACCGCTGCGCCGCTTCGGCGCGGGCCCCGGCAAGAAGGTCGCCGTTGTCGGCCTCGGCGGGCTCGGCCACATGGCCGTCAAGCACGCGCACGCCATGGGCGCCGAGGTCACGGTGCTGTCCCAGTCGCTGAAGAAGCAGGACGACGGCCTGCGCCTGGGCGCCGACCACTACTACGCCACCAGCGACCCCGCCACCTTCGAGCAGCTTGCGGGCACCTTCGACCTCATCGTGAACACCGTGAGCGCCGGCCTCGACCTCGACGCCTACCTGTCGCTCCTCGCGGTGGAGGGCACCCTGGTCAACGTCGGCGCCCCGGCCGAGCCGCTGTCGCTGAGCGTGTTCTCCCTGATCATGGGCGGCAAGAACTTCGCCGGCTCGCTGATCGGCGGCATTTCCGAGACGCAGGAGATGCTGGACTTCTGCGCCGAACACGGCTACGGCTCCGACGTCGAGGTCATCCCGGCCGACAAGATCAACGAGGCGTGGGAGCGTGTCCTCGCGTCCGACGTCCGCTACCGCTTCGTGATCGACACCTCCACGCTGGCGTGAACCGGTCGCCGAGCTCCTGATGCAGGCCTTGGCCGGTACGGGCTACTCGCCTGCGGCACGTCCCGTACCGGCAGCTCCACCGCCGCCGAGTGCCCACCGCAGTGGCATGTCAGGTCTGTCTTGTGCCCACGTCTATCGCGCTGAGACGCGCCCAGCCGTTGTCGACCGTGACGGTGAGGGTGTGCGGGCCGACACCGACCCGCCCGAGGGCGGTGGCGGCGTGGCCGAGGGCGGACGGGTCCGCAGGGAGGTCGGTGCCGTCGAGGGAGAGTCGCAGACGGGTGTCGGGGGAGGTCGCGCCGAGGAGGGTGGCGGTGAGGTCGGTCTCGGCGCGCACGTCGAAGCGGTAGGTGACCCACTCCCCCGCCGCGAGCCGTACCTCGAGCGCGTCCGCCGGACGGGGGTACGGGTCTCCCGTGGCCGGGAAGGACACCTCGCCGGTGTGCTCAGGGTCTGCGAAGGCGAGGGTGACGCCTTCGCTCTCGCGGAAGCTGCGCAGCCCTGTGTCGAGGCGGGTCGCGGACCAGGAGATGCCGTCCCCGCCGACCGGGAAGTGGGCGGCGTACAGCCGCAGCGGGGCGCGGCGCATCATGGCGTGGACGACGTCCTGGTGCTGTTCGCAGGCGTCGAGGGCGATGTTGTCGAGGTACTGGTCGAGGATCTTGGCCACAGTCTCGGCGTCCGGGCGGTCGCCGCCTGCGGCAGCGGCCTGGATGAGGTGCCAGTCGTCGGGGACTCGGATGGAGACCGGGGAGACGCGGGTGCCGAGCTTCTTCCACTGCCAGAAGTTCCAGCCGATGCCGAGGTCGTCGCACATCCCGAAGGTGCCCTGGAACCAGGCGAGGTGGTTCTCGCCGCTCTCGCCGAGCCAGATGGGGACATCGAGGCGTTCGCGGGTGTCGAGGTAGGGGCGGATACTGTCGGTGTCGGGTGCGTTCCAGTACTTGTGGAACTGCAGGACGACCTGGTCGTCCCACAGTTCGGTGAAGATGCTCCAGTCGTTGGACCAGTGCATGCCCTCCAGGATGATCAGGTGGTCGGGGTCGACGGCGCGGACGGCGCTGATCAGGTCCTGGTAGAGGCGTACGAGCTGGTCGCGGTAGCGGTCCCGGTGGTCGCCCGGAAGCGGTTCGTTGAGCAGGTCGTATCCGGCGATGACGGGGTCGTGGCGGTAGCGGCGGGCGAGTTCCTGCCAGAGGCGGATGGTGAGTTGCCGGTTGCGGGGGTCGGTGAACAGGTCGGGCCAGCCGGCGGAGTCGTCGATGTTGGTACCGGTCTGGCCACCGGGGGCGCCGTGCAGGTCGAGGACGACGTAGAGGTCATGGCGGCGGCAGGCCTCCACTGTGCGGGCGATCAGGTCGAAGCCGTCCTCGATCCACTCGCCGCCTTCCGTCATGACGATGCGCCAGTTGATCGGTAGCCGGACGGAGTTGTAGCCGTAGGCGGCGATGGCGGCGATGTCCTGGTCGGTGATGTAGGTGTCACGGAAGCGGCGCCAGAACTCCTGGGCGGATTTCTGACCGATGAGGTCCGTGATGAGCGCCTCGATCTGCCAGGGACTAGCCGCGTCGTCGCCGAAGTGCCACATGTAGCCCTCGGGCAACAGCCAGTTGCCGAGGCCGACGCCGCGCAGCAGCACCGGCTGCCCGACGGCGTCGACGATCTGCCGGCCCTCGCGGCGAAGCAGGGACAGTGTCATGGATCGATCTCCTGAAAGGGCGGGCTACTTGAGCCCGGAGGTGGTGAAGCCCTGGACGACGTAGCGCTGGAAGGCGATGAAGACGACGAGCACAGGAGCGACCATGAAGACCGCTCCTGCCATCTGCAGCCCGTAGTCGCTGGAGTTCTGGCCCCGCAGCAGGCTCAGGCCCACCGACAGGGTGTAGAGGTTCTGGTCGTTGGCGATGATCAGCGGCCACAGGAAGGTGTTCCAGGCGGCGATGAAGGTGAGTGTGCCCTGCACGGCGAGGATCGGCCCGCATAGCGGGAGCACGATGCGGAAGAAGATGCGGGCCTCACTGGCGCCGTCGAGCCGCGCGGCTTCCAGCAGCGAGTCGGGGACGGTCGTCATGAACTGGCGGAACAGGAACACCCCGAACGCCGATACCAGGGTGGGCAGGGCGATCCCGAGCCGGGTGTTGGTGAGTCCCGCCTCGTTGAGCAGCAGGTAGGTCGGGATCATCGCCACCTGCACCGGGATCATCATGGTGGCGAGCACGGTGAAGAAAAGCGTGTTGCGCCCACGGAAGCGGAACTTGGCGAAGCCGTAGCCGGCCATCGCGTTGAACAGCAGCCCCGCGAAGGACAGGGCCACCACCACCAGGGTGTTGCCGAGGTAGCGGCCGAACTCCAGCTCGGTGACGAGCCGGGCGAAGTTGGCCCACGTGGCGTTGTCGGGGATGAGACTGGGCGGGACGTCGAGGACCTCGTCGCGGGGTTTGAAGCTGCTGGAGAGCGACCACAGGAACGGGGCGGCGAACAGTAGCCCGCCGATCAGCAGGACGAGGGCGGTGGCGCGACGCTCGTTGCGCCGGGAGCGGGTGGCAGGACGTGTCATGGCCGGCCCCTTCAGGCGTCCAGCTCGGCGCGACGGGAGCGGAACTGGATCGCCGTCACGACGATGATGATCAGGAAGAGCACGAAGGAGCCCGCCGAGGCGTAGCCGTACTCGAAGTGGTTGAAGCCGGTCTTGTAGATGAACAGGGACACCGATGTGGTGGCGTCCAGCGGGCCGCCGTTGGTGAGGACGAACGGCTCCTCGAAGAACTGCAGCCAGGCGATGAGCGTCGTGACGACGACGAAGAAGATCGCGAAGCGCAGCATGGGCAGGGTGATGTACCGCAGCCGGTGCCACCGGCCGGCTCCGTCGAGTGCGGCGGCCTCGTAGTACTCGGTGGGGATGGCCTGCAGGGCGGCGAGGAAGATCATGACGTTGAGTCCGCTGCCGCGCCAGATCGCCATCAGCGCGAGCGAGAAGCGTGAGGTCTCGGGGTCGTCCAGCCAGGGCACGGCGTCGATGTGGAGCACGGACAGCAGCTGGTTCAGCAGACCGTAGTCGGTCTGGTAGAGGTAGCCCCAGACCACCGCGATCGCGACGATGTTGGTGATCGACGGCAGGAAGAACAGGGCGCGCAGCCAGCGGAAGAGCCGCGTGGTGGCGGTGTTGAGCAGCAGCGCCACCGTCAGGGACACCACGAGGACGCCGGGCACGCCGAGGCCCACGAAGATCACCGTATTGAGCACCGACCGGTGGAAGAGCGGGTCGTCGAACAGCCGCGTGTAGTTCTCCAGTCCGACGAAGCGGACCTGTGAGTGGTCGCCCAATCCCTTGAGATCCAGATCGGTGAAGCTGACGAACAGGGCCAGTGCGATCGGGACGATACCGAAGGCGATCAGCAGCAGAGTGGACGGGGCGATGAAGGCGTACGGGTGGTAGCCGCGGCGGACGGCGCGTGCTGCGGCGCGTAGGCGCCCTGTCCCGGGCGCGGGCGTCACCTGGGACAGGGCGGACTGCGCCACCGGGGGTTGCTCACCGGTGGGGGTGAGCTTGCGGCCGCCGATGTCGATCGACATGGACTGCTCCTGGCGGACTGGTGTCACCGGCTGGTGAGGCCGGAGACCTTGGTGTCGAGTGAGGCGAGGGTCTTGTCGATGTCGGCGCCTCCGATGGTGATCTGCTCGACCGCGCGGGTCATCTCCTGGGCGACGGCGTCCCACTGCTTGATGGGCGGGGCGATCTTCGCCTGCTTCAGCTGTTCCGTGAAGACCTTGGTGTTCGGGTCGGAGGTGAGGGCCGGGTCGGCGAGGGCTTCGGACACGGCGGGCAGGGCGTTGGAGGCCTTGTACCAGGCGAGCTGGGTGTCCTTCTGCGACAGGTACGCCAGCAGTTTCAGTGCTCCCTCGGAGTTCTTGGACTTTGAGAACACACCGAGGCTGGAGCCACCGAGGAACGCCGTGCGGGTGGTGTCGCCGGGCATCAGGGACAGGGCCCACTTGCCGTTGATCTCAGGTGCCTGTTCCTGGATCGCCTTGGTCATCCACGGGCCGGAGACGAACATCGGGGTGACGCCGGTCTTGAAGCCCTGGACCTCGTCGTACTTCCAGGGGCCGGCCTTCGGGGTGAGTCCTGCGGTGAAGAACGAGTTCTCGTATGCGACGGCCTCCTTGAACTCCGGCACGCCGAAGTCCACCGTGTCGTCGCGGTGGACGTCGCCACCGGCCTGCCAGGTGAACATCAGGGGCAGGAACTGGTCGCCGACATTGAGGCTGATACCGAAGTTCTTGCCGCCTCGCGCCTTGAGCTTGGTGGCGGCGTCCTTCAACTCGGCCCAGGTCTGCGGGGGTTGCTCGTAGCCGGCCTCGGCCAGCAGGTCGGTGCGGTAGAACAGGGCCCTGGTGTCGGTGACCCACGGGACGCTGTAGGTCTTGCCGTCGGTTTGCATGGTGGGGCGGGCACCTTCGACGAAGCGGTCGGCCGCCAGCTCGGGATGGGAGCCGATCTCGTCGCTCAGGTCCATGAGGGCGCCGGAGTCGACGAGTTCGGGCAGCAGGGACAGCCCGACCTGCACCACATCGGGACCGTCACCGGACGCGACGGCGGTGGCGATCTTGTCCTTGGCGTTCTCCCACGGGATGGGCTGGACCTCGATCTTTGTGCCCGGGTTGACACTTTCGAAGTCGGCCACCAGCTGCTCGAAGGTGGGTCCCTCGTTGCCCGTCTGGGACGACATCACCCAGACCTCGAGTGTGTCACCGTCCGAACCGGCGGTCCCGGAGCCGCCTCCGCACGCGGTGGCGAGCAGCAGTGATGCCAGGGCCGTGGTGGTGGCCGCTGTGCGGGTTCTTCTCATGAGTCCGACTCCTTCACGAACGAGTGGCCGGGCGGCCGGTGGTGTGGGCGGCGATGAGCTCGGCGTACCGGCGTCCGCTGCGCTTGAGGGTTCTGGTCTGGGTGGGGTAGTCGACGTGGGCGAGGCCGAAGCGGGGGCGGTAGCCGTAGGCCCATTCGAAGTTGTCCATCAGAGACCAGGCGAAGTAGCCCTGGAGCGGGGCGCCTTGGGCCACCGCGTGGGCGCAGGCCCGGAGGTGGTCCTCGAGGAAGGCGGTTCGCTCGGCGTCGTCCACGGTCGCGCCGGGGCCGGGGCGGTCGGGCCAGGCGGAGCCGTTCTCGGTCACGTACAGGCGCTGGACGCCGTAGTCCTTGGTGAGGCGAAGCAGCAGGTCGGTGAGGCCCCCCGGGTGGACCTCCCAGCCCATGTCGGTGGTGGTCGCGCCGGGTACCGCCAGCTGACGGAAGCCCGGCACCCCGGTGTCGGCCTCGACCACCATGCGGAAGTAGTAGTTGAGGCCGAGGAAGTCCGTCGGGGAGGCGATGACATCCAGGTCACCGGGGTGCTCGGGCAGCTCGGTTCCGTACAGCTCGCGCATGTCGGCGGGGAAGCCCCGGCCGTGCACCGGGTCCAGCCACCAGCGGTTGATGTGCCCGTCGGCGTGCTGCGCGGCGAGGACGTCCTGCGGGCGGTCGGTGGCCGGTTCGCAGGGGCTGAGGTTGGTGACGAGGCCGATGGAGGGGGCGGCGCTCGCGTGGGCCCGTATCGCCTGCACACCGAGGCCGTGGGCGAGCAGCAGATGGTAGGAGGCCCGCACCGCCTGGCCGAGATCGGTGATGCCGGGGGCCATCGTGCCCTCGAGGTGGCCGATCCAGGCCGAGCACAGCGGTTCGTTGAGCGTGACCCAGTCGGTGACGCGGTCTCCCAGGGCCTCGGCGACGACGGCGGCGTAGTCGGCGAAGTGCCGGGCGGTGTCCCGGTGCGGCCATCCCCCCTTCTCCTGCAGCGCCTGCGGCAGATCCCAGTGGTAGAGGGTGACGAAGGGACGTATGCCGGCGGCCAGCAGGTCGTCGACCAGCCGGTCGTAGTGGGCGATGCCCGCCCGGTTGACCGGGCCCGAACCGGTGGGGACGACGCGCGGCCAGGCGACGGAGAAGCGGTATGAGCCAGCTCCGAGCTCCTTCAGCAGCGCCAGGTCCTCCGGCCGGCGCCGATAGGAGTCGCACGCGACATCCCCGGTGTCCCCGTTCTCGATCGCACCCGGCCGGGCGCAGAAGGTGTCCCAGATCGAGGGAAGCCGGCCGTCGGCATCGACAGCCCCTTCGATCTGGTAGGCGGAGGTCGCCACACCCCAGAGGAAGTCCGGGGGAAGTGCGGACAGATCAGGCATGAACCCCTCGTCTTTCGCTGCCGTGGCACGGCCCGCCAGGCGGCGGCACGCCCGGCGGCCCTGCTTGTTGATAAGCTTTATTTAAGGTGTGATTGAAGGGTCGCGGTCGAGGACTGTCAAGGGGGATGGCTGAGATGATGTCCGGCGGGAAAACGGGAAGGGACTCGATGGCGAAGGTCAGCACGGTCCGTGACCTGCGGCGACGCAACAGGTCGGCGTTGCTGCGCCCATTGTTCCTGGAAGGCCGGCTGACCCGGCCCGAGCTGACCGGGGCCTCCGGTCTGAGCCAGGCCACGGTCAGCAATGTGATCGGTGAGCTCCAGAACGAGGGGCTCATCGTCGATGCGGGCACCGTGGATTCCGACGGCGGCCGCCCACGGCAGGTACTCCGCATCGACGCGGACTACGGCTACGTCGTCGGAGTCGACGTCGGGGAAACGCGCATCCGTACCGAGCTGTTCGACCTGTCGATGGAGCAACGAGCCGCTGCCGACCACCCGCTGGCGCATGCGACGGCGGTCGAGGAACTGGCCGACACCGTGGCTGCCACGGTGCGGTCCGTGATCGACGAAGCGGGTGTCCCGCCCGGCCACGTCCTCGGTGTGGGCGTCGGCGTACCCGGCCTGGTGGAACACGACGACGAGGTGCTGGTGCACGGCCACGCTCCGGGCTGGCAGTCGGTGCCGCTGGAGACCCTGCTCCGGGAGCGGATCGACCAGCCGCTGCTGATCGAGAACGGTGCGAAGACGCTCGGCCAGGCGGAGATGTGGTTCGGGGCAGGCCGCGGCCGCAGCGCCGCGGTCATCGCGCTGCTGGGCACCGGGGTCGGAGCATGCGTCGTCACCGGGGGATCCATCTACCGCGGCAGCACCAGCAGCGCCGGCGAGTGGGGGCACACCGTCCTCCAGGTCGGCGGCAGGCCGTGCCGCTGCGGAGGATCCGGCTGCCTGGAGGCGTACGTCGGCGCGGACGCGCTCCTCGCCCGGTACACGGGCCTCACCGGCCGTCCGCCACTGGAGGGGGTCGCGCCCGAGGCCGCGGTCGCACAGCTCGTCGTACACGATCCGGACGACGAGGCCGCCGCGGCGGTGCTCGCCGAGACCGTGGAGTACGTGGGCGCCGGGGTTGCCAACCTGGTGAACCTGTTCAACCCCGAGATCATCGTCCTCGGCGGCTGGGTCGGCCTCCTGCTCGGGCGGTCACACCTGCCCGCCATCCGTGACGCGGCGGCGCGGTACGCACTGCGCCAGCCGTTCGAGCGGACGGACATCACCGTGGCGCAACTCGGTGTGGACGCGGTGGCGATGGGCGCGGCGACCCTGCCGGTGGACGAGCTCCTGGCCACCGGCGCCGTGGGCGCGACGCAGCAACGCGCCGCGCTCCGCCCGTAATCACGCAACCCCCTTGACACATACCGTCACACGACTTCATGCTCCGGTAACCAGGGGCCGTTCCCGGCGCGCGGCAGCGCCGGATGCCGACCGCCCCTGATCTCTCGATCCCGCTTCCCACCGCATGCGCGGCTCCGAGGCATGCCCCCGGGGAGTCGGAGCGGTCCCCACCGCCGGGCAGAACGGGCGCCGTCCCGGCACAGGGCAACAACCCACGAGCTGGAGGCGCACGTGCAACGAGTCAGAACTCTGCTGCTCGCCCTCGTCCTCGCCCTCATCGGACAGGCAGCGGTCATCACCGCACTGCCCGCGCCACAGGCCCGGGCCGCCATCGGAGCGAGCGATTTCCTCAAGGCCGACGGCAAGTATCTCAAGCGCAACTCGGGCACCGGGGAGATCGTGACGCTGCGCGGCACGAACCTCGGCGGCTGGCTGACCTTCGAGGACTGGATGTCACCTCTCGGTGAGTTCGCCCTCGACCGCACCGGCTGGACCCCGACCGCCTCGCACAACAACGCGACGGCGGACAGCGCGCTCGACGGCGACAACACCAGCCGCTGGAACACCGGAGCGAGCCAGGCGAACGGCCAGTGGCTCCAGTTC
Source organism: Streptomyces himalayensis subsp. himalayensis (assembly GCF_013778455.1). Classification (GTDB taxonomy): domain Bacteria; phylum Actinomycetota; class Actinomycetes; order Streptomycetales; family Streptomycetaceae; genus Streptomyces; species Streptomyces himalayensis. Next base: position 237,869 of record NZ_JACEHE010000007.1, on the reverse strand, counting down.
GACCTCGGCACACCGACGCTGTTCAACCGCGCGTACGTCAACGCGGCCGGCTTCAGCGGCGACTACCCACGCGGCTATCGGATCGAGGTGTCCGACGACGCCTCCACCTGGAAGAACGTCGCGAGCGGCAACGGCTCGCAGCAGAACACCTCGGCGGCCTTCAGCGCCCAGGTCGCCCGCTACGTCAGGGTCGTGCAGACCGGCAGCTCCGCCGGCTGGTGGTCCGTCGCGGAGTTCAACCTCTTCTCCGACCCGGTGCTGCACAACGGCGGGTTCAGCGCCTCCGCCTCGTCGTCCGAGGCGGGCCATCCGGCGTCCGCCGCGCTCGACGGCGACGTCAACACCCGCTGGACCAGCGGCACCGCCCAGGTTCCCGACCAGTGGTTCACCGTCGACTTCGGTGGCACCAAGACGGTCAACAAGATTCTGATCGACGCCGGGCCCGCCTCAGCCGGCGACTACCCCCGCGGTTACGAAATCCTCAACTCGCACGACGGCACCAACTGGACCAAGGCCGCCAGTGGCAGCGGCAGCTCCCGGACCACCGTCGTCGAGCTGTTCAACAGCACCTCGGCGCGCTACCTGCGTGTCAAGCAGACGGGCAGCACCAGCAACTGGTGGTCCATCGCGGAACTCGGCATCTACTCCGGCGCGGAGTTCGACCGCACCGGGTGGACCGTCACAGCATCCGCCACCGAGTCCGGCGGCACGCCGGCCAAGGTCAAGGACGGGGATGCGGGCACGCGGTGGAGCACCGGAGCGCCGCAGACCGGCGGGCAGTGGCTCCAGGTCGACATGGGCGCGACGCACACCTTCAACCAGATCGTCCTGGACACCGCGAAGAACTCCACGGAGGAGAACGACTACCCGCGCGGCTACACCGTCCAGGTCTCGAGCGACGGCAGTACATGGACCCAGGTCGCCGCCGGAACCGGCAGCCGCAAGGCGACTGCCATCAACTTCGCGGCCGCCCGCGGGAGATACGTCAAGATCACTCAGACAGGCACGTCGGCCAACTGGTGGTCGGTCGGTGAGGTCAACGTCTACCTCAACAACGACGACTACTCGATGAACCTCGCCTACCAGAAGCGCTTCGGCGCCACCACGGCCGAGAACCTGATCACGACCCACCAGGACACCTGGATCACCGCCGCCGACCTCGACAACATCAAGACGATGGGCATGAACCTCATCCGGCTGCCCATCGGCTGGACCGAGCTGCTGAACCTCGACGGCACCTGGAAGAGCAACGCCTGGACGAAGATCGACTGGCTGATCGCGCAGGCCGCCCAGCGCGACATCTACGTCCTGCTGGACCTGCACACCGTGCCCGGTGGCGGCTGCCCCTGGGGCAGTTGCGGACGCATCGGCCCCAACCTCAACGGCTTCTGGACCAACACCACCTACCAGGACTGGGCCGTCGACATCTGGCAGCAGATGGCCACCCGGTACAAGGGCAACCCCGCCGTCGCCGGATACGACCTCATCAACGAACCACTGCTCGACTATGGCGAGGACGCCGACGACGTCAACCAGAAGAGCCAGTACTACGACCGGCTCTACGACGCCGTCCGCGCCATCGACCCCGACCACACCATCTACATCGCCGCCTTCTTCGGCTGGAACAACATCACACCGCCCGCCACCCACGGCTGGACCAACGTCGCCTACGAACTGCACCCGTACGACTTCGCCGGCGGCAAGGACTGGAACGCCCAGAACAACCTCGTGGAAACCCAGCTCGCCGACGTCGCCGCTAAGCAGAAAGACCCGAACTGGAACGTCCCCGTCCTGTACGGCGAATACTCGCTCTACCACTTCGACGACGTCTGGTCGAAGTTCATGTCCGGCCTCAACGCCCTGAACGTCTCCTGGACCAACTGGAACTACAAGGTCCGCGGCGACCACTACAACGGCGCGGGCGGCTACTGGGGCTTCTACAACAGCAACCCCAGCCCGGTACCCGTCATCAACAACGACACCTCGGCCACCGCCTCGGCGAAGATCGGACAGTTCGGCACCGGAAACTTCCAGCCCAACACCAGCTTCATCGAAACCGTCTCGAAGTTCACGGGCGGTGAGCCCTGGATGGCCACCGTGCCGTTGGACCAGACCGGCTGGACCGCCAGCGCCTCGGCCACCGAATCCGGCAGCTCACCTGCGAACGCCCTGGACTGGAACACCGGCACCCGGTGGAGCACCGGCGTTTCGCAGGCGGACGGCCAGTGGTTCCAGGTCGACATGGGCAGCAGACAAGTCTTCGACCAGATTTCCTTCGAGACCAGGAGCGGGGACCAGTGGGACTACCCCCGCGGCTACCGCATCCAGGTCTCCGGCGACGGCAGCACCTGGACCACGGTGAAGACCGGCCAGGGCTGGGGCTGGAAGCAGGCGATCCCCTTCGCGCCGCAGTATGCACGCTACGTTCGCATCACTCAGACCGGCAGCGCCCACGAGTGGTGGTCGATCGCCGAACTCCACATCTACTCCGAACCCGCACTCAGCCGGGCCGCCTGGACGGCCAACGCCTCGGTGACCGAGTCCGGCAGCTCACCGGCGAACGCCCTGGACGGCAACACCACCACCCGCTGGAGCACCGGCACCGGGCAGGCCACCGGCCAGTCCTACCAGATCGACCTCGGCACGACCCGGACCTTCAACCGGCTGCTGCTCGACGCCCACACCTCCACCGGCGACTACCCGCGCACCTACCGGATCGAGGTCTCCACCGACGGCGCCAACTGGACCACAGCCGCCACCGGCAACGGCACCGGCGCCGCCGTACTGGCGCAGTTCCCGGTCCAGACCGCACGGCACCTCAAGATCGCACTCACGGGCTCCTCCACGAGCTGGTGGTCCATCCACGAACTCAACCTCTACGGAGAACTGGAACGCAGCCGCACCGGCTGGACCGCGACCGCATCCGCCACCGAGCCGGGCGGAGCAGCAGGCAACGCGCTCGACAGCGACTCCGGCACCCGCTGGAGCATCGGCGCCCCGCAGGCCGCCGGCCAGTGGTTCAAGGCCGACATCGGCTCCCGGCAGTGGTTCAACCACCTCGTCCTCGACTCCGGGACGAGCACCAACGACTATCCCCGAGGCTTCACCGTGGAGGTGTCCGACGACAACACCACCTGGCGCACCATCGCCAACGGCGAAGGCACCAACGCCGTCACCACAGTCAACTTCCCCATCACCCAGGCCCGGTACATCAGGGTGACCCTCACCAAGGCAGCCGGCTCCTGGTGGTCGATCGCGGAACTGCGCGTCTTCGAATAGCCCCACCGGCCCACGACGGTCCTCTCCGACCTTCCCGCTTCTGTCCGACCGGCCCCGATCGGACAGAAGCGGGTTCGGCCGAGGACCACGAGCGGACCTCTTGCCCCTCACGACGGTGCGTCGCGACACCGCCGCACTCGCCGCCCGTCGCGCACTCGTTCAACCGCCGATGGCCGACATAGGTCGTTCCGGCTGCCGGAACGTCGGATCGTCCAGCCCCGAGCCCGCCTTCTTGCCCCGCAGCGCCAGGCGCCAGATGCGGGCAATGTCCTCGTCGGGGGTGTCCGATCCGAACGGAGGGCCGATCGGAGGTCTGTCTCCTCCTTGGCGAAGAGACAGGTGCGGATCTGGCCGTCGGCCGTGAGGCGCGTGCGGTCGCAGGCGGCGCAGAACGGGCGGGTGACCGAGGCGATGACACCGACGCGGTGCGGGCCGCCGTCGACCAGCCAGCGTTCCGCCGGGGCCGCACCGCGCTTGCCCGCGGGCTCGGGCGTCAGATCGAAGCGGGTGCGGAGAGAGGCGAGGATGTCGCCGGCCGTGACCATGCCCTCACGCTTCCAGCCGTGCTGGGCGTCCAGAGGCATCTGCTCGATGAAGCGCAGCTCGTAGCCCTGCTCCACCGCCCAGGCCAGGAGGTCGGGAGCCTCGTCGTCGTGAGGCCGGGCATCAGGACCGCATTCACCTTGACGGGGTTCAGGCCGGCCTCGCGGGCGGCCTGAAGGCCCTCCAGGACGTCCTCGTGGCGGTCCCGGCGGGTGAGGGCTTTGAAGACGTCCGAGCGCAGGGTTTCCCTGTCAAGTTGAAGTGTTCAGGATCCTTGGGTCCATGACAGCGGTGTGTGGGAGGGAGGGCAGCGAGTGCGGTCCGCATGCGCCAGGGTGCTGGAGGACGCTTTCTGACACTCCGGGCGTGCAGACCGGGCCCAGCGGGGGTCTGAGCAAGGTGAGGGTGACGGAGCTTCCTGTGGTGCGATTTAAGTCGCACCTCGGCCACTGGGCGCGATTCCGATTGACATGCTCAGCAGCGGCGGGCAGTCCGTCGGCCTCGAGCCAGATGGTGGAGGCTCAGCGGCGCGTGAGGTGGAGCAGGATGAGTTGTTCGGGATGGAGGTTGGGGATCTGAATGCCGACGCGTTCCAGGACGTTGCCGGGCAGGGTGATGCCGTCCTTGGTGCACCAGGCGGGGGTTCCGCGTTCCATGCCGGGGACCTGGTCGGCCGGGGCCAGCGGGCGCAGGTGGTAGGTGGTGTTCGGGTCGAGGCCGGGCAGCCGTAGCGTGCCGGGGTGGGCGGCGACCGGGGTGGCCACGGCGGCGAGGGCGAAGACGGCTTCGGTCCGATTGTGGGAGATGACGCCGTGGGCCCACAGGGCCGGGTCGGGGTGGTCGACGCGGACGACGCGGCCGGTGTGCAGCAGGCCGCGGAGCTGCTTGTGGAGGGAGACCCATCGGGCGAGTTCGGCGCGTTCGCTCTCGCTCGCGCGGGTCAGGTCCCATTCGATGCCGAGGTGACCGAAGAGCGCGGTGCCGGCCCGGAAGGCGAGGTCGTGGGTGCGGCTGGTGGTGTGGGAGCGGGCGGCGCCGATGTGGGAGCCGATCAGTTCGGGCGGCAGGAGGAGACCGGTCCAGCGGTTGATGGACTGGCGTTCCAGGGCGTCGTTGCAGTCGCTCGCCCAGACGCGGTCGGTGCGTTCGAGGATGGCGAGGTCGACGCGTCCGCCACCGCTGGAGCAGGATTCGATCTCCAGGCGCGGGTGGCGGGCGCGCAGTTCGTCGAGCAGCGCGTAGACGGCGAGGGTCTGGGCGTGGACGGCGGGTTCACCGTCGGGCGAGTGGCCGGCGTCGACCAGTTCGCGGTTGTGGTCCCACTTGAGGTAGGCGATGTCGTACTCGGTCAGCAGGGCGTCGAGCCGCTCCAGGATGTGGGCGTACGCCTCGGGGTGGGTGAGGTCCAGGACCTGCTGGTGGCGGCGGTCGGCGGGGGTGCGGCCACCGGTGGCCAGGATCCATTCGGGGTGGGCGCGGGCCAGGTCGGAGTCGGGGTTGACCATTTCCGGTTCGACCCACAGGCCGAACTCCATCCCGAGCGCGCGGACATGGTCGATGAGGGGGTGGAGGCCGCCTGGCCAGACGGTCTCGTCGACGTACCAGTCTCCGAGTCCGGCCCGGTCGTCGCGGCGGTGGCGGAACCAGCCGTCGTCCAGGACGAAGCGTTCCACGCCGACCTCGGCGCCGAGGTCGGCGAGGTGGGTGAGCGTGTCGAGGTCGTGGTCGAAGTAGACGGCTTCCCAGGTGTTGAGCACCACCGGGCGGGGCCGGTGCGGATGTCCGGGGCGGGCACGGAGGTGGTCGTGGAAGCGGGCGGACAGTCCGTCGAGGCCCTGGTCGCTGTGGGAGCCGTAGAGCCACGGGCCGGTGTACTGCTCGCCGGGGCCGAGGATCACTTCGCCCGGAAGCAGCAGTTCGCCGGCGGCGACGACCGGGCGGCCGGTGGGCAACCGTTCGGCCAGGATCCGGTGGTTGCCGCTCCAGGCGATGTGCAGCCCCCACACCTCGCCGCTGCCGAAGCCGAAGCCCGGCGTGCCGGCCGCCAGGACCAGGGCGGCGTCGGGGCCGGTGCGCCCGCTGCGGGTCTCGCGCAGCCAGGTGCCGGCGTTGAACGGATGGCGTTGCGGGGCGCGTTCACGGCACCAGCGGCCGGTGAGGTCGAGCAGTTCGGTGGCAGCGTCGGGTACCGGCAGCGCGAGCATCAACCCGTCGAGCGTGTACGGCCACACCGTGTCGTCGTTGCGTACGGCCGCACGCATCCGCACCAGCCCAGACGGGGTGAGCCCGGCTTCCAGGACGAGACCGAGCCGGGCGGTGTTGTCGGCGGCCCGGATCCGTACCGAGAGGCCGTCGGTCTCGACCGAGTCGAGGGCGAACAGGGGTGACCAGTCCGCACCCTGCCGGTGCCCGGTCAGACCGGGCTGGCCCGGCCATCCGGTGCCGTGCTCGGGCAGCAACGCGACACGTGGTACGACATCGTCGAACCCCGGCATGTTCGGCATGGTGACGGCCTCGGCCAGCTGCGACAGCTCCTCCTGGGTGAGGTCGCCGAGATCGGCGCCCCAGTGGAGCACGGTGGGCAAGCCGTTGCCCCGCAGGTCCAGCACCAAGCTCACGCCTGCTGACCGGAGATGGATGAGTCTTTCGGTTGGGGCATTGGTGGGGCTCTTCATGGCACGGATCGTCCTTCGGCGTGTCGGGCTCGGGATCAGGAGGTGGTCTGCGGCAGTTCGCGGGTGCGCGGGCTGTTGTATTGCTGGTCGGTGACCGGCTCGGCCCAGGTGGTTTCGGTGCTGCCGTCGCCCTTGGCCTCCCACAGGGCGAGGTGCTCCATGAACCGGTCGGGGGCCGCGCCGTGCCAGTGCTCCTCGCCTGGCGGGCAGTCGACGGTCTCGCCGGGGTGGGCCTCGAAGATCGTGCCGTCCCGGGTGCCGATCAGGGCGACGCCGGAGAAGACGTGCAGGGTCTGGCCCAGCACATGGGAGTGCCAGTTGGTGCGCGCGCCCGGGGAGAAGCGGACCAGGTTGGCGCGCATTCGGGACGGCTCCTGGCCGGCGAAGATGACGTCCCACCACACGTCACCGGTGAACCAGTCCGCCGGGGCCTTGCTGGTGGGCTGCTGCTGGACGAATTCCATGGTTCCCTCACATCTCTTGCGGACGTTGACGGTTGTTATCGGGCGACGTAGCCGCCGTCGACGGGGAGGGCGACTCCGATGACGAAGCCAGCCCCGGGGCTGCACAGCCACAGGACAGCCTGGGCGATCTCCTCGGCGGTTCCGAGACGGTTGATGGGCTGGTTGGCTTCGGCGTCCGCGCGGTCGAGCTCACCCTTGGCGATCATGCCGCTGACCATGGGGGTGTCGATGGTGCCGGGACAGACGGCGTTGATGCGGATGCCGCGCGGGGCGTATTCGAGGGCGGCGCTGGTGGTCAGGCCGATGACGCCGTGCTTGGAGGCGTGGTAGGAGGCGCGCCCGGGGAGGCCCACCAGGCCGCCGAGCGAGGAGCAGTTGACGATGGCTCCGCTGCCCCGGTCGCGCATGTGCCGCAGCTCGTGCTTCATGCAGGCCCAGACGCCACGGAGGTTGATGGCGTTGACGCGGTCGAAGCGTGCGGCGGGTTCCTCGGCGGCGTCGCTGGGCGGGATCTGGATGCCGGCGTTGTTGTAGGCCATGTCCAGGCGGCCGAAGGTCTCCACGGTGCGGTCGACCGCGGCGGCGACCTGGTCCTCGTCGCTGACGTCGCAGGTGAGGGCGAGGACCCGGTGGCCTGCGTCGGTGAGGTCCTTCACGGCGGCGTTGAGGGCGGCTTCGTCGATGTCGGTGAGGGCGACGGCGGCCCCGGCCTCGGCGAAGGCGCGGGCGGTCGCCAGGCCCATGCCGGCGCCGGCCCCCGTGACGAGGGCGACCTGGCCGGTGAAGTCATAGGTGGGGTTCACGTCGTGCTCTCCCATCGTGGGTTGTTCTGTGGTTTGGGGTTCCCCGTTCAGTTCATGGCGGGGGTGCTCGCTTGCCCTCTGCGCTGGGCCACGTCCGCCGTGTACGGCGGCCAGGGCTGCGGTCAGCGACGCGACGGCGTCTGTGCCGGCTCGTCACCCAGCGCGTGGGCCGGGGCAGTGCGCTGAGCCACGATTCGGCTCCTGCCGGAGGTGCCGCGGACGGCGAGGGCGATGAGCGGGAGCAGGGTGAGTACGGCGATGACCGTGCCGACCAGGGGCGGCCCGGTCACGCCGAGGGAGGAGTCCAGGGCCGTACCCGCGATCCAGGACCCGCCGGCCACGCCGACGTTGAAGGCGGAGGTGGTCAGCGCGGACGTGAGGGTGGGGGCGTCGCCGGCGAAACGCATGGCGAGCGAGGTGACGACGGGGTTCACCGTGAATCCGGTCAGGCCCATGAGGAAGACGAGGACGGTGGCCGTGGCCGCGTTGGTGGACAGCGGGATCATCAGGAGCAGAACGAGGGCGGTGGCTGCGGCGGCGGTGATGGTGGTGGCCATCGGCCAGCGCTCACCCAGACGGCCACCGGTGGTGGTGCCGCCCAGGGCACCGACGCCGAAGGCGATGAGGACGAGCGGGACGGCGCCCGCCGGGATCCCGGCGCGGTCGGTCAGCAGCGGGGTGACGTAGCTGTAGCTCGCCAGGACACCGCCCATGATCAGCATGGCGGCGCTCAGCGCCAGCCACAGCCGGCCCTGGCGCAGCGCGCCGAACTCGGCGCGCAGCGAGACGGTCGTCCGCTGCTCCTGGGTCGGAATAAAGCGGCCGATGAAGACGGCGGCGAGCGCGGAGAGAGCGGCAAGGGCCCAGAACGGGCCGCGCCAGCCGACGAACTGACCGGCGAAAGACCCGATGGGCACGCCGACGACGTTGGCAAGGGTCAGCCCACCGATCATGACGCCGGTCGCGCGGGTGGCCCTCGCCGGGCCCGAGGCGGCGGTGGCGACGACGAAACCGACGGACCAGAACGCTCCGGTGGCCAGCGCGGTGACGACCCGGGCGGCGAGGACGACGGTGAAGGAGGTGCTGAGGGCCGCCACCACGTGACCGAGACTGAAGACGGACAGGGCCAGGATCAGCGTCTGGCGCTGGGGCAGGCGCAGGGTGGCCATGGCCATGGTCGGCGCACCGATGATCATGCCGATGGCGAAGGCGGTGATCAACAGCCCGGCCCGGGAGACGCTGACTCCGAGGTCGGTGGACAATTCGGGCAGCAGCCCGGCGGCGACGAACTCAGTGGTGCCCATCAGGAACGTACCTGCGGCCAGCACCCAGACGACGAAGGGGAGCTTGCCGGAGGTGGTCCCGGATGTGGAAGGCATACGTGTGGTCTCTCCTTGAGCGGAAGGGAGGAAGCGGAATACGGGCAGGCCAGGGTGGGTGACGGGGAGGCCGCCGGAGCGGACGGCGGTCACCTCTTTCACGGTTCCGCGGCCGAAGGGGGACGCAAAGGGGAGGACGTTTCCCCCTGGGGCGCCGACCGGATGCTTGTGGTGGCTGCCGGCCGGGTCAGGGGGCGGCTTCGATGGTGATGTGTCCCGCGTCGGCGAGACGTTCGGTGTCGCGCTCGTCGACGTGGCCGAGGACGATCAGGTCGGCGGAGGCGGAGTCGCCGTCGCGGTAGTAGAGGGCCATGTTGCCCCAGGGTGCGTAGTAGGCCAGGTCGCCGACCCGGGGCACGGCGGGGTCCGGAGCGTCCGAGGTGGTCAGCCTGCGCGGCAGGTCCGCGATCCGCTCCGTCTGGTGGAAGTCCTCCAGATCCAGGGTGAGCGGGAGCAGCTCGGCGAAGTCGCGGGCGGCAGGGCTGTCGTTCAAAGTGCCGTCGACGGGCCGGCCGTCGATGGTGACTCGGATGGCCATGGCGGTGTTCCTGTCGGCCGATGCACTGGATGCGGCGGATGTCGATGTCTCCTGCCGCCCCGACGATGCCGGGGAGGAGGACGCGGAGGCCGGCGTGGCTTCTGATGAGTCGCTGGTACAGGCGGTGACGGCCAGTAGGAGAGCGGCTGCCGGGAGGGCGCAGACCAGGGCGCGGCGGGCGGCAAAGTTCATGGCAGTGCTCCGGGTCTCAGTCGGGAAGGGGCTCGGAGTAGTGGCGGAAGCCCTCACGCTCGCGGTGGATGTCGTACAGGCGCCGGGCCAGGGCGTCGGGGCTGCTGTGTTCGGCGTCGGGCCGGATGGCGCCGGGAACGATCAGCTGAGCGACATGGATGTTCGCCGGGGCGAGGGTGTCGTGGAGCATGCGGGCGTAGGCGCTTTCGGCGGCGAAGGCGATGGAGGTGCCGGCCACGTTCGGGTTGGGGCGTACGGCGCTGGAGCCGTTGACGAACAGCAGCGTGCCGCGACCGAGCTCCCGCATGCCGGGCAGGACGGCGTTCACCGCGGTGACGGGGCGCTTGACAGAGAACGCGAGCGGCGCGTCGAGGTCGTCGGCACTGGTGTCCAGGACCGGCTTCATGAAGTCGGCCCGGGGCACCGGGCTGTACTGGAGGATCTCGATGGGCCCCAGGGCCCTCGCGGACCCGTAGAGGGCTGCGTCGAGGGACTCGATGTCGAGGACGTCGGCGGCGAAGCCGCGGGCCTCGATGCCGTCGCCAGCCAGTTCGGCCGTCAGGCTGGCCAGCTTCTCCGTGTTGCGGGCGATGAGGGCGACGGAGTGGCCGGCGGCTCCGAAACGGCGGGCGGTGGCGAGCCCGAGGCCGGGTCCGGCACCGATGAGAGCGAAAGTGGTCACGGTGAGTCCTTGGTGGCGAGGGGCAGCGCCGGGTCCGGGCTTTGCATGCCGGCCCCGGCGGCGGGACGGTGTGCGGTCAGGGCTTCAGGAGGGCCTTGATGGCGCGGCGCTCGTCCATCGCCTTGTAGCCCTCGGCGACCTGGTCCAGGGGCAGGGTGAGGTCGAAGACCTTGCCCGGGTTGATCCGGCCGGACAGGACCCGGTCGATCAGGTCGGGTAGGTAGCGGCGCACGGGGGCGGGGCCGCCGCGCAGGCCGACCTGGGAGAAGAACAGCTCCTGGCCCTCGACCGAAACGTCGTGCGGGACGCCGACGAAGCCCACGTTGCCGCCGGGGCGGGCGGAGTGCAGGGCCTGCCGCATGGACTCGGCGGTGCCGACGCACTCCAGCACGGAGTCCGCGCCGATGCCGCCGGTGAGGTCCTTGACGCGGGCGATGCCTTCGTCGCCGCGTTCGCTGATGATGTCAGTGGCGCCGAATTCCAGGGCCAGCTTCTGGCGGGAGGCGTGGCGGCTCATGGTGATGATCCGCTCCGCGCCCAGTTCCTTGGCCGCGATGACACCGCACAAACCGACCGCTCCGTCGCCGACCACCACCGCGGTGGAGCCGGGCTTCACCTCGGCGGCGAGGGCGGCGTACCAGCCGGTGCCCATCACATCGGAGACCGCGAGCAGGCTGGGCACGAACTCGCCGCCCGGGTGCTCGTCGGTGGCGACGAGGGTGCCGTGGGCATTGGGGATGCGCACGTAGTCGGCCTGGCAGGTGCTCATGAACTCGCGGTGCAGGCAGGAGGACTGCCAGCCGTTCAGAGAGTTCGCGCAGGTGTTGTCCGAGGTGGCGAACGACCCGACCACGAACTGGCCCGGCTTGACGTGGGTGACCTCGCTGCCGACCTCCTCGACGATGCCGACGTACTCGTGCCCCATGGGATGGGGCTCGGCCACCGGCTCCGCGCCGCGATAGGGCCACAGGTCCGAGCCGCACACGCAGGTGGCGACCGTGCGGATGATCGCGTCGGTCGGACGGCTGATCTTCGGGTCGTCCAGGGTCTCGAAGCGCACGTCACCGGGGGCGTGAATGACTGCTCCGCGCATGATGGGGTGCTTCCTTCGGTACGAGGGTGGTGAGCCGCAGCCAAAGGCAGGAATGGCTGCTCGAAATCGAGCCTCACACGCGAGGGCGGGCGTGAAAAGCGGAGGAATTTATCGGGGGAGCGGAACATCCAGGGAGGAAATTCTCCCCCCTTCCCCGGGTGCGATCGATGTAATGCTGGGAAGCATGGCCAGCAATGTCATCCTGAATGAACTGGGAGAGTTCCTCAAGAAGCGCCGCTCACAGCTGAGCCCGCGCACGGTCGGACTTCCGTCGACCACCCGGCCGCGCCGGGTCGAGGGACTGCGCCGCGAGGAGGTCGCCCAACTTGCCTCCATTAGCACGGACTACTACACACGTCTTGAGCAGGGTCGTATGCAGGCGTCCGCCCCGGTGCTGGACATCATTGCCCGTGTTCTCCGTCTCGACGACGACGAGCGGGGCTATCTCTTCCAGCTCGCGGGCAAAACCACCGTGCGCACGCGGCGCCGTGGCGTGCAGAAGGTCCAGCCGCAATTGCGGCGGGTGCTGGAGGACCTCACCTCCGTTCCTGCCATGGTCCAGGGGCGGCGCGGTGACATTTTGGCGTGGAATGCGCTGGCGGCAGCCTTGGTCACCGACTTCTCCCGGATTCCGGAGAAGCACCGCAATTACCCGCGGCTCATCTTCACCGATCCGGTGATGCGCGGCCTGTGCGCCGACTGGGAGACGGCTGCGCAGGTGACGGTGGCGCAGCTGCGGATGGAAGCGGCGAAGTATCCCGAGGATCCCCGTCTGATCGCGCTGGTCGGTGAACTGTCCATGCGCGACCAGCAGTTCGCCCAGTGGTGGGGAGACCACCGCGTCGCCGCCCGCACCGTGGGCACCAAGACCCTGATCCATCCGGTCGTCGGAGAGGTCACCCTCGACTGCGACACCCTCACCGCCAACACCGACCCCGACCAGTACATGACGGTCTGGACCGCCGCCCCGGGATCCCCCGCGCACGACAAGCTGCGCATCCTCGCCTCCTGGGCCGCCGACCAGAACCTGCCGGCCTCGTCAGGATGGGAAGCATGACCAGCAACGTTCCTCTCAATGAGCTCGGCGAGTTCCTCAAGAAGCGCCGCTCCGAACTGAGCCCCCGCACGGTCGGGCTGCCGGAGACCGGCGGGCCCCGCCGGGTGGCCGGGCTGCGCCGTGAGGAGGTCGCTCAGCTCGCCTCGATCAGCACGGACTACTACACGCGTCTTGAGCAGGGCCGTATGCAGGCGTCGGCTCCCGTGCTGGACACCATCGCTCGCGTCCTCCACCTGGACGACGACGAGCGAGGCTATCTCTTCCAGCTCGCGGGCAAGACCACCACCCGCACCCGGCGCCACGGCAGGCAGAAGGTCCAGCCGCAGCTGCAGCGGGTGCTGGACGATCTCACCGCCACCCCGGCCATCGTGCAGGGGCGGCGCGGTGACATCCTGGCGTGGAACGCGCTGGCGGCAGCCCTGGTCACCGACTTCTCCCGGATTCCGGAGAAGCACCGCAATTACCCGCGGCTCATCTTCACCGATCCGGCGATGCGCAGCCTGTACGCCGACTGGGAGGGCTCGGCGCAGACCGCTGTGGCGCAGGTGCGGATGGAGGCGGCGAAGTATCCCGAGGATCCCCGACTGATCGAGCTGGTCGGTGAACTGTCCACGCGCGACCAGCAGTTCGCCCAGTGGTGGGGCGATCACCGGGTCGCGGCCCGCACCGTGGGCACCAAGACCCTCAACCATCCGGTCGTCGGCGAACTCGTCCTGGACTGGGACACGCTCACCGCCAACACCGATCCCGACCAGCACCTGACCGTCTGGACAGCCGCCCCCGGCTCTCCCACCCACGAGCGGCTGCGTATCCTCGCCTCCTGGGCCGCCGACCAGAACGTGGCGCCCTCTTCTCCCCTCCGCTGACCGGTGACGCGCCCAGACCGACGGAACGGTGACCCTGCCGGGCCGTACCGAGCGCTCCCTGGGTCCGCGCGCGTGACCTGCGGCTCGCGCGCGTAACTATCTACGTTAGCTGGGGAAGCGTTTGTTTTGGGGCGGGAGGTGGTTGGGCGTTCTGAGGGGTGTTGTCTCCCAGTCTTTGACGGCAGTTGGGGCCTTGTGGCGGGAGGATCGGCGGTGCCTCTCTCGCGGAGGGCCCGGATGCGCATGTCGACGACCAAGGTCGAGTTGTACGCGGCGATCCGCCGTGACCATCGTGCTGGCTTGTTGATGCGCCTTGGAGCGCAAGTACGGGGTGGCGTGGCACACGATCCGCAGGGCGCCGAACTCGCATTGGCCCGAGCCGCGCAAGAGCTTCGGCTGCAACATCATCGAGACCGGCACCAACTCGTACCACCTGGCCCAGACCAAAGCCCAGTCCGAACGCGCCACCGGATTGAACCATGGACACCGTCACTGATCTGGCGTCGTTCCTCCACGTTCGGTGGGACGAGGAGGAACGCGACGCCGTGCTCTTCCAGAAGCTCGACTGCCCGGCCTCGCATGAGACGAGGCGCGTCAGCTACGGCTGTCCCTGCCCGGCCCGGATTCTCGACCGGATCGCCATCCACCGTCAGATCTTCCGGCGTTGCGTGCAGCGGATGAAGCGCGAGCAGGACGAGGGCCTGTGCTGGCCCCTGGACTCGATCCTCGCGTTCCAGACCATGAAGGCGCTCGCACTGCCCTTCGAGCTGCATCCCGGCTGGCGGGACAACTGGTATCCCTGACCAGCACCCCGGCACATCCGCAGAGCTGAGCGACTTCAACTCTCGGCTCCGGCACAGATCACCGACATGCACGGGCTCTCAAGCCGCCCACCGCCATCCGAAGTCACCACCAGACCAGACATCTCCCGCTGACACCGACCCAGCCACGCGCGGGAGAGCCAAGCGCCCCGTCAGCCGATGTCCTGAAGCCCGCACCCGATCGACTGGTCTGCGGCCGCTCGGGACGGGGGCGTTTCGGAGCGGGTGGCGTGCATCAGCGCGAGTGCGGTCAGCGGTAGGAGGGTGAGGGCGGCCGCCACGGTACCGACCAGCGGGGGTCCTGCTTGCCCCAGCGGTGAGGTCAGGGCGATGCCCGCCGTCCAGGAGCCGATGGCGATGCCCAGGTTGGGCGCCGAGCCGCTGAGGCCGGAGACGAGGGTGGGCGCGGAACTGGAGAAGCGCAGGGCCAGCGCGCCGAGCACCGGGGTCGGGGCGAAGCCGGTCATCCCGAGGAGTGTCACCAGGACCACGGCCGCTACGGGGTTCGAGGAGAGCAGGGTCAACAACAGCAGCACCAGCGTGGTCATGGCGGCGGAGGCGATGAGCGTGGCGAGTGGTCGACGGTCGCCCAGGCGCCCGCCGACCGTGGTGCCCAGCAGGGCGCCCAGACCGTAGCCGGTCAGGACCATGGGCACGGCTCCGGCGGGGATGCCGGCCCGCTCGGTGAGCAGGGGCGAGATATAGGTGTACGTCGCCAGGACACCACCCATCAGCAGCGTCATGGAACTCAGCGTCAGCCACACCCGGACATCGCGCAGCGCGGCGAACTCGGCCCGGACGGAAGGCGCTTCGCCTCGCTCGTCGGCAGGGATGAACCGGCCGATGACCGCTGCCGCGCCGGCCGATAGCGCGGCCAACACCCAGAACGGCCCGCGCCAACCCGACAGCTGCCCCAGCAACGCGCCCAGTGGTACGCCGGCCACGGTGGCCACGGTCAGACCGCCCAGGAGCATGCCCAGGGCCCGTGAGGTCGCTGCCGGCCCTGCCGCGGTCGTGGCCACGAGGGCGCCGACGCACCAGAAGGTCCCGGTGGCCAGTGCGGTCACCACGCGGGCCGCGAGCACGAGAGCGAAGGACGAGCTGAGCGCGGCGACCAGGTGGCCGAGGGCGAAGACGACGAGCGCGAGGATCAGCGTGGAGCGCCGGGGCAGGCGCAGCGTCGCGATCGCCATCGCCGGCGCCCCGACGATCATGCCTGCTGGGAAGGCGGTGATCAGCAGGCCCGCGTGAGAGACGCTGACATTCAGATCGTCGGCGATCTCGGGCAGCAGGCCCGCAATGACGAATTCGGTGGTGCCCATGAGGAATGTTCCGGCAGACAGCACCCAGACGACGAAGGGCAGCTTGCCGGGTCGGCCGTCGGGTGTGGGTGACATTCGGTTGCATTCCTTTTCAGGGCGACGTACGACCGCAGCGGGGCGGGGACGCCGTAGAGCATCGCACCGCACGGGCGTTCTGTGAGGGGGAGGATTTTCTCCCTGCTTCGTGGCGGAGCGGCGAGTGACCTTCCTTTCGGCGGCCGCCGCTTTACGGCGAGGGAGTCCTTTGAGCGACGTCGCCCCTGATTGAGTGACGGGATCGACGCCCGCAATGCACAAGGCCCCCCCCGTCCCGTTGGGGCGGGTATTCGAAGTCTCAACCCGCAGGTACTGGAGCCGCGTTGGTCGCTAGCGGGGTGCGACCGGTGGTGGCCAACCGGCCGAAACGGCCGCTTGTGGCTCTCACCCCCACTACCCGGGCCGTACACCCACCCAGCGGTTGAGCGGTATGGCACGACTGCGGTCAGCGGACCTTCCGCAACGGACAAGGCTCCTATGCCGTTGAGGGCTCACCGGGCTGCCGTCATCACGCTGGTCTGGTGCAGGGCTTACGACATGCCGCCGCCTACACCGGAGTGCCGGGCACCACAGTGGTCCTTCCCGGACTGCGGCGGACCGTCTTCGCCTTGCGCGCCGCCGGGCGACCGGATGCGCATCGTGCGCCCGTACGAGGGGGCAACACCGATCTGGCACGACGGCGGTTGCTGGAGTTGGGCACCGCCGAGGCCGCCTGCGAGACGAGCGCCGGATCGACGACCGGTCCTGCGTCGGCTTCAGACTGCCTCCGACATCAAGGGTCGCACACTCACCAGCTGTCAGGACGCCGAGCGGGGGAGGTCCTTACGTCCGGTCGCAGCCGGAGACAGGCCGCGGAGCCTGCGCCGGGCGACCAGGGTCGAGCCTGCGACCAGCCCGAGGGAGACAAGGGTGAGCCGGCCGGCGATGGACGGGCAGTCGGACGGCGTGTCGTAGCCGCCGTCATCGAGCCCGGCCTGACGTTCGAAGTGGTTGAACGCACCGGGGAAGAAGGCCTCGTCGAAGGCATACAGTGCAGGGAAGGCGGCAGGCCCGCCGGTGAGCGAGAAGGCCGCCCACTGGTCGGCGTGCCGGGCCTCGTGTTCCGCCAGGCGCTGCGTGCGCGGCGAGTCCCCCTCCATGTGCTGGTCGGTCAGGAAGACCGTGCCGAACATGGTGCCGGCGCGGACGACCCCGTCGTCCAGGACCACAGCGGTCGTCCCGTTGTCGCCCTGATGCACCTCGCCGCCCTTGCCGACGCCGTAGAGCAGGGCCGCCCCGGAGACCGGCGCGTTGACCACCATACGGGTGGTCTCCCACAGACCTCCGTCACCGTCGGCTCCGGCTACCGCGAAGGAACCGCCAGACGCCAGCTGCACCGCTGCCCCGGCCGCGACCGCCCCGCGCCGCAGCCGGGACGGCGCCGGCCCGCGCAGCGTGCCGAGGATGGCGAGGACAAGGCCTACGAGGCCGCCACAGACCAGGCACGCCGCCCACCACAACGCCCTGCGGGCTCTCCGGTTCCCCGGCCGCATGGCGGGTGCCTGTCCCTCTGGGACGACCGGCCGGCTCTCCGGGGCAACCGTGGGAGCGGGCCGGTCCAGCGTTTGCGCCGTCATGGGCGCCTCTCGGAGTCCCGGTCGGCGCCGGTGATGGAGATGACCTTGCTCATCGTTTCCTTGCGTTCCGTCAACGGTTTCAATGACCACGCACAGGAATGACCAAGGCGTGATCCATCGGCGAGAAATACTCGATTCCGACCCTCACACGCGGGCGCTAGCACGAAAAGAGGAGAAAATCATCCGGGAAGAAGAACAACCGGGGATGAAACTCTCCCCCTTACTGGGCGCGATGCGACTGCTACGCGGACACGGCCCGCGTCTGGATCAGTGCGTCGGCCCGGGCGCCCTGGGGCGGCGAGAGTGCGCAGTTCATCGGCGGCCAAGGCGTACCCCGTGTCCGGGTGGGTGACCGAGCGGGCGAAGACCATCCCGTACACCTGCCCACCGGTGGTCGGCAGCGGTCCGCCTGAGTTGCCGGGCCGAAGGGCGGCGCGGAGCTGGTAGACGACCCGGGTTACCGTGGACTCGTCGTCGATGTCCAGGCCGGTGACGTCCATCCGGGTCGCCGCCGTGGCCGCCCGCGGATCCAGGCCTAGCCTCCGATGGCTGACATGGGGCGGTCCGGCTGGACGAAGGTCGAGTCGTCCAGGCCCGCTCCCGCCTTCTTGCCCCACATCGCCTCGCGCCAGATCCGCGCGATCTCCTCGTCCGGGGCTCCCGAGCGCAGGGCCGCGCGCAGGTCGCTCTCCTCTCGGGCGAACAGGCAGGTGCGTATCTGGCCGTCGGCGGTGAGGCGGGTGCGGTCGCAGGCCGCGCAGAACGGGCGGGTCACGGAGGCGATGACGCCCACGCGGTGCGGGCCGCTGTCCACGAGCCAGCGTTCGGCCGGCGCCGAACCCCGGGCCCGGGAGCCCTCTTCCGTCAGCTCGAAGCGAGTGCGCAGGGACGTGAGGATGTCCTCGGCGGTGATCATGCCGTCGCGCTTCCAGCCGTGCTGGGCGTCCAGGGGCATCTGCTCGATGAAGCGCAGTTCGTAGTCGTGTTCCACGGCCCAGGCCAGGAGGTCCGGGGCCTCGTCCTCGTTCAGGCCCGGCATCAGGACCGAGTTGACCTTCACCGGGGTCAGGCCCGCCTCACGGGCGGCGTGCAGGCCCTCGATGACGTCCTTGTGGCGGTCCCGGCGGGTGAGGGTCTTGAAGACGTCCGGGCGCAGCGTGTCCAAGGAGACGTTGACCCGGTCCAGGCCCGCAGCCTTCAGGGCGGTCGCGGTGCGCTTGAGGCCGATGCCGTTGGTGGTGAGGGACATCTGCGGGCGCGGGGCCAGGGCGGCGACCCGTTCCACGATGCCGACCAGACCGGGGCGCAGCAGCGGCTCGCCGCCGGTGAAGCGGACCTCCTCGATACCGAGGGAGGTGACGGCGATGTCGATCAGGCGGACGATCTCGTCGTCCGTGAGCAGATCGGGCTTGGCCAGCCACAGCAGGCCCTCTTCCGGCATGCAGTACGTGCACCGCAGATTGCACCGGTCGGTCAGCGAGACCCTCAGGTCGGTTGCCTGCCGGCCGTAGGTGTCGATCAGCATGTTCCCGAGGCCGTTCCTGCCCGGTGCCGCGCTGTCTCCGGCACCGCGCCGGCAACGCGGTGGATCGGGCCGCTGACGCGGGCCAGAGGCAAGCCGCTCGCTCGGCCGGCGTGGGCGATGATCTCGGCGGTGATGGAGATGGCCGTCTCCTCGGGGGTGCGGGCACCGAGGTCGAGGCCGATCGGGGACCGAAGCCGGGCCAACTGCTCCGCGGTGACGCCCACTTCGCGCAGACGGAGAAGACGTTCCTCGTGGGTGCGGCGGGAGCCCATCGCGCCGACGTAGCCGACGGGCAGGTCGAGTGCCCGCTGCAGCAGGGGGATGTCGAACTTGGCGTCGTGGGTGAGCACACAGATCGCGGTACGGGCGTCCACGGCCGTCTGTGCCAGATAGCGGTGGGGCCAGTCGACGACCACCTCGTCGGCGTGCGGGAAGCGTGCCTGCGTGGCGAAGACGGGGCGGGCGTCGCACACGGTGACCCGGTAGCCCAGGAACCGGCCGGCCTGGGCGAGGGCGGCGGTGAAGTCGACGGCGCCGAAGATCAGCATACGGGGGCGCGTGGCGGCCGTGTGGACGAGGACGGAGAGCTTCTCGGGGCAGGTGCCGGCGTCTCCGCCGAGCGCGAGGAGTGCGGTGCGCCCGGTGCGCAGTTGGGCGGTGGCACGGTCCGCCACCACCCGGCCGGTCGGCCCGTCGCCGAGCGCGCTGTCGGCGATCCAACTATCGCCGAGGACGCTCACAGTGGCGCCGAGCAGTCCCTCAGGTCCGTCGACGACCTGGGCGACGGCGGCGGGCCGGCCGTCGACCGCCTCGGCGAGCGCTGCTCCGAGATGCGGCTGGGCGGCCCGGTCGATGCGCTGGATGAGCACGTCGAGTTCGCCACCGCAGGTCAGTCCGACGGCGAAGGCGTCGTCGTCGGAGTAGCCGAACCGGGCACGCTGTGGGGCGCCTTGCTCCTGGAGAATTTGTCGGCACAGTTCGTACACCGCGCCCTCGACGCAGCCGCCGGAGATGCTGCCGATGGCGTTGCCGTCCTCGTCGACCGCGACCGATGTACCGATGGGCAGGGGTGCGCTGCCGGTGACGTCGACGACGGTGGCCAGGGCGAAGGGGCGTTCCTCGCGGCACCAGCGGTGCAGTGTGTCCGCGATGTTCAGCATGGGGGCTCCAGAGCAGACGGTCGCTGTCGCAGAAGGTGAGCGGGCCGCCACCGCGCCGACGGGGGCGAATGGGCGGCGGCGGCCCGGGGAGGGTCCGGCAGCCGTACGGGGGGTTCGGCTGCCGGATCCGTCTAGGGAGGCGGTGGTGTCAGAGCAACGCCTCGGCGGTGATGGGCAGTTGGCGGATCCGGCGGCCGGTGGCGTTGAAGACCGCGTTGCCGATCGCCGCAGCCACACCCACCTGGACGACCTCGCCGAGTCCCTTGACGCCCAGCAGGTTGCCGGCGTTGTCCTCGCCGTCCAGGTAGATCGCCCGGACCTCGGGGACGTCGGCGTTGACCGGCACCAGGTAGTCGGCGAGGTTGGCGTTGACGATCCGCCCGTCACGGTGGTCGGTGACCGTGTGCTCCAGCAGAGCCGTGCCGATGCCGCCCACGATGCCGCCGAACGCCTGGCTCTCGGCGAGCTTGGGGCTGATGATCCGGCCAGCGTCGTACACACCGAGCATCCGCCGCACTCGCACCAGACCCAGCGTCGCGTCCACCGCGACCTCGGCGAAGGTGGCGTTGTAGGCGTAGTAGGACTCCCGTTCGGGAGTCGGCGGCCCGGTGTAGTTGCCGCGTGCTTCCAGGTGGGAGCGGTTGTGGCGGGCCAGGAGGCTGCGGTAGGTCTCGCCGCGCGCCGGGTTGCCCTTCCCGTGCAGCCGTCCATTGCGCACGACGATGTCGCCGGCCGGCACTCCGTGCAGCGGCGACGCTTCGTCCTCGACGGCCAGTTTGATCGCCTGTTGCCGCACCTGGTTGCAGGCGTCGACGACGGAGGAGCCGACGCTGGCCATGGTCGACGAGCCGCCGTGCGGGCCGGTCTGCGGGTACAGGGAGTCGCCGAGCCTGAAGGTTACCGTGCGCATGGTCAGCCCGAGCGCGTCGGCGGCCACCTGGGTTTGGGAGGTGTAGGTGCCCGGCCCCATGTCACTGGTGGCCGCCTCGACCACAGCGGTGCCGTCGGCATCGAGGCGGGCCCGGGCCTCCGCGGGGAAACGCCCGGGATCGTAGACGCCGGCCGCCATCCCCAGGCCGACCAGCCAGTTCCCGTCACGGGTCGAACGGGGCCTGGGGTTACGGCGATCCCAGCCGAACTCACGGGCGCCGACCGTGTAGCACTCACGCAGCCGCCGGGTGGAGAACGGCAGGTTCTTCGCCTCGTCCTCGGACGGCTCGTTGCGCCGACGCAGCTCGATGGGGTCGAGGCCGAGCTTGTGGGCGAGCTCGTCCATCGCCGACTCGATGACGAACGACGCCGATGCGAAGCCGGGGCCGCGCATCCAGATCGGCGTATTCACATCCAGCGGCACCTGCCGGTACGCCTGGCTGACGTTGGCCATGCTGTAGAGCATCTGCCCGGGCGCCATGACCCCCTCGGTGAACGTCTCGTACGACGAGGTCTCCGCGTCGATCTCGTGGATCGCGGCGGACAGCCGACCACGCCGGTCGCTGCCCAACCGCAGCCGGTACTCGTACGAGGGCCGGAAACCGGTGCCGAAGTACATCTGCCGACGGCTGAGCACCAGCTTGACCGGGCGCTTCGTCTCCCGCGCGGCCAGAGCGGCGACGATCGTGTGCGGCCAGCAGCGCAGCCCGCTGCCGAAGCCGCCGCCGACGAACGGGTTGATGACCCGCACCGCATCCGCGGGCAGGTCGAACACCGCGGCGATCTCGTCGTGGGTGCCCATCACCCACTGGCTCTTGTCCCAGACGGTGAGCTTGTTGCCGTCCCAGCGGGCGATCGTGGCATGCGGCTCCATAGGGTTGTGATGGTTGCGCGCCAACTGGTACGTCAGGTCAAGGCGTACGGCCGCGTCGCGCAGCCCGGCATCCGCGTCGCCGCGCGCGTAGGCCGTCGGCTCCCCCGGCTTCCCCTCGTTAAGGTCGGTCGAGGGCTGTTCGGCGTCGTACTCGACCTCGACCAGGCTCGCGCCGTGCTGGGCGGCCTCCAGCGTGGTGGCCACGACGACGGCGACCGGCTGGCCGTGGAAGAGCACCCGGTCGTCCTGGAACACCCGCAGCCTGCGCCCGGGCGGGTTGTTCGAGCCGGAGTTGTCGCGGTATGGCAGCTTCGGCGCGTTGCGGTGGCTGATCACCCGCAGCACGCCCGGGTGCTTTTCGGCGTCACGGGTGTCGATGGAGGTGATGCGGCCGCGGCCGATACCCGCATCGACCATGACCGCGTGCACCGCGCCGTCGACATCGAACTCGGCGGCGTACAGCGCCTTGCCCGTGACCTTGAGCCGGCCGTCCACCCGGGACAGCGGCGCGCCCACGGCTGCCTGCGGCTGGGGACTCACTTGCTACCTCCTACGACACGCAGCTGACGTTCCACGGTCCGCTTCAGCAACTCGACCTTGAACCGGTTGTGCTGCAGGGGACGAGCGCCTTCCGCCGCCTTGGCGGCAGCGGCCGTCCACAACGATTCCGAGGGACGCTCACCGACGAGGTGCCGTTCCACGGCGGGCAGCTTCCACGGCACGGTGCCCACTCCACCGGCGGCGACCTTCGCCTCACGGATCACCCCGCCCCGCACGTGCAGCGCCACGGCCGCCGACGTCAGGGCGAACTCGTAAGACTGGCGGTCGCGCACCTTCAGATAGCCGGACTTCAGCGGGCGCGGAAGCGCCGGAATCTCCACTCCGGTGATCAACTCACCCCGCCGCAGGGCCTGTTCACGATTCGGGGTTCTGCCCGGGCGCAGCAGAAAGTCGGCGAAGGACACCTGGCGCTCCCCGTCCGAGCCCAGCAGATGCACCCGTGCCTCCAGCGCGGCGAACGCCACGGCCGCGTCGGAGGGGTGGGTGGCCACGCAGGCATCGGAGGTTCCGAGGATGGCGTGCGTACGGTTGAAGCCCTCCAGCGCGGCGCAACCCGAGCCGGGCTCGCGCTTGTTGCAGTCGGCGGTGACGTCGCGGAAGTAGGTGCAGCGGGTGCGCTGCATGATGTTGCCGCCGATGGTGGCCATGTTCCGCAGCTGGGCGGAAGCGCTCAGTTCCAGCGCCTGGGAGATGACGGGGTACAGCGAGCGCACCTTGGGATGGGCGGCGGCCTCGGACATGGTCACCAGCGCGCCGATGCGCAAGCCACCGCGCTCGGTGACCTTGACGTCGCGCATCGGCAGGTCACTGATGTCGACCAGGGTCTCGGGACGCTCGACGGTCTCGCGCATCAGGTCGACGAGGGTGGTGCCGCCGGCGATGTAACGGCCGCCATGTCGGCCCGCGTCGAGGGCCTCACGGGTGTTTGCGGCCTTCGTGAAGGAGAAGGGATGCATGTCAGCGGCTCCTTACTTCCGGCCGGCGGTCTGCTCGACCGCGCGCACGATTTTCACGTAGCAGCCGCAGCGGCAGATGTTGCCGCTCATCCACTCCCGGATCTCCTCCGGCGAACCGGTGTGCCCCTCCTTGATGCAGCCCACCCCGGACATGATCTGGCCGGGGGTGCAGTAGCCGCACTGGAAGGCGTCCTGGTCGACGAACGCCTGCTGCAGCGGGTGCAGTTGATCACCGTCGGCCAGGCCCTCGATCGTGGTGACTTCGGCGCCCTCCAGGCGTACCGCGAGCGTCAGGCAGGAGTTCACGCGCTGCCCGTCGACCAGGACCGTGCACGCCCCGCAGGCCCCGGCGTTGCAGCCCTTCTTGGAGCCGGTCAGGTCGAAGTGCTCGCGCAGCAGATCCAGCAGTGAGGTGCGGTTGTCGACCGTGACCGTCCGCCGGGTGCCGTTCACCGTCAGGGACACACGGCTGGAAGGGGCCGTCCCCGTAGCGGGCGCTTCCTCGGCCCCGGCCAGGAACGTTCCTCCGGCCACCACGACACCGCCCACCGCGACACCGGTGGCGATGACGGCGCGCCGGCTGGGCCCCGAGGTGGACTCGCCGGCTCCGGAGGGCGGAGAAACAGCAGAATCAGGGAGTTCAGAGGACATACATTCGCCTTTGCATCACGGACGGATCAGTCGTGTACACCAGCGGGAGACCAGGCACGAGATCGACGCCACCGCGGGAAACTGGGTGACCGCTCGCCTCGACAGAGCGGCTGATCACGCGAAAGTCTCGCACCACAGGCTGACCCATGGCAGGGAGAGTTTTGTCCCCCCTTGCTTTCCTGGCCTTCCCTTGGTTTTTTCGCCCGCAAGTGAGCCCTAGGTGAAGGAGGAAGAGCCGTCGAAGGCGCGGCAAGTCGCCGTCCCTCGAGTTCACCGCAGAGGTAACAACAGCAGGTCGGCGAGAGCGCCTGTTCCGGGTGAGAGGGCGCGTACTGATCTCATAGGGCGTCGGCGTCTCGGCCGGCCGCCGTGGCGTCGCTTGAGGTCTTCACGTTCTGCGTGTCCACCGCTGACGAAGCCCGGCGCTGCGGCCGCGTGCACAGGCGGCCTCGACGCCCCGCAGGTTGTGGAACCAGCGGGAGGTCGAGATCCGGTGGCTGAGCGGCGTCGGTGGCCGGGGCCGTAGGGAACATCCCCGCCAGATGCCGGTGATGATCCAGGGCTTAAAAAGCAGGCGTGCTTGATTTTTGTTTTCTTGGCTGCCACGCTCGCACCGCACTGGCCGGGGAGCGATGACCAGCCGTACCGGACCAGCTTCCGCCTCGCGCATGCCGGTGTTCCCGGGAACGGACGCGGAGAGGAAAGCCCATGGAACTGGCCACCACCCTTGAGTACGCCGAGAATGACCCCCGCAAGGCCGTCGAGGAGATCGTGCGGCTGGAGAAGGCCGGACTCGACGCCGTCTGGGTGGCCGAGGCATACGGCTTCGACTCGCCGACCACCATGGGCTACCTCGCCGCCCGCACCGAGCGCGTGAAGATCGGCTCGTACATCATCAACGTGTACTCGCGCACGCCTGCGCTGATCGCCCAGACCGCCGCCGGACTCGACGCGCTGTCCGGGGGCCGTGTCCTGCTCGGGCTCGGCGCGTCCGGCCCGCAGGTCGTCGAGGGCTGGCACGGCCGGCCGTACGACAAGCCGCTCGGCCGCACCCGCGAGACCGTCGAGCAGTGCCGCCGGATCTGGCGACGCGAGGTGATCGACCACCACGGCATCGTCGACATGCCCCTGCCGCCCGAGAAGGGCGGCAAGCTCGGCAAACCCCTGAAGTTCCTCAACCACCCGGTGCGCAGCGAGATACCGATCCACATCGCAGCCCTCGGTCCGGCCAACGTCCGCATGACCGCGGAGATCGCCGACGGCTGGCTGCCGCACCTCTTCATCCCCGAGAAGGCCGGACAGATCTGGGGAAGCGCACTCACCGAGGGACAGGCACGTCGGCCCGCGGAACGCGGGAACCTCCAGATGGTCGCGGGCAGTCTCCTCGCCGTCAGCGAGGACGCGGCAGCCGCCCGCGACCTGCTCCGCCCCATGATCGCCCTCTACCTCGGCGGCATGGGCGCCAAGGGCAAGAACTTCTACAACGACCTGGCCCGCGCGTACGGTTACGACGAAGCCGCCGAGAAGATCCAGGACCTCTACCTGTCCGGGAAGAAGAGGGAGGCGGAGGCGGCTGTTCCCGACGAGCTGACCGAACTTGTGTCGTTGTGCGGCCCAGAAAGTTACGTACGCGAGCGCATCGAGGCGTTCCGCGCCGCCGGTGTCACCCAATTGAACGTCCGGGTGGTCGATCCCGACCCCGCCCGCCTCGTGGAGAAGGTCAAGGGCTGGCTCTGACGAGCTGCTCAGAGGGCATGTCGCAATGCACGGCCATCAGGAACGGGGCGGGGTGAACGGGAAGACGTTATGTGCAGTGGACGTGAGATTCCCCCGTAGGCCGGTCTGGTGAGTCAAGACGGCGCTGGCAAGGGTGAGGTTGGTGACCTGGCGTCGGAGTTGCTCGATTTCGGCTCGCTGTTCAGAGACGGTCTTCTTCAGCTTACTGACCGTCTCCCGGAGCCGTCTCTCGGGTTCCGGAACCTGCTTTGCCTCCCTGCGGACTCGTTCGTAGAACTCGTTCTTCAGATCGGCGTGACGCTTGATGAGCGCCATGCGGTGGCCGTCGTCGTTGGTGACGTTCTTGTAATGACGGCTGCGGATCAGGTGCCGTCCGGGGGTGCCGTCGCGGCGGGGCTCGGGATCGGGGCAGCAGCCGGACCGCAGTCCCTGTACCTCCTGTGGACGCATACCGGTGAGGTAGAGACAGATGATGGCCGCAGCGGTGCCGAGGTGCCGCATCAGGGCGGCGGCCTCGTTGAAGTCCACGTGGTCGCGCCAGGGCCGCCCCTCGATCCGTCCGGTGATCGGCACCTGCAGCGGACACGGCCCCGGCCGCTGGACCACGAGCGACGTGAGTCCGTGCCGTTTAGGGAACCGGTCGACCTGCGTGAGGCTAGCGCTGGTGGTGGCGGCGACGAAGATGCGTGCCACGGCCGGCGCGCCTCGGTGCTCGGCAGCGGGCAGGGGCGCACCACTGTCGATGAGGGGCAGGAGGTACGCCTCCAGGGCGGCTCGGCCCGCTGGGTTCACGGCGGTGGCGTCGGCCAGCGCGCTCAGACGGCGGTTTTCCTGCGAGGCGGCCAGGATGTCCTCGGCGAAGTCCTCCACCACGCGGATCGCCCAGACCAGGAGCGGTCCGACGACCTGTGGCTCGAGCGGCTCGGTGGCGTTCTCCCCACCACCCTCGCCCATAGCCGCGGGGAGGAAGTCGTCGATGCCCTCCGTTTCCCATGGAGGCGCGGCGATACCCAAGGGATGGGCGGAGAGTTATTGGCTGATCTCGCTGGCCGTAGGCAGATTGCACTGAATCAGGCTGTGATGGCTGGCCTACCGCAGGTACCTCGATCCGGACGACGGTACGCCGCAGGAGGCGAACGGCATGAGCAGAAAACGGCATGGCTGACCGGCCGTTTCCTGGAGGAGCAGTCTCCCCATCCGTCGAGTTCTTCGGCTCGTACTGGCGGAGCCAGGTGTACTAGCACTGGCGAATGATGCTGAAGCCCATAACCGACGAACATCAGGCCGACCAGAGTCTCCGTAGACACCAGAGACACTGACTCAACCATTTCCCCCAGCGCGCCGTTTTGCAGCGCGTTGCCATGCCGAGGCGCGACATCCATCCGTCGCGACCGAATCCGTGACTCACGTTGGCATTCGGCTGATACTGGATGCACCGGGAAGATCTTCAGTCCACGCCAAGAGCCGCCGACCGATGCCTGACAGGACGTCAGGAAAGTCAGCAACAGGTCAGCATCAGTACCGCCAGGAGCCGCGCCAGGCCGCCATGAAGCGCCAACATCAACAACTCTCCATACCAGCTCTGACCTGGGAAAACCCAGGTGACAGCCACTGCTGCTAATGTCTGTAGGAGGTACCGATGAAGATGCTGATCAACGTGGCCGAGACGGTGGTCGCGGACGCGCTGCGGGGTCTGGCGGTCGCGCACCCCGAGCTGACGGTCGACGTCGAGAACCGCGTGATCGTACGGCGGGACGCGCCGGTGGAGGGGAAGGTCGGCCTGGTCTCCGGCGGCGGGTCGGGGCACGAGCCGCTGCACGGCGGGTTCGTGGGACTCGGCATGCTGTCGGCCGCCTGTCCCGGCGAGGTGTTCACCTCGCCCGTACCCGATCAGATGGTGCGGGCCGCGGCCGCGGTGGACAGCGGCGCGGGCGTGCTGTTCATCGTGAAGAACTACACCGGTGACGTGCTGAACTTCGAGATGGCGGCCGAGCTCGCCGAGGACGAGGGCATTCAGGTCGCGAAGGTGCTGGTCAACGATGACGTGGCGGTCACCGACAGCCTGTACACGGCGGGACGCCGCGGCACGGGCGCAACCCTGTTCGTCGAGAAGATCGCGGGCGCGGCGGCCGAGGAGGGCCAGCCGCTGGAGCGGGTCCAGTCGATCGCCCGCCAGGTCAACGAGAGCGCGCGCAGCTTCGGCGTCGCGTTGAGCGCCTGCACCACACCCGCCAAGGGCAGCCCCACCTTCGACCTGCCCACGGGAGAGCTCGAGCTCGGCATCGGCATCCACGGCGAGCCCGGCCGTGAGCGGCGCGCCATGATGACATCGCGGGAGATCGCCGACTTCGCGGTGGACGCGATCCTGCAGGACATGCCGCCGAAGAATC
The DNA here is from genome assembly GCF_013778455.1 of Streptomyces himalayensis subsp. himalayensis. GTDB lineage: Bacteria > Actinomycetota > Actinomycetes > Streptomycetales > Streptomycetaceae > Streptomyces > Streptomyces himalayensis. Next base: position 209,719 of record NZ_JACEHE010000007.1, on the reverse strand, counting down.
CGGTCCTGCTCCTCGTCAACGGCATGGGCGCGACCCCGCTGCTGGAGCTGTACGGCTTCAACGCCGAGGTGCACCGGGTGCTGGCCGAGCGGAACGTGGCCGTGGCCCGCACACTGGTGGGCAACTACGTCACCTCTCTGGACATGGCGGGAGCGTCCGTGACGCTATGTCAGATCGACGAGGAGATGCTGCGGTTGTGGGACGCCCCCGTCCGTACGCCCGGGCTGCGCTGGGGCATCTGAGGGGTCGTCCGAGGAGCCGCTCGCACGCGTCAACGTATCGACCACCCAAGGAGATTCTGTGCTCGACGCCGACTTCTTCCGCCGCTGGATGACGGCGGCCGCCGTAGCCGTCGACCGGGAGGCGGATCGGCTCACCGCGCTGGACTCGCCGATCGGCGACGCCGACCACGGCACCAACATGCAGCGCGGGTTCAGGGCGGTGGTCGCGACCCTGGAGAAAGAGGCCCCGGACACTCCGGGTGCCGTGCTCACGCTCTCGGGACGGCAGTTGATCTCCACGGTCGGCGGCGCTTCCGGGCCGCTCTACGGCACGCTGCTCCGCCGTACGGGCAAGGCGCTCGGCGACGCGGCCGAGGTCAGCGCGGCGGAGCTGGCCGCCGCGCTGCGTACGGGAGTGGAGGCCGTGGCCACGCTGGGCGGGGCCGCGCCCGGCGACAAGACCATGCTGGACGCGCTGTTCCCGGCGGTCGACGCGCTGGCCGAGTCCTTCGCCGCGGCACGCGACGCCGCCGAGAAGGGTGCGGTCGCGACGACGCCGCTACTTGCCCGCAAGGGCCGGGCGAGCTATCTGGGCGAGCGCAGCATCGGGCACCAGGATCCCGGAGCCACGTCGTCGGCTCTGCTGTTCGCGACGCTCGCGGAGGCGGCGGGTGAGTGAGGAGACTCCGGTGACTGAGGGCACGGTGAGCGGCAGTGGGCCCGCCGACGGCGGCCAGGGTGATGCCGGCGGTCAGCACAAGCTCGTGGGCGTCGTGCTGGTATCGCACAGCGCCGCGGTCGCGGCCTCCGTCGCCGAGCTGGCGGCCGGGCTCGCCGGCGGCGGCGCGACCGCTCCTGTGGCGGCCGCGGGCGGCACCGAGGACGGCGGCCTTGGTACGAGCTCGGAGCTGATCGCCGCGGCGGCCGCCGGCGTCGACCGGGGCGCCGGCGTGGCGTTGCTGGCCGACCTGGGCAGCGCGGTACTGACTGTGAAGGCCCTGCTCGCCGAGGGCGACGAACTGCCCGACGGCGCCCGTCTCGTGGACGCACCGTTCGTCGAGGGCGCCGTGGCGGCGGTCGTCACGGCGTCCGCGGGCGCGGACCTCGATGCGGTGGAGGCGGCGGCCGTGGAGGCGTACACGTACCGGAAGGTGTGACCTCTCTCAAGAGAGCCGTTCTCAGAACTCTCAGAGAGCCGCTCTCAATGAGCCTGCACTCTTGATGTGTTCCCGTCACTCATGGCATACAGGTCTGGACCAATGCCCTCGAGGGGAAGGCTTCACCGTGCGACGCACTCCCGGGCCTGCTCTGCTGACCGCAGCCGCCTGCACTGCCGCCCTCATGACGACGGTCTCCTGCGGCGGGCCTGCTCGGGGCGGCCGGCCCCCTTCGGCTCCGACGGGTGTCACCGCACAGGCGGGCAGCGCCACCTCGGTCCACGTCATGTGGAACCAGGCGAACGACGACTCCGGCGTCATCGCCTACGAGGTGTATCGCGGCACCACCAAGGTCAAGGAGGTACCGGGTGAGCAGCACATGGTGGACATCACCGGGCTGAAGCCCTCGGTCGGCTATGCGTTCGCCGTCCGGGCCCGGGACGCCGACGGGAACACCGGGCCGCTCAGCAAGAAGGTGCCCGTCACCACGCCGGCCGCCGTCGAGGAGGACCGCGAGCCGCCGACCCGTCCGCGGCAGGTGCGCGGGCAGGTCGCCGGAGGCCGGGCCGTCTCGCTGTACTGGAGCCGCGCGACGGACGACCGGGGCGTGGCGTCGTACGACATCTACCAGGGCACCTCGAAGATCCACAGCACCCGTGGCGGCGAGATGTCGGCGCTGATCACCGGGCTGCGTCCCGGCACGACGTACGCGTTCACCGTTCGGGCGCGGGACGCGGCGGACAACACGTCCCCCGCGAGTCGCACCGTCCGGCTCACCACCGCGGCGGGCGGTGACGACGGGCGCGGCACGGCGCCCACCGGCTTCCGCGCGACGACGCACCGCGAGGACGGTGCGTACTACATCGACCTGTCCTGGACGCCGCCGCGTACGGGCGGTGCGGTGACGGAGTACCGGATCCATCTCGACGGACGGCTCGCCACCACCCTCGTCTGGGGTGGCGCGGCACCGCAGGACAAGGCCGAGCACAGCTTCTTCGTGACGCGCGAGAGCGGCGTGAGCTATCGCGTACGCATCCGGGCCAGGCTCCCCGACGGCACGTGGGGCGGCTTCTCCGCTGAGCGGACGGTGACGACGGGGGCGGACGGACAGCCCCGCGAACGGTGACGACGGGGGCGGACGGACAGCCCCGCGGGCGGCGCTCCTGCCGGGCGTCGGCCGGGGAGCGCCGAACCGCCGGCTCCCCTTCCGGCGGGCAGCCGTACGAAGGACGCTTCACCTGCCCGGATGCAGTCCGCATGCGGCCGGGGCCCATGAGCTCTTGACTCGACGTCAGGCAGCACGGGCGTTCCCAATCCTCGGCGGCGCATGGGATGTACCGCCAACCGTGCCGCCGGAGGGCAGAGACATGCGTACCAACACTCAGATATTCGTCCGCTCCGGCCTGATCGCAGCCGCCGCCGCGCTTCCTCTGACGGTGGCCGCTCCGTCGGCCGTCGCGGACAACGGGATCACCGTGACCAGCACCGGGTCCACCGTCTCGGTGAACACCGCCGCCTGCCCAGGCGGCGGCAACGCCTCACTCCTGTCGAGCGGCCTGACCACCTTCACCCAGGGCAGGCAGGCGGCGCTGGCGGTGGGCGCCACCAATCAGACGGCCGCCTGGTCGAACGTCAGCCCAGGCGCGTACACCGTGATCGTGAACTGCAACGACGGCCGGAACGTGGGCAGCCAGCCCGTCACCGTCACCACGACGCCCACCCTGCCGACGACGAACTCGCCGGCGCTCGGCGTGAGGGGCGGCATCGGAGGCGGCATCAAGGACTACGGCACCCTGACGATGGTCGGCGGTGGGGTCCTGGTGGCCGCGGCCCTGGGCGGCGGAGCGTGGTACCTCCGCCGGCGCAACATGCATCACAGGACCTGACCGGGTCCACGATCGCCCGCGCCGTCCGCCCGGTGTCCCCTCGGGCGGACGGCAACGGTCATCCGGCGTCTGGTGCGGACGGTGTGGTCCGCGTCGAAGTGTCCCCTGCGGGCGGCGTCGGGCCATCCGCTGCGGGCCGCTTGGGGCCATCCGCTACGGGCTACTTCGGGCCATTCCCTTCGGCCGGCGTCGAAGCGTCCGCTGCGGCCGCCGTGGGCGGCTCCAGCTCTGCCAGTGTGCGGCTGAGCCACCGCGTCCAGAACGTCTCAAGGTCGATGCCGGCGCGCAGGACGGCATGGCGCAGCCGGTCCTCGACCGTGTCCCGGTCTGGCGGGAAGTCACGCTTCTCGATCTCGAGATACTCGCTCAACTGTCGCTGGTGCAGGTCGAGATGGCGACGAAGTTCCGCGTCGATCCCCTCCGCACCGACGACTCCGGCGGCACGCAGCCGCAGCAGAAGCGGATCGCGGATGGGCTTCGGGTCCTGGGACTCGGCCGTCCAGCGTGCCAGTTCCGCGCGGCCCGCCGGCAGGACCTCGTACTCCTTCTTCTGGCCCCGGGTGGGCTGAGCCGACGGCAGGGCGCGGATGTAGCCCTCGTGCTCGAGTTTTCCCAGCTCGCGATAGATCTGCTGGTGCGTGGCCGACCAGAAGTAGCCGATGGACATGTCGAACCGCCGGGTCAGCTCAAGCCCGGACGACGGCTTCTCGAGCAGGGCGGTGAGGATCGCGTGCGGGAGTGACATGGGGGCATCCTAGGGACGGGGTGTGACAGCCGAGGATCGCGCCGTCACAGCTCCGCCGCCAGCTCCGTTCCCTGGCGGACGGCCCGTTTGGCGTCCAGCTCGGCGGCGACGTCGGCGCCCCCGATCAGGTGCACGCTGCGTCCCGCGGCGCGCAGCTCCTCGTACAGGGCGCGGTGCGGCTCCTGGCCGGTGCACAGGACGATCGTGTCGACCGCGAGGGTCTCGCTGCGCCCGTCGACGGTGAGGTGCAGCCCGGCGTCGTCGATCTTGTCGTAGCGTGCGCCCGCGACCATCGTGACGCCGCGGTGGCGCAGCTCCGTGCGGTGGATCCAGCCGGTGGTCCTGCCCAGCCCGGCGCCGACCTTGGAGTCCTTGCGCTGCAGGAGGTGGACGGTGCGGGGCGGCACAGGCCGCTCGGGGCGGCCGAGGCCGCCCGCCGCGCGGTAGTCCATGTCGACGCCCCACTGCCGGAAGTACGCGGCCGGGTCCTCGCTCGTCTTGTCGCCGGAGTCCGTCAGATACGCGGCGACGTCGAAGCCGATGCCGCCCGCCCCGATGATCGCGACCCGGTCGCCGACGGGCGCGCCGTCGCGCAGCACGTCGAGGTAGCCGAGGACGCTCGGGTGGTCGATGCCGGGGATCTCCGGCGCCCGGGGCGTGACGCCGGTGGCGACGACGATCTCGTCGTACTCCCCGTCGTCGAGCTGGTCGGCGGTGACGCGGGTGTTCAGCCGGACGTCCACGCCGTGCTGCTCGAGCTGGGTGCGGTAGTAACGCAGCGTCTCGTCGAACTCCTGCTTGCCGGGTACCCGGCGGGCTACGTTCAGCTGGCCGCCGATCTCGTGGGCGGCGTCGAACAGCGTCACCTGGTGCCCGCGTTCGGCGGCGGAGACGGAGCAGGCGAGCCCCGCCGGCCCGGCGCCGACGACCGCGACGCGCTTGCGCAGCCGGGTCGGCTCCAGCACGAGTTCGGTCTCGTGGCAGGCGCGCGGATTGACCAGGCAGGAGGTGATCTTCCCGCTGAAGGTGTGGTCCAGGCACGCCTGGTTGCAGCCGATGCAGGTGTTGATGGCCTCGGGCCGGCCGGCCTCGGCCTTGGCGACGAAGTCGGGGTCGGCGAGCAGCGGACGGGCCAGCGACACCATGTCCGCGTAGCCGTCGGCGAGCAACTGCTCGCCCAGTTCGGGGGTGTTGATGCGGTTCGTGGTGACCAGCGGGACGGACACCGCGCCCATGACCTTCTTGGTCACCCAGGCGTAGGCGCCGCGCGGCACCGACGTCGCGATGGTGGGGATCCGCGCCTCGTGCCAGCCGATACCGGTGTTGATGATGGTCGCGCCGGCCGCCTCGACCGCCTTCGCCAGCGTGATGACCTCGTCGAGGGTGGAGCCGCCGGGCACCAGGTCCAGCATCGAGAGCCGGTAGATGATGATGAAGTCCGTGCCGACGCGTTCGCGTACGCGGCGGACGATCTCGACGGGGAAGCGCGTCCGGTTCTCGTACGAACCGCCCCAGCGGTCGTCGCGGTGGTTGGTCGCGGCCGCGATGAACTCGTTGATCAGATAGCCCTCGGAGCCCATGATCTCGACGCCGTCATAACCCGCGCGCTGCGCCAGCTCCGCCGCCCGCGCGAAGTCCTCGATCGTCTCCTCGACCTCGTCGTCGCTGAGAGCGCGGGGCACGAACGGGCTGATCGGCGCCTGGAGGCCGCTCGGCGCGACCAGGTCCGGGTGGTAGGCGTACCGCCCGAAGTGCAGGATCTGCATCGCGATCCGGCCGCCCGCGCGGTGCACCGCCTCCGTCACGCGCGCGTGCTGCTCGGCCTCCGCCTCGGTGGTCAGCTTGGCGCCGCCCTCGCCGGGGCGGCCCGCGTCGTTGGGCGCGATGCCGCCGGTGACCATCAGCCCGACGCCGCCACGCGCGCGTGCGGCGTAGAACTCCGCCATGCGTTCGAAGCCGCGCTCGGCCTCCTCGAGCCCCACGTGCATGGATCCCATCAGCACCCGGTTGGGCAGCGTGGTGAAGCCCAGGTCGAGAGGGCTGAGGAGATGCGGGTAGCGGGTCATGCGGGCCTCCGTGCGCGAGTCGCGGTGCTCGTGCGGTGTACGCGGTGTCGTCCCGACTGTTGTAGACGACCGAGCGAGGTTATGCAACTAGTTGCACAACCACTGCCGGTGCCCGACGCACCCGCCTCGGGAGGCAGGCAGCGCCCGGCGGGCCTAGCGTCGTGACATGAGGCCAGCCCCGACCCGCTACACCGTCGCCCTCAAGCCCCAGCTCGCCGACGAGGAGGGGCATCCCGTACACGGCGCCCCGATACGCACCGCGGTCGTGGAGGCCACCGGGGACACGGGCGCCAGCGGCTACCCGCGCTACGTCGGCCACGGCCTGCAAGCCGACATCGACCCCGCGACACATCACGTGGAGGCCATCACGGTCGACGGACGGGAACTCCCGTACGGCTGGGTGGCCCAGGTCGTCGAAGTCGGCCACCCGGGCCACCCAGGCCGCGACCGGTTCGACTGAACAGAGCCTCATCTGTTTCAGGGGGCCGTCGCTGCCCCATGTCCACGGCGCGGATGCATGCCTCCTGCCCATGGGCCCGGCGCCTCCGCGCCCGCCGCAGCCTCACCTCCGCGGGGAGTCACGGAGAAAGCCCGGCCTGAGCACCGCGAGCGGAGCGAAGGCCGCACGTAGGCCGGGCTGACCGGGCGCGATACCCTTGCAGCGCTCGGCGCCCCGTCCATGGCCGCCATGCGGTTCGCGCCCGCGAGCGTCCGCGACTCGCACGCCGTCCACGACTCGGCTGGGGGCTCCCGGGCAGCCGGGCACGGTCGTAGGTGAACCAACCGCCGTCGCCTCTTCCCGTCAGCACCACTTTCCGGAAGACTTCCGCAAAGTGTCGAGGAACGAGGAGCAGACCATGGCAACCGAGGACGCGCCGGGCGATACCCCGAAGCGCAAGGTGACGATCACGGCCATCGCGCAGGAGGCGGGGGTCTCGGTACCGACCGTGTCCCGCGTCGTGAACGGACGTTCCGATGTGTCCGCCGCGACCCGCGCCCGTGTCGAGGAGCTGTTGCGCCGGCACGGATACCGGCGGCGGCCCCATGCCCCCGGTGAGCGGGCCTCGCTCCTCGATCTTGTCTTCAACGACATCGACAGCCCCTGGGCCGTGGAGATCATCCGCGGCGTGGAGGAGGTGGCGCACGCGGCCGGCATCGGCACCGTGGTGTCGGCGATACACAACCGCGCGGGCTCCGCCCGGCAGTGGATGCAGAACCTGCGGGCGCGCGCCTCGGACGGGGTCATCCTGGTCACGTCCGTCCTGGAGCCGGGCCTCCACGAGGAGTTGCACCGCCTCGGCGTACCGCTGGTTGTCGTCGACCCGGCCGGTTCCCCGGCCTTCGAGGTGCCGACTGTCGGCGCCACCAACTGGGCCGGCGGCATGGCGGCGACCGAGCATCTGATCTCCCTCGGCCACCGCCGGATCGGCCTGATCGCGGGGCCTCCCCGACTGCTGTGCAGCAGGGCCCGGCTGGACGGCTACCGGGCGGCGCTGGAGGCGGCGGGTCTTCCGTACGACGAGAAGTACGTCGTGCCGGGCGACTTCCACCACGCGTCCGGGTTCAGCGGCTGCAACGCGTTGCTCGACCTCGCCGAGCCGCCCACCGCGCTCTTCGCCTCCAGCGACCAGATGGCGCTGGGCGCGATCGAGGCGCTGCGCCGCCGCGGACTTCGGGTGCCCGAGGACATGAGCGTCGTGGGTTTCGACGATCTCCCCGAGGTGCGCTGGTCCGCTCCGCCGCTCACCACGGTGCGCCAGCCTCTCGCCGACATGGGCAAGTCGGCGGCGAGGACCGTCCTGCGGCTGGCGCACGGCGAGGAGATCGACTCACTGCGCGTGGAACTGGCCACCGAACTCGTCGTACGGGCGAGCACGGCTGCCGTGGAGGGCGCCGCCGCACTGTGAGTTGCACTGTCGATTGCACTGCGAGTTACACGGTGAGTTGCCGGCAAGCCGATCCGATAGTTTTCGATCCGATTCCGGAATCTGCCCTACGGCGCCCCGGCTCGGGGCGCCGGGCACCCCAAGTCCCTAGCCGTCCACGGGCTCGGCGGAACCGCCAGGAAGCTTCTTGGAGTCGTTCGCGTCCTTGAGCGCACACATGAGGAACCGAAAGCCGCCGTTCCATCTGTCCGCGTCCCCTGTGTACCAGCCGACGATCTCCCGTGGCGTGCCGCGCGCCCACGCCTGCTCGTACTTCCGCTGGCAGAGCCGTGGATTCTCCTCCAGGAACTCGTCGTACGACATCCCCGCCGGCGCCTTCGCCCAGCCGATGGCCTGCTGGGCATGCGGTTTGTCGCAGGTGGTCAGGAACCACTGGTTCCGGCCGTCGACGTTGAAGCAGTCGCCTGTTCCGGCGTTGGTGACAGCGAGACGCTCGCCCGCTGTGCGGAACTCGCCGAGTGGGCCGTATATCTCGTCGGTGCCGCGCTGGAAGACCAGGCAGGCGAGCGTGGAGCCGTCGGCGGAGGGCAGCATGGGATAGGCCACGGGCGCGGCGAGGGTCTTGCGGAGTTCGGCGGTGCGTTCCTCGCAGGTGTGCCTGGCCTCCGTCTCGCTCAGGCTCTCGGGATCGGCGACCGGCTCCACGGCGATCACCTGGCCGGCCGGCGAGGAGACGCGGCAGTCCGCCGGCCACATCTGCACCTCGCCCGTGTACGGCTTCTTCGGGTTCTTCCAGACGGCGCTGACGCATTCGCCGGGGACGAGTTCCTGGTCGAGGGTGGTGTTGTTCCGGTACGGGCGGTACGACCGGCTGTCGGAGGACTCGGACGCGGAACCGGACGGGCCGTCATCGTCTCCGATCCCGTTGCCCAGCGCGGCCCCACCCCAGACGGCGCCCGCCACGGCGGTCACCACCGCGGTCGCCGCTATGACGAACTGATACGCCCGCGCCCGCCGCCTCCTGTGGGGCGTGGCTCCTGCCGGAGGCGGGACGAGGGGAGAGGGAGCCGTCGGGGCGGCCATCGGCCGGTTGGACAGGTCAAGGGTTCCCTGATGCCCGAAGCCGCCGTGATGCCCGAAGCCGCCGCCTTCCGCCCCGGCGGACCCCGACAACTCTGCCGACCCCGCCGAGACCGCCTCGCGCAGCAGACGCTCGGCCTCCGGCACCGTCATACGCCGCTCCGGGTCCTTCTCCAGCAGGCCGAGCATCGCGGTGGCCAGCGGCACGGAGGCCCGCCGCGGCGGGGGCGGGTCCTCGAAGAGCAGGGCCGTGAGCGTGGAGAGATCGGAGTCACGGGCGAACGGGCCCTCGCCCTCCACCAGGCGGTACAGCGTCGCGCCGAGCGAGAAGAGATCGCCGGCCTCGGTCGGTTCCCCTCCCCTGGCCCGCTCCGGCGAAAGATAGCCAGGCGTACCGATGACCCCGCCGGCAGCCGTCAGCCGGGGATCGCCGGAGGAGGGGCGCAGCGAGATGCCGTAGTCCGTGAGCAGCACCCGCTCGAACCCCGCCCCCGCACCGTCAGCCGGAGCATCGGACGTGCGGGGTGGAGCATCGGAAGTGCGGAGCGCATCCGCAGTGCGTGGCGCATCCGAAGTGCGGGGCGCCAGAAGGATGTTGGCCGGTTTGACGTCCCGGTGCAGGATGCCGAGCCGATGCCCCGCGACGAGCGCGTCAAGGATCGCGATGCCGATGCGGGCCGTATCGGATGAGGACATCGTGCCGCCGGCCCGGACCAGCGCGTCCGCGTCGGTGGCCCCCGGCACGTACTCCATGACGATCCACGGCAGCCCGTCGTGCCGGACCACGTCATAGACGGTCGCCACATGCGGATGGCTGCGCAGCCGTGCCGCGTTACGGGCTTCCGCGCGGGCCCGCGCCACCCGTGCGGCCATCTCCCGGTCCAGGCCGCCGTCGCCGCCCGCGTGCCAGGAAAGGCCCGGCTCCGGCACGGCGATCTCCTTGAGGGCGACCTCGCTGGCCAGCTCCTCGTCGTAGGCGAGCCACACCATCGCCATGCCGCCGGTCCCGAGCCGCCGCACCAGCCGGTACCGGCCCCCGACGAGCCCCCTGCCGTCCTGATCCTGGTTCTGACTCCGGCCGTGGCCGGACGTCTCCCCCGTCATGGCCTTCCCCCTGAGACCCTCGCCCAGCGCTGAAAGCTTTCCTGTGACAGTTACCCGCGCGACCGCCGCCCGAAAGAGCCCTCGAGCGGGCAAATACCGTCACAGCAGGCGCTCTTGTCCCCCTTCACGCTCTGGTCCCCCTCTTACCTCAGGGAGTACGGCCGCCGGGTCCCTCAGCGAGTACGACCGCCGGGTCCCTCAGCGTGTGCCGCCGCCGGGTCCTCATGGAGTACGGCCCGGCTGCCGCACCTGCTGCGACCGCCGGGCACGAGCGGCCGCCGCGTTGCAGGATGGCTGCATGCTGTTCGCCCGGCTCGTACGTGTGTCCAAGGAAGTCGCCGCCACCTCGGCGCGATCGCGGAAGATCTCCCTGCTGGCCGAGCTGTTCCGGGCCGCGGAACCGGAGGACGTGCCGATCGTCATCCCGTATCTGGCGGGGCGCATCCCGCAGGGGCGGCTCGGCGTCGGCTGGAGCGTGCTGCGCGAGCCCGTCGCGCCCGCCGCCGAGCCGACGCTCACCGTGCGCGAGGTCGACGCGGCACTGACGGGTCTGGGGGCGGTATCCGGCGCGGGCTCGGCTGCCGAACGCAAGCGGCTCGTCGGACAGTTGCTGAGCGCGGCCACGGCGGACGAGCAGCGGTTCCTCTTCGGGCTGCTCACCGGCGAGGTGCGCCAAGGGGCGCTGGACGCGCTCGCGGTCGAGGGGCTCGCCGAGGCGGCCGATCTGCCCGCGGCGGACGTACGCCGCGCGGTGATGCTGGCCGGATCGCTGCAGACTGTCGCCGAGGCCCTGCTCACCCGCGGCCCGCAGGCGCTGGCCGATTTCCGACTCACCGTCGGCCGGCCGGTCCTGCCGATGCTCGCGCACACCGCGTCCTCCGTAGGGGAAGCCGTCGACAAGCTCGGGCCGTGCGCGGTCGAGGAGAAGCTCGACGGTATCCGCGTACAGGTGCACCGCACCGGCGACGACATCCGCGTCTACACCCGCACACTCGACGACATCACTGATCGGCTTCCCGAACTCACTTCTCTCTCAAGGGAGTTGATGGGCGAGCACTTCATCCTCGACGGCGAGGTGATCGCACTGGACGCCGAGGGCCGGCCGCGGTCGTTCCAGGAGATCGCGGGACGCGTCGGCTCACGTGTCGACGTGGCGACCGCGGCGGCCGCAGTGCCTCTCTCCCCCGTCTTCTTCGACGCGCTGTCCGTCGACGACCGCGACCTGCTCGACCTGCCGTTCGCCGAGCGCCACGCCGAGCTGGCGCGGCTGGTGCCCGAGCCGATGCGGGTACGGCGCACCGTCGTGGACGATCCCGCGGACGACGCTGCCCGCAACGCCGCCGAGGAGTTCCTGACCGCGACGCTGCGCCGCGGCCACGAGGGCGTCGTGGTCAAGGGGCTCGCCGCGCCCTACAGCGCGGGACGGCGCGGTGCCTCCTGGCTGAAGGTGAAGCCCGTGCACACCCTGGATCTGGTGGTGCTGGCGGCCGAGTGGGGCCACGGCCGGCGTACCGGAAAGCTGTCCAACCTCCATCTGGGCGCGCGCCGCCCCGACGGCTCGTTCGCCATGCTCGGCAAGACGTTCAAGGGCATGACGGACAAGATTCTCGCCTGGCAGACCGAGCGCCTGCGGGAGCTCGCGGTCAGCGACAACGGGTACGTCGTCACGGTGCGGCCCGAACTCGTCGTGGAGATCGCGTACGACGGGCTGCAGAAGTCCACGCGGTATCCGGCGGGCGTGACGCTCCGGTTCGCGCGTGTGGTGCGGTACCGGGAGGACAAGTCGCCCGCGGATGCGGACACCGTGGAGACGGTGCTTGCCGCCCACGCCCGATAGCCACCGCCGCTTCAGGTGGCGACGCGTTGCTGTCAGGTTCGCACCTCGGCACCCGGTACGGTCCTCGCACCGACCTCAGGTACAGCGCCGAGGGACACCTCCACCGTCTGACGGGTGGACCAGCCGGTCTTCAGGAATGTGGCGAGACCCGCGTACTGCAGCACAGTGCAGACGTACAGGTTCAACAGCGTGGAGAACGGCGCCATCGTGAAGATCATCAGCTGCTGCAGGCGGGTCTGGTCGGGGCGCCGGAGGGTGAAGTACCGCATGGAGCGGAGGTAGGACAGCAACGCCACATATCCGAGGAACGGCAGCGCGAGTCGGCCGGCCTCGGACACGTGGACGATCAGCACCACGGGAAACGCGTAGGAGTTCAGGACGAACCCGGCGAACTGCCACAGCACCAGCCACCACCCGGGCTTGGACACCGGGCACGTCCGGATGAGCCAGCCGCCTCCCCAGAAGAACGACCGCCACCACCGGAGGCGTTGCCGGGTCAGATGGGACAGGTTGTCCGGCAGCAGCGTGTAGGCGACCGACCTCTCCTGAATCACCGTCCGCCCCTCCAGCAGGGAGTAGCCCGTCAGCATGCGGTCGTCGCCCGAGGAGACAGGCCGGCCCCAGACGGTCTGCGTGACGTAGGCGTGCTGATACTTCCGCACGACGTCGGCGCGGTAGAACGCCAGCCCGCCGCAGTTCACCACCACGGAGCCGAGGCGGGACGTGGAGGAGCGGCCGTTGAGGAACGACATCACATACGACAGGTCCACCAGCCGTGTCAGCAGGTTCTGCGCGTGGTTGAGCCCCAAGAGCAGTCCCGCGACGCTGGTGATGTCGGCGCGTGAGAACGGTGCGATGCCCTCGCGAATGGCGTGCGGGTCCAGGACGGTGTCGGAGTCCACCGTGCAGAAGATGTCCGCCTCCGGATCGGCGTCGAACGCCACCGCCTGCGCCCGGCGCTTGCCCACCCGGCCGGTGGCGTCGTACCGCACCTCCAGGCGCGTGGGCGCGGTCCGGACCCAGTCGTCGAACACGACCCGGCAGTCGCTGTCGGTGGAGCCGTTGTCGACGACGTGGAGGCGCTGCGGGAGCCGCGACTGGCGGCCCACGCTCTCCAGGAGCGCGCGGAACGTCTTCGGGTCTTCGTTGAAGACCGGTACCACCACCGTGACCCGGCGGTCGTCCAGCCGCCGGGCCTGCCCGCCTGTGAGCCTGACGTCGCGATGCGTGTGCGCCGCGATCAGGGTGAAGGCCAGCCAGCAGAAAGCGAGAGCGTCGATCGCGACCAGACGCGACGGCTCGTGCACGATCCTGGTGAGGTGATGGTGGGCGTACGCGGTCAGGGCCGCGGCGCTGACCAGTGAGACTGCCAGACAGCGCCGACGGCCGGTCTGAGCGACACAAATCAAACGATTCTTCATCGATGCGCGCGAAACGTTTCTTCAGCTGCTCCGCGGAAGGCGACTGGAGAGACGAACGCCGATGGCGCCGACAAGGACGACGCCGACGCCGATCGCCATCTGCCACAGCGGTGTGAAGGTGACCCCGCCGATGACGAGAGCTGCCGGCCCAGTGCGGGCGAGTCCGGATCCGTACATGCGATTCCTTCAGGGTGTCCGTGATGACGTGGGTTGCTGCGGGCGCACGGACGGCTCGCCGTCGGGCCCGGCAACCGTCACAGGATGAGCAGGGCTGCCTCGGTCATCGCAGGGACACGCCCGTTCCTCTGAGCGGACTATGGGATTTTCCTCCGGATGGATGTCTGGCCTCACTCTGGGGTGCGACTACTTGCCCGCGGGTCGGCCTCACTCCGTGCGGACACCCCCAGCTCGGCACACTGGTTCCATGGCCGTGAACCGCAGCGCAGGGCTCCTCCTGTACCGACGCGTGCCCGAGGGTGTCGAGGTCCTGCTGGGACATATGGGTGGCCCCTTCTGGGCGAGGCGCGAGGCCGGGGCGTGGACCGTGCCGAAAGGCGAGTACGACCCCGATGAGCCGGCCTGGGACGCGGCACGGCGCGAGTTCACGGAGGAGCTCGGGCTGCCGCCGCCGGACGGCGAAGCCGTACCGCTGGGCGAGGTCCGGCAGAGGGGCGGCAAGACCGTGACGGTGTGGGCCGTCGAGGGCGACCTCGATCCGGCCGACGTGGTGCCGGGGACCTTCACGCTGGAGTGGCCCCGCGGATCGGGACGTATGACCGCCTTCCCGGAGCTGGACCGGGTGGCCTGGCTCGCCCTCGACCGGGCCCGCGAGGTGGTCGTGTCCGCGCAGACGACGTTCCTGGACCGGCTGGCCGAGCACCTCGACGCGGTGCACGACTGAGGCCTCGCGGCACTGTGGGACCTCCCAGTGGTGGGCTTCCGGTGGTAGGGCCTCCCGGCGCCTCGGGCCTCCCAGCGCCTGGGGCCTCGCAGAGCCGAGGGCTCCCGGCACTGGAACCCTGCCGCACCGGGCCACCCGGTGCTCGAACCCGCAGCGGACCCGGCCCCGCGGTGCTGGGTGCCTCCGGCTCTGGAACCACAGCGCCGAGGCCTCGCTGCGTGCGACGCGCGGCGGGCTGGACGTGCTGCTCCCTGGCGCGCGGCATCGGGCCGCTGGGGGCCGAGGACGCCGCCGAGGAGGCATGACGGCCGCGCCCACGGGTACGCGGCGTTTCCCGGCGCTCCCGCCGTCTTGCGGCGCTGTACGCGCCGGGCCAAGGTCGAAGCACCGAGCACAAGGAGGTGCCCGCCATGCCCATCGCGACGGTGAATCCGGCGGACGGCGAGACGCTCAAGACGTACGACGGCCTGAGCGCCGAGGAGATCGAGCGGCGGATCGCGAAGGTCGCCGAGGCCTTCGACAGGTATCGCACCACCTCGTTCGCCGATCGGGCGCGGCTGCTGCACCGCGCCGCGGACCTGCTCGAGGAGGACCAGCAGGACATCGCGCGCACCATGACGACCGAGATGGGCAAGCCGATCACGCAGGCGCGCGCGGAGGCCGCGAAGTGCGTGAAGGCGATGCGCTGGTACGCCGATCACGCGGAGGGCCTGCTCGCCGACGAGCATCCGGCAGGCATGGACGTGAAGGACTCCGGCGCCGTGCGCGCCCGGGTCCGCTACCGCCCGCTCGGCGTGATCCTCGCGGTGATGCCGTGGAACTTTCCGCTGTGGCAGGTGATCCGGTTCGCCGCGCCCGCGCTCATGGCGGGCAACGCGGGCCTCCTCAAGCACGCGTCGAACGTGCCGGGGACCGCCCTGTACCTGGAGGACCTCTTCCGCAGGGCGGGCTACCCCGAGGGCTGCTTCCAGACGCTGCTCATCGGATCCGGCGCTGTCGAGGGCATCCTGCGCGACCCCCGGGTGACCGCGGCGACGCTCACCGGCAGCGAACCGGCGGGCCGCTCCGTCGCCTCGATCGCCGGCGACGAGGTGAAGAAGACGGTGCTGGAGCTCGGCGGCAGCGATCCGTTCGTCGTCATGCCCTCGGCGGACATCGAGGAGGCCGCGAAGACGGCGGTGCGGGCGCGGGCGCAGAACACCGGGCAGTCCTGCATCGCCGCCAAGCGGTTCATCGTCCACGCGGATGTGTACGACGCGTTCGCGGGCCGCTTCGCCGCGGGGATGCGCGCCCTGAAGGTGGGCGATCCGCTGGACGAGTCCACCGAGGTGGGACCGCTCTCCAGCGAGCAGGGGCGCAAGGACCTCGAAGAGCTCGTCGACGACGCGGTGCGCCGCGGCGCGACGCTGCTGTGCGGCGGCCATCGCCCGGAGGGACTCGCCGAGCGCGGCTGGTACTACTCGCCCACGGTGATCGCCGACATCACGCCCGGGATGCGCATCCACCGGGAGGAGACGTTCGGCCCCGTCGCCGCGCTCTACCGGGTCCCCGATCTGGAGGCGGCCGTGGAGCTCGCCAATGACACGCCGTTCGGGTTGAGTTCGAACCTCTGGACGCGCGACGACGCGGAAGTTGACCGTTTCGTACGGGACATCGAGGCGGGCGGTGTGTACGTGAACGGCATGACGGCCTCTCATCCGGCGTTCCCGTTCGGCGGAGTCAAGCGTTCCGGCTACGGGCGCGAGTTGTCCGGGCACGGCATCCGCGAGTTCTGCAACATCACCACGGTGTGGCAGGGCGCCTGAGCACCGCGTCCGACACGCGTGACACGGGGCCTTCGGCAGGCCGCCGCGGCCACGATCCCTCCGTCCGGCCAGGGCTCCGGTTACGATCCACAGAAGGTCGCCGAGGCGGGCCGGCCGTGTTCCCGGCAGCCGGACGACTGCCTGGTCCAGCCGTACGCCCTATCTGTGGGAGCCCCAGTGGGTCGTGAAGTGACACTGCCTCTGATCGTCGACAGGCAGGGCGGACTGCATGTGTCCGCCGCCGACGTGAGCAAACTGCTGCGCACGGTGGGCGGTCACTGGCTGCGCATGGTGCATGCCGGCCACGAAACGCTCGACGAGGACACGGTGGCGGCGCTCACGATCGAACTGGCCAAGCTCGCCGACCGCATCGACGTGGCGTGCATCGCGCACAGCAGTTCGGCCCCCGAGGCCCCGGGCGCCCGCCGCCCGCACCCCTGAGGACTCCCGTCGCCCTCTGGGAGTGGCACTACGTGCCTGCACCCGCACGAACGCCGCTGACCTGCGGAAACGTGACCGTCGACGTCGGCTCTGGGCCATCCGACCGTGCCCTGCGTGTCCCCGGTCTGGAGTAATCCCGCGCGAGATCCACGCCCGTCCGGGCCATCGTGGGATGAGCCGCCCTCAGCCGGGTGGCCCAATCCTCAGCCGGGGGGCGAGAGAAGGCGCAGGCTCATGGCGACTTTGTGCAGGCCCGCTGTGTCCGTTCCGGAACATGTCATCACCATGGAGGAGACGCTTGATCTGGCACGATCCCGCCACGCGGACCACCCTCAGCTTCCGCTGGCGCTCAGGCTCATCGAGAACACCGGTGTACGTACCCGCCACCTGGTGCAGCCGATCGAGGAGACGCTGAAGCATCCCGGGTTCGAGGAGCGCAACAAGCTCTACCAGACCGAGGCGAAGGCGCGGGTGCCCGAGGTCGTACGGCAGGCGCTGGACGACGCCGAGTTGAAGCCGGCGGACATCGACGTGATCATCTACGTGTCCTGCACCGGCTTCATGATGCCGTCGCTGACGGCGTGGATGATCAACACCATGGGGTTTCCCAGCAACACGCGGCAGATACCCATAGCCCAGCTGGGCTGCGCCGCCGGCGGCGCGGCCATCAACCGGGCGCACGACTTCTGCACGGCGTACCCCGAGGCGAACGCCCTCATCGTCGCCTGCGAGTTCTGCTCGCTGTGCTACCAGCCGACCGACCTCGGCGTCGGCTCACTGCTGTCGAACGGACTCTTCGGCGACGGCCTGGCCGCTGCCGTGGTGCGCGGCCGCGGCGGCACCGGGGTCCGGCTCGAGCGCAACGGCTCGTACCTCATCCCGGAGACGGAGGAGTGGATCGCCTACGACGTGCGCGCCACCGGCTTCCACTTCCTGCTGGACAAGCGGGTGCCCACCACCATGGAGCCGCTCGCCCCCGCCCTCAAGGCACTCGCGACAGCGCACGACTGGGACGCCTCCGATCTGGACTTCTACATCATCCACGCGGGCGGTCCGAGGATCCTCGACGACCTGAGCAAGTTCCTGCAGGTCCCGCCGGAGGCCTTCCGGTTCAGCCGCGCGACGCTCACGGAGTACGGGAACATCGCCAGCGCGGTCGTCCTGGACGCCCTGCGCAGGCTGTTCGACGACGGCGGCGCGGACCACAGCGCCCGCGGACTGCTCGCCGGCTTCGGTCCGGGTATCACGGCCGAGATGTCGCTCGGCCGCTGGTCCGTGGGCGACCGTGAACCGGCGCAGGCGGCAGCGCAGGCGGCCTCCTCCGTATGACGCAAGGGCCCTGGCGCCGCAGCGCGTCGACCCGCGGCCGGGAAGCCCTGCCGGTCGCCGGGTGAGGCATCGCTCGCAAGGAGACCCATGTCCACGCTCACGCCGCACGAAGGACACGTTCCGGCCGAGGACGGGGAGGAACTCACGTCCTCCGACGACCTGCCGGCGCCCGGCGCCGAAGGCCTGCTGGTGCCGCCAGGGCACGGCCGCACAGTGCACACCCCCGCCCACCATGTGACATTCAAGGTGACAGGGGCGCACTCCCGCATGGCCTCCAGCTTCGAAGTGGTGGTGCCTCCGGGTTTCGACGTCGGCGCGCATGTCCACACGCGCAGCGAGGAGCTCTTCTATGTGCTGGAAGGCGAGCTGGACGTGCTCGCCTTCGAGCCGCTCGTACGGACTCCCGACAACTGGCAGCGCTGGCAGTCCGCTTCGGGCAACCGGGTGGTGCGGGCCACGCCGGGCACGGTGATCGTCGTCCCGCCCGGCTGCCCGCACGCCTTCGCCAATCCCACCGACGCCCCGGCGAAGATGTTCTTCCAGGCATCTCCGCCGCCTGACCACGAGCGGTACTTCGAGGAACTGCTCGAGATCTTCGCCTCCGGCGGACCACCGGACCGCGCCGCGATCACCGAGCTGCGTGCCCGCTACGACATCGAGCAGCTCACACCGCTGCGGCACGGCCCCTGAAGGGACAGCACAAGGCAGCGGCCCGACGGGCTACACCGAGTTCAGTGACTCGGCGCGGTCACCGACCTCTTTGGATCGGCCTATCGGATCGGCATGCCCGACAGCGTCCGCGCGATCACCAGACGCTGGATCTCGCTCGTGCCCTCGAAGATCGTGTAGATCGCCGCGTCGCGGTGCATGCGCTCGACCGGGTACTCGCGGGTGAAGCCGTTGCCGCCGAGGATCTGGACGGCCTGAGCGGTGACCTTCTTGGCCGTCTCGCTGGCGAACAGCTTCGACATCGAGCCCTCGGCCGCGGTGAACGGCTTGCCGTTCACCGCCATCCAGGACGCCCGCCACACCAGCAGCCGGGCGGCGTCGATCTGCGTACGCATGTCGGCGAGCTGGAAGGCGACGCCCTGGTTGTCGATGATCGGCCGGCCGAACTGCTCACGCGTCTTGGCGTACTCCAGCGCCTCCTCGTACGCGGCGCGGGCCGTGCCGACCGCCATGGCGCCGACTGCCGGCCGCGACGCCTCGAAGGTGGCCATGGCCGCGTTCTTCACACGCTCGCCGCCCGCCTTCGCACGCTCACGCGCGCGTGCCAGGCGCTCGTCCAGCTTCTCCTTGCCGCCGAGCAGGCAGGACCCGGGGACGCGGACGTTCTCCAGTACGACCTCGGCTGTGTGCGAGGCACGGATGCCGTGCTTCTTGAACTTCTGGCCCTGGGACAGGCCGGGCGTGTTCGGCGGGATGATGAAGGACGCGTGGCCCTTGGACCCGAGCTCCGGGTCGACGACCGCGACCACGACATGGACGTTGGCGATGCCGCCGTTGGTCGCCCAGGTCTTGGTGCCGTTGATGACCCACTCGTCCTTGGCCTCGTCGTAGACGGCACGGGTGCGCATCGAGGCGACGTCGGAGCCGGCGTCCGGCTCGGACGAACAGAAGGCGGCGACCTTCACATCGTCGGCATCGCCGTACATCTGTGGGATCCAGGTGCCTATCTGCTCATCGGTGCCGTTGGCGAGGACGCCGACGGCGGCCAGACCGGTACCGACGATGGACAGGGCGATACCGGCATCGCCCCAGAAGAGCTCCTCCATGGCCATCGGGATGCCGAGGCCCGTGGGGTCGAAATACTGCTGGGCGTAGAAGTCGAGGGAGTAGATGCCGACCTTGGCGGCCTCCTGGATGACCGGCCACGGGGTCTCTTCACGCTCGTCCCATTCGGCGGCCGCGGGTCGGATCACGTCGGCGGCGAAGCCGTGCAGCCAGTCCCGGACCTCCTTCTGTTCGTCGTTGAGCTCCATGGTGAACTCGGCCATGACCCCTCCAGCAGCGTTCTCAGCATGTGTTACTTACGGTAACGCGAGTCTGTTACCGGCTGGTAGGGGATGTCAACTCCCGGCAGCCCGTTCGATGCGGGCAGCACTTCGAGTGTTACTTTGCGCGTGCGCGACCGATCACACGGGCGGGGAGAGGCGACATGGAGACCACACAGCGGACCGAGCAGCAGCGCTCTGCCGACCAGCGGCGGCGCGAGCTGTTGGAGGCGGCCGACCGCGTGGTGCTCCGCGACGGCCCCGGCGCCTCGATGAACGCCATCGCGGCGGAGGCGGGCATCACCAAGCCGATCCTGTACCGGCACTTCGGCGACAAGGGCGGCCTGTACGCGGCGCTCGCCAAGCGCCACACCGACGCGCTTCTGGACTCACTGCGTGCCGCGCTGGACGCCCCCGCGGAGCGCCGGGAGCGCGTGGAGTCCACGCTCGACACCTATCTCGCGGCGATCGAGGCGCGCCCCCAGGTGTACCGCTTCCTGATGCACCCCGCCGAGGGCGGCACATCGGGCGAGGGCTTCGACGTGGGCCGCCACTCCGCTCCCCTGCTGCGCCGGCTCGGCGAGGAGCTGGCCACGGTCATCGCCGAACGGGTCGACATCGGCCCCGAGAGCCAGCAGCTGGCGCGCATCTGGGGCCACGGGATCGTCGGCATGATGCACGCCGCAGGCGACTGGTGGCTCGGCGAAAACCCCTGCACCCGCGTCGAGCTGGTACGCAGCCTGGCGGACCTCCTCTGGGGCCGCCTGGCCGCGGTCGCGGACCGCGTGGGCGGCCCGGGTTTCTAAGAGGTGCTCACAAAATGGGCGCCCGGCTCGAGGCGCCTGGCACGCACGCTCGCCGCGTTGCCGAAACACCCTAGTAGCTCCGCTACGAGGGTCTTCCGGCGCCTTGCGATCGCACGCACCAGGCGCCTCGAGCTGATCGGACTCCCATTTTGTGAGCACCTCTGAGCTGCACGAACCGTTGCGGGCAGGCGTTCCGCAGGGCTGGGGGCACCTCTCAGCGGTAGCTGGGTGGAGACAACCCACAACGGCCTGAGCCGTGCGACGCGCCTACCGCCCCCAGGGCGCCCGCGCCGCAGCCCGCAGCACGCGCCGCCGACGCCACCCCGTGACGCGATCGGTGTAGACACGCCCGTCAAGGTGATCGCACTCGTGTTGCAGACAACGGGCGAAGAACCCGGTGCCATGCACCCGCACCGGCTCCCCGCGCATCGTGAAGCCCTCGACCACGGCGCGATCAAAGCGCGGCGTCCCCGCTTCGAGCCCCGGCAGCGACAGACACCCCTCGGACCCGCGTACGACGACGCCGTCCGTCTCGACCAGGCGCGGGTTCACCACATGCCCCAGATGGCGCTGGTCCTCGTCGTCCGGGCAGTCGTACACGAAGACCCGCAGCGCCTCGCCGACCTGGTTCGCGGCAAGGCCGACGCCCCGGGCAGCGTACATTGTCGCGTACATGTCCTCGATCAGCCGCTCCAGCGCGGGGCCGAAGTCGGCGACCTCCTGGCACGGCGCGTGCAGCACGGGATCCCCGAACAGGGTGACGGGCCGTACGCGTCCGGTGGCGCCGGGGATCTTGCCGTGTCGCATGGCCGCAAGGGTACGTTCCGTGCACGGCGTGAACGCCACGGGGAGAACGAACGGTCCGCCGGCCCTGATCGGGTACGTTCCGTGCACGGCGTGAACGGCTGTGCGGGGATGCACTCCGTGAACGGCGGTTCGGAGGTGCCGCCGTTCGGGGCGGAGAGCCGAGGTCGATAGGCTGAGGCCCACACTCTGCCCGGGGCAACGCGCGGCGCAGTACGCAAGGAGGATCCAGAACGATGGCAGGCAACTCGGACCCGCTGTCACCGCGGGCCAAGCTGGCCGTGACGGCGGGCAAGGCTGTCGCGGCGGCATCGCGCGCCGCGGGGCGCGGCAGCGGTTCGGTGATCGGCGGCCGAGTGGCGCTCAAACTGGACCCCGACCTGCTCGGGGAGCTCGCCCAGCACCTGGATGTCGTCCTGGTGTCGGGCACCAACGGCAAGACGACCACCACCCGGCTCATCGCGGAGTCCCTGCGCGCCGCCGGTCCCGTGGTGTCGAACGCCCTGGGCGCGAACATGCCTGCCGGCATCACCTCGGCCCTCGCCGAGGGGGCGGAGTCCCGCTTCGGCGTGATCGAGGTCGACGAGAAGTACCTCGCCGGGGTCGCCCGCGACGTCGAGCCCAAGGCCATCGCACTGCTGAACCTCTCGCGCGACCAGCTGGACCGCGCCGCCGAGACCCGCATGCTCGCCGAGCACTGGCGCGAGAGCCTGGCCGGTACGAAGGCCGTGGTCATCGCCAACGCCGACGACCCGCTGGTCGTGTGGGCCGCGTCCTCCTCGCCCAACGTGGTGTGGGTGGCCGCCGGGCAGATGTGGAAGGACGACGCCTGGTCCTGCCCGGCGTGCGGCGGCGTGATGCAGCGCCCCGGCGACGACTGGTTCTGCGGCCAGTGCGGTTTCCGCCGTCCCACGCCGAGCTGGGCCCTGTCGGGTGACCACGTCCTGGACCCGCACGGTTCCGCGTGGCCCATCCACCTCCAGCTGCCGGGCCGTGCCAACAAGGCGAACGCCACCACGTCGGCCGCGGTCGGCGCGGTCTTCGGCGTGCCGCCGCAGGTCGCGCTGGAGCGCATGTACCAGGTGCAGGCGGTGGCCGGCCGGTACGACGTCGTGCAGTTCATGGGCCGCGAGCTCAGGCTCCTGCTGGCGAAGAACCCGGCCGGCTGGCTCGAGACGTTCTCGCTGATCGAGCAGCCCCCGACCCCGGTGATCCTGGCCGTCAACGCCCGCGCCGCCGACGGCACCGACACGTCCTGGCTGTGGGACGTCGACTACACCCGTCTCACCGGGCACCCGCTCTTCGTCGTCGGCGACCGCAGGCTCGACCTCGCCGTACGCCTCGAGGTGGCCGGCCAGACGTTCCAGGTCTGCCAGTCCCTCGACGAGGCAGTGCAGTTGGCACCGGCCGGGCGGATCGAGACGATCGCCAACTACACCGCCTTCCAGGACCTGCGCCGCCGCGTCGGCAACTGACCCCGCGTAAGGACGAATTGAGCATGAGCGACAACAGCCTGCGTCTCGTGTGGGTCTACCCGGACCTGCTCAGCACCTACGGCGACCAGGGCAACGCGCTGGTCGTGGAGCGCCGGGCCCGGCAGCGCGGCCTGGACGTGACCCGCATCGACGTGCGCAGCGACCAGCCGATTCCCACCTCCGGCGACATCTACCTCATCGGCGGCGGCGAGGACCGGCCGCAGCGGCTCGCGGCCGAGCGGCTGCGCCGTGACGGCGGTCTGCACCGCGCGGTGGGCAACGGCGCGATCGTCTTCTCGGTGTGCGCCGGCTACCAGATCCTCGGCCACGAGTTCATCAACGACCTCGGGGAGCGCGAGCCCGGTCTCGGCCTCCTCGACGTCGTGTCGACCCGTGGCGAGGGCGCGCGCTGCGTCGGTGACGTACTGGCGGACATCGACCCGCGGCTCGGTCTGCCGCAGCTGACCGGGTTCGAGAACCACCAGGGCATCACCCATCTCGGTCCGAACGCACGGCCGTTGGCGCAGGTCCGGCTCGGTAATGGCAACGGCACGGGCGACGGCTCCGAGGGCGCGTACAACGACACGGTCTTCGGCACGTACATGCACGGCCCGGTGCTCGCCCGTAACCCGCAGATCGCCGACCTGCTGCTGAAGCTCGCGCTGGATGTGAACGCACTGCCGCCGACCGACGACCGGTGGTACGAGGCGCTTCGCGCCGAGCGCATCGCCGCCGCGCAGCAGCCCGCCTGACCGGCCCGGCACAGCGGCGGCACAGTAGGCCACACGAGTGAGCGGACAGCCCGACTGACGGGCTGTCCGCTCACTTGTGCAGGGGCGTCCAGCAGTCGGACGCACGGTTCGGCGGCACCCACTCCCGCCGGTAGGGTGGCAGAGACACAGCCGGACAGCGTGGTCCGGTCCTCGGCCCACGTAGTAAAGGTATTTCGGGCAAATGCGAATTGGTGTCCTCACCTCCGGCGGCGACTGCCCCGGTCTGAACGCCGTCATCAGGTCCGTCGTGCACCGTGCCGTCGTCGACCACGGCGACGAGGTCATCGGCTTCCGCGACGGCTGGAAGGGCCTGCTCGAGTGCGACTACCTCAAGCTGGACCTGGACGCGGTCAGCGGCATCCTCGCGCGCGGCGGCACGATCCTCGGCTCGTCCCGCGTGCGCCCCGAGCATCTGCGCGACGGCGTGGAGCGGGCGAAGGGCCATGTCGCGGAGCTGGGTCTTGACGCGATCATCCCGATCGGCGGCGAGGGCACGCTGAAGGCGGCCCGCCTCCTGTCGGACAACGGCCTGCCCATCGTCGGCGTGCCGAAGACCATCGACAACGACATCGCCGCCACGGACGTCACCTTCGGCTTCGACACCGCCGTGGGAGTCGCCACCGAGGCGCTCGACCGGCTCAAGACCACCGCCGAGTCCCACCAGCGCGTCCTGATCGTCGAGGTCATGGGCCGGCACACCGGCTGGATCGCCCTGAACTCGGGCATGGCCGCGGGCGCGCACGCCATCGTCGTACCGGAGCGCCCCTTCGACATCGAGGAGCTGGCGCAGAAGGTCGGCGAGCGGTTCTCCGCAGGCAAGCGGTTCGCGATCGTCGTCGCCGCCGAGGGTGCCAAGCCGCGCCCGGGCAGCATGGAGTTCGACGAGGGCGGCAAGGACGTCTACGGCCACGAGCGGTTCGCGGGCATCGCCCGGCAGCTCTCCATCGAGCTCGAGGAGCGCCTCGGCAAGGAGGCCCGCCCGGTGATCCTCGGCCACGTCCAGCGCGGCGGCACCCCCACCGCGTACGACCGCGTCCTGGCCACCCGCTTCGGCTGGCACGCGGTGGAGGCGGTGCACCGCGGCGAGTTCGGCATGATGACGGCGCTGCGCGGGACCGACATCACGATGGTGTCCCTCGCCGAGGCGGTCGAGACGCTGAAGACCGTACCGGCGCACCGGTACGACGAGGCGGAGTGCGTGCTGTAGCACACCCGGGTCGTGTCCAGACGGCGACCCCCGTACATCCCGGGAACTGCCCCCGGCCGCGGAGACGGCCGGGGGCAGTTCTACTCTGGTGCGGACAGACAGCGCAAAACCCTCCCCCGGTTCCTGACGGGCAAGGGGAGGCCCTCCACGAATCAGGAGCCGTTGGATGGATCACAGCGGGCACGGCACGACGATGGATCTGCCGCCGTTCACGCTGGGCCGAGGCCTCGAGTGGTCCGCGGACCCGTTCTTCCTCATCGGCTGCCTCGTGGCGCTCGCCCTGTACGGCTGGGGTGTGGCGCGGCTGGTCCGGCGCGGTGACGGCTGGCCGGTGGGCCGGACCGTGGCGTTCACCGTGGGTGTGCTGAGCGTGATGCTCATGATGTGCACCAAGCTCAATGACTACGGCATGGTCATGTTTAGCGTGCACATGGTGCAGCACATGGTGATCAGCATGCTGTCGCCCATCCTGCTGCTGCTCGGTGCGCCGATCACGCTGGCGCTGCGGGCGCTGCCGGTCGCGGGACGCGGTCGCAAGGGACCGCGCGAGCTGCTGCTGATGCTGCTGCACAGCTGGTACATGCGGATCATCACACACCCGGCGTTCACGATCCCGCTGTTCATCGCGAGCCTGTACGCGCTGTACTTCACGCCCGTCTTCGACTTCCTGATGGGCTCCAAGCCGGGGCACATCGCGATGATGGTCCACTTCCTCATGGTCGGCCTGGTGTTCTTCTGGCCGATCATGGGCGTCGACCCTGGGCCGCACCGTCCCGGCTACGTGATGCGCATGCTGGAGCTGTTCGCGGGCATGCCGTTCCACGCGTTCTTCGGTATCGCCCTGATGATGGCGTCCACGCCGATGATCGGCACGTACGCGAACCCGCCCGCCTCGCTGGGGATCGACGCGCTCGGCGACCAGACAGCGGCGGGCGGCATCGCATGGGCGTTCAGCGAGATCCCGTCCGTGCTTGTGCTGATCGCGCTGCTGTTCCAGTGGCAGCGCTCCGAGGCACGGCAGGCGCGCCGCAAGGACCGGGCTGCGGACCGTGACGGTGACAAGGAGCTCGAGGAGTACAACGCCTATCTGGCGTCCCTCAGCGCGCGCGGCCGCTGACGGCCGGAACCTTCTGCTTGCGGCACGTGTGCCGTGATGCGCCCTCCGGCGCCGGAACGACGGCACTATGGAGACGCAAGAACCGTTGACCGGCCGACTCTGGCGGACAGCGCCCGGCCGGGCGAGGATGGCCCAAGGCCCCGGCCCGCGTCGGGGCCCGCCACGAGGAGGGTGTTGCGATGCCCGGTTCCACGAAGGTCATGGGGGTGCTCACCGTCGGAGGTCTGGTCGTCGTGACTGCCTACACGGTGGCTTTGGGAAGCAGCGGCTGGCTGTGGTTCGGCTGGGTCGTGATCGGTCTGATCACCTTGGCGATGGTGGTGTCGCGCAGCACCTGACGGAGACCTGGTGCTGCGCGACTGTACGGGCCGCGGGCCTGGGAAGCACGGCCCGCCGGCCTGGGAAGTACGGGCCGCGGGCCTGGGAAGTACGGCCCACGGGCCTGGGAAGTACGGGCCGCGGGCCTCAGAAGCGGAAGACGTACCCGGTGGCGGCCTCCATCGCGCACGTGTTGGCGAACGTCTTCTTCCAGGTCAGGATGCGGCCCTGGTAGAGGCCGGTGGCCGACACGGTGACGGGCGAGTACCGGTGGGTGCAGATGCGCCTCTCGACGGGCAGCGCGCCGAGATCGCCGTGCGCGGCGTCGAGGGCGGCACAGGCCTCGGCCGCGTGCGGGTGATGACCGCTCACCACTCTGGGGGCGCAGCGCAGCAGCACTCCGCGGATCCAGGTGTCCTGGTCCCCGGAGACGGTCAGGAACAGGCGGCTCTGCGCTTTGGGCGGTGTGCCTGGGGTGGGCACGGGGGCGGCCGTGGCAGGAGCGGCCGATGCGAGCGCGATCAGGGCCGTGGCGGCGATGGCGAGGGGGCGCATGAGGACCTCCTGGGGCGGTGAGGGCACGTGGCCGTCACAGGTTTCTGCTTGTGCAGGAGGCCAAGAGCACCGCCCGCCGCCGCCGAGGCCAAGGGAACACGCCGGGCGTGTCGCCCGGGAGGGGGCCTCGTCGACGCCGAACGGCTCTCCGGCGGTGTCCGGGGCAGGCTTCCGTGAGGTTCCTGTGCATCCGTCAGCCGGGGCACTTCGCACGGCCGCGGCCCCGTACACGTCGGCGAACATATTCGCTCAACCGGTCTGCATCTTTCCGATCAAAGACGCGTCGCACCGCCCTACACTGGCTCGCGAGACGACCACTCCCCAGATGCCGGTGGACCTGGCGCTTCGTGGTCCCTGGAGCCGACCCCGCCGAGCGAGGAGCCGCGCCGTGTTCTATTACGTTCTCAAGTACGTGCTTCTGGGGCCTCTGCTGCGGCTGCTGTTCCGGCCGCGGATCGAGGGGCTCGAGCATGTGCCGGAGTCCGGCGCGGCGATCATCGCGGGAAACCATCTGTCGTTCTCGGATCACTTTCTGATGCCCGCGATCCTCAGACGGCGCATCACCTTCCTCGCGAAGGCAGAGTACTTCACGGGGCCCGGTATCAAGGGGCGGCTGACCGCGGCGTTCTTCCGCAGCGCCGGGCAGATCCCCGTGGACCGCTCCGGCAAGGAGGCCGGCCAGGCCGCGATCCGGGAGGGGCTCGGGGTACTGAGCAAGGGCGAACTGCTCGGCATCTACCCGGAGGGCACCCGCTCGCACGACGGGCGGCTGTACAAGGGCAAGGTCGGGGTCGCCGCGATGGCGCTGAAGGCGCGTGTGCCGGTGATCCCGTGCGCGATGATCGGCACGTTCGAGGCCCAGCCGCCCGGTCAGGTGGTCCCGAGCCTCAGGCCCGTGACGATCCGCTTCGGCAAGCCCCTGGAGTTCTCCCGCTACAGCGGCATGGAGGACGAGAAGGCGGTGCTGCGTGCCGTGACGGACGAGATCATGTACGCGATCCTCGGCCTGTCCGGTCAGGAGTACGTCGACAAGTACGCAGCCGTGGTCAAGGCCGAGGAGGCCGAGAAGGCGAAACAGGCCGCGGACGGTCGCGAGGGGCAGAAGGGTCCGGAGGGCAGGAAGTTCCCGCGCATGCCGCTCAGCTGACGCGGGCGGTGCGCGGGGGACGAGCGGCGACCCGCCTCTCCTCAGCCGAGCGCCCGAACCGCTTCGTCGAGTACGCGGCGCAGGTGCCGGGCGTCGGGGGCGACGGCCGTGACCAGGACGGCGGGTCCGGCAAGCGGAGTAAGGGCGGCGAACTCGCCGAGCAGTGCCGCTCGAGGCATCTCGTGCACGAACTCGGGCCGTACGACGACGAGTTGCCCGACGGCGCGATGCCCGCCGAGCACGGCCGGACCGTCCCAGCCGCCGGGCGCACCGGGGCCGCACGCCAGCTCCTGGTCGAGCAGCGACCGCCCGGCGCGACGCACCGTCAGCCGGCTGGTGAGCCGGCCGGGGGCCTCTCCCGCACGGCCGAGCACCTGCTCCTCGCGCAGCACGAGGCGCGCGCCCGCGGCCAGCTCGGCGCGCGTTCTGACCTGCAGTTCGCTGTCGCACGCGGAGATCAGCTGCTCGGGCAGCCAGTGCAGTTCGGCGTCATCGGCGACGGTGAGCCTGACGTCGTAACGCGCCGGGCCCTTCGCCTGCCCGGGCAGGGCGATGGTTGCGGCGGCCGAACCGACGTGGAGCCGCGCGCCCTCATGTGCGTTCGCCTCGACGGTGAAATGGTCCCCACCGAGCGGACCGCTCATCGCACCGACGAGCATGACGCGCGCCTCGGACCCTGCGGCACGGGTGCGGCGCAGGGCGAGCGGGCCCTCGCCGTCGAGTACGGGCAGGGCGGTGCCGCCCCGGCCGTCCGCGGTGGCGGCGATCCGGGCGGTGGCCCGGACGCCGGCCGAGGTCATCATGCCGCCGTCCAGGCGGCGAGCTGCCCGCGCACCCAGTCGGCGACGGCCGCGACGCCCTTGTCGTCCCTCAAGGACTGGAAGACGACAGGCAGTTCGGCCCGCTGTGCCTTGGCGTCGGCTGCCATCCGGGCCAGGTCGGAGCCGACGTACGGCGCGAGGTCCGTCTTGTTGACGACGAGCAGGTCGGCCGTGGTGACCCCCGGCCCGCCCTTGCGCGGGATGTCGTCGCCGCCCGCCACGTCGATGACGAAGATCTGCGCGTCGACGAGCCCCTTGGAGAACGTGGCCGTCAGATTGTCCCCGCCGGACTCGACGAGGATGAGATCCAGCGGGCCGACCTCGTCCTCGAGATCCTCGACGGCCTCGAGGTTGGCGGAGATGTCGTCACGGATCGCGGTGTGCGGGCAGGCCCCGGTCTCCACGGCGGTGATCCGCTCGGGCGGCAGCACGGCCTCCCGCAGCAGGAACTCGGCGTCCTCGCGCGTGTAGATGTCGTTGGTGACGACGGCGAGGGACAGTTCGTCGCGCAGGGCATGGCACAGCGCGGCGACCGTGGCGGTCTTCCCGGATCCGACGGGCCCGCCTAGGCCGATGCGGATCGCGCGGCGCGAGCCGTCGGGCCGGTGCGCGTCGGCGCTGAGGGCGGAGGGTCCGTCGTGGGAGTGGGAGTGGGAGGGGGAGTGGTCAAGGTGCATGGGGCGGCTCCGATTTCAGCCCGTCCGGCGTTTGAGGACGAGCCCGTCAGGGCGATAGGGGGTCTGGGGGGCGAAGCCCCCAGCGGGGTCGAGGGGCAGGGCCCCTGGTTACGGGAAGGGGCGGGGTGGGGGAAGAAAACCAGCAACCCACCCCCTACGAAGCGAAGAGCCGCACAGCCCAAGCAGCATGCGCCTCCGCACTGATCTCCAGCAACGGCGCGGATCCCGCAGGCAACGCATCAACCCCGTCCTCGACCGCCCGCCGCGCCGCATCGACCGCATCCCGGGCGACAAGGTCCATCGCGGGCGCGAGCCGAGCCAGAACCCCCGTCGCATCAAAGGGATCAAGACTCAGCAACCGCACCGTCGCGGTGGCCGCCCCACTGACACTCTCGTACAGAGAGCAGTACGCGGCATCATCCGCCCCCAGCCCGGCAGCCCGAGCGGCCACCCCCAGCACAACAGGCTGATGGGCGCCCTTGGGAAACAACCGCGCCACCGCGTCCAACTCGGGATGCGGCCACGTCGCCCGCGCGGCCCGCATCATCTGCCGCCCCAGCCGCCGGGCAGCGGTACGGAGTGCGGCCGAAGGCGTACGGGCATCCGCGGCCTCGTCCAGCTCCACCGGATCGAGACCGAGCGCGGCGGCCGCGGCGAGAGAGGCGGACACGAGCCCGGAGGTGTGCAGCCGCCCACGGCAGAACTCCTCCAGGCTCGCGGCGCCGGTGATGCGCCCGGCCTTGACGGCCGCCTCGGCCCCGCCGGAGTGGGCGTGCCCACCAGCGGGGAAGCGGCCGTCGGCCAGGACAAGAAGTGCAGCTCTGGACATGACCCGGCTCAGAACAGGAAGTAGCGCTGAGCCATGGGCAGTTCAGCGGCCGGGGTGGCCTCGACGAGCTCTCCGTCGATGTGGACGGCGAAGCTGTCGGGGTCGACCTGGACGCGCGGCAGGGCGTCGTTCTCGCGCATGTCCGCCTTGGTCACGCCCCGGGTGCTCTCGATGGCCACGAACTTCTTGCCGAGAGCGAGCCGCTCGGGCAACCCGTCCTCGATGGCACAGGGCGCAACGAAGTTCAGCGAGTTGGAGGCCGGAGC
This sequence comes from Streptomyces himalayensis subsp. himalayensis, assembly GCF_013778455.1. Lineage (GTDB taxonomy): Bacteria > Actinomycetota > Actinomycetes > Streptomycetales > Streptomycetaceae > Streptomyces > Streptomyces himalayensis. The sequence goes on along the minus strand of NZ_JACEHE010000007.1, from coordinate 179,051 downwards.
GCGCCCGATCGCGCCGTACATCGGACGCGGCAGGATCGGCTGCGGAGTCGGAATGGATGCGTTCGCGTCGCCCATCTGCGCATACGCGATCTGGCCGCCCTTGACGACGAGATGCGGCTTGACGCCGAAGAACGCCGGCTCCCACAGGACCAGGTCGGCGAGCTTGCCGGTCTCGACGGAGCCGACCTCGCGGGCCAGGCCCTGCGCAACCGCCGGGTTGATCGTGTATTTGGCGACATAGCGACGAACCCGGTGGTTGTCCGCGCGCCCGTCCCCCGGCAGCGCACCGCGCCGCCGCTTCATCACATGCGCGGTCTGCCACGTACGCATGATCACCTCGCCGACACGCCCCATCGCCTGGGCGTCGGAGGAGATGATCGAGATCGCGCCCAGGTCGTGGAGGATGTCCTCGGCCCCGATGGTGGAGGGCCGGATCCGGGACTCGGCGAAGGCCAGGTCCTCCGGCACGGCCGCGTTGAGGTGGTGGCAGACCATCAGCATGTCGAGGTGTTCCTCGGCGGTGTTGACGGTGTAGGGCCGGGTCGGGTTGGTGGAGCTCGGCAGCACGTACGGCTCGGAGACGACCGTCATGATGTCGGGTGCGTGCCCGCCGCCCGCGCCCTCGGTGTGGTACGCGTGAATGGTCCGCCCCGCGATCGCGGCGAGCGTGTCACCCACGAAACCGGCCTCGTTGAGGGTGTCGGTGTGGATGGCGATCTGAGCGCCGGTCTGGTCGGCGACGGTCAGCGCGGCGTCGATGACGGCAGGGGTGGATCCCCAGTCCTCGTGGAGCTTCAGCCCGAGAGCGCCCCCGCGCAGCTGCGACAGCATCGCCTCGTGCGAGACGGTGTTGCCCTTGCCGAGCAGACCGAAGTTGAGCGGGTACGCCTCCATCGCCTCCAGCATCCGGGCGAGGTGCCAGGGGCCGGGCGTGACGGTGGTCGCCTTGGAGCCCTCGGCGGGGCCGGTGCCGCCGCCGACGAGGGTGGTGATGCCGGAGGCGAGCGCCTCGTCGGCGATCTGCGGGCAGATCAGATGGACGTGGGCGTCGATGGCGCCCGCGGTCACGATGCGGCCGTTGCCTGCGATGATCTCGGTCTCCGGGCCGATGACCAGGTCGGGGTGCACCCCGTCCATCGTGTCCGGGTTGCCCGCCTTGCCGATGCCGGTGATACGGCCGTCGCGGATGCCGATGTCCGCCTTGACGATGCCCCAGTGGTCGACGATCACGGCGCCGGTGATGACGGTGTCGGGCGTGCCCTCCGCGCGCGTCGCGCGGGACTGGCCCATCGACTCGCGGATGACCTTGCCGCCGCCGAACACGGCCTCGTCACCTGCGAGCCCGGGTCCGCCGGAACGATCCTCTTCGATCTCGATCAGCAGATCGGTGTCGGCGAGCCGAATACGGTCGCCGGTAGTAGGCCCGAAGAGATCGGCGTACGCGGCACGAGAGATCTCAGGCATCGAGGGCACCTCCGGTCTCGCCGCGCAGTCCGGGCACCACGCGGGCGCCGGTGAGCGGTACGAGTTCGACGTCGACGGGGATTCCGGGCTCGAAGCGCACGGCGGTGCCGGCGGCGATGTTGAGCCGCTTGCCGCGCGCGGCCGCGCGGTCGAACTCCAGACCGGGGTTGGCCTCGGCGAAGTGGTAGTGGGAGCCGACCTGCACGGGCCTGTCGGCGGCGTTGAGGACGGTGAGCTGCGTGACCTCGCGGCCCTCGTTGACGACGACGGGCTCGTCCGCGAAGAGGATCTCTCCAGGAATCATCACGTCCCCCTCAGACGATCGGGTCGTGGACGGTGACGAGCTTGGTGCCGTCCGGGAAGGTGGCCTCGACCTGGACGTCGTGGATCATCTCGGGGATGCCCTCCATGACGTCGTCGCGGGTGAGCAGTTTGCGTCCGGAGGACATCAGTTCCGCGACGGTACGGCCGTCGCGCGCCCCTTCGAGGATGTGCGAGGTGATGAGGGCGACCGCCTCGGGATGGTTCAGCTTGAGCCCGCGGGCGCGGCGCTTCTCGGCCACGTCGGCGGCCACATGGATGAGCAGTCGCTCCTGCTCGTGCGGCGTCAGTTGCACGCGTCCCACCTCACAGTCTCGAGCCGGACCGTGCGGGGTCCGGCTGCCGCGGTCACCACGACGGGGCTGGATGTCGTACACGGCCCAGACACGCGATCCTGCGCACCTCCGACCGTGAAACCCCTGGTGACATGGTGGTGCAGGCTAGTTCGACGGAGTTTCAGGGACGTTAACCGACTTCCGTGTCCTTCATGCCCGTCGATCGCACCCCGTCGGGAGCGGGCGTACCGCAGGGAGCGGAAGGACCTCAACGAGGCTGCTGCCCCATACTCATCAGCCCCCGCAGCCCGTTCTGAAGCACCTCGACCGGCACCGCCCCGAACAGTGCCTGCTGAGCGCAGAACCCCTGCGCCACTCCGATCATGGTCCGGGCGACATGCTCGGGCGGGATGTCTGTGCGCATCATCCCGGCCGTCTGGTACGCCTCGACGACCTTGCACCATGCAGCACGCACGGTGTCGTAGCCCTCCCTGAGCTGGGCCGACAACTCGTCGTTGCGCAGAGTCTCCGTCCAGACCTGCACCAGCAGCCGGGGAAAACCCGACTCGTCCTCGTACGACAGTCCCTTCCGCCTGCCCAGGACCTCCTTCATGACATGTCCCACGAGCTCGTCGGGCGGTGGTGGCGGGCTCTGCACGGCGGCCGCTTCGAAGGCGCCACGGATCTCGCCCAGCACCTCGGTGACGATGGCCCGGATCAGGTCCTCCTTGCCGGTGAAGTACCGATAGACGGCGCCGGCCGAGAGGTCGACCTCCTTGAGGACGTCCTGCATCGACGTGGCGTGGAAGCCGTTGCGGGCAAAGCATCGCGCCGCACCGTCGAGGATCTGACGTCGGCGAGCGTCGAGGTGTTCCTGAGATACGCGAGCCATGCGCCCAATCTAAAACGAACATTCCTTCTTGACAATCGACCGGCACGGCAGGACAGTGAGGGCCAGAAAATAAAACGAACGATCATTCTCTTTGGTCGCCGATGTGTTCGCGCGGGACCTCCCGACAGGCCGACTCAGCCGAACCAATGGAGGAGCACGATGTCCACGTCATCCGCAACGGCGGCGCCGACTCCGATGCAGCGCCCATCCGAGGCTGCTTCCATCCCCCGGCGCCGTATCGCCGCCGTCGTCGTTCTGATCCCCGTCGTGGTGGCCCTCGCACTGTGGGCCTTCGCCTGGCCGGCCGCCCGCACCGCACCGCGTGACCTGCCCCTCGGCGTCGCCGGGCCCGCGGCCGCCACGGCCCCGCTGCAGCGCCAACTCGAACAGCGGGACGGCGCCTTCGAGATCCACCGTTACGCGGACGAGGCGGCGGCCCGCGGTGCCATCGAGGACCGGACCGTATACGGAGCGGTCGTCACCACGGAGCAGGGACCCAAGCTGCTCACCGCCTCGGCCGCGAGCCCACTGGTCGCCCAGCTCCTCCAGCAGGCGGTGGCCGAGCAGGCCCCGCCGGGAGTCGAGGTCGAGACCGTCGACGTCGTCGCGGCCCCGGCGGCGGACCCGCGCGGCACGGCACTGGGTGCGAGCGTGCTGCCGATGGCGCTGGCAGGCGTGGCCGCCGGGGGCGCGGTCACCGTGCTCGGTCTGCGCGGCATACGCGCCGTCGCCGCACTGGTCGGATCCGCCGTACTGGTCGGCGTCGCCGCGGTCTCCATCGCGGACAGCTGGCTGGGCGTGCTCTCCGGCGACTGGTGGACGGAGGTCGGGGCGCTGGGCCTGTCGACCCTGGCAGTGAGCGCCGCAGTCGCCGGTCTCGCCGCGCTGCTGGGACCGGCGGGCATGGGGGTCGGCGCCTTCGTGGTCGTGCTGCTCGGCAATCCGTTCTCGGGCGCGAGTTCGGCCCCTCAGATGCTGCCCGAGCCGGTGGGCATGATCGGCCAGTGGCTGCCGCCGGGCGCCGGGGCATCTCTGCTGCGGTCGGTCTCCTTCTTCGACGGCGCCGCCGCGACGGGCCCCGCCCTCGTGCTTACCGGGTGGGCCGTACTCGGGCTCGGCACCGTCCTCCTCGGGGCCGCACTGAAGCGCCGCCCGACGGTCACCGAGCCCCCGGCCGAGCGGGAACGCGCCCTCGCGCACTGACCACACGGGGATCAACAGGCCAACGACTCCGGGCGGATACCGAACGCCACGCAGAAAAACCACCGTGCGCCCCCGCAGTATCTGTCGGGGCGCACGGTCTTTTACGTGGTCGTCGGGGCAGCTTCCATGGCGCGTCCAGGCGCGTCCGCCTGAACGACCCCCGCGCTACGTCGGTTTGGGCCCCCGGTGCTCGGCGGCGATGCCGAACCGCTGGCGTTCGCCCGGAGCGGACGGCATGGAGCGGACGGTGGAGACCGAGCTGATCACCTGCTCCTCTCCTGCACCCTCCGTCTCCTCGAGACGTTGCAGGTCAGCGGCCGAGACCAGGGCGACGAGGGGCTTCCCGTGGCGGGTGACGACCACGCGCTCTCCGCCGTACACGACGCGGTTGATCAGGTCGGCTAGCTCGGCCCGGGCTTGCGTCACCGGAATCTCATAGGCCATGGTTCCATCATAACGTCATGTACGTCCTGTACATTTTTTACAGAGCTGGCTCTGCTGCACAGGCCTGCGTACGGGACCGCATGGCCACCACATGAACGTCGTGATCAACGTCGCGGCGAGACCTCCGCCGAGGCCCCGCCATGAGGAGGCGCCTGCCATGAACCGACCGACCGGTACCGGCCCGACGGCCCGCTATGTCCTGCCCGAGTTCACCGAGCGCACGACGGCGGGCCATCGGACCCTCGATCCGTACTCGAAGCTCCTGGAGGAGCGAATCGTCTTCCTCGGGACGCCGATCGACGACACGTCCGCGAACGACGTGATGGCGCAGTTCATGCACCTCGAGTACACGGCGCCGGACCGCGACATCTCGCTGTACATCAATTCGCCCGGCGGCTCGTTCAGCGCGATGACGGCGCTCTACGACACGATGCAGTTCGTCAGCTGCGACGTGGAGACCATCTGCCTGGGCCAGGCCGCATCCGCGGCCGCGGTACTGCTGGCCGCCGGCACGCCCGGCAAGCGGTTCGCGCTGCCCGGCGCGCGCGTGCTGATCCACCAGCCGTCGCTCTCGGAGCCGGTGCAGGGGCAGGCGGACGACCTGGCGATCCAGGCGCGCGAGATGATGCGCACGCGTGAGCTGCTGGAGGAGATGCTGCAGCGCCACACCGGGCAGAGCCTGGAGCGCATCCGCTCGGACATCGAGCGGGACAAGATCCTCGACGCGCGGGACGCCGTTGAGTACGGGCTCGTGGACCGGATCATCCCCAGCCGCAAGGCGTCGCTGGCGCCACACGGCGCGAGGTGAGCCGCCGATGCTGCCACCCGAACTGCCGCCCTTGCCCGCGCTGACCCGTGCCGAGGGCGAACTGATCGACCGTTACCTCGAAGTGGTCGACCTGCTGGGCCGGATCAACCCGGCGCGCGCCCACGACACCTACGGCGGGCTGCGTGCGGCTCAGGCCCTGGTGGGCGCGGCGGCGGCGCTCCGGGACGCGTTGGCACTGATGCATCAGCGGGGAGAGACCGAGGTCCATACGCCGACGCTTGCGCGTGCCCTGCGGGTGCTGGACGGGGAACGCCGCGCGGCGCGGGTCACCGTGCCGCCGCCCAGGAGCGATTGATTCCGGCACGGGACCGGTTCATGCCGACTCGAGGTGGTTTGACGACCGGTCAGAGTCCGATCACGTACCGCGTGAGGACCGAACAAGCCCGACCAGGGACCGCACGATGCCCCACAGCGGATCCCGACCAGTGACCGCACGATGCCCGGCAGGACACCCCACCGGTGACCGCACGATGCCAGGCAGGGGACCCCAGAGGCCCCGACGCGCCCTCACCATCCCATCGACCGCGCCGTGATGCTTCGCGGGACCGTCCGGACCGGATTTGAAACGGCCCAGTCGGGCTACCCTCGATCGGCGTAGAAAGCGATAGACATTTTCGGTCGGCAAACTTGCGCAACATGCGTACGCGACGATCGGAATGTTGCCTTTCGGTGCTGGTCCGGCGTTCGTCGGGCCCTTCGCCGATCATTCGCAAACTCGCCTGTCCACCCGAACGGGTGCGTGGTGAAGAGCTTCACATATCGCCGGTTCGGCTCGGATTTCGGGCCATGTATGCGTGAAGATCCCTTCCGACGACAAGCCCCCGCCGCCGCGGCGGGGCGGTCCGGGCGGACGCCGAGTCCTGCCGCCGTCCGGATGCCAGGTCGACATCGGTGGATCGGCAGGAGTGGAGGACCCAGCACGGCGGGCAGCCCGGACACGCTCCGGGAGGCCCTTGGGGTGAAGCCGCACCACGCGGCCGGGCATCTTCGCCTGTCCGAACCCGACAGGTCATCCTTCACAGGCGGCTGACGAAGGGCTGCGCATGACTGCGCTCAATCGTTTTCCGTCTCTGATGGCCCGGGCCGGCACCGCATCGGCGCTCACACTCGCCGCACTGGGCGGAACCGTCGTGGTTCCGGGCATCGCCTCCGAGGCGGAGGCCGCAACGGTCGCAAACAAGGCACTCAAGATCGCGGCTTCCAAGAAGGGCTCCCCGTACCGGTGGGGAGCCGCCGGGCCGCGCCGGTTCGACTGCTCCGGACTCACGCTCTACTCGTTCAAGAAGGCGGGCAAGAAGCTGCCGCGTACCGCGGCCCAGCAGTACAACAAGACCCATCACCTGTCCGCGAAACAGGCGCGCCCCGGAGACCTGGTCTTCTTCCACTCCGGCAAGTACGTGTACCACGTCGGCATCTACGCCGGTAAGGGACGCATCTGGCACTCACCCAAGTCCGGGGACGTGGTGCGCCTGCAGAAGATCTGGACGAAGAGCGTCTGGTACGGCAGGGTGCGCTGATCCCGCGGCCGGAGCGCTCATGGCGTACTCCCGGCCGGGCGGCGGCCGACCGGCTTCGGCCGCCGCCCGCCGGGTGCGTGAGAAGCGCCGAGGAGGTCACTCGTCAGGTATGGCCGAGGACCGTTCCGGACAGCCGGCGCGCCGCGAGACCCGCTTCGAGCGCGCCGACCGCAACTTCAGCGAGCTGCTGCAGGAGCTGAGGGTCACGCAGACGGGCGTGCAGATCCTCTTCGCGTTCCTGCTGACACTCGCGTTCACGCCCCGCTTCCCGTCGCTCGACACGCTGCAGCGCGTCACCTACGTGACCACGCTGCTGCTGGCCGTACTGGCCGCCGCCCTGTTCACGGCGCCGGCCGCGCTGCACCGGTCGCTTTTCCAGCAGCATGCCAAACCGCAGATCGTGCGATGGTCCTCGGACCTCGCACGGGCCGGCATGGTGGTGCTGGCTCTCGCGCTGACCGGGTCGGTCCTGCTCGTGGTGGATGTGACGCTCGGCCGGGTCGGCGGCTTCCTGGCGGGCGCGGGCACACTGCTGGTGTGCGTGGGGCTGTGGGGCGCACTGCCGCGGGTGGTCCGTCGCGAGCTGGTCCCTGCGCGCGCGGCGGCGTCGGCGGTGAACATGCCGGAGGACGCGGACGACGACGAGGGCATGGACGACGACGAGGACGAGGACGACGACGAGGACGAGGGCATCGGGCGATCAGAGGACGTCAGGCCGGCGGAGCGCCGAAGGCCGTCGGCAGACATCGGGTCATCGGAGGGCGTCAGGTCATCAGCGGAGCGGCGAGAAGGCTGATCCCCAGGGCGGTCAGCGCGGTGCCCGTGACCGCCGCGACGGCGCGGGCCGCACGCGGTCTGCGCAGCCATCGGCCGAGCCGGTCCACCAGGAGCGCGACCATCGGGAACCAGAGCAGGCCGAGGACGACGACGATCAGCGCGAGCAGCAGAGTCCGCGGCATCGCCGGGCTGCCCGCGGGCACGAACTGGGGCAGCAGGCTGAAGAAGGTGATCGGCGCCTTCGGGTTGAGCGCGTTGGTGAGGAACCCCTGACGCAGACCGCCGCCCGCGGTGGCCTTCTCCTCCCCGGCGTCCTCCGCAGGGCGCGGTCGTGCAACGGACTGCAGGGTACGGACGCCCAGGTACAGCACATAGGCGCCGCCCATGAGCTGGAGCACGCGGAAGAGCGCGGGCACGGCCGCCAGGACCGCCGCGACTCCGGCGACGGCGAGCGCGGTGTGGAACAGCAGTCCGCCCGCGATGCCCAGTGCACACGCCACTCCCATCCGGCGTGACACCAGGGCATTGCGCACCACGACGGTGAAGTCGGCCCCCGGCATGGCGACCATGCCGGCGGCGACACCGGTGAAGGCGAGCAGCTGTGCATCCATGAGGACCAGCCTGCCGCCCCCGAGCCTTCAGTGGGTATGCACCCTTTCCTGAGCAAGCCTTAAGGAATCCTTTAGCCTGGACCCACGCCGCTCAGGCACGCGGACTCGGCCGCGTGTCCCGCGCGGCCCGTCACCTCGGGAGGTGCAGCGTGTACGACCCCACACGGCTCGCGGCACTCGTGGCCGTCTCGGAGGCCGGCTCCATCACCCGGGCCGCGGAACGGCTGGGATACACGGTGCCGGCGCTGTCCCAGCAGCTCGCCAAGCTGGAGCGCGAGGCGGGCGCCGCGCTGCTGGTGCGCCACCACCGCGGGACGCGACTGACCGGCGCGGGCGAGCTGCTGGTGGCGCGGGCGCGGCGGGTGCTGGACGAAATGGACCGGGCCCGCCACGAACTGGCGCAGCTGTCGGGCCTGTCCGGCGGCCGACTGCGAGTGGGCACCTTCACCACGGCCGGCATCCATCTGCTGCCTCCGGTACTCAGCGCGTTCCGCCGGGCCCATCCGGACGTCGAGCTGGCCGTCTCGCAGTACGAGCCGCCGGAGGGCGTCACGGCGGTCGCGGCCGGGCGTGCCGACCTGGCGCTGACGCACGCCTACGAGCCGGCGGAGCCGGTACAGCTGCCCGCCACCGTGGCGGCGGAGCCGGTGCTCGTCGAGGAGCTGGTGCTGGTGACCGCGCCCGGGCACGCGCTGGCCGCCGGCTCGGCGCGCCTGCCGCTGGCCGAGCTGGCGGGGCAGCCGCTGATCAGCATGGCGCCGACGCTTCCGCCGCGACGTGGGGTCGAGGCCGCGCTGGCACAGGCCGGCGCGACGCCCGCGGTGCTGGTCGAGAATCCGGGTTACGCCCTGGTCTGCGCACTGGTCAGTGCGGGGCTCGGGGTCGCCGTGGTGCCCGAGATGGTGGCCCGCACGGCGACCACGCCGGTGGGGATGCGGCTGCTGGAACCGGGGAGTCTGCGGCGTACGATCTCGGTCGTGTACCGGACGGGGGAGACGGCGCCCGCGGCGGACACGTTCCGGGCGTTGCTGCGCGGCGCGTTCGGCCGCTCAGCGGCCTGATCGGCCTCAGCGGCCTGTCACGTCGGCCCGGCTCCCCGCGCTTCACGGCAAGACCGCACCACTCCCCTGCTGGACCGTGACCCCCACCGGCAGTCTTCACGGCTGGACCGTGACCACCACCGGCAGTCCTCACTGCTGGACCGTGACCACCACCGGCAGTCCTCACTGCTGGACCGTGACCACCACCGGCAGTCCTCACTGCTGGACCGTGGCCTCCCACGGCAGCTCGATCCACACGGTCTTGCCGCCCTCCGCGGTGCGGCTGACCGAGAGCCGGCCGCCGCATTCTGCCGTGAGCCAGCGGATGATGACCAGGCCCCGGCCGTTGTCCTGCTGGACGGCGGCGGGCAGCCGCCTCGGCAGGCGCGGATGGCTGTCGGTGACGCCGATGCGCAGCTGCTCGTCGCGCTCCAGCTCGACGTCGACCGTGAACGTGGGTGACTGTCCGAAGGTGTGCTGCACCGCGTTGGTGGCGAGTTCGGACACGATGAGCCGGACCGAATCGGCGACCTCCGCATCGCCCGGCAGTCCCCATTCCGCGAGGACTTCGATGACGTACTTGCGCGCCGCGGGGACCGAGGCGGGATCGCTCGGCAGAGTGACGGATGCTTCCTGATGGTCTGCCATGGCGGCGTCGTCCCTTTCCCACCGGGACCGGACTCCGACGCGTCGCGGATGGTTCGGGGACGGTCCCGGTCCGGTGCTGCGCGACAGCCTGCCACTCCTGGAGGGTCACAGGCGGCGATCCCCCTGGATATGCATATATCTGTCGCTCGAAGCGGTGAACTCTGCTAGAGCCAACCGTATTTGGAGCCGGAGCGGCACTCCTCTACCGTCGGCGCATGCATCGGCTGGTACCGCCGGTCGGGAGGAGACGGGTATGCCATACGGTACCGCGGTCCGCCGCCGCAAACTCGGCGCGGAACTGCGCGCCCTGCGCAGCCGGGCGGGGCTCACCAGCGGCGAGGCCGCCCGCCTCGTCGGCTGGCACCAGTCGAAGGTCAGCCGCATCGAGACGGGCCGCAGCAGAGTCAAGGCGTCGGACGTGACGCTGCTGCTCGACGCGTACAGCGTCCGGGATCCCGCGCTGCGGGACCTGCTCGTCGCAATGGCGGGCCCGGGAGGCGGTGATGGACGCACGCACTGGTGGCAGGCCTACCGGGATCTGCTGCCGCCCGAATATCGGGACTTCATCCGCCTGGAGTCGCAGGCCGATCGCATGCGCACCCTGGAGACCACCGTGGTGCCGGGGCTGTTCCAAACGCCGGATTACGCGCGGGCCGTGACACGGGCGGCGCTGGTCGGCCTGCCGGATGCCCAGGTGGACGCGCTCGTCGAGGTGCGGCTGGCCCGGCAGGAGGTCCTGCGCAGGGATCCGCCGCTGCAGGTGAGCGCCGTACTGGACGAGGCGGTGCTGCGGCGGGCCGTGGGCGGGCCGGGCGTGATGGAGCGGCAGCTCTACCGGTTACTGGAGGCTGCCCGGCTGCCCCATGTGCGCGTTCAAGTGCTGCCGTTCGCCGCCGGTGAGCACATAGGGGTCACCGGCCCTTTCGTTATCTTGTCATTTTCGAACATTTCTGATCTCGATGTTGTAGTTCTCGACCACTTGACGAGTAGCCTCTACCTCGAAGGGACAGAGGACCTGAAGGCGTACGCCAGCGCCTTCAACTCGCTTCAGAGAGTGGCCCTTTCGCCCGAGGACTCATTGGAATTCATCGCCGGGACATGTGACGGCGCCTAGGAGGGCACCATGTCTGCTCTGCCTCGGTACATACCTTCCAGCACCTCGCTGCACAGCGGCCCATGGCGGCGCAGCAGCTTCAGCACGGGAATGAACAACTGCGTGGAGACCGCCGAGATCGGCGCCGGCCCGCTGGCCGGGCTGCTCGCCGTGCGCGACTCCAAGCGGTCGGCCGGACCCGCTCTGCTGTTCTCCGCAGCCGCCTGGAGCAACTTCCTGGACACGCTTCAGCCCACCGACACCTGACCTGAGCGGAGCGGTCACCCACCTGACCGCGGTGCCGAACACCCGCCCAATGCGCCAGGGGCACGCGGCCTCTGCGTCACTCCCCCGCGGCCGGGGGTGCGGTGCGGCTGATCACCCGTACCGCTTCGACGATCTGCTCCTCGGTCAGGTCCGCGCGGGCGGTCAGCCTCAGACGCGAGATGCCGTCCGGCACGGACGGGGGCCGGAAGCACCCCACCGCGAGACCTGCGCCGCGGCAGTCCGCGGCCCACTGCACGGCCAGTTCCGGCGACGGGGCACATACGGAGACGACGGCCGCGTCCGGGCGTACCGCCTGCAGGCCTTCGACGGTGAGCCGGTCGTGCAGGGTGGTCGCGACCGCGTGGGCGCGCGCGCCGCGCTCCGGTTCCCGGCGCAGGAGACGCAGCGCGGCGAGCGCGGCTCCGGCAGCGGCGGGGGCCAGGCCGGTGTCGAAGATGAAGGTACGGGCGGCGTTGACGAGGTGGTCGATGACCTTGGCGGGGCCGAGGACGGCGCCGCCCTGGCTGCCGAGGGACTTGGAGAGGGTGACGGTCACGACGACGTCCGCCGCGCCCGCGAGGCCGGCCGCATGCGGCGCACCCCGTCCGCCGTCGCCCAGTACGCCCATTCCGTGCGCGTCGTCGACGATCAGCCCGGACCCGAACTCCCGGCATGCTTCGGCGAGTTGGGCCAGCGGCGCCGCGTCGCCGTCCACGGAGAACACCGAGTCGGACACGGCGACCGCGGGACCCTGGTGGGCGTCCAGCGCCTTGCGTACGGCCTCGGTGTCCCCGTGCGGCACAACCTGTACCGTCCCGCGAGCGAGCCGGCAGCCGTCGATCAGTGAGGCGTGGTTGCCCGCGTCCGACACGATCAGCGAGCCATGCGGGGCGAGCGCGGTGACCGCGGCGAGGTTGGCGGCGTATCCGGACGACAGCACGAGCGCGGACTCGAACCCGCAGAAGTCGGCGAGCTCCCGCTCGAGTTCGGCATGCAGCTCGGTGGAGCCGGTGACCAGCCGGGAGCCGGTGGCGCCCCCGCCCCAGCGGCGGGCGGCGGCGGCCGCTGCCCCGGTGATCTCAGGGTGCCGGGCAAGGCCCAGATAGTCGTTGCTCGCCAGGTCGAGGAGCGGCGAGTCGGCCGGGCGTGGACGCAGGGTGCGTACGAGTCCGGCCCGCCGGCGGACATCGGCTTGCTCGTCCAGCCAGTCGAACGGCGTTCTCGCCATGGAGGGCCTCCGGCACCATGTCGTTTTGTAGGCAGTGGACAGACACTAGCGGTGCGACCACGAGGTCAGGGTGTGGCAATACCCACACCTCGAACGGTCTCTGTTGTACGGAACCTCCTTGGCCGGAGCGGCGGCTTACGTCAGGATCAGCGCCATGGACCTGCTGAACACGCTGGTGGACAAGGGGCTTCGGCGCGAGCTGCCGACCCGCGACGAGGCGCTGGCCGTGCTGGCCACCTCCGACGACGAACTCCTCGACGTAGTGGCCGCGGCCGGCAAGGTGCGCCGGCACTGGTTCGGGCGGCGGGTGAAACTCAACTATCTGGTCAACCTCAAGTCGGGCCTCTGCCCTGAGGACTGCTCGTACTGCTCGCAGCGGCTCGGCTCCAAGGCGGACATCCTCAAGTACACCTGGCTGAAGCCCGACGAGGCGTCACAGGCGGCGGCCGCCGGAGTCGCGGGCGGCGCCAAGCGCGTGTGTCTGGTGGCGAGCGGCCGGGGGCCGACGGACCGGGACGTCGACCGCGTGTCGAAGACCATCGAGACGATCAAGGAACAGAACGAGGCCGTCGAGGTGTGCGCCTGCCTCGGGCTGCTCTCCCAGGGGCAGGCGGAGCGGCTGCGCGCGGCGGGAGCCGACGCCTACAACCACAACCTGAACACGTCCGAGGGGACGTACGGCGAGATCACCACGACGCACACCTACGCCGACCGGGTGGACACGGTGCAGCAGGCCCGGGCGGCCGGGCTCTCGGCCTGCTCGGGGCTGATCGCGGGCATGGGCGAGTCGGACGAGGACCTGGTGGACGTGGTCTTCTCGCTCCGCCAGCTCGACGCCGACTCGGTCCCCGTGAACTTCCTGATCCCCTTCGAGGGCACGCCGCTCGCGAAGGAGTGGAATCTCACGCCCCAGCGCTGTCTGCGCATCCTCGCCATGGTCCGGTTCGTCTGCCCGGATGTGGAGGTGCGCATCGCGGGCGGCCGTGAGGTCCATCTGCGCACGATGCAGCCGCTCGCGCTGCACCTGGCCAACTCCATCTTCCTCGGCGACTATCTGACGAGCGAGGGCCAGGCCGGCAGGGCGGACCTGGAGATGATCGAGGACGCCGGTTTCGAGGTCGAGGGCACGGACACGGTGACGCTGCCGGAGCACCGGGCCGCGGCCGCCGGCTGCGGCTCCCACGAGGGCGGCGGGTGCGCGGCGCCCGGCGGGCCGACTCCCGAGGAGGCGTCGGCTCCCGAGGCGTCGGCTCCCGAGGCGTCGGTTCCCGAGGCGCGTACGGATTTGGTGGCGGTACGCCGCCGGGGCGCCGGAACGGATCTCGCACCCAATGCCTGAGCGTCGCCCCATGCCTGAGCGTCGCCCCATGCCTGAGCTGCCTGTGCGCGATCTGCTGGAACTCGACCGGCGGCACGTCTGGCACCCGTACGGGCCAATGCCGGGCCGCGCGGAACCGCTCGTCGTGGAGTCGGCGAGCGGGGTACGGCTCAGGATGGCGGACGGTTCGGGTGAGCTGGTGGACGGCATGTCGTCCTGGTGGTCCGCTATCCACGGCTACAACCACCCCGTACTGAACGAGGCCGTGCGCGATCAGCTGGAGCGGATGAGCCATGTCATGTTCGGCGGCCTGACCCACGAGCCCGCCGTGCGCTTGGCCAAGCGACTTGTCGACATGTCACCGGACGGCCTCGAGCATGTCTTCCTCGCCGACTCCGGCTCCGTGTCGGTCGAGGTCGCCGTCAAGATGTGCCTGCAGTACTGGCGTTCGCTGGGTCGGCCTGCCAAGCGGCGGCTGCTGACGTGGCGCGGCGGGTACCACGGCGACACGTGGCAGCCGATGTCGGTGTGCGACCCCGAGGGCGGGATGCACGAGCTGTGGTCGGGCGTACTGCCGCGCCAGGTCTTCGCTGACGCGCCGCCGGTCGCGTACGAGGAGTCGTACGCCGATCACCTCCGCGAACTGATCGAGCGGCACGCCGACGAGCTCGCCGCGGTGATCGTGGAGCCGGTGGTGCAGGGCGCGGGCGGGATGCGGTTCCACTCCCCCGCGTATCTGCCCGTGCTGCGCGAGGCGTGCGACGCCCACGGTGTGCTGCTGGTGTTCGACGAGATCGCGACCGGCTTCGGGCGGACGGGCACGCTGTTCGCTGCGGACCAGGCCGGGGTCACCCCGGACGTGATGTGCGTGGGCAAGGCGCTGACCGGCGGCTACATGACAATGGCGGCCACGCTCTGCACCTCCCGTGTGGCGGACGGCATTTCACGCGGTGAGGTGCCGGTGCTCGCCCACGGTCCGACGTTCATGGGCAACCCGCTCGCGTCCGCGGTGGCCTGCGCCTCGATCGACCTGCTCCTCGGGCAGGACTGGGCGACCAAGGTGAAACGCATCGAGACGGGCCTGCGTGAAGGCCTGTCGGCGGCCGCGGACCTGCCGGGCGTACGGGACGTACGTGTCCTGGGCGCGATCGGCGTCGTACAGCTCGACCACGAGGTGGACATGGCAGCCGCGACCCGTGCGGCCGTGGCGGAGGGCGTGTGGCTGCGGCCGTTCCGGGATCTCGTCTACACGATGCCGCCGTACATCACGGGCGACGATGATCTCGCGCGGATCGGGCGGGGGGTGTGCGCGGCCGCGGGGGCGGGGTGAGGGTCCTTCGGCCCCGCCTTGGCCCCTTGGGCCCGTCATCCCCGCCCGCCGACGCGGGTCGGCACGACAAGGCGGCGCTGAGGGCCGCCTGCGGGTGCATACCCGAGGGCAGTGGCGGGCGAGCGGGGGCAGGGCTCGTACGAGCGAAGAAAGGTGCGTAGGAACGACATGGCGGTTCTGGTGGTGACCGGGACGGGCACCGAGGTCGGCAAGACCGTGACGACGGCCGCGCTGGCGGCTGCCGCGCTGGCCGCCGGGCGGTCCGTCGCCGTGCTCAAGCCCGCGCAGACGGGCGTGGCGCCGGGTGAGCCGGGCGATGTCGACGAGGTGGTGCGCCTGGCGGGCGACGTCACGGCGGCCGAACTCGCCCGGTATCCCGAGCCGTTGGCCCCGGACACCGCGGCACGGCGGTCCCGGCTGCCGCCGGTACGGGTTGCCGACATCGCCGAGGCCGCGGAGAAGCTGGCGGCCGAACACGACCTGGTGCTGGTCGAGGGGGCGGGCGGGCTGCTCGTACGCCTTGACGACTCGGGCTCGACGCTGGCGGATGCGGCACGGCTGCTGGACGCGCCGGTGCTGGTGGTCGCGGCCGCGGGACTCGGCACGCTCAACACGACAGCGCTGACGGCCGAGGCGCTGCGCGCGCGGGACCTGACGTGTGCTGGGGTGGTCGTCGGCTCCTGGCCGCGCCGCCCTGACCTCGCCGCGCGGTGCAACCTCGCGGATCTCCCCGCCGTGGCGGAGTCCCCGCTGCTGGGTGCGGTACCGACCGGGGCAGCGGCCCGTCCGCCCGCCGAGTTCCGCGCGGCGGCGCGGACGTGGCTGGCGCCACGGCTGGGCGGCACATGGGATGCGCGGGCCTTCACGGCGCAGGAAGCACCGGGGCGGCCCACGCTGTCGGGCGCATCGACGCGATAGCCGACCCTACCCGCGCCACCGCCTGGCAACACGGGCCGGCCGCCGGGCCGCGGCCCCGCCAGGACCGGCCGCCAAGCGGGCAGGGAGAACGCGACGATCGAGCGGTCGGCCTCCACCGCCGGACTGCCGCGCACTGGCACCGCCGAACAGCCCACCGGGATGCCGTGCATCGGCACCGCCAACCAGCACCGCCGGACCGCGGCGCGAGCCGGAATCCCATCAGGCCGTGCAGCACGCCCACCCAGGGTGCGACCTCCGGCGACCAATCCGTCCGCCAGAGACCGCCACAGCACGGCGCCAAGCGCTCAACCAAGGGGCACAATCGGCGTAACGGCCCGTCCGCGCGAGGAGGTCTCCATGCCGCAGCGTTCCGCCAGGGCGTCGAAGGATGCCGTGCACCATCCCCTCTTCGCCCGTTTCTACGCCAAGATCAGCGTGGCGGCCGAGGCCTCGGTCGGGCCACACCGGGACGAGCTGCTCGCCGGGCTGAGCGGCCGGGTCATCGAGATCGGCGCGGGCAACGGCCTCAATTTCGCGCGGTATCCGCACACCGTGTCCGAGGTCGTGGCCATCGAACCGGAGCGTGTTCTGCGGCAGTTGGCGATGACCGCGGCCCGGCGCGCCGACGTACCGGTGGACGTGGTGCCCGGCGCGGCGGAGGCTCTGCCCGTCAAGAGCGAGGCGTACGACGCGGCCGTCGTCTCGCTCGTGCTGTGCAGCGTGCGGGACGTGCCGCGGGCGCTCGCCGAGATCCGCAGGGTGCTGCGGCCCGGCGGTGAACTGAGGTTCTTCGAGCACGGGCGGGGCGGCGGCAGGGTGATGGCGGCCACCCAGCGCACCCTGGACCGCGCCGTGTGGCCGGCGCTGTTCGGCGGCTGCCATGTCGGCCGGGACCCGATCGGCTCACTGCGGGCGGCGGGCTTCGAACTCGGGCCGTACCGCCGGGTTCTGGTGCCGGCCAAGGGCCCGCGGCTGCCCAGCTCGTACTGCGTCCTGGGGAGCGCACGCCGCCCGGTCCTCGACGACGAGGATTAGGCGGCGCCTTCCGTCGGCGGCGAATGCGCCCGAGCACCGGCGCCAAGCGGCCTTGGTGATGTCCGGTGCGGTACCGCGCCCCGTGAGGGGCGCGGGGAACTGCGCGACCAGCCCCCACCGGCCCGCGGGTTGATCACCGTGCTTCCAGCGGAGCGCTAGGGCCTGTGTCGGAAGTGGCGCCGTCCGCCCGGAGGGCGGGCTGGGCGGCGTCTGGTGCGTGCTCTCGGCGTGCCGGGTGGAAGCCCTCGTACTGGACGTACTTGGGCTTTCGCCCGGTGCGGCGAGTGGGGGTACCTCCCACGCCCTTGAGGCAGTGGGGGAGCGTGCCAGGCGTCGCCCGGCAGGCGCCACTTCCGACACAGGCCCTAGAGGCTCCACTGCCGCAGTTCGGCCGCGATGTCGTGCACGGTCGCGTCACCGTTCTTCACCAGCTGGGCCAGTTCGCGGACCTGCTCGGGCGAGGTGACGACCTTGAGGCCGCTGGCGACGAGATAGGCGTACGCGACGGCCGACGCGAACATCGCGTTGGAGCGTTCGAGCGCCGGGACGTGCAGCAGGAGCTGGAGCAGCGAGGCGGCCCGGGAGTGCGGGTCGTCGTAGACGGGAATGCCGAAGATCTCCGCCTCGTGCCGGCTTACGGCGGCGACGAGGGCGCCCCAGTCGGTGACCTGGGGGTCTCCGGGGGTCTTCTGTTCGGCGATCATGAGCAGCCAGGCAAGGTCGATCTTCACGTTCAACGGCTCAGCGACGACCTTCACGCTCCGAGCCGAACTCCTCCGCGAAGACGGACTCGTACTGCTTCATGAAGTCGGCCGCGGCTTCGACGAAGGTGTGCCCGACCTCGCCGGTGTCCTGTTTCACCAGTTCTTCGATGTAGCGGTTCACGCTCATCCCGCGCGCCAGTGCGCGTTCGCGCGCGGCCCGTGCGGTGCCCTCGTCCACGCGTACGTTCAACTGCGTCTTGGCCATACCCCGAAGCTAGCGCGTGTGCGCTAGCACCCGCAAGGACGCATAAAGGTGCCCCTTACATGCGCCTCGGGGACACCGACCTCGGATGGATACCGGGCGTTCACCGCATCCCACTACGCTCGGCGGACATACGGAAACGGACGGTCACGACAGGAGGCGGCCTTGTCCACACCGGTTGCAGACACGGCCCCGGACCGCGCGGAGGCCAACGGAGTCGCGGCCCGCGCCCGCGGCCTGACCAAGGCATACGGCTCCGGCGAGACGACGGTGCTCGCCCTCGACTCGGTCGACGTCGACATCGCGCGCGGGCGCTACACGGCGGTCATGGGTCCCTCCGGCTCGGGAAAGTCGACGCTGATGCACTGCCTGGCGGGGCTCGACACGGTCTCGGCCGGCCAGGTATGGCTCGGCGACACTGAGATCACCGGCCTCAGGGAGCGCGAGCTGACGCGGCTGCGTCGTGACCGGATCGGCTTCGTCTTCCAGTCGTTCAACCTCATCCCCACGCTCAGCGCAGCCGAGAACATCACGCTGCCGATGGACATCGCGGGCCGCACCCCCGACGGCGCGTGGCTCGACCAGGTCATCGACACGCTGGGCCTGCGCGACCGCCTCAAGCACCGGCCCGCACAGCTGTCCGGCGGACAGCAGCAGCGTGTGGCGTGCGCGCGGGCGCTCGCCTCACGTCCCGAGTTGATCTTCGCGGACGAGCCGACGGGCAACCTCGACTCACGGGCGAGCCAGGAGGTGCTGGGCTTTCTGCGCAAGGCGGTCGACGAACTCGGGCAGACAGTGGTGATGGTGACCCACGATCCCGGCGCGGCCGCCCACTCCGATCTGGTGCTGTTCCTCGGCGACGGCAGGATCGTCGACGAGATGCCCGAGCCCACTGCGGAGGCCGTGCTGGAGCGCATGCGCCTCTTTTCCGGGGGGAGCCCTCAGCCGTCGGGGTCGGACGCGGACGCGATCCGGGCCGCTGCCCCGCGTGAGGGCGGCTCGAGCGACGTACTCGATCCGCTGCGCAAGGACTGAGGCGGACAGCCGTGCTGAAGGCGACGCTCAGGAGTTTCCTCGCGCACAAGGGGCGGCTGGTGCTGTCGGCGCTGGCCATCGTGCTGTCGGTGGCGTTCGTCGCGGGCAGCCTGATCTTCTCGGACACGGTGACCCGCACGTTCGACCGGCTCTTCGCCTCCACCGCGGCGGATGTGAAGGTAGGCCCGAAGGAGGCCCTGGACGAGGCCGTGCCCTCGGGGAACATCCCGACGGTGCCGGCGGATCTCGTGGGGCGGGTGGCCAAGATCGACGGTGTAGCCGCCGCCCATGTCGACGCGGCCGTCGAGAACATCACGGTCGTCGACGACAAGAACGAACCCGTCGGCCCGACCACGGGCGCCCCCACCATCGCCACCAACTGGTACGTGACCGAGCGCAGTCCTGTCGAGCTGACCTCGGGTCATGCGCCGCGGGGCCCGGGTGAAGCGCTGCTCGACGCGGACACCGCCGACAAGAAGGACGTGCGGATCGGGGACACCCTGGCGGTGCTGGCCGGGCCCGGCTCGTTCAGGGTCGAGGTCGTCGGCATCGCCACGTTCACCACCACCAACCCGGGCGCCGCCCTGGTCTTCCTCGACACCCCGACCGCGCAGAAGAAGCTCCTGGGCAGCGAGGACGCGGCCACGAGCATCTCCGTGGACGCGGCCCCCGGCGTGAGCGACGGGCAGCTCAAGGCGCGCATCGCCGCGGAACTGGGCTCGGCGTACGAGCTGAAGACCTCGGACGAGGAGGCCGAGTCCTCCGCGGCCCAGCTGGGCGGCTTCCTCGATGTCATCAAATGGGTGATGCTCGGATTCGCCGGGATCGCCGTGCTCGTAGGTGTGTTCCTGATCGTCAACACCTTCTCGATGCTGATCGCCCAGCGCACTCGTGAGCTGGGGCTGCTGCGTGCGCTGGGCGCCGACCGGCGGCAGGTGCGGCGGTCCGTACTCACCGAGGCGCTGCTGCTGGGGCTGGTCAGTTCGACGCTGGGCCTGGCTGCCGGGATCGGGCTCTCGCTTGCCCTGATCCAGCTGATGGGCGCGCTCGGCATGAACCTGAAGTCCACCGAGATGGTCATCGGCTGGGGCACCCCTGTTGCCGCATACGTCGTCGGGGTCGGCGTCACCTTCGTCGCGGCGTACCTTCCGGCGCGCCGGGCCGCGCGGGTGTCGCCGATGGCGGCACTGGCCGACGCCGAAAAAATCGCCGATCTGGGGCGGCCCCTCAGGATGCGTGCCGTGCTCGGTTCGGTGTTCGCCGCGGCCGGCGCCGCCGCACTCGTGGGGTGTGCGCTGGCCGAGGAGACCGGGCAGGCCGCGCCGCTGCTCGGGCTCGGCGTCGTGCTCACGCTCATCGCCACCGTGATCGCCGGCCCGCTGCTCGTGCGTCCGCTGATCCGTGTGCTCGGTGGCGCGTTTCCGGCGCTCTTCGGGCCGGTCGGCCGCATGAGCCAGCGCAACGCGCTGCGCAACCCGCGCCGCACGGGGGCCACGGCGGCTGCGCTGATGGTGGGGCTCGCCCTGGTGGGCGGCATGTCCGTGGCGAGCGCCTCCATGACCAAGTCCTTCGACCAGCAGATCGACAGGACACTGGGCGCCGACTTCATCGTGCAGAACAGCAACTTCACGCCGTTCCCGCAGGAGATCACCGACAAGGTCCGGGCCACGGATGGTGCGGGCCTGGTCGTCCGCCAGCGCTTCACACCCCTCGCGGTACGTCTCCCGGACGGCAAGCGCGTCGAGTCCACGGCCGCGGGCTACGATCCGCAGCTCGACGACGTCGCGCACGTCACGTACGCCGAAGGGGACACGGCCGCCGCGCTCGCGCCCGGGAGCATCGCCATGGACCGGGGCTTCGCCGAGGAGCACGGAGTGCGCGTCGGGGCCACGCTGCCCGTGGAGTTCCCAGCCGGGCGTACGGCCGATCTGAAGGTGGCCGCGCTCACCGACCAGGGCGGCTCGGACAGCCTCGGTATGCAGGGCGGGCTCTTCTTCGGCCTCGGCACGCTCGAGGAGTACGTCCCCGGCGGCCAGGAATCCGCGCTCTACGTGAACGCCGCTCCGGGCACGGACCCCGGCACCCTGCGCGACCGGCTCGACCAGACCCTCGACCCGTATCCGCAGGTGCAGGTCCGCGACCAGGCCGACTACAAGGACCTGGTCCGCGACCAGATCGCGGTGATGCTCTACCTCGTGTACGCGCTGCTCGGTCTGGCGATCATCATCGCGGTGCTCGGGGTGGTCAACACCCTTGCGCTGTCGGTCGTCGAGCGCACCCGCGAGATCGGACTGCTGCGCGCCATCGGCCTTGGCCGCCGCCAGCTGCGCCGGATGATCCGGCTGGAGTCGGTGGTGATCGCGGTGTTCGGCGCTGTGCTGGGGCTTGGGCTCGGGCTGGTGTGGGGTGTCGCCATTCAGCAGGTGCTGGCCCTCGAAGGCATGACGGCGTTCGCGATCCCCTGGGGCACGATCGTCGCGGTCGTGGTGGGTTCGGCGGTGGTCGGCATCGTGGCGGCCCTCCTGCCGGCGCTGCGTGCCTCGCGCATGAATGTGCTGGCGGCCATCGCACACGAGTGAGGGGACACCACCAGCGGCCGGACGAAGCCCCGTGCGGGAGCCCCGTCCGGCCGCCGGGAGCGGACTCAGCGGTAGACGATGTCCGAGCCGGAGTAGAGGCAGTTCGTGCTGTCGGGGCCCGTCCCGACTGCGGTGTTGTTGTTGTACTTCTGGCAGGGGATGACCTTGCGGCTCGCGTCGTTGAGGATCGTGATGTTGCGGAGCGTCGCCACGTCGTTGCGGTTGACGTTGATGCCGACGATCCGCGCGGTGGTGCCCGTCCCAGTCACCTCGATGGTGTTGAGGTTGACCTTGCGCGTGTACTGCGTGGAGCAGTCACCGCAGGAGCGGTAGAGCGTCTTGAACTCCTGCACCGCGAAGTTCGAGATGTTGACCGTCCCGCCGCCGTTGTGCTGGAAGACCTTGTCCGCGGCCTTCTTCGCACCTCCGCCGATCACGTGGTACGTGGCACCGGTGCCGCCCCGGAAGGTGGCGGCGTCCTCGCCGACGTCCTCCCACCAGACGTTCTGCAGGGTGCAGCTGCCCATGCAGTGGATGCCGTCGGCAGCCGGGGCGCCGAGGATGACGTTCCTGAGCACCGCGCCGTCCGAGAGCCGGAGGATCGGGTCCTGGCCCTCCTCCTGGCCGTCACCGGCCAGGTCCCCGGTGCCGTAGAGCCGCTTCATCCCGTAGTCCTTGGTGCCGGAGACCGGGATGGTGGAGGAGACGGCCTCGCTGCCGTTGGGGGTCGGCCAGGTGGCAGCGCTCGCCGAGGAGGCATGTGTAGTCATGATCATGCCAAGCCCAAGGGCGGCCACCGCGCCGGTCAGTGCGCGCCTGCGGGCGCGCTGTGGCGTTGCAGAAGTCATGTCCCGATTCCTTCTGTCGTGGTGTGGGGGTGTCAGAGCTTTCCGGCGCCCGCGCCGGACGTCACCGAGGCGACGACGGACGAGGCCGGCTCCCGCCGTACTGCTGCGGGCGGATTGATGACGGTGCCGACCCGCGAGATCCCGGTGGCGGCTCCACCGAGATCGTTTCCGCGCGGGTTGGCGTGTCCGTCGAGGTCACCGCTGCGGTCCGTGGTGACCTCGGTATTCGTCGAGCGGAAGACGTTGTTCTCGACGAGCGTCTGGGCAGCCACGCGCGCGTGGCCGGCGGTGTCGGCGCCGTCCACGTAGTCGTTGCGGCGCCGTGGCGTATCCGCCGCCGGTCGTCCCGGCGCCGAATCCGACCGGCGTGGTGTCGGCTGCCCCGGCCGACCGCGGCACGGCGAGGCGGCGGCTGCCGCGAGGGCGGCCGGTGCGGGCCAGGGCTGGTCTTTGCGCTTGTGTACGTGGGGGGTCGGTACGCATGCGGGTGTGTCCCTTCAGCAGCACTGATGGGCCATCTATGTGAATGACGTACGCCTTGCTGATCGTTGTGCGCGGGCAGCATGACCCGAGTCGGAGGCCTGTGTACGCCCAGGACGTGCGTTTCCGCACATTTCCCCAGATAGCGAAGGCTCCGGTGCCGCCATGCCCTGTGCGCCATGGCCGGTTGGTTCACACTGCTGAACGGACCGTAGAAGGCAAGCGCTTTCTAGTCAACGCTTTGCGCAGACGACATTCGGCCGCATTCGGCCGGCCTTCAAGGACGCCTGATGACAGCGCGCTGTCGCGGACGGCCGCCGTGGTGGAACCCCATATTTCCCCGAGGACGCAGCCGGCTTCGTCTCATGGCTGTGACGATCGAGACGGCCGTCCATCCGTGGTCTGGACTCTGGGCCGCGCAGGGAGCGGGAACGCCGGAACGCTCGGCCTCGGCGTGGCCGATGTCGGACTGGTTCATGTGGCGGTGAGTCATGCGGCGGTGAACAGCCCCCTTCTCCAGCGACTCCACCCCCTCGAGCACGGCATCCGCCGGCTGGGTGGAGCTCTACTTCAACGGCCACCGGCAAACCCTCACGGGTGACACGACCCGGTACGCCCGGCCGCACCTGGGACAGCGCCAACGAACCCAAGTGGGGCGTCTACGACCGCGACCACGGTTCCACCGAACATCGTCAACCGGATCGACAGCCTGAAGACGGCCACGACGTACGAGGACGTGGCGTTCAGTTGATCTGCTGCCTCGATTCGTCGGCACCGGAAACCGTTCGCCAGACAGGCCGGCGCTCTGCTTGGCTCGACCCATGAGCGATCTTCACATCCGCTGCGCCACCCTCTCCGACATCGACACCGTGTTGCAGTTCTGGCGCGAAGCCGCGGAAGGAACGAGCATCAGTGACGACTACGACGGAGTGGCCCGACTCATCACAAGAGACCCCGAAGCCCTGCTCCTCGCAGAGCGCGACGGCGTCCTCACAGGGACCGTGATAGCCGGCTTCGACGGATGGCGATGCTCCGCCTACCGACTGGCCGTACACCCGGACTGCCGCCGGCAAGGCATCGCCACCGCCCTGCTGGAAGCGGCAGAACAACGATTCATCGCCCTGGGCGGTCGACGGGTCGACGCCATGGTCCTGGAAGCCAACGAACGCGCACACCACACGTGGGCTGCGGCTGGCTACCACCGCGAGGACCACTGGCGGCGCTGGGTCAAGCCGCTCGCCTGAGCCGGCCCGGCACCAGCCGCAACCCCGGGCCGCCGTGCCGGCCGCACCCCGGGCCGCCGTGCCGGTCACACTCCGGGCCGCCGCACCGCCGGTTCTCGCGAGCACCGGCCGGACCATTCCGGTAAGCCCCTCCAAGGGGACACGCGCATCACTTTGCTGATCCTTTACCATGGGTGCAACATTCGAACCTCAGGAAAGGTGTGAGCGTCCGCCCATGGGCGAGCCTCCCAGTACCAGACATCGTGCACTGCCCCCGGCCCGGCCTGACCATGGGACGGAGGTGACCCGATGACCGAACTGCTCCTGCTCGCCGTGGCCGTCCTGCTCTCGCTGGCCTGCGGTGCGTTCGTCGCAGCGGAGTTCTCGCTCACCACCGTGGAGCGCGGCGAACTCGAGCGCGCCGTGGAGCGAGGCGAGCGCGGCGCCGCCGGTGCCCTGAAGGCCGCACGGAACCTCACCTTCCAGCTGTCCGGCGCACAGCTCGGCATCACCGTCACCAACCTGATCGTCGGCATGCTCGCCGAGCCGTCCATCGCCAAGCTGATCTCCGGCCCGCTGCAGTCCCTCGGCATCTCCCGGAGCGTCGCCTCGTCGACGGCCCTGGTCATCGGCACTGCCCTGTCGACTGTCTTCCTGATGGTCGTCGGCGAGCTGGTGCCCAAGAACTGGGCGATCTCCAAGCCGCTCGCGGTCGCCAAGGTCGTGGCCAATCCGCAGCGCTGGTTCAGCGCCGCGTTCCGCCCGTTCATCGCGCATCTGAACAACACCGCGAACCATGCGGTGCGCCGCCTCGGCATCGAGCCCGCCGAGGAACTCGCCTCCGCCCGTGGCCCCCAGGAGCTGGTGGCCCTCGCCCGGCACTCCGCCAAGGAGGGCGCGCTGGAGGCCGACACCGCGGAGCTCTTCGTACGCACGCTCAACCTCGCCGATCTGACCGCGGAGAACGTGATGACGCCGCGTGTGCAGGTCATCGCGCTCGAGGCGCAGGCGACCTGCGAGGACGTCGCCAATGCGACCCGCGCGACCGGCCTGTCCCGCTTCCCGGTCTACCGCGGCAGCCTCGACTCCGTCATCGGGATCGTCCACATCAAGGACGTGCTGTCCGTGCCGGCCGAGCGCCGCGCACGTACTCGCGTCACCGAAGTGATGCGCGAGCCCCTGTTCGTCCCCGAGTCGCTGACCGTGGACCGGTTGATGGACCGGTTGTCGGGCAAGCGCACGATGGCCGTGGTCATCGACGAGTACGGCGGCACGGCAGGCGTCGCCACGCTGGAGGACATCGTCGAGGAGGTCGTCGGCGAGGTGCGCGACGAGCACGACCCGCACGAGACGCCCGACCTGGCCTCGGCCGGGACGGACGAAGACGGCAGGCCGCTGTACTCGGCCGACGGAGCCGCCCGTACCGACCAGCTCGTACGCGTCGGGCTGCACGCGCCCGAGGGGCCGTACGAGACACTCGCCGGGCTGGTCGCCACCGAACTCGGCCGTATCCCGCAGGTCGGGGACCGCGTCGACGTCGACGGCTGGCGCCTCGACGTGGTCGACGCCTCGGGCCGACGGGCCGCCCGCGTCCTGCTGCACGCACCGACGACCATCGATGACACGGAGGAGCGGCGATGACCGCCATCCAGCTGCTGATCGCCCTGGCGACACTGGTCGTCAACGCCTTCTTCGTGGGCGCCGAGTTCGCGCTGATCTCGGTCCGCCGCAGCCAGATCGAGGAGTACGCGGAGCGGGGCGCACGGCGCGAGCAGCACAGTCTGCGCGCGCGCAGCGTGCTGTGGGGACTGGAGCATGTGTCGGCGCTGATGGCGGCCGCGCAGCTCGGCATCACGCTGTGCACGCTGGTGCTGGGTGTGGTCGCGGAGCCCGCGATCGCGCATCTGCTGGAGCCGGTGTTCGACGCGGTCGGCGTGCCGCACGGCCTGGTCCACCCGATCTCGTTCGTGATCGCGCTGGTCGTCGCCACGTATCTGCACATGCTGCTCGGCGAGATGATCCCGAAGAACGTCGCGCTGGCCGAGCCGGTGCGCACCGCGCTGCTGCTCGGCCCGCCCCTGGTGACGCTGGCCCGCGCGCTGCGCCCGGTGATCTTCACGGTCAACGCCTTCGCGAACGCCCTGCTGAAGCTGCTGCGTGTGGAGACGAAGGACGAGGTGGCGGCGACGTTCTCGGACGACGAGCTCGCCCGCCTGGTCCGGGACTCCGGTGAGGCGGGGCTGATCGACGAGCGTGCCCGGGAGCGGCTGCACGACGCGCTGGAGCTGGGCCGACGTCCCGTACGCGACGTCGTCCTGCCGCTCGAGCGGCTGGTCTATGTGCACGTGGGCGTCACCCCCGAGCAGCTGGAGCGGCTCGCGGCGGAGTCGGGGTTCTCCCGGTTCCCCGTGGTCGACGCCGGCCGCCGGATCGTCGGCTATCTGCACGTCAAGGACGCCCTCGATGTGACGCCGCGCGATCTGCCCTTCCAGATCAGCGACATGCGTGCCATCGCCCGGGTACGCGAGACGACGCCGCTGGACGACGTACTGACCGCCTTGCGCGGCAGCCGCACGCACCTCGCGGCGGTCATCGGCTCGGACGGCCGCCTCGCGGGCCTGGTGACCATGGAGGACGTCCTGCGGGAGCTGTTCGGCCAGCCGGTCTGACGCGCTCCCTCTGCCGGCGGGTGGCTTCGCCGCCTGCCGGTGGCGTGGGAGGACGTACGTCGCCTCGCGTACAGCCTGTGCACTCGCGTACAGCCTGTGCACAGGTCCGGGAGGGGCGCACCTGGGCGCCGGGCACCCGCCCGCAGCGCGATAACATCGCTCCGCCATGGAGATCAATGCAAACTACACCAGTCTCGTCGCGATAGGCGACAGCTTCACCGAGGGCATGTCGGACCTCCTGCCCGACGGCTCGTACCGCGGCTGGGCCGATCTCCTAGCGGGAAGGATGGCGGCGCGGACGCCAGGCTTCCGGTACGCCAATCTCGCGGTGCGCGGCAAGCTCATCGGCCAGATCGTCGACGAGCAGGTGGACGCGGCCGCCGCGATGCAGGCGGACGTCGTCACCCTGGTGGGCGGGCTCAACGACACGCTGCGCCCCAAGTGCGACATGGGCATGGTGCGCGGGCTGCTGGAGGAGGCGGTGGAGCGCCTCGCCCCGAACTGCAAGCAGCTGGTGCTGATGCGCAGCCCGGGCCGGACGGGCCCGGTGCTGGAGCGGTTCCGCCCCCGCATGGAAGAGCTGTTCGACTGCGTCGACACGCTCGCGGCGCGACACGGCGCGGTCGTGGTCGATCTGTTCGGCGTGGCCGCCCTCTCCGATCAGCGGATGTGGGACGTGGACCGCCTTCATCTGACGCCCGAAGGACACCGCAGGGTGGCCGAGGCGGTCTGGCAGGCGCTCGGGTACGAGCCCGAGGACGACTGGCGGGCGCCGCTGCCGGCCCCCGTGCCGCCGAACTGGGCGACGCAGCGGATCGCCGACGCCCGGTTCGCCCGTCAGCACCTCCTGCCGTGGATCGGCCGCCGCCTCACGGGCCGCTCCTCCGGCGACGGACGCCCCCCGAAGCGGCCGGAGCTGCTGCCGTACGAGGGTCCGATCGCGTAGGCCCAGGGGCGCTCGTACGGACGGGCGCCCCGGAGGCGATGCCTCTTCAGTCGGCGCAGCGGACGCCCCGCACCCCTCTCGTAGCTTCCGACGAATCGGGCCCCGGCACTGGCCTGCAGGAATCGCCAGTAGAATTCGTCCACGTGACTGCGTCTGCGAAGCCCCGCATCCCGAACGTCCTGGCTGGCCGCTATGCCTCGGCCGAGCTCGCCACTCTGTGGTCCCCCGAGCAGAAGGTGAAGCTGGAGCGCCAGCTCTGGCTCGCCGTGCTGCGTGCCCAGAAGGACCTCGGGATCGAGGTGCCGGACGGCATCATCGCCGACTACGAGCTGGTGCTCGACCAGGTCGACCTGGGCTCGATCGCGGAGCGCGAGAAGGTCACGCGGCATGACGTGAAGGCGCGGATCGAGGAGTTCAACGCCCTCGCCGGCCACGAGCACGTGCACAAGGGCATGACCTCGCGCGACCTGACGGAGAACGTCGAGCAGCTGCAGGTCCGGCTCTCCCTGGAGCTCATGCGCGACCGTACGGTCGCCGTGCTTGCGCGTCTCGGCAAGCTCGCCGGCGAGTACGGCGAGCTGGTCATGGCGGGCCGCTCGCACAACGTCGCCGCGCAGGCGACCACCCTCGGCAAGCGCTTCGCGACGGCCGCCGACGAGCTGCTGGTGGCGTACGGCCGGGTCGAGGAGCTGCTGACCCGCTACCCGCTGCGCGGTATCAAGGGCCCCGTCGGCACCGCACAGGACATGCTCGACCTGCTGGGCGGCGACGCCGGGAAGCTCGCCGAGCTGGAGCAGCGCATCGCGCACCACCTCGGCTTCTCGCACGCCTTCACCTCGGTCGGCCAGGTCTACCCGCGCTCCCTCGACTACGAGGTCGTGACGGCGCTGGTCCAGCTGGCCGCGGCCCCGTCGTCGCTCGCCAAGACGATCCGGCTGATGGCCGGGCACGAGCTGGTGACCGAGGGCTTCAAGCCGGGCCAGGTCGGCTCGTCGGCGATGCCGCACAAGATGAACACCCGCTCGTGCGAGCGCGTCAACGGCCTCATGGTCATCCTGCGCGGCTACGCCTCGATGACGGGCGAGCTCGCCGGCGACCAGTGGAACGAGGGCGATGTCTCCTGCTCGGTGGTACGCCGGGTCGCGCTGCCCGACGCGTTCTTCGCGCTCGACGGTCTGCTGGAGACGTTCCTGACGGTGCTCGACGAGTTCGGTGCGTTCCCCGCGGTCGTCGCGCGTGAGCTGGACCGTTACCTGCCCTTCCTCGCGACGACGAAGGTGCTGATGGGCGCGGTGCGTGCGGGCGTCGGCCGGGAGCTCGCACACGAGGCGATCAAGGAGAACGCGGTGGCTTCGGCGCTCGCGATGCGTGAGCAGGGCGCCGAGCGCAACGAACTGCTGGACAAGCTCGCCGCGGACGCGCGCATCCCGCTGGACCGGGCCCAGCTCGACGCACTGATGGCCGACAAGCTGTCCTTCACCGGCGCCGCGGGCGACCAGGTGGCGGCTGTGGCCGCGCGTGTCGAGGAGATCGTGAAGGCGCGCCCGGAGGCGGCGGGTTACACGCCGGGGGCGATCCTCTGACGCGGAGGAGTAATGGGCAGACGCGGCTGACTGCCGCGGATCTCGAGGCCGCCCGTGACCGCATCGTGCCCGATGTGGTCACGGGCGGCCTGCGCGTTCTCTTCTGCGGCATCAACCCCGGCCTGATGACGGCCGCGACCGGCCATCACTTCGCCCGCCCTGGCAACCGCTTCTGGCCCGTGCTGCATCTGTCGGGGTTCACGCCCCGGCTGCTGAAGCCGGCCGAGCAGGAGGAACTCCTCACCTACGGCCTCGGCATCACGAACGTGGTGGCCCGTGCCACTGCCCGCGCCGACGAACTGACCGCGGAGGAGTACCACGAGGGCGGCCGCATCCTTGCCGGCAAGGTGGAGCGGCTGCGGCCGCGGTGGCTCGCCGTGGTGGGCGTGACCGCCTATCGTGCGGCGTTCGGTGAGCGCCGGGCCGGGATCGGACCGCAGGAACGGACGATCGGCGGCAGCCGGATATGGGTGCTGCCCAACCCGAGCGGGCTCAACGCGCACTGGACGGCGACGACGATGGCGGAGGAGTTCGGCCGCCTGCGCGCCGCCTCCCAGACGGACACCCCTCAGGGCCTCAGCTGACGATCAGGGCTTCCGCGCTTCCGCAGACACCCAGGCTCCCGCCAACACTCAGGGCTTCCGCGCGACCACCCCGAACTGAGCGACCACCGGCGCCTCCTCAGCCGCGGCGTCCGGGCGCCAGCGGGCGCACGAGACGATGCCCGGTTCCAGGAGCTCCAGGCCTTCGAGGAAGCTCTCGACCTCGGCCTTGCTGCGGGCGGTGATCGGCGGCGTGGCGTTCTCGTTCCAGAACTTCATCGCCTCGGCATTGCCCTCGCCGCCCAGCTCCAGTGTGGGGTGGGTGATCACGAGATAGCTGCCGGAGGGCACGGCGTCCATGAGGCGCCGGACGATGGCGCGGGCCTCCTCGGTGTCCAGGATGAAGTTCAGGATGCCCAGCATCATGACCGCGACGGGACGGCCGAAATCGACGGTCGCGGCCGCGGCCCGCAGGATCGCGTCGGGGTCGTGGGCGTCCGCGTCGACGTAGCTGGTGGCTCCCTCGGGCGAGCTGGTGAGCAGCGCGCGGGCGTGCGTCAGCACGATGGGGTCGTTGTCGACGTAGACGATGCGGGCGTCGGGGGCGATGCGCTGGGCCACCTCGTGCGTGTTCTCCACGGTGGGCAGTCCGGTACCGATGTCGAGGAACTGGCGGATCTCAGCCTCCCCTGCCAGGAGGCTCACCACCCTCCCCAGGAAGGCCCGGTCGGCACGCGCCACCTCGCCGATGCTGGGGTACATCGACGTCACCTGGTCGCCGACCTGTTCGTCCACCGGATAGTGGTCCTTGCCGCCCAGCCAGTAGTTCCACACACGGGCGTTGTGCGCGATGTGGCTGGTGATGCGCTCCTCCGGGGCCTGTCCGGTGCTGTCGCTCACGTTCGCTGCTCCTCCGTACGGGCCCTGAAGGCCGCTTCCGTACCGGCTTGACGGTCGTTGCGTACTGGCCTGTCGGCCCGCCGCCGTACTGGCTGCTCGACTCGTCCAAGGACCCATGGTGGCATGGGAGTTGAACCACGGGCCGCCCAGGTCACGGAGGGTCGACCTCGGTCACGGCGGCAAGAAGATGAAAGGGCGACTCCTCACCCCATGGGGAGCCACCGAGCACAACCCAGCGCTCGTCGCTCCGCCACACCTGCACGTCCTGCACGCGTGTGCTGAGCATGTGCCACGGCTCCGGTATGTCCTCCCCGTCGGCCATGGCACGATGCAGCACGCTGTAGAGGCTGACCGGAACGGGCGGCCCCCAGCGATGTGACAACCGCTCGGACAGCGCCACGCACTCGGCCTCGTACTGCTCCCGTGCCTCGAGCAGCTGAGAGCAGCCGCCGCCCCGGAATCCGTCCACAACGACTAATTCGGCTATGTGATACCCGGGACCGCAGAAGCCACCGTGCCACCTGCCGTGCTCGGCCGGGAACTCCCGGGAGCACAGCAGGAGGACGGTGTCCAGGTGCTGTGCGGTGCTCATGGTGTCCAGTAAACCGGCACGCACCGACAATTGGTCGAGGAGCAGTGGATCTCTTCCACCCCAACCGGCCTGACGTCAGGCGTCCCTCCGGCGTACGGCCCACCAACCCGCCAGCAGCGCCGCCCCCGCCCAGACCGCCGTGACGGCGAGGCCGCCCCAGGGGCCGAGGCTGCCCACCGGGTCCTGGTGGAGCACCTGTTGACCGGCCCGGTCCGGCAGATACTCGGCGGCACCGTTCGCCACGTCACCGACCACGAACGAGACGATCAGGATGAAGGGGATGAGAATGCTCAGCACGGCGACGGCGCTGCGCAGCAGGACGGTCAGCCCGGCGGCGAAGAGTGCCATGAGGGCGAGATAGATCCCACCCCCGATGCAGGCGCGCAGGGCCCCTGGATGGCTCAGTCCGATGGTGTACTCGCCCATGAACGCCTGGCCCACGAGGAACGTTGCATGGCTGGTGACGAGGCCGGCGATGAGTGCGGCGGCGCCCACGATCGCCGTCTTAGCGGCGTAGAACAGGCCTCGGTGCGGCACGGCGGCGAGGGAGATGCGCAGCGCACCGTTCAGGTACTCGGACGAAACGGCGGTCGCTCCGAAGCTGATGGCCGCGATCTGGGCGAAGTTCAGCGCGTAGAACGCGTTGAAGAGCGGCTCGGCGCCCGGGTTGTCGGCCTCGGCCTGGCCGACGGTGGGGAAGACCATCAAGGTGATGGCGAGAGTGACCGCGAAGATCGCGATGAGCGACCCGAAACTGGCCCGCACCGACCTGATCTTGATCCATTCGGAGTGGAGAACTGCCGTCGTCGCCATGGTTTCAGACCTCCTGAGGGGTCGTCGGGGACACGGCTGTGAACTCCGTGTCGTCAGCGGTGAGGGCGAGGTAGGCCTGCTCCAACGAGGCCTGCTCATCGGCAAGTTCGAGAATGGGGATGCCTTCGCCGGCGGCCAGCGCGCCGATCTCCTCGGCCTTGGCGCCGTCGACGAGCCACCGGCCGTCGTCGCTCTGCGCGACCTCGTACCCCTTGCGTACGAGCGTTGCGCGCAGCCGTGCCGGATCAGTCGTACGCACCCGCACGCGCGCGTGGCTGTGTGCGTCGAGGAAGTCCTGCATCGAGGTGTCCGCGAGCAGCCTGCCCCGTCCGAGGACGACGAGGTGGTCGGCGAAGCTCGCGGTCTCGCTCATCAGATGGCTCGAGACGAGCACCGTGCGGCCTTCGCGGGCGAGGCGGCGCAGCAACTCGCGGATCCAGATGATGCCTTCGGGGTCGAGGCCGTTGGACGGCTCGTCCAGCAGGACGACCTGCGGATCGCCGAGGAGGGCTGCCGCGATGCCGAGGCGCTGGCGCATGCCGAGCGAGAAGGTCTTGATGCGGCGGCCGGCCACGGAGGCGAGTCCGGCTTCTTCCAGCACCGCGTCGACGCGACGTGCCGGGATGCGATTGCTGACGGCGAGGGCGCGCAGATGGTTCCGGGCGGTGCGGGAGCCGTGCGCTGCCTGGGCGTCGAGGAGTGCCCCGACGTGGCGCAGTGGTTCGTCGATCGTGGCGTAGGGCCGTCCGCCGATGGTGGCGGTGCCGGATGTGGGCCTGTCGAGGGCGAGGACGAGGCGCATGGTGGTGGACTTGCCGGCGCCGTTGGGGCCGAGGAATCCCGTGACCCGGCCCGGTTCGACGGTGAAGGTCAGCCGGTCCACGGCCCGGGTGGTTCCGTACTCCTTGGTCAGGTCTTTGACGTCGATGCTGGTCATGGAATCAGCGTCGCGGCCGGGGCGGGGGCCGGGCCTCCCCCGTGGGTGGCTTCCGTCTCCCCCTGGCGGGGGAGCCGTCGCGTGACGCCCCCTGGCACGATGACGGCATGCCCCGGCTGCCCCGTCTCCTGCGACCGCTGACCCGTGCCGTCACGTACACCCGCTGGCTGCACATGCTCGTGGGCGCGTTCATCGCGTTCGTCTGCGGCCTGGTCTATCCGGGGTTCGTCGATCTGTCGTTGGCGGAGTGGGCGCTGGTTCCCCTCATTCCCGTCCCTCTGCTCGTGGCGGCGGCCATGGTGCCCGCGATGCGGCGGGCCGAGGGGCTGCAGGCACAGCTGATGCTGTTTCCCGGGCCGCACGCGCGCGTGAAGGACGGCAGCGAGGATCCCGGTATCTCCGCGGCGCCGTCCACCTCGTGGAGCGACAGGGGCAGGACCGCGGTGTGGATGGTGCTGCGACTGGAGGTCGGCTGTGCCATCGCGTTTCTGTCAGGCCAGTTCATGGCCCTGTCCCTCTCACTGGTCGGCGCGGCCGCGGGCATCAGCGACGACGCGAACACCCTGATTCCGGTCACCGGGCAGCACTGGGCGTACGCGCTACTCGTCCCCCTTCCACCTCTGGTCCTGGTGCTGGTGGTGGCCGCGGTCGGGCCCGTAGTGGCCGCGGCCGCCCGCCGCCTGCTCGGGCCGTCTCCGAAGGAGCGGCTGGCCGCGCTGGAGGAGCGCACCGAGCAGCTCCTTGAACGCAACCGGATCGCCCGGGAGTTGCACGACTCGATCGGCCATGCGCTGACCGTCGCCGTCGTCCAGGCGGGAGCCGCACGCGCCGCAGCCGACCCCGAGTTCACCGACCGGGCGCTGGACGCCATCGAGGAGACGGGACGGACGGCCCTGGAGGACCTGGAGCGTGTCCTGCTCGTGCTGCGTGAGGCGGAGCGGCCCGCGAGCAGCCGGCCCGGACTCAGCGAGGCGGACCGCCTGTTCGACTCGGCGCGCGCCTCCGGTGCGAAGGTCGACGCCGAGGTGACCGGCCCCCTGGACCGGGTGCCGGGGCCGGTGTCCCGGGAGGGGTACCGGATGCTTCAGGAGGGCCTCACCAATGTGCTGCGGCATGCGGGAGCGGTGCCGGTCCACGTCCGCATCACCGTGGATCAGGCATGCCTGCGGATGGACATACGCAATCCCCTGCCCACCACGGCCGGGCCTGTCACGGGCGGTGGCAGCGGGAGCGGTCTGCGTGGGATGCGCGAGCGCGCCGCGCTGCTCGGAGGCCAGGCACGGGCGGGCCAGACCGACGGTGAGTGGCAGGTGCACGTCGAACTGCCGCTGAACTGATCTAGGCTGACCACGTGCCGCTCACCGTGCTGCTGGTCGACGACGAACCCCTCGTACGCGCGGGTCTGCGCGCCGTCCTCGAGGCGCAGCCGGACATCGAGGTGGTCGGTGAGGCCGCGGACGGAGCGGCCGTGATCCCCCTGGTGCGCCGGCTGCGGCCGGACGTCGTCGCCATGGACGTACGGATGCCGCTGATGGACGGGATCGAGGCCACACGCGCGGTGCTGCGCTCCGTTCCGGAGCCGCCGAAGATCCTTGTGGTCACGACGTTCGAGAACGACGAGTACGTGTACGGGGCGCTGCGCGCAGGCGCGGACGGATTTCTGCTGAAGCGCGCGCGGCCCGCCGAGATCGTGCACGCCGTGCGACTGGTCGCCGAGGGCGACTCCCTGCTGTTCCCGGCGGCGGTACGGCAGTTGGCGGCCGAGTACGGCAAGGACAACGGCAACGCGGCAGCCCGCGCGGCGATGGAGCGCGCCGCGCTGACCGACCGCGAGGCCGACGTTCTCCGCCTGATGGCCCGCGGCCTGAACAACGCGGAGATCGCCGAGGGCCTCCTGATCGGCACGGAAACGGTCAAGTCCCACGTCAGCGCCGTACTGGCGAAGCTGGGGGCACGGGACCGCACGCAGGCCGTCATCGCGGCGTACGAGTCGGGGTTCGTCTCACCAGGGTGAACGACCGGGCGGAGCCACTCGCCCCCCACCCACCACCGGATCACGTGTCAGTCACTAATTCTCCATTTCTTCTTCACACTTGTGGTCGCAGCCCTACCGTCATCCCCACTCGCACCATCCCAGGGGGGACGGCATGACCAACCCGTACACGCCACAATCCGGCATTCCACCGCGCGTCGCGCCGAAGTGGGCCCGTAAGCGCTTTGTGCTTCCGGCCCTCGCAGTCGCGTTCTTCATCGGCCTCGGCGCCGCAGGAGGCGGCGACACCGGCGGCGACGCGCAGTCGGCAGCCGACCAGCCGCAACCCACCGCCACCGCCACCGTCACGACCACCGCGACCGCCACGGAGACCGCCGAGCCGGAGCCGGCCGCCACGGTGACCGTCCGTGCCACCAGGACCGTGAAGGCGACGGTCACCGCACAGCCCGCCGACGGCGGCTCGGGCGGCAGCAGTGCGGGCGACGAGTCGGTGTACTACGGCAACTGCAGCGAAGCCCGCGCCGCCGGGGCCGCCCCGGTGCACCGCGGCGAGCCCGGCTACGGCAGCCACCTCGACCGTGACGGGGACGGTGTCGGCTGCGACATCTGAAAGCCGGGTCGACCAGGGGCGAGGGAGCGACAGCGAGTCCCACGGGTTCCTTCAGCCCCACCGGTGCGGCCCCGCCGCCGACCAGGCCGCCCTGACCCGCAGCTGTTCCACAGCGGCGGGTACCATCCGCCCCACACGCGCACAAGCTGGAAGGACGGACGTTGGGGCTGCTGACCGGCGGGGATCCCTCTCTGCTGCGGCGTATCAATTCCGCCGTGGTGCTGCATGCGCTGCGCGCAGCGGATCCTGCCACGCTCACCGAGATCACCAGGGTGACCGGGCTGTCCCGGCCTACCGTCGAGGGCGTCGTCGAGGGGCTCGTCGAGGCCGGCCTCGTGGTCGAGACGGCCGTCGACGAGGGTGCGACCAGGAAGCAGGGGCGGCCCGCCCGGCGGTTCCGGTTCCGGGCGGAGGCCGGTCATCTGCTCGGCCTGGAGATCGGGCCGCACCGCGTGGCCGCCGTCCTGGGCGATCTGGAAGGCCGGATGCTCGGCACGGCGTCGAAGGACGTCGACGAGACCGCGCCGGCCGACGAGCGGCTGGAGCGGTTGCGTACCGCGGTCGCCGACCTGCTGCGCAAGGCCGGCGTCGCACGCAGCTCCCTGCGGGCCGTCGGCGTGGGCACCCCGGGCATCGTGGAGGCCGACGGCACCATACGCCTGGGCACGGCCCTGCCCGAATGGACGGGACTGCAGCTGGGCGAGCGGCTCCGGCGCTCCTTCAGATGCCCGGTGCTCGTGGAGAACGACGCCAACACAGCCGCCGTCGCCGAGCACTGGAAGGGCGCGGCGACCGAGTCCGACGACATGGTGTTCGTGATGGCGGGGCTGAGTCCCGGCGCCGGTTCACTGATCGGCGGACGGCTGCACCGGGGGTACGGCGGGGCGGCCGGGGAGATCGGCGCACTGCACCTGCTGGGCCGTGAGGCCACCCCCGAGGCGCTCCTGTCGACGACGGACGAGCCGCTGCATCCGCTGGACGAGCAGGCGGTCGCGGAGGTCTTCGCGCAGGCCCGCGGAGGCGACGAACGGGCCCTGGCAGCCGTCGACCGCTTCATCCAGCGACTCGTGCACGACGTCGCGGCGCTGGTGCTGGCGCTCGATCCCGAGCTTGTCGTGGTCGGCGGCTGGGCGGCCGGTCTGGACGGCGTGCTGGAGCCACTGCGCCGCGAGCTGTCGCGTTACTGCCTGCGGCCACCGCGGGTCGCTCTGTCGATGCTCGGCGAGGCGGCCGTGGCGACGGGCGCACTACGGCTTGCCCTCGACCATGTCGAGGAACAGCTCTTCGCGGTGGAGGGGACGGTCACGGCGCGGCGCTGAGGGACCTCCGGTCATGGCACGGCGCTGCCTCCGGTCACGGCGCGGCGGTGGCGGTCCGCCGGCAACGCGAGAGGCCGTTGCCGACGGTGCAGGGCGGCCTGCCACGCGAGACTCCGTCGGCCTGTGGGGCCACAAGTGCCGTACTCCTTGCGGGACTCCAAGGAGCACGGCCTGCGGGACTCTCCTACGAGCCCGGCCCGCGGAGCAAGGGTGCGGGGCTCGCGGGAATGCAAGGGGCACGGCAGCGAGGCGCCACGTGCCCGTCGCGTCCGGGGTCCCCGTCAGGAGGCGCGGCGCTCCGGATCGTGGTGGATCTCGACGCCGCCGGAGTCACCGAAGGTGAGACGGCACGTGTCGGCGCGGTACGTGGCCACGGACACCGCGGCGGTACGGCCCTCGGCAAGGAAACGGGTCGTGACGACGAGCACCGGGGCGCCGGGCAGCCGGTCGAGCACCTTGGCGTCGTCCGCGCGGGCCGAGCCCAGTTCGACGGCACTGTCCTGGCTTTCGAGCGCGAGCCGCTGCAGCTCGCGCAGCACGGCACGCGCACGTGCCGGACCGGAGGGCGCCGCGATCGCGGAGAGGTCGGGCACCGACGAGGCGGGGATGTAGAGCAGCTCGACGGCGACCGGCTGGCCGTGCGTCACGCGCATACGGCGCACCGTGTGCACCGTCTCGTCAGCCCCGGTCTCCAGGATGCGGGCCACGGCCGCGGGCGGAACCGACCGGGTGCAGTCCGCCGGCTGCCAGACGTCACCGACGGCGCCCGGCCACACGTGCTCGGCGGCCCCCACGGCCACACCCATGCGCGGCGGCGCGACGGTGGTACCGACTCCGCGACGGCGCTGCAGGCGTCCCTCCAGCTCGAGCTGCTCGAGTGCCTGCCGGAGCGTGGCGCGGGCGACCCCGAACCGGGCGGCAAGATCGCGCTCGTTCGGAAGGATCTCCCCCACCGAGAACTCGGCGTCGAGTGCCTCACTGAGCACGGTCTTGAGGTGCCAGTACTTCGGCTCCGGCACTGTTTCCAGCTGAGTGGTCCCCACCCTGTCCTCCGCAATCGCCGTGTCCCCGGCGGCGTTTCAGCGCCTTGTTTATTAAAGGTCCTTGCACTATGCCTGCGACGATAAGCCGGGCCCCACCCTTGGTCAAGACCAATCCTCGATCCGCATCAGGCATGCACGACCGATCGACGGGAGAGTTCACGGACTGTTCGTGATCGGCACGCGCGCGTGGAGCGGGGTTGCGGGAGCACGGAACGGCGACGCCAAGAGGACATGGACACGCCACGGGGCACTGATCAGGCGCGAGTCGAGGCAGGCAGACGATCAGCGCGAGGCGAGGCGGACGATCATTGCGAGGCGAGGGAGACGAGCTTGTCCGGGTTGCGCACCACGTAGACACGCTGGATCCGCCCGTCGGCCACCTCGAGCTGGAAGACCGTGTCGGGCTTGCCGCCCGACAGGACAAGCGCCGCCGGGCCGCCGTTGATCTCCAGGAAGCGGATCTCCAGATCCGGGATCCCCTCGCGGCCCACCGCGGCGAGGAAGCGGCCCACCTTGTCGGCCGACTCGATGACGCGCAGGGGCGCCTTGGACTTGCCGCCGCTGTCGCCCACCAGCTGTACGCCGGGTGCCAGCAGGGACATCAGCCCCTCCAGGTCGCCGCCCGCCGCCGCGGCCAGGAACCGCTCGGTGAGGTCGCGCCGCTCGGCGGGGTCCACGTCGTAGCGCGGCCTGCGCTCGTCGACGTGCCTGCGCGCCCGGGCCGCCAGCTGCCGCACCGCGGACTCGCTGCGGTCGAGCGTGGCGGCGATCTCGGCGAACGGGAATCCGAAGGCCTCCCGCAGGACGAACACCGCGCGCTCCAGAGGTGACAGGGACTCCAGGACGACGAGGACGGCGAACGACACGGAGTCGGCGAGCACGGCCCGTTCCGCGGTGTCCGCGACGGTCGGGCCGAAGTCCGTCACCAGGGGCTCGGGCAGCCAAGGCCCCACGTACGTCTCGCGCCGGGACCGGACATGGCGCAGCCGGTCGAGGGCCAGGCGCGTGGTGATCCGCACCAGATAACTGCGTGGCTCGCGCACGTCCGCCCGATCGTCGGAGGACCAGCGCAGCCATGCCTCC
Source organism: Streptomyces himalayensis subsp. himalayensis (assembly GCF_013778455.1). Lineage (GTDB taxonomy): Bacteria > Actinomycetota > Actinomycetes > Streptomycetales > Streptomycetaceae > Streptomyces > Streptomyces himalayensis. The sequence continues at coordinate 139,680 of NZ_JACEHE010000007.1, read as the reverse complement.
TGGACGACGTCCTCCGCGTCGGCCACGCGGCCGAGCATGCGGTAGGCGACTCCCATCAGCACGGGCCTGTGTTCTACGAAGGCATCGGTCGCGGTGTCGGTTGCCACGCCCCCATCCCAGCGGACCGGTCCGGTCCTGTCCAGGAACGCGTCCTCCCCACAGCGGCATCCCGCCACAAAACCTCGAACGAGGACTACCCGCCAGTAGCCTTTGCTGACAAGCTGTCTACGCGTCGGCGCTTCACGCGGTCCCCAACGGGCCGATGACGCCTGGGCACACGAGATCCCGGTGCGTCCCCAGACGAGGAGTCAGCAATATGGCCGAAACGGTCTCCTTCCCGGTCGAATCCCCCCACGGCCCCCAAACGGTGTCCCTCGCCTACACACGCGTGGGCGCGGGTGAGCCGCTCCTCCTCCTGCACGGCATCGGCCACCACCGCCAGGCGTGGGACCCGGTGATCGACATCCTGGCGACCGAGCGCGACGTCATAGCGGTCGACCTGCCCGGCTTCGGCGAGTCCCCCGCGCTGCCCGACGGGCTGGCCTACGACCTGTCGACGGTGGTGCCCGCACTCGGCTCGCTCTGCGAGGCGCTGGAGATCGAGCGCCCGCATGTCGCAGGCAATTCGCTGGGCGGGCTGCTGGCCCTCGAGTTGGGCCGCGAGAAGCTCGTACGGTCCGTCACGGCGCTGGCGCCCGCGGGGTTCTGGACGGAGGCCGAGCGCCGGTACGCCTTCAGCACGCTGCTCGCCATGCGGCAGGGGGCACGGCTGCTGCCGGTGCCGCTGATCGAACGGCTCTCGCGCACGGCGGCCGGGCGTGCCGCCCTGACCAGCACCATCTACGCGCGCCCGGGCCGCCGTTCGGCCGAGGCCGTGGTCGCCGAGACCCTGGCGCTGCGCAATGCGACCGGGTTCGCCCCGACGCTCACGGCGGGGCGGCAGGTGCTCTTCAAGGACGACGTTCCAGGAGTCCCGGTCACCGTCGCCTGGGGTACCCGGGACCGCCTGCTGCTGCACCGCCAGGGAGTCCGCGCCAAGCGCGTCATCCCCGGCGCGCGGCTGGTGCGGCTGCCCGGATGCGGACACGTCCCGATGAACGACGACCCCGCGCTCGTGGCCCGGATCGTCCTCGACACGAGCCGCTGAGCCCTTCCGGCTCGTCTCGCCCCCGCAAAACTGCGAAATCCCACCGAACGGGCTGGATTTTCCAGCCCGTCCGGTGTTTGACCGGCGCGCGTCGATCTCCGCGTGTCCGGTTCCCCTGTGCCTACGGCCAGTTGTTCACTTGGGGTTTGTGTGTGCGCTGCGGCGCACGAGTAGTTGTGGCATCGCATCTTGGTCCGACCCGTCACTGGAGGCCATCCATGTCCCACAACCCGTCCCCCGGCCGGCGCTCCGTACTGCGCGGCTCCCTCGCGGCGTCCGCCGCGCTGGCCCTGCCCACCGCGGGCGCCCTGGCGGCCGCGGTCCCCGCCCAGGCGCTGTCGGGCCGACCGCGTGCCGCATGGGGCGTGCAGGCGGGCGATGTGACCACCTCCTCGGGCCTGGTGTGGGTGCGTTCCGACCGGCCCGCGCGGATGATCGTGGAGACCGCCGCCACGGAGTCCTTCCGCAATCCGCGCAGATGGCAGGGCCCTCTCCTCGGCCCGGACACGGACTTCACGGGCACGGTCCCGCTGCGCGGCCTGCCGCCCGGCGAGCAGATCCACTACCGCGTGACGCTGGCCGACCCCGAGGACTACCGCCGCACCGGTGAGCCGGTCCTCGGCACCTTCCGCACCGCGCCCGCCAAGCGGCGCGAGGGAGTGCGGTTCCTGTGGTCCGGCGACATCGTGGGGCAGGGCTGGGGCATCAACCCGGACATCGGCGGCCTCTACGCGTACGAGGAGATGCGCCGGCTGAACCCGGACTTCTTCCTGTGCAGCGGTGACTCCATCTACGCGGACGGGCCGCTGTCGTCGACGGTGACGCTGCCCGACGGCCGCACCTGGCGGAACGTCACCACCGAGGAGAAGTCCAAGGTCGCGGAGACGCTCGCCGAGTACCGGGGCAACTTCCGCTACCCGCTTCTCGACGAGAACGTGCGCCGGTTCAATGCGCAGGTGCCGACGATCGCCCAGTGGGACGACCACGAGGTCGTCAACAACTGGTACCCGGGCGAGATCCTGACCGACAGCCGCTACACGGTGAAGGACGTCGACACGCTGGCCACCCGCGCCCGCCAGGCCTTCAGCGAGTACTTCCCGATCTCCACGCTGCCCTCGACGGGCGAGGACGGCCGGGTCCACCGGGTCGTCCACCACGGTCCGCTGCTGGACGTCTTCGTACTGGACATGCGTACCTACCGCAACGCCAACTCGCCCGGCCGCCAGACCGACGACACCACCGGCATCCTGGGCGCGGAGCAGCTGGCCTGGCTGAAGCAGGAGCTGTCGCGTTCCCGCGCGGTGTGGAAGGTGATCGCCGCCGACATGCCGCTCGGCCTGGTCGTGCCCGACGGTGCGACGGACATCGAGGCCGTCGCACAGGGCGACCCGGGCGCGCCGCTCGGCCGTGAGCTGCAGATCGCCGAACTGCTGCGGTTCATCAAGTACCGCCGGATCACCGGCACGGTGTGGCTGACCGCGGACGTGCACTACACGTCCGCGCAGCACTACGACCCGTCGCGTGCGGCCTTCCAGGACTTCGAGCCGTTCTGGGAGTTCGTCTCCGGTCCGCTGGCGGCGGGCGGCTTCCCCGCGAACGCGCTGGACAACACCTTCGGGCCCGACCGGGTCTTCGTGCAGGCGCCCACAAAGGCGAACGTGTCGCCGATGGAGTCGCCGCAGTACTTCGGCGAGGTCGACATCGACGGTGAGAGCGGCGAGTTGACGGTCCGGCTGAGGGCCACGGGTGGTTCGGTGCTGTTCACCAAGGTGCTGCAGCCGGGGCCCGTCCTCGACGCCCGCACCGCCGCACACTGTCCTGACCTGGGGCTTCGCTGCAGACAACCATTGAATGTGAAATCACTGCAAAAAGGACAGTTCTCGCTTTACCCGTCGGTCACAGTTCGTTCGTGATCACGCAACACCCTTCCTTCACAGTGGATGCATGAAGCGAGAGATGTCTGACGTAACCCGTGCCAAGCACGGTCGTCCCGTACACCACTGGCGGCGGGACGTGGTCGAACTGGCGGCACTGTTCACGGCCGTCGCGGTGGCCGACGCCGTGGCGAACCTGGTCGGGCACGGGCCCGACGGCCCCGCCCTGCTCGCGGTCTCGGCCGTGGCGCTGATCGCCACGGCCGCGTTCCACACATGGTGGTCACGACGCCACGGTCACGCTCCGCCCAGGACCGATACCGGCGCCCCGCCGCTCGTCGCCGCCGAGCAGGCCGGGCCGTCAGCAACCGGAGCGGCGGCCGCCACGGGGCTGTCCACCGCCGCGGCACCGTCCGCCGACGCGACGACGCTGTGGCGGATGCGGACCACCGTCCGTGACGAGCCCGGTTCGCTGGCCGCGCTGTGCACCGCGCTCGCCCACCACCAGGTCGACATCCTGAGCCTGCAGACGCATCCGCTGGCCGAGGGCACCGTCGACGAGTTCCTGCTGCGCGCCCCCGCCGAGCTGCCCGCCGGCGAGGTTACCCGCGCCATCTCCCACGCGGGCGGCACCGGCATCTGGATCGAACGGGCGGACGCCCACGACCTGGTGGACGCGCCGACACGCGTCCTGAGCCTGGCCACGCGCACCGCACTGGACGGCGCCGAACTGCCGCTGGCACTCCGCCAGTTGCTCGGCCGGTGCACGATCCGCTCACTGCCCGCGGCCCCGGACGACCGCGGCGGCGAGAACAGCGCTCCTGTCGAGGGCGCTCTCGAGGACACGGTGATGCGGCTGCGGGCGCCCGAAGGCGGTGTGATCACGGTTGAGCGGCCGTATCTGCCCTTCACGCCGGCCGAGTTCGCGCGCGCCCGTGCGCTCGTCGAGCTGGACACCCGGCTGGGCCCGCGCATGCCGCGCAGCAAGGACGTGCTGACGCTGCCGCAGGGCAGCGCCATAACGGTACGCAGGGCCGACACCGCCGATCTGGAGGCCGCCAAGGACATGCACGAGCGGTGCTCCAAGCGCACCCTGAGCATGCGGTACCACGGCCCTGTCCCCGACGCCGACCGCTACCTGGGCCACCTGCTCAGCCCCCGCTTCGGCCGCACCCTCGCCGTCCAGTCCGACACCGGCCGCATCGTCGCCCTCGGCCATCTCCTGTGGGACGGCGACGAGACCGAGGTCGCACTGCTCGTCGAGGACGAGTGGCAGCGCCACGGCATCGGCAGCGAACTCCTCGGCCGTCTGATCACGATGGCCGTCGAGGCGGGTGCCGAGAGCGTGTACGCGGTGACGCAGGCCTCCAACACGGGGATGGTCGCCGCCATGCGCGGCCTCGGTCTGCCCCTCGACTACCAGATCGAGGAGGGCACGCTGGTGATCACGGCCCGCCTCGACGCGACGCCGGTGCGTTCGCGTCTGCCGTACGACCACCGGAGCGGTGTCGGCCAGGACCGCCAGTTCGCACGGGACCGGCAGGACTGACGGGACCGGCGCGACCAGGAGCGACCGCTGGACCTGGGCGGGGCGGCCGGACGAGGCCGCCCCGCCCAGCCGTTCACGCGCCCCGGGCCCCATCCAGCGCATGATCCAGGTCGTGCCACAGGTCGTCGACGTCCTCGAGGCCGACCGACAGGCGCAGCAGCCGGTCGCTGACTCCGCACGACCGGCGGTCTTCGGCAGCCACGATCCGATGGCTGATGGACGCGGGGTGCTGGATGAGCGTGTCGACGCTGCCCAGGCTGACGGCAGGGGTGATCAGCCGTACCCCGGCGATCACCTCATGCGGGTCGTCCCGTACCTCGAAGGCGACCATGGCACCGCCAAGGCGCGGGTAGTGGACACGCGCGACGCGCGGGTCGGCGGCGAGCCTGCATGCCAGTTCTGCCGCCGTCGCCGATGCCGCACGCACGCGTACCGGCAGCGTCGCGAGCCCCCGCAGCAGCAGATAGCCGGCCAGCGGATGCAGTACGCCGCCCGTGGCGAACCGCACCTGCCGCAGGCGGCGCCCGAACTCCTCGTCGCAGGCCACCACTCCGCCGAGCACGTCCCCGTGCCCGCCCAGATACTTGGTGGCGCTGTGCAGCACCAGCCGGGCCCCGGACTCGGCGGGCCGTTGCAGCACCGGTGTGGCGAACGTGTTGTCGGCGAGCAGCGGCACGGAGCCGCAGTCGTGCGCGACGGCACGCAGGTCGATCTCGGCCAGCGTCGGGTTCGCGGGTGACTCGACGAGTACGAGCCCGGTGTCCGGCCGCAGGGCGTCCGCGATTCCGGCCGGGTCGGTCCAGGTGACCTCCGAGCCCAGCAGCCCGGCCGACAGCAGGTGGTCGCTGCAGCCGTACAGCGGGCGCACGGCGACCACATGGCGAAGGCCGACGGAGTTGCGTACGAGCAGCACCGCGGTGAGGGCGGCCATGCCGCTGGCGAAGGCGACCGCGCTCTCGGTGCCCTCCAGCCGTGCGAGTGCCGTCTCGAAGCGGGCGACGGTCGGATTGCCGAGACGCCCGTAGACCGGCGTACCGGACGGCTCGGTGCCGTCGGCGGCGAACGCGTCGATGCGGGCGGCCTCGCCACGGCTGTCGTACGACGGGTAGGTGGTGGACAGATCGATCGGGGGCGCGTGCAGGCCGAGCCCGGCGAGGTCGTCGCGGCCGGCGTGGACGGCTTCGGTGGCCAGCGCTCGGTAGGCCCTGGGCCCGGTCGCCGGGGCCCTTCGTACGGTGTCGTCGTCGATGTCGGTGTCCATGGGCGACAGCGTGAACAAAGGCCGGAGTGATGACGCCGCAGTCCGTGCTACGTTCGGCAGATGCCCGAATCTGTCGTACTTGATCCGGTTGACCTGCACATTCTGCGGCTTCTGCAGAACGACGCACGCACCACGTACCGCGACCTCGCCGCGCAGGTCGGCGTCGCGCCCTCGACATGCCTGGACCGGGTGGCGCGGCTGCGCCGCTCCGGGGTGATCCTGGGCCACCGCCTCCGTCTGGACCCGGCGAAACTGGGGCGCGGGCTTGAGGCACTGCTCTCGGTGCAGGTGCGCCCGCACCGGCGGGAGCTCGTCGGGCCGTTCGTGGAGCGGATCCGGTCGCTGCCGGAGGCGCGCACCGTCTTCCATCTCACGGGCCCGGACGACTACCTCGTCCATGTCGCCGTGGCCGACGCGGCCGACCTGCAGCGGCTGGTGCTGGACGAGTTCACGGCGCGCCGCGAAGTCGCGCGGGTCGAGACGCGGTTGATCTTCCAGCAGTGGGAGTGCGGCCCGCTGCTGCCTCCGGAAGCCGCGTGACCACGAACCATCGTCACCCCCGGACGCCGTGAGCCCTGAATCCCCGTGACGCGGCCCGCTTCCCCGTACCAGGATGGCCGTATGTCAGAGACCACGAGCCAGAGCCAGAGCCAGAGCCAGAGCCAGAGCCCGCTGCCCCGCGAAGTCGCCGACGCCTACGTCGACGAGCTCATCGCCCTCGACCCCGTGACCGGTACGTATCTCGGTGTGAAGGAGAGTGCCGGCAAGCTGCCCGACTTCTCCCCCGCGGGCCAAGAGGCGCTCGCGGAGCTCGCCCGGCGCACCCTCGCCCGGCTCGACGAAGCGGAGCGCCGTCCTGGCGCGGACAGCGGCATCGAGCGCCGCTGCGGGAAGCTGCTGCGCGAGCGGCTCACCGCCGAGCTGGCCGTGCACGACGCCGACGAGGGCCTGCGCGCCGTCAGCAATCTCAGCTCGCCCGCACACTCGGTCCGTACGGTGTTCACCGTGACGCCCGCGGCGACGGAGGAGGACTGGGCCGCCATCGCGGAGCGGCTGCGTGCCGTACCGGCCGCGCTGGAGGGCTATCGCGAGTCGCTCGCGCTGGGTCTGGAACGGAAGTTGTACGCGGGTCCGCGCCCCACCGCGACCTTCGCCGAGCAGTTGTCCGAGTGGGCGGACACCGGCAACGGTCAGGGCTGGTTCGAGGACTTCGCATCCGCCGGCCCGGACGCCCTGCGGACCGAGTTGGACGAGGCCGCGGGCCAGGCCACCGCAGCCGTCGCCGCCCTGCGCGACTGGATGCGCGACGTGTACGCGCCGACGATCGAAGGAACGCCGAACACGGTGGGCCGCGAGCGGTACGCCCGCTGGTCCCGCTACTACAACGGCACGGACCTCGATCTGGACGAGGCGTACGCGTACGGCTGGTCCGAGTACCACCGCCTCCTGGGCGAGATGAAGGCCGAGGCCGAGAAGATCCTGCCCGGTGCGGCCACGCCGTGGGTGGCGCTGGCCCATCTCGACGAGCACGGCACGCACATCGAGGGCGTCGACGAGGTGCAGCGCTGGCTCCAGGGCCTCATGGACGAGGCGATCGAGGCGCTGGACGGCACGCACTTCGACCTCGCCGAGCGGGTGCGGAGGGTCGAGTCCCGTATCGCGCCGCCCGGGAGTGCCGCGGCTCCGTACTACACGCCCCCGTCGGAGGACTTCTCGCGCCCCGGCTGCACGTGGCTGCCGACCATGGGGCAGACGCGCTTCCCGGTCTACGACCTGGTGTCGACCTGGTACCACGAGGGCGTTCCCGGCCACCACCTCCAGCTGGCGCAGTGGACGCACGTCCGGGAAGACCTGTCCCGCTACCAGGCGAGCATCGGCGGTGTGAGCGCCAACCTCGAGGGCTGGGCGCTGTACGCGGAGCGGCTCATGGACGAACTCGGGTTCCTCACGGACGCGGAGCGGCGGCTCGGCTACCTCGACGCGCAGATGATGCGTGCCGCGCGCGTCATCGTCGACATCGGCATGCACCTGGAGCTGGAGATTCCGGCGGACTCGCCGTTCCATCCCGGTGAGCGCTGGACCCCGGAGCTGGCACAGGAGTTCTTCGCGGCGCACAGCAGCCGGCCCCCGGACTTCGTCGAGAGCGAGCTGACCCGCTATCTGTCCATCCCGGGCCAGGCCATCGGCTACAAACTCGGCGAGCGCGCCTGGCTGCTCGGCCGCGAGAACGCGCAGAAGCGGCACGGTGACGCCTTCGACGCGAAGGCCTGGCACATGGCGGCGCTCTCGCAGGGGTCGCTGGGGCTCGACGACCTGGTGGACGAGCTGTCGAAGCTCTGAGCCGGTTGCTCTTCGGCGGCGGCCGGGCGCGGTCCGCGGACGCGGACGCGGACGCGGCGGCCGCCGCCGCCGGGTGCAGGGGCGCCACGCGCCGCGCTCGGGGGGCGAACGCGCGGGAGCCGCGGTGCAGTTCCGCGCGCGCGAGGCGCGGTGCAGGTCGTGCGCGGGAGGCACGGTGCATGCCGCGCAGGAGGCGCGGTGCGTGCCCCGCGGGATGCGCGGTACAGGCTCCGCGGGATGCGCGGTACAGGCCCGCGCGGGAAGCGCGGTGTGGCTCGGCCAGGAACCAACACCGGCACCGGCACCGGCACCGGCACCGGCACCGGACTCAACGGCGGAAGCCGCCCTCCGAGTTGATGACCTGTCCCGTGATCCACTCGGCCTCGTCCGTCGCCAGCCAGGCGATGAGGCGGGCCGGGTCGTCGGGCATGCCCCACCGGCCCGCAGGGAACATGGCGGCGATGCTCTCGTAAGCCTCGCCTGACAGGTAATCCGTGTCCACCGGGCCGGGGTTGACGGTGTTCACGGTGATCGCGTGCTCGGCGAGCGTCGTCGCGAGGGAACGTGTAACGGACGCCAGGGCGCCCTTCTGCAGCCCGTACGCGATCTCGCCCGGCATACCGCCGGCGATGTCCTGTCCCGAGGTCATCATCACCACCCGCCCGCCGGGCGTACGGGGCGGTAGCTCGGCGCGCAGCCGGGCGAAGGCCTGGACGAGCAGGATCACGGAGCGCGTGTCGATCGCCCAGTGTGCGTCCAGCATCCGGGCGTCGATGGTGTCGAGGGTGCCGTCGTCACCGCTGAGCGCGTGGTTGGCGACGAGGATGTCGAGCCGGCCGCCCAGCGCCTCCGCGGCGGTACGGACGAGCTCCGCCGGGGCCGCGGGGTCGGACAGATCGCCAGGCCCGTCGAGAACCCGTGCGCCGGGGTCGGCGCGAGCCTCCCGCACCCCGGCGACGACGTCCTCCGGCCGGTCGGCGCCCCAGGGATGGGCGGCGTCGTGCGGCACGTGGTGGTGCAGATACACGCTCGCTCCGTACGCGACGAGGCGGCGGGCCACGGCGTAACCGATGCCGCCGCGGCGGCTGGCACCGGTGACGAGCGCGGTACGCCCGCGCAACGGAAGCGGGTCACGGCGCAGCTGTGCGGCGGTGGGGTGCGGAAGTCGGGGCATGACAGATCATGATGCGCTCCGGTACCGCCGTCGGGCACGCGATTTTCGCCTGCCACCGCTCTGCGACGGCCGACGTGGGCACGCGCGCCGCTGGGGGCACGCACGCCGCTGGGGCACGCGCGCCGGGGTCGCAGTCGGTGGCCGGGCAGGGACCGTCCGCCGATCGGCCGAGCGGTCGCGGCCGGATCAGCCGTGCGGCGGGCCAGGGCAGGCCGCGGCATCGGCCGCGCCGGCGGGCCGACGGATCGGCCGAGCGGCAGGGCGGCAGGACGGCAGGACCAATGCGGGCCCCGCCCTCAGCACCCGCAGTCGTCCCCGTCCACCGGGGCCGTCAGCGGGTCGGCCGGGCGCTGGTCGGGCCCTCCCAGGTCTCGTACGCGAAGCCCTCGCGCACCCAGTACTCGAAGCCGCCGAGCATCTCCTTGACCTGGAAGCCGAGTTCGGCGAGGGCCAGGGCGGCGCGCGTCGCGCCGTTGCAGCCGGGGCCCCAGCAGTAGGTGACGACCGGCACGGACCTGTCGAGCAGTTGCTCTGCCTGCTGCGGTATGAGGGCGGTCGGCAGGTGGACGGCGCCTGGCACATGACCCTGGTCCCAGGCCTCGGTGGACCGGGAGTCGACGACGACGAAGCCGGGATCGCCGTCGCCGGCGAGCGCGGCGGCCACGTCGGACACGTCGGCGTGGAAGGCGAGGCTCGCGCCGAAGTACGCGGCGGCAGCGGCGGGCGATGCCGGAGGGACCCGCAGGACGGGTTGGCGACGGCCGGGCTGATGCCGGGGTCAGGGCGGCTGGTCACGGTCATGGTCTCGGTCCTCGCAAGGTCGGACGCTGGGGTTGGTGTCAGAAAATCTACGGCCCATGATCGTCGCGCTGAAGGCACGATCCCCGGCATCCACCTTGATCAGCCGGGGATTCCCCTGGTATCTCTCGGCCATGACCGGTTATTCCACGGACGCCACCGACTGGCGCATCCTCGAGGCCCTGCAGCGCGACGGGCGCGCCAGTTACGCGGAGCTGGCGCGGGCCGTCTCCATGTCCGCGAGCGCCGTCACCGAACGGGTGCGCCGGCTCGAGGAGGCGGGCGTCATCCAGGGCTACGCGGCCGTGGTCGACCCGGATCGGCTCGGGCTGCCCATCCTCGCGTTCGTCCGGCTGCGCTACCCGAACGGCAACTACAAGCCGTTCCACGACCTGGTCGACACGACACCCGAGATCCTCGAGGCCCACCACGTCACGGGCGACGACTGCTTCGTGATCAAGGTCGCCGCACGCTCGATGCGCCATCTCGAGGAGATCTCGGGCAAGATCGGCACCCTGGGGTCGGTCACCACGAGCGTCGTCTACTCCTCGCCGTTGCCGCGCCGCCCGCTTACTCGCTGACCAGGATCGTCCCGCGCCGCCCCCTGATTCGCCGACCCGGTCGCCCCCTGATCGCTGACTCGGTCGTCCCCTGACTCGCCGACCCGGGTAGCCCCGAGCCGCCCCCCTACTCGCCGCCCCGGCTCGTCCCGCGCTGCCGCACCACCGACCCGGACCTGCCCTTGACGACCTCCAGCTGCGCATGGACACGGCGGCGCAGGTCCGCGACATGGCTGACGATGCCGACGCTGCGGTCGCGCTCCCGGAGGGAGTCGAGGACGTCCAGGACCTCGTCGAGCGTCTGGTCGTCGAGGCTGCCGAAGCCCTCGTCGATGAAGAGCGTGTCGAGCCGGACCCCGCCCGCCTCGTCGGTCACGACGTCGGCGAGGCCCAGCGCGAGCGCGAGCGACGCGAAGAACGTCTCGCCGCCGGAGAGCGTCGTGGTGTCGCGCTCGCGCCCCGTCCATGCGTCGACGACGTGCAGGCCGAGACCCGAACGGCCGCGCCCCGTACGGTCGTCGGAGTGCACCAGCGTGTACCGGCCGGACGACATGCGCTGCAGCCGCACGGTCGCGGCGGCCGCGACCTGTTCGAGGCGTGCGGCGAGCACATAGGACTCCAGGCGCATCTTGCGCTCGTTGTCCGCGGAGGTGCCCGCCGCGAGCCCGGCCAGGCGGGCCACGCGGTCGTACTCCTCGCGCAGCGGGGCCAATCGGCGGACCGAGCCCGCGCATCTCGCCGACAACCGGTCGAGTTCGGCGCACCGCCGCGCGGCCGCGTCCCGCGCGGACGCGGCGTCGCGCACCCGCCGGTCGGCGAGGTCGGCGGCCTGTTCGGCGGCCCGGACGTCCGCAGGCGGCAGCTGCGCGGCCGCGGCCGTGTCGCGCTCCGCGAGGACCGCACGTACCGCCGCATCCTCCTGCTGCCAGGCGTCGATCCGGTGCTGGAGCTCGCGGTGCCCCGCGTCGTCGAGCAGGGCGGCCGCCGCGGCTTCCGGCGTGTCGAACCCGGCCCGGAAGGCAGCGTCGGCGAGTCGCGCGTCGGCGTCCTTGCGTCGCTGGGCGGTGTCCTCGGCGATCCTGGCGGCTTCGGCGGCCTGGGTCAGCATCGCCGCCTGCCGTTCCAGCTGGGCGGCCCGGGCCGCGACGCTGACCGCGGCACCCCGCGCCTGCGCCAACTCGTCCTCCAGCGAGGCCCTTTCACGATCGAGGAGCTCACGCCGGGAGGCACGCGACGCGGCACGCTGCCCGGCCTCCTGGCCGGCCCCGAGCCTGCGCTCGTGCTCGCGCTCGGCCTGGTCGAGTGCCTCGCGGGCCGCGTGCAGCCCGGACGCGACATCACGCGCCTCGGCCTGTTGCCGCTGCAAGTCCCCGTAGACCTCGGCGAGTTGGGCTGTGGGCGCCTCGCCGGCGGCCTCCGTGGCGGCGGCGAGCTGTGCCCGTACGACACTCAGCCGCTGCTCGGCTTCGGCGCGGGCATCGTCGGCGTCGCGGTGGGCGGCCAGCGCGGCGTCCTCGGCCTGCTGGTCGACGTGGCCGGCGGCCTTCGGGGCGGGCGCCGGGTGTTCGGTGGCGCCGCAGACGGCGCACGGCGCACCCTCGGTGAGGTTCGCGGCGAGCTCGGCTGCGATGTTCTGGAGGCGCTGTTCCTTGAGCGTCAGCCAGTTCTCATGGGCGGCCGTGGCACGCTCGCGTGCGGTCATCGACTGCTCGTATGCCTCGGTGGCCTCGGCGGAGAGCTGGTCGCGGCGCCGGGCGGCGGCCAGCCTGTCCCGAGCCGGCTCGAGCCGCCCGGCGAAGTGCTCGGCGCGCGTTGCCGCCTCCTGGGCGGAGTCGATACGCGCCTGGAGGGCGGCGCGTGTCTCCTCCCATGCGGCGAGCCAGCCTGCCGCGTCCTGGAGGAAGTCCTCGTCGGCGCGCTCCTGGCGGTCCAGTTCGGCGCGCTCGCTGGCCAGTTCGGCGAGTCGGCGCTCGGCTCGACGTGCCGATTCGAGGCCGCCCAGCTCCTCCGCGGCCTTGCGGGCGGCGGCCGCGAGCCCCGACGCACTGGCGTCCGCGAACATCTCGGGCAGTGCGCCACGCGCGCGTGCCTCTTCCGCAGCGGCCCGACGGTGCTCGCGCTCGGCGGCCTCGCGCAGGTCCAGGGCGGGAGCCACGGACTCGGCCTTGCGGGCACGCTCCATCCGGGCCCGGTGCATGCGGTACTCGTCGGCACGCGCGTCGAGTCGCTCGGAGCGTTCGCGCGCCTCGGCGAGCCGACGCTGCAGCCGGGCCACTTCCCGGGCGTCGGCGAGCTGCCGCTGCGCCACGGCCCCCGCCGACTCGGAGGCCGACAGGGCGGTATGCGCGATGGTGAGCCGCTCACGGGCGTCGGCGCGAGCGACGGCGGCCCAGGCCAGTACGGCCTCGGCAAGACCCGGATCTCCGGGCGTGAGGTCGGGCAGCGGCAGCTCCACGGTGTCTCCCGCGGCCTGCTGCATACGATGGGCGTCGGCCAGCAACTGCGTGTCACCCTCGCGTACTTCGGCCTCAGCACCACGCCGCCGCTCGGCCAGGCGCTGCTCGACCGCGGCGAACCTGCCGGTGTCGAAGAGCCGCCCGAGCAGCTTGCCGCGCGCCTCCGCGTCGGCCCTCAGAAAGCGCGCGAAGTCACCCTGCGGCAACAGCACGACCTGGCAGAACTGCTCCTTGCTCATACCGAGGAGCTGGCTGATCTCCTCGCCGATCTCCTGGTGGGAGCGACTCAGGTCCTTCCAGGACCCCGCCACGGCGTCGTACTCGCGCAGCCAGCTCTGGGCCTTCTCGGTGGTGGTGCCGGTGCCGCGCTTCTTCGGGCGCTCCCACGGGGGCTGCCGGGTGATCTCCAGCCGGCGCCCGGCGACGGTGAGTTCGAGGCACACCTCGGTGCGGGTGGCGGGCGCCGCATGGTCGCTGCGCAGGTTCGTCCCCTGGCCGGCGCTCTGCCGGGCGCCCGGTACCGAGCCGTACAGCCCATAGCACACGGCGTCCAGAACGGACGTCTTCCCCGCGCCGGTCGGTCCGTGCAGCAGGAACAGCCCGGCGGTCGACAGGTCGTCGAAGTCGACCTGCTGAGTGGTACCGAAGGGCCCGAAGGCCGTCATTCGCAGCCGATGCAGCCTCACCGGGCGACCTCACGCAGGTTCTTGCCCCTGCCGTGGTCGTCCTGGCGCCCGCGCACGCCCTCCTGCAGGCTCGCGTCCTCGGCGCGCACGGCGTCGAACGCGTCCTGCAGCACCTCGCGTTCCCGCTCGTCCGGTCCCGCGCCGCGCACATGGGCCACGAAGTCCTCCGCGATCTGCTGGTCGCCGCGCCCCTTGAGGCGCTGCCCGTACGACACGTCCCGGTCCTCGGGGGCCCGGTCGGGCTCGAAGACCAGGCTGAGGGTGTGGGGGAAGCGTTCGGTGAGCCGGGCCATGGGCTCGGCCGGGCGCACGGCGTCGGTGAGGGTGGCCTCGACCCACGCCCCCTCGTAGCGGGCGAGCCGCGGGTCCTCGAGCAACTCCTCCAGCGGCCCCCGGATGCGGGCGAGCGCCCGCGGCACCGGGCAGTCGATGCGCTCGGCGTCCAGCTCGCCGTCCGGCCCGAGGTCGACGAGCCACATGCTCTTGCGGTGGTCGGCCTCCGAGAAGGAGTACGGAAGGGGGGATCCCGAGTAGCGCACGCGCTCGGTGATGGTCTGGCTTCCGTGCAGATGCCCGAGCGCCACATAGTCGACGCCGTCGAAGACCCCGGACGGCACGGCGGCTACACCCCCGACGGTGATGTCGCGCTCGCTGTCGCTGGCCGCGCCGCCGGTGACGAAGGCGTGTGCGAGGACGACGGACCGCGTGCCGTGCGCGCGGCTGGCGAAATCGGCGCGCACCCGGTCCATGGCGGCCGCCAGCACCGCTTCATGACCGGGCTTCTCCACCCCGAACTCGTCCTTGACCAGGGCAGGTTCAAGATACGGCAGTCCGTAGAACGCCACGTCCCCGTGGTCGTCGCCGAGGACCACGGGAGTCCCGACGGCGGCGGGCTCGGTGCGCAGATGGATACCGGCACGGCCTATGAGCCCGGCACCGACACCGAGGCGGCGCGCGGAGTCGTGGTTGCCGGAGATCATCACGGTGGGCACGCCCAGCTCCGCGAGCCGGTGCAGTGCGTCGTCGAACAGCTCGACGGCGGCAAGCGGCGGCACCGCCCGGTCGTACACATCTCCCGACACGACCACCGCGTCCACGTCGCGCTCACGGACAGTGGCGACGAGGTGGCCTATGAACTCGGCCTGGGCACCGAGCATGCTCACGCGGTGGAACGCCCGGCCGAGGTGCCAGTCGGAGGTGTGCAGGATTCTCACAGCACCGCTCCGACCTGCATGTTCACCGCTCCTCAGCCCCGTAATCGGCACGAACCAGCAGGGGGCACCCTTGTCGACACCCACCACGCCGGTGCCGGCGGACACCGCGTCCACCACGGACCTTAGTTTGCCACCCGCGTGGGGAGTCGGATGACCGTTCAAGTGGCCGTAGAGGTCAGCGGTGATATGGATCGTCGAGTGCCCCAGCCGGCGGGAGACCTCCACAGGGACGCGCCACCGGCGAGCCGGCCCGGGTGAGTCCGTTGGGCAGGCCGTCAGCGGGGAGACGGCGATACGGTGCGGCGTGCCGCCGGGCGGCAGGGCCCAGATGCCGGTGAAGTCAGCGGTCCCGGTGGCTTACGTGGACGCAGAGGGTGCCGTTGTGCGCGCGGGCAATGCACCGCGGCATCCTGCTGTCCATCAAGAGGGCGTCCCGGGCGGGGCGGCAGACGCCTGGGATGGCGATGGCGTCGGGCAGGCCGCGTCATCGCCGTCGGTCGCGGCGCGCAGCTCCGGCAGCGTCGGCGGCTCAGCGCCGAAGCGCGTGCACGTGATGGCGGCCGCGGTCGCCGCCAGGTCGAGGAGCCGGGTTACGTCCTCGCGGCCGATGCCGTGCAGAGCGGCGCGGCGATCGCCGCCGAGGAGCCCGGCGTCGTACAGCCGGTGCAACATGGCGGCGGTGAAGGAGTCGCCCGCCCCGACGGTGTCCGCGACGCTGACGGCGGGGGCGGGGCGGCGGATGATGCCGTCACGGGTGACGGCCAGGCTGCCGGCGGCACCGAGGGTCACCACGACCAGGGCGGGACCGGTGCGCTGCCAGGATGTGGCGATCTCCTCCGGTGCGCGCCCGGGGTACAGCCACGCGAGATCCTCTTCGCTGACCTTGACGATGTCGGCGAGGCCGACCTGGAACTCGGTGCGGGAGCGTGCCTGTTCCCGCGAGGGCAGCAGTACAGGGCGGACATTGGGATCGAGACTGATAGTGACGGCTCCCTCGGACCGCTGCCGGGCCAGCAGTTTCTCGACGACTCCGGCGCCCGGGTCCAGTGAGGTGGCGAGCGACCCTGTATGCAGACATCTGGTCCCGGCCGCCGGTTCGGGTGGCTCCGGCAGGTCCCAGGTGAGCCGGAAGGCGTAGTGTGCAGCGCCATGCTCGTCGAGGGCAGCGGTCGCCGTGCTGGTGCGGGGGCTGCCGGGCACCCGTCGCACCGACACTCCGGAGTCGGTCAGATGCTCGTGGAGTAGTTGGCCGTGGTCGTCCTCACCGAAGTGGGTGACCAGGGTGACCGGTGTGCCCAGCCGGGCGAGGCCGACGGAGACATTGGCCGGGGAGCCGCCTGGGTGTGCGCTGGGGTCCCGGGTGGCCCCGGCGGGGCGTACCAGATCGACGAGGCTCTCTCCGACAACAGTGATCATCTGTTCTCCGTGGCAGGGGTGCAGACACGGGCGGGGCCGACTGCGGTTCGGCGCCCTCCGTGGGGTCGGCTCACCATAGGTTCCCGAGAAATATCTCGCAAGAAGTGTTAACAGAGCGGACTGCTTCTGCTAACAATTCTCCCCGTCGGCTTCGCGCCTGCCTCTCCCGAGGACTGGCGCCGCATGTCCGTACGGCCGCCGTGCACGCGGCGTGCGGCATGCGTCCTGTGACTATCTCGGACTATCTCGCCCCACCGCTCCGTACCGCTCGTCTCCCCGTACCCATCGGTACCGCTCAGAGAAAGAGGACCTCGCCATGCCATCGACCAGACAGACCCTCATCGCGGGCATAGCAGTTGTCGGCGTCCTGGCCACCGGTTGCGCCGGGGCAGGGGGCGGAGGTGGCAGCGGCACGGGCGAGAGCATCAACGTGCTGATGGTCGGCAATCCGCAGATGGAGGACATCGCGAAGCTGACGAAGGACACGTTCACCAAGGACACCGGCATCAAGGTGAACTTCACGATCCTTCCCGAGAACGAGCTGCGCGACAAAGTCACCCAGGACATCGCCACCCAGGCCGGCCAGTACGACGTCGCCACCATCGGTGCCTACGAAGTGCCCATCTGGAACAAGAACGGCTGGCTGCACGAGCTGGGGTCCTACGCCGACAAGGACTCCAGCTTCGACAAGAACGACCTGCTCAAGCCGATGGTGCAGTCCCTGTCCGGCGAAGACGGCAAGCTCTACGCGCTGCCGTTCTACGGTGAGTCCTCCTTCCTCATGTACAACAAGGACGTCATGAAGGAGAAGGGCATCACGGTGCCCGAAAGGCCGACGTGGCAGCAGGTCGCCGACATCGCCGCCAAGGTCGACGGCGCCCGCCCCGGGATGAAGGGCATCTGCCTGCGCGGCCTGCCCGGTTGGGGTGAGCTCGGCGCACCGCTGACGTCCGTGGTCAACACCTTCGGCGGCACCTGGTTCACCAAGGACTGGAAGGCTCAGGTCAACAGCCCTGAGTTCAAGAAGGCGACGAACTTCTATGTCGACCTGGTCAAGAAGCATGGTGAGGCGGGTGCCCCCCAGGCCGGGTTCACCGAGTGCCTGAACGCCATGAGCCAGGGCAAGGTCGCGATGTGGTACGACGCGACCAGTGCGGCCGGGTCATTGGAGGACGCCAAGTCCAGCAAGGTGGCCGGCAAGGTCGGTTACGCGTACGCGCCTGTGGCGGAGACGAAGAGCAGCGGCTGGCTGTGGGCCTGGGCGTGGGCGATGCCGAAGACCACGAAGAAGGCCGACGCCGCCTCGAAGTTCATGCTCTGGGCCTCCAGCAAGAAGTACGAGAAGTTGGTCGGCGAGGAGCTCGGCTGGGCGCGCGTTCCCGCCGGCAAGCGGGCCAGCACCTACGAGATCCCCGAGTACAAAAAGGCCGCCTCGGCATTCGGTGACATCACCCTGAAGTCCATCGAGCAGGCCGACCCGACCAACCCGGGCGTCCAGCCCAGGCCGACCGTCGGCATCCAGTTCGTGGCCATCCCCGAATTCCAGGACCTGGGAACCAAGGTGACCCAGGAGATATCCGCGGCCATCGCCGGCAAGACCAGCGTGGACAAGGCGCTCAACGACGGCCAGAAGCTCGCCGAGGAAGTCGCCAAGAAGCACAAGTGACCTTCCATGCCCGGCCGGCCTCGGCAGCCGACCGGGCACCGCTCCACCGACCCCCGGCCTCCCCCAGTGCCTTAAGGGCGGGCCTGGGAGGTACCCCCATCCGGCAGAGGAAAGTTCATGACCACGCTCACCGTTGAACCCAAGACGGCACCGCCGCCCGTCCGCCCGCGGACGCGCACCGGCACAGCCAAGTGGAAGCGGCGCATACCGCTGCTGCCGGCGCTGATCTTCACCGTCGTCGTCACGCAGCTGCCGTTCGTGGCCACGCTCGTCATCTCCACCTTCCAGTGGAACATCCTCGAGCCGGGAGACCGGCACTTCACCGGTCTGTCCAACTACTCGTTCGTCTTCACCGACGAGCGGCTGCGCACTGCGGTGCTCAACACCGTCGTGCTCACCGCGTCGGTGGTGCTCATCAGCGTGGTTCTCGGACTCGGTCTGGCAATGCTGCTCGACCGCCGGTTCGCCGGCCGAGGGCTGGCGCGCACCCTGCTCATAGCCCCGTTCCTCGTCATGCCGGTCGCATCGGCGCTGTTGTGGAAGCACGCCATCTACAACCCCGACTACGGACTGCTCAACGGCACACTCAACGCCGTCTACCAGTTCTTCGGAGCCGCCCACGGCCCCACCGTCGACTGGGTGTCCTCCTACCCCATGCCGGCCGTAGTGATCTCGCTGGTCTGGCAGTGGACCCCGTTCATGATGCTGATCCTCCTGGCCGGCCTGCAGGCGCAGCCCGGTGACGTTCTGGAGGCGGCAAAGGTCGACGGGGCATCGCCACTGGCGACCTTCCGCTTCATCACCCTGCCGCACCTGCGGCAGTACCTCGAGCTGGGCATCCTGCTCGGCACGATCTACGTCGTGCAGACCTTCGACGCGGTCTACACCATCACCCAGGGCGGCCCCGGCTCGGAAACGACCAACCTGCCCTACGAGATCTACCTGACCATGTTCCGCAAGTACGAGTACGGCGAGGCGGCCGCCGCCGGTGTCGTCGTCGTGCTCGGCTCGATCGTGATCGCGACCTTCGCGCTGCGCACCATCGCGTCACTGTTCCGCGAGGAGGTATCCCGATGACCGCTCACGCAGCAGTCGACGCCCCCGGGGGAAGGCTCAAGAAGCTCCTGCGCCGTCAGGACGACCAAGGCGGTGCGCCACGACTGTCACCGCTGTGGACCTTTGTCGCCTGGCTTGCCACTCTGGCTTTCTTCGCGCCGGTGGCATGGATGGTGCTCACCTCCTTCCACCAGGAGGCGGACGCGGCGACCAACCCGCCGACCCCCTTCGCCCCGTTCACCTTCGAGCAGTACGAAACACTGTTCAGCCGGGACATCACCCCCTTCCTCCTCAACTCGGCCATGGCCAGCGTCCTTTCGACGCTGCTGGTGCTCGCCCTGGCGGTACCGACGGCCTACGCGCTGTCCATCAAGCCGGTCGAGAAGTGGACCGACGTGATGTTCTTCTTCCTGTCCACCAAGTTCCTCCCGGCCATCGCGGCTCTGCTGCCGGTGTACATGATCGTCAAGCAGGTCGGGATGCTGGACAACGTGTGGACGCTGGTCGTCCTCTACACCGCCATGAACCTCCCGATCGCGGTGTGGATGATGCGCTCGTTCCTCGCCGAGGTCCCCAAGGAGATCCTGGAGGCGGCCGAGGTCGACGGCGCCAATCTGCTCACCGTACTGTGGCGGGTCGTCGCACCGGTCGCCATGCCCGGACTCGCCGCCACCTCACTGATCTGCTTCATCTTCAGCTGGAACGAGTTCATGTTCGCCGTCAACCTCACCGCGACGCAGGCGTCCACCGCGCCCGTGTTCCTCGTCGGCTTCATCACCAACGAAGGCCTGTTCCTGGCCCGGCTGTGCGCGGCGGCCACGCTGGTGTCCCTGCCCGTCCTCATCGCCGGTTTCGCCGCCCAGGACAAGCTGGTCCGCGGCCTCTCCCTGGGAGCCGTGAAGTGAAAGCGGCCGTCATCACCCAGCCCGGCGCCATCGAGATCACCACCATCGACGATCCGGCCCCCGGCCCGCGGGAGGTCGTCGTCGCGGTCGCGGCCTGCGGACTGTGCGGCACCGATCTGCACATTCTTGAAGGGGAGTTCACGCCGAAGCTGCCCATCAAGTTCGTGGCCACCCCGGTCGCCAACTGCACGGTCCTGCCCGATGGTGTACGGACTGAGGACGCGGCCCTGATCGAACCGCTGTCCTGCGCCGTACACGGCTACGACATCCTGCGGACCCGCCTCGCCTCCCGCGTCCTCATCTACGGCGCCGGGACCATGGGTCTGATGATGCTCCAGCTCGCCAAGGCCACCGGCGCCGCAAGCGTCGACGTCGTCGATATCAACGCCGAACGCCTGGCGACGGCACGACAGTTGGGCTGTTCCTCCAGTGCAGCGTCCGCCGACGAGCTCGACCGGCCGACGTACGGATGGGATCTGGTCATCGACTCAACCGGGAACGCCAAGGCCATCCAAGACGCCCTCGGCCGGGTCGGCAAGGGCAGCATGTACCTGCAGTTCGGCGTGGCCGACTACGCCACCCAGGCCACCGTCGAGCCGTACAGGATCTACAACCAGGAGATCACGATCACCGGCTCCATGGCCGTCCTGCACAGCTTCGAGCGCGCCGCCGATCTCTTCGCCACCGGCCTCATCGACCCGGACGTCTTCATCAGTGACCGCCTCCCGCTGGCGTCGTTCCCCGACGCGATCACCCGCTTCCAGGCAGGTGTCGGACGCAAGCTCCAGATCCAGCCCGGCCTTCTGGACTCATAGGCACCGCGGTACGCCTCCCCGTACGCGGCTTCCGGCCCCGCCCCGCCTCGCCCGACCACACCCGAACGGAGCACCACCCCATGTCCCAGCAGATCCGGCGCGTACTCGTCCGGTCCATCGACGACATCACCGTCGAGCAGATACCCGCGCCAGTGGCCGGCGACGGCGAACTCCTCGTCCGCACCACCGTGGTGGGTGTCTGCGGCTCCGACACGCACGCCGCCCTCGGCCACCATCCCTTCATGCCCCTGCCCTACCGTCCCGGGCACGAGGCGGTAGGCGTCGTCGCCGCCGCGGGCCCGAACGCCGATGGGTTCGCCCCGGGCGACAGGGTGATCATCGAGCCGAACCTCTACTGCGGGCAGTGCCCCCAGTGCCGCTCCGGCCGCTACAACATCTGCCAGGAGCTGAAGGTGTTCGGCTGCCAGACCCCCGGCGCCATGACGGACCTGTTCAGCATTTCCGCCGACCGCGTCCACCGCATCCCCGAGGGCATGACCGACATCGAGGCCGCTCTCGTCGAGCCGCTGGCCACCCCGGTGCACGCCGTGGCCAAGGCCGGCGACCTCACCGGGCGCAGGGTGGTCGTCCTCGGCGCCGGACCCATCGGCCTGCTCGTCCTCGCCGCCGCCAGACATGCGGGCGCCGCGAAGATCGCCCTCACAGACCTGCTGCCGGGCAAGCGGGACCGCGCCCTGCGCCTCGGCGCCGACGCCGCCCTGCCCGCCGACGCCCCCGACCTCGCCGACCGTGCCCGGGAGGCGCTCGGCGGACCGGCCGACGTGGTCTTCGACTGCGTGGCACGCGAGCAGTCGATGGCGCAGGCCACCGAGTTGGTCACCAAGGGCGGCACGATCATCGTCGTCGGCGTGGGCGCCGCCGGAACCACCCCGATCCGCCTCGACCTCGTCCAGGACCGCGAGATCCGTATCGAGGGCACGCTGATGTACACGGCCGACGACTACCGCACCGCCATCGCCCTGCTCGCCTCCGGCGCCGTCGACACCGACGAGATCGTCACCGCCACCTTCCCCCTGGAGGAGGCGGCCAAGGCCTTCGCCGCATCGATCGCCCCGGACCACGTCAAGGTCCTGGTCACGGTGGAAGCGCCATAGCGCCCCCCGACGGGGAGTGGCGTAGTCTGCCGGGCCGGGCGAAGGCCGGTCGCCATGGACGGACGACTCCCGACGCCTCCCGGCCCGTATGCGAGACTTCGAGGTCGAAGCCTCGGCCGTCAACCCCGGACCGAGAGGTTGTCACAGCACGGCCCGCCCCCAGCCGCGCGACACAGAGGACACGGAGACAAGGGAGAGCCGCAGTGCCCGCCAGGACACGGTCGTCGCAGGCCGCTGTGGAGGAACGGCGTCAGGCCGTCATGCGACATGTCGTCGAACACGGCGAGACCCGCATCGACGATCTCGCCGACCTCTTCGGCGTCAGCCTCATGACGATGCACCGCGACCTCGACGACCTCGCCCAGCGTTCCCTGCTCCGCAAGGAACGCGGCCGGGCAGTCGCCTTCCCCGCGGTCACCATGGAAACAGCGACCCGCTTCCGTGAGAGCACCGCCATCTCTGCGAAGGCCGCTGTGTGTCACGCGGCGATCGGCCGCATCAGGCCCGGCAGCACGGTACTCATGGACGACTCCACCACCCTCTTCCCCCTGGCCCCCGCCCTCGCACAGCTCGACCAGATCACCGTCATCACCAACTCGGTCGGCCTGGCGCAGCGTCTGGGGTCGGCCCAGGGCGTGGACGTCACCCTGCTCGGCGGGCGTTACCACGGCGACTTCAACTCCTGCACGGGCCCCCAGGTCACCCGCACCCTCTCCCGCATCCGCGCCGATCTCGCGCTCATGTCCGCCACGGCTGTCCTTTCGGGCCAGCTCTTCCATCCCTTGAGCGAGTACGTCGAGGTCAAGCTGGCCATGCTTGCCTCCGCCGACCAGGCCCTGCTCCTCGTGGACCACTCGAAATTCGGCAAGACCGCCACCCACGCGTACGGCACCGTGGCCGACTACGACGCGGTCATCACCGACACCAGCACCCCCGACGCGGAGATCGCGGCCATCCGCGGTTTCGGTATACCCGTGGAAGCAGTCGACCCCGGAGACCACTCCCCGTGATACATGCCCTGTTCGAAACCCCCAGCGCCTACCGCCCCACCGCCGCGGAGATGGCCGCTCCGGTACCGCGGGTCGAAGCCGTACTGTTCGACTTCAGCAACACGATCTTCCAAATGATCGACCTGGAGACGTGGCTGCGGCGGGTCGGCGGCGCCTGCGACCGTGGGGCCATGTTGGAGGAGGCCGGCGCCGTGGCCGAGATCTCGCGGCAGTTGCTAGACGCCTTCCGGCTGCCCGCCGTCGCCGCGCTGCAGGAGGGCCGCGACCTGTCTCCCGAACGGCATCGCCTCGCCATGCGGGGATGGTGGGGGCACGTGGACTTCCTGCGAGGCGTCGAGGAGATGGCCTACCGGGAACTCACCGCACCCGACGCCTGGCTGCCCTACCCCGATACCGAACCCACGCTGCGCGCATTGCGCGCCCGCGGCCTGCGCATCGGGATCGTGAGCGACTTCGCCTGGGACCTGCGGGTCCACCTGGCCCACTCCCGGCTGGAGGACCTGGTCGACGCGTGCGTGATCTCCTGTGAGGTGGGCCGGGAGAAGCCCGACCCCCAACTGTTCCTCAAGGCGTGCGCGGACCTCGGCACCGATCCCCGTGCCACGCTCATGGTCGGGGACAACCCGGTACGGGACGGCGGCGCCACCGCCTGCGGCCTGCGCGCCTATATCCTCCCGGCCGAACAGCGCACCGGTGAGCGGGGCCTGGCCGAAGTCCTCCGGCTCGTGACCTGACACACCACCCGGCCACGGCCGAAGGCGAGGGCGCAACGCCGGGGCGAGCTAGAGGGTGGTCGCCTCGCCAGACGGTCTCGTACGGCGGAAAGTCGTGCGGCAGGTACTCCCACGGGATCCCGGTGCTGACGTACAGGATCGCATTCACGATCTCCCGCGGTAGATGTCATGGGCTCAGGCGGGCTCGGCTGTGGTGCCGCGTACGACAAGGTGCGGGGTGAGGACGACCTCGCGGGGTTCGCTGCGGCCTTGGTCGAGGCGTTCGACGGCGGCGGCCACCGCATGTCGGGCCTGCTCCCGGGCGCCCTGGCTGACGGTGGTCAGGTTGAAGCAGCTGAGCCGGGAGAGGGTGTCGTCGTCGTAGCCGACCACGGACACCCGGCCTGGGACGGCGATGTCGGCACGGGAAAGGGCGGCCAGGACCCCGATAGCGCACTGGTCGTTGAACGCGACGACGGCGGTGGGCAGGCCCTGGCCATCGAGGAGGTGGCGGGCGGCGCGTTCGCCGGCCGCTTCCGTGTTGTCGCCATGCAGGACCCGGATGTACTCGTCCAGGCCGTGGCGGCGCATGGCCGTGCGGTAGCCGCGACGCCGGTCGGTGGCGATGACGCCCTTGCCTCCGTCGACGTAGACGATCTCGCGGTGACCGAGGCCGACCAGGTGGTCGACGATCTGGCCCACGCCGTCATCGTCCGCGGTGCGGACGACGTCCAGGCCGGTGTCGGCGATCCGGCGGCCGACGGTGATCACGGGGGCCTTGCGGTCCAGGGCGGCGAGCGTGTCGGCGGGGGCGGTCGGGCCCAGCAGGATCAGCGCCTCGCTACGGAAGGCCAGCAGTGTCTCGACGGCGCTGTGCTCGTCGCGGGTGCGGGTCTGGGTGCTGAGTACGAGGTCGTAGCCGACCTGCTCGGCGGCCGTGTGCAGATGCTCGACGAGTTCGGCGTGGAAGGGGCTGTGGATGTCCACCATGACGCCGAGCAGCCGGGTGCGCCTGCTGGCCAGCATGCTGGCGGTACGGTCGACCCGGTAGCCGAGCTCGGCGGCGGCTTTCAGGACACTCTGCCGGGTGCGCTCGCTGGGACCGGGAACACCGCGCAGCACCAGGGAGACGGACGCGGTGGACACGCCCACGCGGGCGGCCACGTCCTCGAGCCGCGGGCGTTTGTTGGTGCCGTTCCGGCGACGCTCGGAACCGTCGTCGTCCACGTACACCTCCCGGCAGATCTCCTCGCGCAACACCCTTGACACGCTCACGAAACGAGCCGATAGTACCAGAACTTAAAGCGCTTTAAATTGTCCTGTTGTTCCAACGAAGCCAGCTCGGGGAGTGCGACACCTTACGGCTCGCGCTCTCCGACTCCCCTGCCAGAGCGCCTTGTGCGCCGGAGAGGAGCCTCAGTGGGGACGCAGTCGATCGGGGTCGGCGTCATCGGCGTCGGCATGTCCGGCCGCGCACGCCCGAGCGGCTGCCGAGCCACCCTGCCTACCTGCGCCGCCATCCGCTTCTGAGACTGGCAGAACCGCATTCAGCCTGCTCAGGAACGTGCCGCGACCCTGACCGCAGCCGTCGCGACCGCTCCGTCCCCGACCCAGCGGCCGCCGACCCACTTCCCCCTCCCAGTCGCACAGTGCCGATCCACTTCCCCCTCCCAGTCGCACAGTGAGGTGCACAAAGCCATGAAGCACACACCCAGTCCCCGTTCCCGCAGAATCGCCCCCGTCGTGGCCGTGACCGCGGCGGCCGCCCTGACCCTCGCGGGCTGCTCCAGCGACTCCGGCGGCAAGAAGGCCGAGGAGGCCGCGGACAACGTCTCCGCCGGCAAGGCCGACACCCCGCGCATGACGATCGCGATGGTCACGCACGCGCCCTCCGGCGACACCTTCTGGGACATCATCCGCAAGGGCGCCCAGGCCGCCGCGGCCAAGGACAACGTCAAGCTGATCTACTCCAACGACGAGAGCGCGGGCGGCCAGGCCAACCTGATCCAGAACGCCATCGACCAGAAGGTCGACGGCATCGCGGTCACCCTCGCCAAGCCGGACGCCCTGAAGGACGCCATCGCCAAGGCGCACAAGGCGGGCATCCCCGTCGTGGGCTTCAACTCCGGTATGGACCAGTGGAAGGACCAGGGGCTGCTGGAGTTCTTCGGGCAGGACGAGTCCGTCGCCGGCGAGGCCTTCGGCGAGAAGCTCAACGAGACCGGGGCGAAGAACGCGATCTGTGTCGTCCAGGTCCAGGGGCACGTCGGCCTGGAGGCGCGCTGCGCCGGTGTGAAGAAGACCTTCAAGGGCAAGGTGGAGAACCTCTACGTCAACGGCAACGACATGCCGGCCACCAAGTCCACCATCACCGCCAAGCTCAAGCAGGACTCCTCCATCGACCAGGTGGTCACGCTGGGCGCGCCCTTCGCACTGACGGCCGTCGAGTCGGTGTCGGACGCCAGCAGCAAGGCGAAGGTCTCCACCTTCGACCTCAACAAGGACCTGGTGAGCGCCATCAAGGACGGCGACATCGAGTTCGCCGTGGACCAGCAGCCCTATCTGCAGGGCTACCTGGCGGTCGACTCGCTGTGGCTCTACAAGAACAACGGCAACTACGTGGGCGGCGGCGAGGCCCCCGTCTTCACCGGTCCGGCGTTCGTCGACAAGAGCAACGTCGACACCGTCGCCGAGTTCGCCGCGAAGGGCACCCGGTGATGACGATGACCCAAGCAACGGCACCGGCGACGAGTCCCTCGTCGCCGGCCTCGCCGGCCGCCCCCAAGGACAGCCGCACCGCCCAGCGGTCCCTGGGGCGCAGGCTGCCGGCCCGCGGCCGGCGCCAGTGCGTCGCCATCGCCCGCTCCGTCTACTTCGGCGCCTGCGTCCTCATCCTCGACGAGCCCACCGCCGCCCTCAAACACGAGCTGGCACAGGTCCGCGGCGTCGACGTCGAGGGGCTCCCCGAGGAGGAAGACCCCACGGCCCCGTAGCGGCGCCCTCGGAAGGCGCCTCCTGACACCGGCGAACACATCAGCCACCCGCATCCCCTGGACACACCGGAAGGCACCCCCTCGTGAAGATCGCCCTCGACCCGTACATGATCCGCAATGTTCCGTTGCTCGAACTGCCCGCGGTGGTCTCGGAGTTGGGCTACGAGTGGATCGAACTGTCACCCCGGGAGGACTTCATCCCGTTCTTCCGGCACCCGCGCGTCGACGACGCCACCGTACGGAAGTTCCGCAAGGCCCTGGAAGCGGCGGGCGTCGGCATCTCCTCACTCCTGCCTCTGTTCCGCTGGTCCGGCCCCGACGAGGACGCCCGGCAGGCCGCCGTACGGTACTGGAAGCGCGCCATCCAGATAGCTGCCGACCTCGGGGTGGACAGCATGATCTCCGAGTTCAACGGCCGGCCGGAGGAGCCCGACCGCAGCGAGGCCCAGTTCTGGAAGTCCCTGGACGAACTGCTGCCGCTGTTCGAGCGCGAGGGCATCCGCCTCGCCCTGGAACCGCACCCGGACGACTTCATCGAGAACGGCTACGACGCGGTCAACCTCATCCGGGGCATCAACCACCCCAACGTCAGCTTCCTGTACTGCGCCCCGCACACCTTCCACATCGGCAACGACGCCCCCGGCATCATCAAGTACGCGGGCGACCTGCTGACCCACGTCCACCTGGCCGACGCGTTCGACCACACAGCGTCCTCCGGCAACCGTTACATCCTCAACCCGCCCGGTACCCAGGCCCGCATCCACCAGCACCTCGACATCGGCCAGGGCGAGGTCGACTTCGACGAGCTCTTCCGCGAACTGCGCGCGAACGGCTTCGACGGCACGCTGACCGCCTGCGTCTTCGCGTGGGAGGAACTGGCCAAGGAGTCCTCGGTGTTCATGCGCGAGAAGATCAACGAGTGCCTGGCCAGCTGGTCTTGACGGGGCGCGGCCACCCCTGCACGTACCTCGCCGGCGTGGCCGTTCACCGGCCCGCGACATCCAGTACTGACAACCCATTGGCAACACCCGCCCCAAGGTCGTCACCACACGCTTGCCCAGCCCACCCCACCAGACGACCGCCCGCTTCAACTTCCCCACCCCAGCTGACATTGCCGTCCGCTCCCCGAAGGGCACACCCATGACCACCTCAAGCCAGCCCATCTCCGTCGCGGTGATCGGAGCCGGTATGGCCGGCCGCAGCCACGCCGCCGGCTACCGCAACGTGAACACGGTCTTCGGTGCCGGCCTGCCGCCGGTCCGCCTGGCCGCGATAGCCGACGCCAACGTCGAACTCGGCGAGGACGCCGCCCGCCGCTACGGCTACGAGAAGGCACTCCCGAGCTGGGAGGCCGTCGTCGAGGACCCGACGATCGACGCCGTCAGCATCGTCGTAGGCAACGCGTTGCACCGCCCGATCGCGGAGGCGCTGGTCGCCGCGGGCAAGCACGTGCTGTGCGAGAAGCCGCTGGCCGGTTCGCTCGAGGACGCCCGCGCGATGGCCGAGCTCGAGCGCACCGCCGACGTCGTGACCGCTGTCGGGTACACCTTCCGCCGTTCCCCCGCCATCGCCGCGATCCGCGACCACGTCCAGCGCGGCGAGCTGGGCGACCTCACGCTGTTCAGCGGCCGGTACTGGTGCGACTACGCGACCGACCCGAACGGCCCGCTGAGCTGGCGGTTCAAGGGCGGCCCCGGCTCCGGCGCGCTCGGGGACGTCGGCTCGCACATCATCGACGCCGCCGAGTACGTCGCCGGGTCCATCGCCATGGTCTCCGGTGCCACGCTGTCGACGCAGATCCCCAAGCGGCCTCTGCCGCTGGGCGCGGTCGTCGGACACAACGCGGCCCCCGTCTCCGACGAGGTCGGCGAGGTCGAGAACGAGGACACCGCGTCCTTCACCGCCCGCTTCGAGTCCGGTCTCGTCGGCACCTTCTCGGTGACGCGAACCGGCTTCGGCCTGCCCAACGGGCTCTCCTTCGACGTCCTGGGCCTCGGCGGCCGGGCCGCGTTCGACCAGCACCGGCCCGCCGAGTACCTCTTCGACGACGCCCAGCCCGAGGCCCGTACGCGCGGCGCCCGTCAGATCATCGCCGGCCCGCAGCTGCCGTACTTCGCGGGTGGGGTCCCGATGGAGGCGCCGGGTGTGGGCGCCAGCAACGCCGACAACTTCACCTACCAGGCCCGGGCCTTCCTCGACCAGATCGCGGGCTTGGCCGACCCGCTGCCGGCCTGCGCCACGTTCGCCGACGCACTGCGAACCATGGAGATCATCCAGGCAGTCGTCGACTCCTCCCGCAACAGCGGCGCGCTCACCCCGGTTCCGTCCGCCTCCTGACCACCCGCACCCAAGGAGTACGCACATGGCCCTCAAGCTCGGCGCCTACACCGCCTGCCTGCACGACCGGCCCCTCACCGACGCCCTCGACATCCTGAAGGAGAACGGTCTGACCTCGGTGGAGGTCAACGCCGGCGGCTTCATCCCCTCCCCGCACTGCCCGGTCGATCTCCTGCTGTCCTCGGCCACCGCACGCGACGAGTACCTGGCCACCTTCGCCGACCGCGGGATGGAACTGACCGGGCTGAACTGCAACGGCAACCCGCTCAACCCGCTCCCCGGAGTCGGCCCGAAGCACGCCGACGACCTGCGCCGCACCATCCGCCTCGCCGGCCTGCTCGGCGTGAAGCACGTCGTCACCATGTCCGGCACCCCCGGCTCCGACCCCGACGCCACGTACCCCTCATGGGTCGTGAACCCGTGGGACGGCGTCTACATGGACGTCCTGGACTACCAGTGGGGCGTGGCCGTCGCGTTCTGGAAGGAGATCGACGCGCTGGCCCGGGAGAACGACATCCGGGTCGCCATCGAGATGCACCCGCACAACGTGGTGTTCTCCCCGGTCACCCTGAAGCGCCTCGTCGACGAGGTCGGCGCCACGAACATCGGCGCCGAGATGGACCCCTCCCACCTGATGTGGCAGGGCATGGACGTCGTCGCCTCCATCAAGTGGCTGGGGCCGCTGGTGTTCCACGCCGCCGCGAAGGACGCGACGCTCTGCCCCGGCGCCGACATCCGCGGCGTGCTGGACACGTCGTTCACGCGCGTGCCCGCCGACGCGCCCGGCAAGGTGCCCACCGGCTACGGGTTCTGGTGCAACGCCTGGCCGGAGAACCCGGCGTGGAAGTTCGTCGCCGTCGGCCTCGGCAACGACGTCCCCTTCTGGACCGATTTCCTGCGCGCCCTCGCCGAGATCGACCCGGACATGGCCGTGAACATCGAGCACGAGGACGCCGCCTACTCCCAGGCCGAAGGACTCGCGCTGGCCGCCAAGAACCTGCACAGCGCGGCGGCAGCCCTCTGACCCACCCGCACTACCCCGGCCCCGCGCCCGTCGACCGGGCGCGGGACCACGGCTGTACCCCCGGGCGACCACGACCGTCTGCGCGTGGACTCCGCCGACGGTGCTGCCCTGAACGGTCCCCCGATCAGTGACTGAGAGAGGTTCTCCCAACGCTCATCTTCCGTTGGGAAAGGACGAAGAGTTCGCTCCTAGTGTGACTCCCGCCGCCCCCCGGCTCGCTGCACCGAGAGGACTCCCATGACAGGCACGTCCGCCGGCAGACCCACCGGTCCCGGTTTCGAACGACGTACCCTCCTGCGCGGGGCTGCCGTGGCCGCGGCCGCGTCTGTTCCCTTCCAGGCCCTTGCCGCACGGACGGCGGCAGCCGCGCCGGTCAAGAACGCATTCGACGCCGGGTACGGCCCGCTGATCCCCGTCAAGGACCAGGCGACCGGCCTGGAGCTGCTGCAGCTGCCGCGCGGGTTCGAGTACATCTCCTACGGCTGGACGAACGACCTCATGGACGACGGGGTGCGCACCCCGGGAGCGCATGACGGCATGGCGGCCTTCCGCTACGGGGACCGCGTCCACCTCGTCCGCAACCACGAGCGCGGCGCCGGACCCGCCTTCACAGCCCCGGCCTACAACCCCGAGGCGGGCGGCGGAACCACCACCCTGGTCTTCGACCCGGACGCCGGGCAGTGGCTGGAGTCCTACGGCAGCCTCGGCGGCACCATCCGCAACTGCGCCGGTGGGCCCACCCCGTGGAACACCTGGCTGACCTGCGAGGAGACCTTCTCCACGACCGCCGGCAAGCGCCACGGCTACATCTTCGAGGTGGCCTCGGAGGGCAAGGGCAACCCGGAGCCCTACACGGCCATGGGCCGGTTCAACCACGAGGCCGTCGCCGTCGACCCGGCGACCGGCTACGTCTACGAGACCGAGGACCGCGGCGACGCATCGCTGTACCGGTTCGTTCCGGCGGTGCCGGGCGACCTGTCCAAGGGCGGCCGTCTCGAGGCCCTGCGCATCGGCACCACGAAGTACGACACCCGCCTCGACGGGGAGAAGGCGTACGGCACCGTCTCCTGGGTGCCCGTGGACGACGTCGACCCTGCGACCGACACGGTGCGCCTCCAGGCACAGGCGAACGGCGCCGCGGTGTTCAGCCGCCTCGAGGGCGCCTGGTACGGCAACGACCGCATCTACGTGATCACGACCGACGGTGGCCCCGCCCGCCAGGGCCAGGTCTTCGAACTCGACCCGGCTACCGACGAGTTCCGTGTCCTCTTCGCCTCACCCGGCTCCGACGTGCTCAACGCACCGGACAACATGTGCGTCAGCCCCCGCGGTGGCCTGGTGCTGTGCGAGGACGGCGGCGGCACGGAGTACGTCCACGGGCTGACCACGGACGGCGAGATCTTCCGCTTCGCCACCAACAACGTCGACCTGCGCGGCGGGACTGCGGGCAAGGATGTCCCGGCCGCGGACCACAGGGCCTCCGAGTGGGCCGGCTCCGTGTTCGAGCCGAAGAACGGCAACTGGCTGTTCGTGAACATCCAGACCCCCGGCATCACGTTCGCGATCACCGGACCGTGGGCTCTGGGCGCGCTCTGATCCGCCCGCTGGGCACTGCCCAGGCGGTCGGCCGGTCCCGGGGACACTGCCTCGGTCGGCCGGTCCGCCGGGCAGTGCCCCGCCGGCCGGTCCGCCGGTCACCGCTTCAGGCGTCCCCGTACGCCTCTCCGCCCAGCTCGAAGCCCGCTGTGCCCGCCGTCGCATCGGCGAGCCAGGCCCGGAAGGCCTCGACATCGGCGTCCGGCAGCCCGATCTCGATGGTGACCGCATCGCCGTAGTGGACGTCCCGCACCTCGCGTCCCGTCGCGCGCAGATCGTTCTGGACCTTGCCGGCGCGCTGGTGGTCGACCGTCACGGTGGCCAGCCGGAACCTGCGGCGGGTGATCGTGCCGAGGGCGTCCAGGGCCTCGCCGACAGCTCCCCCGTACGCCCGGATGAGCCCGCCCGCTCCGAGCTTGACCCCGCCGTAGTAGCGGGTGACGACGGCGACGACGTAACGCATGTCGCGGCGCATCAGCATCTGCAGCATGGGTACGCCCGCGGTGCCGCCGGGCTCGCCGTCGTCGCTGGCCTTCTGCACGGCCGCGTCGGCGCCGATGACGTACGCGTAGCAGTTGTGCGTGGCGTCGGCGTGGTCCTTGCGGACGCGGGCGACGAAGTCCTGGGCCTCCTGCTCGGTGGCCGCGGGCGCGAGCGCGCACAGGAAGCGCGAGCGGTTGATCTCGGTCTCGTGCACGCCCTCGCGGGCCACCGTGCGGTACTCGTCCTGCATCACGCCAGGGTATGCGGTGCCCGGACCGGAGCCGGCACCACGATGACGGCACGCGCGCGTGGCCGACGGGCGGTCGCCACGCGCGCGTGCCGCGGCCTGCGCCTGCCCCGGGGGTCAGGGCAGGGTCCGGGGCGTCACTTCGCGTACATCAGCGTGCCGAAGCCGGTCTGGTCGTAGCCGCCGCTGGTCGAGCCGTAGTCCCCGCCGCCGCCCTCGGGGTAGACCTGGGCCGCCATGCGGGAGATGTACGGCACGGACAGGCCCCGGCGCCTGACGTAGTGGTAGTGGAGGATCTCCCACACCGGCCGGAGCTGCCCGCGGCTCGCGGACGAGATCACGGTGTGCTCGCTGTACGCGCAGTTCTGGCCGGTGCCCCAGGTGTACTTGGTGAACGGGACGTTCTCACCGAGGTTGTACTTGGCGACGTACTGGGCCGCTTTCATGAAGCGGTTGTTGTCGTAGCCGTACAGGTCCTCGCCCTGGTTCCAGGCCATCTCGCAGAAGGCGCCCATCTGCCCGATGCCCATGACGGTGTGGCCCTGGTCGCGGCCCGACTCCTGCCACTGGGCGAGCCCCTCGCTGTCGTAGACGAAGGGGATGGCCTTCCTGATGGCGCCGTTGCCCGCGCCGTTCTTGAAGTAGTTGACGGCCTGGTCGTACTTGGCGCCGTCGTCGCACAGGATCCCGATCGCCAGGATCGAGTTCATGTTGCACAGGTCCCAGTTCGCCCAGTAGTTGGTGATGCAGGCGTCGTTGTGCTCGCGGAGGAACCGGTCGTTGAGCGGGTAGAAGACGTTGAGCATCATGCGCTTGAAGCGCTCCAGGTCGAACCCGGAGTAGCCGCGCATCAGCTCGGCCGCGTTGGCGAACTGGTAGCCGTAGAGGCCGGCGGCAAGGTACCGGTCGGCGTTCCCGGTGACCTCGGTCAGCGTGGCCGACCAGGCGTTGAGGATGTTCCTGGCGCAGTCGCCGTGTGCGGTGGAACCGGTGACCCACCACCGCAGCGCGTTCTGGTAGGCGGCGTGGATGTCGTTGTAGAGGATTCCGTAGTTCTCGCCGGTGCCGCCGCGGATGATGGTGGCCTGCGGGTTGGCCACCCAGGTCGACTGGGAGTGGGAGTTGGCGGTCAGCCGGTTCCAGCCGGCGAGCCAGGGATTGTCCCCAGCGGCGACCCGTACCTTAGCCCGGTTGAGGTCTCCCCAGATGTGCAGCATGCCGGGGTGGGTGAAGGTGGCCGGGGCGGCGTCGGCGGTGCCGGCGGTGAGGGCTGTGGCGGTGGCACCCGCCGCTCCTGCGAGAGCGAGCCCACCGGCGGCCTTCAGCATCCCGCGTCGGCTGATACCGCTGGCTGATTGCGTTCTGTGCTTGTTCGTGCGGCTCACGTGTCTCTCCTGTCTGGTGGGGGGTCGGACGTTCGGAGACGTACGTGCCGTGGGGGGCCACCCCGGTGTGAAGCGCAAGATCACACCGGGGTGGCCGGTCTTTGCCGCGCGCTGCGGCCGCCAGACGATCAGGTCAGGCGCGCCACGTGGCGGAGGCCGCCGAGCAGATGGGCGCGGAAGTCCGGATCGTCGTAGGCCTCGGCGGTGTGGCCGAGCGCGGTGTAGAACACCCGGGCGCCGCCGTACTCGTGACACCAGACGAGCGGATGGTCGTCCCCCATCCCCCCGCCCTCGTACGAGGACTCGTCGGCGGAGGCCAGCACGCGCACGGCACCGCGCGGACTGGCCCGGAAGTCGTACCACTCGTCGGTGAACGCCCAGGTGGCGCCCAGGTGGCAAGTGGCCGGGTGCTCCTTGTCCTCGATGGTGAGGACGCCTGGCTGCAGCTCGGGGTGGCGTGCGAAGCGTGCGCCGAGCAGCTCCCCGTAGAACGGCCAGTCGTACTCGGTGCAGGCGGCCGCGTGCACACCCATGAAGCCGCCGCCCGAGGCGCAGTATCCCTTCAGCTCCTCCCTCCCCCGCGGTGTGAGGACGTCACCGCTGGTGGAGAGGAACACCACAGCCGCGTACCGGTCGAGTCCGCCGTCCAACGCCTCCGGCTCCTCCGTCGCATGGACGTCGAAACCGTTTTCCGTACCGAGCTCCCGGAAGGCGCGGATGCCGTCCGGGATGGAGTCGTGCCGGTAGGCGGTGGTGCGGGAGTAGACCAGGACCTGGGGCCGGCGGTGCGGCATGGTGATGCTCCAGAGATGCAAGGCGTCTGAGGGAAACCGGTGTCCATCATGGCGGCCCCTCACGCAACTGGAACCCTCCCGTACCGCACCGAAAATTTCGCCCCTGCGGACAGAGGGCCACCGCGCGGGTCGGTTTCACTTCCCTCGGCGCCGGGTCGATCCCCTGACGACGATGTGGGTGCCCAGCACCTGGTGCTGACTGTCGGGGAGCTCGTCGCGGTGAAGTGCGAGGCGCACGGCGGTACGGCCCAGCTCCTCGTGCGGCACGCTCACCGTGGTGAGCTGGGGATACATGTCGAGCGCCACCGGGATGTCGTCGTACCCGGCCACCGAGACGTCATCGGGCACCCGCACACCGCCCTCGCGCAGCGCCTGCAGCACGCCTGCGGCGACCATGTCCGTGGCGGCGAAGATCGCGCTGAAGTCGGCCTTGGAGGCGAGGAGTTCCCGGGTGGCCTGGTATCCGTAGCTGCGCGAGAAGACGCCGTCCTTGATCAGCCGGGGGTCGGGGCTGAGGCCCAGCATCTCGTGGGCGCTGGTGAAGCCCTGAAGGCGCTCTCTGCTGGTGGACAGGAGGGGGATCCGGCCCAGATAGGCGATCCGCCGGTGGCCCTGGCTCAGGAGATGCGTGGTCATGGCGAAGGCGCCGCCCTCGTTGTCGTACTCGACGACCGTCGCGGGCACGCCGTCCCCCAGCGGCGGCCGGCCCACAAGACCCAGCCGCGAGCCCACCCGGTCCAGGGCGTGCGCGAAGTGCGTCATCCGGTCCTGGTAGGCCTTGTCCTCCCAGGCGCCGCCCACGACGATCACGCAGTCGGCCCGCTGCTCGCGCATCAACTCCACGACAGCCAGGACGCGTTGGGGGTCGCCGTGTGTCGTGCAGAGCATGCACAGCCGGCCCTCCGCCGATGCCTGCTCCTCCACTCCACGTGCGATATGGGCGTAGAAGGGGCCGGTCACGTCGTCGACGACGAAGGCGACCGTCTTGTTCGTGGAGCCGCCCAGCGCACGGGCATGGGCGTTGACCACATAGTCGAGCTCGCGCATGGCCTTGAGGACCTTGGCGCGGGTCGCCGTGGCCACCGGATACGTACCGCCCAGGACCCGGGACACCGTCGACGGGGACACTCCGGCGCGCTTGGCGACATCGCGCACCGTCGAGGCCTCACCGCCGGACAGGCCCCCTGTTTTCCCGGCTGTCCCTTCCACGTCCGTCTCCTCGCCCCTGAGCCGCCTCATCCCCGTCGGCGCTCACGATAGTGCAGCTCGGGCGTGGTGCAGCCGATGAAGTACCGACGAGTACGGTCCGGGCAGGGACACCCGCACCCGCGAGCCCGTGTGGTCGAGTTCCGCCGTCGACGATGCGCCGTGGAGCACCGTCACGGCGCTCGTTTGCGGGGGGGGCTCCCGCGTCTCGTCCCCGCCGCGCCGCCACACCGCGAGCAGCGCCGACGTACCGGTGTCGAGGGCCAACGCGAGCCATTCGTCCCGCCGGCCGGGCAGGCCCAGCGGCCAGAACGGCCTGAGCCGATCTCGGCTTCTGCGTGGCCGAGCCCGACGAGCCGGACAGCGCCCTGGCCGTCATGGCCGAAGTGCCGGGTGAGGGCGTCGTGCCCCCACCGTCCGATCAAGATTTCCGTGGCGGAGATCGTCATGCGGCGCGTTCAAGCGCGGCAGGGTCGACCTGGTGGGACAGCGGCCTCCCGGCGAGCAGCCGCTCCAGCTCCTCGACGACGCACAGGCCCAGGCGCTGCACCTCGTTGCCCTGGGAACCGGCCAGGTGGGGCGTGATGAAGGCGCCCGGGAGGTCGAAGAGCGGGGAGTCCGCCGGGAGCGGCTCCGGGTCGGTGACGTCGAGTACGGCCTTGAGGCGCCCCGTCCGCAGCTCGGCGACAAGGGCGTCCGTGTCGACGAGGCTGCCGCGGGCCGTGTTGATCAGCACGGATCCGTCCGGCATCAGCGCGAGCTCGGCCGCGCCGATGAGATGGCGGGTCTCGTCGGTGGCCGGCGCGTGGACCGAGACGATGTCGCTGCCCGCGAGCAGTTCACCGAGCGGCAGCAGCCGCACCCCGAGCGCGGCCGCCTCCGCCTCGTCCACATACGGGTCGGCGAGGCTCACGTCGAAGTCGAAGGGCCGCAGGAGTTCGATGACCCTGCGCCCGATGCGGGAGGCCCCCACGATGCCGATCCGCCGTCGGAAGTTGCCGATGCCCGGCACGATCTCCGCGAGCGGGAACGTCCGCAGGGTGCGGTAGCGCTCCCGTGCCGTGAGCAGGTCCTTGCCGACGAGCATGATCATGCCGAGGGTGTACTCGGCGACGGGCAGGGCGTTGGCGTCCGCGGCGGACGAGACCACCAGCCCGCGGTCCCACAAGCCGGGAGCGATCGTCGACTTCACCGAGCCGGCGGCGTGCAGCACGGCCCGCAGTTTCGGGGCCGCGTCCAGCACAGAGGCATCGATAGCAGGGCATCCCCAACCCGTGATCAGCACTTCGGCCTCGGCCAGGACCGTGCGTACCGCCGGGTCGTCGAAACCGCCGTCGGCGATCAGCCCGGGGTCGATGTCCACGGAGGCGCGAAGCCGGGCCAGCACGTCGGGCGGAAAGGCGTGCGGCAGGGTCTCGGCACTCATCGCGAACAGTGCCAGCGGGCGCTCGGGCAAGGCAATGGCCTCCGGCTCGGGATCAAGGACAGCGGGAGTCGTAAAGGTATAGCAACCGGTCTCTACGCTAGATGTGAGCTCGACAGGGGGTCAATGGGCTTGCGTGTGGCAAAGAGCCGATCGACAAGGGGGAACCGGGGCACATTCGAGAAGATCAGCCGCAAAGGCGAACAGCGATCGGTTTCCATGCGATCGGTTTCCATGGCCACACAAGAGAGGGCGGGCAGCAGATTGCCGCCCGCCCTCTCCCGCAGAGACGAGGAAACCCGCCTGGACTAGCCCAACAGCTCGTCCAGCTGAGCGACTTCACCCTCCTCGAAGGGCGGTACGTCCAGCACACCCAGGTTCTGGTCCAGCTGCGCGACGCTGCTCGCCCCGATGAGCACCGAGGTGACGCGCGGATCGCGGAGCACCCAGGCCAGCGCGAGCTGCGCGAGCGTGTGCCCGCGGTCGCCCGCGAACTTGTTGAGCGCGTGCAGCATACCGAGCTTCTTCTCGGTGAGGGCGTCCCGCTTGAGGAAGTGGCCGATGGCCATCCGCGAGTCGTCGGGCACACCGTCGAGATAGCGGTCGGTCAACTGGCCCTGAGCGAGCGGCGAGAAGGCGATGACACCGGCGCCCACCTCGGCGGAAGCGGCGATCAGGCCGCTGCGCTCGATGCCGCGGTCCAGCATGCTGTACGGGTGCTGGTTGATCAGCAGCGGCGTCCCGAGCTCCTTCAGCACTGCTGCGGCCCGCACCATCTGCTCGGGGCTGTAGTTGGACAGGCCCGCGTACAGCGCCTTGCCCTGGCGCACCGCGGTGTCCAGGGCGCCCACGGTCTCCTCGATGGGGGTGTCGGGGTCCGGGCGGTGCGAGTAGAAGACGTCGACGTAGTCGAGGCCCATCCGACCCAGCGACTGGTCCAGGCTCGCGAGCAGGTACTTGCGCGAACCCCACTCCCCGTACGGCCCGGGCCACATGTCGTAACCCGCCTTGGTGGCGATGAACAGCTCGTCCCGGTACGGGCGGAAGTCCTGCGCGAAGATCGTCCCGAAGTTGGCCTCCGCGCTGCCGTACGGCGGGCCGTAGTTGTTGGCGAGGTCGAAGTGGGTGACGCCGCGGTCGAAGGCACGCCGCAGCACGGCGCGCTGGGTCTCCAGCGGCGTGGTGTCACCGAAGTTGTGCCACAGACCGAGCGAGACCTTGGGCAGCAGCACCCCGCTGCGGCCGCAGCGCTGGTACTGCATGCCGGAGTAGCGGTCGTCCGCGGCGAGGTAAGGGGCGGGTTTCACGGGACTCTCCTGTCGTGCTCCGAGCGGCGCTCGGGGCTGGTGTACGGCATGGGCCGGGGGGCCGGCCCGGGGTGCGGGGTACATCCTGCGTCGAAACGACGGGTGAAGGAAACCGGTTTCGCCAACCCGATCGGGATACCGCTCGTGAGCAGAGGGAATCGCCGGAGGACCCGCGATGTTCTCCGCAGAGACCACGCCCGCGGCACAGAGGAGACAGGACGTGTACGGCGATCCAGCAGTCGTCCGGAAGATGCTCACCGAACTCGGGGACACCTGGGCAGTGGTGGGCCTGTCCAACAACCAGCGCCGCGCGGCATACGGCGTGTCCGACGTCCTGCAGCGCTACGGCAAGCGCATCGTGCCCGTCCACCCCAAGGCCGAGACGGTGCACGGCGAGAAGGGGTACGCCTCTCTCGCCGACATCCCCTTCGACGTGGACGTCGTGGACGTGTTCGTGAACTCCCATCTCG
This sequence comes from Streptomyces himalayensis subsp. himalayensis, assembly GCF_013778455.1. Lineage (GTDB taxonomy): Bacteria > Actinomycetota > Actinomycetes > Streptomycetales > Streptomycetaceae > Streptomyces > Streptomyces himalayensis. Next base: position 100,660 of record NZ_JACEHE010000007.1, on the reverse strand, counting down.
CGGGCGCGGTCGCGGACGAAGCCGTGGCGATCGGCGCTCAGGCGGTCTGGTTCCAGCTCGGCGTGATCGACGAGGCCGCGTACGAGCGGACCCGCGCCGCAGGCCTCGACATGGTGATGGACCGCTGCCCGGCCATCGAGATTCCGCGGCTCGGCTGACGCCCTCACCAGGCTGACGTCGCGACCCTGCTCAGGTCCCGGCCCTGCTGAGGTCGCGGCCCTGCTGAGGTCGCGGCTCGGCCGAGGTCGCGGCCCGGCTGAGGACCGCCCGTTGCCGCTCGGGGGCTCAGCCGACGCCGAGGCCCTCGAGCACCACCGCGCCCGGAAGCTCAGCGAACACCTTGCCCGGCACGATGAGCTTGCCGCGGCGGCTGCCGCTGCCGATGAGGACGTGCGGCAGGTCCACGACCGCCGCGTCGACCAGAAGCGGCCAGTCGGCGGGCAGGCCGATCGGGGTGATGCCGCCGTACTCCATGCCCGTCTCGCCGGTCGCGGTCTCCATGGGTGCGAACGATGCCTTGCGGGCGCCGAGTTGGCGGCGTACCGCGCCGTTGACATCGACCCGGGTGCGGGAGAGTACGAGACAGGCGGCAAGGCTGGTCTCGCCCGCGCGCCTGCCGCCCACCACCACGCAGTTCGCGGACGTCTCCAGCAGGTCGGGGCCGTAGTGCTCGACGAAGACGGCGGTGTCGGCGACGGCCGGGTCGCTGTCGACGTAGAGCAGTTGTTCTGCGGGCACGGTGCCGCGCCAGTGGCGTACGGCCTCTGCGACGGGTGCGGTCAGCAGGTCCAGGCAGTCGGGAGCGGTCCGGACGTCGTCGAAGTTTCCGATGGGTGCACGCATATCCGCACGCTAACAGCCGCAGCCGCGGCGGCGACCGGCACCGAAGCAGTGCCTCGAAGCGAACCCGCAACCGCCTCAGCGCACGGGCGGCACCGAGACCGTCATGGTCATCTCCAGGGGCTTGTCTCCGTCGTTGCGGTACGCGTGCGGGGTGCTCGCCTCGAAGGACGCGCTGGATCCCGCCGGTACGGGGTACTCCGTGCCGTCCACGACGAGGGTGAGCTCACCCGCCGTCACATGGATCAGCTCGACGGTGCCGACCGGGTGCGGATCGGAGCTGCTGGCATCGCCCGGCATCAGCCGCCACTGCCACATCTCGAGCGGACCCGGCGCCTCCATACCGGCCAGCAGCCGGTTGAAGCTGCCCGCCTCGGTGTGCCACATCCGCACCGCCTGCTCGGGCGGGACGATCCGCACCTTGGGTCCCTGCTCGTAGTCGAGGAGGGTGGTGATGCTCACCCCGAGGGCGTCCCCGATCTTGACGACGGTGCCGAGGCTGGGGTTGGTACGGGCCTGCTCGATCTGGATGAGCATGCCGCGGCTGACTCCGGCGCGGGCGGCGAGGGCATCGAGGGTGAAGCCGCGCTCGCTGCGACAGCGCTTGACGTTGCGCGCCAGTGACTGAGTCAGCAGGTCGAGATCCGACACGTTCCGTCCAATATCCTGGATGACAGAGTTCAATCTAATGAACTACGGTGTGGTGCACCCGATGTTCACTGCACTGTACTGCGAGGTCGACCATGACAGCACTCTTCGCCCTGGCCACAAGCCTCCTGTGGGGGCTGGCGGACTTCGGCGGCGGGCTGCTGACGCGACGTCTCCCGGCCCTCACGGTGGTCGTCGCCTCGCAGACGATCGCCACGGCCGTCCTCGGTGTGATCGTGATCGCGACCGGCGGCTGGAGCGAGGCGGGTCCTCAGCTGTGGTTCGCCGTGGGCGCGGGCCTGGTCGGCCCGGTCGCCATGCTCTCCTTCTACAAGGCGCTCGCCCTGGGGCCGATGGGCGTCGTCTCGCCGCTCGGGACCCTGGGTGTCGCCGTCCCGGTGGGAATCGGCCTGGTCCTCGGCGAACGGCCCGGAGTCCTGCAGTACGCGGGCATCGCCGTGGCCGTGTCCGGCGTCGTGCTCGCCGGCGGGCCCCAGTGGCGCGGGGCGCCGGTACAGCGGCAGGCGATCGCACTGACCCTGGTCGCGGCCTTCGGCTTCGGCGGGGTGATGGTACTGATCGCCGAGGCGTCGACGACTCTCACCGGTCTCTTCCTGGCACTGTTCGTGCAGCGCCTGACCAATGTGATCGCGGGCGGTGCGGCCCTGTACGTCTCCGTGCGGCGCGGCGGCAAGGCGCTCCCGGAGGGAGCCGGATGGGGAGCCGTGTGGTCGGCGGTCCCGGCGCTCGCCTTCGTCGGTCTGGCGGATGTCGCGGCCAACGGTACGTACTCCCTCGCGGCTCAGAGCGGCCCGGTCACCGTGGCCGCGGTGCTCGCCTCGCTCTATCCGGTCGTCACCGCTCTCGCCGCACGTGGCGTTCTCAGCGAACGGCTCCGCGGCGTGCAGGCGGCGGGGGCGGGCCTGGCACTGGTCGGTACGGTCCTGCTGGCGAGCGGCTGATTCGCGGTCCTGCCGGCGAGCGGCTCATTCGGCCGACGGCGCCGTGCCGGCGCACTGCCGTCCGGCCCTCAAGCCGGCGGTGCGCCACCTGACTCCGCGGCCGGCGCGCTGCCGGCCGGTCGCGGTTCCCGTGGAGCGTCGGCCGGCCGGGCCTCCGGGACACCACCGCCGAGCCCCGCCGCCTCAGACGACCGGTACTCCGCCGCCTCCGACGCCCGGTGCTCCGCCGCCACCTCGGACGAGCCGCCCTCCAGCCCGGGCGCCAGCTCCGCCAACGCCAGCAGCTGCTCCGGAGTGATCCCCTCCGGAATCGGCACCGGGGCCGGGGTGCGCAACGGCGGCTGCCAGCCCCGTTCCGGGTCCCAGCGGCGTACGACACGAGCCGGTGCGCCGGCCACGACCGCGTGGTCGGGGACGGACCCGCGTACGACCGCACCTGCCGCGACCACGACATTGCGGCCGATCCTCGCGCCCGGAAGGATCACCGCGCCGGTCCCGATCCAGCAGCCGGGACCGATTTCGACCCGTTCCATACGCGGCCACTGCTTGCCGATGGGTTCGTGCGGGTCGTCGTACGAGTGGTTCGTGGACGTCACGTACACGTAGGGCCCGAAGTAGCAGTCCGAGCCGATGGTCACCGTCGTGTCGGCGATGACGTGGCTGCCGCGGCCGAGCACCACTCCGTCGCCTATGCGCAGGATCGGGTCGGGCCCGAGATCGAGGTCGGGCATCATCCCGGCCGTCAGGGTGACCTGTTCGCCGATGATGCAGTGGTCGCCGAGATGGATCCAGGGCTCTCCGAAGACGGTTCCCTGGGGGAAGGCGAGCCTTGTGCCGTGCCCGAGCGCGCCGAAGCGGAGCCTGCCGGGGCGCTCGGCGGTGACGGCCCCCGTCCACTGCACCCACGCCCATCCCGCATGGACGGCGCGCTGGGCGACGCGGCGCCGCCACGCGGTCAGGGACGAGAACATGTTCTTGCTTTTCGGCACCCGCACACGGTACTCAGCGCGGGGTACGGCCCAGTGGGAGATCGGCTGTGATCTTCACCCCACGACGCGCGTCCTCATCACGTTCTTCACCGGGCGGCGAGGCGGCGTGCAGAGACTCAGCCCCCCTCGTGCAGCGCAGGGACTCAGCCCTCGTCCTCCGAGAACGCCTCGCGGTGCCGCTTCGCCAACTCCACGTACACCGCGGCGTTCAGCTTGATGCCCTCGCGCTCCTCCTCGGTGAGGCTGCGCTTGACCTTCGCGGGCACGCCCGCGACCAGCGACCCGGGCGGCACCTGCATGCCCTGCGGTACGAGTGCCTGCGCGGCGACCAGCGAACCCGTGCCGATGTGCGCACCGTTCAGCACCGTGGCGCCCATGCCGATGAGGACGTCGTCCTCGACCGTACAGCCGTGCAGGACCGCGTTGTGCCCGACGGACACGCGCTCCCCGATCGTGACCGGGAAGCCCGGATCCACGTGCACGGTCGAATTGTCCTGGATATTGCTGTCCGCCCCGAGGACGATGGGGCCACCGTCACCCCGGAGCACGGCCTGGTACCAGACGCTCGAGCCCGCGGCCATGACGACGTCGCCGATCACGACGGACGTGGGAGCGGCGAACGCGTCCGCGGCGACCTTCGGCTCCTGTCCGCCGACTCCGCGAATCAGCGCCTGCTGTTGCTGCGCCGCTCGGCCCGCCCGGCCTGCCTGCCCTGTCATTTCCGGCTCCTCACCGCTGGTACGCCACGCCGAGAGCACCGTATGGGACGCGTGCGGGTACGGGCGTCTGCTGGGGCGAAGATCACAACCGGCGGGATCGTGCGGGAGGACCGGTGGTCGCCGGGGTCAGTCCCCATGAGTCCTGCTCAGCCCCCATGAGTCCTGGCCAGTCCCCATGAATCCTGGTCAGTCCCGATGACCCTCCGATGAGCCCTGGCCAGTCCAGGTAAGTCCTGGTCAGTCCAGTGAGTCGCGGTCAATCCCGGTGAGTCGCGATCAGTCGCCGACGGGGACGGGCTGCGGCTCGGGGGACTCCGGTGCCCGCACCGTCTCGGCCGCGGCCTTCTTCGTCTTCCTCTTGAGGATCAGCATCGACGTAAGGCCGATGCCCACGGCGAGGACGAGGCCGAGCCACGAGAACCGCTTCAGCCACGACTCGGCGACGACACCCACGTAGTAGATCACCGCGGTGGTGCCGCCGGCCCAGAGAATGCCGCCGAACACGTTAGCGATCAGGAACTTCCAGTACGGCATGCGCAGGACGCCCGCGAGCGGGCCGGCGAAGATGCGCAGCAGGGCGACGAAGCGGCCGAAGAACACGGCCCACATGCCCCACTTCTCGAAGGACCGCTCGGCGGTCGCGACGTTGGCCTCGCTGAAGTGCTTCGGGAACCTGCGGCCGAGCCAGGTCAGCAGGGGACGTCCGCCCTTGCGCCCGATCGCGTAGCCGATGGAGTCACCGATGATCGCTCCCGCGGTGGCACAGGCGCCGAGGACGACGGGGTCGATGTCACCGTGCTGGGAGGCGAGCAGCGCGGACGAGACGAGGATGATCTCGCCCGGCAGCGGGATGCCCAGGCTCTCCAGACCGATGATGACGCCCACCAGGGCATAGATGCTGACCGCCGGTACGGTCTCGAGCCACTCCTGGACGTGCAACGCCGGTCCCTCCCGTTCTCTGCGTCGACCCGGCTTGCGCTCCCGCTTTCGGGCGCGCGTGCGGGCAGCCTACCTGCTGGCTTCGGTCACTCGACCGCGGCGCAGTCCGGGGAGGTACCTGGCACCCCTGCGTCTCGGCGACCTCACCCGTTGGGGCGGAGGGTCCACACGACGGTCATCTCGCCCGTGACGGCGCCGTCCTCGCGCTGGATGGCGATCGCCACCGGGAACTCGGGCCGCTGCCCGGCGTCGAGTTCGGCGATCACGTCGGCGGCCGGACGGCCGAGGGTCGCCGTGGCGGTCACGCGGCCCATCGCGAGCTTCTTGTACGCGATGTCGGCACTGACGGCGAGCGGCACCGCCCGTGTGAGCTGGTCCCCGAAGGCGGCGAGCACGATCGCCCCGCTGGCGGACTCACCCAGCGTGAACATCGTCCGCAGCGCGCCTACGAGGTCACCGAGACCTCGGCCGCCCTGGCCCTGGTCGCCGCGGGCCTCGGCATCGCCGTCCTGCCGGACTCCGTCCGCTCGGCGCCGCGCGAGGGCGTGCTGTGCAAGGACATCGAGGACGCGCTGCCCGTCCCCCTCGCCCTGGCCTGGCGGGCCGACGACGCATCACCCCTGCTGCGGAATCTCCTCAAGGTGCTGGAGCAGAACGACGTCTTTCTCGAAGGACCTGAAGGAGTGGCATGAAGATCGTCAACGTAGAGGCCATACCGTTCGCCATTCCTTACGCGAAACCCCTGAAGTTCGCGAGCGGCGAGGTGCGTACCGCCGACCATGTACTGGTCAGGGTGCACACTGACGAGGGCCTGGTCGGGACAGCTGAGGCTCCGCCCCGCCCGTACACGTACGGCGAGACACAGGAATCGATCATCGCGGTGATCGACAAGATCTTCTGCCCGCAGATCCTGGGCCTGACCGCCCTGGAACGCGAGGCCGTCCACGCCAAGCTGGACCGGACCGTGGGCAACCCGACCGCGAAGGCCGCCATCGACATGGCGCTGTGGGACGTCCTCGGCCAGGCCGCGGGCATGCCGGTCTCCGGGCTTCTCGGCGGCTACACGGACCGCATGCGGGTCAGTCACATGGTCGGCTTCGCACCGGCCGCGGAGATGGTCGCCGAGGCGGAACGCATCCGGGACACCCATGGCATCACCACGTTCAAGGTGAAGGTCGGACGACGGCCGTACACCGACGACGTCTCGGCGTGCCGGGCGCTGCGCGAGGCACTCGGCCCGGACGTCGAGCTCTACATCGACGGCAACCGCGGCTGGAGCGCCTCCGAATCCGCGCGGGCGCTACGGGAGATGTCCGACCTCGGCCTGACCTTCGCCGAGGAACTCTGCCCCGCCGACGACGTGTTGGGCAGGCGCTGGCTGGTCGCCCAGAGTCCTGTCCCGTTCATCGCGGACGAGAGCGCCACCCGGGCCGCCGAGGTCACCCGTGAACTCCTCGGCGGTTCCGCCACCGCGATCAGCATCAAGACCGCCCGCACCGGGTTCACCGCCTCGCAGCGCGTGCTGCACGAGTGCGAGGGCCTGGGCGTGGAGGTGGTGATGGGCAATCAGATCGATGGTCAGATCGGCACCTTGTGCTCGGTCGCCTTCGGCGCCGCCCACCGGTCCACCGCGCAGCACGCCGGCGAGCTGTCGAACTTCCTCGACATGACCGACGACCTCCTCACCGAGCCGCTGACCATCGAGGGCGGCGCCCTGCGCATCCGCGAGGGCGCCGGTCTCGGCATCGACATCGATCCGGACAAGCTGGCCCGCTACCGCCAGGACCGCTGACAACTCCGGCCGCCACCCCCTCCAGCTGACCCACATCCAGTCGACACTCTTCTCAGGGACGGGAACACCCATGACCGACATCACCACCGAGCAGGCCACCGCGGCCGCGTCCGGAGCCGCCGCCACCGAGCAGTTCCGCAACAAGCAGCGGACGAATGCGGCCGACGTCGACACCAAGCGCGTCGACACACTGGTCTCCGAACTCCTCGCCTCCGCCCACGAGATCATCCGGCGCCACAAGGTGACCTACGCCGAGTACGACGCGCTCAAGTCCTGGCTGATCCAGGTCGGCGAGGACGGCGAGTGGCCGCTGTTCCTCGACGTGTGGCTGGAGCACGTCGTGGAGGAGGTCGCGAACGAGAACCGCGAGGGCAGCAAGGGCACCATCGAGGGCCCTTACTACATCCCTGGCGCCCCGGTCCTGCCCGCCGAGGCGACCCTCCCGATGCGCGACGCGGAGGAGGGGACCCCGCTGCTCTTCCAGGGCCAGGTGACGGGCGTCGACGGCACACCGCTGTCCGGCGCCACGGTGGGGATCTGGCATGCGGACAGCGACGGCTACTACTCCCAGTTCGCCCCCGGTCTGCCCGAGTGGAACCTGCGCGGCACGGTCATCGCCGACGACCAGGGCCGCTTCGGGATCCACACCGTCGAGCCCGCCCCGTACCAGATACCGACCGACGGCTCGTGCGGCCGGCTCATCGCCGCCGCGGGCTGGCACGCGTGGCGCCCCGCGCACCTCCACCTGAAGGTGTCCGCGCCGGGCCACCAACTCATCACCACGCAGCTGTACTTCCAGGGTGGCAGCCACGTCGAGGACGACATCGCCTCGGCCGTGAAGCCCGAACTCATCCTCGCCCCGACCCCGGTCGCGGACGGCGACGGCAACGAGGTCACGTACGACTTCGTCCTCGACAAGGCGTGATGCGCGGTGCTCTTCGCGGTACGGATGAACGTCGATATTCCGCGCGACCTCGATCCCGAGGTCCGCGCCGACCTGGTGGCACGCGAGAAGGCGTACTGCCAGGAGCTCCAGAAGTCGGGTGAATGGGTGCACATCTGGCGCTGCGTGGGCCAGTACGCCAACGTCAGCGTCTTCGATGTCGCGGGCAACGACGCTCTGCACCGGATCCTGTGGAACCTCCCCCTCTTCCCCTACATGAAGGTCGACGTGACACCCCTGGCTCAGCATCCGTCCGACCTGGCCGCCGACGGCGTAGGCGCGTGATGGACAAGGAAGTCGGCACGGCCCTGGAAGCGGTGGCCGATGTGGCGGACGGCGCATCGCTGGCGGTCGGCGGTTTCGGCCTCAGCGGTGTGCCAACCGTGCTGATCGAGGCCTTGTACGACCGCGGGGTGTCGGGGCTGAGCGTGGTGTCGAACAACTGCGGGGCGATGGACTCCGGGCTCGCCGTGCTCCTTGCGGCGGGCCGGATCGCCCAGGTCACCGGGTCGTACATCGGGGCGAACAAGGAGTTCGCCCGCCAGTACCTGGCCGGTGAGCTGGAGGTGGAGCTGATCCCGCAGGGCACGCTGGCCGAGCGGCTGCGCGCCGGCGGCGCCGGGATACCCGCGTTCTACACCCCGGCAGGCGTGGGCACGCAGGTCGCCGAGGGCGGACTGCCCTGGCGCTACGACGGCGACGGCGGTGTCGCGCTCGCCTCGCCGCCGAAGGAGGTGCGGGAGTTCGACGGAACGGAGTACGTGCTCGAGCACGGCATCCGGACCGACTTCGCGCTCGTGAGGGCCTGGAAGGGAGACCGGCACGGGAACCTCGTTTTCAGGAAGTCCGCCCGGAACTTCAACCCGCTGGCGGCAACGGCGGGCCGCGTGACGATCGCCGAGGTGGAGGAGCTCCTGGAACCGGGCGAGATCGACCCGGACACCGTGCATCTGCCGGGGATCTTCGTCCAGCGGGTCCTCGCGCTCACGCCGGAGCAGGCCGCCGACAAGAAGATCGAGCGGCGTACGGTTTCCGCGCCTGCGGTACGAGGGACGGTGAGCACCTGATGGCCTGGACGCGTGAGCAGATGGCCGCGCGGGCCGCGCGCGATCTGCGGCACGGACAGTACGTCAATCTCGGCATCGGGCTGCCGACCTTGATCCCCAATCACCTTCCGCCGGACGTCGAGGTGATCCTCGAGTCCGAGAACGGCATCCTGGGCACGGGCCCGTATCCCACGGAGGAGCAGGTCGATGCGGACCTGATCAACGCCGGCAAGGAAACCGTCACGGTCCTGCCCGGTGCCTCCTATTTCGATTCGTCCTTGTCGTTCGGGATGATCCGCGGCGGGCACATCGACGTCGCCGTCCTCGGCGCCATGCAGGTCTCGGCGAAGGGCGATCTGGCCAACTGGGCGGTCCCTGGAAAGATGATCACCGGGATCGGCGGGGCGATGGACCTCGTGCACGGCGCCCGCACGGTGATCGTCGTGATGACGCACGCCGCGAAGGACGGTTCCCCGAAGATCCTCGACGAGTGCACGCTGCCGCTCACCGACAGAGCGTGCGTGAATCGGATCATCACCGATCTGGGCGTGCTCGATGTCACGGACAGCGGGCTGGTGCTGATCGAGACCGCCCCGGGCGTCACAGCCGAGGAGCTCGCCTCCAGGACCGGCGCCGAACTGACCGTCGCGGAGGACGCGTGATGAACGCCGTGTACATCGTCGATGCCGTACGGACTCCCATCGGCCGCTACGACGGCGCGCTGGCGAGCGTCCGCCCGGACGACCTGGCCGCCCACGCGGTCCGCGAACTCCTCGCCCGTACACCCTCGTTGGACCCGTCCCGGATCGAGGACGTGTACTTCGGCAACGCCAACGGCGCCGGCGAGGAGAACCGGAACGTGGGCAGGATGGCAGCGCTCCTCGCGGGGCTGCCCACCTCCGTACCGGGGGTCACCGTCAACCGGCTGTGCGCATCGGGGCTCGAGGCCGTGATCCAGGCGGCCCGGGCGATTGCCGTCGGGGACGCCTCCATCGCCGTGGCGGGCGGGGTGGAGTCGATGACCCGGGCACCCTACGTACTTCCCAAGTCGGACAGGCCCTTCCCCGCCGGGCACACCGAGCTGTTCTCGAGCACCTTGGGCTGGCGCATGGTCAACCCAAGGATGGAACCGCAATGGACGATCCCCCTGGGCGAGAGCGCGGAGTTGATCGCCGAGAAGCACAAGATCAGCCGTGCCCAGCAGGACGAGTTCGCCCTGCGCAGCCATCGCAAGGCGGTTACGGCACAGGAAGAGGGGCTGTTCGACGCCGAGTTGACGCCCGTGACCGTTCCTCGGCGCAAGGGTGAGCCGTACGTCTTCGCCGCCGACGAGAGCGTGCGTGGCGATGCGTCGGCGGAGGCGATGGCGAGGCTCAAGCCGTCCTTCCGCGCCGAGGGCGGCACGGTCACCGCGGGCAACGCCTCGCCTCTCAACGACGGCGCCGCCGCGCTGCTCCTGGTAAACGAGGAGGGCCTCAAGGCAACCGGCCGTGAACCGCTCGCCCGCGTGGGTGCGGTCGGTGTGTCGGCCATCGAGCCGCACTACTTCGGGCTTGCCCCGGTCGAGGCCGTGCACCGCGCACTCGCCAAGGCGGGCCGACGTTTCGACGACCTCTCCATCCTCGAACTCAACGAGGCCTTCGCCGCCCAGGTTCTTGGATGTCTCGCCGAATGGCCCGAGTTCGATCCCGCGATCCTCAACCCCCAGGGCGGCGCCATCACCCTCGGCCACCCGCTCGGCGCCTCCGGCGCCCGCCTGGCCGGCACCGTGGCCCACCAACTCGCCCGCAGTGGAGGCGGAGTTGGCGTCGCCACCTTGTGTATCGGTGTCGGCCAAGGCCTCGCGCTCCTCCTCGAACGCTAGCCACACCACGAAACGCCAGACACACCATGCGCGTTGGAGCCCCCGTGCCCGCGTCCCGTCTGCTGCATCACCACCTCACCGGCCCCACCGGCGCACCGCCGCTGGTACTGGGCCCGTCCCTGGGCACGTCCATGGCGGTCTGGGAACCCCTTTTGCCCACCCTGGCACGCCGGTTCCAGGTGCTGCGCTTCGACCTCCCCGGGCACGGGCGCTCGGGTGCCGGTCTCCTCCCGCGTGCCGAGCCCGGCCGCACCACGGTCGACGACCTCGCGGCGCTGGTCCTGGACCTCGTCGACCACCACGGCTGGGACGGATTCCACTACGCGGGCATCTCCCTGGGAGGCGCCATCGGGGCCCACCTCGCCACTCACCACCCCGACCGCGTCCGATCGCTGGCAATCGTCTGCTCCTCCGCGCACTTCGGGCCCCCGGACGCCTGGCGCGCTCGCGCCGACCTCGTACGGCTCAAGGGCACCGGTCCCCTCCTTGAGACCAGCCCGGGCCGTTGGTTCGCCACGCCGGCGATCGCCGACACCCCCCTCGGCCGTACGCTGCTCGGCAACCTGGCCGATGCCGACCCGGTCGGCTACGCGGCCTGCTGCGACGCCCTCGCCGCGTACGACCTACGACCGGAGCTGGCCCGGATCACCGCTCCCACGCTTGTCGTCGGCGGCGCTCAGGACTCGGCCACGCCGCTGGCGCATGCCCAGGAACTGGCACGAGGCATCCCACACGCCACCTTGGAGATCCTCGCCTGCGGACACCTCGCCGCCGAACAGCCCGAGGCGCTCCAGGACGTGCTTTCCTCTCAATTGACGAGTCTCAGCACATGAGTTCCGGCACTCCCCTATATCCAGCTCACTGCACGGGGCCCGCAACCCCCTCCGCCTCAGGTTGATCCGCGAGTCGCCTGCCGACCCGCATGGCCGTCTCCCGCAGCCAGATGTGGGCGGCGTCGTGCGTGTGCACCGGATGCCATCACAGGGCCTCCCGCAACGGAATGGCCTCGTACGGAGGCTCCACGAGGCGTACGGAAGCGATCGGGGCGAGCAGATGGGCGAGGCGCGCCTGGATCAGGGCGATCCGCCGCGTGCCCGCGACCAGGAGCGGCAACAACTGGAAGCTGTCGACGGAGACTTCGACATGCGGCTCCACGCCGAGCATGCCGAGCTGACGCACGGCCGGCGCGTCGTATGTGCGCTGATAGGTGACCCAGGGCAACCGGGACAGGTCCTCCGCCGTGAGGCCGTCCTCAACGCCTGGGTGATCGTCGGCGACGAGAAACACCCAGCGGTCGTCGTAGAGTTCCGTGGCGGGGAAGTCGCTGATGATGCCGTGTGGCATGAGCAGTCCGTCCACGGCGCTCAGCAGGGTGGCGGTGTTGTCGACCACGGTGGCCGGTGTCTGGGTGAAGCGCAGCCGGATGCCGAGGGCCTCCTCATGCACGACGCGGGCGAGTTCGGTGCCGAAGACAGCGACGGCGTAGTCCGAAGCGATCAGCTTGAACTCACGTGTCTCCTCCGCCGGGTTGAAGTCGGCTTGGCTGGCGAAGAGGCGTTCCAGCACGTCATAGGCCGTGAACGTACGGTCGAGCAGCACTTGGCCGAGGGCAGTGAGTTATAGCGACCACCGACGCGGGCCAGCAGGTCGTCGTCGAAGTGGCGGCGCAGCCGGGACAGGGCCGCACTCATGGCGGGCTGGCTCAAACCGACGCGCGCGCCGGCCCGGGTGACGTTGCGCTCTTCTAGCAGCGCACGCAGCGCGACGACGAGGTTGAGGTCGAGGCGGGCCAAATTCACGTACTTCCCCTTAGCGATGCGGCTACGACCAGCAGGAATCGATGGCATGGATAGTGATCATCCATAACATCTATTTCCCTGATCGCGGGTGCGGGGTTCAGATTAGTCACACCGCAATCGGGAGGACATGTTCGTGAAACCTGAACCCGCATCTCCACTCTTCGCCGGCCCGTTCGCCCTCGCGACCCTCTCGGTCCCGGACGGCCCGCAGTTCCCCGCCCTGGTCACGCCCGACGGGTTCGCCGTGGACCTGCGGCACGCACTCGGCGACGAGCAGCTGACCTCGCTGGACATCCTGGACCGCTGGGAGAAGGCCCTGCCGCAGCTGCGCGCACTGGCCTCCGTGGGCGCTCTGCCCCGCACTCCCCTCGCTGACCTCCGCGTACACGCGCCCATCGCTCCACGGCAGGTGTTCCAGTCGGGTGCGAACTACCGCCAGCATGTGATCGACCTGCATGTGGCCCATCGCGCTCCCGGCGACGACCGCCCCGACGCGGAGCGCCGCGCGGAAGCGGCGGAGCTCATGGACCGGCGGGCGCAGGAGGATCTGCCGTACGTGTTCATCGGTCTGCCGAGCGCGATCACCGGCCCTTACGACGATGTGGCGCTGCCCGCGTGGGCCGAGAAGCCGGACTGGGAGCTGGAGCTGGCCGCCGTGATCGGCCGACCGGCGCACCGGGTGTCGGTCGAGGAGGCCCTGGGGTACGTCGCCGGCTACACGATCGCCAACGACCTCACCGACCGGGCCACCGTATTCCGCCGGGACATGCCGCAGATCGGCACGGACTGGCTGCGCAGCAAGAACGCCCCTGGGTTCACCCCGCTCGGCCCGTGGATTATTCCGGCCGAGTCGATCGCGCACCCGGACGACCTGCGGATCACGCTCAAGCTCAACGGCGAGACCATGCAGGACGAGTCCACCAAGGACATGATCTTCAACGTGGCGCGCATGGTGTCCTACGCCTCGCAGTCCGCCCAACTCCTGCCCGGCGACCTGGTGTTGACGGGTTCACCGGCCGGCAACGGCATGCACTGGGGCCGGCTACTGCGCGACGGCGATGTCATGGACGGCTCCATCACGGGGCTCGGCGCCCAGCGCACCCGCTGCGTGGCGGAGGTGACCTCATGAGCACCGAATCTCTGGACCGCAGCAATCCTGCTGGTGCGATAGCCGAGGCCGCCAAGGCGTACTCGAACTGGGGCCGTTGGGGCGAGGACGACCGCCTCGGCACCCTCAACTTCCTCGACGAGGCCAAGCGCCGCGAAGGGGCCGCCCTCGTGCGGCGGGGCGTCAGCTTCTCGCTCTCCCAGCCCTTCGATACGAACGGTCCGCAGAAGGGCTGGCGGCGCCGCACCAACCCGGTCCACACGATGCTCGACACCGGCATGGACGCGGCCCTCGGCCACCAGCCCTTCCCGCACGGACTCGGCGGCGCCGACGACGTGATCGCCATGCCGCTGCAGTGCTCCACGCAGTGGGACGGGCTCGGCCACATCTTCGACCACGGCAAAGCCTGGAACGGCCGGGACGCGGAGAAGGTCGTCACTTCCGAAGGCGACCAGGTCACGGGTATCGAGCACATGGCCCCGTACGTGGCCGGGCGCGGCGTGCTCCTTGATGTGGGCCGTCTAATCGGTGACAACGGCGAGCTGCCCGACGGCTTCGCCGTCACCGAGGAGCACCTGAACCGCACCGCTGGGGCGCACGGGGTGACGGTGGGGCGCGGCGACCTCGTGCTCGTGCGTACTGGCCAGCTGACCCGGGTCATGCGTGACGGCTGGGGGGAATACGCGGGCGGTGACGCGCCCGGACTGTCCTTCACCACGGCTGGCTGGCTGCACCGCACCGAGATCGCCGCGATCGCCACCGACACCTGGGGCTTCGAGGTCCGCCCGAACGAGTTCGAGCCCGCCTTCCAGCCGCTGCACCAGGTCGCCATCCCGCACATCGGCCTGCTCATCGGCGAGATGTGGGACCTGGACGCGCTCGCCGCGGACTGTGCCGACGACGGTGTGTACGAGTTCTGGCTCACGGCCGCTCCCCTGCCGATCACCGGCGCGGTCGGCTCGCCCGTCAACCCGATCGCCGTGAAGTAGCCCTCATTCCCCGTACGGAACAAGGGAGTTCCCTATGAACACACCCCGCACGGTCCTCGTCATCGGTGGCGGCGCGGCCGGCAGCGCGGCGACGATCCTACTGCGCCGCGCCGGGATCGCGGTCGACCTGATCGAGGCGAAGGACGACTGGAACGCCACCGCCGGGTCCGGCATCACCCTCCAGGGCAACGCCCTGCGCGTGCTGCGCGAACTCGGCGTGTGGGAGCAGGTGGAGAAGTCTGGGTTCGGCTTCGGCTCGGTCGGCATCACCACCCCGGACGGCACCGTCCTGCATGTCGCCGAGGACCTGCGCACGGGCGGCGACGACCTGCCCGCCACCGTCGGCATGCAGCGCCCGCAGCTGCAGAGCATCCTCATCGAGGCCGTCCGCGCGAGCGGTGCCGGCGTCAGACTGGGCGTGCGCGCCGAATCCCTCGACCAGTCCGATGGCGACGGCGTGACCGTCCGCTTCAGCGACCGCACCGAAGGCCGCTACGACCTGGTGATCGCCGCCGACGGCCTGGGTTCCGCCACCCGCGCGGCCATCGGCATCACGGACAAGCCCGAGCCCACCGGCATGGCGATCTGGCGCATCGCGGCGCCCCGCCCGGCCGGGGTGACCCGTACCGATCTCGCGTACGGCGGCCCTGCGTACATCGCCGGCTACTGCCCGACCAGCGCCACCACGCTGTACGCGTACGTGGTCGAGGCCAACCGCGACCGCGGCTCCATCCCGCGGGCCTCGTACGCGGACGAGATGCGGTCCCTGGCACAGCACTACGGCGGCCACTGGCCCGAGATCACCGCGCACATCACCGACCCGGCGCAGGTCAACTACACCTGGTTCGACCGGCTGTTGGTCGAGGGTTCCTGGCACCGCGGCCGGGTCGTCCTGGTCGGCGACGCCGCGCACTGCTGCCCGCCGACCCTCGCCCAGGGCGCGGCCCTGTCGATGGAGGACGCCTGGGTGCTCGCGCAGATGCTGACCGCCGAGGACGCCGAGGACGCCGAGGACTGGGACGACGCGCTCCTCCAGGCGTACTACGAACGGCGCATCGCCCGCGTACGACCCGTCGTGGAGGCCTCCGTGCAGATCGGCCAGTGGCAGCTCGACGGAGTCCGTGACGCCGATGTACCGGGCCTGATGGGCCGCACCATGACCATGCTCCGGGAGCTTCCATGACAACACCCCCCACCGTCGATGTGCACGCCCATGTCCTGCTGCCCGAGATCGAGGCGATGGTCGACGGCCTGCCGGGGCTTGCCGAGGCTAGGGCTCTGGACGCCCGCCGTAACGGCCCGGCAGCTCTGGCCGTCAACGGGCCCATGGTGCGCGAGCGCTTCCCGAAGCTGACGGACGTCACCGCACGGCTGGCCGCAATGGACGCACAGGGCGTGGACGTCCAGCTGGTCAGTCCATCCCCCTCGCACTACCACTACTGGGCCGACGAGGAGAGCGCCGACAAGGTGTTCCGCCTGGCCAACGAGGCGACCGCGGCACATTGTTCACCGGCTCCGGACCGGCTCCGCGGACTCGGCCTCGTGCCACTCCAGCACCCGCAGCTCACGGCCCCCGCCCTCGATCACGCCCTGGAATGCGGCCTGTTGGGCGTCGAGATCTCCAGCCACGCCCCGGGACGTGAACTGTCCGATCCGGACTACGAAGCTTTCTGGTCCCGCGCGGAGGAGACCGGCGCGGTCGTCTTCCTGCACCCCTTCGGCTGCACCCTCGACGAGCGCCTCGACCAGTGGTACCTGTCCAACTCGGTCGGCCAGCCCACCGAGAACGCCGTCGCCCTCTCGCACCTGATCTTCTCCGGCGTCCTCGACCGCCACCCCGGCCTGAAGATCGTCGTAGCGCACGGCGGCGGCTACCTGCCCACCCATATCGGCCGCGCCGACCACGCCTGGGAGGCCCGCTCCGACGCCGGATCCGGCTGCGCCCACCTGCCCAGCAGCTACCTCAAGCGCCTCTGGTTCGACTCGCTCGTCCACGACCCGGACGTACTACGGGAGTTGGTGCGCGTGGCCGGCGCGGACCGGGTGCTGCTCGGCTCCGACTTCCCCTTCGACATGGGCGCCGACGACCCGCTCGGCGCGCTGCGCGCCGCGCATCTGCCCGACGCCGACTTCCACGCCGTACGCGGCGGCAACGCGGCCGCCCTCCTCCGTATCCGGAAGGACTGATCGCCATGAGCGGACGTCTGCTCACCCACCTGCGGCACGTCGACCTCGCCGTGCCCGACTACGACAAGCAGCTCGACTTCTACGCCGGCGTCTGGGGCCTGACCAAGGTCGCCGAGGACTCCGGCCTCTCCTTCCTGGCCGCCGAGGGCTCGCCCGAGCAGTACGTCGTACGGCTGCGCAAGGCCGAGGAGAAGCGCCTGGACCTCGTCTCGTACGGGGCCGCTTCACCCGCCGACGTGGACACTCTGGCCGAGCAACTCCTGGCGGGCGGCGTGCAGTTGATCTCCCAACCGGGCAAGGTCGACACCCCCGGCGGCGGCTACGGCTTCCGCTTCTTCGACGTCGACGGCCGCACCATCGAGGTCTCCGCCGACGTCGAGGTCAGGCAGCACCGCAAGATCGAGGAGAAGGAGGCCATCCCGGTCAAGCTCTCCCACGTGGTCCTCAACTCCCCCGATCTGAACCGCACTCGGGAGTGGTACGAGCGCCACCTCGGCTTCGCGCTCTCGGACACCCTGAGCTCGCCGCACATGGGCGAGGTGATGCACTTCATGCGGATCTCGAACCAGCACCACTCGATGGCGATCGCCCAGGGCCCGCACACCGCCCTGCACCACGTCTCCTTCGAGATGCGCGGCATCGACGAGTACATGCGGGGTTCGGGCCGGGTGATGCGCGCCGGGTTCAAGAAGGTCTGGGGTCCGGGCCGGCACATGGCGGGCGACAACACCTTCACGTACTTCCTCGACCCGCACGGCAACACCGTGGAGTACACGACGGAGTTGGAGCTGCTCGACGAGGACACCTGGCACCCGCATGTCTACGACTTCTCGCAGCCCGAGGTCACCGACCAGTGGGGCACCGCCAACGCGATGAACGAGATCGTCGCCAAGGAGTCCTTCAACGACCCGGACCGCGGCGTGTTCATCGCCCCGCCGGTCTGATCCCACCCCGACTCCCGGGGGCGCGCGGTGACCTGTCAATGCCCTAACTGCCACCACGCCGCGCCCCTGGGCCCAGCCCGTCAGGAGCCGCACGATGCGTTTCGCCACCTACGTACATCGGCACCACACCCGTGTCGCCGTCGTGGAAGAGGACGGCACTCTCTATCCACTGCCCGGCGTCAGCTCACTCAGCGCCCTGATCGCCGATGCCGGCGGCCTGCCCGGGCTGCTCGCCGCCGGCGCTGTCGCCCTGGACGTGCCTCCCGGTCCGAACGTCTCCGACGTACGGCTGTTGCCTCCGCTCCAGCCGTCCTCCGTACGGGACTTCGTGACGTTCGAGGAGCACGTCGAGGGCGTACGGCGTTCCGTACAGAGCGCCGTCGGCGTTCCCGAGCAGTGGTATGCGGCGCCGACCTTCTACTTCACCAACCCGCACGCCGTGTTCGGAGCGGGCGACGACATCCCGATGCCGCCCGGCTCCGCGGCCCTGGACTTCGAGCTCGAAGTCGCCGCCGTCATCGGCCGCGAAGGCAGCGACCTCACACCCGAGCAGGCGCGCGACCACATCGTCGGCTACACGGTCTTCAACGACTGGTCGGCCCGCGACCTCCAGTCCGCCGAAATGAAGGTCGGCCTCGGCCCCTGCAAGGCGAAGGACACCGCCAACACCCTCGGCCCCTACCTGGTGACCGCCGACGAACTGGACGGCTACCGCGACGCCGAAGGCTTCCTGCGGCTCGCGCTCACCGCCGAGGTCAACGGCGAAGTCGTCGGCAGGGATCTGCTGTCCAACATGAGCTGGACGTTCGAGGAGATGGTCGCGTACGCCTCGCGCGGCACCCGTGTCGTCCCCGGCGACGTCCTCGGCTCCGGCACCTGCGGCAACGGCGGCTGCCTCGCCGAACTCTGGGGCCTGCGCGGCGAACAGACCCCACCGCCCCTGCAGCCCGGCGACACCGTGACGCTCACCGTCGAAGGCATCGGCAGCGTGTCCAACACCGTTGTGCCCGGCGCCGATCCGGTGCCGCTTCCCACAGGCCGGCGCCGGAGCCGGGAGCGGTCATGAGCGACCTGTACCGCAAGAGGCTCGCGGGAAAGGTCATCGTCGTCACTGGTGCGGCGCGGGGTCAGGGCGCCGCCGAGGCTCAGGTGCTCACCCGTGAGGGCGCGCGGGTAATCGCCACCGACGTACGGCCGGAGGGCGACTGCCGCCGTCTCGATGTCGCCAGCGAGAGCGATTGGGCCGAGCTCGCCGCCGACCTGAAGAGGGCCTACGGCCACGTGCACGGCCTGGTCAACAACGCCGGCATCACCTGGCGGGCGCGGCTCGAGGACGTACACGCCGAGGACTTCGATCGGGTGCACACCGTAAACGTCACCGGCCCGCTGCTCGGCATCCAGCACCTCGCCCCGCTGATGCCCTCCGGTGCTTCGATCGTCAACGTCGGCTCCACCGCGGCCCTGACCGCCCACTACCCGATCGCGTACACCGCCAGCAAATGGGGGCTGCGGGGTCTGTCCGGCGTCGCCGCCATGGAGCTCGGGCCGCGCGGTATCCGCGTCAACACCATCCACCCCGGCTACATCGAGACCGAGATGACCGCGTCCGCCGCACCCGCGTTCCGCGAGTCCAACAT
Source organism: Streptomyces himalayensis subsp. himalayensis (assembly GCF_013778455.1). Classification (GTDB taxonomy): domain Bacteria; phylum Actinomycetota; class Actinomycetes; order Streptomycetales; family Streptomycetaceae; genus Streptomyces; species Streptomyces himalayensis. The sequence goes on along the minus strand of NZ_JACEHE010000007.1, from coordinate 81,254 downwards.
CCGTGAGACACCTCTGGGGCGCACCGGAACCGTCGACGAGGTCGCCCCGCTGGTCGCGTTCCTGCTGTCGGACGAGTCGTCGTTCATCACAGGGGCGGAGATCCCTGTAGACGGCGGCCTGACCGCGCACGGCGGCGTCAAGTCCGTGTCCGACGCCCTGCGCGCGGGCACATCGTGAGACGGCTCGACGGCAAGGTCGCCCTGGTCTCCGGCACCGCCGGGGACCACGGCCGAGCCGTCGCGTTGCGCTTCGCGGCGGAGGGCGCGCTCGTGGTCGGCGGCGACCTGCTACACGAGGAGGCCGTCGAGACCCAGCGCCTCATCGCCCGCGAGGGCGGCATCGCCCTCACCGCCGGTCCCCTGGGCGTCACCGACGAAGGCTCTCTGCACAGATGGGTCGAGGACGCCGTGGACGCCTTCGGCGGGATTGACATCGTCTACGCCAACACCGGCGCGGTCCGCTTCGGTTCCGTCGACGGTCGGCCGGACTGCGGTTTCGCGCTGCGGGCCGAGCAGAAATCGGTGTGGCTGACCGCCCACGCGGCCTGGTCACATCTGGTCCGCAGCCGCGGCTGCATCCTCACCGACAGCTGGAGGAGGGGCGTGATCGAGCTGACCTGGCACATCGCCGTGGAAGGAGCTCCGCACGGCATCCGCGCCAACAGCGTCGGCCCCGGCGTGCTCGACGCCGCCGTCTACCTCGCCTCCGACGAGGCGTCGCACATCTCCGGCACCCACCTGGTCGTCGACGGCGGCCGGTCCGCCGTCACGCCCGGCGCGGCACACTGACCCAGCGCAGCACACCGAAAGGAAGCACCACACCGTGGACAAAGTCATCGGCAGCGCCGCCGAGGCGGTCGCCGACATCCCGAACGGCGCCTCGCTCGCCGTGGGCGGCTTCGGCCTCTCCGGCGTACCCGACGTGCTGATCGGCGCTCTGCACGCTCAGGGGGCGGGCGAGTTGAGCGTCGTCTCCAACAACTGCGGGGTCGACGGACGCGGCCTGGGCGTCCTGCTCGCCGCAGGGCGCATCGCCCGGGTCACTGGCTCCTACGTCGGCGAGAACAAGGAGTTCGCCCGCCAGTACCTGTCCGGTGAGTTGGAGGTGGAGCTCGTTCCGCAGGGCACGCTCGCCGAGCGCCTGCGGGCGGGCGGCGCGGGCATCCCCGCCTTCTACACACCGGCTGGCGTCGGCACCCAGGTCGCTCAGGGCGGCCTGCCCTGGCGCTACGCTCCCGATGGTTCCGTCGCCATGGCCGCCCCGCCGAAGGAGACCCGCGACTTCTCGAACCGCCCGTACGTCCTGGAGCAGAGCATCACCACCGACTACGCGCTCGTCCGCGCCTGGCGCGGCGACCGCCACGGCAACTTCTGCTTCCGCCGCGCGGCCGCCAACTTCAATCCGCTGGCCGCCACCGCCGGCCGCATCACCATCGCCGAGGTCGAGGAACTCGTCGAACCGGGCGAACTGCACCCCGACGAGGTGCATTTGCCTGGCATCTTCGTCCAACGCGTGGTGGTTCTCACCGCCGACGAGGCCGCCGACAAGCAGATCGAGAAAAGGACCGTACGAGCATGAGCTGGACCCGCGACCAGATGGCCGCCCGCGCCGCCGCCGAACTCACCGACGGCTCCTACGTCAACCTCGGCATCGGCCTGCCCACGCTCATCCCCGGCCACCTTCCGCCGGGCGTGCATGTCGTCCTCCACTCGGAGAACGGCATCCTCGGCACCGGCCCCTACCCGTACGACCACGAGGTCGACCCGGATCTGATCAACGCCGGCAAGGAGACCGTCACCGTCCTGCCCGGCGCGAGCTTCTTCGACTCAGCCCTCTCCTTCGGCATGATCCGCGGCGGCCACATCGACACGGCGGTACTGGGTGCCATGCAGGTCTCCCAACGCGGTGACCTGGCCAACTGGATGATCCCCGGCAAGATGGTCAAGGGCATGGGCGGCGCGATGGACCTCGTCCACGGCGCCCGCCGCGTCATCGTGCTCATGGACCACACAGCCAAGGACGGCAGTCCAAAGATCCTGACGGAATGCACCTTGCCGCTCACCGGTGAGCGCTGCGTCGACCGCATCATCACGGACCTCGGTGTCCTCGACGTGACAGACGGCGGCCTCACGCTGGTCGAGACGGCCCCCGGCGTCACCGCGGAGGCCATCGCCGCCCGCACGCACGCCCCTGTGCGTCTGGACACCTATACGGCCGCCTGCTGAGCGATCCGCCCGCGGCCCGTGGCTGTGTGGCACGCCCGTCGCGGCTCACGGCCACTCACTCCGTCGGCTGCTGTTCCTTCATCACCTGCGCGGCTGCCCTCTGGAGTACGCCGCGGAACCAGCGGTGCCCCGGGTCGTTCGTCTCGCTCGCGTCCCAGTAGAGCGACAGAAGATGCTCGTTCCTTGCGAGCGGGCTGGACAGCACCCGCAGGCCCGGGAAGTCGTCGAGGTAGCGCGCCAGCATCCCGGGGATGAAGGCGATCCGGTCGGTTCCCGCCACGAGGTGGGGAGCCGAATGGAAGCTGTCGACCGACACCTCGATCCGCGGCTCGATCCCGAGAGCGCGCAGTTGACGGACCGGTGGTGCGCTCGACCTCAGCGACGGGCCGAATGGCGATACCCATGGCAGGTGGGCGAGGTCGTCCGTGGTCACCGTGTCCCCCACGGGCGCCTCGGTGCCGACCAGGCAGATCCAGCGGTCCTGGAACAGTCGCATCCTCGGGTGCCCTCGGATGTAGTCCGGTGGCAGGACCACGCCGTCGGAATGGCGTAGGAGTTCCTCGAAGTCGCCGGCGCCGCGCAGGCTCAGCTGTTCGAGGTTCAGGCGGATCCCGGGCGCCTCGGCCCGGAGAATGGGCACCAGTGCGCCGCTCAGGACTGTGAGTGAGTAGTCGGACAGGGCCAGGGCGAACTCGCGCGTGCTGGTCGCCGGGTCGAACGGGTCCTCGAAGACTCGTTCAAGGGCGTCGAATGCCTGGTCCGCCCGGTCCAGCAGACCCTGCGCGAGCGGAGTGAGCTCGTACCTCCGCCCGACGCGCACAAGGAGTTCGTCACCGAAGCGCCGCCGGAGCCGGGCGAGTGCGTTGCTGGTCGCCGACTGCGTCAGGCCGATGGTCTCCCCGGCACGCGTCACGTTGCGCTCGCGCAGCAGCGCCCGCAGAACCGGCAGCGACACCAGATCCTGGCTGCGGATGATCGTGCGCGACCCCGAACCGGAGCCGTCCCCCTCGTCGTTCACGGCTGGGGGGGCTTCCTCGTGACGTTGCCGGTCCACGGCAGTTCTCCTCCCTCGGCAGGTCACTACTTGCATGCACCAAGGTGATGTTGGCGAGTCGGCTCGGTGACCTGTGCCACAAATCTGGCGACGGCTGCGCCAGCTTCCATTCACCGTATCCATACCTGCAATACGAAGTTGACAGCGGGCGACGCCTATGACCGCGGCCGGTGTCCGGTCACGATGGTGGCCAGCCGCGGTGCTGCGAGGTTCGCCGCCCTCGACCTGCGCGACCGCAGCCGACTGCCGGCACCGCGGTTCGAAAGTACTCACTCCCCCCTTCAGCGACTCATCGCTGCCTGCGGAAACGAGGCTTGTGTGTCCACCGTCGTCCAAGTGTTGTGCGTTCCGCACGACCCCACGCTGCCCGGGGTCGTGGCCCAGGGCGCCGAAGCACCAGAGCCGCTCAAGCGGACGATCGGCCATTTCGATACGTTGCGTGCCCGTCTCGCCGCGGCCCGCCCCGATGTGCTGGTCGCCGTCTCCGGCGACCACTTCAACCAGTGGTTCTACGACAACATGCCGACCTTCTCGATCGGCAAAGCGCTGCGGGCGGCCGGCCCCTTCCCGCACGAGCAGGAATTGTTCGGGGTCAGCCCGTACGACGCGGCGCTCGAAGGCGACGTGGCCCGCCACCTGCTGCGCACGGGAATGCGCCGAGGGATCGACTTCTCGTACAGCGACGATTTCGTCCTGGACCACGGCTTCACCGTTCCGCTCAACTTCCTGCGCCCGGAGCAGGACCTCCCGGTCGTCCCGATCTTCACCAACGTCATGGCCCCGCCGGTACCGCCCGGGCAGCGGTTCTACGAACTCGGCGCCTCCATCGTCGAGATGATCGAGGCGCACCCGGCGGACCTGCGGGTCGCGATCATCGCCAGTGGTCACCTTTCGAACGCGATCGGTGGCCCGCAGATGGCGCAGTTCATGCAGCAGCCGGACAACCCCTGGGATCTGCGCACGTGGGACCGGATCACCCGCGGGGACACCGCGGCGCTGGTCGCGGAGAGCGACTACGAGTCGCTGTTGGCCGTGGGGAGCGGCACACCGGGCTTCCTGGATTACGTGTTCGCGCTCGGTGCCGTCGGGGGCAGCGCTCCCGACTACGCGGAGAAGGTCGCCAGCACCTTCGCACCGCCCACCGGGTTCCTCGCGTGGGACACCACGACGCTGCGCACGGCGGAGGCCGCCTGATGAGTCTGTACGCGACGAGCAGGGCCATGTGGAAGATCACCCGCGAGAAGGAACTCGCCGAACGCTTCCAGGCCGACCCGGAGGCCGTGCTCGCCGGCCTCGACCTCACGGACGTCGAGCGCAAAGCGCTCGCCGAGAGCAACGTCCGCGCGCTGTTCGAGCTGGGCGTCCACCCCTTCGTGCTGTACCACTTCGCCCTTCGGCTGGCCGGCGGCTTCAGCATGCCGTTCATCCAGCAGTACCTCGGCCAGCTGCAGGGCCTGACTGTAGGAGACCTCGAGACATGACGAATCCCCCCGCGGCTTCCACCGCGATCGATCCGTCTACCGGTTTGCGGGTCGGCACTTTCGCGGTCGGCACCTTCGCCGCCGCCGGCCGTTCCTTCCCGGCTCTGGTGCACGCCGACGGAGCGGTCGCCGACTTGTCCGACCGTTTCGGCGACCTGCACGAGGTCTTCGACGACTGGGAGACGAACTTCGCCGTCCTGTGCGACATCGCCGACACGGCGGGGGCGGCGACGCTGCGCCTCGACGCCCTCCACCCGCTGCCGCCGCTCAGCCACCCCAACCTGCTGATGTCGGGTGCGAACAACGCGACCCACGTGGCGCAGATGCTGACGAAGAACGACTTCAATCAGCACAACAGGCTGCCGGGCGAGAGCGACGACGACTTCTTCGCCCGCAACCTCGCGATGGTGAAGCAGCGGGCCGTGGACGGGACCCCGTTCTTCTGGGCGGGGATGCATTCCTCGCTGGTCGGCGCGCACGACGACGTCGTCCTGCCGGCCCTTGGCGACCAGCCCGACTGGGAGCTGGAGCTCGGTGTCGTGATCGGCCGCAGCGGGCGGTTCGTCAGCCCGGACGAAGCCCAGCGGATGATCGCCGGCTATACGGTCGTCAACGACCTGGGCACCGTCGACATCTTCCGCCGCACGGACATCCCGTGGGGCTACGACTGGATCGGCAAGCACCAGCCGACGTTCAAGCCTGCCGGACCGTTCATCGTCCCGGCCCAGTTCGTGGAGATCGACGAGACCATCCGTATCCGTCTGTCGGTCAACGGCGACGCGATGCAGGACTGGCCCGTCAACGACTTCATCTTCGACCCCGCGCAGGTGATCACCTACGCCTCCGAGCGGGTGCGTCTGGTGCCCGGCGACATCGTGTGCATGGGCTCGCCTCCCGGGAACGGCGCGCACCACGGGCGCTTCCTGCGCGACGGCGACGTCATGGACGCCGAGATCACGTACCTCGGCCGGCAGCGCAACCGCTGCGTCGCCGAGGAACTGGACGGCCGCAAGCCGCACTTCGGTCTCTGGAAGAACAAGTGACACCTCCAGTCGCCGCACCACTCATGCCCGAATCCGCCGACCAACTCTCCTACCCGCTCTACGAAAGAGGAAGACGATGAAGTCTCCATCCCCCCTTCTGGTGCCCCCCGTTCAGGGACTGGCGCCGGTGGCGCCGCTGATAGTCCGCCTGGTGACCGGGAGTGTCCTGATCGCGCACGGCACCCACTTCAGCCCGGCGGAGTTCGGGGCACTCTCGCAGGCGGAGTTCGGCCTGCCGTTCCCGACCTTCATCGGATGGTTCGTGACGATCCTCCTCTACGGCGGGGGGAGCCTGATGATCCTCGGCCTGGTCTCCCGCCAGGTGGCTATCGCGGCTTCGATCCACATGCTGATCGCGATCTTTCTGTGGGACAGGAAGGAAGGGTTCGCCCCTGTGACGGGTGCCGGCGTCCAGATCCCCCTGATGCTCCTCGCGGGCCTTTTGGTGATCCTTCTCAGCGGCCCTGGTCCGTACTCCGTGGACAAGCTCCTTGGCTTGGACGACGGGTGGTCGCGGCCGCAGCCCTCGCGGACTGAGGCGGAGAGTTCCACCGACGCGTGAGGACCGTCCCACACCGCTGTCTGACAGGAGTCAACTGGTGAACAGCATCAACAGCGCACTGATCGTGGGCGGCGGCATCGCGGGCCTCACGGCCGCGATTTCACTGGCACGCCACGGTGTTTCCTGCGATGTCGTCGAACTGCGCGACCAGCCGGCAGCCGGTGCGGGCATCACGCTGATGGGCCGGGCCATGGACGGCCTGCACGAGTTGGGTGTTCTGAACCGCTGCGTAGAAGAAGGGGTGGCACGTTCGCCGCAGGAGGTGTGGAGGTACTACGACGGGGCAGGGCGGCCGCTGCCGGGGCCACCGATGCCGCCCGGGCCCTCCACGGGCCTGCCCCAGGGGCTGTTCATCTACCGTCCCGCCTTCGCGAGCATCCTTCGCGACGCGGCGAAAGCCGCCGGTGCGAGGATCCGCACCGGCGTGGGCATCAGAGCGGTGCGGCAGTCCGAGGTCGGTGTGACCGCCGTGCTGACCGACGGACTGCAGGGATCCTACGATCTCGTCGTCGGGGCGGACGGCGTGCGGTCCGCGACGCGCAGCCTCGTCTTCGGGGACGCGGTGCGTCCGACCTACTCGGGCACGACCATGCTCCGCTGGCTCGTCGAGGACGTTCCGGATGTCGGACCCGACGGGTTCTACCAGGAGTCGGGAACTCTCGTCGTGCTCTTCCGGCTGCTCGACGGCCGGATGTACCTGGCCACCGGCCGTAACTACGTGGAGAAACCCCGGATCGGCCAGGACGCGGCCCGCCGGATGGTCACCGAGATCCTCTCCGCGTTCTCCGCACCGCTGCCTGCCGCGTTGCGGCAGCGCATGACCGACGATTCAACGATCCTGGTCAACGACTACGACTGGTTGCTGACCCCGGATCCCTGGTACCGGGGCCGCACTCTCCTCATCGGAGACGCCTCGCACGCCACCACTGCCCACCTGGCGAACGGCGGCGCGATGGCCATCGAGGACGGCGTGGTGCTCGGCCAGGAGGTCGCGGCGGGCGGCGGCGTCGAGGAGGTTCTGGCGCGGTTCATGAAGCGCCGCTTCGAGCGGACTCGCCTCGTGGTAGAGACGAGTGTGGAGATCGGCACGATGCTGCAGCGTGGCCAACCGATCTCCGAGCAGAACGCCCTTCGCGCGCGAGCGCTCAAGGCGTTGGCGGCACCGTACTGAGCATCAGGGTCGGTCAACCTCCGCAACGACAAGGGCTGTTGCGGAGATTGACCGAGCGGCTACTGCGCGGGCCAGTGGCCGATGGCGGGAGTGCGGTCGCCGATGTCCTCCCGCACGCAGGTGTTGCGCTGACGGCCGAGGCCGGTGATGGAACTGTCGATCACATCGCCGTCCTTGAGGAAGCGGCCACCGTGGTGCATTCCGTTTCCGGGCGGAGAACCGGCGAGCAGGAGGTCGCCGGGCGTCAGGCGGACCCGCTCGGAGGCATAGGCGACGAGCGTGGCCATGTCGAAGATCCAGTCGTTGACGCGCCAGTCCTGCATGACCTCGCCGTTGACGGAGAGGCTGATGCGCACGCTGTCGTCCATCTCGACGAACGCGGCAGGGACGATGAACGGCCCGGTCGGCTTGAACGTCGGCTGGTGCTTGCTGATCCAGTCGTAACCCCACGGGATGTCGGTACGCCGGAAGACATCCACGGAACCGAGGTCGTCGACGATGGTGTAACCGGCGATCATCTGCTTGGCCTCTTCGCGGGAGACGTAGCGCCCTGACCGTCCGATGACCCCCGCGATTTCCAGCTCCCAGTCGTGCTGCTCACCGAGAGGCGGCAGGACGACGTCGGCGTCGGCACCCGTGAGCGCGGAGTGCAGGCTCGTCCACAGGAAGGGGACGCCTTCCTTCGCACGCTTCTCCATCAGGGCGAAGTTGCGGTGGAAGAACTCCTCGTCGCTCTCGCCTTCGAGGCGATTGTGCTGATTGAAGGCGTTCTTCGTGAGCATCTGCGCCGAGTGCGTCCTGTTGTTGGCGCCGGCGCACAGCACGTTCGGCCGCGCGAGCGGCGGCAGGATCCGCAGATCGCCCAGGTGCAGATGGGCCTCGACCTCCTCCGCTATACGGAGCAGCTCGTCGAAGGCGCGCTCCCAGTCGTCGAAGATGGCGTGGGTGTCGTGGAAGCGGTGCGATACATCGACGACGTCTGCGTTGGGCTTCACGAGGGCGGGGAAGACCCGGTCGCCCTGCGCCAGAGTGGCGATGCCGAAGGTTCCTTCACGCAGCCCGGTGGCTTGGTGGATGTCCTTGGAGGTGCTGGTCATAGCGGCCCCTTTTCTTGGATCGGCAGATGCGGCTTGGGACGTCGGCGGATCAGGTGGTGATGTCGCCGACGTCGAGTCCGCGGAGGTTGTTCACGTACTCGAGGCAGAACTCGATGCTGAAGCCGCCCGCGAGACACAGGGCAAAGTTGAAGACGAGGAACGGGTGGGCACCGCCCTCGACCAGGCGACGGACATCGCGATTCGTCAGTGCCTTCGACTCTTCGTCGGTCAGGTCGTACGGCGCCAGATAGGCGCTGGGGTCACTGGTGAACGCCGTCGCGTTGTCGTTGTCCCGATAGACGTCGTACATGACCTTGTTCACGCCGTACCGGTTCATCGCGCGGCTCCGTTCAGAGTGCGGTCCGTCCACTGCAGGAATGCGGCCGGGAGCTGCGTGGGGCCGGAGGTGAGTTCGGACCAGTCGGGCCGCTCATCGCCGACGAGCCCGAGGGCGAAGACGTAGTCGAGGAAGCCGGGAGTCCCGTGACCGTGGCTGTAGAGGTGGTCGAATGTGCACTCGTCCACGAGTTCGCCGATGTCACCGTGGTGCAGGCGGTGCCAGGTCGACGTGTCCCAGTCGGTCAGGGGCTGTTCGGCGAAGTCGAGCATCTCCGGGCCGCCGATGTTGTTGGTCATGTGTCCACTGGTGACGACCGCGACCCTGGTGTCCGCGTCGAAGCCCTCGATGAGTTCGCGGACGGCGTGGCCCAGCTCGTGGAAGCGGCGGCCGGGCGGAATGGGTGGCGCCATGACGTTCGTGAACAGCGGTACGACGGGGGTGTCCTGCTCGGGGCGGAGCAGGGAGAGCGGCACGACGAAGCCGTGGTCGAGGGTGAACTCGTTGGAGTACGACAGGTCGAAGTGGCCTTCTATCCCCTTGTTGAGGAGATGGCGGGCCAGGGCGCCTTCGATCTCGGTGTCATAGTCGTCCAGGCCGAACGCGTGGCGTTCGTGCGGGAACGGGCCGCGGGCGCGAGGGGCCTTGCCGATGAGGAACTGCGGCATGTCGTCCATGAACCACTGGTTCAGGTGGTCGCCGGAGACCATGACGATCACGTCCGGCCGCGCGGCGTCGAGCCGCGCCTGCAGCAGTTCGAAGGCTTCGAGGGTGCGCATCTCGCCCTCGGGCAGGGTCGCGCGACGGTGCCGTGTCGCGGGGATTGTGGGGTCGTGCGGGGCGCACATCACTTCAACGAGGCGTGCCATGGTGCCTTCCGAAGACGTGGCTGGAGATGGCCAGGCCCGTTCAGGTGCTTCACCCGGGTATCCGCGAAATGCCCTGCGGGCCGCTGTGCTGCGAGCCTAGGAAGCCACCTCGAATAGCGGAAGGTGATATTGCCTATACCCGATATTCGTGGAGCCGATAACCCCAGTAAGGTTGGAACATGCCGAGAACGATGGACTTCAACCTGCTTCGCGCGCTCCAGGCACTACTGGAAGAACGCAGCGTCACACGCGCCGCGGAACGGTTGGGCCAAAGCCAGCCGGCCGCCAGCGCCGCCCTGGCCAAACTGCGCCGCCATTACCGTGATGAGCTGCTCACCCGCGTCGGCAACTCCTATCAACTCTCGCCACTGGCCCTGCAGTTGCTGGAGCACGCCGCGGAAGCGGTGGCCATGGCCGAGCGCGCGTTCTCGCTCCAGGCAGACTTCGACCCGGCGGCGTCCGAGCGCACCTTCACGGTGGCCGTGTCGGACTACACGGCCACCGTGCTGGGCCCTGCGCTCTCCCGCCTCCTCAGCGACCGCGCCCCCGGCATCCAGCTCCACCTGCGTACCCTCACCGCCGACATGCTGGAAGGGGCGCCCGAGACACTGCGCGGCCTCGACGCGGTGGTCATGCCGCACAGCTATCTGGTCGGCCTGCCCTACGAGGACCTGCTGCACGACGAGTGGGTGTGCCTGGTCTCCACGGACAACCAGGCCGTGGGCGAAGAACTCAGCAAGAAGCACCTGGCCGACCTGCCCTGGGCGTACACGTTCCGCCGCCTCAGCGCGCTGACCACGGCGATCCGCGAACTGCGCGTCCACGGGATCGAGCCCCACCCCAGGATGATCGCCGAGAGCTACTCCGCACTCCCGTCGCTCGTAGCCGGAACCAACCACATCGCTCTCATACAGAAGCGCCTGACCCGGCTCGCCCCGCGGATGGACCAGGTGCGCGTCATGCAGTGCCCGGTCCCGCTGGCGCCCCTGGTGCTGGCCTTGTGGTGGCACCCCACGCACACCGCCGACGCCGGCCATCAATGGCTCCGCGGCCTGTTCCATGACGCGGAGGCTCTCGCGCTCAGCGAGTCCGTATCGAGCTGACGCCGCTGTCCGCGAATGTGGCCGCCCGCGTCACAGCGCGCGGTCAACGGGCAGCGCCGCTTACGGCGTCACCGCCGACATGGCGCGCCTACGGCCCGAGGCGAACAGATACGCACTGGCGAGCAGGAAGACGACGAGCGAGGTCCAGATGTTGAAGCGCAGGCCGAGGAGATGGTTGACCTCGTCTATGCGCAGGGATTCGATCCAGACGCGGCCGGCGCAGTACGCGGCGACGTAGAGGGCGAACACCCGTCCCCCGTCGAGCTTGAACCGGCGCTCCGCCCAGATGACCAGTACGACGACGCCCACACACCACAGCGACTCGTACAGGAAGGTCGGGTGGAACAGGCCGTTGTCAGTTCCGTTGTCGATCCGCCAGGCCCACGGAAGATCCGTGGGGCGGCCGTACAGCTCCTGGTTGAACCAGTTGCCCCACCGGCCGATGGCTTGCGCAAGAGCGATACCGGGAGCGACCGCGTCGGCGTAGGCGGGGAGGGCGATTCCCTTGCGGCGGCAGCCGAGCCAGGCCCCGAGGGCGCCGAGGGCGATGGCGCCCCAGATACCGAGGCCGCCCTCCCAGATCTTGAAGGCATCAACCCAGTTCCGGCCTTCGCCGAAGTACAACTGGTAGTCGGTGATCACGTGGTACAGACGCCCACCCACGAGCCCGAACGGCACCGCCCACACCGCGATGTCCGCTATCGCACCCGCCTGACCGCCGCGCTGCACCCAGCGGCGGTTGCCGAGCCAGACGGCGACGAAAACGCCCAGGATGATGGCGAAGGCGTACCCACGCAGCGGAAGCGGTCCGAGGTGGATGGCGTCTGTCGGCGGGCTGGGAAATGCGGCAAGAATTACGGGCACGAGGGATCGTAAACCTTTCGAGTGCAGGGAAAAATGCGTATGCGTGACGCACTTGCTCCGGTCAGGTCAAGGCGCGCGCCCGCTCCTTGGCATCGATTTCCCCCGTTGCCTTCACTGCCGTGCAGGAACAGCAGGTCTGCGGGCCAGCAGGCCTGCGCATACATCCGTCCTGAATTCGGGCAGGACATCGAGTTTGATCACTCATGTTAAGTACGAATGCACGGCATGCGGAAATCACGAATGCAGATGTCCAAAATAGAGAGCGCTGATACGTCGCGGTGAGCTTCTCAGGAGCGGCCACCGCCCGGTCCACACAACTTCACGACTCGCCGAACGGGTGAATCGGAGGTTTCCTGCATCATGTGGCGCTCCGCCCACCAAAGGCGTGCCCTCGCCACCTGAGCGAGCGCCCTCACTCAGCCCGGCGCACCCCTGCACACCGACAGTGCCCTGACCAAGGAGAACCTCGCCCGCGAGGCCCAGGTCAGCCATGCCACGGTCCACCGCGCCGAGGAGATCCTGGCCGAGTGGGACATACGCGTGCCTCGCCCCGTCCGCCGGCCCGCCCCGACCGTGCACGACGCCGAACTCGCCGCGGCGCGGCGTCAGTTGTGCACGGCGAACGGTCGGATCAGCACGCTGGAAGAGCAACTCGATGCGCTCGCCACAGTGACCGCGAACCTCTACCACGAGAACCTCGCCCTGAAGACGCAGGCACGTGTGCGGCGCCAGGGCCAGGTCACCGCCTTGCCCGCGCCCTGCCAGAGGACAGAGTAAGCAGCCAGCGCCGCCGAGCAGCGCGGAGGCAGGTTGTGATGCCTACTCAGACCCTGCTCACTGCTCGAGCCGGTTGACGCGGATCAGCGTCTGCTGGCCGCTGGCCACGAGTCTTGGTGTGGCGTCGTGATGGGCGCCGACCGGCGACCACTTCGACATGGGCGGCAACCTCCTGCGGATCGCCACGATCCTGCCCGTCGTGTTGGTCGGCCGGATCGCGGGTGGAGGTCTCAGACGGAGAACCGGACGTCGGTGAGCTGCTCGGACACGGCCCACAGGCGCTGCTGGACGGCTGTGTCGTGGGACTTCTTGCTGGAGGCGACCACCTTGGGGTATCCGCGGGTTCCGCCCATGCCTTTGGGGCCGTAGAACTGGCCGCCGGTGACGGCGGGATCGGTGGCCGCCCTGAGGGCGGGCAGCGCTCCCATGGCGGCCGACTGGGTGAACAGGGGCTGGATCAGTTCGGCCCCCTTGCGCGCCAGGCCGCGCATGTTCTGATTGAGCTCGGTATCCGCGGCGCCGGGATGCGCGGCGGCGGCGATGGTGGTGTGGTGCGGGGCGAGGCGGCGCTGGAGTTCGTAGGTGAACATCAGGTTGGCCAGCTTGGACTGCCCGTAGGCGACAACCGCGTTGTAGGAGCGATCGAACTGCAGGTCGTCGAAGTGGATGTCGGCCCGGATGCGGTGGCCGAAGCTGCTGACGGTGACCACCCGGGAGCCGGGCACGGGCAGCATCAGGTCCAGCAGCAGGCCGGTGAGCGCGAAGTGCCCGAGGTGGTTGACCCCGAACTGCATGTCGAACCCGTCCTCGGTCTTCGCCGGGGGCGTGTACATCACGCCCGCGTTGTTGATGAGCAGGTCGATCTTCGGATGTGCGGCGTGCAGCTCAGCGGCGGCCTCGCGTACCGATTTGAGGGAGGCGAGGTCCAGGCGCTGGAGGCTGAGCTTGGCGCCCGGGGCGCTCTCCCTGATGCGGGCGAGGGCCTCGCGGCCCTTGTCGAGGTTGCGCACGGCGAGGACGACGTGCGCGCCATGCTCGGCCAGGGCCCGTGCGGTCTGCATCCCGAGGCCGCTGTTGGCGCCGGTGACGACGGCGACCTTGCCGTTCTGGTCGGGGATGTCCTGTTCGGTCCACCGGTTGCTTGTGCTGGCCATGATCAATCTCCATAACGTGAATGATGCTTCACCATGTAGAGTGAAGCATCATTCACCTTTCGTCAAATGGTCCCGGAGGGCTCCATGACCTCACCCCGACCGCTGCGTGCCGACGCGGCCCGCAACCGCGCCCGGATCATGACCGCGGCGCATGAGCAGATCACCGAGCACGGGCCCGAGGTCTCGATGGAGCAGATAGCTGCCGCGGCGGGTGTCGCCGTGGGCACCCTGTACAAGCACTTCCCGAACAAGAACGACCTGGTCACAGCCGTGGTCACCGCCTCGTTCGAAACGCTCGCCGACGACGCCGAAGAGTGCCTGCAACGCGAGAGCCAGGGTTCACCCGCGATGGCGGAACTCACCGGCTTCCTCAGCCGTGTGATGGACACCGTCGCCCACAACCACACCGTCAAAGCAGCCGCATCCGCGCTCGGCGCCGACCACGCAGCCCACCCCGCCATGCAGGAGGTCGAGACCCGCGTCACCCAGGCCCTCGGTCCGCTCATCCGCACCGCACAAGCCCAGGGCGGTCTGCGCGCCGACTTCACCCTCGACGACCTGTACCTGATGCTCTCCACGCTCCCCGCCGACCAGCCACCCACCGCCCGCGCCCGATGGCTCGCCCTCCTGCTCACCGGGCTCACCGCCCGCTGACCGGCCGCGGGGGTACGCCGCCGTCGCGGCCACCGCCGGGACGCCCTCTACGGCCACCTCGCCTGCCGACAGAAGGCGTACCGAGCCCGCCGACGGGCCGCCGAGTGGGGCCGCGAAGCCGTAATGGCCCCGGCCGATGTGACGACTCGCGGAACAGCTTCGGGGCTCTGGCCAGCACAGACGCCTAAGTGGTTGGCGCCGTAAGTCCTTCGGGGGTTGACCTTGAGACCGGGCGCCTGCTTACCCGCTGTCAGTCCTTGGCCCGTGTCTCGCTGGTTCGGTGTTCACTCGGGCTGATGCCGCGCACCTTCTTGAATGTGGCGCTGAGGGCGAAGGCGCTGGAGAAGCCGACCTTGCCGGCCACGGCGCCGACTGTCGCTCCGGGCTCGCGCAGCAGGTCGGCAGCGAGGGCGAGCCGGTGCTCGCGCAGGTAGGTCATCGGGGGCTGGCCGACCAGGGTGGTGAAGCGCCGGGCCAGCGCCGCGCGTGAGACGCCTGTCTTTGCCGCCAGGGCCTCGACTGTCCAGGGGTGGGCGGGGCCGGCGGTCAGCAGCCGTAGCGCCGGTCCGACGACGGGGTCGCCGTGTGCGCGGTACCAGGCGGGGACCTGGGCGCCGGGGCGGGTGAACCAGGAGCGCAGGGCGGTGATGAGCATCAGGTCCAGCATCCGGTCGAGCATGACCTGTCGGCCCGGTTCGGGGCGGGTGATGTCCTCGAACGCTGCCGGGCTGATCGGGCAGGGCCCTTGCCCCGCCCGGACGACGGCGAGTGCGGGCAACGCGGCCAGTAGCTGTCCGGGCACACCGTGGTCCACCGTGTACAGGCCGTTCAGCAGCACCGTGCTGCCGGGGCCCTGGGTGGTGCGTGTGTCCTGTCCGTCCACGGTCGTGCAGCGGCCACCGGGACCGATCACCACGCCCGGCTCGGCGTCCGGGTCGTCCGCGATCATGTACGGGTTGCCGCCGCTGAGTACCGCCACGTCCCCCGGGCCGAGAAGCACCGGCTCACCGTCCTGGGGGAGCACCCAGACGGGGCCTTGCAGTGACACGGCCAATGCGAGTGGCGATCCGTCCTCGAAGCGCACTGCCCAGGTGCCGGAGAGCGTCGACTGGTTGAAGACCGCTCCGACGGTCCGTACCCCGTTCAGTAGCTCGGTCAGCGGGTCCGCTCCGGTGGGAATCTGGGGGGCCATGCAGGCCAGCGTAGACGAATGCGTATGGACGCGAGCGCGGTCGCCATGTCCGCCGTCGGCGGCGGCTGGTTCGCTGGAGGGCATGAGCAACGAGACGATTCTGGTGACCGGCGCCACCGGCAAGACCGGCCGCCGCGTGCTGCGGCAACTGAAGGACCGGGGAGTTCCGGCGCGGGCCGCCTCCCGCTCCGGGGAGGTGCGCTTCGACTGGCGTGATCGCACCACCTGGGAGCCGGCGCTGAGCGGGGTGGGCGGGGTGTATCTGGTCGCTCCTGATCTCGGGAGCGCACAGGCGGCCGACGACATCGCCGCCTTCGCCCGCCAGGCTTTCGAGGCCGGGGTGCGTCGGGCGGTGCTGGTCTCCTTTCCCGACACCGGCGCCCCGGGACTGGAGCACGCGGTGGCGGCCGAGCGGTCGCTGGGCCAGGCGGGCCTGGAGGCCACGGTGCTCCGGCTGCGGTGGTTCTTCCAGAACTTCAGCGAGGACTTCTTGCATGACGCCGTCCTGTCCGGTGACGTGCGGCTGCCAGCCGGAGACGGCACGGAGGCGTTCGTCGATGCCGAGGACATCGCCGCCGTCGCCGTAGCCGCCCTGACCGAGACCGGGCACGCCGGAGCGACCTATGGGCTGAGCGGCCCGCAGGCGATGTCGTTCGCCGACGCGGTCGCACAGATCGCCGACGCGACCGGCCGCGACATCCGCTACACCCCGCTGTCGCCCGAGGAGTACGCCGCCGAGCAGCGTGCGCACGGTGTGCCCGAGGAATGGGTGCAGCTGACCGTCGATCTGTACGCCCAGATCCACGCCGGCACTCTGGCCTCGGTCACCGATGACGTGGAGAAGGTACTCGGCCGTCGGCCCAGGGCCTTCGCCGACTACGCCCGCACCGCCGCCGAAGCAGGAGTCTGGAACACCTGACGTGTCCTGCCTGCAGGTCTCACCTTCCCGGTGAACAGGTGCGCGTGCTCGGGGCGGCCCAGCAGTGCCTTGCAGGATGCCGCCCATGCCCGGGCAGGCGCCTCACCAGTAGTCCTCCTGGACGACGGCTACCCGCCGCCCAGCCGACGGTGCGGGGGCGGCGTATACCGCCGGGCCCGCCACCGAGAACTGCGACGCCGAAGTGCGCTTCCAGTGCGTCCACGACGCGGTGCCTTCTGTCGGTCGGGGAGGGCGGTCCACTTCTCGTGAACGGTTCTCCCGCGTTGCCCCTCGCTTCCGCCCGCCCGATCTTCCTCACCGCCTCCGGGCGTGAGCGATTGAAGAAGATGGCCTACGGCCACAAGACCGAGTACCGGCTGCGGGTGCGCGCGCAGGTCGTCCTGCACGCCGCGCGGGGGCGCTCCAACGCGCGGATCGCACGCGAGGCGGGCCTGCACCTGGACAGGGTGCGTGCTTGGCGTGGCCGGTTCGCCGACGGCGGCCTGCCGGCCCTGGCCGACCGCACGCGCTCCGGGCGTCCCGCCCGCTTCACCCCCGTGCAGGTCACCGAGGCCAAGGCACTGGCTTGCCAGTTGCCCGCCGAGACCGGCCTGCCGCTGGCACGCTGGTCCTGCCCGGAGCTGGCCACCGAGCTGAGCGCACGCGGAATCACCGACAGCGTCTCCGCCTCCACGGTGCGCCGCTGGCTGCGAGAGGACGCGCTCAAGCCCTGGCAGTACCGGTCATGGATCTTCATCCGCGACCCCGACTTCCGCACCAAGGCCCAGCGCGTTCTGGACCTCTACGACCGGACGTTCGAAGGCGCCTCGCTGGGCGAGGACGAGTACGTGCTCTCCAGCGACGAGAAGACCTCCGTCCAGGCCCGCTGCCGTTGCCATCCGACCCTGGCCCCGGGCAGGGCCAGGGCGATGCGCGTCAACCACGAGTACGGCCGTGGCGGCGCCGTGGCCTACCTGGCCGCCTACGACGTCCACCGGGCGCGAGTCTTTGGCCGCTGCGAGGCCACCACCGGCATCGTGCCGTTCATGGCCCTGGTAGAACAGGTGATGACTACCGAGCCCTACGCCAGCGCGAAGCGCGTCTTCTGGATCGTCGACAACGGCTCCTCCCACCGGGGGAAGAAGGCAACTGACCGTCTGACCAAGGCGTTTCCGAACGCGGTCATGGTCCACACCCCCGTCCACGCCTCCTGGACAAACCAGATCGAGATCTTCTTCTCGATCGTGCAGCGCAAGGTCATCTCGCCCAACGACTTCACAGACCTGGCCCAGGTCCGGAACCGGCTCCGAGCATTCGAAGACCGCTACAACGCCACGGCACAGCCGTTCCAGTGGAGGTTCACCACCTCCGACCTGGACGATCTACTGGCCTGGCTCGACCGACATACATCCGCCGACCGACAAGAAGAATCCTCCGTCGCGCTCACAGCTTGATCAACCCTCGAAGGACTTCCGGAGCCAACCACTAAGTCAAGGTGGTGGCGACCTCAACGCGCCGCCGTACGACGTCACTTGTCGTCGGCAGCGTCCGCCTCACGGGCGGGTTCCGCTTCCTTGAGCCGGGTCGCTGCCCAGCTGGCGAGGAGTTTGAGCCGGTCCTCGTCCGGGGTGCCCGGCTCGGCCGTGTAGATGGTCAGCGAATGGACCTCGCTTTGAGAGACGGGCAGGTCCAGTGGCTGGTAGACGAGTTTCAGCGGTCCGGCGTCAGGGTGCTGGAACTGCTTGACCCCGCCGTGGTGGATGCGCACGTCGTGGGCGGCCCACAGGGTGCGGAACTCGGGGCTGGTCGTGGACAGTTCACCGATCAGTTCACGCAGCGCCTTGTCGTGCCGGTAGCGCCCCACCTCGGCACGCAGCAGAGCGACGGTGGCGTGGAGAGCGCCCTCCCAGTCGGCGACGAAGTCGGGGGCACCGCGGTCAAGGAACCAGTACCGGGCAAAGTTCGGACGGCCGCGTTTGTCCGTGGTCTCGCTGTCGAACAGCGGCGCGAACAGGGCGCGGGCCAGCGCGTTGGTGGCGACGATGTCCAGGCGGCCGTTGGTGACGAACGCCGCCGACAGCGTCATGGAGTCGAGCAGCCACTGGACGCGGGGCGGTATGTCGACGGCCTTACGGCGGCCCAGGGTTCGGCTGGGCGGCTGGGCGGCCCTGGCCAGGTCGAACAGGTAGGTGCGTTCGTCCTGGTCCAGCTGCAGCGCGCGGGCGACCGCGTCGAGGACGTCCTCGGACACGCCGGCGATGTGCCCCTTCTCCAGCCGCGTGTACCACTCGGTGCTCACGCCGGCGAGGACGGCGACCTCCTCGCGCCGCAGCCCCGAAACCCGGCGCCGGCCACTGGTGGGCAGCCCGACCTGCTCCGGCGTGATCTTGGCTCGCCGGGTGGCGAGGAAGTCACGGATCTCGGCGCGGTGGTCAGGGAGGCGTTCCATGCCTTCCACGCTACGGGCCCCACCCCAAGGGAAGGGGGTCGAGCTTGTACCCCCGATAAACGCAGCCTGCCGCGCCTGGCGCAGCTGCGGTCTCCTGGAATCGCTCCTCGGTCACGACACGACCAACCACCGCGCCTTTACCTCCGCCGATCGAAATGAGGTCCCTCCATGGAACGCCGCAAAGCGCTCGGACTGATCGCAGCCACCGGAGCCGCCGCCTCCTTCACCGCTGTGCCCTCCTTCGCTGCGGAGGGCGACCGCGCCGCGAGCGCCGTAGGACAAGGCAAGGCCACGGGCGGCTACACCTTCGCGCTGGACAAGAACGTCAAGCGGACCGCGGTGCGGTTCAAGAACCGCTACGGCATCGAGGTCGCCGCAGACCTCTACGTGCCGAAGAACGCCAAGGGCAAGCTGCCCGCTCTGGTGGTCAGCGGCCCGTTCGGAGCGGTCAAGGAACAGTCCTCGGGGCTCTACGCCAACGAGTTCGCCCGCCGCGGCTACGTCACCGTCGCCTTCGACCCCTCCTTCACCGGGGAAAGCGGCGGCACGGTGCGCGACGTCGCCTCGCCCGACATCTACACCGAGGACTACAGCGCCGCCGTCGACTTTCTCGGCCTGTACAAGCTCGTCGACCGCGAGCGGATCGGCGCGCAGGCCGTCTGCGGCCTGAGCGGCATGGCGCTCACCGCCGCGGCGGCCGACAGCCGTATCAAGGCGGTCGCCACGGCCTCGATGTACGACATGTCGCGCAGTATGTCCCGCGGCCACGAGGACTACTACACGCGTGAGCAGCGCCAGAAGGTCGTGGACCACCTCAGCCGCCAGCGCTGGATCGACGCCGAGAACGGCGCCTATGCGCGGCTCTCGCACGAGGTCCCCTTCGACGACAACGGCAACGTCGCCCCCACACACCGCGTCCTGCCCAAGACCCTCCCGGCAGACGCCGACCCGATCACGGCGATCTTCTTCGACTACTACCGCACCGACCGCGGCTACCACCCGCGCTCGATCAACTCCACCACCGCATTCACCGGCACCACGCCGATGCCGTTCTTCGCCTTCCCGCTGACGACGAACATCGACATGCTGGCCCCCCGCAAGGCCCTCCTGGTGGCCGGCGCCGACGCGCACTCCCGCTACTACTCCGAGGACATCCAGGCCAAGACACCCGACAACATCGACCTCGTGATCGTCCCGGGCGCGGACCACGTCGACCTGTATGACCGCAAGGACCTCATCCCCTTCGACCGGCTCGACGAGTTCTTCACCAAGAACCTCGCCTGACCGTGTGTACCCCTGCAGGCAGGCGGCCCGCTGGGGCTGTTCGGTCTCGGCGCCAACCCGGTGCTGATCTCCCTGGGCATCCGCTTCGCCGAGAAGGCCCTCACCCTGGGCGCCGCCCTGACCGACTCGGCGTTCAATCTCGGCACGGCCATCGGCTCCTGGATCGCCGGCCTCGCTCTTGAACCACCCTTGGGCGCCACCAGTCCGGCCCCGTCGGCACAGTGATCGCCGCTCTCACGCTGATCCCCACGATCACCATCGCCCTCACCCAGCGCCACCGGCGCACACCCAGGGCGCACCCTCGGCGAACTAGTCCCATCCAGTGGGCTCGACGGCGTGAGCCCTGCACATCGAGGAAGCCACGGCCCCGCCATGCCTTCCTGAACAGAACCTGCGCCCCACGCGCCAGCACGACAGAGCAAAGGAGACCCCACGATGCGTGGAGTAGTGATGCACACCGCCGGCGACGTCCGGGTGGAAGAGCGCGAGGATCCGAAGATCATCGAGCCGACCGACGCAATTGTGAAGCTGACGGCGACCTGCATCTGCGGCTCGGACCTGTGGCCGTACCGCGGCATCGAGCCCGCCGACCACCAAGTCATGGGGCACGAGTACGTGGGAGTGGTCGAGGAAGTCGGCTCCGCGGTGAAGAACGTCAAGGTGGGCGACTTCGTCGTCGGATCGTTCGTCATCTCCGACAACGCCTGCGAGATCTGCCAGGCCGGGTTCCAGTCCAAGTGCGTGCACGCCGAGTTCGTCGCGCAGACCATCGGCACCCAAGCCGAGAAGGCTCGCATCCCGCACGCCGACGGCACCCTCGTCGCCACCCCGGGGCACCCCGACCCGGAGCTGATCCCGGCCCTCCTTGCCGCCTCCGACGTGCTCGGCACCGGCTGGTACGCCGCCGTCGCCGCCGAGGCAGGCCCCGGCAAGACCGTCGCGGTCGTCGGCGACGGCGCTGTCGGCCTGATGGCCGTCCTGGCCGCCAAGCAGCTCGGCGCGGAGCGCATCATCGCCATGTCACGTCACCCCGAGCGGCAGAAGCTGGCCCGCTACTACGGCGCCACCGACATCGTCGAGGAGCGCGGCGAGGAGGGCATCGCGAAGATCAAGGAGCTGACGAACGGTCTCGGTGCGCACTCGGTCATCGAGGCGGTCGGCACCCAGGAGTCGTTCATGCAGGCCGTCGGTGCCACCCGCGGGGGCGGTCACCTGGGCTACGTGGGCGTGAACACGACGTGTCCATCCCGGGCATCGAGCTGTTCTTCGCCGGTATCCACACCCTGGGCGGGCCGGCCCCGGTGCGCCGGTTCCTGCCCGACCTGATCCAGCTCATCTGGGACCACGAGATCGTCGACCCGGGCAAGGTCTTCGACCTCACCTTGCCCCTCGACCAGGCGGCAGAGGGCTACAAGGCGATGGACGAGCGCCGCGCCACCAAGGTGATGCTCACCCTCTGACCCGCCTGCGCCGAAGGGCCCAGGACGCAGACCACCGTGCTGGAAAGCCCACCGCTTCCGCCGCGCGCTCCAACTTGCCAAGGCGCTCAGCGTGCCGACCACGGCCGTACGCAAACCGGGGTGCCTCAAACCGAACTGGCGGGGACTCCCGCACTCATCGCGAAACGAATCCCCAACACATGCTCATAGCCGACTGCGCGACATCGCTGAGCGGCTCGTCATCACCACCGGCACGAGGAAGGAACCAATACCCCTCACCTGCCGCTGTCACGCGGATACTGAGCGAGCGCGACGAGAAGCCCATCCCCGCGTCCTGGAGGAGACGTTTAGGGCCATGGCAAGGCAAAATCCCTCGGCGCGCTTGAGACAGGCACCCCTCACCCACACCCTCAACCATTCAGCCGCAAGGTCCACACAACAGTCATCTCGCCTGTAACGGCCCCGTCTTCACGCCGTATAGCAATACTGACCGGAAACTCCGGTCGCCCGCCTACGTCGAGCTCGGCAATGACCTCGGCCGCCGGGCGGCCCAGAGTCGCCGTGGCCGTCACCGGGCCCATGGCCAGTTTCTTGTAGCTGATCTCGGCCCGCACGGCGAGCGGTACTGCGCGGGAGAGCTGGTCGCCGAAGGCCGTGAGCACGATGGCGCCGCTGGCGGACTCGGCCAGAGTGAACATGGCGCCCGCATGGGGGCCGCCGATGTGGTTGTGATAGTCCGGCTGGTCCGGAAGCCGGAGCACGGCACGCTCTGGGGTGACCTCGACGAACTCCAGGTTCAGGGTCCGCACCATCGGGACAGCGGCGGCCAGCATGTCGCCCATAGAGGCGCTTTCAGTCGTCATAAGCGAGATGTTACTGGCGAGTAGGCGGGTTGACCAGCCCTTCGCGCCTCACCCTCCGGGCTGGAAGAAGCCCTTCGGGGCACGCACTCGCTCCGCAATCGAAATCTCCAACTCGGCACGGAACGCGGGCGTGTGGGTATGGGTAATTACGCCCCGGCGTGCGGGCCGCCGACGTGGTTGTGGTAGTCGCTCTGGTCCGGCAGGGCCACCACGGCCTTCTCCGGCGTGGTCTCGAGGAACTCGAGGTTCAGCGTGCGGGCCATCGGCACCGTGGCGGCGAGCATCTCGCCGATCGACATCTGGTCTGCGCTCATGAAGCCGAATGTTACCCACGGGTAGGATTTCTTGACCAGGGACTAAGCGGTGCCGGGGAAGTGCGGGTGCGTTCCCGCGCCCGCCGCGGCAGCGGCTTGTGTCAACAGCCGGTGCGTGCTCTCGGCGTGCCGGACGAAGGTCCTCGATGGGGGTCCCTCCCATGCCCTTAAGGCAATGGGGGAGGAGCTACTTGGGCCTTTGGTCGGTGCGGCGAGTGGGGGCACCTCCCACGCCCTTAAGGCAGTGGGGGAGCGTGCCGGGCGGCGTGGGGGCGTGCCTGAACTTCCCCGGGGCCGCTTAGCCCAGGGACGGTTCACTCGACGGTATCCGGCAGTGTCTGCCGGGCACGGCCGGCGACATTCTCCGGCCGTGCCTCCGTATCGGCGCAAAATCCGTTTGGCAAGTCGGCCGGGCGGCGGCGATAGTCCCCCGGTGAAGACTGCCGCCGCCTCCGCCTCTCCGAGACGCTTCCGCCGCCGCCCCGACTGGGCGGGCCGTAACTACACCCTCCTGACAGCCGCAGCGGTCGTGACGAACCTGGGCAGTCAGGGTGCGCTGATCGCGGCGGCCTTCGCGGTCCTCGACACGGGCGGCGACGGCGGCGACGTGGGTCTGGTGGCGGCGGCCCGCACCCTCCCCCTCGTGGTGTTCCTGCTGATCGGCGGGGCCGTCGCGGACCGGCTGCCGCGGCACCGGGTGATGGTCGCCGCCAACGCCCTCAACTTCGTGTCGCAGGGCGCCTTCGCCGTACTCGTCCTCGCCGGGGACCCGCAGCTGTGGCAGATGATGCTCCTGAGCGGGCTCGGCGGCGTCGGCCAGGCCTTCTTCAATCCGGCGGCCGAGGGCATGCTGATGTCGTCGGTCAGCGGGGAGCAGGCCGGCCGCGCGTTCGCCCTCTTCCGCATGGCGATGCAGGGGGCCGGGCTGGGCGGCGCCGCCCTCGGTGGCGCGATGGTCGCGGTGGTCGGGCCGGGCTGGGTGCTCTTGGTGGACGCGGCGGCGTTCGCCGTGGCCGGGGCGCTGCGGTCGTTCCTGGACGTCAGCCACATTCCGCCGCGCGAGCCCGGCGGGGGCATGCTGGCCGATCTGCGGGACGGCTGGCGGGAGTTCATCGGACGGCCGTGGCTGTGGTCGATCGTCGCGCAGTTCTCGGTCGTGGTGGCGGTCGTCGGCGCAGCCGAGTCGGTCTTCGGGCCACTGGTCGCCCGGGACGAACTGGGCGGGGCGGGGCCGTGGGGCCTGGCACTCGGCGCGTTCGGGGCGGGCACCGTCGGGGGTGCGCTGCTGATGATGCGGTGGAAGCCGCGGCGGCTTCTGCTCGCCGGCACGCTGTGCGTGTTCCCGCTCGCCGCGCCGTCCGCGGCGCTCGCCGTGCCGCTGTCCGTGGCGGGGCTGGCCATGGTGATGTTCCTCAGCGGCGTGGCCATCGAGGTGTTCGGCGTGTCCTGGATGACGGCCCTGCACCAGGAGATCCCCGAGGAGAAGCTGTCCCGCGTCTCGGCCTACGACTGGTTCGGCTCGATCGCCATGGTTCCCCTGGCCACGGCCTTGGCGGGCCCGGCGGAGAGCGCCTTCGGCCGTATGGCTTCCCTGTGGGGCTGCGCGGCTCTGGTGGTCCTGGTCACGGCGGCGGTGCTGTTCGTACCGGACGTACGGAATCTGAGGCGGCGTACGGAGGAGGTCGTGCAGGTGGGCGGCCCCGGGACCGTGGCCGACGGCCGGGCCGACGCTGCCGGCGGGGCTTCGGAAGACGTGTCCGAGGGGCGGCTCAACCCACGCGCTTCGGAAGACGTATCGGAAGCACGGCTCAACCCACGCGCGTCGGAAGACGTGTCGGAAGCGCGGCTCAACCCACGCTGAAGGCGCCTGCCGGTGGTTCGGGCGACGCCACCGCGTCCTCGTCGTGCACCGGCGTCGCATCCCCGATGAAGGCGCGCAGTGCGGGCCCGTGTTCGACTCGTGCGGGGAAGGCGTCGGCGGCGGCGCGCCGGGACAGTGCCGCGATGTCGATCGGCTCGTGCGACGCGACGAGCACGGCGTTGCCGAAGCGGCGGCCGCGCAGGACGGCCGGCTCGGCGATCATCACGAGCTCCTCGAAGGCCGCGGAGAACGTGGCGAGTTGGGAGCGGAGGAAGGCGAAGGGCGCGCCGTCGGCGAGGTTCGCCGCGTAGAGGCCACCGGGCCGCAGCACCCGCTCGGCGGCGCGCGCGTAGGCGACCGAGGTGAGGTGCGCCGGGACGCGAGACCCGCCGAACACGTCCCCGACCAGAATGTCCACGGAGTTGGGCGGGGCGCTTTCCAGCCATGCGCGGGCGTCCGCGCCGTGCACCGTGATGTCCGCGCCGTCGGGGAGGGGCAGGTGTTCGGTGACGAGCGCGAGCAGCCCGCGGTCCGCCTCCACGACGTGCTGACGTGAGCCGGGCCGGGTGGCGGCGAGATAGCGGGGCAGGGTGAGCGCGCCGCCGCCGAGATGCAGTGCGTCGAGGGGGCGGCCCGGTTCCGCGGCAGTGTCCAGAACGTGCCCAAGCCGCTGTGCGTACTCGAACTCCAGGTGTTCCGGCTCGTCGAGATCCACGTACGACTGAGGCGCG
The DNA here is from genome assembly GCF_013778455.1 of Streptomyces himalayensis subsp. himalayensis. Taxonomy (GTDB): domain Bacteria; phylum Actinomycetota; class Actinomycetes; order Streptomycetales; family Streptomycetaceae; genus Streptomyces; species Streptomyces himalayensis. Next base: position 55,810 of record NZ_JACEHE010000007.1, on the reverse strand, counting down.
CCGTCGACGGTCAGCAGCCATGCCCGCTCCCGGTCCACGTCGGGCATCAGCTTGGCGACACCGTGGTCGACGGGGCGGGTGACGGGTATCGGCTCTTCCACGGCTCCATTGTGCGCGCGCCGGCTCCCGCTGCTGTCTCCTACGGCGCGCCGTCTCGGCGGTCCGGCGCACGGACGGGTGGGGCGCGGCCTCGTCCTCGGGGCTCGCAGCCCATCAGGCCGGCGCGACCAGGTCGAGAACGACCAGCGCGTCGCCACCGGCAAGGGCGCCACGCTCGACAAGGCGGGCAAGTGCGCCACGCTCGACAAGGCGATTGAGGCCGCGACCATCGCCGCCGCCGCGCTGAACCTGCCCGAACGGGTGCTCGGCCAACCCGGGGCCATGCGCCCGGGGAACTGGCCTGCTGGGCCGCACGTAGGCCGACCCGGTGGCCGGGGTCCTCGGCGGCCTCGGCGAGGTCGGTGCGGAGCGGGCTCTGACGGCGGTGGAGGCCCGGCACGGCCGCCGTCGCCCGGCGGGCTTGGGCGCCGCGTCCGCGTCGCCGCCGCTGGGCAGAGCACTCACGCGGCCACCGCCCTCCGGGCTCTGGCCCGCGGGGGCCGTGGCCGGGCCGCCGAGGCATCACTAAGCCAATCAGAGGCGCTGCGCGCGCCAGCGGAGTACGTACCGGTGGCTCTCCAACAGCCGCGTCCGCTGGGCCCCCGCGCGAGGCCCGGCGGGATCGGCGCGGACGGATCCGTGGACGAATGCGCGGATCCGCATGGCGTGCCCGTCCCCCGCTCTGAGGACGGGCACACCCGCCAACGGGCTGTCGACTCCCGACTGCCGGGGTCGACTCCGCCCCGCCGGACTGTCGACTTCCGCCCGCCTGACCGTCGGCTCTCATCACCGCCTGACCGTCGGCTCCCCGGCACCCGCCGTCAGACCGCCGCCGGTGCGGCCGCGACCGTGTCCGCGTCGCCGACCGTCGTGACCGTCCCGGCTCCGACCGTGCGTCCACCCTCGCGGATGGCGAAGCCGAGGCCCGGCTCGAGGGGGATCTCGCGGCCCAGCTCGACCGTCATGGTGACGGTGTCGCCGGGGCGGGCGACCGCCGTCTCGCCGAGGTCGACGTCGCCGACCACGTCCGCGGTGCGGATGTAGAACTGCGGCCGGTATCCGGTCGTGACAGGCGTCGTACGGCCGCCCTCGCGCGCCGACAGGACGTATACCTGGGCGGTGAAGCGACGGCTCGGCGTGACACTGCCCGGCGCGGCGACGACGTGGCCGCGGCGCACGGCGTCGCGCGGCACACCGCGCAGCAGCAGCGCCACGTTGTCCCCGGCCTGAGCCTCCGTCATGGGCTTGCCGAAGGTCTCGAGGCCGGTCACCACGGTCTCGGTGTCCGCGCCGAGCACCTGCACGCGGTCGCCGACCCGCACCGTGCCCCGCTCGACGGCGCCGGTGACGACCGTGCCGCGGCCCGTGATGGTGAGGACGTTCTCCACGGGCAGCAGGAACGGCGCGTCCACGTACCGCTCGGGCATCGGGACATATGTGTCCACGGCGTCGAGCAGCGCCTCGATCGCCCCCGTCCACTGCGGGTCGCCCTCCAGCGCACGCAGCCCGGACACCCGCACGACGGGCACGGACTCGCCGCCGTATCCGTGCGCGGACAGCAGCTCACGGACCTCCAGTTCGACGAGGTCCGTCAGCTCCGGGTCGCCCGCGTCGGCCTTGTTCAGGGCGACGACGATGTGGTCGACGCCGACCTGGCGGGCCAGCAGTACGTGCTCCGCGGTCTGCGGCATGATCCCGTCGAGCGCGGAGACGACGAGGATCGCCCCGTCCAGCTGTGCCGCGCCGGTGACCATGTTCTTGACGTAGTCGGCGTGGCCGGGCATGTCGACATGCGCGTAGTGGCGGGTGTCGGTCTCGTACTCGACGTGCGCGATGTTGATGGTGATGCCGCGCTGGGCCTCCTCGGGCGCGCGGTCGATGCGGTCGAAGGGCACGAAGGTGCCGGTGCCGCGCTCGGCCAGCACCTTGGTGATGGCGGCGGTCAGGGTGGTCTTGCCGTGGTCGACATGGCCCATGGTGCCGATGTTGAGGTGCGGTTTGGTGCGTACGTATGCCGTCTTGGACATGGCTGGCTGTGTTCCTCTCCGGAACGCGAAGCGGTGGCCCCAACTCGGCGCGTTGAGCGCGGGGTTGGGACAGGGACCCCAGGGCCTCGCCGACCCTCCCCCTGCGGGGTCCGCCGGACTGTCCGGGAAGGGTCAGCTTCGGGCGCCGTCGAGGGGCGCTGCGGCAGCTGCAACTGCGACGACGGCAGCTGCTGCTGCTGTGACAACGACCGCCGCGGCAACGGCCGCCGCGACTGCGGCAGTTGCCGCGGCGGTGGCGACACCGGCCGCGGCGGGTGCGGCCGCGGCGGTGGCGACGAGGGCAGCCTTCGGCGCGTCCGCGACTGCGGACGGCGCTGCGAGGAAGGCGTGCCGGAACATGTCGCCGATCATCGCTCAGGCGCTAGCGGCACGTCGACCGAATTTCCGCGGGCGGGTGCCCGTGCCACGCTTCCTGTTCACCGGCGACCGCCCTATGAGTGCCCGCTGCAAGGATCGAGTCCACTGCCGGGTACGGTGATGTGCGTTCCCGATCCTGTGGCGCACATGAGACGTACCATACGGCGTTTGCTCACTTTGGTCGGTTAGTCTCCCCGGATGCTCGACCCCGACCCCGCAGCCGACCGACCAGCCGGCCTCGCCACCGCCCGCCACACGGGCCGGGCCGCCGGTGATCCCGCACGACTGGAGACCGACAGCGCGTCGAGCCTGCCCGGCTCGGGCCCGGTGGACAGCTCCCTCGCCGCCGCCCGGCCGACCGCCGTCACCAGCACCCCGCCCGACACCTGGCCCGACCCCACGTATCCGGCAGACCGCGCCGACCCGCGGCCCGACCCCACGGCTCCGGCAGACCGCGCCGAGGCCCAGCCCTACCCCACGTATTCGGCAGACCGCGCCGAGGCCCAGCCCGCCGCTCTCGCCGCCACTCACCCCGCGGCCCCGGCCGCGGTGGGCTCCGGGGACTCCCGGCACGGGACCCCACGACGTACGGCCCTCGACGCCGCCAGGCCCGTCGGCCCGACCCCGCCCACGGTCATGGCCGCACCCGGGCCCGTGGCCCTCACCACGCGCTGCGTCAGGGTGTTGCTGTCCCCGTGGTCGCGGCTGTCCCTGCTCGTGGTGCTGCTCGCGGCCGCGGGGACGACTGTGCTGCTGTTCGAGCCGCACCGGTTGCTGGCCGACGGCTGGCCGCCGAAGGTGAACGGCGCGGCCGCGGTCGTCGTCTTCGCGGTGGCGTACGGCGTGTGCACCATCGCCTTCGTCCCGCGGCCGCTGCTCAACCTGGCGGCGGGCGCCCTGTTCGGCTCCGAGCTGGGGCTCGGCGCCGCGCTCGTGGGAACGGTGATCGGCGCCGGCGCCGCCTTCGGACTCGGGCGTGTGCTGGGGCAGGACGCGCTGCGACCGCTGCTCAGGGCCCGCTGGCTGAAGGCCGCTGACGGTCAGCTGAGCAGGCACGGCTTCCGGTCGATGCTGGCCGCTCGGCTCTTCCCCGGCATCCCGTTCTGGGCCGCGAACTACTGCGCGGCTGTGTCCCGCATGGGCTGGACGCCGTTCCTGCTCGCCACGGCGCTCGGATCGATCCCCAACACGGCTGCGTACGTCGTGGCGGGCGCCCGCGCCTCCACGCCGACGTCGCCCGTCTTCCTGATCGCGATGGGGTTCATCGCGGTGACGGGCCTGGCCGGGGCCGTGGTGGCGTGGTGCAAGCGCCATCGCCTGCGCGGGCGCTGAATGCGGCATTGCCCTGGCGGGCACTGAGGCGCAGTAGGTCAGTAGGCCCTGAGCCGCAGTAGGTAAGTAGGCCCCTGAGCCACAGGAAGGCCTGACCGCAGACGGCCCTGAGCCGCAGGAAAGGATGGCGCGCCGCCAAGGCGTCCCGAGTCGCGCCCGCACCGCCAAGGCGTCCCGAGTCGCGCCCGCACCGCCGCGGACCCGCCGCCGCTGACCGCCACCGCTGACCCGCCGCCGCTGACCGCCACCGCTGACCCGCCGCCGCGCGAACCCATCGCCGCGGACCCACCGCAGAGCCACCAACCCACGAACGGACGAGCGAACCCACACCGCCGAATCCCCGCACCAGCAGATCCGGGATTCAGCGACGACCTGCAGGTCCACGCCCCGGAACCCGCAGGTCGTCCCCGAACCCCGGGACCACCGGAGGTTCCCCCTTCGTCCCCGCACAGCGCATAGTGATCCTGTGGTCATCGCGAGCCCGGAAGAGCGCCGGTCACATGACTGAGAACCGGCCCCTGGGATCTCCGCAGGCTCCGGCGCGGACGGCGACGGAGTTGCCGGAGGCCGCCCGGATGCGGGTGCTCACGCAACTCGGCGACGAGCACACCGGCGTCGAGGTGCTGAGGCTGGTGCTGCACCATGCCGTGGCCGATCTCGGTGGGCTGGGCGGCATGGTCCATCTGCAGCGGGTTCCCGGCGAGAGCGACCGACTGGACCTGGTGACGGTGACCGGGTTGCCCCGCGAGGTCACGAAGGCATGGGAGATCGTCACCCGGCAGGACCAGACCGTCCCAGCGCGAGCCCTGCGCGAGGGCACTTTCGTCTGGCTTCCGGCGCTCCGCGACGCGGAGGACGCCGACCCCTTCCCCGGCGGTACGGGGATGGCGGCCGTGCCGCTGCCGGCGCCGGGCGGCCCGTTCGGAGTCCTGTCGGTCGTCACCACCGCGCCCGGCCCCCCTTCGGCCGTACAACGTGCGTTCCTGGAAACGGTCGCCGGGTGGGTGTCCGAGCGGCTGCGGAATCCCGGCCCGCCCACGGCGCGCACGGTGGACCCGGCCTGGTCCGGCGACGAGAAGGAGTGGACACATCCGCGGTTCCAGCAGGCGCTGAGGACGGCCCAGGTCGGTACGTGGGACCTGGATCTGCGTACCGGGCGGCTGAACTGGGACGAGATGACGATGCAGCTCTTCGGCTTCGACCCGGAGATCTTCCACGGGCGGCTCGACACGTTCATGGAACTCCTGCACCCCGAAGACCTGTCCCGGGTGCAGGCCGACCTGCGGGAAGCCATCGAGAAACGCGGCTACTCGGCCACGGAGTACCGGGTCTGCCGCCCCGACGGCACAGTCCGCTGGGTAGAGGCGCGCGGCCAGGTGCTGCTCGGCGAGGACGGCGAGCCGGCGGTCATGGCCGGCACGCTCTGGGACACCACCAACCAGCGGATCGCCATGGACTCCGTGGGACGCGCCCTGCGGCACATGAGCGACGCGTTCCTGGCGATGGGCGAGGACCTGCGCATCGTGTATGTGAACCTGCAGGCCGAGCGGCTGCTCGGCCCTTGGCAGAGCCTCATCGGGAAGCTGCTGTGGGCGCTCCCGGGCATTCCGGTCGCATGGCTGGAGGAACGCTGCCGGCAGGCCGTCGCCGACAGGGTCCCGACCGGGTTCGACGTCCTGTGGCCGACCGACCATCGCTGGTATCACATGCGCCTGGTCCCGGTGCCGGACGGCCTGACGGTCTACTTCACCGACGTGACCGACAAGCGGCTGGCGGAGGAGCGGCGCATGGCGGCCGAGCGCGCTGCCGCCGAGCGCACCGCACGCGTCGGGCAGCTCAACGCCGCGCTCGCCCAAGCGGTCAGCGTGCAGGATGTGGTGACGGCCGTCGCGGAGCGGGTGCTGCCCCCGTTCCGCGCCGACGGGCTGGTCGTCCAAATGGTGGAGGGCGACTCCCTGCGGGTCGTGGGAGGCGTCGGATACGGCAGGGAGTTCCTGTTCAAAGTCCCCGACCGGATCCGTCTCAGGGAGACGACGCCGAACAATGACGCCATCCTTGCCGGCGCTCCGCAGTACATCTCCTCCAGGACGGAGATGCGCCATCGGTATCCGCACTTCGCCGAGGCCGCCTTCGAGGGCGGGAAGCACGCGTGGGCCTTCCTGCCCCTGATCGTCTCCGGGCAGCCCATCGGCTGCTGTGTGATCTCCTTTCCCCAGCCGCGCCGGTTCGGCGACGAGGACAGAGCCCTGCTGACCGCGCTCAGCGGACTCGTCGCCCAGGCGCTGGAGCGGGCCAGGCTGTACGACGCGGAGCACGTCCGCGCGCAGGAGCTGCAGCGCGGTCTGCTGCCCCAGGAGCTGCCCTCGCTGCCCGCCGTCACGGTGGCCGCACGCTATCTCCCGGCCACCGCGGGGCTGGACGTGGGCGGCGACTGGTACGACGTGATACCGCTGTCGGCCGACCGGGTCTGCCTGGTGATCGGCGACGTGATGGGCCACGGGTTGTCCGAGGCCGCCACCATGGGGCGCCTGCGGACCGCCGTCCACACCCTGGCCGGTCTCGAGCTGCCCCCCGACGAGGTGCTGTCCCACCTCAACGACGTGGTCAGCGATCTGGGCGTCGACTTCTACGCCACTTGTCTGTACGTCGTCTACGACCCCGTCAGCCGCGTCTGCACCTTCGGCTGCGCGGGACACCCGCCCCCGGCCCTCGTCCATCCGGACGGCAGTGTGCACTTCCCCGCACTGGCGACGGACCCGCCGCTCGGCGCGGCGACGCCGCCCTTCGAGACGACCGAGGTGACGGTGCCGGACGGGAGTTTGCTGGTCATGTACACCGACGGCCTCGTGGAGTCGGCGCACCGCGACATCGACAGCGGCATGAGCCATCTCTCCCGCGTCCTCGCCACCGCCACCGCCGCCCCGCCCCCCGAAGGGTTCGACCGGACCGCCGTACATCCGTCACGCGAGGCGCTGCACCTTGAGCAGCTGTGCGACACGCTCACCTCGGCTCTCGTCCCCGCCCAGGAGCAGACCAGCGATGACACCGCCCTGCTGGTGGCCCGCACGCATGCCCTGCCGGACGGTGACGTGGCGTCGTGGTGGCTGCCGGAGGCCCCGATAGCCGCCGGCCAGGCGAGGGACCATGTCCGGCAGCAGCTCACCGACTGGCGCCTCGACGGCCTTGTCGACACCACGGAACTGCTCGCCAGCGAACTGGTCGGCAACGTGGTCCGGCATGCGAGAGGCCCCATCCAGCTGCGGTTGCTGAAGAGCCGTTCCCTGATCTGCGAGGTCACCGACGGCAGTCCGACCACGCCCCGCATCCGCCGCGCCCGGGACACCGACGAGGGCGGCCGCGGCCTGCAACTGATCGCGGCGCTCTCACAGCGCTGGGGCACGCGCTATTTCGCGAAGGGCAAGAGCATCTGGACGGAGCAGCCTCTGCCGTGACTGCCGGTCAGCCCTGCCTGTGGCCGGCCTTGCCTCCGGGCCAGTCCTACGTGCCTGCGGGAGCGTCCTACGTGCCTGCCGGCCAGTCCTACGTGCCTGCCGGCCACATGCCTGTCGGCCAGTCCTACGTGCCTGCCGGCCTACGTGCCTGTCGGCCAGTCCTACGTGCCTGTCGGCCTACGTGCCTGCCGGCCTACGTGCCTGCTGGCAGTCCCACGTGCCACCTGCCTGTCGGAGGTCGTGCGTGCCTGTGCGGCCGCCCGTCCGTTGGTCAGTCCTGTTCGCCGGGGGTCTCCGCCGGTGTCTTGCCCTCCATCACCTGCTGCAGTCGCTGACTGCCCAGTTTCGCGGCCTGTTCGGTGGCGTTCCGCTCCGCGCCCTGCAGCCCGCCGTTGGTGAAGGTGATGCCGTTCGGGCCCATGAGCACGGCCGCGGAGTCGAGGGTGAGGGTGGCGTCGACGCCCTCCACCTTCGTGGTCAGCGTCGTGTGCAGGCCGATGTGGTCGTCCCCGGCGTCCGGCAGCGCGAACTCGATGACCTGCACGGTGGCGTCCGTGTCGTCGGGGCCCACCTTGGCCGTGAACTGGTCGCAGGTCTGGGGCAGCTTCTTCAGCCAGTCCATCTCCTTCTGCACGTCGGCCGCGTTCTCGTACGCCGCGACCTTGTAGTCCAGGTACGACTCGTTCGCGTTGTCGTAGAACACACGGGAGGCGTCCGTCGAGGTCTCCTCGCCCAGCAGATCGCCGTCCTCCAGCCGGTCGAGGAACTTCTGGCAGTCCTCGCTGCCCTCCGCCTCGCCCTCGAGCAGCCCGTCGTGGGCGGCGTCCTCGTCGGTCTGCTCCCACGGCGACCCGAGGTCGGAGGCGCCGATCAGGGCGGTCTCCGCCTGGGCCTCAGTGAGCGGGGAGGGCGTCGGGGTCGGTGCGGCCACAACCGAGGCCTCACTCGCGCCCGAGCACGCCGCCGTCGCCATCAGGGCCGTTGTGGCCAGCGCCGTCGCCAGGCCATGGGATACGCGGGCTGCGTGGGTCATCTCGGGTGCCTCCTCCGTGCGCGGTGTCTGCTCCCAACCCACCACCGGCTGCCGGTGCCCACCACCGCGCGGGTCCGTACGAGTGGTGGCCGTGCCCGCCCGATCGGGTGGCAGCCGCCGGTCAGGAGGCGCGCCTCGTGCGGTGCACCGAGCCCCGTACCGCAGGATCCCGGGCATGCTGCCCGGGTTCCTCGCCAAGGTGGTCGAGTCGCTGCTCGGCCGGGAAGGCCGCTCGCTCCATCTCAAGGCGGCGGGCGGTGCGACCGTGGTGCTGGCCGTCACCATGCTCATGGGCTCCTGGGCTGTGGTTGCCGCCGAGCGGGGCGCTCCGGGGGCCGGCATCACGACGTATCCGAAGGCCCTGTGGTGGTCCGTGGAGACGGCGACGACCGTGGGCTACGGCGACCTGTATCCGGTGACCCTGGGGGGCCGGATCGTCGCCACCGTCGTCATGGCCGTCGGCATCACGACGTACGGGATGGTGACCGCCGCGATCGCCACCTGGTTCGTGGGGCGGGAGCAGAAGCGGCAGGGTCACCTCAGGGCGGCGGCCGAGGCCGCCGAACGCGCCGCACACCGCATGTGCGACGAGACCGCCCTGGCTCTGCACGAGCGCTTCGACCGCCTGGAACGCGCGCTCGCCCGGCATGACGGCGGCGGAGGCGGGCACGGCTGAGGCCGGGGCACGAATGACCTCCGCGGCGGGGCAGGCACGGCCAAGGCCCGGCCACGAATGACCTCCGCGGCGGGGCGGGCACGGCCAAGGCCCGGCCACGAATGACCTCCGCGGCGGGGCGGGCACGGCCGAGGCCCGGCCACGAATGACCTCCGCGGCGGGGCGGGCACCGCCGAGGCCCGGCCACCAACGCCCCCCACAGCGGGAGCGGGCCCGGCTGAGGCCTGGGCACCAATGCCGTCCGCAGCGGGAGCGGGCACCGCCGCCGTCCGCAGGGGGGCGGGCACGGCCAAGAACCGGCCGCCAACGCCCTCCGGGGGTGGTTACTCCTCCTGCCGCGGCCCTGCTCCGCTTGTCGGCAGCGGTGTCTGCTCCGCCTCCCCGAACCGCGCCAGCGCCAGAGCGCCCGCGATGGAGACCACGAAGCCCGCGACGCCCAGCGGCGCGAAACCCGGCCGCGTCGTGTCGCCGAGCCACACCACGCCGAACACCCCCGGCCACACCGTCTCACCGATCACCATCGCCCCCGTCGCCGCCGTGACCGATCCGGACCGCAGTGCCTCGATCAGCAGCAGATACCCGCCGAGCCCGGAGACGACCACCGCATACGCCGTCAGCGCGGCCAGCACCCCCGTCACCGTGATGTCGTCGGGCAGAAGTCGCACCCCGATCCCCGTGAGCCCGAAGCTCAGCCCCGCGATGCCTCCGAGCACCGCGGCCCGTACGCGGTGGACGCGGCGGTTCACCACCCATCCCAGCAGCACCAGTCCCACGGCGGTGCCCAGCGTCACCCAGCGCAGTCGCGCATCGCCGTCGCTCGTGCCCTCGTGCCCGGCGGCGACAGCCAGTACCGCGAGACCGCAGCACACCGCGACCACGGCGCCCCACTCCGCCGACCGCAGCCGCACGCGCAGCACCGCGGCCGCCACAGCCGCGGTGACCGCCAACGACGACGCGAGGGCCGCCTCCACCAGGAACAGCGGCACCGAACGCAGCGCCACCACCTCGGCCACGAATCCCAGGGCGTCCACGCCGACACCGACCAGGAACGGCCACTGGAACATCGCCCGCACGGGCCCGCCGACAGTCTCCCGGCGCGCCCCCAGGGCCTGCAGCACCGTCGCCACGCCCATGAGAACCGCAGCGCAGAGCGCCAGCAGCACGCCGTATGCCATGTACGCACCGTAATCGTCCGGGGAGCCCGTACCCCTGCGCTCTCACGGTGTGTCACTGCGGCCCTTGTCACGCCAGACCTGACACCGATCCGCTCATCTACACAGTGACTGCGGATGTAAAGAACCGATACGTTCCCAGGCGTGACGACTGACGAGGCACCGGGATACGGGCGATGACCACGACTTCACCCGGTCAGGCCGCGCCGGGCCGGCAGATGTGGCCGCTGTACGCCGCCGGCTTCACCACCGCGTTCGGCGCGCACGGCATCGCCGCGAACCTCGGCGGCTTCTCCGACGACGCGGTGACGTCCCTCCTCGTACTGGGCGGGCTGCTCGCCCTGTACGACGGCGCGGAGGTGCTGCTCAAGCCGCTGTTCGGGACGCTTGCCGACCGGATCGGTGCGCGGCCGGTCCTGCTGGGCGGGCTCGTGGCGTTCGCCGCCGCGTCCGCCGCGTACGTGGTCGCCGACTCCCCCGGCTGGCTGTGGGCGGCCCGTCTCGGCCAGGGCGCCGCCGCCTCCGCGTTCTCGCCGTCCGCATCGGCGCTGGTGGCACGGTTGAACCCGGCGGCCAGGCACGGGCGGGCGTTCGGGAGTTACGGCTTCTACAAGTCGATCGGCTACACTCTCGGCCCGCTCCTCGGCGGCGTGCTGGTGTGGGCCGGAGGTCTGCGCCTGCTGTTCGCGGTGCTGGCCGTGCTGGGGGCGGCGGTCGCCGTGTGGGCGGCACTGTGCGTGCCGCATGTACCGCCGCTGGCCAAGGCCCGGCAGACGGTGCTCGACCTGGCCCGGCGGCTCGCCGATCCGGTGTTCCTGGGGCCGACGGCCGCACTGGCCGGGGCGACGGCCGCGCTGTCCGTGGGCGTGGGGTTCCTGCCGGTGTCGGGCGCGGCGGCGGGACTGGGCACCGTGGCCACCGGTGCCGCCGTCTCGGTGCTCGCTGCCTCCGCCGCGTTCGTCCAGCCCAAGGCGGGCCGCGCGCTGGACGAAGGACGGCTGACCGTGCGCTGCGGCCTCACAGCGGGCCTGCTGATCACGTCCGCGGGCCTGGGCTGCGCGATGCTGCCCGGGCTGGTGGGCGTACTGAGCGGCGCCGTCCTGATCGGGGCAGGCACTGGGCTGATCACGCCACTCGGCTTCGCCGCCCTGGCCGCCTCCACACCCGCCGAACGGCTGGGACAGACCATGGGCTCCGCCGAACTCGGCCGGGAGCTCGGTGACGCGGGCGGCCCGCTGCTGGTCGCCGCCGTCGCCACGCTTGCCACACTCACCTACGGCTACGCGACCCTCGCACTGCTGATCGCAGTCGGCCCGCTGCTGGCTCTCGCGGCGCACCGCTGGACCGAGCGGAGCCCGGCCCGGGCGCGCCGCGGAGTGATAGGCGCGGACGTTCGCGAGGCCGACGTGGAGTGAGAGGAAGCCCGCGTACGACCCGCCCAGCCGACCTCCATGTGCCGGACCACGAGACCTCACCCGCCTCACCCGGTCGCAGCTCTGTCACCCAGGGACGCTACGCTGCCCCACGGCGAGCGCTGCTCAGCGCGTGACCAGCGCGAGCGCGCGCATCGCCGCCGCCACAGCCGTCCCACCAGTCGCCCACCACCGCCAGCACTGTCACGCCTGCCGCACACCCGCCCCTGACCTGCGAGTCCGCGAGTCAGCCCCTGATCAGTACTTGGATCACGTACTTCATGTCTTGGTTTGAATCCCTCATCCTCGGACTCGTCCAGGGGCTGACCGAGTTCCTCCCCATCTCCTCGAGCGCCCATCTGCGGCTGACCGCGGCCTTCGCGGGCTGGCACGACCCCGGGGCGGCTTTCACGGCCATCACCCAGATCGGCACGGAGACGGCCGTGCTGATCTACTTCCGCAAGGACATCGCCCGGATCATCTCGGCATGGTTCCGCTCACTCTCCGACAAGACCATGCGCGGCGACCACGACGCGCAGATGGGCTGGCTGGTGATCGTGGGTTCACTGCCGATCGGTGTGCTGGGCGTCACGTTCAAGGACCAGATCGAGGGTCCGTTCCGCGACCTTCGCCTGATCGCCACCACGCTCATCGTGATGGGCGTCATCCTCGGCATAGCCGACCGTCTCGCGGCACGCGACGAGGTCGGCGGCAGGCACCGCGCGGTGAAGGAGCGCAAGACGCTCAAGGAACTGGGCGTACGGGACGGTCTGATCTACGGCATCTGCCAGGCGATGGCACTGGTGCCCGGCGTCTCCCGGTCCGGGGCGACGATCAGCGGCGGCCTCCTCATGGGCTACAAGCGCGAGGCAGCCGCCCGCTACTCGTTCCTTCTGGCCATCCCCGCGGTGCTCGCCTCCGGACTCTTCGAGCTCAAGGACGCGGGCGAGAGCGGTCATGTCTCCTGGGGTCCGACGATCTTCGCCACGCTCATCGCCTTCGCGGTGGGATACGCGGTGATCGCGTGGTTCATGAAGTTCATCTCGACCAAGAGCTTCATGCCGTTCGTGTACTACCGGATCCTGCTGGGCGTCGTGCTGTTCGCCCTGGTGGCGATGGGCGTCCTCAGCCCGCACGCGGGCGAGTCGGCCGGCTGAGGTCCTCAGCCCGCACGCGGGCGAGTCGCCAGGCTGAGGCGAATGACCCGGCCGGCTTCGCCGCACCCCGGTCGCCCGGGGTCACGATGAGAGAGGTCGCGCAGCAGGTCCGCGACGCGAGAGGTCTGGTTCCCGGCGACGATGAGGCGCATGCCGAGTTTCAGCAGCTCGGCGAGGGCGGGCCTGCCCGGCGTCGGGTTCCTGCCACTCATGTGGGCGGCACGGGACCGTGCCGCCCCCTGCACGCCCCTTGGCTCCGCCCGTCGTGTGCTCAAGACTGTGGCGATGACGCAGCGCATGGAACTCGCGACCGTGATGGACCGGCTCGCCATCGATGCACTGATCACCGACTACGCGGTGGCCGTCGACGACGGTGACTGGGCGGCGTACAGAGAGCTGTTCACCTCCGACGGCCGTGCGGACTACCGTTCGGCCGGCGGCATCGAGGGAGACGTCGCGCAGGTTGCCGGGTGGCTGGCCGGCACGATGGAGCTCTTCCCGATGCGGCAGCATCTGATCGTCAACCGCCGACTGCGGTTCGGGACCCTGGACCACGACACCGGCGACGCCGCCCGTGTACAGGCGGACTACGTCAATCCGATGCGGTTCGCGGGAGGCGACGGGGCGTCCACGGCCCAGGCTCCGGACTTCGTCTGCGGCGGCCGTTACGCGTTCTCGCTCCTGCGTACGGACAGCGGCTGGCGGCTGCGCCGGGTCGTCGTGGAGGAGAAGTGGCGCCGGACCCCGCAGGCACAGGAGGCACCCGACGCCACCGCCCCTGAACCGCCTCCTGAACCGAACGCCGTCTGAACTGCGCCCTGTCCGAGATCGTCCAGGTCGCGCACACTGGACACAGGCACCGGGCCCCGGCGATCTCGGGGGCGGCGCCGGGCTGCAGGGGACCTGGGAGGCACGGCATGGATGTGCTCGGCGCACGCCACCTCGACGCGCGCCACCTCGGCGCACGCCACCTCGGCGCACGCCACCTCGACGTACGACGACTCGACGCCCGGCTCGGCGGTCGGCTCAGGGGTCGGCTCGGCGGCCGGGACACGTGGCGCGAGCGTCTCCGCTCCCCCTGGTGGCGCGGCGCGGCGGCCCTCGGGGCGGGTGCACTGCCCGCGCTGGCGTTCCCCGCGCCGTCGTTGTGGTGGTTCGCCTACGTCGCGCTCGTGCCCTGGATCCTGCTGGCGCGCTCGGCCGGTACGGAGCGCCGGGCGGTGCTCGACGGATGGCTTGGCGGCCTCGGCTTCATGCTGGCCGTGCACCACTGGCTGCTGCCCAACCTTCACGTGTTCACGTTCCTGCTCTCGGCGCTGCTGGGCCTGCTGTGGGCGCCATGGGGCTGGCTGGTGCGGCATGTGCTGGGCGGCCGTCCCACGCCGGGCCGGGTCATGGCCGCGCTGGTCGTCGTGCCGTCGGGCTGGCTGATGATCGAGCTGGTGCGGTCCTGGCAGGGCCTGGGCGGCCCGTGGGGGCTGCTCGGCTCCAGCCAGTGGGAGGTCACGCCCGTGCTGCGGCTCGCCTCGCTGGGCGGGGTGTGGCTGATCAGTCTGGTGGTCGTCGCCGTCAACACCGCGGTCGCGGCGCTCGTTTCCGTGCGCGCCGCACGGGTTCCGGCCGTGGCCGGTCTGGTCGCCGCGGCGACCGCCGGCGCCGCGGCCTGGATGTGGGTGCCACGACCGGAGCCGGACGGGGGCGCCCGTATCGCCGTCGTGCAGCCGGGCGTCATCAACGGCGTCGGCGGCCCCGAGAAGCGCTTCGCACGCGAGGAGGCCCTCACCCGTGCTCTGGCCGGCCAGGAGCTGGATCTCGTCGTCTGGGGCGAGAGCAGTGTGGGCTACGACCTGTCCGCCCGCCCCGACCTGGCGGACCGAATAAGGGCCCTGTCCCGGGAGGTCGGCGCCGACATCCTGGTGAATGTCGACGCCCGCCGCTCCGACCGGCCCGGCATCTACAAGAGCTCGGTCCTGGTCGGACCGGACGGCCCGACCGGCGCGCGCTACGACAAGATGCGGCTCGTCCCCTTCGGCGAGTACATACCGGCCCGTTCCCTCCTGGGCTGGGCCACGTCCGTGGGCAAGGCCGCGGGCGAGGACCGTATGCGCGGCACCCGCCAGTTGGTGATGCCCGTGAGCGGCGGCCCCACGGTCGGGCCGCTGGTCTGCTTCGAGTCGGCCTTCCCCGACATGAGCCGCGCCCTCACCCGCGACGGTGCGCAGGTGCTGCTCGCCCAGTCGGCGACGTCCACCTTCCAGGAGAGCTGGGCGCCGCAGCAGCACGCGTCACTGGCGGCGGTCCGGGCCGCCGAGAGCGGCCGCCCGATGGTGCATGCCACGCTCACCGGCGTCTCCGCCGTGTACGGTCCGAGCGGCGAGCGGATCGGCGCCCCGCTCGGCACCACCGCGAGCACCACCGCGGTCTACGACGTGCCGCTGGCGCAGGGCACGACACCCTATGTCCGGTTCGGCGACTGGCCCGTGCACACCGCCCTGGGCGTACTGATCGCGCTGTGCGCGGCCGAGGTCGTACTCGTCCTCAGGCGCCCTGCTCTTCGACCGCACGTACGACCCGCTCACACAGCTCATGGGTCGCCAGCGCATCCCGCGCGCTGAGCACCTTGCCCGCGCGCACGGCGTCGAGGAAGGCGAGTACGGCCTGCTCGATGCCGCGCTGCCGGGCCACCGGCACCCAGTCCCCGCGCCGCCGGACGGTCGGCTGCCCCTTGTGGTCGATGACCTCGGCGAGGTTGAGCACCTGGCGTTTGGTGTCCTGCCCGGACACTTCGAGAATCTCCTCCGTGGAACCGCTGAGCCGGTTCATGATGCCGATCGCTGTGAATGCGTCCCCGCCCAGCTGCAGCACGACGTGGTGGAGCAGCCCCTTCTCAAGGCGGGCCCGTACTCCGAAGTGGTCGATGGGGCCGGGCGCGAGGAAGCGCAGGGTGTCGACGACATGGATGAAGTCGTCGAGCACGACCCTGCGTGGGCGCCCCGGCAGGCCGATGCGGTTCTTCTGCATCACGATCAGATCGCGTGGGTGCTCGGTGCACTGGGCGTAGCCGGGCGCGTAGCGCCGGTTGAAGCCCACGGCGAGGCTGGTGTTCCGCTCCTCCGCGAGGCCGACGAGCCGCTCGGAGTCAGCGAGGTCGTACGCGAGCGGCTTGTCGACATAGGTCGCCACGCCCGCCTCGAGCAGGCGCGCGGCGATCTCGGGATGCACCTCGGTCGGTGCGTGCACGAAGGCCGCGTCGAGGTCCTGGGCGAGCAGGGCGTCCAGGTCGGTGTGGCAGCGCTCGGCGGGGATGTGGTGGATGCCGGCGACCCGCTCGAGCGTCGCAGACGTGCGCGTCTGCAGATGCAGCTCGACGCCCGGCTGCGTGGTGAGCACCGGCAGATACGCCTTCTGGGCGATGTCACCGAGTCCGATGCAGCCGACCTTCACAGATGTTCTCCTCGCGTGTTCACCGATGCTCGTGTTCACCGATGCTCGTGTTCACAGTTGTTCGTGTTCACAGATGTTCGGCTCGCCCGGTGGTGGGGGATGCCCCCGTGCGGGCCCGGTCATGTGTTCCGGAAGCATACGGCTGCTGCGGCGGCCGCCAGTCGGCGATGCCGTCGAAGGTGCGCAGGACGAGCCCGGGTCCGAGCCGGGAGAGGGCGGACATGAGTGCGGTACGCATCGCCGCACCCGCGCGACTGTCGACGGCCTGCAGCCGCGCGACCTGTGCGGCCTTGCGGACGATCGTGGAGGTGCGCGGCAGCCGCTCGGCGCTGTAGGCGGCCAGACCGGCGCCCTGCTCGCCGCCGGGTGCGGCGTGGTGGGCGAGCACGATGCCGTCCTCGATCGCCTGGTTGCCGCCCTGGCCGAGAGTGGGCGCCATGGCGTGCGCGGCGTCGCCGATGAGGGCGGTCCTGCCCCGGTGGAAGGCGGGCAGCGGCGTGGCCATGTGGTGGATGTCGTTGCGCAGCACCGGTCCGCCGGCCGCCGCCGCGATGATCGCCGGGATCGGGTCGTGCCAGTCCCCGAACCGGCGCAGCAGCTCGGCCTGTTCGCTGTCCGGCGCGTGATGCCCGGCGGGCGCTGTGGCGGCGGCGTAGGCGTAGATCCGGCCGTCCTTGAGCGGCTGTGTGCCCCAGAGCGCGCCGCGGCCCCAGGTCTCGTGCGGCTCGAAGGGCTGGTCGGGGGCGTCCTCGGCCGGGATGAGGACCCGCCATGCGGTGAGTCCGGTGTACGACGGTCCCGGGTGGGACGGGAAGAGGGCGCCGCGTACGGCCGAGTTGATGCCGTCGGCGCCGACGACGAGGTCCGCCTCCAGGTCCCCGTCCGGCGTGGCGACGACGGCGCGGCGGCCGCCCGCGACACCGGGCTCGCTCAGTTCGGCCGGAGTGCCTGTGCGGATCACGCCTTCCGGCAGCCGGGAGGCGATGCGTTCGACGAGGGTCGCCCGGTGGAGCAGGACGATCGGGCCGCCGAAACGTTCCCGGGCGGCCTCGGCGCTCGTACGGGAGACCCAGCGGCCGTCGGGCGTGCGCATGCCGCCGTCGCCCTGCCAGGCGGCGAGTGCGCGGATCTCGTCACCGAGGCCGATGACGTCCAGGGCGCGCTGGGCGTTCGGGGCGAGGGCGATCCCGGCGCCGACCGGCTCCAGCGAGGCCGCCCGCTCCAGCACGGTGACCTGCCAGCCGCGCCGGTACAGGGCGACCGCGGCGGTGAGCCCGCCGATACCGCTGCCGATGACGACGGCGTGGGACGTGGTCATGTCTCCTCCAGAGTGCTCCACCGGGCGCGCTAACTACACCTGTAGTGACTTGCCTCGCCTCGACCGTACTACATCCGTAGTGAGCGCGATAGGTTGAGCCCATGCCCGTACGCACCGCCCCCGGCTCCTCTCGCGCCGAACTGATCGCCGATACCGCCCTCGCGCTGCTCGCCGAGCGCGGTCTGCGCGGCCTCACGCACCGTGCGGTGGACGAGGCGGCCGGGCTCCCCCAGGGTTCGACGTCCAATCACGCCCGCACCCGCCAGGCGCTGCTGGAGGTGGCCGTACGACGCCAGGCGGAGCGCGAGGCGCAGGTCCTCACGCCGGACGAGTTGCCCGACCCGGCGGCAGGACTGCAGTCGCTGACCGACGGACTGGCGCTGGCCTTGCACCGCTATCTGACGCGCGACCGTGATCTGCTGGTCTCCCGGTACGAGCTGGCGCTGGAGGCCACCCGCAGGCCCGAGCTGCGCGCGTTCTACGACGCGACGGGTCGGCAGTTCCGGGAGCCGGTCACCGCGCTCCTGCGGGCGGCGGGTTCACCGGATCCGGAGCGCCACACGCTGTCGCTGGTGGCGTGGTGCGACGGACTGCTGTTCGCGTGCGTGGCGGGGTCGTTCCATGCGTCGGTGCCGAGCCTGGAGGAGCTGCGGGCGGGGTTCCGGGAACTGCTGAAGGGGATGCTGGACGAATAACTGCTGGTGGCCGAAGGGTCGTTCGGCAAGGATGACGCCCATGACGACACAGTCCAAGCACCGCACCGAGACGCCCACGACCGCAGGTGAGCGCGCCATGCTCGAGTCATGGCTGGAGTTCCACCGCACCACCCTCGCGATGAAGTGCGAAGGGCTCGACGACGAGCAGCTGCGGCAGGCCTCCGTGCCGCCGTCGGACCTGTCACTGCTCGGGCTCGTCCGGCACATGGCCGAGGTCGAACGAGCCTGGTTCCGCAGGGTCATGGCCAACGAGGACGCCCCGCCGGTCTACTACACCGAGGCCGACCCGGACGGCGACTTCCATGTCTCCGAGTCCGACACCCGCGAGGCGGCGTTCACGGTCTGGCAGGCGGAGATCGAGGCGGCGCGCGCCCTGGCGGCGCAGTACGAGCTGGACGATCTGGCCACCGGCAAGCACCGAAGCGGCGAACCCTTCAACCTCCGGTGGATCTATGTGCACATGATCGAGGAGTACGCCCGCCACAACGGCCACGCGGACCTGCTGCGCGAATGCATCGACGGGACGACGGGCGACTGAGACCCACGGGCTGAGGCCGCGCCGGCGGCGGGCGGCGCCGGGGCGGCCCAGGTCACAGGCCATCACCCATGCGGGGCAACCTCCGCTTGTCCGCTCCCGAAGAGAGGGCGGACACAGCAGAGTTGCCCAAGTGCATCGAACGACGACTACAGCGCTGCTGATGATGATGGCGGCCTCAACGGTCTCGGCGGTCTCCGGCTGCGTGACCGTGAACCAGCCCTCTACCCCCCGCCTGCAGACCGCGACGGCCCCCTCGCCCGTCTCGTCGCTGCTGTCGGGGACCGACGGAAAGGCCGAGCCGCAGATCGTGCAGGCGCCGGCCCGTGAAGCGCTGGAACTCATCGAGCCGTCCCGCCGCGCCTCGCCGTCCCCCGGCCCGCGGACCTCCGCCCCCGCCTCCACGGAATCGGCGCCCCGCCGCTCCCACCCCGCACAGTCGGAACGCCCCGAAGCCCCTCGTATGCTGCCCCGGCCCGGGAACCCCCTGCCGCTGCCGGACCGCCACTCCGGCAAGGACGTCTGCGATCTGGGCAGGGAGTACGGCCGCTGGCAACCGAACAGCCTGGAGGATGCGGTCTGCCGGGACATGTACGGCCGTTGATCTGCTCCGCTAAGGCGACTCCTGGCGCGGCGGCCCCAGCGGCCCTTCCCGCGAAGGTCCCGCGCCCCCCTCTGGCCCTCCCCCTCCGGCCTCCCCTGCGTCCAACTTGACCTCCAGCCTCCCGATGGCGGCCCGGATACCGGCTCCATAGCTGTCGTCCGCCAGCGCACCCACCGCGCCGCGCGCC
Organism: Streptomyces himalayensis subsp. himalayensis; assembly: GCF_013778455.1. Lineage (GTDB taxonomy): Bacteria > Actinomycetota > Actinomycetes > Streptomycetales > Streptomycetaceae > Streptomyces > Streptomyces himalayensis. The sequence goes on along the minus strand of NZ_JACEHE010000007.1, from coordinate 36,268 downwards.
CGGCTCAGATGGGTGCGCGCCGCCTCCGACCGCCCGAGCTTGAAGTAGTCGGCCGCCAGGTTGAGATGCAGCGACGGATACAGGGCGCGCACCGCAAGGGACTGCTCGTGCTGGGCCAGCCGCCCGTCCGTCAGCTCCTCGGCCGCCGACAGTGCGCGCAGGTCCCAGGCCAGTTCGTCCGCCGGGTCGTCCTGGGTGTCCGCCATGTAGTGGGCCAGCGTGCACCGGTGGAGCGGATCGCCGTCCTCACCGATCTCCGACCAGAGGCCGAGAAACCGGTCACGGGCCTCCGCACGGTCGCCTCCCCGATGCAGCATGATCACCTGGCCGATGCGGGTCATCATGGCGTCGTCCGCCGCCTGCTCCTGCTGCTCCGCCACCGCGTCCTCCACGCCCGTACGACGATCGTTCCCATGCATCGCGACGGTATCGGCCGACACCCCCGATCCCGGTCAGGCGCGGCGCCTCGGCGGGCGTTGACCCGCGCCGGTGACGGCCCGGCCCCGCCGTCGGCCTCAGCCGAGATCCGGAATCCGCCAGTCGATCGGGGCGTGCCCCTGCGCGGCCACCGCTTCGTTTATCTGCGTGAAGGGGCGCGAGCCGAAGAACTTCCGCGCGGAGAGCGGTGACGGATGCGCGCCCTTCACCACCACATGCCGGCTCTCGTCGATCAGTGGGAGCTTCTTCTGCGCGTAGTTCCCCCACAGCACGAAGACGGCCGGGTCGGGCCGGTCGGCCACGGCGCGGATCACCGCGTCCGTGAACTTCTCCCAGCCCTTGCCCTTGTGCGAGTTGGCCTCACCGGCGCGGACCGTGAGCACCGCGTTGAGCAGCAGCACGCCCTGCTGCGCCCACGGCATGAGGTATCCGTTGTCGGGAACGGGGTGGCCGAGCTCCTCCTGCATCTCCTTGTAGATGTTGCGCAGTGACGGAGGCGTCCGCACGCCGGGCCGGACGGAGAAGCACAGCCCGTGGCCCTGCCCCTCGCCGTGATACGGGTCCTGGCCGAGGATCAGCACCTTGACCTGGTCGTACGGCGTGGCGTCCAGCGCGGCGAAGACCTCTTCACGCGGCGGGTAGACGGGACCTTTCGCACGCTCCTCCTCGACGAAGTCGGCGAGCTCCTTGAAATAGGGCTTCTGGAGCTCCTCGCTGAGAACGCCGCGCCAGGACTCGGGCAGCATGGCGGTGTCGGTCACGTCAACATCCTCCGTAAAGCGGTCAGTTCGCAGCCGCACGACGTACGGCCTCTTCCACACCGCAGAACCTACCTGCGACCACTGACATCGAGGGCGCCGCTCATGATCACGGGTATATGCACACGGGAGCTCGTGACCATCACCTCATGATCACGAGCTCCCGGTCAACAGCGGCAGTCAGGAGCAGCGGGCTCCCGACTCGGCTACCAGCTCGTCTTGCGCTGCAGCTCCCACATCATCATGATCGTCGACGGGTCCAGGGCGCGCTCGGCGCCGGCGATCTCCTCGCTGGCCGCCACGTACTGCTTGCCCTGCCACAGCGGAAGCAGCCGCGCGTCGTCGACGAGGATCTCCTGGGCCCGTTCGAACTGCTTGACGACCGCGCCGCGGTCGCTCTCCTTGCGCGACTCGGGCAGCAGCTCACCGGTGATCTCCGGAGCGGGGTAGGGCGTGCCGAGCGCGTTCTCCTCACCGACGAAGGGCGCGATGAAGTTCTCCGCGTCGGGGAAGTCCGGAAACCAGCCACGGCCGAACACCGGGTACTCGCCCTGGCTGTACTCCTCCACGTACGTCTTCCAGGGGCGGCCCTTGATCGTGATGTCGAACAGGCCGGAGTCGTTCAGCTGCCGCTTGATCTCCTCGAACTCCGGTGCGGTGGCGGAGCCGTAGCGGTCGGTGGTGTACCAGAGGATCAGCGGAACCTTCTGGGTGATCCCTGCCGCGGTCAGGATGTCCGCGGCCTTCTTGACGTCCGGCTCGCCGAAGCTGTCGAAGAAGCCAGTCGTGTGTCCGGCAAGACCGCGGGGCACCATCGAGTACAGCGGTTCCACGGTGTTCTTGTAGATCTTGTTCGCGATCGCGCCGCGGTCGATCAGCTGCGCGATGGCCTTGCGGACGGCCGGCTTCCGCGCCCAGGGGTCCTTGGGGTTGAAGACGAGGTAGCTGATCTCCATGCCGGCGCCCTCGACGAGCTGGAGGTCCTCCTGCGCGGCGTTGCCCTGGAGTTCGACGACGTCCTTGGCCGCGAGACCGCGGAGGATCACATCGATCTGCTTCTTCTTGAGGGCGTCGAACATCTTGCCCGAGTCCTGGAAATAGCGGATGGTGACGGCGCTGTTCTTCCGGTCGGCCAGCCCCTTGTACTTCGGGTTCTTGGCCAGCGCCGCCTCCTTGCCGTCCTCGTACGCCTCGAGGGTGTACGGACCCGAGCCGGTGACCTGGCCGTCCTTGCGGAGCGCGCTCTCCGGGTACTCGGCTGGGTCGACGATCGACATGGCAGGGGTGGCCAGCACGAACGGGAAGGTGGTGTCCGGCTTGTTGAGCTGGAAGATGACGTCCCGGTCCCCCTTCGTCTCGACCTTGTCCAGGCTGCCCAGCAGACCGGCCGGGCCACCCGCCAGATCGATCTTCAGGATCCGGTCGATGGAGTGCTTGACGGCCTTGGCGTCGAGGGCGTCTCCGTTGGAGAACTGCATGCTGTCACGGAGGGTGCAGCGGTACGTGCGGTTGGAGGAGTCGGTGAACTCGCAACTCTCGGCGGCGTCGGGCTCGGGCTCCGACGCTCCGGACGGGTAGCTCAGAAGAGTTTGATAGATGTTCCTGAAAAGTTCCCACGAACCGTCCCAGGAGGCGGCGGGATCCAGCGTGCTGGGGGCACTGGTCGTTCCCACGACGATCTTCTGCTCGTCCTCGTCGCCGCCGGAGGACACCAGACCACACCCGGCGAGCACGGATATGGAGGCACAAGCCGCCACATACCGCAGACATTGGATCCGGTTGAACACGCGCACGCTCCTCGATCAGCCATGCCATGGGTCGGCAGACCATACCGCAGTGCCCCGCCGGGCCATCTGGGCGTCCCAGCGGGGCACAAGGGGGCGACGTCACCTCTGATGCGTCGCTCCGTTATACGGCCTTCGTGATGCGGTTGTGTTACGCGGTCCTCATCAGCCGACGCCCGCGTTCAGGAAGATGCCTCCGTCGACCACGAGGGTCTGTCCAGTCATCCAGCCCGACTGGTCGGAGGTGAGGAACGCGGCCACGCCGCCGATGTCCTCGGGCACCCCGAGGCGGCCAAGCGGGTAGGCGGCGGCCGCCTCGGCCTCGCGCCCCTCGTACAGGGCCGTGGCGAACTTGGTCTTCACCACGGCCGGAGCGATCGCGTTGACCCGCACCGTCGGCGCGAACTCGTGCGCCAGCTGCAGGGTCAGGTTGATCATGGCGGCCTTGCTCATGCCGTACGCGCCGATGAAGGGGGACGCCGAGACGCCGGCCACGGAGGCGATGTTGACGATCGCGCCGCCGTTGTCCTTCTGCCAGGCCTTCCAGGTCTGCTGGGCGAAGCCGAGCGCCGAGATGACGTTGGTTTCGTATACCTTGCGCGCCACGTCGAGGTCGAGTTCGGCCATCGGCCCGAACACCGGGTTCGTACCGGCGTTGTTCACCAGGAAGTCGACCCGGCCGAACGCCTCCATGGTGCGCTCCACGGCGGCGGCCTGGTGGGCCACGTCGTGGGCCTTGCCCGCGACGCCGATGACGCGGTCGGCGCCGAGCTTCTCGACGGCCTCCTTCAGGGCCTCCTCGCCCCGACCGGTGATGCACACCCGGTCGCCGCGCGCGACGAGGGCCTCGGCGATTCCGTAGCCGATGCCGCGGCTGGCACCCGTGATGAGGGCGACCTTGCCGCTGTCCTGCACAGTCATGATGTCGCGAGCCTTCCGGTCAGTTGAGCGGGCCGCCGGCCACGTACAGCACCTGGCCGGAGACGAAGCCTGCCGCCTCGCCCGTGAAGAACGCGATGGCGTTGGCGATGTCCTCGGGCTTGCCCACGCGCTGCACCGGGATCTGGGTGGCGGCCGCGGCCTGGAAGTCCTCGAAGCCCATGCCGACGCGCTCGGCGGTGGCCTTGGTCATCTCGGTGACGATGAAGCCGGGGGCGACGGCGTTGGCGGTGATGCCGAACTTGCCGAGCTCCTTGGCGAGCGTCTTGGTGAAGCCCTGCAGGCCCGCCTTGGCGGTCGCGTAGTTGGCCTGGCCGCGGTTGCCGAGAGCGGAGGAGGAGGACAGGTTGACGATACGGCCGAAGCCCGCGTCCACCATGTGCTTCTGGCAGGCCTTCGCCATCAGGAAGGCGCCCTTCAGGTGCACGTTCATGACGGTGTCCCAGTCGGAGGCGCTCATCTTGAAGAGCAGGTTGTCGCGGAGCACGCCCGCGTTGTTCACCAGGATCGTCGGGGCGCCCAGCTCCTCGGCGATGCGCGCGACGGCGGCCTCCACCTGGGCCTCGTCGGAGACGTCGCAGCCGACCGCGATGGCCTTGCCGCCTGCGGCGGTGATCTGCTCCACGGTGTCCTTGCACGCGGCCTCGTCGAGGTCGATCACGGCGACTGCGCGGCCCTCGGCGGCCAGTCGTACGGCGGTCGCGGCGCCGATGCCGCGCGCGGCCCCGGTGACTACGGCGACACGCTGCTCGGTGGTGGACATGCTTGGTTCTCCTCGCCCTTGGAAAGCCTTGAGGCCTCGGAGCCCGGAGGCTCGAATGCCTGGACAACGCTGGTTGCGGCTCTGCGGTACGCCCTTTGGGTGAGCAACCGCTTAGTACCTTCAGCAGACGTGACGCTAGAAGCCCTGGCACTCGGTGTCAACGGCGCCCCGGCCTCCTGTGACCGATTACCTCGCGGCCCCCGTGCCGATGGGCGGCGATCAGCGCACCAGCAGGTCGAGCAGCCGCTCCACCTCGCCCTCGGGATCCGCGGTGAGCCCGGTGTGCACCGGACCCGGCTGGACGACGGTGGAGCGCGGCGCGATCAGCCAGCGGAAGCGCCGTCCGGCGTCGTCGCCCGCGGCCTGGCCCGCGGCCTCGCCTCCGCGGCAGACACTCTCCACGGCGCGCAGCGCGGCCCGTACGCCGGTGACGTCCGCGTCCGGGTCCAGCACCGCCAGCTTTCGCTCGTCGAGATGGGTGCGGGCAGCCACGAAGGATTTGGCGCGGCAGTAGACCACGACCCCCGCGTTGAACTGCTCTCCGCGCTCCACGCGCGGCACGACGCGCAGCACCGCGTACTCGAACACCTCCCGGCCGGACACGTCCGTCATGCCGCCTCCCCCTTCCCTGAGGATGCGTTCCGCGAGGATCCATCCGCCGTCGCCCAGCCCGGAGCCATCGCGCTCGGGCGCGCGGCAGGTGCGCCGAGGGTGATCCGCTCATGGACCGAGGCGGCACGCGACAGCAGGGCGGACACATACGCGCGGCGCACATCGTCCGGGCTGTCGAAGCCGGCCTCGCCGGTGAGCCACACGTCGGGGACGTCGGCGACCACCTCGGTGAGGAGCTCTTCGGTGACGCGCGGGGCGAGTTCGGCGGCCGCGGCCGCGATGTCGGGCCCGAAGGGCGCGAGGGCGTGGTCGGACGCGTCATACGCCCTGGCGGCGCCGGCCTTGGCCGTCGGCCAGTTGTGGTGCCAGATCATGGTCGCGCCGTGGTCGATGAGCCACAGGTCTCCGCGCCACACCAGGAGATTGGGGTTGCGCCAGGAGCGGTCGACGTTGCCCACCAGCGCGTCGAACCACACGATGCGCCCGGCTTCGAGCGGATCCACCTGGTACGCCAGCGAGTCGAAGCCGATGGCGCCCGGCAGATAGTCCATGCCGAGGTTGAGGCCGCCGCTGGACTTCAGCAGCTCCTGCACCTCCGGGTCGGGCTCGCCCAGGCCGAGCACGGGGTCGAGCCGGATGCCCACGAGCGGTGGCACGCGCAGTCCAAGCCGTCGGGCGAGCGCTCCGCAGATCACTTCGGCGACGAGCGTCTTACGGCCCTGCCCGGCGCCGGTGAACTTGATCACGTACGTGCCGAAGGTGCCGCGGCGGTCGGCCTCGACGAGGCCGGGGAGCGAGCCGCCTTCCCGCAAGGGAGTGATATATCGAGTTGCTGTCACTTCTGTGAGCATTGCCCCAGGCTACTGCCGGGCGCATACGCTGCGATCAGCCTTCTCGCGCCACGTCCGCCGTGGGTGCTCTGTGCCCGGAGACTCTGGTGGAACAGTTGAACCACGTGCCGCACCGGCGCGTATAGAGATCACAGAATCCCCCAGCACCACCATGGAAGGAACCGAGCAATGACCTTTTCGCAGGGGTCCGTCCCCAAGCCGTCCCGCCGGACCGTCGTCACCGCGGTGGGCGCAGCCGGACTGACCGCCGCGCTGGCCGCATGTGGCAGCTCGGACGATTCCGGGAGCACGGACTCCGCCGAGTCGACGGCGGCCCCGGAGTCCTCCGGAGCCTCCGAGGCGGCAGGCGGGGGTGCGGGGGCGGCGGTCCTCGCCAAGACCTCCGACATTCCGGTGGGCGGCGGCAAGATCTTCAAGGACGAGAAGGTCGTGGTGACCCAGCCGGCCGAAGGCCGGTTCAAGGCCTTCTCGAGCCTCTGCACCCACCAGCAGTGCCCTGTGACGAGTGTCGAGGGCGGCACCATCAACTGTCCCTGCCACAACAGCAAGTTCTCCATCGAGGACGGCAGCGTCAAGCAGGCCCCTGCCACGCAGCCGCTGGCCGCGATGGAGATCGAGGTGACGGGCGACGAGATCAAGCTGGCGTAGCGGGAACGGTCCGTCACCGGGCGCGGCGGGGGCGACTCCAGCAACCGAGGATGTCGCCGGTCGTCGTGATCGTGGCGACCAGGGCGAGCGTGTTGCGGACCATCGCGGGGGTGTAGTCGGAGGGCACCCCCGCGATGGCGTCTGCCGGCACGACGGCCGTGTAGCCCAGGTTGACCGCGTCGAAGACCGCGTTGGGGATCGCCACGTTCGCCGAGACGCCCGTCACGACCAGGGTGCGGCAGCGGAGGTTGCGCAGCAGCGCGTCCACGTCGGTGCCCGCGAGAGGCGACAGGCCGTGCAGCCGTCGTACGACCAGGTCCTCCTCGGCGGCCCGGATGGGCTCCGCGACACGAACCGCGCTCGTGCCCGTGAGCTGCTGTACGGGCAGCCGCTCCGCCGCATGGAAGAGCCGGGCGTTGCTGTTGGCGCCCCGTCCGTCGAGGCGCCGCTCGGCGATGGCGTGCATCACCTGTACGCCGCTCTCATGGGCGGCGGTGACGAGGCGCCCGATGTTGGCGAGAGCCCCGGACGTACGCGCCTCCTCGGCCAGTTCGGGCAGCGCGCTGTCCGCGCCCACGACGCCCTGCTGGCACTCGACCGTGAGCAGCACGGTGGTCGCCGGGGCGAGGAATGCGCTGAGCTCTGCGTTCGACGGCATGGGCTTCCTGTCGGGGGCGGCGTCCGGGCGGGCGAGAGTAGCCACCATTGCGTCGGGACGGAAGACGGCACATGCTTCTTTGGCGCGATGTCAGGGTTGTTGTTGCCGAGTCGATTCGGACACTTCGCTCGAGTCGATGCCGCAGAAGGGGGAGTCACATGGCCGTCACACAGCGCCGGGGCCGCAGGATCATGATGACACCGGCCGAGCTCGACGAGTTCCTGTCCACAGAGCGCACCTGCCGGGTGGCCACCGTCTCGCCGGACGGCGCCCCGCATGCGAGCCCCCTCTTTTTCGCCTGGGACGGCACGTCACTGTGGCTGTACTCGATCACGCGCAGCAGGCGCTGGGCCGACCTCCGGCGCGATCCGCGGATAGCCGTCGTCGTCGACGCGGGAGAGGAGTACGGCGAGCTGCGCGGCGTCGAACTGACGGGCAGCGTGGAGTTCGTCGGCGAGACGCCCCGCACCGGCGAGGAGGCGTTCCCCGAACTGGAGGCACCCGAGAGGCTCTTCGCGCAGAAGAACTTCGGCATGGACCGGATGCCGCACGACGGCAGGCACGCGTGGCTCCGGCTGACACCGAAGGCGATCGCGTCCTGGGACTTCCGCAAGCTGGCAACGCTCTAGCTGGATCTGGGCGCGGGGTGGAGGGGCATCGCCCCGCGCCGGACAGCCACCACCGCACACCGAACGAGCACCGCCGCCCCGGACGGGCACCACCGCACACCGAACGAGCACCGCCACGCCGGACAGCCACCACCGCACACCGAACGACCACAGCCACGCCGGACAGCCACCACCGCACACCGAACGAGCACCGCCGCGCCGGGCGGCCAAGCTCGCTCACAGCGACCGGCGTTGCCCCGGCCAGGCACTGAGCCCCCTCACGGCGCCACCGAGCGCGCCGGACGGCGACGGCGACGGCGCCTATGTGCCGGCCGATGCAACGTCATCCGACCGCCGCCCCCGCGGCCTGCAAGGCCTTCACCGACGCCCGGATCGAAGGGCGACGGTCGGCGTCGGCGCGCCACACGGCGTAGACATGCCGTCGCACGCGCTGGCGGACCGGCACAGTCCTCACGCCTTCGGGCACCGGGTCGCGGCCCAGCCGAGGTGCGACGCATACGCCCAGCCCGGCCGCCACGAGCGCCAGCTGCGTGTGGTGCTCCTCGGCTCGATGGGCGATGTGCGGCTCTATGCCCTTGGCCCGCAGAGTGAACATCAGCCACTCGTGACAGAACTCCCCTTCCGCCCAGGTGATCCACTCGTCGTCGGCGAACTCCTCGAGGTCCACTTCGCGGCGGTCGGCGAGAGGATGCGAGACGGGCACCGCGACATCGGCCGGGTCGTCGAGGAGCGATGCCTTGACGAGCCCGTCGGGCAGCGGCAGCGGCTTGTTGTACCAGTCGAGGACGACCGCCATGTCGACGTCGCCCCGGACCACGCCCGCCACCCCCTGTTCGGGCTCCAGCTCCTGCGTACGCACACGCAGTCCGGGATGCTCGGCTCGCAGCGCCGCGACGGCCGCGGGAAAGAGGCCCCGCGCGGCCGTCGGAAAGGCCGATATCCGCAGCTCCCCCACGACCTGCCCGCGCTGCGCCTCCAGGTCGGACTGGGCCAGCTCCACCTGCGAGAGGATGCGCGCCGCATGGTCGGCGAGCAGGCGGCCGGCGTCGGTGAGGCGCACACCCCGGCCGTTCTTGGCGAGGAGCTGCTGCCCGACCTCCCGTTCGAGCTTGGACATCTGCTGGGAGACGGCCGAGGTCGTGACGTGCAGCCCCGCTGCGGCGCCGCTGACGGAGCCGTGCCGGGCCAGGGCGTCGAGAGTGCGCAGGCGCTCCAGGTTCAACATGTAAGCAATGCTACGCGATACCGGGAAAGAAATCTCGCTTGTACTAAGAGGTTCTCCTGCGACATCGTGGCGGCCATGAGCACCGTCACTCCCTCTCCCAGGTCCCGCGCGACCTCGGCGCCCAGCGCTGCCCCGCCTGCCACCGCCCCACCCCAGGAGTCCACCGCGTCCGCTGCCCGGCCGCGCCGCGGTGGACTCGACTGGCGGATCCGGTTCGGCGTTCTGTCACTCGTCTGGGGCTTCAGCTTCCTGCTCATCAAGGTGGGCACGCACGGGTACGGACCGCTCCAGGTGACGTTGGGGCGGCTGTTCTTCGGGACCGCCGTGCTCGCCGTCGCGCTCGTCGCCAAGCGGGAGCGGCTGCCGCGCGGAGCGCGCACATGGGGGCATCTCATGGTGGCGGCGTTCCTGCTCAACGCCCTGCCGTTCTCCCTGTTCGCGTTCTCCGAGCTGACCATCCCGTCGACGCTCGCCGGGATATGCAACGCGACGACACCGCTGTGGGGCATGGCGCTGTCGCTGGTCGCGCTCTCCGAGGACCGCCCGACGCGGCGCCGCGTCGCCGGGCTCGGGATCGGCTTCATCGGAGTACTGACGGTGCTCGGCGCCTGGCAGGGCTTCGGCGGTCTGGACTTCGCCGGCACGGCGATGGCACTCGCGGCGTCGCTGAGCTACGCGATCGGCTGGATCTATGTGCGCCGCACACTCGCCGGGTCGGGCCACTCCAACCTGTCCCTGACCGGCGCGCAACTCCTTCTCGCGACCGTCCAACTGGCCGTGGTGACCCCTGCCTTCACGACACTGCCGACGCATGTCGCGGTGGTGCCGCTGCTCGCGATCGCGGCACTCGGCATCCTCGGCACCGGCCTCGCCTTCCTCATCCAGTACGGCCTGGTCGCCGAGGTCGGCCCTACGACGGCCCAGATGGTGACGTACTTCGTTCCCGTCATCGCCACAGCGGCAGGCGTCGCCGTGCTCGGGGAATCCCTGTCGTGGTCGACACCCGTCGGCGCCCTCATCATCCTGGCGGGCGCCGCACTGACTCAGCCGAGGGCTCGCATACGGAAGACTCGTATACGGAGGACTCGCATACGGACCTAGCGGCGCGGCAGCCGGGCGCAACGACTCGTCCATGCGAACCGTGGCGGCGGCGCACCCAGCACTGCGGGCGCCGCCCACACAGGCACCGCCGACCCGCGCCCGGACCGCCCTCAGTCGTAGCGCCGCTCCGGCGCAGGACCCACGGCCGACGCGACGGCGTCGGCCACCGGCCGGATGTCCTCGTCGGCGAGCGCCGAGACGGTGATGCGTACCCCCGGCGGCGCGCTCATGCGGAAGCGCGCCCCCGGGGCGACGGCCCACCCGGCGTGCAGCAGGCGCGCCACCACCCCCGTCTCGTCCGGCACCGGCACCCACACGTTCATGCCGCTGCGCCCATGGGCCTCGATGCCGCGCTCGGCCAAGGCGGCGATCAACGCGTCGCGGCGCCGCCCGTAGGCGGCGGCCACCGCTGCCTCGTCGACCGCTCCCCCGGTCCACAGGTGCACGACGGCGCGCTGCATCAGATGGCTCACCCAGCCGGGCCCGAGCCGCTGTCTGCCGCGTACGCGGTCGACGGTGACGGGGTCTCCGGTGAGCACGGCGAGGCGCAGGTCCGGCCCGTACGCCTTGGCGGTGGAGCGGACGAACGCCCAGTTGTGCGTGGCACCGGCCAGGGGGTGCAGCGGCAGATCGACGATGGCGTGCCCGTGGTCGTCCTCGATGAGCAGTACCTCTCGGTGCGCGGCGAGGACTTTGCGCAGGGCACGCGCGCGTGCGGCGCTCACCGCGGCGCCGGTCGGATTCTGCGCACGGGCCGTGACGACGACAGCGCGCGCACCGCCGAGCAGCGCCTGCTGTACCTCCTCGGGCAGCGGCCCCTCGTCGTCGACACCCACGGGAACCGTACGCAGTCCGAGTGCGGGGACGAGATCGAGCATGCTGCCCCAGCCCGGATCCTCCACGGCGACCGCGTCCCCGGGTTTGAGGTGGGCCGCGAGCACCCGTTCGACGGCGTCGAGCGCCCCGGAGGTGACGGCGAGCGGGCCGTCTGGCACGCCGTCCGCGTCGAACGCCACGCGCGCGTGGCGGGCGAGTTCCGGATCGACGGCATCCTGCCCGTAGAGCACAGGTTTCTCGTCCCCCTGCGCTGCTGCCGCCGCGAACGCCTCGGCGAGCGGCGGCAGCAGCGCGGGGTCCGGGTTGCCGTTGGACGCATCCCGCACCCCTGGCGGCACGACGACACGGGCCCGCCCGCGCGCAGTGGTGGCCGGCTTGGGGCGGATACGACTGCCGCGCCGCCCCGCCGTCTCGATGACACCGCGTTCGCGCAGCGTGCGATAAGCGGCCGCCACGGTATTGGGATTGACTCCCAGCTGCTGCGCCAACTCCCGCATGGGCGGGAGGAGTTGACCCGGTTCCAGGTCACCGGAACCTACCGCGCGCTCGACGCTGCCCGCGATCTCAGCTGCGCGCCGGCCCGTGATCCGATACTCTCCTAGCACAAAGTCGAGTATGCACTAGTGCAATCGGCATGACAAGCCCGTTCACAAGCCCGTTCACAAGCCCGTTCACCGACCAGCCGGCACCGAAGCCCGCAGGCCTCAGCCCCAGCCTGCCCCCCTGACCCCGCCCCGCACCCCTCAGCCCCCAACCCCCAGCCCGCAAGGAGACGAGCCATGCCCGACCAGACCGCCTACGCCCCCACCGAGCGCACCCTCCCCACCCGGGGCCGCAGGCGCGCGTCGTACGACCGCACGCTGGTGCACTCGATACTCGACGAGGCCTACGTCTGCCATCTCGGCTTCGTACGCGACGGAGCTCCGGTCGTCCTGCCGACCCTGTACGGCCGGGTGGGCGAGCGTCTGTACGTGCACGGTTCGACGGGCTCGCGGCCGCTGCGGATGGCCGGTCAGACCGATCCCGGACTTCCCGTGTGCCTCACCGTGACCCATGTCGACGGACTGGTCCTGGCACGGTCGGCCTTCCACCACTCGATCAACTACCGCTCCGTGGTGGTGCACGGCGTGGCACATCAGGTGACCGACCCCGAGGAGCTGCGTACCGCCCTGGACGCGCTCGTCGACCACGTCGTGCCCGGTCGCGCAGCCGACTCGCGCCCCGCCAACGCGAAGGAGCTCGCGGCGACCGCGGTACTGCGCCTCGACCTCGAGGAGGTCTCCGCGAAGGTGCGCACCGGCGGCCCCAACGACGAGCCGGAGGACATGGACCTTCCCCACTGGGCCGGCGTGGTCCCGCTGCGCAAGGGCTACGACGCGCTCATTCCTTCGGAGGACCTGGCCCCTTCCGTGAAGACCCCCGGCTACCTGGCCGGTCTGTGACGCCGACCCCCGGTCCATCCGGGGGCGGACACCACCGCCGGCAGGATCGTCGCCTTATGCACCGCCCCCGCGTGCCGACAGTCCCGTCGGCACGTCGCCTGTAGGCGCGTCCTGTTCGCCCGGCTCGCTTCGCCTGCCCTGCTCGGCCGACGCCCCCTCCGTGCCCGGCAGGGCTCCCGCGACCGGTTCCGCCGAGGACTTCGCCGGGGCCGACGACTGTGCGATGAGCGCGCCCACCAGGACCACCGCCCCGCCGAAGATCTGGGGCGCCGACAGGTGTTCGCCGAGCATGACCCAGGCCAAGAGGGTGGCGACGACCGCCTCGAGGCAGGCCACGACGCCCGCCACCTGCGGGGAGAGCCTGCGCACGGACAGCACCCCCGTGACGTAGGCGACGACGGTCGCGACGAGGACGAGCCAGCCGAGCAGCAGAAACGCCGCGACCGGTGCGCCGTCCATGTGCGCGGTTCCGGCCAGTACGGACCAGTCCATGCCCCAGGGGCGCGCGGCGACCGTCAACAGGGCGGCGCCGACGAGCAGTCCGTACGCGATGACGCCGAGCGGGTCGGGCGCCTCGTCGCCCGCGTCGCTGCCCTGGTCGGACAGGACGAAGTAGCCGACCTGGCAGCAGGCCGCTCCCAGAGCGAGCAGGAGGCCGATCGCGTCGAAGCCCAGACCCGACCAGACCTCGACGACGCACGCGAGACCTGCGACGGCGAGGACGACACCCAGCGCGGCGGCCCGAGTCACCGGCCGCCGCTGCACGAAGCGCACCCAGGCGAGGAGGAGCGCCGGGGCGAGATACTCGACGAGCAGGGCGACTCCGACCGGGATACGGGAGATCGCGGCGAAGTAGCAGGCCTGCACACCGGCGACGCCCAACAGGCCGAACCCGGCCAGCAGAGCGGGGCGTCGGCGCACCAGGGAACGGTGCCGCCAGGCGACGGGCAGCATGACGAGGGCGGCACCCGCCGCCCTGAGCCAGACCACATGAAGCGGGTCGAGGCCCGCTTCGATCAGGGGTTTTGCCGCGACCCCCGACCCGCCGAAGGCGAGCGCCGATGCGAGGGCGAGGCCCAGGCCGACGCCCCTTCCCTGATTTACCTGACTCCCCTGAGACGCATGCACCGGCACATCATGACAGGCGCCGTCATGACCGTCACCCCCATTGACACCTGTCTCAAACGGTGGACCCGGCCCACGCAACGCCCACTCTCAGCGCCTGCAGCGCACGCTCTCGGCGTCTTCAGCGCCCACTCTCCGCGCCGCCGACACACTCGGATCCGGCCTCGATGCGCAGGAGCAACCGCCCGGCATCGACCCCGGCCCGTCCCAGCACCTCGACCGCGCGGCATTCGGAATCCGCAGCCAGCGCGGCTAGTAGATCGACGCAGCGCGTGCCCGACTCACCGCGGAGCCGGGCGCGTTCGTACGCCTTGTCCATGGCGGTGGCGCGCGGCGGGCGACCAGTCGGCACCCGCCACCACGGGCAGAGCGCCCGAATCCTCGACGGTGCTCTGCCACCTCAGCCCGTACCCGATGCTGCGCTGCACGAGATACCCCAGCAGCCGCGCGACCTGCGCATCTCCTTCGAAGACGTCCCGTACGTCCGGGCCGGACTCCAGCAGGGAGTGCAGGAGATGCGCGGTGTCGATCTGCCGGTCTCCGTCACGCACCGCCCGTCGCCGCGCGCCGGCGACCACGGTGGCCAGCTCCGCGCTGAGTCCGACGCCGGGTTCCGCACGGTTCGAGCCGCCGTCCACGGCCTGCCGGGGGATTCGAGGTTGCACATCTCCCACCTCATCAGCCCCTGCGGCCGATGGCATCCACGGCGGGAAGCATCTTCGCGTCCGACACAGGTTGGGCAAGCATGAGCGGGTCCTCCTCCTTGCGGAGGAGATCACGCCCTTTTCCCGGATGGGGGCGCGCCCCGTTGCCCCGACCCCACGGGCAACACCGCTTCCACGCCTCCACACTTTCTGACGGTTCATCAGTATTGAATGTTCAAGGCCCTGCGGCTACGTTCCGCGACACCGTTGCTGCGCCCGGCGCAGCGCACGACGAGATGGGGTGGTCGCATGGCCGAAGTCAGCGCGGAAGCACGCATCGAGGCGCCTGCCGAGAAGGTCTGGGCGCAGCTCACCGACTTCTCCTCGTACGGCGAGTGGAACGCCACGCACACGAGCTTCCCGAAGGGAGGCCCGGCCGCCCTGGAGGTGGGCGGCACATTCGAGGAGAACATGAAGCTGATGGGCTTCCCCGCCGAGGTGCTCTGGACCATCGAAGAGCTGGAGACCGCCCGCACCCTGGCCATCCGCGGCAAGGGACCGATGGCAGTCAACGTCGCCACCCGCTACTCGCTGACGCCCGACGGCGATGCCACGAAGGTCCGCATCGACGGTGAGTTCACGGGCGCGGCCGTGTCACTGATGGCCGGCAAACTCAAGGACTCGGCAACCGCCGCGCTGAACGAGTCACTGCGCAAGCTGGGCGGGCTGGTGGCCTGAGCCGAACCGACACCGAACGGTCGCACGAAGGCGCCCCGCACTGTGAAGTGCGGGGCGCCGTCACGCCGTACTGGCCGTCAGCCGTCGACATCAGTGGACCTTCAGTGTTCGTCGGCCAGGATCAGGTACAGCTTCTTGCGGGCGTCGTTGATCACGGAGAGCGCCTTCTCGCGCTGTTCCTTGCTGCCCGTCTTCCAGACCTGCCCGAACGCCTCCATCAGGCCGAAGCCGGCCTGCCGGATCTCGTTCAGCGACTCCCAGTCGACCCCGCGCCCGGCCTCTTCCCAGGGCGCCTCGGGCCCCTCGTCGGCCGCGACGCGACCCGACTCGGTGAGCGAGAACAACTTCTTGCCACCCTCGCTCGTACTGGCGATCAGGCCTTCGTCCTCGAGCAGCTGGAGCGTCGGGTACACCGACCCGGGGCTGGGCTTCCACGCCCCTCCACTCCGCTCGTCGATCTCGCGGATCATCTCGTAGCCGTGCATCGGACGGTCCTTGAGCAGGGCGAGGATCGACGCGCGTACGTCACCGCGCCGCGCCCTTCCCTTCGGGCCTCCTCGGCCACCGCGCCCGCCCCAGGGTCCACCCGGGCCGAAGCCGGGGCCGAAACCGCCCGGCCCGAACGGGCCGAAGGCGGCACGACGGCCGTCGAAGCCGCCCCGACCGTGAGGGCCGGGCGCGCCCGGGCCGCGTCCATGTCCGTGTTCGTATCCATGGGAACGCATCGCAATCACTCCTTCTATCTTTGATCGGTCGCGATGCGTCAACGATATATCGGAAACACTCGGATGGCAATGCCCATCCTGAGCGAGCTTCGGCCGGCACACAGGGAGAGCTCGCAAGGAGAGCCATCGCAAGGAGAGCCAAGTTCCCCCGATTGGCCTTGGCACCAGGATCCAGGACGCCCCTAACGTCGCCTCCATGCGGATTCGAATCGTCGATGCCTTCACCGACCGCCCCTTCGGCGGCAACCCGGCCGGAGTCGTGCTCCTGGAGGAGTTCCCGGACGCCGAGTGGCTCCAGCAGGTGGCCGCCGAGGTCAACCACGCCGAGACCGCGTTCGCCCACCCGCTGCCCGAGGGCGGCGAGGCCGACTGGGCGCTGCGCTGGTTCACGCCCGCCACCGAGGTCGATCTGTGCGGCCATGCCACGCTGGCCACCGCCCATGTCCTGCACACCACCGGTGCTGCCGGCGGCCCGGTGCGCTTCTCCACCCGCAGCGGCGTCCTCACCGCGACCACGCACGAGGACGGCAGCATCACGCTGGACTTCCCGACCGCCCCGCTCACCCCGATCGACGTACCGGAAGGGCTGGCCGCGGCCCTGGGTGCGGGGCCCCTCTCGGCGCACGACACCGGGCCCCACACAGGCGATCTGCTCGTCGAACTCGCCGACGAGAAGGCGGTCCTCGCACTCGCCCCGGACCTGAAAGGCCTGGTCGAGCACTCGGAACGCGGCATCATCGCGACCGCCCGCGCCGAAGACCCGTCCCGTGGCTACGACTTCGTCTCGCGCTGCTTCTTCCCGCGCGTCGGCATCGACGAGGACCCGGTCACAGGCAGTGCGCACACCGCACTCGCACCCTTCTGGTCCGCGCGCCTGGGCCGTACCGAGCTGACGGGCCTGCAGGCGTCGGCCCGCTCGGGCCTGGTCCGCACCGA
Source organism: Streptomyces himalayensis subsp. himalayensis (assembly GCF_013778455.1). Lineage (GTDB taxonomy): Bacteria > Actinomycetota > Actinomycetes > Streptomycetales > Streptomycetaceae > Streptomyces > Streptomyces himalayensis. The sequence goes on along the minus strand of NZ_JACEHE010000007.1, from coordinate 19,415 downwards.
AGTACGCGGCGACCGCACCCTTCTGTCCGGCCGCGCGGTCACGGTCATCGACGGGGAACTTCTCGCAGCGCCTCACAGCACCTGACAGCACTGTGGGGGGCGTACGAGCGATTCCGTACGCCCCCCACGCAGCACGTCACGTCACGCGGGTCACGCGGTCACGCCGTAGGCAGCCATCCCACCTTCCCGGCCAGCAGCGCGTACCCGACGAACGCCCCGATGTCGAGCAACGAGTGGGCGACCACCAGCGGTCCCACCCGGCCCCACCGCCGGTACAGCAGCACGAAGACGACGCCCATCGCCATGTTGCCGACGAACCCGCCGATCCCCTGGTAGAGGTGGTACGAGCCGCGCAGCACCGAACTGCCCGCCAGCGCGGCGACCGGCGTCCATCCCAACTGGCCCATCCGGCGCAGCAGATAGCCGACCACGATCACTTCCTCCAGCACGGCATTCTGTATCGCCGCCAGGATCAGCACGGGGTACTTCCACCACACCTCGGGCAGCGCCTCCGGCACCACCGTCAGGTTGAACCCGAGGCCGCGTGCCACCAGGTAGAAGGCGATGCCCGTGCTGCCGATCACCGCGGCGATCACGGCGCCGCGCCCCAGATCGGTCCAGGGCCGGGTGCGGTCGAAGCCGATCGTGCGCAGCCCCGCGCCCTCCCGCAGCAGGAAATGCGCGACCAGCGCGACGGGCACCAGGGCGGTCGTGATGCCGAACATCTGCCACGCGAGATCAAGCCACGGACGGCCGGGGGCCGCCGAGGCGTTCATCGTGGCCGCCTGATCCTTCAGACCCCCCGGCTTCGTGACCGAGCCGACAAAGCTGATCAGTGCGGACACGCCACTGGCACCGAGCGAGAGCGCCAGCACGAGAAGCGTCTCGTCCCGGAAAATCCGCCGTGAGAGCCGCTCCACCGGGAAGGAACCGGCCACCGGACCCGTCTCCGCCTGCACTCCTGCCTCCAATTGACTAATCCCGTCTCATCCCACCGCCGTCCCGCTAGGGTCCTCGAACGCAGGTACGAAGATCGTGCGCGACCGGCCGGGGGGACGGACGCTGTGGAGGCGTAACTCCCCCTTTTCCTTGCTCTACCGCTCAAGGCTTATCAAGGAGGGGCGCCACCGCCATGGGACGTCACAGCTTGCCCGACGAGTATGGGACAGCCGACATCGAGTCCCCTCCTCGCGCCCACCGCCGTGCCGTGGTCATCGCCGCGCCCTGCAGCCGGTGCAGGTCGGTGCGACGGGCTTGTACGACACCACGCTCGCCGCGTACAAGGCGGCCGCGTCCTCGTATGTGACGGGTCAGTTCAACGCGCTCGTGCTCCTCACCGACGGCGTGAACCAGGACCCCGGAAGCATTTCCCGCTCCCAGCTGATCACGAGGCTGCAACAGCTCACCGACCCGAAACGTCCCGTGCCGCTCATCGCGATCGCCGTGGGTCCCGAAGCGGACGAGAAGGAGCAGCAGGCACATTCGAGCCCGCACACCAACCGTTATGGCCAAGCGTTACGCAGGGCTGGGGGCACCTTCTGGGGGCACCTCCGGACGGAGTCGGGGAAGGTAGCTGGGGAGGGTGGGCGCAACCCACGACGGCGGCTGCCCTCACCCCGTAGGGACCGCCGCGGGCAACAACCCCACCGGCCAGGCGTGCACCGGCTCGCCGGCGCGCATCAGCTCGCAGTAGCGCTGCGTGGTGGCGGCGAGTGCGGCGTCCCGGTCGAGGCCGCTCTCCAGGGCGCGGTGGAACGTGGCTGCCTGCCAGCTCGCGCCGTTGACCCGCCTGCGGCACCGCTCCTCGATCACACCGAGGTAGAAGTCCCGGTCGGCGGCCTCGACACCCCACGCGTCGAGGCCCGCGGCGGCGAGCGGCAGCAGCTCGTCGCGTACGAGGGTCACTGCGGGAACCTTGGCCGTCCCACCGCGCAGACCGGGGCGCGGCCACTCCAGGTGCGCCTCGATGCCATGACGGCATGCGGCCTCGAAGTTGGTGGCCGCGGTCTTGAACGGCATCCGTGTCCACACGGGCCGCGCGTCCGAGGCGAGCGCCCGTACGACGCCGTAGTAGAAGGCGGCATTGGCGATGACATCGGTGACCGTGGGCCCCGCAGGCAGTACGCGGTTCTCCACCCGCAGATGCGGGACGCCGTCCGCGACCCCGTAGACCGGCCGGTTCCAGCGGTAGACGGTGCCGTTGTGCAGCACGAGCTCGGCCAGCCGCGGCACCCCGCCTTCGTCCAGGACGCGCAGCGGGTCCTCGTCGTCGGGGAGGGGGAGCAGGGCGGGGAAGTACTTCAGGTTCTCCTCGAAGAGCTCGTACGCGTCGTCGATCCACCGCTCCCCGAACCAGGTGCGCGGCCGTACCCCCTGCGCCTGGAGCTCGGGCGGGCGGGTGTCGGTGGACTGCAGGAACAGCGGGATCCGGGACTCCCGCCACAACTCACGGCCGAACAGGAACGGCGAGTTCGCACCCACGGCGATCTGCGCCGCCGCCACCGCCTGCGCCGCGTTCCACACGTCCGCGAACCGCGAGGGCGTGACCTGCAGATGCAGTTGCACGGATGTGCAGGCCGCTTCCGGGGCTATGGACGCCGAGGTGCAGACGAGGTGTTCCACGCCCTCGATGTCGAGGGTGAAGTCCTCTCCGCGGGCCGCCACGATCTGCTGGTTGAGCAGCATGTACCGATCGACGTCGGAGAGGTTTCCCGAGACGAGGTGATGGCGCCCGAGGGTCGGCAGAATGCCGATCAACGCGATCCCGGCATCGACCTCGTTCGCTTTGCGGTCGGCATATGCGAGTGCGGTGCGCAGCTCCTCGCCCAGCCGGTCGAGAACGCGGCTCTCCAATCGGTGCGGCGCTATGTTCACTTCCAGATTGAACATTCCCAGCTCGGTCTGGAAATCTCGACTGGCGATGCGCTCGAGCACTTCCGCATTCGTCATTCTCGGCAGACCGTCTGATCCGACGAGATTCAACTCGATCTCCAGGCCCATCAGGTTCTTCGGCCGGTCGAACCGCTTCTCCTCCAGGAGGCGCGCCAGCCCCGCCAGGCACTGCCGGAGCTTCCTCCGGTACGCCTGCCGATCGGCCAGGTCGAACGCGGCTGCCTCGACCTTCTCCCCCATCGAAGCGTCCCTCCTCGGACGGGCAGCCGAAGGACCGGCCGCGGTTTCCCCGGGGATGATGCCCAGGCAATTGATCGATAACGCTCCCCCGCCGGCCCATGACCCGGTACGCTCGGCGCGGATGTCACGCGGCACATTCACGGGGCATGTCACACTCTGCAGATTCCCCTCGTAGTTGTCTGGTGAAATAGCCGACGAGATTCAGCCGTCCGCTTCCGCCGGAGAATCCGAGGTCACGGACTCGACTACCCAGAGAATCGGGACGAACACCTCATCAAAGCGGCCGAATACCGCCTTGCCCGCAATACGCGTGACGGCTAGGCGAAACACTGCGTGAACAACTGTCGTATAAACTCCGCTCACGAGGCAGAGAGTTGGCGCTCACGGTCGATACCCGCCCCCTCTGACCCCGCGAGCTCACAGCGCCGTTTGCAACCCCCTGGCTCAGCCTTGCCTGTCGAATGAGAGGCGACCCACCATGCCGCTGCACGTTCCCCCGGCTCCCGCGCCCGCGCTTCGCACCGTCCTCACGGCACTCGGTTCCCCCACCGCCGTCCGTGAGGCCCACACCCCGTCCCTGCGCTCCGTCCAGGGACCCGTCACCCCCGAACTTCCCCTGCCCGTACACGTACTGGACCGGGACACCCCGGCCGGTCACTCGCCCACCACCACGCTCACCGGCTGGCGGTTTCTGGTCCGCGCGGGCGACCGCGCGGTGGCCGCGGCCGAGACGAGGCTGACACCCGACGGATGGGCCTTCTCGCACTTCTTCGAGGGCCCCTACATCGCGGCCACCGAACTGGCCCTGCGCCAGGCCGAGGTCATGACCACGCCATACCAGCCCCGTCTGCTGTCCGTACCCGAGCTGTACATGCTCACCCTGTGGCTGCACGGCAACTGCACCGCGGACGGCGCCGAGGGCCGGCCCGCCGCCACGGACGTACTGGTCCCGATCGCGCCCGCACCGCCCGGCATCGCCGCGCACCGCCCGCACCTCGTGGCGGATCTGCTGCCCGTCCTGACCCACCGGCTCACCCGGGCTCCTCTGCTCGGCCAGCCTGCCCAGCCCACCGAGCCCGCCCAGCCTGCCGCCTGAAGAGCATGCGCCCTCCGCGCCCCGCCGCCGTCGTAGTCCGGCCGCGGGGCGCGCGCGTGCCCACCGGCCCTTCCGGACTAGTCCCGTCGGGCCACCCCGAACCCCCCGAAGTGACAGTGCAGTTGGGGTGAACCGTCCGCACGGGTGATGCGTCATGAACCTGTGAGGAGAGTGCTGCCAAATCCCTGCGGATTCACGCCCGTGGGGCAACACTGGTTCCGGACCGAACTGAAAACGGGGGGCGGCCATGAACAACGCATCGAGCCGCAGGACAGACATCACATCGCAGCGAAAGATCCCATCCATGTGCCAGCACCAGCCCACGTGCCCGACAGCAGACTCCGCCGACCGCGAGGCCGCGGTCCTCGTGGCGCACCACCCGGAACAGGGGTGGAGCCTGCTCTGCAACGGCGTCCTTCTCTTCGAGGACACCGGTGAGCTGCTGCCGGACGGGCGGATCATCGCCCCGCACCGGCCGCTGGGCACGGGTCGGGTGGTGACGGCCGCCTGAGCGGCACGCACACGGTTGAGGACGGCCGTTCGAGCCGTCCGGACACATGAGGGGCCGGCCCGGAGACAGACATCTCCGAACCGGCCCCGACGCATGTCGCGCGGCTGTTCCCGGCGCTGTGGTGCAGCCCGCCTCGGACGTGTCAGTCCTCGTAGGCGTCCAGCGGTGGGCAGGAGCACACCAGGTTCCGGTCGCCGTACGCCTGGTCGATGCGGCGCACCGGCGGCCAGTACTTGTCGGCGGCCGAGACGCCCGCCGGGAAGACGGCCTCCTCGCGGGAGTATGCGTGGTCCCAGGCTCCGCCGACGGCGGCCGCGGTGTGCGGTGCGTTGCGCAGCGGGTTGTCGTCCGCGGGCCACTCGCCCGAGCCGACCTTCTCGATCTCCGCGCGGATGGCGATCATCGCCTCGCAGAACCGGTCGAGTTCGCCGAGGTCCTCGCTCTCGGTGGGCTCGATCATCAGGGTCCCGGCCACCGGGAACGACATCGTCGGCGCGTGGAAGCCGTAGTCGATGAGGCGCTTGGCCACGTCGTCGACGCTCACGCCGGTCGCCTTGGTCAGCGGCCGCAGATCGATGATGCACTCGTGTGCGACGAGCCCGCCGGGGCCCGTGTAGAGCACCGGGTAGTGCGGCTCGAGCCGCTTGGCGATGTAGTTGGCCGACAGCACGGCGACCTGCGTCGCGCGCTTCAGGCCCTCGCCGCCCATGAGTCGCACATACGCCCAGGAGATGGGCAGGATCCCGGCGGAGCCCCACGGGGCCGCGGAGATCGGGCCGACGCCGGTCGCGGGGCCGGCGGCGGGCTGCAGCGGGTGGTTCGGCAGATACGGGGCGAGGTGTGCGCGGACGCCGACCGGGCCGACGCCGGGGCCGCCGCCGCCGTGCGGGATGCAGAACGTCTTGTGCAGGTTCAGGTGCGACACGTCACCGCCGAAGTGGCCCGGCTTTGCCAGCCCCACCAGGGCGTTGAGGTTCGCACCGTCCACGTACACCTGGCCGCCCGCGTCGTGCACGGCCGCGCAGATGTCGGCGACGTGCTCCTCGAACACGCCGTGCGTCGACGGGTACGTGATCATCAGTACGGAGAGCTCGTCACGGTACTGCTCGATCTTGGCGCGCAGGTCCTCGACGTCGATCTCGCCGTCGTCCGCCGTCTTCACGACCACGACCTTCATGCCGGCCATGACGGCGCTGGCGGCGTTGGTGCCGTGCGCCGACGACGGGATGAGGCAGACCGTGCGCTGGTCGTCGCCGTTGGCCCGGTGATAGCCGCGTACGGCCAGCAGACCGGCCAGCTCGCCCTGCGAACCGGCGTTCGGCTGGAGCGATACCTTGTCGTAGCCGGTGACCTCGGCGAGCCGCTCCTCCAGCTCCGTGATGAGCGTGAGGTAGCCCTGCGCCTGGTCGGCCGGGGCGAAGGGGTGCAGCTGGCCGAACTCGGGCCAGGTGACCGGCTCCATCTCGGTGGTCGCGTTGAGCTTCATGGTGCAGGAGCCCAGCGGGATCATGCCACGGTCGAGCGCGTAGTCGCGGTCGGCGAGCCTGCGCAGGTAGCGCAGCATCGCGGTCTCGGAACGGTGCTGGTGGAAGACCGGGTGCGCGAGGAAGTCGTCGGTGCGCAGCAGCGACTCGGGGAGTGCCTCGGCGGCCGTCTCGTCGAGCGCCTCGATGTCCGCCTCGACGCCGAAGGCCGTCCAGACGGCGCCCACCTGCGCACGCTTGGTGGTCTCGTCGCAGGCGATGCCCACGTGGTCCGCGTCGACCAGGCGTACGTTGACCCCGCGCTCACGGGCCGCGGAGACGATCTCTGCGGCCTTGCCCGGCACCCGCGCGGTCAGCGTGTCGAAGTACGCGCCGTGCACGATCTCGACACCGCCCGCCCGCAGCCCCTCGGCGAGGATCGTGGCGTACCGGTGGGTGCGCTGCGCGATCGCCTTGAGCCCGTCCGGACCGTGGTAGACGGCGTACATGCCCGCCATCACGGCGAGCAGCACCTGCGCCGTACAGATGTTGCTGGTGGCCTTCTCGCGGCGGATGTGCTGCTCGCGGGTCTGCAGCGCGAGGCGGTACGCCTTGTTGCCGTCGGCGTCGACGGAGACACCGACCAGACGGCCGGGCAGGCTGCGGGCGAACTTCTCACGGACTGCCATGTAGCCGGCGTGCGGCCCGCCGAAGCCCATCGGCACACCGAAGCGCTGGGTGGTGCCGACGGCGATGTCCGCGCCCAGCTCCCCCGGCGAGGTCAGCAGGGTGAGGGCCAGCAGATCGGCGGCGACGGTGACGATCGCGCCGAGCTCGTGCGCCTGGTCGATGACGGGCTTCAGATCGCGCACGGCACCCGAGGCGCCCGGGTACTGCAGCAGCACACCCACGACCCCGCGCTCGGCGACGTCGGCCGGGATGCCGTCGGACAGATCGGCGACGACGACCTCGAAACCGGTCGGCTCCGCGCGCGTCTCGATCACGGCGATGGTCTGCGGCAGCGTGTCGGCGTCGATGAGGAAGACGCCGTTCTTGACCTTGCCGACGCGGCGCGAGAGCGCCATGGCCTCGGCCGCCGCCGTGCCCTCGTCGAGCAGGGAGGCACCCGAGGTGGGCAGTCCTGTCAGCTCGGCGACCATCGTCTGGAAGTTCAGCAGCGCCTCGAGCCGGCCCTGCGAGATCTCCGGCTGGTACGGCGTGTAGGCGGTGTACCAGGCGGGGTTCTCCATGACGTTCCGCAGGATGACCGGCGGGGTGAACGTGCCGTAGTAGCCGAGCCCGATCATCGAGTCGAGGACCTGGTTGCCGTCGGCGAGCGAGCGCAGCTCGGCCAGCACCTCGGCCTCGGTCCGCGCACCGGGCAGCTCCAGCGCATCGGCGCTCTTGATCACATCGGGCACGGCGGCGGCCGTGAGCTCGTCCAGCGAGCCGTACCCGACCTGGGCGAGCATCTTGGCCCGCTCCCCGGCGTCGGGCCCGATGTGCCGCTGCTCGAACGGGATGCCCTGCTCCAGCTGGGAGAGCGGAATGCGGTTGGCGGTCATTGTGCGGAGGCCTCCTGGTCTTACACGACCTTCGTGGGCACCACGCGCGGGTGCCCGGACGGCCTCCCCCTCTGTCATCTCAACCTGAGAGTTTCACCGGGCACACACGTGTCGCCCGGCTTTCACCGTCGGTGAGAGCGGAAGCCGTCGACGCCCGCCCTGCTTTCCAGAGTGACCTCGTCCGTGCGGTACAGGGGCCTGAGAGATTCCGGGGAGGATTTGCTCCTTCGGCGCCTCCGATCGGGGATCGGAGGACTCTCCCGCACGGGGTCAGCAGCCGTTGTCAGCCTACCAGCGAGGGCTTCGCCCGGGACCTGCGCCGAGGCTTCGAGTGGCCGCCTTGCCCAATGTGCTCTTTCGTAGTGCTTACGGATGAGTTGCGAGGAGCTGGAGGGCCCGTGCAGACCGATATCGATCCGCGTACTTTGATAGGCCGCAAGGCATTTGATCGCAACGGTCACAAGATCGGCACCGTCGACGAGGTCTATCTCGACGACGCGACCGGCGTCCCCGAGTGGGCGGCCATCCGCACGGGCCTGTTCAGCCGGGACGCCTTCGTGCCCCTGGAGCCGAGCGAGCTGGTCGAGGGCAGCCTGCGGGTGCCCTTCGAGCGCGCCCTCATCAAGGACGCCCCCGACTTCGGCGTGGGCCGCCATCTCTCCCCGGAGCAGGAATTGCAGCTCTACCACCACTACGGCCTGGACGTCTCGGACCCGGGCGCCGCCGCCCTGCCCCCGGACCGCGACTTCGGCCGCCTCGCGGACTCGGACGACACCTGACTCTCCCCGCCCGCCGGTCCAACTCGCCGGCTCTCGCACCCGGACCCCGCCCCTTCCCCCGCGGGGTCCGCCTGACTGTCCGGGGCACGATCCGGCCCAGCGGGTTCGCGGCGCTCTCCACCTACGCCCCTGTCATACTCCCTGCCTCCGCTCCCGTCGTACTCCCTGCCCCCGCACCTGTCCGCACCGAGGGCGACGACGCCGCCGCCATCGGCGCCGTGCACGCCGTCTTCCTCCCGCGTGCAGGCGCCGCCATCGGTGCTGTCCCCACCGACGGTGTGCTCGCCCCCGTCCTCGCGGTCGGCGGGCACCCCGGTCTGTTCGCCCTGCCGGACGCGGCCACGTCCGTCCTCCGCCTTCCCGCTGCCGCCTCCCCTTCCGTCTGCCTCCCCACCATCCGGCCCAGTGCCCGGTTCCGGGGCCTGACCGCCGGCGTTGGGCACAAGCGGCAGCGGCTCGGCCGACTCCAGATCCGGATCGTCGGTCCTGAACGTGCGTACGCGGCCGGGCGGGGAGCCCGGTGTCTCGAACCGCACGGTCACCCGTCCCAGACCGCTCCCCTGCACCCACCCGGCGCCGTACTCGGCATGCCGCACGTCGCGGCCCGCCAGCCAGTGCCGCTCGGCCGGCGCCGGCTCTTCCCCCTTCAACTGCTGCGCCGCCTCCTCGTGCTCCGCTTCCTCCGACCGGTCCCCCGCCGCCTGGGCGAACAGGTCCTCCTGTGTGAAATCGGCGAGCCCGCTCACGCCGACCCCGAGCAGCCGCACCCCACCGGTGGTGTCCACGGCCTCGAGCAGCCGCCCCGCGGCCTCCCGGACCACGGCGGGGTCGTCGGTGGGTCCACGGAGGGTCTCGGACCGGGTCAGCGTCGAGAAGTCGTACCGCCGCACCTTGAGGACCACCGTCCTCCCGGATCGCCCCGCGCCCCGCAGCCGCTGCACGCACCGGTCCGCGAGCCGCTGCACCTCCAGCCGGATCCGCACGCGGTCATGGATGTCCACGTCGTACGTGTCCTCGACCGAGACCGACTTGGCGTCCCGCTCGGCCACCACGGGCCGTTCGTCCTGCGCCATCGCCATCGCGTACAAAGCGGTCCCGTGCGCCTTCCCCAGCAGCCGTACGAGCTCGTCCACACCCGCCTCGGCGATCTCCTCGACCGTGGTGATCCCCGCCCGCCGCAGATGGTCTCCGGTGGCCGGACCGACGCCCGGCAGCACGCGCACCGACATCGGGCCCAGCAGCGCGCGCTCCGTGCCGGGCCGTATCAGCACGAGGCCGTCGGGCTTGGCCTGCTCGGAGGCGATCTTGGCGAGCATCTTCGACGCCGCCAGCCCCACGGACCCGGTCAGCCCGGTGAGCGCCTTGATGTCCGCACGCAACCGCTCGCCGGTGGCCCGCGCCGAGGCCTCGTCCCAGCCCGTGCCCCCGGCCTCCAGGTCCACGAACGCCTCGTCCAGGCTGAGCGGCTCGACAAGCGGCGACAGGCGGTGCAGCAGGCTCATGACGTGCTCGCTGATCTCCCGGTAGAGCCCGAAGCGGGGCACCAGATACGCGGCATTGGGCGCGAGCCTGCGCGCCTGCGCCATGGGCATCGCGGAGTGCACCCCGAACACACGGGCTTCGTACGAGGCGGTGGCGACCACTCCGCGCGGCCCCAGCCCGCCCACCACCACGGCCTTTCCGCGCAGACTGGGCTTCGCCGCCTGCTCCGCGGAGGCGTAGAAGGCATCCATGTCCAGATGCAGGATGGTGGGCGCGGTTCTCACACCACCGATGCTGCCTCACGCCACTGACAATGCCCGATGATGCCGCGGCCGCGGGTGACCGCCGCGAGCGCGTTGAGCCGGCCCCCGCCACTGACCGCCGCGAGCGCGTTGAGCCGGCCTCGCCTGGACAAAACGACCCCGCATGGACCCTGACCGCTGCGGCCGTGCGCTCATACAGCGCGGTTGCGACGCCTCGCCAGCTCATCGGCGGGGTGGTGTCCGACCAGCGTCTCCCCGGTGTCGATGCGCTCCCCGTGCAGCTGCGACAGGGCACTCTCGACGTCCCGCCAGACCACGCCCACGGCGATGCCGAAGATGCCCTGCCCGCCCTGCAGCAGATCGTGGACCTCGTCGGGCGACGAGCATTCGTAGACCGTCGCACCGTCACTCATCAGCGTCATGCGCTCCAGATCCCGGAAGCCGCGCTCCCGCAGATGCTGCACCGCGGTGCGGATGTTCTGCAGGGACACACCCGTGTCGAGGAACCGCTTGACGATCTTCAGGACGACGACGTCCCGGAAGCTGTAGAGGCGCTGGCTGCCCGAGCCGTACGCCGGTCGCACACTCGGCTCGACGAGGCCCGTGCGCGCCCAGTAGTCGAGCTGCCGATAGGTGATGCCGGCCGCCGCACAGGCCGTTGGACCGCGATAGCCAATTTGTTCGACTGCTGCGCCGCCGTTACCCAGCGCCGCTTCACGCCGTTGCGGAGTGTGGTGGGCCGCGCTGCCGTGGAGCGGGTACGCCTCCGCCGGACCCCGTCCGGGGCCACCCCCAGTCGTACCGTCGCCGCTGCTTTTCACGCCGACCTCCGTCCTTGACCTGCCTTCTCGACGGTAGGCAGTCACCAGGGGTGCGTCAACGATCGCCACACTCGGCACGCCGAGTGATAATCACCCTACGAGTGGTTTCCCGTACCTCACCGTGGGGAAAGGCTAGCCGAATGCACGGACAGCGGCCGCCGACCACCCACCGGCCGTGGCCTCTCCAACTGCGGCTCTGAGCAGGGCCCGAACGGCTGCGGCTCCGGCGGGCAAGTGCCCTCATCCGCTTCACTGGCTGTTGGTGCCGAAGTCCTCGGGCGAGATCTGGTCGAGGAACTCGCGGAACTTCTCCACCTCGTCCTCCTGCTCGTCCGGGATCGCGATCCCGGCGTCGTCCAGCACCCCGTCGCTGCCGTAGATCGGCGTCCCCGTGCGCAGCGCCAGCGCTATCGCGTCGGAGGGCCGGGCACTGACCTCGACTCCGCTCGCGAACACCAGCTCCGCGTAGAAGACGCCCTCGCGCAGGTCCGTGATGCGCACTTCGCTGAGTTCCTGGCCGACCGCGTCGAGCACGTCCTTGAACAGGTCGTGGGTCAGCGGTCGCGCGGGCGCCATGCCCTGCTGGGCGAAGGCGATCGCCGTCGCCTCCCCGGGCCCGATCCAGATGGGGAGGTAACGATCGCCTCCCACTTCACGCAGCAGCACGATCGGTTGGTTGGAGGGCATTTCGACCCGGACACCTACGACGTCGAGCTCGTTCACACAGCAACCCTAGGCCGTGCCCGGCACCTTTGGGTAGTCGAGCACTCCACGTGCACCGTTCGACCATGTACGAAATCAGTGGAGGCGCACACCCAGCGCGGTCTGCACGAGCGCCGCATGGAGCCTTACCGTCAGCCCCGCAAGCTCCTTCGCACGCGCCTCCGCATGGGCCCTGGTCTGCGGATTACGGTGTCGCCGCAACGGAGCCACGACCTGGTCGACAAGGCCCGCGTCCCGGTCCGCGGCGGCCTTCATCGCCCGCAGATGGCGCGGCTCGATCCCGAAACGGCCGAGTTCCACCATGAGAGACGCGACCGTAACCGCCTCGGCGTCGTATCCACCGTCGGGCAGCGGAGCGATGAGGCCGTAGGACTCCCACTCCGCCAGCTGCTCCTCGTCGATCTCGGCCGCCGCCAGGAGCTCAGCCCGGCCCACGCGGGCGGCAGTCGGTCCCTGCACCCCCGCCTGGAGCTCGTCGTCACCGCCCACACACGGCCTGCCCACAGAGGGCAGCTGCAGCGGCTCACCGCGCTCCAGGACGTCCAGATGCTCACGGATCACCCGCAGCGGCAGATAGTGGTCCCGCTGCATCCGCAGTACGTGACCGAGCCGCTCGACGTCCTCGGGGCTGAACTTCCGGTAGCCCGACGGGGTCCGCTGCGGCTCGATGAGGCCTTCCGACTCCAGAAAGCGGATCTTGGAGATCGTGACTTCCGGGAACTCCTCGCGCAGCGCGTTCAGCACGGTGCCGATGCTCATCAGCCGACTTTCCGCTGCGGCGGTGCCACTCCCGGCACCGCCGCTCGGTGTTTGCAGCATGGACCTTCCTGACAGGTCAGATGCCCCGCTGGCTCGCGTAGAAGACCAGCCGGTACTTGCCGATCTGGACCTCGTCGCCGTTCGACAGGACGACCGAGTCGATCCGCTCCCGGTTGACGTACGTGCCGTTGAGGCTGCCCACGTCGGCGACCGTGAACGAGCCGTCCGCTCCACGGCGGAACTCCACATGGCGGCGCGACACGGTCACGTCGTCCAGGAAGATGTCGCTCTGCGGGTGCCGGCCGGCCGTCGTGAGATCACCGTCCAGCAAGAAGCGGCTGCCCGAGTTCGGTCCCCGCCGGACGACCAGCAGCGCCGATCCGAGCGGAAGCGCGTCGACCGCCGCCTGTGCCTCGGGAGACAGGGCCGGCGACGGAGTCTGGCCGGTGATCTCCGCGTCATAGGCCTCGATACCGGAGATGGAAATCGTCGAAGTCGTCTCGGACGGACGCTCGCCCGCACCGGCCCGCAGCGGGGCGCCGCAGTTCGAGCAGAATCGGCTTGCCTCGGCGTTCCGGTTCCCGCACCTCGTACATACCAAGGCCGACATGGACGGATCCTCCTGCCGCGGCTGGCCCGCAGGGGCATGGGGTGCGTACGGGCCGGGGGTGAACCCTCCACCCGTACTCGAGGTTGACGGTTCCCCGAAACCTATGCGGCCCGATGCACCAGGGTCAACAGAAGACGCGCCCTGATCGCCCGAAATGTCACCACCCGGACCAGCGACCTGGTCGCGGAACAGCGGACGCTCGGCGCCCTGCTCCGGAACTTCCCCATGGCTCGGTGCGCGATGCCGGGCGGTGGCACTGCCACCCTCCTCGCGCGCGCTCTTGCCGAACAACTTCGCAAACAACTTCACGGGCGATTCCCCTTGAACGAAACAGACCCGCCCGTGGGGCAGGACGAACGCTGACTGCACACACCGGCTGACCCGGACATCCTCACAACGTCCGTATCCACCAGACAGTTTCCACCACGCACCACCCATCCGGTGCGCCGACCCCCCGCAACCTCCTGCCCTGCCGCGGCACCCCCCATGCACCTTGGATTCACCGGGAGGACGACCGAGCGTAGTCAGGCTGCTTCGCGGGTCGCAAGGCGTCCACGACGATCTTCCCGGCGCGCGCCACCGTCGCGGTGGCCTGCTCTTTCTCCAGCGTCTGCACCACGCCTCCGGGGATGTTGAGCGCCGGCTCGAGGTCCTGCGGCTTGCCGATGACCTTGAAACGATAGGGCTGGCTGATCTTGTTCCCGTCGACGCTCACACCACCGCCGTCCGCATCGGCGAGATAGGTGCCGGCGACCACCCGGACATCGTTGATCTGGATGGCCTCGGCCCCGGCCGCGCGCAGTTCCTGGATGGCGTCGAGCAGCATGTCGGCCTCGACCGTCCCCTTCTCGTCGCCGATGGTCAGCGTGATGCCGGGGCCCTGCGCCGCCACCGTGCCCGCCAGAATGCCGAGTTGCCGTTCCTTCTCGACGGTCTGTTTGCGGGCCTCCTCGGCCTGGTCCGAGCTGGTCTCCAGTTCGGTGCGCTGGTCCTCGAGGCGCTGCTTCTCCTCCTCAAGACGCTGCGTACGGTCGTCGAGTTCATCGAGGATGCGTACGAGATCTTCCTGGCGTGCTCCGCGCAGCGCGCTGTTGTCGCTGTTGGAGCGGACCTGGATGGCCAGTCCGAGACCGAGCACGAACAGCAGCAGGGCCACGATGAGTTGGGCACGGCTTACGCGCGGTGGCCACAGGCTCTGCGCCAGCCTCTGCCGACCGGTCGGCGACGGCTCCGGCGTGTCGTCCTCTGCGGATGCCTCCTCGGGTCGAGCCGAGCGACCCGTAGAGACTTGGGGGTTTTGGGGTGCCTGTGTGGCCTCAGGGTTCTGGGGTGCTTGTGCGACCAGAGACTTTTCTGGGGCGACGGAGTTCTTCTGGGCGTCCGCACTGCTCCGGTGGCCGTCCGCACCGCCGGAGGCCGTCTCACCTGCCTCCCTAGCCTCAGAGGCCTCCACAGCCTCATCGCCAACTTCCTTGCGCAGCTGGCTCTCCGGCGTCTTGTCCGCGCTCATCGGCCTCACGCCCGGAAGACGTGCCGGCGGATCGCGGCAGCGTTGGAGAAGATACGGATGCCGAGGACCACCACGACGCCGGTGGAGAGCTGCGAGCCGACGCCCAACTTGTCGCCGAGGAACACGATCAGCGCGGCGACCACGACGTTCGACAGGAACGACACCACGAAGACCTTGTCGTCGAAGATCCCGTCGAGCATCGCCCGCAGGCCTCCGAACACGGCGTCGAGCGCCGCGACCACGGCGATCGGCAGATACGGCTCGACCACCGCCGGAACCTCGGGGCGGACCAACAGTCCGACCACGACTCCCACGACGAGGCCCAGTACGGCGATCACGATGTGCCCTTCCCTGCCTTCGGCTCTGCTGTTCTTACGATCACACTCGGTGCGGCGGGCAGCCGGACGTCGTCCTCGACGGAGATACTGGTCCGGATCCCGAAGTTCTCCTGCAGGGCGTGCAGATACTGACCGTCGGCGCTGTTCTGGAACCGGGTGCTCAACTTTCTGCCGTCCCCGACCACGAGCAGCGTGTACGGCGGCGCCAGCGGCTTGTTGTCGACCAGGATCGCGTCACCCGCGGCCCGGATCGCGGACAGCGCCGTGAGCCGCTGCCCGTTGATCGCGACGGCCTCCGCGCCCGACTGCCACAGGCCGTTGACGACCCGCTGCATGTCCCGGTCGCGTACCCGTCCGGTGTCGGAGAAGCCCGAGGTCTGGCGCGGCCCGCCCCCTGCCGATGTGTCTGCCTCCTTGGCGTCGTCGACCACCAGCTGCACGCCGGGGCCGTGCACCGCGGTCGCCCCCGAGAGGAGCCCGACCAGTTCGCCCTTGTCGCCACCCTGCGTCCGCAGCGCTTCCCTCTGCCGTCGGCTCACGTCGTCGCGGAGCGTGTCGACGGTGCTCTCGAGCTTGTCGGCCGCAGCCGTCTCCTGCTCGATACGGTCGATGAGCTCCTCGCGCTCCTTCGCCGCGGCCGGAGCCGCCACCCTGGCCTGTGCCGCACCCACGGTCACCACGAGCGCGGCGAGAACCAGCCCCAGAGCGAGTCCGAGTCTTGCCCGCAAGGTGCGCGGCATGTGGCTGTCACCCGTCGCGTTCTTCCGGGCCGCCGCCTCGGCGTAGCCGTCGTCGAGGCTGTGGTCCATGACGTTGGTGAGCAGCGACATGGAGGCGTCCGGACGCGAGGGGCGCGCGGGTGTGCTCCGAATGGGGGGCTGCTGCGGCATGCCGCACATCGTCGCACGTCGGCGCCGCTACCTCCGAACGGGCCCACCGGTGTGCCGGACAGCACTCCGCAGAGAGCTGTCCGGCACATGCGTCGGTCAGCGGCCGGCGCTGTCCACGACGGCCGACCACTCGTCGAGAAGCGCCTGCGCGGACGCGTCGTCGGGCCCTTCCGCCCACAGGTGCGTGACGGCCTCGGCGGGGTCGGGAAGCACCATCACCCAGCGGCCGTCCGGTTCGACGACGCGTACACCGTCGGTCGTGTCCACGGACCGGTCACCGGCCTCCTCCACCACGCGCCGCATGACCAGGCCCTTGACGGCCCACGGAGTGGCCAGGTCGCGTCGCAGCACGTGGGCGCGCGGAATCCGCGCGTCGATCTGGCTCAGTGTGAGCTGCGTACGTGCCACGAGCCCGATCAGCCGTACGAACGCGGCCGTGCCGTCGAAGACACTGCTGAACTCCGGCACGATGAAGCCGCCGCGTCCGTCACCGCCGAAGATCGTGCCGTCCTCGGCCCCGACGCGGGTCAGATCGTCCGGCGACGTCGTGGTCCAGGCGACCTGCGTTCCGTGGTACGCCGCCACCTGCTCCGCGATCCGCGTGGTCGTCACCGGAAGCGCGACGCGCCCACTCCGCCGTTCCGCCGCGACCAGATCCAGCATGACGAGCAGCGCCCGGTCGTCCTCGACGATCCGGCCCTTCTCGTCGACGAGCGACAGCCGCTCACCCACCGGGTCGAACCGCACGCCGAAGGCGGCACGCGCCGAGGCGACGATCTCCCCGAGGCGGACCATCCCGGACCTCCGCGCCTCCGCGGACTCGGTCGGCCTGGACTCGTCGAGCCCGGGATTGATGGTCAACGAGTCGACGCCCAGCTTTCCGAGGAGGCTCGGTAGAACAAGACCGGCGCTGCCGTTCGACGCGTCGACGACGACCTTCAGCCCTGATTCGGCGATCCCGGTGGTGTCGACATTCCGGAGCAGCGAGCCCGTGTACGAGTCGAAGACGCTCGACGGGAAGTGCAGGTCCCCGATCTCCCCGGGGAACGCACGCCGGTACTCCTGGCGCGCGAACACCCTGTCCAGCTTCCGCTGGCCCCCCGCCGACAGGTCGGCCCCCCGCTCGTCGAAGAACATGATGTCGACGGAGTCCGGCACACCGGGCGTGGTCCTGATCATGATGCCGCCCGCACTGCCCCGCGCCGTCTGCTGCCGGGCCACGGGCAGCGGTACGTTCTCCAGGTCCCGTACCTCGATGGCGCTGGCCTGCAGTGCGGAGATGACCGCCCTCTTGAGCGCTCGGGCGCCTCGGGAGTGGTCGCGGGCGGTCGTGACCGTGGAGCCCTTCTTGAGGGTCGTCGCATACGCTCCGGCGAGCCGCACGGCGAGCTCAGGGGTGATCTCCACATTGAGGATGCCGGAGACACCCCGCGCCCCGAACAGATGGGCCTGCCCGCGGGACTCCCAGATCACCGAGGTGTTGACGAACGCGCCGGCCTCGATGGTCTTGAACGGGTAGACCCGCACATTGCCCTGCACGATCGATTCCTCACCGATGAGGCACTCGTCGCCGATGACAGCGCCGTCCTCGATCCGCGCGGCACGCATGATGTCGGTGTTCTTGCCGATCACACAGCCCCGTAGATTGCTGTGCTGGCCGATGTAGACGTTGTCGTGGACGACGGCCCGGTGCAGGAAAGCACCGCTCTTCACGACGACGTTCGAGCCCACGACGGTGTGCTCGCGGATCTCCGCGCCGGCCTCGACCTTGGCGTAATCGCCGATGTACAGCGGCCCACGCAACACGGCGTCGGGGTGCACTTCGGCGCCCTCGGCCACCCATACCCCGGGGGAGATCTCGAAGCCGTCGATGTCGACGTCGACCTTGCCCTCGAGCACGTCGGCCTGGGCCTTGACGTAGCTTTCGTGCGTGCCGACGTCCTCCCAGTACCCCTCCGCGACATAGCCGTAGACCGGCTTCCCCTCCTTCATGAGCTGGGGGAAGACATCGCCTGACCAGTCGACCGGTACGTCTGCCTCGACGTAGTCGAACACCTCCGGTTCCATGACGTAAATGCCCGTGTTCACCGTGTCCGAGAAGACCTGGCCCCAGGTCGGCTTCTCGAGGAAGCGCTCGACCTTGCCGTTCTCGTCGAGAATGGTGATGCCGAACTCCAGCGGGTTCGGAACGCGAGTCAGGCATACGGTGACGAGGGCTCCCTTTTCCTTGTGGAAATTGACGAGCTCGGTGAGGTCGAAGTCGGTCAGCGCATCACCGGAAATCACAAGGAACGCGTCGTCCTTCAGCGCTTCCTCGGCGTTCTTCACGCTCCCGGCTGTACCGAGTGGCTTCTCCTCATTCGCATAGGTGAGCTCCATGCCGAGCTCTTCACCGTCTCCAAAATAGTTCTTGACGAGCGACGCCAAGAACTGCACCGTAACCACGGTCTCGGTGAGCCCATGCTTCTTTAGCAGCCGAAGCACATGCTCCATGATCGGGCGATTTGCCACAGGCAGGAGCGGCTTGGGCATGCTCGAGGTCATGGGGCGAAGGCGTGTGCCTTCGCCTCCGGCCATCACGACGGCCTTCATGTCGGAAGCGTCCTCCTTGAAGAGACGACGGTCTAGCCGACTGCACCCGTCCGTATTGGCCCGCATATGTCAGGTACGGGCCATCAAGCCTCTACGGCCGCCTTGCAGGCGAGCTCAATCGGCTACGGCGTCCGCCCTGATTAGTCGGCGGACCTGAACCACATAGAGGATCCCTGCCCACCAGTAGAGCGTTGTACCCCACCCTGCGAACGCCCATCCGAAAATAGCAGCGAGTGAGGAGATCCAGCTACTTCCGTCACTGAGAAGAAGTAGCGGGAAGGCATACATCAGGTTGAACGTTGCCGCCTTCCCCAGGAAGTTGACCTGCGGCGGCGGATAGCCGTGGCGCCTGAGGATGCCCACCATCACCAGCAGAACCAGCTCTCGCGCCAGAAGTACAGCGGTCAACCAGATCGGGAGAATCTCCCGCCAGGTAAGACCGACCAGCGTCGACAGAATGTAAAGACGATCGGCCGCGGGGTCGAGTAGCCGACCGAGACTGCTGATCTGATTCCAGCGTCGCGCGAGCTTGCCGTCGAGATAGTCACTGACACCGCTGAGCGCCAGTACGAGCAACGCCCAGCCGTCGCTCTTGGGCCCGCCGAACTCCGGCCTGAGGATCAGCCACAGGAAGAGGGGCACGCCGGCGAGACGCGCCATGCTGAGGATGTTCGGGATGGTGAGGACCCGGTCTGTCTGGACGCGGGTCTCCTGGACCTCCACCCGGGGGCCTCCTGTGGGAACGTGCCTACGATGCCTCCTGACCTTACCGTCACCCTCCGTCCAGCTGTGCAGAGGGGTATCGAGCAGCCCGAACGCAGAAGTGCGTGAGGCCCGTGGAAATGCAGAAAGCCCCTGTACCGGTAAACCGGTACAGGGGC
>NZ_JACEHE010000069.1 GCF_013778455.1 Streptomyces himalayensis subsp. himalayensis | reverse complement strand
ACGGGGGAGGAACGCCTGCCCACAACGAAAACGCCCGCGAGAAGCGGAACGGCGCGCGAGCACAACACGCCCCGGGCTCGAACGCAACGCGAACTAATCCGATCAACAACCGTTCACGCCCTGGTACTTGATCGGCCGTCGATCAGTAACAGAAGCGACGGAATCGGTGATTTGAGCAACTGGGTGTAGCGCTGCCTGTACGAAGCGTTATTCTCCTCAGACGCAAATCGGTACCCACGCGTCGCCACGACGAGTGAACGGTCCCGTACTGCACGTGATGAAAGCTCTGCCTCTGGGAGTCCCGTGTACCCATACGTCGGGGTTGACGCCTCGGGCCTGGCTACGCTGCGCACAGCGGTCGTCGACCACTTGCGCGGCTTCGTCCCCACCGCGTATCCCGTCCCCGCTCTCGCCGCGCCGCGCATCGCCACCAGCGGCCCCGCGGGCCCCTGCTATGCCCTGACGGACGGCATCGACAAGGGGTCGGCGCGGCGGTCCGTCGTCGAGGGGCGGCGGTCGGGCGACGGACGGGACACCCCCAGACGGGGTCGCGGCGGGGCGGCCACCTCCACCGCACGGCGTCCCGCGGCGGACAGCGACAGCGCCCGGATGATGGACCTCGTGGAGCGGGCCCAGGCCGGCGAGGCCGAGGCGTTCGGCCGGCTCTACGACCGGTACAGCGACACGGTGTACCGATACATCTACTACCGCGTGGGCGGCAAGGCGACGGCCGAGGACCTCACGAGCGAGACCTTTCTCCGCGCCCTGCGCCGCATCGGCACGTTCACCTGGCAGGGCCGCGACTTCGGCGCCTGGCTGGTCACGATCGCCCGCAATCTGGTCGCCGACCACTTCAAGTCGAGCCGTTTCCGTCTCGAAGTGACCACCGGCGAAATGCTCGACGCCAACGAGGTCGAGCGCAGCCCCGAGGACTCCGTCCTGGAGTCCCTGTCGAACGCCGCACTCCTCGATGCCGTACGCCGCCTCAACCCCCAGCAGCAGGAGTGCGTCACGCTGCGCTTCCTCCAGGGCCTCTCGGTCGCCGAGACCGCCCGCGTGATGGACAAGAACGAAGGCGCCATCAAGACCCTCCAGTACCGGGCCGTGCGTACCCTGGCCCGTCTCCTCCCGGACGACGCCCGCTGAGCGACCACAGACCCGGATGCACTCAGCGCGACCTTCAACTCACGTTCGGTGAAAGCGCGTTGGCTGCACGGTTCACTCATGCTCCGTCCGTAACCCAAGTGCCGAGCCGCTCGTTGTGCGGGATACAGGCTCCCTGTGGTCACACCCTGACCGCCACCGCTCACTCGATCGTGTGGATGTGCTCAAGGAGTGCAACCCTCAGGAACCCCTGGGGAGTCGACCGTCATGACGAGAGGAGGTGCCGCCAGTGATCGCGAATGTATCGGCGCACCGGCGGGCGAACGCCTTCGCCCAGGCCCTGGAGGAGCATTCCGACAGGGTCACGGCGGCCGAGAAGCCCGGCGAGTCGGCCGAACAGGCCGAGAAGCAGAGGATGTTGGCACTGGCGACCGGTCTCGGCGGGATGCCGAAGCCGGAGCTGGACGCCGGCGTCAAGGTCGTCCAGCGGGCGCGGCTCGTGGCAGCCATGGAAGCCATGGTGCTCGAAGGCACGGAGGCGGGCAGCGAGGGCGCGGGTCCCTCGGTGCCCGAACAGCGGTCCCGCCGCGGCGCGCACCGGGCGAGTCCGCTGCGCAAGCTGCGGTCGCGCTCCCGTCTGTCCAAGGGCATCGCCGCGGGCGGACTGACCGTCGGCGTGGCCGCCGGGGCACTGGGCGGAGTGGCCGCCGCCAGCACCGACGCCCTACCCGGCGATTCGCTGTACGGGCTCAAGCGCGGCATGGAGGATCTCAAGCTGGGCATGGCCGACGGAGAATCGGACCGCGGCCGGCTCTATCTGGACCAGGCGGCGACCCGGCTGAACGAGGCCCGCCGGCTCATGGAGCGGGGCCGCTCCGGCGATCTCGACCACGAGTCCGTCTCCGAGATGAGGCGCGCACTCTCCGGCGTGCAGCACGACGCCAGCGCGGGCCACCGCCTGCTGCACTCGGCATACGAGCGTGACGGCTCGCTAGGCCCGATCCAGGCACTGTCGTCGTTCTCCCAGTCGAACCGCGACACCTGGACGACCCTGCGCGAGCGGCTGCCCGTCCAGCTCGGCGACGTGAGCCAGGAGGTCAGCTCGGTCTTCGACGCCATAGACCAAGAGGTCGATCCGCTGCGGTCGATGCTGCCGGGATCGCCTTCCTCGGGAGACGGCACCACCCAGCCGGGCACCGGCCAGGAGTCCACCGGCTCCTCCGGTTCCGACCGTCCGTCGCCCACGACCTCCGGCTCGTCGGCGGGCAGCACGAGCGGCACCGGCTCGCCGGAGCCCTCCACCTCCGGTGCCAGCGAGGACGAGGGCCTGCTCGGCGGCAATACGGGCGGCCTGTTCGACCCGCCCGTGGAAGAGACCAGCCCGAGCCCGTCCGGCGAGGCCAGCCTGTCCCCGGAGCCGGACATCACGGTCCCCCCGCTGCTGCCCTTCCTGCCGGGCCTGGGCATCGGCGGCGAGGACACGTAGGAGCCCGTCCCGTCCCCGGCATACGTTGATGGGGCGCCCTCCAATCGGGGGGCGCCCCATCGACGTATGCGGGGCAGCTGCGAGTCCGACGTCAGACGAACCCACAAGACCTCCGACGTCAGAAGACCACAGAAGAACAGGTCAGAAGAACACAGACCGCCGCTGCACGAGCAACTTGTACAGCGTGTGCTGGATCTGTTCGCGTACCTGGTCCGTCAGGTTGAACATCAGCATCGGGTCCTCGGCCGCCTCCGGCGGATAGCCGTCCGTCGGGATCGGTTCGCCGAACTGGATCGTCCACTTCGTGGGCAGCGGCACCGCGCCCAGCGGGCCGAGCCAAGGGAACGTCGGCGTGATCGGGAAGTACGGGAATCCGAGCAGCCGCGCGAGCGTCTTCGCGTTGCCGATCATCGGGTAGATCTCCTCAGCACCGACGATCGAGCACGGCACGATCGGGGTCCCGGCCCGCAGCGCGGTCTGGACGAAGCCGCCCCGCCCGAAGCGCTGCAGCTTGTAACGCTCGCTGAACGGCTTTCCGATGCCCTTGAAGCCCTCCGGCATCACCCCGACCAGCTCGCCCCGCTGCAGCAGCCGCTCGGCGTCCTCCGCGCACGCCAGGGTGTGCCCGGCCTTGCGCGCCAGCTCGTTGACGACCGGCAGCACGAACACCAGATCCGCGGCGAGCAGCCGCAGATGCCGGCCTTCGGGGTGGTTGTCGTGCACGGCGACCTGCATCATCAGGCCGTCGAGCGGCAGCGTCCCCGAGTGGTTGGCGACGATCAGCGCCCCACCGTCCGAGGGGATGTTCTCGATGCCTTTCACGTCGACGCGGAAGTACTTCTCGTAGAGCGGCCGCAGCAGCGACATCAGGACCTGGTCGGTGAGCTCCTGGTCGTACCCGAAGTCGTCGATTTCGTAGTCGCCGGTCAGCCGCCGCCGCAGGAAGGCCAGGCCGCCCGCGATCCGCCGGTCCCAGCCGGCTGTGGCCGGCTCCCGCCGGGGCTCCCGCGGTTCCTCAGGCTCACGCGTCATCGGCGCACCGCCCTGCTCCTGTGCATACGGTCCCGGCAGGACCTGGACCTCGCGGGCGCCCACCGGCTCCGCCTTCCGCCGGGCCGGGGCCCGGCGGCGTGGCGGGCGCTGCGCACCCCCGCGCGAGCGATCGTCGTCGAACGGAATGACCTTGGCGTCCGCCATCGTTGATGCGCTCCTCATGTGGCGCTCTGCGTCGGGGGGTGGCCGCTGCCCAGGACGGGCAGCGCGGCGATCCGGTCGACGGCCCCCGCAAGGGCCTCCGGCGGCAGCAGTCCCGGGCCGCGGCTGCGTGCGAAGTCCGCGAACGTCTCCGCGGTCGTGTACTTCGGCTGGAACCCCAGTGTCTCGCGCATCTGATGGGTCGACACGACCCGGCCATGCGTGAGCAGCCGGAGCTGCTCGGGCGAGAAGTCGGTCATGCCCAGCGTGCGCAACGCCGTACCGACCCAGCTGACGGCGGGCAGCAGCACGGGCACGGTCGGGCGGCCCAGACGGCGCGCGCACTGCGAGAGCAGCAGCACACCGTCACCGGCGATGTTGAACGTGCCGCTGTTGAGCGTGCCGCGTGCCGGCTCGTGCGAGGCGATGCGCAGCACGTCGATCACGTCGTCCTCGTGCACGAACTGCAGCCGGGGGTCGTAGCCGAACACGGTCGGCAGTATGGGCAGCGAGAAGTAGTCGGCGAGCGGCGAGTCCGCGGTGGGGCCGAGGATGTTGGCGAAGCGCAGCACGCACACGGCCACATCGGGGCGGCGCCGCGCGAAGCCGCGCACATACCCCTCGACCTCGACGGTGTCCTTGGCGAAGCCACCGCTGGGCAGCGACTTGGGCGGCGTCGTCTCGGTGAAGACGGCAGGATCGCGCGGCGCCGACCCGTACACGTTCGTGCTGGACTTCACGACCAGGCGCTTGACGCTCGGCGACTTCTGGCAGGCGCCGAGCAGCTGCATGGTGCCGATGACGTTGGTCTCCTTGACCGAGGCCCGGTTGCCTCCGCCCAGCGGGTAACCCGTGACATCCAGGTGGACGACTGTGTCGACGGCGTGCTCGGCGAGCACCCGGGCGATCGTCGGCTGCCGGATGTCGGCCCTCACGAAGTCGGCGCCCCCCAGATGATGCTCGGGCGGCACCGCGTCCACGGCGACCACCCGCTCCACTTCGGGATCGCGCTGGATCCGCCGCACGAACCGGCCTCCCAGCTGACGGGCCACCCCCGTCACGAGCACGACCTTGCCCAAGATCAGCGCCTACCTTCCCAGCCCTCGTCGCGCCCTGTCCTGCCGCTCCTGCGCGCCACGTTAGCGGCTGGATGTTGCGCTGTGATGACCACTCGATGCAGGAAGTGACGACAGCCACAGATGTACGTACAGACCATGTGCACAGCTTGCGCAGACCTACGTACAGATCCGCGCAGGGACCAAGCTCTCCGGGGCCAGCGTACGACCGCGCATGCGACAGGGGAAAAGACCTGCGCCCTGCATGCCCTGAAAAGGCGACTGATTTCCGGTGAACGGGCTGTGGCCCTCCCACCGTGCGGTGGAAGGGCCACAGAGCGCGCTTGGTACAGCGACCGCCTACTTCTTGTTGCGACGCTGCACGCGGGTGCGCTTCAGCAGCTTGCGGTGCTTCTTCTTCGCCATCCGCTTACGCCGCTTCTTGATAACAGAGCCCACGACTACCCTCGCTCACTTCTCGGACAACCCCCGCGGGGGCGGGGACAATCACTCGGTGCGGGGCTGACTTGGGCCCACACGACCTACGAGGGGCTAGCCTACCCCGCCCGAGCTCCGCATCTGTAATCGAGGGTCCCGGAGGACGCCGTCAGGCCGTTTCCACCCCCACATACGACTCGCGAAGGTACTCGTGAACCGCTTGCTCCGGGACTCGGAAGGACCTCCCCACCCGGATCGCGGGCAGATGACCGCTGTGCACCAGCCGGTACACGGTCATCTTCGACACTCGCATCACCGAGGCGACTTCCGCCACGGTCAGGAACTGAACCTCGTTCAGAGGCCTCTCGCCAGCAGCCATGACACACCTGAACCTTCCACACATGACGGGCACCGGCTTCCCCTCCGGTGACTCCTCGTCGCTGTGCGCTCACTCCCCAGACTAGGGGCGGGTGATGCGAGTGGGGAAGAGGAGCAGCCATCGGCTGCTTACTGTGACAGACACGCTCGATTGAGTACATAGCGAGTAAGCGGTCGGTAGTAATCAGACCGCACAGCGTCATCAAGCGGAACGACGACGGGCACCCGCCCCTCCGCCTCCCCCACGAACAGCGCCGGATCGTCCGTGTCGGCCACCCCGATGGTGTCAATACCGAGCTGACCTGCCCCGCAGGCCCATCCGTGGTCTCCGACAACGAGCACCGGCAGAGGGCCGCCGGCATCGGCGGCGGCCGCCAGGGCAGTACGAACCGGGAGCGGCGAGTGAGAGTGTGCGCCGGTGTCACAACCGGCGCCCAGGGCGCCTGCTTCCCGCACCAACGCGACTCCTCGTACGTAGTCGAGGTTGTACGTACGTAGACCGAACCGGGTCGTTATGTCGACACGACGACCCTGCGCCGGGGTGAGAACGGGACAGCCGGCTGCTGACAGCGCACCGGCCAAAGCGGCGTAGAAGTCAAGGAGCCGATGCGGGTGACCCGTCCCGAGGAGCACGGGTTCGCAGCGCCGCGCCGCCTCGCCGAGCCGCTTCGCGAAGGCATCGAGCCCCGCCAGAGTCCGCTCGGGATCGATCACGTCATGCCCTGTCGTGTGCAGGGGATCGGCCGATACACCGCACTTGTCGGCCATGAGCGCGATCACATCCCGCTGGCCCCAGCTCCACTCGGGGTCGAGTCCGAGCAGCACCCGCGGATCCCGGGCGGCGAAGAGCCGGTAACTCCGCAGGCTCTCCTCGCGCGAGGTGGCCACGGGCCCGGCCAGTCTGGCCGCCAGGAGATGCGCACGCAACGCTCCGGTGCTCAACACGCCCCGATGCTGGCGCACCGGCAGCGGCCGGACCTCGAAAACCGGGGAAAGACCGCACAGTTGGCGTAACACCACTTGTCCGAGCCCTGCGATCCGCTAACGCGAACCCTGTGACGCCGCTCGTCCGGGCCGCCGTTCTACCGAGGCCGGTGACGCCGCTCGTCCGGG
>NZ_JACEHE010000068.1 GCF_013778455.1 Streptomyces himalayensis subsp. himalayensis | reverse complement strand
GAGCCAGGTCGCGGTGGGCACGGGTGTGTGGCCGTACACCACGGCGGCGCGGCCGCGATAGTCCTCGGCCCACGGGTAGCGCACGGGCAGCCCGAACTCGTCGGTCTCACCGGTCGTGTCGCCGTACAGCGCGTGCGACCGGACCCGGCCCGAGGTCCGGCCGTGGTACTTCTCCGGCAGGCCCGCGTGGCTCACGACGAGCCGACCGCGGTCGAGCACGTAGTGGCTGACGAGCCCGTCGATGAACTCCGCCACCTGCTGCCTGAACTCCTTGCTCTCCCCCTCCAGCTGCGCGATGGTCTCCGCGAGACCGTGGGTGTGCTGCACCTTCCTGCCCATGAGCCAACGCCCGAGCTTGTTCTCGTGGTTTCCCGGCACGCACAGTGCGGCGGCGGACGCGGTCATGGACATCACACGGCGCAGCACGCCCGGCGTGTCCGGGCCGCGGTCCACGAGGTCGCCGACGAAGACGGCAGTACGGCCCTCGGGGTGGGCGCCGTCGACGTAACCGAGCTTGCCGAGCAGCGTCTCCAGCTCGCAGCTGCAGCCATGGATGTCGCCGATGATGTCGAACGGACCCGTGAGATGCGTCAGGTCGTTGAAGCGCCGCTCCCGCACGACCTGTGCGCTCTCGACCTGCTCGACGCCGCGCAGGATGTGCACCTTCCGGAAGCCATCGCGCTCCAGGTGCCTGAGCGAGCGACGCAGTTCACGGATGTGCCGCTGGATGACACGGCGCGGCATCCCAGCCCGGTCGGCCCGCGTTGCGTTCCGCTCGGCGCACACTTCCTCGGGCACGTCGAGCACGATGGCTATCGGCAGCACGTCGTACTGCCGGGCCAGCTGGATCAGCTGCTTACGGCTCTCCTGCTGCACGCTCGTAGCGTCGACGACGGTGAGCCGGCCCGCCGCCAGCCGCTTGCCCGCGATGTAGTGCAGGACGTCGAAGGCGTCCTTGCTGGCGCTCTGGTCGTTCTCGTCGTCGGCGACGAGGCCGCGGCAGAAGTCCGAGGAGATGATCTCGGTGGGCTTGAAGTGCTTGCGGGCGAAGGTGGACTTGCCCGATCCGGAGGCGCCGACAAGGACCACGAGGGACAGGTCGGTCACGCTCAGGATGCGGGTGGTGCCACCGGCGGTGCCGGTGCCCTTGTCGTTCTGGTTCGTCATGCGGTCTTCTCCTCCTTCGCGTCCTGTGGGGTGTCGTCGGCCGGCCGTGCTGTGTTCTTCAGGGTCTCCGCCCCGGTCTTCAAACGGAACGTGGCCATCTGCGTGGGCGGCCCCACCTCGGGGTCGTCCGGGCCGATGGGGGTGAACTCCACCTCGTACCCGTGCCGTTCGGCCACCCGGCCCGCCCAGCCGCGGAACTCCTCGCGTGTCCACTCGAAGCGGTGATCGCCGTGGCGGGCGTGCCCCGCCGGGAGGGTCTCCCAGCGCACGTTGTACTCGACGTTCGGCGTCGTCACCAGCACGGTCCGTGGGCGTGCGGAGCCGAAGACCGCGTACTCCAGGGCGGGCAGCCGCGGGAGGTCGACGTGCTCGATGACCTCGCAGAGCACCGCCGCGTCGTACCCCTTGAGCCGGGTGTCGGTGTAGGCGAGCGAGCCCTGGAAGAGCTTGACCCGCTCCGCCTGCCGCTCGCCCATCCGCTCCAGCTTCAGCCGCCGCGCGGCGATGGTGAGCGCCCGTATCGACACGTCGACACCGACGATCTCCTTGAACCTGCTGTCCTTGAGCAGTTCCTGCACCAACTGGCCCTGTCCGCAGCCGAGATCGAGCACCCGGCTCGCACCGGCCTCGCGCAGTGCCCCGAGGATCGCCTCGCGCCGCTGCACGGCCAGGGGAACGGACCTTTCGTCCGTATCTGCGGACCCGTCGACGCCTGCGGACTCGTCAACGCCTGCGGACTCGTCGACGCCTGTGGACTCGTCGACGGCGTTGTCGATCTCCTCGACCTCGGTGTCGTCCGCCTCGGCGAGCCGCACCAGTTCCAGCCGCTCCATCGCCGCACGGGTCAGCGACCAGCGCCGCGAAAGATAACGGCTGGTGATCAGTTTGTGCTCCGGATGCTCGGCCAGCCAGCCGTCACCGGCCCGCAGCAGCTTGTCGACCTCGTCGGAGGCCACCCAGTAGTGCTTGGCGTCGTCGAGCACCGGCAGCAGGACATAGAGGTGCCGCAGCGCCTCCGCGAGCCTCAACTCTCCCTCGAGGACGAGGCGTACGTACCGCGAGTCGCCCCACTCCGGGAACTGCTCGTCCAGCGGCACGGCATCCGCGGTGACCGTCCAGCCGAGCGGCTCGAAGAGCGCACGCACCAGCTCTGCGCCGCCGCGGGCGGGCAGCGCGGGCACCTCGATACGCAGCGGCAGCGGCTGCCCGGCCCGCTCGGGCCGGGCAGTGCACTGCCCCTTCATCGCGCTGGAGAACACCCTGCTCAGCGCCACGGCAAGCAGCGACGACGCGGCATACGGCCGGTCGTTGACGTACTGTGCGAGCGCCGCGTCCGGTGCGCCGCCGCGGCCCTTGCCCTTGCCCCGCCGCACCAGGGCCACCGCGTCCACCTCCAGCAGCAACGCCGCCGTGCAGCGTTCCGCGGACGCCTCGGGGTAGAGGACGTGCGCGGTGCCATAGGAGGTGGAGAACGCCTGCGCCTTGTCGGGATGCTTGTGCAACAAGAACCCGAGGTCGGTCGCGGGGCGTTCTGGGGTACCGGTGGTACTGATCGTCAGGAACACGCGTCCGAGTATGGTCGCGTCCCCCTCGTACGGACCAAGGAATATCGAGCCCTGCCTCGCCGTACGCGTGTTTCGCCTGCTGCTACGACAACTGCGACATCACCTGCGACGAGATCAGCTCCAGATGGTCCAGGTCGTCCAGATCGAGGATCTGGAGGTAGACCCGCTGGGAGCCGATCGCCGCGTACCGCCCGAGCTTGTCCACCACCTCGGCCGGGGACCCCGCCAGGCCGTTGGCCTTGAGCTCGTCCACCTCCCGTCCGATCGCAGCCGCTCGGCGTGCGACCTCACTGTCGTCCTTGCCGACACACACCACCAGCGCGTTGGAGTACACCAGGTCACTGCCCTTGCGGCCGGCCGCCTCCGCTGCCGCCCGCACCCGGCCGAACTGCCGCTCGCTGTCCTCGATCGAGGCGAACGGCATGTTGAACTCGTCGGCGTACTCAGCCGCGAGCCGGGGCGTGCGCGTCGCACCGTGTCCGCCGATGAGCACCGGCACCTTGGCCTGCGCCGGCTTCGGCAGCGCAGGCGAGTCGGTCAACTGGTAGTACTCGCCGTCATAGCTGAAGCTCTCGCCGACCTCCGTGCTCCACAGCCCGGTGACGACCGCCAGCTGCTCCTCGAGCCGGGCGAACTTCTCCTTCGGGAACGGGATGCCGTACGCCTTGTGCTCCTCCTCGAACCAGCCCGCTCCCAGGCCGAGTTCGACGCGGCCGCCCGACATCTGGTCGACCTGCGCCACCTGGATCGCCAGCACACCGGGCAGCCGGAAGGTACCGGCCGTCATGAGCGTGCCGAGCCGGATCCGCTTGGTCTCCCGGGCCAGCCCTGCAAGCGTGATCCAGGCGTCGGTGGGACCCGGCAGCCCGTCGACGGAACCCATCCGGAGATAGTGATCCGACCGGAAGAAGGCGTCGAAGCCCAGATCCTCAGTGGCCTTGGCCACGGTCAGAAGAGTGTCGTAGGTGGCCCCCTGCTGGGGCTCGGTGAAGATGCGAAGATCCATGCCTCCATCCTGCACGGAGGTGCCCCAGAAGTGCCATGCGTCCTGTGAGCCTTCTGCGATCCATGGGGCATATGGGACCGTTGGGGCACTTGGGACCTCGACCACACGCAGGCTGACCGGAAAGCTACCCGGCCGCCGAGTCCGGTTCCGGTTCCGGCATGCTCTGCTCGCGCACCGCGAGTCGGCGCAGCATCTCCAGCACCCGGTCCCGGCACTCGTCAGCGGCGTCGATCGCCTCCATGCACTGCCAGTACGCCCCTTCCTCGTCTGCGGAGCAGGCGATCCCGACGAGAGCGATGCCGACCTCGCCCAGCAGGCCGCCGAGGCCCAGCAGCGCCTGGCGCGCGTCGCCGATCTCCGTCAACTGCGCCGCCCGTATCTCCCCGATGCCCAGCGTCGGAGCGTCCAGCGCGCCGCAGCCTCTGCCGCCCACCTCGCTCAGGCCGAGCGCCTCGCCCCGTAACTCAGGCGGCCCGGTGACCGCCAGCCGGCTCCCGATCGCCTGAGCCAGCGCCTGTGCCTGCCATGACTCCACCACGATGTCCGGCACCCCTTGGCTCTGCGCCAGGGCACGCCTGTTCGCTTCGATGAGCCGCACCGCCTCCATCGCCGCCCCCGTCCGTCCCGCACGCGCTGCCGCGCGCTGCCCGCACTCCTCTGTCCACTACCCAGAGTGAGTTGCCAGGAAATGAAAAGCCAGAGGTCGTCCGGAATCTGTGGACAGAAAACGAGATGTGGACAACGCAATCACTCCGGAGAGTGACGAAGAGCGGATCCCTTGCGGCGCGTCAGCCCTCAAGGGGCGGCTCCCGGCGCACTCACGGGCTCCCGCGCACTCACGGGATCCCGCACACTCATGGGATCCCAGGCATTCAAGGGACCGGGCCCGGACCCTCACCGACCCCCGGGCGCCGGAAACCGCTGCTCATTGCGGTCGATCTTCGCGTCGAGCGCCGCCAGCGCATCGATCCCCAGCACCTCGCACAGCTGCAGCAGATACGCGAGGACGTCGGCGACCTCGTCCGTCACCCGGTGCGCCGACTCG
The DNA here is from genome assembly GCF_013778455.1 of Streptomyces himalayensis subsp. himalayensis. Lineage (GTDB taxonomy): Bacteria > Actinomycetota > Actinomycetes > Streptomycetales > Streptomycetaceae > Streptomyces > Streptomyces himalayensis. The sequence continues at coordinate 2,271 of NZ_JACEHE010000068.1, read as the reverse complement.
GGATCGTCCATCACCGCGGCCGACTCCTCGGGCGTCAGCCACTGGAAGATCTCGACCAGCTCGGAGGCCTCCACGCTGAGCGCCGCGGCCAGGTTCTTCGGCGTGTGGTACTGCTGCCAGTCGCGGGCGGCCGCGAACTCGGCCAGTCTGCGCTGCAGCCCCGCCAGATCAAGTTCCTTCACGGTCCAGGTCTACCACCGTGACACCATCCGCCTCAGCGGCCCATGACGCGTTCTGCACCGCCCCCACCAGCCGGATGTGCCCGCGCTCGCACGTCAGCACGGCCAGCCTCGCGAGCTCACGCAACTGCCGCTCGTCCAGGCAGCGGTCGAACCCGTCGGCGAGGACGGTGAGGCACTGCAGCGCCTCCGGCACCTCGGCCACCGGATCGACCTCCAGGACGCCCGGCCCGGTGAGCAGCACGAGAGCCAGCGCCAGAAACCGCAGCTCACCGTCGCCGAGCCGCCCTGTGGGGGTGCGCACGCCGTCGCCCCGGTCGAGGACCGCGCGCACCGTCCGGCTGTCCAGCTGCTCCGCCCGTACGTCCTCCACAGTGCCGGCGCAGCCCGCCCGTACCGCCGCGACCAGCTGCGCGTGCCGCTGGCCGCACTCCGACCGGGTGCGCCACAGGACCTCGGCGAGGTTGTCGCAGCCGCCCAGCAGCCGCCCCTCGTCGAGCGGCACCGCGCCGCGCATGCGCCGGGGCAGCGGGTCGCAGGCGAAGACGGACCGCAGCGCGACCACCACCTGTTCCGCCGCGGCGAGCACATGACGCTGGCCGTCCGTCTTACCGGCCACCCGCAGCGGAAGCAGCGCCGTGCCGAGCCGGTCGTCGGGCAGCGGGGCGCGGGTCACCGGTGAGGTGCCCGCGGTGTACCAGGCCGCCTGGACGGCGCGCCGCCTCGGGTCGCGCAGCGCCGTCTCGAGCAGCGTCAGCCCCCCGGCCGTCAACCGCTCGCCGACGATGCGCAGTTCGGGTTCGGCCTGTACGGCGACATCGAGTCGTACGGCACCGACGGGGCCGTCGACCGTACAGCCGATGCGGAATCCTCGCCGCCGCTGGGCGTCGGGCCTGGCACGCTCGGGCACGCACGCGACCGGGTCCGGGAACGCCTCGCCGAGCTCCGCCCCGCCGCCGAGCCGGGCCAGCGCCTCGTACGCCCGCAGGGCACTCGATTTTCCGGTGCCGCTGGATCCGGCGAAGAAGGTCAGCGGGCCGAGCGGGAAGACGGCGCGGCGGTGCGACGCAAAGGCGGAGAGCCTCAGTTCGGTGATGCCCGGCCGGTCCGGGCGCGGCGCGGGCGCCGCCGGGGTCGCGCCCCGGGAGAGCACGGTCATGTCCGGGACCGTAGGCGGCGAAGGACCAGGCGAATCGTTCCGCTGGAGCGACCTTCCTACGATCGAGGGACCGTATGCGCAGCCGCGTCGACGGCGGGCCTGCCGGAGAGGCCGTACGTGCCTGCCGGAGAGGTGCCGTACGTGCCTGCCGGGCGGCACGCCCTCAACGGCGGCGCTTCCGCCGCCAGTCCCGGTCCTCGTCCGCCAGGCCGGCGCGTCACCCCGGCCTCAGGACCTCACAGCCCGTGCTTCCCGGCCCCGGCCACGAGCCCCTGGACCTCGGTTCCGGGTGGTGCGAGCAGGAAGACGTTGCGGTCGACACGGTGCATGCCGCTGCCGAGACCGAAGACGACGCCGCTGGCGAAGTCCAGGACGCGCTTGGCGACTTCGGTCTCCGCGCCGGTCAGGTCCAGCAGGACCGGGACCTGTGCCATCAGGGTCTCCGCGACCTTCCTGGCGTCGGCGAACACATTGACGCGCAGCACCACGAAGCGCCGGTTCGTCTCGGTCTCCGCCTCCGGCATCGCGCGATGGCCCGGCCAGGACGGCCACTCGTCGCGGCTTCGCAGCGGTACGACCTGGGCGAGCCCCTCCCACTGTTCGTCGGTGACGTCGTGGCCGTTCATGCCCCCACCCCGTCCGGGCTCGTCCTGATTGTCTGCACCGGTCAATTCTTACAACCAGTCACCCGTTCGGCCCAACAGCGACACGGAGTGGAACGAGAACACTGACCGAACGTCCGTCCGCGGGAGCGACGTCGTGGACGTCGGCGCCGGTCAGGAGCATGCGCCTCCGGTGGGGGCGGAGGCCTTCGGCGGTCTGACCGCATGCTGAGCGAACTGCTTCGACCCTGAGGCGTGATCCCCAGGCGCGTGGGCCGGGGGCGCTAGCCCTGATCCCCGAGAGCGTGGACCCGGGGCGCTAGCCCTGATC
>NZ_JACEHE010000067.1 GCF_013778455.1 Streptomyces himalayensis subsp. himalayensis | reverse complement strand
ACCCCCCGGCCCGACGATCCCGTCACGGCACTCAACGACCGCCACCGGCAAAGGTCACCCATTCGATCAAAGAAACTCTGTTCGCTTCTAGCAGGCCCCAGGACATGCACCGCGGAAGTGAGCCTCCAGCGCATGGCCGGACCACCAGCACCAGCCCGCCCGGCGCTCACGCTCACTCACCAAGACTCACTACTGCTCAGCACACCGGCAGCAGTTCCCGACCCTTTCCGGCTGTCCGCGCCGGCGGGAACTTCCGGGGAGGGGTCGTTCGTTTTTCCGGTTCGCGGGACACAATGTCCAGCCAAGGGGCTACGGTATGCACCCACGAGGTGACATGCAGCGATGCCGGGAGAAGCCTTGAGCGTTCCGTACGAGTCAGCCGCGTACGAACCAGCAGAGCCGCCTGAGTCTCCGGAGGAGCAGCTCGAGCGCCTGCTCGGCCGTGCTCTGAACTCCTTCGAGCTGCCCGACGAGACGCTGTGCCGGCTCGACTGCGCGCTCGCGTACGACACTTCGCTGTACTCCGCGCACCACAGCGCGGGGCGGCACCGCGAGACGTACCGCCACACGTGGCTGCTCGCAGACGGCACAGCGGTCACCCTCTGGGAGCTGGTGCACAACACCGGGCCGGGCGGCCAGACGCAGTTTGAGCTCTACGCGGACGAGGAGGAGCTGCGCGCGGCGACCGCGCGGCTGCCGTTGCCGCCCGACGCGCCGGACTTCGGGCTGCCCGTGATGACGCATCTGCCGCCCGTGCCGAACCTGCCCGTGCATGCGTACGAGCCTGGTGATTCCGCGGACCACGCGCGCCGGCTGCTCCGGCGCGCGGAGAACCCGGACCGGCCGGGCGCCGACACCGCACACCTGCTGCACAACGCGTGCGCCCACCAGATCACGCAGGCTTTCGGCCGCCCATGCCCGGTGGGCGGGGCGGGCGTCGGCTTCGCCCTGTACGAGCATGCGTTCCTGCTGCGCGACGGCAGCGAGATCAGCCTGTGGGAGGTCGAACACACGGCGACGCCGGACGGCCGGCACATGTGCGAGGTGTACTCCACGGAGGCGGCGGCCCGAGAGGCGATGGACCGCCGGGCAGCACGCGTTTCCGGCGCGTAGTCACGGTTGTAGGCAATGCATGTGGCGGGGGCGCCCGGGAAGTTCCCGGGCGCCCCCGCCAGTACATCACTCAGTACATCACTCGCTGGCCGTCACACCGCTACCGGCTGCTTGGCCTCCGCAGCAGCCGCACCCACCGCCGCGCCCGAGGCGGCCGCCGGCTTGCGAGCCCCCTTCAGCACCACGACCAGCGCGGTCGACACGCACACACCGGCGGCGATCGCGACCAGGTACAGCAGCGGCTGCCCGATCAGCGGGACCACGAAGATGCCGCCGTGCGGAGCACGCAGCGTGCATCCGAAGGCCATCGACAGCGCACCGGTGACCGCGCCGCCCACCATCGACGCGGGGATCACCCGAAGCGGGTCGGCCGCGGCGAACGGGATCGCGCCCTCCGAGATGAAGGAGGCGCCCAGCACCCAGGCAGCCTTGCCGTTCTCGCGTTCCGCCTTGGTGAAGAGCTTCCCGCGCACCGTGGTGGCGAGCGCCATCGCCAGCGGCGGGACCATACCGGCCGCCATGACCGCCGCCATCACCTTGAGCGAACCCTCGGTCGGGTTGGCGAGGCCGCCGACCGCGAAGGCGTACGCGACCTTGTTCACCGGGCCGCCGAGGTCGAAGCACATCATCAGGCCGAGGATGACGCCGAGGATGATGGCGTTGGCGCCGCTCAGGCCCTTCAGCCAGTCCGTCAGCGCAGCCTGCAGCTCGGCGATGGGCTTGCCGATGACCAGGAACATCAGGAAGCCGACGACGATCGACGAGATCAGTGGGATCACGACCACGGGCATGATGCCGCGCAACGGTGCGGGGATCCTGACCCGCTGGATCGCCATCACCACGGCGCCCGCGATCAGACCGGCGGCGAGACCGCCGAGGAAACCGGCGTTGATCGTGACCGCGACCGAGCCGCCGACGAAGCCGGGGACGAGCCCGGGCCGGTCCGCCATGCCGTAGGCGATGTAGCCGGCGAGGACCGGGATCAGGAAGCTGAACGCCAGTCCGCCGATCTGGAACATCAGCGCGGCCCAGCTGCTGTGGTCGGTCCAGACGAAGTGCTCGGCGACGGACGGCGCCTTGTCGATCGAGTAGCCGCCGATCGCGAAGCCGAGGGCGATGAGCAGACCGCCCGCGGCGACGAACGGAACCATGTAGCTGACGCCCGACATCAGCCACTTGCGCAACTTGGTGCCGTAACTGTCTCCGGCCTCGCCCGCGCTCTCGACCGGAGTGCCGGGCGCGGCGGCGGACGTCGTCTCACCGCGAGCCGCCTTCCCGCGTACCTCGGTGATGAGCTCGGCGGCGCGGTTGATACCGGCCTTGACGCCGACGTCGACGGTCGGCTTGCCGGCGAAGCGCTCCTTCTCACGCACGGGAACGTCGTGCGCGAAGATCACGCCGTCGGCGGCGGCGATGACAGCGGGGTCGAGCCGGGTGAAGCCGGCCGATCCCTGGGTCTCGACGGCGACCTCGACGCCCGCGTCGCGTCCCGCGTTCTCCAGCGACTCGGCGGCCATGTAGGTGTGCGCGATGCCGGTCGGGCAGGAGGTGACGGCCACGATACGGAAGGGCCGCGGCGCGTCGGAGTCCGTGGCGCCCGGCGCCGGGGCCGCACCGTCCTTGACGGGGGCGTCCGGCGCCGGGGCCGTGCGGTCCGCGCCGGCCTCGGAGGCCGCCGAGGCGACCGGCGCGGAGTCCTGGGCACCCTGTGCCGCGGCGGCAGCCGCCGGGGCCTCGTCGCCGCGGATCAGGGCCGCCGCGGCAGTCGCGTTGTCCGCGGCCCGGAGCGCGGACGTGAAGTCGGCGTCCATGAGCTGACGGGCCAGCGACGACAGGATCGTCAGATGGGCGTCGTCCGCGCCGGCCGGGGCCGCGATCAGGAAGATCAGGTCGGCGGGGCCGTCGGCGGCTCCGAAGTCGATGCCCTGGGCGCTGCGCCCGAAGGCCAGCGTGGGCTCGGTGACGTGTTCGCTGCGGCAGTGCGGGATGCCGATGCCGCCGTCGAGACCGGTCGGCATCTGCGCCTCGCGGGCCGCGACATCGGCGAGGAAGCCGTCGAGGTCGGTCACGCGGCCTTTGGCCACCATCCGCTCGGCGAGGGCACGGGCCGCCGCCTCTTTGGTGTCGGCGGACAGGTCGAGGTCGACCAGGTCCGCGGTGATCATGTCGCTCATCGCGGGCTCCTTTGCGCGCGTATCGCCTTGCGGGCGAGGGTGGGGACGGGGAGAGGGAGGATGAGGGGGAGGGGGAGAACGGGAGGGGGAGGGGAAGTGAGCCGGCCGACGCTCAGGGCCGGGTACCCGCCCACAGCGGTGCGGGTCCCGTTTCGGTCCCGGGTCTGATCTCGGCGCACGGTTCGATCTCGGTGCCCGGCAGTCCGATCTCGGCGCACGGTCCGATCTCGGCGCACGGTCCGATCTCGGCGCACGGTCCGATCTCGGTGCACGGCGGTCCGGTCTCGGCACACGGTCTCGTCGCGTTGCATCGTTCGTTGCATCGTCATGGCGCCGGCTCCGTCAGGGCTTGGTCCTGGGGAACGACCGACGTGACCGTCACCGCGGCCGGTTCGAGGTCGGCGGGGGTCGGCATCACGCTGCCGGGCAGCTGGACCGCGGCCGCACCGTGGGCGACGGCGGAGGCGAGGGCCTCGGGCCCGCTGCCGCCGGCGATCAGGAATCCGGCGAGCGAGGAGTCGCCCGCGCCGACGTTGCTGCGTACGACCTCGACGGGGGCCCTGCCGAAGTGGACGCCGGAGTCGTCGACGAGCAGCTGTCCGTCCGCGCCGAGGCTCGCGAGCACCGCCCGCGCTCCCAGGTCGCGCAGCTCCTCGGCCGCCTTGACCGCATCGCCGAGGGTCGCCAGCGGGCGGCCGACGGCCTCGGCGAGTTCCTCGGCGTTGGGCTTGACGACGTCCGGTCGCTCGCGGAGCGCGGCGAGCAGGGCCGGGCCCGACGTGTCCAGCGCGATCCGGGCGCCCGCCGCATGGGCACGGGCGACCAGCTCGGCGTACCACGAGGGCGCGAGCCCGCGCGGCAGGCTGCCGCAGCACGCGATCCACGCGGCGCCCGCGGACTGCCTGCGCACGGTCTCGAGGAGCAGTTCCTGCTCCTCCGGGGAGAGCTCGGGCCCGGGAGCGTTGATCTTCGTGAGCGTGCCGTCGGGTTCGGCGATCGAGATGTTGGACCGCGTCTGACCGGCCACGGGCACCGGGGCGACCTCGATCCCCTGCTCGTCGAGGAGCTGCGCCACGAACCGGCCCGGCGCTCCGCCGAGCGGCAGCACGGCGACGGTCCGCTGCCCGGCCGCCGCGACGGCCCGCGACACGTTGACGCCCTTGCCGCCCGGGTCCATGCGGTCGCCGGTGGCCCGGACGACCTCGCCGCGGTCCAGCGACGGGACCTCGTACGTACGGTCGAGGCTCGGATTCGGGGTGACGGTGAGGATCATGCGCGTACTACTTCCGTGCCACCGCGCTCGATGGCGCTCGCGTCGTCGGGGCTCAGCCCGCTGTCGGTGATCAACAGGTCCACATCGGCCAGGTCCCCGAAGCGCGCGAAGTGCTCCTTGCCGTGCTTCTCGGAGTCGGCGAGCAGGACGACGCGGCGCGCGGCGGCGACGGCGGCCCGCTTCACGGCGGCCTCGGCGAGGTCGGGCGTGGTCAGCCCGTGTTCGGCGGAGAAGCCGTTGGCGGCGAGGAAGACGACATCGGCACGGATCTCACCGTACGCACGCAGCGCCCAGGCGTCGACGGCCGCGCGGGTACGGTGCCGGACCCGGCCGCCGATGAGGTGGAGCTGGATGCCGGGGTGGTCGGCCAGGCGGGCCGCGGTCGGCAGGCTGTGCGTCACGACGGTCAGCGTGGAATCCAGCGGCAGCGATGCGGCGAGCCGGGCCACGGTCGTACCGGCGTCGAGGATCACGCTGCCCTCGCTCGGCAGTTCGGCGACGGCGGCCCGCGCGATGCGGTCCTTCTCGTCGGCGGCCGTGCTCTCGCGTTCGGCGAGGTCGGGCTCGAAGTCGAGCCGGCCGGCCGGGATGGCTCCACCGTGCACACGGCGTACGAGGCCGGCGCGGTCAAGGGCCTTCAGGTCGCGCCGAATCGTCTCGGCCGTGACCTGGAACTCCTCGGCCAGCGACAGCACGTCCACCCGTCCGCCATCGCGCGCGAGGCGGAGGATCTCCTGCTGACGCTCCGGTGCGTACATGGCCCGTTTGTCTCCGTTCGATGCCCGAACCTGTGGTTTCACCTGAGCGTACGACTGGATTTCAGGAAAGTAAACAGGTTCGGGCATACAACAGACACAAACGGGCGTCCGCGCCGCTGAGAGCAGACGGGCATGAGAGCAGTCGGGCAGCGAACATGAGCGGGCATGAATGAGCAAGGGCCGGCATGAGCGAGCAAGAGCAGGCATGAGTGAGCCCCGGCGCCTTGGGGGGAGAGGGCACCGGGGCTCAGCTTGCGGGCGGCTCGCCTGCCTGGTGGCAGAGGCGGCAGACCTGCCGCAGGGGTTACGCAGCCGCGTCGAACCCCGTGTCGCGCGCCAGCTTCTTCAGCTCAAGCAGCGCGTGCTTCTCGATCTGCCGGATGCGCTCGCGCGTGAGCCCGTGCTCCTTGCCTACCTCCGTGAGCGTGCGCTCGCGGCCGTCCTCGATGCCGTACCGCATCTTGATGATCGATGCGGTGCGCTGGTCGAGGCGCCCGATGAGGTCGTCGAGCTCCTCGCTGCGCAGCAGCGTCATCACGGACTGCTCGGGCGTGATCGCCGAGGTGTCCTCGAGCAGGTCGCCGAACTGCGTCTCGCCCTCGTCGTCGACCGACATGTTGAGCGAGACCGGGTCGCGGGCCCAGTCCAGGACGTCCCCGACGCGCTCCGCGTTCGAGCCGAGCTCGGCGGCGATCTCCGCGTGCTCCGGCTCCCGGCCGTGCTCACGGGCGAACTCGCGCTGCACCCGACGGATCCGGCCCAGCTCCTCCACAAGGTGGACGGGGAGGCGGATCGTGCGCGACTGGTCGGCTATGGAGCGGGTGATCGCCTGACGGATCCACCACGTCGCATACGTGGAGAACTTGAAGCCCTTGCGGTAGTCGAACTTCTCGACCGCGCGCACGAGGCCCGCGTTGCCCTCCTGGATCAGGTCGAGCAGGGGCAGACCGCTGCGCGGATAGCGACGGGCGACCGCCACGACCAGACGGAGGTTAGAACGGATGAAGACGTCCTTGGCCCGGTCGCTCGCCGCGACCAGCGCCTCGAGCTCCTCGCGAGTTGCCTTCTTCGCGACCTGGCTCTCCTGCTCCACATCGTCGTCGAGGATCTGCCGTGCGTACACACCCGCCTCGATGGTCTGGGACAGCTCGACTTCCTTTGCGGCGTCGAGCAGCGGCGTCCGCGCGATCTCGTCGAGATACATGCCGACCAGGTCGCGATCGGCGATCTCGCCGCCTCCGGCGCGAACACTGCGTGCCACGTCCGTCTCGCCCACGGCGGACTGACGGCTGGCGACGGCACGGGTTGCCATGCGTGCTCCCTTGCGATGGTGGATTCGAGCGGGTCCTGGAGTGGCCGGCACCCCTGCCGGGTGCCCTGCATCCGATGGAAACAACGATTGCAATCCGGACAGAATTCCCAAGCCGCTCATCAATTTTCGTGATCATGCAGTACCCTGTGCCGCCACAAGGGGGAGGCAGGATGCCGTCAGAGCCCACAGAGGTGCAGGTCAGACCAGGCGTCGAGGAGGACCTCGGGCCCCTCACAGACATCTACAACCACTACGTCCGGGACACCGCCATCACCTTCGACACGGCCCCCTTCACTCCTGAGGAGCGCCGCCCTTGGCTGCTCTCCCATCCGGAAGACGGCCCGTACCGCCTCATGGTTGCCCACGAGCAGCACAACGGTCGCATCCTTGGATACGCCACATCAAGCCCATTCCGGAAAAAACCGGCATATAGCACTTCGGTCGAGGTGAGCATCTACCTGGCACCGGACTCCGGCGGGCGCGGCATCGGCACGCTTCTCTACAAGGCACTCTTCGAGGCCTTGGCGGGCGAGGATCTGCATCGCGCGTACGCGGGCATCGCACAGCCGAACGAGGCCTCGCACCGCCTGCACGAACGCTTCGGGTTCCGCCACATCGGCACGTATCGCGAGGTGGGGCGCAAGTTCGAGCGGTACTGGGACGTGGCCTGGTACGAGAAAGAGCTGTAGCCCAGACAGCTACGAGAAGGAGCTGCAACCCGGAAAGCTGCGAGAAGGAGCTGGCCCGGAAAGCTGCGAAAAGGAGCTGCAGCCCGCGAAGGGCTACAGCTCCAAGGTTCCAAGGATCACCGCGATCCGCGATCCGCGATCCGCGATCCGCGATCCGCTATCCGCTATCCGCTATCCGCTATCCGAACTGGATCGACCTCTTCGCCAGCCCCATCCAGAACCCGTCGATCACGCTCCGCTGCCCCTCCAGCTCACCGGCCGCGTCCGCCGCGCCCATGGTCACGAAAAGAGGCGCGAAGTGTTCGGTGCGCGGGTGGGCGAGCCGGCCGGCCGGGGACTTGTGCGTGAAGTCCAGCAGTGCGTCCACGTCGCCGGAGTCCAGCGCGCGGTGACCCCAGTCGTCGAACTCCACCGACCAGGCGGGTATGCCGCCCTGCCGCAGCGCGGCCAGGTTGTGCGTGAAGAAGCCGCTGCCGACGATCAGCACGCCCTCGTCGCGCAGAGGCGCGAGCTTGCGGCCGATGTCCATCAGCTTCTGCGGGTCGAGGGTCGGCATGGAGATCTGCAGAACGGGGATACGGGCGTCGGGGTACATCTCGACGAGCGGCACGTACGCGCCGTGGTCGAGCCCGCGGTCCGGGATGTCCTGCACCGGTACGCCGGGTCCGCGCAGCAACTTCCGTACGGATTCTGCGAGTTCGGGAGCGCCCGGGGCCGCGTACCGCACCTGGTAGTAGTGCTCGGGGAAGCCCCAGAAGTCGTACACGAGAGGCACGGTCTCGGTGGCGCCGAGCGCGAGCGGGGCCTCCTCCCAGTGGGCGGAGACCATCAGGATCGCCTTGGGCCGGGGCAGCTCCGCGGCCCAGGCGGCGAGCTGACCGGGCCATATGGTGTCGTCGGCGAGCGGCGGGGCGCCATGGCTGAGATAGAGCGCGGGCATACGCTCCGGTGCGGTGACGGTCATGGCGGTGACTCCCTACTGCTCCTGCTGCACTGCGACACGCCGCTACCGGCCGGCACTGCGACCCTGCGGCGCACCTATTTGAAACTTCAAGCTATCCGGTTTCCAACCCTACCTCCGTTTTGTTTAAGATTCAAGGAGGAGGCGTAGAGTGGGATACATGACGACGGCACCCGACT
>NZ_JACEHE010000066.1 GCF_013778455.1 Streptomyces himalayensis subsp. himalayensis | reverse complement strand
GAGCTCGGCGGCGCGCAGATCCATTCGCGCTATTTCGGCATGGTCAACGAGTGGCCGCTGGAATGGGAGGGGCTGCAGGCGAAGACCGTCATCAGCTGCTCGGACATCACCAAGTGGGCGGGCCTCGAGGACGAGCTGAAACCGATGCTCGTGCAGGAGATCCTGCTCGACCGGCCCACCGCGTACTACCCGCTGTCCGAGCCGGCCGAGTCCACCAGCGCCGGCGACCTGGCCGGTACCTCGGGTGTCGGCACGCTGTCCATCGTCCAGGCCGGCAGCGGCGGCACCCTCGAATTCGGTGCAGGTACCGGCCCTTCCGGCCTGGTGGCTCCCGTGTTCACCCCTGCGTCGTCCACGGCGGGCAAGTACCTGTCGGCCGACTTGGGGCAGGCATTCGTCGACGCGAACTCCAACTTCCGGGTGAGGGCCGAGGCATGGTTCTCCACCAGCACCACGGGCCGGGTGCTTATGGCGCTCACCTCGACGGACCTCTCCACAAAGCTGATCATTCTCCTGGAGTCCGGAACCGGGAAGGTCCTCATCGAGAAGGACCAGGGGGACGGCCTGCAGACTTACGTCTTCGGCACGCCGAACCTGGCTAACGGCGCCCTGCACCACCTGGTGTACAACGAGTTCGAGAATCTGCTGTACGTCGACGGCGTCTCGTACTCTCTGACCGCCTTCAACGGCACGGACCTGCGGATCCTCACCGTGGGCGGCTACGCCAACCAAAGACTCTGGTCCGGGCAGATTGCCCAGCTCGCCATCTACTGCCGCTCGGTCACCGCCGCCGACCTCGCCGGCCACTACACCACCGGCACGACAGAGCACGTCGGCGAGTCCGCGTCCGCCCGCATGTCCCGCATCGCGTCCTACCTCGGGCTGACCGTCACCACGCAGGGCAGCATCTTCGACGCCATCGGCAGCCAGAAGGACCTCGGCAAACCGGCGTTGACGCATCTGCGGGACATCGAGAGCACCGAGTCCGGCAAACTGCTGGCGTCCCGCTCCGCCGCGGCGCTGCTCTTTCAGAGCCGTGACGTGCGCTACAACCCGAGCCCAGCGCTATCGCTCACGTATGCGGACGTGGAAACGAACGGTGTGAAGTACGCCGATGACGACCAGAAAATGATCAACGATGTGACCGCGTCGCGGCCCGGTGGGGCCACGCAGCGCGTCATTAACCAGACGGCGATCGACACCTACGGGCCGAAGCCCAAGACGCTGGAGCTGTTCAAGGCCAGCGACCTGAAGGTCACCGACGCCTCGAACTGGCTCGTCTCCCGTTACGCGGATCCTCCGCCGGAGATCCGGCAACTCCCCGTCGAGGCATTCAGTATGCCGCTCGCCACCTACCGGGCGCTGCTGAACGCCGACGTCTCCACGGTAATCGGGCTGACGGGCCTGCCGGTCGAGGCGCCGTCGTCAACGGCGACCGTAGTCGTCGAGGGCTACGAAGAGACCATCGGCCTCAGCCAGCACCACATCAACTTCCACACCAGCCGCGCCGACACCGACAACGTCTGGATCCTGAACGACTCCACCTACTCGGTACTGGACAGCACAACCCGACTCGCCTACTGAAGGAGGATCCGTGCCGATCCCTGTCGAGCGGGCGGAGGCCTTCTACCTTCCCCCGCCAGATCAGGCACCCGAGACGTGGGCGCTGGTGCCGCCGGCCGAGCGGGTCTTCCGCTGGGTCGAGCTGCGCCAGCAGCGCCGGATCACCCCGCCCGACGGATACGTGATCGGGCAACAGATCTACGCCCGGATCAACCACAACCGGTGGGTCGCCGACTGCCCCTGTGGCAGCGCGCAGGTCGTCACTCCAGCGGATCCGCGGATGGCGTGCACCGAGTGCGGCTACGGCTGGGTCCAACTGGTCTTCCCCGAGAACGTGGCAGCCGCCGAGGCCGCGGTCGCCGACGAGCTGCCGCACCTGCGGAACTGGTGGCACCCCGACGACCCGGCCCCGTGGGGCCACCCGCCCTCCGACGCCCCCGCCGACCCGGCCACGGAACCGCCGGCCGAACCTGCTTCGCCGATCCAGGAGGTGACCGGATGACCTTCGCACCGCGAACCTGGGTGGTCGGAGAGGTCGTGACCGCCGCGCTGTTGAACCAGGAGATCCGCGACCAGTTCAACAGCTTCTTCGGCGCCTGGACGGACTACAGCGCGACGATGGTGTGGGGCGCGGAGGGCGGCACCCAGCCCGCCATCGGCAACGGCACCATCGTCGCCCGCTACATCAAGGTGGGCCGCACGGTGGACTACCTGCAGCGCATCACCTTGGGCTCCACCAGCACCTACGGCGATGGAGGAGCGGGCGGCAACTGGTACTTCTCGCTGCCTGCGGCACCGTCCACCACCTGGTCCGCGCACCAGACCCAGCACGTCGTCTGGCGTGACAACAGCGCCAGCACCCGCTGGCACGGTGTCGGCACAGTCTCCACCACACTCCACGCCAATGGGACGCTCCGCAACATCCAGCAGGCCGACGTCGCCAGCCCGGACATCTGGGACGCCACCTTCCCATTCGCCCCCGCAGCGGGCGACATCTTCTACCACCAGGGCCGCTACGAATCCGCCGCATAACGAACGGAGATCGCCGTGGACTACCCGTACATCGAGATCAACGCCAAGCCCGAAGAGGGCGGCTGGGCCAGGGTCCGCCTGCAGATGACCAGCGGGGACCTCATGGTCAGCGAGGCCCACATCATCGCCGCCGTCATCGACCGTCTCTCCCAGGTGCCCGGCGTCGTCAGCATCGACTCCACCCGGCACTACATCGCCGAAACCCCCGCCTGACCCCTCCGCCCTCCGCCCGCCCCGCGCCCACGGCCGGGGCTTTCGTCATTCCTGGAGGCGCTGTGACGGTCCTCGTCTGCTCCCTGAAGACCGACCTGCCGCAGTCCATCCCCGCGGACGGCGGCTACCACATCGTCCGCTTCCCCTACGCGGCCGAGTCCTACGACGCCTACGGCATGCACCAGCAGCTCGACCCCAAGGGTTACGAAGTGCGGGACTGGCAGCGCGACGACCGCTCGGGACTGATCTGGCCGGCGCTCCATGGCTGGGGCTCCCTCACCGCAATGATCTATTGGGCCGACGGCACGTACACCGAACTCCGCGACCGCTTCGTCCGTGACCCGCTCGGCCTGTCGACGGGCTACGACTCCACGGCCACCGAGCACCGGCCGCCCAGCCCCGGCCTGCAGTGCTTCCACAAGTCGCACGAGATGTTCGTGCATCCCGGCAGGCCGCTCGCGCTGCTCGTCGCCCACAACGACAGTCGGCCGCGCAGTATCACCCTCGCCGAGCTGAAGCTCGCCATCCATCCCACCGCAGAAGGGCTCTGACCCATGGCCACTCCGCTGTCGGCGGATCTTCTTCTCGCCGCGCTGAAGAGCGAGGGCGTGAAGGTTGCCGAACGCACCGGCTGGCGTACCCACAACCGCAACTCGAGGGGCCCGTGGGGCGGCGTGAACGGCATCGTCATTCACCACACCGCCGGGTCCAACAGCCTCGGCCTGTGCTGGACAGGAACTACCAGCCTGCCCGGCCCGCTGTGCCACACGCACCTTGCGAAGGACGGCACGGCCACGATGGTCGGCCACGGCCGCACGAACCACGCCGGAACCTTCGCCGCGAACGCCCACCAGGCCGTCATCAACGAGGCCTCCATACACCCCCGCCCGGACGCCGCCGAGCCGGTCGACGGGAACCAGCACTACTACGGCATCGAGATCGAGAACCTCGGCAACGGCAGCGACCCATACCCCGCGGTGCAGTACGACCAGGCCGTCCGCTGGGCGGCGGCGATCTGCCGGGCGCACGGCTGGTCCGAGCACAGCGTGATCGGCCACAAGGAAGGCACCCGCCGCAAGATCGACCCCAGCTTCCCGATGGGCGACTTCCGTTCCGCGGTCGCTGAACGCCTCGCCCACCCCGCCAGCTGGAACCCTGGCACCACCACGCCCGAGGAGAACGACGTGCCCCTGACCGACGACGACGTCCGCAAGGTCTGGACGACCGACGGGATCGTCAAGAACCCGAACCCGGACAGCGCAGAGACCAACCCCTACATCGCCCCCGCGACCGGGCTGCGGAACATCGAGACCGTCGTCCGCCGCACCGAGGCGAAGCTGGCCGCGCTGTCGGCCGTGGAGCTGACGGACACGCAGATCGCCACCCTCGCCGCAGCCGTCGCCGCCAACCCGGCGCTCGCCGAGGTGATCGCCGAGCGGGTCGCGGTCAAGCTCGCCGAACGCCTCGCCGACTGACCCCAACCAGCAGAAACGAGAACCCCATGAAGATCTCCCGCTACGCCAAGGCGATCGTCGCAGGCGTCGCTGCAGGATCCGCCTCGCTGGCGACCGCTGTGGACGACGGAATGGTCACGACGCAGGAGGGCGTCACCGCCGGCCTGGCCGTCCTCGCCGCGCTCGGCTTCACGTGGGCCATACCGAACAGCAAGCCCGCCGAGCAGCAGCGCGACCTGCCCAGCATCTGAACGGGAGCACCACCGTGCCGGATGAGCCGACCCTCGGAGAGGTCGTCAGAAGGTTCGAGGACCGGTTCACCGACGTCCGCGACGACATCAAGCAACTCGGCGACCGCATCGACACGAAGGTCTCCCAAGAGGTGTACGACCTGCGGCACGAGGCGCTCGCGTCGCGGGTCTCCACGCTGGAGACGCTGCGGGAGAAGGACGCCGAGAAGCTGGTCGCCACCCGCAGGTGGTTGATCGGGGCGGTGATTATGCCGCTGGTCGGCGTGCTGCTGCCGGTCATCATCACGCTGACGCGGGGGGCGGGGTCGTGACAGAACCGGAGCTCCGGGCGGAGGAACGACGTTGGCGCCGTGGCGACTTCCTTGCCGTGGCCGGCGCCGTTCTCATCGGTGCCGCGTTCGCGTGGATCGTCCTGTCGATACAGGGCCTGACGCACGAACTGCGCACCGCGAACGAAGCCCGCGACGCCTTGGCCTCACAGGTACAGCAACTCGGCGAGAAGCCAGTCGCTGGACCGCCCGGGTCCCGCGGCGAGCCAGGCGAGTCGGTGACCGGTCCTCCCGGAGCCAAAGGCGAACGCGGCGAGCCGGGAGATCCGGGATCGCCTGGCCCCTCCGGTTCCCCCGGCAGTGACGGATCCGACGGCAACGACGGCGAGCCGGGCACACCCGGATCATCCGGGGCCCCCGGATCCGACGGAGCTGACGGAGCAGCCGGTGAGGCCGGGCCCCCAGGACCACAAGGCGAACCGGGGCCCGCCGGACCCCAAGGACCAGCAGGCGAACGCGGCGAGCAAGGACCCGCGGGCCCGCCGCCGTCGGGCTGGACCTTTGAGTACCGGGGCGCCACCTACGAGTGCACCCCGGACGGCGACGGCTCCACCCACTACACGTGCAGCCAGACCAGCGGCGGCGGCGATGACGACGGCGGCCTTCCCGGCCTACTCTCCGCCGGCCTCGACCCGACCCGCCGCCAGTACCCCTGAGGAGTGCCATGCCCGAAGCCCGCCCCGTTGCGCGCCGCGTCGATGAGTCGGCCGCCGACATGGGGTCGCTCGTGCGCCTCGGCCTCGCCGACGAACAACCCGTGCCCGCGCCGCAGTACGAGGGGCTGTTCCTCGAACCCGACATCCCACCCGACGACGAACCCGCGTGACTGCGCCCCCGCCCCCCTGCTTCGGCAGGACGGCGGGGGCGTTCTGCTGTACCCGGAACTCTTCTACCTGCACTGTCCCATCTATAGGTATAGATGGGTACGCTTAGGTCATGGTGAAGCCCTCAGCGCGCCTCCGACTCGTCATCTGCCGCCGCGTCTCCACAGCCGGACAAGCCACCGACGGCTACGGCCTCGAAGCCCAAGAACACGACTGTCGCCGCTGGAACAAGAGCTCCCCAGCCGGCGGCCACCGCATCGTCCACGTCGTCACCGACGAAGCCCTCACAGGCAAGTCCACAATCGACGAACGCGAAGGCCTCATGGAGGCCATGGAATGGATCCGCGAAGGCCGCGCCGACGGGATCCTCGCCCCCAACCTCGACCGCCTCGCCCGCGAACTCACCGTCCAGGAGGCAGTGCTGTCCTACGTCTGGGCGATGGGCGGCCGGGTCTTCACGGCCGACCACGGCGAACACCTGGAAGACGACGAGACCGACCCGATGCGCACCGCCATGCGACAGATGCGCGGCGTCTTCCATCAGCTCGACCGCGGCCTCATTCGCAAGCGACTCCGTGAGGGTCGCGAGACGAAGGGAGAGCTCGGCGGCTACGCCTACGGTGCCCCTCGGTACGGGCATCGAGCCGAGGACAACGAGCTCATCAAAGATGAGGCCGAAGCGAGGAACCTTGCACTGATGAGGCGCTGGCATGACGAGGAAGGACTGGGTGTGCGAGCCATCGCCCGGCGCGCGAACGAGATGGGCATCCCTGCGAAGCGCGGCGGGCAGTGGCACCCCAGCACCGTTGCCCGACTCCTCGATGAAGAGGAGCGGCGCAAGAACAACGAAGGCTCAGCTCGCCGACGCGCGTGGAAGAAGGAGGAGCAGCGGAAGGCCCGCGCTGAGCGGATCCTCAACGGCCACTAGCCAGCCCGGTCTCGGGCCGGCACACCTCGCAGCATTCGACGCGCGGGTCGTCGAGCTCGAGCGCGATGAGGGCGTGCTCGCGGTCGAGGTAGCCCATCTCGTTGCGGTAGATGCTGCAGCCGCCGCGGTGGAGGACGGGCGGCCCGTCACTGCGCTGCGGCTGCAGCTTCCACGCCTGCTCGGCACGGGCGCGGTCCCGCCGCCGCTTCTCGTCTGCTTCCCGCTGCTCGGCCTGCCGCAGGGCTGCCTCCGCCTCGGCGAGCTGGAGGCGCAGGTAGGTGACGATGACGCGGAGACGGTCCGCATCCGGCGGCAGGTCGGACATGTGTTCGAGTCTACGGGCGGCGGGACGGTCTGCCATCCTGGGGGCGTGGACACACTCGGCATGCTGCACCTGTTGAAAGCGGAGCCCACCCTCATGCCCGTCGCCCCAGACGACGCCTCCGGTGAGGACATTGAGCGGCGCCGTCGCGACGAGGTGCACGCCTGCCTCGCGTGCGGTGAACGTGCAACGACGGCGCTCCTGGTTCAGGACCCGCACGGCACCTGGCAGGGGAAGCGCTGGCTCGACCTGTGCTGGAAGGACTTTACGCGGGTGCGCACGAGTGCCTGACAACCAGCAGCGCTACCGCCTCACCCTGACCATGGGCGGCCGGCCGACCATGGACGGCTGGTGGGCCAGCGAGAAGACCGCGCGGCGGAAGTTCGCGGGCCTGGTCGGCGAGTACGGATCGATCGACGGCGCGACGATCGTCCTGGTCGACACCGCAGACGGCGAGCAGGTGTTGGCCAGCTGGCCGTAGCCGCGTTGTCAGTGCTCGCCGTTAGGCTTTGGCCACTACCACTACGAGCAAGTCGGGTAGCTGCTGCTGACGCCCCGCCCCGGAAGTGATGCACCGGGCGCGGGGCGCTGCTCTGTCGGGTTGCACGGATACCCTGCTTATAGGGGCGTCCCGTGCGTGACTGCGCAGCACGCGCCCTCAAGAGCAGGGGATTGGGGTCCTGGCGGCGGCCGGGCTTGAACGGGAGAGCTGTACTGCGCCCGTCCCTTGTGGCCGTCCGACGGCGGGACCCGGACGGCGCTACGCCGCCTCCACGACCTCTCCACGCACGGCCGCGGCCCACTCGGTGACGAGCCGCTCGTACTCCCGCCGCTGCTCCACCGACAGCCGCCCGCCGGCCCGCTGCCACAGGGCACGGATCTGCTCGTTCACCTCGGCGGCAGACCGCGCGGAGCCAGAGCGCTCGGTGGGGATCATGTGAAGAGTCTATGGTTCCGCCCGTCGAGCGTCAGCCCTCGGGCCGGTCCGCCACGACGAACGTGCCCTTGTTCGGCAGGGTCACGACCAGGCCGCGATCCCGCAGCTCCTGAACCGCGCGCCGCGCCGTCCCGGGCGCGACACCGTACTGGGCGCCCATGTCCCGCTCGTTCGGCAGCCTCGCGCCGCGCGGCAGCCGGCCGGAGCGAATCTCCTGCTCAACCTGGTCGGCGACCCGCATGTACACGTACCCGATCGGCTCCTCACCCATGATCGAAACGTAGGGCGGCACCCCACGACCGGCATCCGTAGATGGCGCCATGGGGTCACATGGGGCGGCATATAGCGGTACCTTCTGAGCAGCAAGAACCCCCGCGACCGCTGGCCGGCGGCCCGGGGGTGTGGTCAACGCAGCTGAGGAGCGTCGACGTGCACCAGCCTACGGAGCCACCCGCCGCCAGCGAAGAGCCCTTGACGGAAGAGCCGCTGCTCTGCCCGTGCGGGAATCCGGCTCACCAGCCGACGAGGATCGGCCAGACCGTCTCCCGCGGCCCGGAGCGCAACCTCTACGCCTGCCCCGAGACCACCCGCTACGGCCTCGGACGCGCGTCATGACCGCGCAGGACACGGCACCGCCGGCCGACGCCACCCAGCAGGCCTTCGAAGCGCTCCTCGACCACTACGACGAGTGCCCCGGCTGCGCCTACGAGACCGCCCCATGCGAAGAGGGCGAGAGGCTGCGCGAAGCGGTGAAGGAGGCGCAGCGGTGAAGATCTGCGCGAAGTGTGACCAGGTGATCCGGCCCGACGAGCCGCACGACGAGATCCCCGTCGACTCCGCCTCACTCGCCGGCACCACCATGTACCGGCACAAGACCTGCCCGCCCAAGCGGCGCTGAGACCCCCGCCCGCTGCATCCGGCGCGTCACCTGCAGCGCGCCGACGGCGACGTAGCGGGCGGGCCTACTCCTCGAGGAGCTCGGCGAGCCGGATGTCGAGGGCGTGGGCGATCAGGAGTAGGTGGCTGATCTTCGCGTCCGAGTAGCCGCCCTCGATGCGCTGGAGCGTCGACCGGTCGATGCCGACGGCCTCGGCTAGGCGCTCTTGAGTGAGGTTCTGATACATGCGCCGGGCCGCGATGCGCGCGCCAAGAGCTCGACGGGCGTCGAGGATCCACGGCGGCTGATCATGGGGCGGCACTCGACAAACGCTTGAGCCGCGAAGATCATAAGTCAGCAGCAGATTTGCGGCATTATTCGATCACGCATCTCGTGCGACGGATGTCCCACTGCTCCCCGTAGAGCAGGTGTGACAGTCAGCGCGCCAGGGTGTCACTGCAACTTCACAATGTGTGAGCCCTGCGGCTCTGGCATATGCCACAGGGCTGAGGGTATTTTGAGGGAATCGAACGCACGTTCACCCATTCGGGGGAATCCGGCTGACCTGCGTGTTCATTGGGGCAGGCGGGGAATCACCGCGTAACCCCCGTACCTTGTCATCGCCCACAGGAGACAGCCCATGGAGTCCGACCAGATCCTTGCCCTCTACACCTGGGAGACCGGGATCTGCTTCCGATGCCCCGCCCGCGGCACGGTCGACACCACCGCGGTGAGGAAGCTCCATTCGCAGTTCGGCGACACGGAAGTACGCGCCTGCCGCCTCTGCGTCCTCGCCATGGAGGAGACCAGGCGGCGCGCGGCCGAGCGGGCCGGGATCGAGTACAAGCCGGGGCATGCTGGAGAGGTACTGGCGTAGCGATTACCGCAGGCCGGAGGGTCTCCGCCGAGGGAGCGGCTGGGGAGAATCTGGGGAGTGGAGACGCTTGGGGAGCGGTTGGGGAGAGCCAGGGAGCCTAGCCCGTCTCACTCATGCTCACTCCGTCTTAACAGATCTCAGCAGGTCACAGCGTTGAAGTGGGTGGCGATGGTCATTGGCGCTGCTACCCGTCCATCGCACAGACAG
>NZ_JACEHE010000065.1 GCF_013778455.1 Streptomyces himalayensis subsp. himalayensis | reverse complement strand
GGAGACGCTGCCCGAGGCGTGACCGACGGCACCGCCTCCGGGCGCACGCAGATCAGAAGCCCCTCGGGATGATCCCGAGGGGCTTCTGACGTAGTGGCTCAGATAGACGTTCCGGAAGAACCGGAGGAGCCGGAGGAAGAGGGTGTGTGCACGTTGTCGAGGGTCTGCTGGTGCATCTCGTCCACGGCCTTCTCGTCCGCCGCGTCGCCCAGGGTCAGGACGTGCACCATGTGGTTCTCCTCGGCGATGATGCATGCCGAACCGGTCTGGGGGTCGTCGTCCTTCGTGGACAGATCCGTGTGGAGGGCAGGGTTGCCGTCGACCGTGGTCTTCTTTCCGCTGGTGCTGGTGGCGGTCTCGCCGAACTCGGTGCTGAAGGTCTCACGGACGCCCTCAAGACCGTTCTTGAGATTTTCCTGGGTGCCAGGTGCGTCGTAGACGACGAAGGCGGTGACGACCCCGTCAGTGCCGGCCAGCATGTACTGGCGGCCGGTGATGGTCGTGCCGTCCGCGCCGGTTTCAGAGAATTCCTGGACCGATGGCTTTCCGGGAAGCTTGAAAGTGATGCCGCTGGGGGCATCGGTGGTCTCCACCCACTTCTCGGCGGGATCGGCGGCGTCCTGCTGTCCCTGGCTGCCCTGCGTGGCCGCAATCGTGGTCACGGTGCCGACGTGCGGCGTCGCCGAGGCCGCGAATGCGCTGGTGGGGAGCAGGACGCCTCCTGCAGCCACGGCGGTCGAGGCGGCAAAGATCGCAAAGCGCTGCTTCGGGGAGCGGAGAGCCATAGAAATCATTTCCAATCAGAATGGGTGAAGAGGTTTTCGAAGATATGGCCCGCTTGATTCGCGGGCTTTTGAGTTGTGGGTGGGTGTGAACCCATGTCCCAGTTAAGCCGCGGCAGCATTTCGCGTCTTGCCCCTGATTCGCGTGACAGGAGAATTCGGGACTTGCCGGATGGTGGTTGTCCTGATAGAGGAGGCGCGGTCGGCTGCCCGCCCCGGCACTGTCAGTGGCCGGTCCTACGCTCGTGAGAGTGAGGGAACACGTGAGGGTGCGGCGATGCAGAGGGTGCAGGCGTGGCGGTGTTCGGGACTTCGGTGGTCGGCGGGGTCCCCCCTGCCCGAGCGAAGCCGAGAGCTCGGGGTAGGGCCCGTGCTGGTGTGGGACGGGGGGCGGAGAAGTGGGCTGACGTGGGGGATGCGGGTGGCGTTCGCCGTCGTGGGCGGCAGTGTCCGGCGGTGCGTGGGGGCGCGCGGGCACGAGTGCCCGGTGCGGGCGCGGATGCGGGGGCGGAGTACGGGGGCGCGGTGCGAGGAGTGCGGGCGGCTGGAGCGGGCGCATTCCGTCGCCGCCGACACGCTGCCGGATGATCCCCGGCCGTACGCGGTCTATCTGGCCTGGTTCGGACCGGGCATGGTGAAGGTGGGGATCACGGCGGTCGAGCGGGGGTCCGCGCGGCTGCTGGAGCAGGGTGCGGTGGTGTTCACCTGGCTGGGGCGCGGGCCGCTGATGGCCGCGCGGCGGACCGAGGACCTGCTGCGTACGGCGCTGGGCGTGCCGGACCGGATTCCGTACGACGCCAAGCGGGCGGTGCGGGCCGCGCTGCCGGAGCCGGCCGCGCGAGCGGCGGAGATCGCACAGCTGCACGCCCGGGCGGTGCGGCTCGAGGGATGGCCGGAGTCCGTGCGGCCGGCGCCGTTCGAAGCGGTCGATCACACGGCGGTGTTCGGGCTGGAGGGTCTGCCGTCCGCCGTGGGAGCCGTGGGCGAGCTCGTCGCCGGTGGTGTGGTGAGCGGTGAGCTGGTGGCTGCCGCCGGGCCGGATCTGCATCTGGCCACCGAGCGCGGTGTGGTCGTACTGGACACGCGGCTCATGACCGGGTGGGAGCTGACCGGTGTAGTAGGGGACGGTGGGGATGGACGGGGTGGATTGACGGTGCCTGTGCGGGAGTTCGGGGGTGTGCAGGACGGGTTGTTCTGAGAGCGAGCGGCGCGGCCGGCCTCGCCGTGTGCCTGGCGTCGAAGGTCAAGAGATCGATCCCTTGTGGCTCCCCTTCGGAAAGTGCCTGGACGGCCGGGATCGTCCGGCGCGACAGTGTGGTCATGACCGATTCATCTGCGACGCCTTCGTCCGCGACGCCCTCGTCTGCGACGCCTTCGTCCGCGACGCCTGACGTCGCTCACGGGCCCGTTCCCCAGCCCGCCTTCGAAGTCCCGTACTACGCCGTGGTGTTCACCTCCGTCCGGACGGAGGGGGACGGCGGTTACGGAGAAACCGCGGGACGGCTGGAGGAGTTGGTGAAGGACGTCCCAGGGTTCCTGGGGATGGACTTGGCGCGGACGCCCGGTGGGCTCGGTATCACCGTCGGGTACTTCCGCG
Source organism: Streptomyces himalayensis subsp. himalayensis (assembly GCF_013778455.1). GTDB lineage: Bacteria > Actinomycetota > Actinomycetes > Streptomycetales > Streptomycetaceae > Streptomyces > Streptomyces himalayensis. The sequence goes on along the minus strand of NZ_JACEHE010000065.1, from coordinate 8,870 downwards.
ACGAGGACGCCATCAAGGAGTGGCGGAGCGACATGGAGCACCGCGCCGCCCAGAAGCGTGGGCGGGAAGAGTGGTACGAGAGTTACACCCTGCACATTGCGAAAGTTGAGCGGAGTCATGGGTTCCGTAAGTAGGTTGCGGAGCGCTCACCTGCGGTCGGTGTGACGCCTCGGCCGGTCGGCGCGCCGCGCGGGACAGCGGCTCCCAGCTGCTCCTGAGAGCTCCCTGTGTGTTTCTCAGGGAATTCACAGGTTCCGGAAAGCGTGCTCTCAGAGCGGCAGTCGAATGTGTGCACCATGACCACGATCTCGCCCCAGGGGCGCACCGAACTGCTGAGGCCGGACGGGAGCCCCGTCCGCGTGCTCGTCGTGGACGACGAGCTGTCGATCACCGAGCTGCTGTCCATGGCCCTGCGCTACGAAGGCTGGCAGATCCGCACCGCGGGCGACGGAACGGGCGCGGTGCAGACCGCGCGCGATTTCCGGCCCGACGCCGTGGTGCTGGACATGATGCTGCCCGACATGGACGGGCTCACCGTGCTCGGCCGGCTCCGCCGTGAGTTGCCCGATGTGCCGGTGCTGTTCCTGACGGCGAAGGACGCCGTCGAGGACCGGATCGCCGGGCTCACGGCGGGCGGCGACGACTATGTGACGAAGCCGTTCAGCCTCGAGGAGGTCGTCGCACGGCTGCGCGGCCTGATCCGCCGGGCCGGCGCCGCCGACGCGCGCAGCGAGTCCCTGCTCGTCGTCGGTGATCTGACCCTCGACGAGGACAGCCACGAGGTGACCCGCGGGGGAACGTCCATCCACCTCACCGCCACCGAGTTCGAGCTGCTGCGCTTCCTGATGCGCAATCCGCGCCGGGTGCTCAGCAAGGCGCAGATACTCGACCGGGTGTGGTCCTACGACTTCGGCGGCCAGGCTAACGTCGTCGAGCTCTACATCTCGTATCTCCGCAGAAAGATCGACGCCGGACGCGAGCCCATGATCCACACGCGGCGCGGCGCCGGTTATCTGATCAAGCCCGCCGCGTCATGAGCACGGCGCAGCAGCCGCGGTCGCGCAGGCTCAGGGGGAAGCCGGGGAAGCAGCGGCAGCCGCGGTCGCTGCGTACACGGCTCGTACTCGGGTCCGTCGCGCTGATCGCCGTCGTGTGCGCGGTGATCGGGACGGTGACGACGATAGCTCTGCACACGTACCTGTACGACCAGCTGGACAAGCAGGTGCACGAGGTCGCGGTCATCTCCGACAGAGGCCCTGGCCCCGCCCAGCCGGGCGAGCAAGGGACAACGCCCGCCCCGCAGACGGGCGCCCTGGGTTTCCTGGGTGGACCCGTGCGGGGGGACACGGTGGCCGCGCTGGTGTCGTCGGACGGCACCGTCACCGACGCCGCGAAGAGGGACCCGGAGAGCCTCACCGAGATCACCGATCTGAACGATGCACAGAAGGCTGCCCTGCAGTCCGTGCCGCAGGACGGTAAGGCGCACAGCGTCCACATCCCCGGCCTCGGCGACTACAGGGTCGAATATTCGGACCGCAGCAGCACCCTGGTCGGCCTGCCCGAGGCCGAGGTCCAGGACACCATCAGCACCCTCATCGCCGTCGAGGTCAGCGTCACCGCCGCGGGTCTCGTCGCCGCATCGATCGCCGGTGTCGCCATGGTCGGCGTCGCCCTGCGCCCCCTGCGCCGCGTCGCCGCGACCGCGACCCGTGTCTCCGAACTGCCGCTGCACAGCGGCGAGGTGGCGCTGCACGAACGCGTGCCCGAGGCCGAGGCCGACCCGCGCACCGAGATCGGCCAGGTGGGCGCCGCGCTCAACCGCATGCTCGACCACATCCACGCTGCCCTGGACGCGCGGCAGCGCAGCGAGACGCGCGTGCGGCAGTTCGTCGCGGACGCCAGCCACGAGCTGCGTACGCCGCTGGCGTCGATCCGTGGATACGCGGAGCTGACCCGATGGGGCTGGGAGGAGACCGGTCCCGACACGCGGCACGCCCTCGGGCGGATCGAGTCCGAGGCGAACCGTATGACGGGACTCGTCGAGGATCTGCTGCTGCTCGCCCGGCTCGATTCCGGACGCCCGCTCTCGTACGAGAGCACTGATCTCTCACCGCTGGTCGTGGACGCCGTCAGTGATGCGCGCGCGGCCGGGCAGGACCACAAGTGGCGCTTGGAGCTGCCCGACGAGCCCGCGATCGTCCTGGCCGACGCGGCACGACTGCAACAGGTGCTCGTCAACCTCCTCGCCAACGCGCGCACGCACACACCACCGGGCACGACCGTCACCGCACGCGTGCACCGACAGGGCTCCCGGGTCTGCCTGGACATCGAGGACGACGGGCCCGGCATCCCGCCCGAGCTGCTGCCGCACGTCTTCGAGCGGTTCGCGCGCGGCGACTCCTCACGCTCGCGTCACTCCGGCTCCACCGGTCTGGGACTGGCGATCGTGCACGCAGTGGCGTCCGCGCACGGCGGCACCGTGACCGTCGACAGCGTGCCCGGACGCACGGTGTTCACCGTCCACCTGCCCGCGTACCAGGAATCTGTCCCGCTGCCCGCGTACCCGCAATCGGCCCCGCCGCCCGCGGACGACGCATCGGTCCCGAACTCACAGACAGGCCACAGCCTCACCACACAGGCATAACAGGGGCGTTGGCGAGTCTCGTGTCATGCGAACCGACTCTTCTTCGGGCACCGACCCCTCAGCGGGTGCTCTGCCGGCCAGGAAGCATATCCAGGCCGGTGAGGGCGGGGTGCCGGTACTTGACGTAGTGATCCCCGTCTACAACGAGGAGAAGGACCTCCGGCCGTGTGTGGAACGGCTGTACGACCACCTCGTCCGCACCTTCCCCTACCGCTTCCGCATCACGATCGCGGACAACGCCTCCACGGACTCAACTCCGCAGGTGGCGGCCCGGCTGGCATCGACAATGGAGTCGGTCCGGTACTTCCGGCTGGAGCAGAAGGGGCGCGGCAGGGCGCTGCGCACCGTCTGGTCCGCATCGGACGCGCCGATCCTCGCGTACATGGACGTCGATCTGTCGACGGACCTCAACGCCCTGCTCCCGCTCGTCGCTCCGCTGATCTCAGGCCATTCGGACCTGGCGATCGGCTCCCGGCTGTCGCGCAGCTCGCGTGTGGTGCGCGGCCCCAAGCGGGAGTTCATCAGCCGCGCGTACAACCTCATCCTCCGCGGGTCGCTGCAGGCCCGCTTCTCCGACGCCCAGTGCGGCTTCAAGGCGATCCGGCGCGATGTCGCGCAGGTGCTGCTGCCGCTCGTCGAGGACACCGGCTGGTTCTTCGACACCGAGATGCTGGTCCTGGCCGAGCGCGCCGGGCTGCGCATCCACGAGGTGCCGGTCGACTGGGTCGACGACCCGGACTCCACCGTGCACATCGTGAAGACCGCGACCGACGACCTCAAGGGCGTGTGGCGGGTGGGCCGCGCACTGGCCACCGGCTCCCTGCCGCTGGACCGGCTCACCCGGCCCTTCGGCGACGACCCGCGCGACCGGCAGCTGCCCGGGGTGCCGCGCGGTCTCGCCCGCCAGCTGGTCGGCTTCTGTGTGGTGGGTGTCCTCTCCACCCTCTTCTACCTGCTGCTCTACTCCCTCTGCCGCTCCTTCGCCGAGCCCCAGGTCGCCAACGCGCTGGCGCTGCTGGTGTCCGCGGTCGCCAACACGGCGGCCAACCGGCGGCTCACCTTCGGCGTACGAGGCCGTGAAAGCGCCGTCCGCCACCAGGCACAGGGCCTCGTGGTCTTCGGCATCGGGCTCGCCCTGACGAGCGGCTCCCTCGCCGCGCTGGACGCCGCGGCCGGCGGCCCCTCGCACTCCACCGAGCTGGCGGTGCTCATCGCCGCCAACCTCGCCGCGACGGTGCTGCGCTTCCTGCTCTTCCGGGCGTGGGTGTTCCCGGACCGGCGTGACGACACGCCCCCGGCGCCCCGGCCCGCGTACGACATGCACAAGGTCCCCGCCGGAGTGGGCGCGGACCAGCCCTGGGACGCGACCGTGCAACTGCACGCGGTGCGCCCGCACGACCACGATCCGAGGAACGCCCGATGACGACATCCGATATCCGCAACGCGGGAGGCGTCGACCCCGCCTGGGGCCCGCCGAGTGGCAGCCCGGCTCCCGCCGGCTCCACCCCGGCTCCCGCGGGCGCCACCCTCGCGCAGGCGACCGTCCAGGCGCCCCCGATGCCCGGCGCGGCACCGGCATACGACACCACCGAGGTCGGCGACGGCCGCCCCAAGGACCCGTTCCTGCGGCGCGTCCGGCGCGGCCGCCCCGAGGACCCCCGCTGGGCGCGCCCCGCGTTCCTCGCACTGCTGCTGGTCACCGCGGTGCTGTACCTGTGGAACCTGAGCGCCTCCGGATACGCCAACTCCTTCTACTCCGCGGCCATCCAGGCCGGCAGCCAGAGCTGGAAGGCCTTCTTCTTCGGCTCGCTCGACGCGGCGAACGCCATCACCGTCGACAAGCCCCCGGCCGCCCTGTGGCCGATGGCGCTGTCCGTCCGCCTCTTCGGCCTCAGCTCGTGGGCGATCCTCGTCCCCGAGGTACTGATGGGTGTGGCCACGGTCGGCGTCTTGTACGCAGCCGTACGCAGGCGCTTCAGCGCCGGCGCCGGGCTGATCGCGGGCGCGGTGCTCGCGCTCACCCCGGTCGCCGCGCTGATGTTCCGCTTCAACAACCCGGACGCGCTGCTCGCCCTCCTGATGACCGCCACGGTCTACTGCGTGCTGCGCGCTCTGGAGGACGGCCGCACCAAGTGGCTCGTCTGGGCGGGCGTCGCCGTCGGCTTCGCCTTCCTGACCAAGACCCTGCAGGCCTTCCTGATCCTTCCGGCGCTCGCCGCGCTGTACGCGGTGTGCGCGCCGGTGAAGCTGAAGAAGCGCATCGGCCAGCTGCTGCTGTCCGGCCTGGTGATGGTCGTCGCGGGCGGCTGGTGGGTCGCGATCGTGGAGCTGTGGCCCGCGTCCTCGCGGCCGTACATCGGCGGCTCGCAGAACAACTCGTTCCTGGAGCTGACCTTCGGCTACAACGGCCTCGGCCGCATCAACGGCGAGGAGACCGGAAGCGTCGGTGGCGGGGGCACCGGGGGCGGCCAGTGGGGCGAGACCGGCATCGACCGGATGTTCAACTCCGAGATCGGCGGCCAGATCTCCTGGCTGCTGCCTGCCGCACTGATCCTGCTCGTCGCGGGCATCGCTCTCACCTGGAAGGCGAAGAGGACGGACGCCGCCCGGAACGCGTTCCTCGCCTGGGGCGGCGCGCTGCTGATGACCGGCCTGATCTTCAGCTTCATGGCCGGCATCTTCCACCAGTACTACACGGTGGCGCTGGCGCCCTACATGGCGGCGTTGATCGGCATGGGCTCGACGGTGCTGTGGGAGGAGCGCGCCAAGAAGTGGGCGTCGTTCGCCCTGGCGGGCGCCGTGGCGGCGACGGCGGTGTGGTCGTACGTCCTGCTGAACCGCACACCGGACTACCTGCTGTGGCTGAAGTGGTTCGTGCTCATCGGCGGTCTGGTGGCCGCGCTCGGCCTGCTGGTCGCCGCGCGCCTGGGCCGGCAGCTCGCGCTCGCCGCGGTGGGCCTCGGCCTGGTGACCTCGCTCGCCGGACCGACCGCGTACACCCTGAGCACGCTGAGCACCGGGCACACGGGCTCCATCGTGACCGCGGGTCCGGCCGGCGCCAGCATGATGGGCGGCCGTGGCGGTCCCGGGGGGATGGGAGGCGGCGGCATGCAGCCGCCCGGCCAGACCGGCCAGACCGGCCAGAACGGCCAGAACGGCCAGACCGGCCAGCCGGGCCAGCAGCAGGGCGGCGGTATGGGCCAGCCTCCCACCGGCCAGCAGGGCCAGAACGGCCAGGCGCAGGGCCAGGGCCAAGGCCAGCAGGGCGGCATGCCCGGCGGCGCCATGGGCGAAGGCCGGACGGGTGGCGCGGGCGGCGGCATGGGCGGCCTGCTCAACGGCGCCGATGTCAGCTCCGAGGCCAAGGCGCTGCTCGGGAAGAACGCTGACGACTACACCTGGGTCGCCGCGGCCATCGGCGCGCAGAACGCCGCCAGCTACCAGCTCTCCACCGGCGACCCGGTCATGGCGATCGGCGGCTTCAACGGCAGCGACCCGTCCCCGACGCTCGCCCAGTTCAAGCAGTACGTCGAGGACGGGAAGATCCACTACTTCATCGCGGGCGGCATGGGCGGCGGAGGCGGCGACAACGGCACCGCGTCCCAGATCAGCTCGTGGGTGGAGGAGAACTTCGGGACGGTGACCGTGGGCAGCGCCACCTTCTACGACCTGACCCAGCCCAAGAGCTGATCAGCGTCCGCGCCGGATCAACAGATCGGCGACGACGCGGCGGTGGTCCGAGGCGAGCGTCTCGGCCACCGCCCCGTCGCGTATCCGGACGCCGTCGCCGACCGCCACATAGTCGATGCGCTTCACGGGATTCAGCGCCGGGAAGGTCAGACCGGCCGGCGCGGAGTCGGTCAGGTCGTCCCACAGAGGCGCGAGTTCGGGCGCGGACGGCTCGGCGTTGAGGTCGCCGAGCAGGATCTGCCGGGGACAGCGGGCGCCCCGGTCGCAGTCCTCGGCCATGATCCGCCGCGTGTCGGCGACCTGGGCGGCACGCACGGAAGGATCGGGCCGGTAGTCGAGATGCGTCACATAGACGTGCACCGGAACGCCCTTGACGCGGAGCACCACTTCGGGGAACCCGGGGGCCGGTGCGGGCACCGGGTTCGGGTCCTGCGTCGACAGCCGGGTGATCTCGTGGTTCTCGGAGTCCACGATCGGATAGCGGGACAGCACCGCGAGCCCGTACTCGCGCCGGGGTGCACCCTCCGCAGCCGGATCAAAGCTGTATATGGGCGCGAAGTGCACGTACATCCCCAGCCGCTCCGCCAGCTCACCGGCCAGATCGCGCCATCCGCTGCGCGCGCCCCAGTGAACGTCGACCTCCTGCAGCCCTATGACGTCCGCGTCCAGCGCACGCAGCGCCGCCTCCTGGCGGTCGAGATCGAAGACGTTGTCCATACCGGCTCCGGCATGGATGTTGTACGAGACGACGCGCAGCGGCACTTCTCGGCCGCCTCCCCCCTGCTCTCGGCTCCGCTCGAGCAGGGGGGACCCCCAGTCGGCCCCGGTGCGGCGTGGACGGGCGGTGCCGCGAGAGCGGCCAGAAGCCCGGCTGCCAGGGCCAGTTGAACCGTACGACGCGTTCTCCAGATGTCGGAAGCGCGCAGAACGGTACTCCTGAACCGCCTTGTCCGCGGCGGAAGTCGGGCATCACACATACGGCCGTGCGCTCGGTCGTACGGCCGTCAACTCCCGCTGCCCGGTACGCCCTGCTGTGCGGGTCCGAGGGCGGAACCGCCGGTTGGGGGGCGAAGTGCGCGGCTGACCCGCATAGCATCGAGAAGGGGCGGACCAGTCGATTCCGGTCCGCCCGGCACATCCACGAGCTCCCAGGAAGGTGCGCCATGGTGAGGGCAGCCGACCAGACCAGGCGTCGGGCGCGGACCAGCGTCTGGCTGGAGGGCAAGACGTCCCGCGGAGCCGCGGAGGCCTCTCGGGGCAGCGCGCCGCGGGGGAACGGCCAGCCGTCCGGTCTCGACCGGGACCGCATCACCGGGGCCACGGTGCATCTGCTCGACGCGGAGGGGCTCGCGAAGTTCTCCATGCGCCGGCTCGCGGCCGAACTCGACGTCACGGCGATGTCGCTCTACTGGTACGTGGACACCAAGGACGACCTCCTCGAGCTCGCCCTCGACGCGGCCTACGGCGAACTACGGCTGCCCGACCCCGAGTCCGGCGCGGACTGGCGCGACCAGCTTCGCGAACTCGCCACCGGGTACCGGGACTTGCTGGTCCGCCATCCCTGGGTGTCCCCCCTGGCGGGGACCTTCCTCAACATCGGACCGCACTATCTGGACTTCCTGCTCACGGTGCAGCGCGTCGTCCGCCGCACGGGGCTGCCCCCGGACGCCCTCGGCGGGGCGATCTCCGCGGTCTTCCAGTTCGTTTACGGCTTCGGCACGATCGAGGGCCACTTTGTGCGGCGGTGCGCCGCGGCCGGGGTGAGCCAGGACGAGTACGTGCGGCAGGCCATGGCGAGGGTCGAGCGGACTCCCGAACTCGGTGAGCTCGTCGCGGAGTCCGGCATGGCGCCCCGTGCTGGGGGAACGGTCGAGGAACTGCGGGAGCGGGACTTCTCGTTCGCGCTCGACTTGTTGGTCGCCGGGATCGAGGCGAAGGTCCCGGGGCGCACGTAGGCGGACCCGCAGACGCGTACGCCCCGACCCACTCGCCGGCAGGTGCGTCCGTTACTTCGGCGGAGCCAGGCGTGCCGGGAAGCCGCCCGTAGCCACCGGCCCCCACCGCTCCGGAGTGATCCGGATGATGGACTTCCCCTGCTTGATCATCGCCGCGCGGTACTCGTCCCAGTCCGGGTGCTCCCCGGCGATGTTCCGGTAGTACTCGACCAGCGGCTCGACCGAGTCCGGCGCATCGATGACCTCGGCGGACCCGTCGATCTGGACCCACGGCCCGTTCCAGTCGTCGCTCAGCACAAGAATGCTCACGTGCGCGTCCCGCTTCGCGTTCCGCGTCTTGGCACGTTCCGGATACGTCGAGACGACGATCCGCCCCGAGTCGTCGACCCCGCAGGTGAGAGGCGAGGCCTGAGGGCCGCCGTCGGCCCGCCGGGTCAGCAGGATGGCCCGGTGCCGGGGCCGTACGAAGTCCAGCAGCTCTTCGAGAGAGACTTTGGTGTTCGTCGCGATGTTGGGTGCCATAGCGGGCACCCTACGCCGGGCACCCCCCGGCGTACGCCTACGCCTCGGGCAGTGTTTCG
>NZ_JACEHE010000064.1 GCF_013778455.1 Streptomyces himalayensis subsp. himalayensis | reverse complement strand
TTTGCCTCATCCCGAGGGCGAGGAAATTTCCAAGGTGCTCCCACTCGACGCACACCATCCCGCCGGACCCGTCGAGGTCCGGTTCGAAGCGGTCGGCCCTGCAACCACCATCCGGCTGCGCGAAGTGCGCCTGGTGCGCTGACCTGACCCACAACACAGACGATTCGAAATGAACACGCGCATCGGCCGCCATACCGATGCGGGTGGGTAGCCCTTGGCGCGGAGCCAGGTGCCGAGGGCGACGATGTCGCCGCAGTAGCGGTTGATGCACAGCACGTCGAAGAGTTCGGCGATGCGGTCGTTGTGGGCGGTTGCGATGCGTCGACGACGCTACCCGAGCTGAAGTTCACGCCCATGGGCGACTTCAGCCTCAGGGCCCGCGCGCATCCCTGGAGGACTCCCAGCTCTCGGCCGCCGGCCTGAAGACGGCCCTTGTTAGATCAGGTCCAGGAACGCGCGGATCCGCCCGACGATGTCGAGACCTCGTTCCAACAGCTCTGCGACTGAAGGCCGTTGAGCAAGGCCTGGAGCAGAAGCGCCGCGCATTTCGGGGGGCGAGCCCCTTGTGCAGTTCGCCGCGGCCCGCCGTCGGGTGCATGCCCTGGACGAAGCGCATGCACCCGACGGCGTAGTGCCGTACGAAGTAGGCGTGCGCCGGATGATCCGGGTGGGACGCAGCCACGGCAAGTGCGATCCACAGGCGAACCAATCCGGGTGACTTCTGATGGCGGCCCAGAAGTCCCCCAGATACGGCACGAGCTCGTCCATTCCGACAACCCGTGACAGCCGTACTGCCACTCCTCGTTGACCCCCTCGCGAGCACCACGGCGAGGAGGTCGTCTTGTTGCCGAAGTGGTGCAGCAGGCCCGCGTGGGGCCGCCGCCTTGTCATACGGGCCGCCAGTTTTCGCCTTGCTCACAGTGCGCTCGCCTTCCCAATGACCGAGACGCCGCCACGTAACGTTCTGATCACGAAGCCGAGCGACAGACTTCCTGCCCTTGCGATCCCGGTCTACCGTCCAAGCCAAAACCAACCGCATGGTAAGAGTTGGCGCACGCGCGCCGCGTACCTGCGCACTGACGGACTGACGGACTGACGGACTGACGAAGGTCGCGGCCCACCGGCTCCCCACGAAGGAACCCACCCATGAGCACTCACCACCCACACCCTCGACTGCGCTCGTGCCCCGGCCCCGGCTCATCGTCTGCGACGAACCCGCCGCGGCACTCGCCTCGTCCACACAGGCACGCGTTCCCGACTCGTTCGTCGCCCTCCGGCAACGCGCCGCCGTCGCCCGGCACGTCAGCCACCGCGTGAGCGTCCGCTCGCACCGCGACGCTCACGGGACCGGCCCGGCAGGAGAGATCGCCTCACCCCCTTGAAGACCCTCCGCACTGAGGCTGTTGCCCACCGCGCCCGAACGGCCAGGTCGTGGCGCAAGCGCCACCAGGCCCTCACCACCGACACTCAGGAAAGCAGTCGATGATGACCGAATTCCCTCCCGGGTTCCTCTGGGGAGCCTCCACCGCACCGCACCAGATCGAGGGCAACAACCTCAACAGCGACTTCTGGGCGAGCGAGGGGCGCATGCCGGGCATGGAGCGCAGTGGTGACGCCTGCGACAGCTATCACCGGTACCGCGAGGACATGCGACTGCTCGCCGACGCCGGGCTCAACGCCTACCGCTTCGGCATCGAGTGGGCACGGATCGAGCCGGTCCCCGGGATGATCTCGCGGGCCGAACTCGCCCACTACCGGCGCATGATCGAAACGGCCTTCGAACTCGGCCTGACGCCGGTCGTGACCCTGCACCACTTCACCAGCCCGCTCTGGTTCGCCCAGGAAGGCGGCTGGCTCGGTGAACGCGCCGTGGAGCGGTTCGGGGCATACGCCGAGGCGGTCACCCCGATCCTCGACGGCGTCGAGTGGGTCGTCACGATGAACGAGCCGAACATGCTGGCCATCATGATCGGCATGGCCCAGGCCATGCAGGACCAGCAGGCGGCCGGGGAGTGGCAGAGCCCCACCCTCGACAACGAGAGCCCCCGGCCGCCGCTGCCGGCCCCCGACATGAAGATCGGCGAGCGGCTCGTCGAGGCCCACCACGCCGTCCGGGACCTGCTGCGCGAGCGCACCGGCGCCAAGGTCGGCTGGACGGTCGCCAACCGCGCCTTCGTCGCCCGTTCGGGGGCCGAGGAGAAGAAGCGGGAGTTGGAGTACATCTGGGAGGACCTCTACCTGGAGGGGTCGCGCGGCGACGACTTCGTCGGTGTGCAGTCGTACTCCAGCCAGTGGGTCGGCCCCGACGGCATCGAGCCCCACCCGCAGCACCCGGACAACACGCTCGTCGGAACCGCCTACCGGCCCGACGCCCTGGGCATCGCCGTGCGGCACACCGTGGAGGTCACCGGCGGCATGCCGATCCTGGTCACCGAGAACGGCATCGCCACCGGCGACGACACGCGCCGGATCGCCTACACCGGCGAGGCCCTGAAGCACCTCGAGGCGGCGATCGCCGACGGCGCCGACGTCCGCGGCTACCTGCACTGGAGCCTCCTCGACAACTACGAGTGGGGCCACTGGGCGCCGACGTTCGGACTGGTCGAGGTCGACCGCGAGACCTTCGAGCGGCGCCCCAAGCCCAGCCTCGCCTGGCTGGGCGAGACCGCCCGCCGCACGGGCAACTGATCGCACCCCCACCGGAAGGACACATCGTGCAGGTATCCGTACCCGACGTCTCGTCCCGGTCCCTGGCCGAACTGATCTCATTGTCCGGGCGGCGCGCCGTCGTGACCGGCGCGGGCCGCGGACTGGGCCGGGCCATCGCCGAGCGCATGGTCGAAGCAGGCGCGGACGTGCTCGTCGCCGATATCGAGCACGGGCTCGCCGCCACCGTCGCCGAGGATCTGAACGCCCGCCGCCCGGGCCGCGCGGTGGCCGCCCACGTGGACGTCACCGACGCCGGGAGCGTGGCCGCGGCCGCCGATCTCGCAGTCCGGGAGCTCGGCGGGGTCGACATCTGGGTCAACAACGCCGGAATCTTTCCCAGCGTTCCCGCGCTGGAGATGTCCGAGAAGACCTGGGACGAGGTGTTCGCCGTGAACACGCGCGGTGTCTTCCTCGGATCCCGGGAGGCCGCGCGCCGGATGCGCGAGGGCGGGAGCGGTGGCGTCATCGTCAACGTCGTCTCCACGGCCGGCTTCCGGGGAACGGCCCCCGGGCTCGCCGCCTACGTCGGCTCCAAGCACGCGGCGCGCGGCATCACCCGGCAACTCGCCCTTGAGTTCGCACCGTTCGGAATTCGGGTCCTGGGCGTCGCACCGACGTACGTACCGACCGAGGGGAACCTGGCAGCGGCTGCGGCGGCCGCCGCAGCCGCCGGGGCACCCGCAGACGCCGGGGACATCATGTCCGTGATGCAGCCGAGCCTGCTCGGTCGCCTCGGCGTCCCCGACGACATCGCACGCGTAGTGCTGTTCTGTGCGAGCGACCTCTCGGCCTTCATGACGGGGAGCACGCTCCTCGCAGACGCCGGTGAAACGATTTAATCCGCGACGCCCTGCCCATTCCCCCTCGGGCCACTGCCCCGCAACGACGCGTAGGATCCCCATGCTCTCGCCCCGCACCAGCCCCACCCGCGACATCGTCAGCCTCGACGGCCTGTGGCGGTTCGCCCTCGGCACCCGCGCCGGCGCCACTCCGTGGACGTCGCGGCTCACCTCGCCCCTCGAGGCCCCCGTCCCCGCCAGCTACAACGACCTGTTCGTGGACGCGGAGATCCGTGACCACGTCGGCGTCGTCTGGTACCAGCGCGATGTGCGGGTGCCGCGCGGCTGGGCGGGCGAGCGGGTGGTCCTGCGCTTCGGCTCCGTCACCCACGCCGCGCAGGTCTACGTGGACGACCGGCTGGTAGCCGAACACACCGGGGGCTACACGCCGTTCGAGGCGGACCTGACAGGGATCGTCGATCCCGGCGCCGAGTTCAGGCTGACGGTCGGCGTCGACAACCGGCTGACGAACGAGACGATCCCGCCCGGCACTGTCACCACCGGCCCTGACGGCCGCGAACGCCAGTCGTATCTGCACGACTTCTACAACTACGCGGGCATCGCGCGCCCGGTCCGCCTGTGCAGCACACCGCGGACCTTCGTCGAGGACGTCACGGTCGTCACCGGACGGGACGGCGCGGCCGGCACCGTCGAGTACCGCGTGGAGACCGCCGGCGAGGCCGCCGACGCGATCGCCGTCCGGGTGCGCGCGGTCGACGAGGCGGGCCGGACCGTGGCCGAGGCACACGGGCCCGAGGGCTTCCTCCGCGTAGAGGACGTGACCCTCTGGCAGCCCGGCGCCGCCTACCTGTACGACCTCGTGGTGGAGCTGGTCGCCGAGGACGAGACCCGCGCGGGAGAACTCGTCGACAGCTACACCCAGCCCTTCGGCGTCCGCACCGTGGAAGTGCGGGGCACCGAGTTCCTCATCAACGGCGAACCGTTCTACTTCACCGGTTTCGGCAAGCACGAGGACACCCCCGTGCGGGGCAAGGGCCACGACGACGCCTACCTCGTCCACGACTTCCAGCTCCTTCAGTGGACCGGCGCCAACTCCTTCCGCACCTCGCACTACCCGTACGCGGAGGAGGTGCTCGACTTCGCCGACCGGCACGGAATCGTCGTCATCGACGAGACCGCCGCCGTCGGCCTCAACCTGGGTGTGCAGGGCGGGCTCACCGGCGTTCCGCCGACGCCGACCTTCGCGCCGGAGAACTTCGGCGGGACTACCCGCGACGTCCACGCGCAGCACCTACGGGAGCTGATCGAGCGGGACAAGAACCACCCGAGCGTGGTGATGTGGTGCCTCGCCAACGAGCCGGCCTCCAACGAGGACGGTGCGCACGAGTACTTCGAGCCGCTGGTCGAGTTGGCCCGCAAGCTGGACCCGACCCGCCCTCTCACCTACGCCGCGGTCATGTTCGCGACGCCGCAGAACGACCAGATCGGCGACCTGTTCGACGTACTGAGCATCAACCGCTACTACGGCTGGTACCTGTTCACCGGTGACCTCGCCACCGCCGAGCAATACCTGGAGCAGGATCTCCGCGGCTGGGTCCAGCGCTTCGGCAAGCCGGTCATGATGTCCGAGTACGGCGCCGACACCCAGCCCGGCCTGCACTCCGTCTGGGACACGCCGTGGAGCGAGGAGTACCAGAGCGACTACCTCGCCATGTACCACAGCGTGTTCGACCGCATCCCCGAGTTCGTCGGCGAACACGTCTGGAACTTCGCCGACTTCCAGACCTCCGCCGGCATCCACCGCATCGACGGCAACAAGAAGGGCGTCTTCACCCGCGACCGCAAGCCCAAGACGGCCGCGTTCGCTCTTCGCCACCGCTGGCACGGTCTGAGCGGACGCAAGCCCGGCCAGGCCGCGGACGGCTGACGCCTCTCCCCGCGGCCAGGGCGCGGACGACTGACGCCTCTCCCCGCGGCCAGGCCGCAGACGGCTGACGTTTCTTCCCGCACTCCCCTGATCCGCCGCGAACCTCGGCGGCGCCACAGCAGGCTATTGAAACGTTCCAATGCATTTTGCCCAAGCGACTGAGAAGGCCCCACCAACTGCCGCGCCACCTGGCACTCATGAGACGAAGGAGTCCTCATGCCTCAGAACGACCGCGACATCAGCGTGGCCGGACGCCCGCCGACCGGACCGGCGGAGGGTGACGGTGAGGAGCCGACAGGGCCGGCCAAGGTCTTCGGTGAGGAACCGGCCGAGACCCCCGCACCCGAGATCGAGGCCCCGCCACTGGAGAGGGTCAGCAGGAGTTACCTCGCCTGGATCATGATCGCCAGCTTCGGGGCCTCCCTGGCCCTGATGGTCCCGCTCTCCTACTCGCTGGCCGTGCGGATCGACGACCTCGTCCCCGGACGCGAGGAACTGCTCGGATACGTCACCGGATCCGCCCAGGTCGTCTATCTGGTCCTCAGCCCTCTGATCGGCTTCTGGAGCGACCGGATGCGCTCCCGCCTGGGCCGCCGGACACCGTTCATGTTCGCCGGCACGGCCGTCGGCATGGTCGGGCTCCTGGGGATCGCCGTCGCACCGACCGTCTTCCTGGTGGGCCTGGCATGGGTCGTCGGCATGGTCGGCTGGTCCACGGTCGGGCAGGCCATCCAGAACGTCCAGGCCGACCGCGTGCCCGAGGAGCAGCGCGGACGCGTCTCGGCGGTGACCAGCGTCATGACCCAGATCGCGCCGGTGGTCGGCATCGGCATCGCGTACACCGTGGCCTCCAGCACGCTTCTGGTGTTCCTGGTGCCGGGCGTCATCGGATCGGTCATGCTGTTGCTGTTCCCGCTGTTGAAGCCTGAGGGCGACTCCCGCGCACTCGTCCACACCAGCGAGGTGAGCCTCAAGGGGCTGGTCGCCAGCTATGGGTTCAATCCGCGGAAGTACCCCGACTTCGGCTGGAACTGGCTCGGCCGGTTCGTCTTCTTCATGGGCCTGTACTTCAACACCACCTTCGGGACCTTCTTCTACGCCCAGCGGCTCGACATGCCCGTCAAGGAGGTCGCCGGCGTCGTGGCGGCGATCGGGATCATCGGGGTGCTGGCCGCAGCCGGCGGCGCCATCGGGGGCGGCTTCCTCTCCGACAAGCTCGGTCGGCGCAAGCTGTTCACCATGATCGGCTCCACGATCTTCGTCGCCGGGGCGGTCGCCGAGGCGTTCGCCCACTCGCTGCCCCAACTCATCGTCGGCGCGGTGCTGATGCAGCTCGCCATCGCTATGTTCAGCGCCGTCGACCAGGCGATCGTGTTCGCCATCCTCCCGGACCGGGCCCAGGCCGGCCGCTATCTCGCCGTCGTCGCTTTCGCGCAGAAGATCCCCAGCGCGATCGCTCCGTTGATCGCCCCGCTCATCATCACCATCGGCGTCACGGGTTCCGACAAGAACTACACATACCTCTATCTCAGTGGCGCGGTCCTCGCGCTGGTCGGCGGCCTGATCATCAAGTTCGGGGTCAAGTCGGTCCGGTAGCGGGGCACGTCGGCAATCGCCGTTGCGCGCAAGGGATGTGGTCCATCCCGCTCACACCGGCCGACACCATCCGTCATCGTCCGGGGAGCACGTCCCCTGTACCGGCCCGCTCGACGCCCTCCCGCGGCGTCAGCGGACAGCCTGGCTCTCCGCGGCCCGCCCCGGCGGACCGGACGACAGCCTGCGCCGGCCGGCCCCACCGCGAGGGGCCCTCGCCGTACGCGCGCAGGGACAACCGCCGTGGGAAACAACAGGGTTCATCGAACTTCCGAGAAAGCTGAGCATGAACAACGCACCGTATGACCTGCGCATCGACAGCGGCGGTGACGAGTTCACCGTGTCGGGCCCCGCACCCCGCCTGTCGTGGAAGCCGCCGTCGGACGCGGGACGCCTAACGGGATACGAACTGGAATGCACCATCGACGGCGAGGCGCAGCCCGCGGTGCAGGTCGCGCCCGGCCGTCACCGGTTCCTCACCTGGCCCTGGGCGGCGCTGCGCAGCGGCCGGCAGGTGGCCTGGCGGGCCCGGGCACGGGGCACCGAGGGCACGTCCCCGTGGTCGGAATGGAACGCGTTTGAGGTCGGCCTCCTAGACGAGGACTGGCAGGCGCGCTGGATATCGCCGGCCGAATCCGTCGACCTCGGCTACGGCAAACGCCCGGCCCACATTTTGATGACGCGGTTCGAGGCACGGGCCGGGGTGCGCTCGGCGCGGCTGTACGCGACGGCGCTCGGCGTGTACGAGGCGTACGTGAACGGCGAGCGGGCCGGCACCGCCCAACTGTCGCCCGGATCCACCTCCTACGACCGCACGCTCTACGCCCAGGCATCGGACGTCACGGCCGCCGTCAGGGCGGGCGGCAACCTCGTCGAGATCGTCCTCTCCGACGGCTGGTACCGGGGCCAGGTCGGCGCGTTCCGCCTGCCGGCCGGCTGGGGGACGGTGCTCGGCGCACGTGCCGAACTGCACATCGTGTACGAGGACGGTTCACGCCAGGTCGTGCGCAGCGACGAGACCTGGACGAGCACCCGGTCGGCCATCACTCGAGCCGACCTCATGGACGGGCAGACCACCGACTTCCGCGCCGGGCCGCGCGCCGAAGAACCAGTCCTCGTCGATCAGGTCGAGGACCCCGCGATCGACTGGTCGCCCGCGCCCCCCGTACGCGTCGTCGACTCCCGCCCGGCGCATTCCGTCAAACAGCTCGAGGACGGGCACTGGATCGCCGACTTCGGCCAGAACGCCTCCGGCTGGATCGCCCTCAGCGACCTCGGCCCGGCCGGCACCCGCACCGTCATCCACTACGGCGAACACGTCGGCGCCGACGGCGACCTGACGACAGCCCACCTGGACTCCGTACGCCCCGGCGAGGACCCGATCCCCTTCGTGCAGCGCGACGAGGCCATCTCCGCGGGCCGCGGCGAGACGTTCGAGCCACGCCACACCGTGCACGGCTTCCGGTACGTGCGCATCCGCCGCGACGGCGCCCCGCTCGACCCCGCGAGCATCACGATGCGCGTCGTCCACACAGACCTGCGCCGCACCGGCACCTTCGCGTGCAGTGACAACGACCTCAACCGCCTTCATGAGATCGCCGACTGGAGCTTCCGCGGCAACGCCGTCGATGTTCCCACGGACTGCCCGACTCGCGAACGACTCGCTTGGACCGGCGACTACCAGGTCTTCGCACCCACCGCCACGCGCCTGTACGACGTCCTCGGCTTCAGCCGCAAATGGCTCCGCTCGGTCCGCGACGACCAGCTGCCCGACGGCCGGATCGCCAACTTCTCGCCCGACGGCCGCCGCATCAAGCACCACCTCGACGACCAGTTCGCGATGATGACCGGCTCGGCAGGCTGGGGCGATGCGATCGTCGCCGTCCCCTGGGAGCTGTACGAGTCCTACGGCGACCGGGAGGTCCTCGCCGAGAACTGGGAGGCGATGGTCCGCTGGGTCGAGTGGGCACTGCAGACCGCCCGCACGGCCCGCCACCAGTCCCGGATCGAGCGCTCGGCCGAGCCGCTCCCGCACGAGCAGTACCTCTGGGACGGCTCCTTCCACTGGGGCGAGTGGACCGAGCCGAAGGAGAAGGCGGCCGACGGCACCCGCATCGACCCGGTCCAGACCGACCCGATCGCCTGGTTCATGGCGGACAAGGGCGAGGTCGGCACGGCGTTCCTGTACCGCTCGACGTCGACCCTCGCCGACGTCGCAAGGGTGCTGGGCCGCACCGAGGACGCAGCCCGCTACACCAAGACCGCCGAGCGCATCCGCGACGCCTGGCGCACCGAGTTCCTCACCCCCGGCGGACGCACCACCGGCGACACCCAGGCATCCTACGTACGCGCTCTCTCCCTCGGACTCGTCCCCGACGAGCTGCGCGCGGCCGCCGCCGCGCGCCTGGTCGCACTGATCCGTGCCGCCGGCACCCACCTCGGCACAGGCTTCCTCGCCACCGGCGACCTGCTCCCCGTCCTGGCCGACACCGGCCATGCCGATATCGCCTACGAGCTGCTTCTCCGGCGCACCGCACCGTCCTGGCTGTACATGCTCGACCGCGGCGCGACGACCATCTGGGAGGACTGGGAAGGCATTGACGAGAACGGAGACGCCCACGACTCCCTGAACCACTACAGCAAGGGCGCCGTGATCCGCTTCCTGCACACCCACACGCTGGGGCTGCGACAGACACCGGGGTCAGTCGCCTGGGAGTCCTTCGAGGTCGCACCCGTCCCCCACCCGTCGCTGACGTGGGCCCGGGGCACTCACGAGTCCCCGCAGGGCACGATCACCGTCGAGTGGCGAACGACGGGCGACGAGCTGACCATCACCGCCGACGTGCCGCCGGCAACCACCGCACGGGTGGTCTTCCCCGACGGCACCACCGAGACCGCCACGGCAGGCACCTTCCGTGCCACCCGGCGTATGCCGAAAGGGGGTTCAGACGGCGAATTCCCTTCATGACGTCTCGGTGGTCGGTGATCTGGTTCCGGTCGCGCAGTAGAGCCGCAGGCGGCGCGAGGACCCCGCTGCCGTGGCCCTTGATTCATAGACGGTGTGCTTCGGCTGTCGACGACGGTCGAACGGTGATCCTCTGACGCCGCGGACGTGACCAGGAGATACAACCCTGCCTGGCCCACCTCAAGGCGTCCCCACACCGGGCCCGCGCGGCGGCGATGCCGACGCGCAATAGAGCAGCAAGCTCCGCCAATCCCCGAGGCTGCCGCTCAACCACGCCCGCACACACTCCTCATCCGTCAATCGGCGTGGGCAAAGAGGCAGCAGAGGGGATGTCAGACCCCCGACCATGCCAAGAATGCTTGGTTACCTGCCGAAACGTGCCAGGCCTGATCGGTATCGGGCAAGAGTTGTTGCACGAGACGTCACAGGAGAAGACGCAAGAGATGTCACGGGTCTGGCGCGTTGCCCCAAACGGAAGAAGAAGGGAGTGAAAATTCATTTCACCAGGCAGGCGACAACCTGACTGGTGGTGGTCGACGACCGGCATCCGCCAGCCGTCCCGGTGCGTGCTGATCACCCCGAACAGGCCCTTCGCCTTGAACGACGGACGGCGTCGCGGCACAGGCCATGATCGCCAGCCACGACAAACTACGGGGGATCCCCCGCTTCATCGCCACGGCCAAGAGTCGCGGGCCGACGTGCCCGCGAAAGTTCAGGCCCATCCGCGAAGCCGGCGTCGACGGGTGCGGGGCAGTCGGTGATGGAGGAGACGATCTCGCCCAGGATGCCGTCCCGCCGCCGCAGGCGCTCGCGGACGAGGCAGCCGTACCCCTCCAGTGGCCTCAAACCAGCGCGCACACAACTGGTCGGCCGGCCCCAGCCATCAGGACGTGGCGAATCCCCGCTTCGGAGAAGGTGACCGGTCCCGTCGGACACGGGGCATGCGTGAGATCCATGCCGTCACCTCACCCTCATCCCCGACCAGGCCGGCGCGATCCGGCGACATGCCTGCTCCGCTGCCACGGCCGGCCTCGTGGTCAGGCCCAACCATGCACGGTCGACCCACCCCGTGGACGCCACACAATCGCAACTGCGCACAGCCAGCACAAGAAATGCATGAGGTGTTGCCCAGTCGGATTGCGCGGGCAGTTGCGCAAGCGGGTGTGCGCACAGGCTCCCGTCTTTGTGCAACGGGCACTGGTGCGCATTCGGCCCCTGCGGCGGACGCCGCGTCAGGTCTGCGCAGGAACGTGACCGCCGCTCCCCGCGAGCCGCACGGGGAGTCGAGTGGCCGCAGCCGGCTGCGTCCGGGGCGGCGGTCTCCAAGCGCTGCCCAGGCGTGGTCAGGGTCATGGTCGGGCCGACCGTGACCCCGACCACGGGGTTGTGTCCCCATCGTGACCGTGTTCGGGCCTGCGTGGTCGATGGTCGGGTCGGGATCGGCAGGATGCAGCCGGTCGTCGACAAGATCGCCGCCCGATGGCCGGCTCCATCACCCGGCCACCTCGTTCCTCCACATCTCCTGATCCATACGCTGTCCGCCACCCTGCGGCGATCAGCTCGCTGCCGTGTGGCCAGGGCGTAAGGCAGCACGCGTAGCCGCCGAGAGGCCCCCGTGCTGGCTTGCTTGGGCTGTCTGTCAAGGGTTGTGAAACTGCTGCCGCGGAACAGCGCACGAGTGTGATTTGGCGTACATGCGTGAGTGTCCGGGTTGGGGTGGGCGCGTGGGGAACGAGAGTTCCCTCATCGAATGGGTGACCTCGTCGAGGGGTGGTCGTTGAGTGCGGTGACGGGGTTCTGTGGGCCTGGAGGGGAGGGTGATCTTGGCGGGTGGGCTGCGGGAGGTGGCGGCGCCGTTCGTGGTGCCGGGCCCGTTGGGGGTGGCGGTCCGGGACCGGCTCAAGCAGTTGACCGGCGACGACGAGCAGGTACTGCGTCTGGTCGGCGACCACCTGGGGGCGCTGGCCTCCCGTGACCTGAAGGCGCGCTGTGCGGCAGGTCTGGATCACGACGGCGCTGCATGGGCGGAACGCAAGCGGGTCCTGACCGGGCAGTCGTCCTCGCGGTGGGCGGGCTCGATCACGAAGGCCACCCACGACCAGTGGGCACTGGCCCGGCGCGGCCAGCTCGCGCATGTCCAGGGCCTTCAGGCGGCAGTGCGCACGGTCGCGCACCGGCTGTCCCTGCCCGTGGGCGAAAAGGGCAGCAAGCACGCA
>NZ_JACEHE010000063.1 GCF_013778455.1 Streptomyces himalayensis subsp. himalayensis | reverse complement strand
AACTCCCCCTTGTGGGGTACCTTCTTCTGTTGGGGCGAGCCGGCCGCGATCCACCACTCCGGCCTTCAGCCAGTGCCTGACCAGTTCCCTGGCGGGGAACGTGCCGATCTGGGCGAGAAGGTGATCGTGGTCGATCCGGTCGAATGCCGCTTTCAGGTCCGCGTCCAGCACCCACATACGCTGAGGATTCTTGCCCTTCAGCGTCAGATAGATGGCGGATATCGCGTCATGACAGCCGCGGCCGGGCCGGAAGCCGTATGACTTCGGCTCGAACCGCGCCTCCCACTCAGGCTCCAGCGCGTTGACTACCCGCGCTTGCAGTAACCGGTCAGCAATGACCGGAATGCCAAGTGGGCGTTTCTTGCCGCCTGCTTTGGGAATGTGCACGCGCTTGACCGGTAGGGGTTTCCAGGTTTTCGCGCGATATTGCGCCCAGTCAGCCAACTTAATCTTCGACTGGGGAAGTAGCGCTGTTCGCCCGTCCACTCCGGCAGTCTTGCGCCCGGCGTTGATCTCCGTCACGCGCCGCACGCTCAGCAGCGTGTTGGCGCGGGAACGGAGCATCAGTTTCTGCAAGTTGCGAACTCGTTTGAGATCGCCATCCCGCGATGCCGTGAAGATTCTCTGCCGCAGACGCCGTACTTCATCCTCGACAGCACGCCAGTCAATGTCGCGCCATTCGAGAATGTCGTCCTCTGGTCCGTTCACCATCACGTCAGCATCGGCTTGCACCTGCACGTTCGTCATGGCGTCTAACTTGTCCTTCGGTTCCGGCGTCGTTCTCTTCGTCTCTTCACAGGCTCACCTGGCCTCCGTCAGCACCCTTTCGGGTCCGGGCATCAACCCGTATCCGGCCGGTTATACGAGACAGTCAGCGGAGGAGCCAACCATGATGTCCCGTTTTCCCGTTTCCTTTCGGCCACCGGCATTCGCTTCTGAGGCCATCCTGCGCCCGCTGGAGAATCGGGCCTTCCTTGCGGTCGGCTTGCCGCAGACGCCTTGGTGTCTACGGACTCCAACGGGGTTGTCACGTTCCGCACGAGTGAGGTGCGGCCGGGTCGGGTGCCTCCTATACCCCGAGGACGGCGGTGTTCTCCCGACCGGCTTAGAGTCTTCCGGTCGGCGCCTGCCGCTTTCCAGCGGCCAGTCCTTGACCCCGCTGCTGCAACCCATCTGCGGGGCTTCCGATGACGAGGCATCATCAGAGGTTCACGGTTGTTCACCCTGTCGGCCTTCCCCGTGACCTGTAACTCCCGGATGGAACCGGAGTCCTTGGGCCTGGAGACCTGAGCTTCGCACCCCGCCGTTACCGGCGACGCACGTCAGGCCCGGGGACAGATCCTCGAACACTGATCCGTAACTACACCTTCGGCATCAGCCGACCTCCTTCGGTGAAGCTCACTCAACTCGTGCGACTTTCGTGTCGCACCGCCCGCTCGGACTACTACGGGGCCTCCGCCCGCATCCCACACGCAGCTGCAGACCGTGCAGGACTTCGTGCGCTGGAAGCAGGCCTTCGCCCTGTACTTCGGCGAGGTCAAGAGAGACCCGTCGCCGGGCTGGCTTGGGGTGCACCCGGGGGCCTGACCCCGGCTCCGGCAGAACTTGGGCGGGCCGTCCTACGGTAGGGGGACTGCCTGCCCAGGCGGTACCGGTTGCACCAACACCTTCACCACGACGTCCAACGCGTGGCCGACCAATGGGCTCACCGCACCGGACAGTCGGCGTCGGACCCTCGCGTCCGCGCTGATGCCGGCGCATTGCTGGGTGCCTTGATTGCCGTCGCGCTCAATTGTGAGGACAGCCCCGATGCCGGCTACGGATCGGCCTTCGGAGAAGTCCTTCGCGCTACCGCCCACGGAGTCCTCTCGGCAAGACTCGGACCTACCGCGCTGCTCGGACCGGAGCCACCATGGCCCGACAAGCTCCGCCCTCTGACCTGAAACCCCGGAGTGCCGCCATGAGGGCCGCCCTTGGCGGCACCGGCAGCGGAATCTGAGGCTCCGTGCCCAGTCGTCGGATGCGGTCGCGGTTGCGCTCGGCGTCCGCGCGCAGTCGTGCTTCGGGCTGGTCGTCCGGCGTCTGGTCGGAAGGGGCGGAGGTCATGCAGTCACCCTACCTAAGTGGAACGAGCGGGCCGGTTCTGCTGTACGCTGGGCGGGAGTGGAACCGGGAAGGCCGTGCCATTTATTGAGAGGTGATGTCATGCGTGCTGTAATCCTGGACTCGGTTCCCGCGACCCCAGCCGTGACCGAGGTGGACACCCCCCGTCCGGGGCCGGTGAGCTGCTGGTGAAGGTGGCCGCTTCCTCGGTGAACGGCTTCGACATCGCGACAGCGGCCGGCTATCTGCAGGGGATGATGGAGCACCGGTTCCCACTGGTGGTCGGCAAGGACTTCGCGGGCACGGTCGAGGCGCTCGGTGAGGGCGTGGACGGCTTCGCCGTCGGCGACGCGGTCTTCGGCGTCGCGATGAAGCCGTATCTGGGCACCGGGGCGCTGGCCGAGTACGTCTTCGCATCCGCTGCCTACGGCGTCACCCGCATCCCCGCGGGACTGGCGGTGCCGGACGCGGGCGCGCTGGGGTTGGCCGGAACGGCCGCCCTGGACAGCCTGAACGCGGTGGCCCCGGCGGAGGGCGAGACGGTGCTGGTGTCGGGCGCCACCGGCGGGGTGGGCTCGCGCTGGCCGCCCAGCTCGCGGCCGCCCGGGGCGCCCGTGTTATCGCCACCGCCCGTCCCGGCGCGGAGGCCGACTTCGTCACCGGCCTGACCAAGGAGCCGGTCCACCTGGTGGACTACACCGGTGACCTGGAGGCCCAGGTCCGCGCGATCGCCTCGGACGGCGTGGACGCGGTGCTGCACCTGGCGGGCGACGGCGTTCAGCTTGCGGGCCTGCTGCGGCCGGGCGGGCGGATCGCCTCCACCCTCGGCCTGACGAAGGACGCCGTCGAGGGCCAGGACGTCACTGTCCACTCGATCGTGGCCGACCCGAACGCCCAGACCCTGACCGCCCTGGCCGAGCAGGTCGCCTCCGGCGCACTGCGCGTGCCGGTCACGGCCACCTACCCGCTGGAGCAGGCTCCGGAGGCCTTCGCCGCCTTCGGTGCCGGTTCACTCGGCAAGATCGCCATCGCCTGCTCCTGACATTCATCACATTCATCGCTTCACGGACAGAGATCTGATCGTGCCCACCATTGCCATCATCGGCGCCGGCCCCGGTATGGGCCTGGCCATCGCCCGCACCTTCGGCAGCCGCGGCTTCGACATCGCCCTGATCGCCCGCACCAAGGAGAAGCTGGAAACGCTCGTCGACCAGCTCGGCCAGGAAGGCATCACCGCAGAGGCGTTCCCCGCCGACGTCCTGGACCGGCCCTCCCTCATCGCCGCCCTGGACGCCGCGAAGGCCCGCTTCGGCGGCATCGACGTACTGGAGTACTCCCCGGCCCCGCACTCCCCGGTGCCCGGCCTCACCATGGCCGCTCCCTCGGAAGTCACGGTGGACAATCTGCAGCCGCAGATCGAGTACAACTTCTACGGTGCCGTCGCCGCCACCCGCACGGTGCTGCCCGCCATGCGCGAGGCCGGGGCAGGCACCCTGCTGTTCACCACCGGCGGCGGCTCCGTGAACCCCGTGGTGCCGATGCTCGCCAACGTCAACGCGGCCGCCGCAGCCCTGCGCAACTGGGCGATCAACCTGCACAACGAGCTGGCCGGCACTGGCGTCCACGCCGCCCACGTGGCGATCAACGTGTGGATCGGTGACGGCGGCCCCGAGGGCATCCCCACAGCCACGCCCGAACAGATCGCGCCCCTGTACTGGGACCTGCACGAAAACCGCGACCGTTCCGAGGCCGTCTTCAACGCCTGACCGGCCGGCCCACCCCGCTCCCGGGAGGGAGCGTCCGCTCCTTCCCCCACCCCGTCCCCCACTGCCAAGGAATCCATACGTGAACGTCTTCTTGTGGATCGTGCAAGCCGTGCTGGCCGCCATGTTCGCCATGGCCGGCGTCATGAAGTCCACCCAGCCCAAGGACAAGCTGGTCGGCCGGCTGCCGTGGGCGGCCGACTTCTCGCAGGCCACCGTCCGCTTCATCGGCATCGTGGAGTTCGCCGCCGCGCTCGGGCTGATCCTGCCCGCGGCCACCGGCATAGCCCCCGTACTGACCCCGCTGGCCGCGACCGGCCTGGTCGTGGTGATGGTGCTGGCCGCGATCACCCATGCCCGGCGCAAGGAACCCGGCGCGATCGCCTTCAACGCCGTCCTGCTGATCCTGGCCGCCCTGGTGGCCTGGGGCCGCTTCGGCCCGTACAGCTTCTGACCCCTCCTTCTGATCCCCTCCTTCTGACCGCCACTGCGAGGAACCCCTGATGCGTGTCACCGTCTTCGGCGCGACCGGCGGCATCGGCCGCCTCGTCGTCCAGCAGCTCCTGGACGACGGACACCAGGTCACCGCCCTGGTCCGCACCCCCGCCAAGCTCGCCCTCACCCACTCCCATCTCACGGTCGTCACCGGGCAGTTGTCCGACCGCGATGCCGTCGAGCAGGCCGTCAGCGGCGCCGATGCGGTGATCAGCGCGCTCGGCCCCTCCCTGAAACGGTCCACGACCGGCACCGCGGTGACCGACGGCACCCGCACCATCGTGCAGGTCATGGAGGCGCAGAAGGTGGCCCGCTTCACCGGCCTGGCCACACCCTCACTGGCCGACCCCCGCGACAAGCCGCACTGGAAGCACAAGGTGCTGCCCGTCATGGCCCGGCTGATGTTCCCCAACGCGCTGGCCGAACTGAAGGGCATGACCGAGGCCGTCACCGGCTCCGGCCTCGACTACACCATCGCCCGCATCACCAACCCGACGAACAAGCCCGCCAACGGCCGCTTCCGCTCCGGCTTCCTCGGCCACGACAAGGTCGGCTCCGCCATGAGCCGCGCCGACATCGCCGCGTTCCTCGTCTCCCAACTCACCGACACCCGCTACCGGCGGGCCATGCCCGCCATCAGCAACTGAAGCCAGGACCCCGCCATGACCTTCGAACTCGGCGTCTACTCCTTCGGCAACACCCCGCGCCTGCCCGACGGCCGCCGCGGCCCCACCGCCCAGGCCATCCGCGATGTGCTGGAGGCCATCAAGCTCGCCGACGAGGTGGGACTGGACTACTTCGGGGTGGGCGAGCACCACATGCGGGCCATGCCGCTGTCCTCGCCCACCTCCGTGGTCAACGCCGCCGCGGCCGCCACCCACCGGATCAAGCTCAGCACCGCGGTCACCGTCCTGTCGACCGACGACCCGATCCGGGTGTTCCAGCAGCTCGCGACGGCCGCGTCCCTCGCTCCCGGACGCATCGAGCTGGTCGCCGGACGCGGATCGTCGACGATCACGTTCCCGCTGTTCGACCACGACGAGCACGACTACGACATGCTGTACGCCTCCAAACTCGCCCTGCTGAGGGCGGTCAACGCCGGCGAGAACGTCACCTGGCGCGGCCCGCACCGGAAGAGGCCGTTGCAGGACGTCACCGTCTTCCCCCGCCCCGAGGAGCCGCTGAAGATCTGGCTGGGCACCGGCGGCAGCCCGGAGTCGGTCTACCGTGCCGTCGAGTTGGGGCTGCCGATGTTCCTCGGCATCCTCGGCGGCACCCCCGAGCACTGGGCGCGCTACGGGCACTCCTACCGTGCCGCCTGGGCCCAGGCCGGTCACCCCGCCGAGCGGGCCGACATCGCGGTCGCGGTGCACGGGTTCGTCGCCGAGTCCGGCACCCAGGCCCGGTCGACGTATCTGGAGTACGAGCACCGCATGATGGCCGAGGGCAGCGCCGAACTGGGCCGCCCCGCCCCGTCACGTGCCGACCGCGCCGCGGCCTACGGCCCCGACGGCATGGTCTTCGTCGGCAGCCCCGACGAGATCGCCGACCGCATCCTCCACCTGCACGGACTGCTCGGTCACACCCGCCAGATCCTTCAGATGGACATCGGCGGTATGCCGCAGCGCGACTACCTGCGCGGCATCGAACTGCTCGGCACGAAAGTGCTCCCTCAGATCCGCGCCGAACTGGCGAAACCATGAGCTGGAGCCGTCCCCGCCACGCCACCAGGCCATATACACAGCCGAAGAGGAACGCAGCACCAGCGCACGGCCCTCAACTCTCCGCGCAGGCCGCTGTCTCAGCCTCCTGCTCCTGCCTCGTGGCCTCGCTCACCGGGACGTCCTTCATGTTTGTGCTCGCAGCGTCTTCCGGCTGATGCCCAGATCCGCGGCAGCCGCCGGTCGCAGTGCCCACGGCTGCACGGCGCCTTCGACGCCATCACAATTACAGCGGAAGGCTGACCGACGTCTACTTCGGCTTCGGCACCAGCCGGGTGGGGGAGGACCACACCGGCGAACGAGAATTACGGAAGACCCCACGACCGTCCTCATCGAGGAGGCGACGGGCCCACTCGTCCCCTTCCTCGCCCACGGCTGGGCCGCCATCGGCACCGGCAGCCCGGCCATCGGGGCGGCCGGGCTGCGCAGGTCACTCGGCAATGCCAGGCACGCGCAGCGAATCGCCGCAGTGACTACCGGATGACGTCCTCCGCGCTGCCCAGGATCCCCAACTCGGCGCGGGTGGGCAGTCCTTCCCAGTCGCCGGGCACCGTGCAGGCGAAGCCACCCGTGGTCACGGCGGTGTCCAGGCGTACGGTCGGCGGCGCGTCGGCCAGCAGTTCGGCGAGGTATCCGGCGACGAAAGCATCGCCGGCGCCCACGGAGTCGACCACGTCGACCTTCACCGCCGGGCGGGAGTACTGCTCGCCGTCGATCACTGCTGCGCAGCCCTGGGCGCCGAGTTTGATGACGGCCTGCGAGGGACCGAGGTCGCACAGCGCGGACGCCAGAGTGTGGGGGTTCTCCTCCTCCGGGACGAAGAGCGAGGCCTCCTCGGGGCCGGCGAAGACGACGTCGCACGCGCGCACGATGTCGAGCAGGCCCTTGCCCGCCGCCTCGCGAGACCACAGCTTGCTGCGGTAGTTGACGTCGAACGACACGGTCAGACCGTGCCGGCGGGCGAGTCCGATCGCGTGGCGCACCGCATCCGCGGCCGAGTCGGACAGCGCCGGGGTGATACCGGTGACATGGAGCAGGGCGGCATGGGCGAGGACGCCCTCGGGTATGTCCTCCGGCCGCAGCCGGGATCCCGCGCTGCCGGCGCGGTAGTACCACACGCCCAGCGACCGGGCCGTGCGGCGTTCCTTGACCATCAGCCCGGTGGGTGCTGCAGGGTCGACGATCCCGCGTACGTCGAGCCCCTCGGCCCGCAGCTCGCGCAGGACGAGCTTGCCGAAGGAGTCCTCGCCCACCCTTCCGATCCAGGTGGCAGGCACGCCGAGCCGCCGCAGGGCGATGGCCACGTTGCTCTCGGCGCCGCCGACGCCCACGGACATGCTGGGCACATGGCTCAGCGGCCCGGTGCGTTCCGCGGCCAGCAGTGCCATGGTCTCGCCGACGGTGACGACGCCGCTGCGGATGAGTTCAGCCACGACCGGCCTCCTGCGCTGCGGCGGCCACGGACTCGACGGCCTGCTTGGCACGCTCGCGCAGTGCGGCCAGGTCGCCACCCTCCAGGGCGTCGCCGAGCAAGGGGCCGCCCATGCTGACCGCAGGGCAGCCGACCTTGATCCAGTCGCCGGCAGTCGCCCTGCCGACGCCTCCGGAGGGGATCACGGGCATCTGCGGGAAGGGGCCGTGGAGGTCCTTGACGTACTGCGGTCCGACGGTGGAGGCGGGGAAGAGCTTGACCGCGCTCGCGCCGGCCGCCCAACCCGTCCTGAGTTCGGTGGGGGTCAGCCCGCCCGGGATGATCGCCACTTTGCGGGCCACCGCGGCTCGGATGAGCTCCGCATCGGTGTGCGGGGTGACCACATAGGCCGCGCCCGCGTCGAGCACCGCGTCGAGGTCCTCGACGGACAGGACGGTGCCCGCCCCCACCTCGACCTCGTCGGGCAGCGTGGCCCGCAACTCGGAGATCGCCTGGAGGCCTCCAGCCGTGGTGAGGGTGACCTCCATGCTGCGGATGCCCTGCTCCACCAGCACCTCGGCGGCCGGAAGCAGGTATCGGGCATCGGAGGCCCGCAGGACCGCGATGATGCGGCTCTCGAGCAGGGTGCGGCTCAGCGGCTGCCGTGGAGCCGCTGAGTGCTGGTTCGCTGTGTGCATGGTTTTTCGTCCCTTGAGCGTGTGGCGGCAGGCAGGGGAAGATCAGCCGGCGTCGGGAACGCCTGTCCGGCGACGTGTGTCACGGCGCGGTCGGACCGGGGCGTCCGTGTCGCTGAAGAGCTCCGGGTGCTGCGCCCGGATGGTCTCCACGTCGGTGAAGACCTGACGCAGATGTCCCCTCAGGGCCTGGTCGGCCCCGTCCAGATCGTGCTGTTCGAGCTGATCGACCACCGCGGTGTGCTGGCTGATCAGTAGGGAGAGCTGCTGGGTGAGCGGCAGGGACAGGCGTCGCGCCCGGTCGAGCTGGGCCTTGGCCTGGCTCACGACCGGCCAAGCCTCGGCATGTCCGCCCGCGGCCATGAGCCGGGCGTGGAACTGCTCGTCCAGTCGGAAGAACGCCTCCGGGTCCTCTCGCTGCTCGGCCTCGGTCTGGGCGACCAGCAGGGCTCTGAGTTCAGCCACGTCATGCGCGGTCGCCTTGGTCACGCCATCGCGCAGGGCCGCGCACTCGAGTGCCTCGCGGATGAACTGCGCGGAGGCGATGTCTCGCTCGCGGATGCGCGAGACGAAGGTCCCCAGCTGCGGGTAGACGTCGACGAGTCCCTCCTCCCCGAGCAGGATCAGGCTCTCCCGTACGGGGGTCCGGCTGACGCCGAGCTCGGCCGCGAGGTCGTTCTCCGACAGGGCCGCCCCGGGCTCCAGGTCAAGGCTGATGATCCGCGAGCGCAGCAGCTCATGGACCAGTTGCCGGGTGTTGCGGCCCCGGGCGCGTGCGGCGTGCAGTCCTTCGGTGGATGCCATCCGGGCTCTCCCATCCCTTGACGAGCGCGACTGAAGTACTTGTATGGTAGCCGACGGAAGGGGACTTGGGTAGCGTTTGGACTGCAAGGAGGCAGCCTTATGAGCGGACACGACAGCGCCGCACCGGTGGCATCGACACCACCGAAGGAGCTGCGGCGCACCGTCGGAGCATCCGTTATCGGCACCGTTGCCGAGTACTACGACTTCTTCATCTACGGCACCGCGTCCGCTCTCGCCTTCAACGAGGTCTTCTTTCCGGAGGTCGATTCGGCGGTCGGCACGCTCGCCGCCTTCTCGACCTACGCCGTGGGGTTCTTCGCCCGCCCGCTGGGCGGCCTGGTCTGGGGCCACATCGGCGACCGGATCGGCCGCAAGAAGGCCCTGGTCTTCACCCTGCTGCTCACCGGCCTCGGCACCTTCGCCGTCGGACTTCTGCCGACGTACGACCAGATAGGCATCTGGGCCGCGGTCATCCTGGTGCTGGTGCGCCTCATCCAGGGCTTCGGTGTCGGTGGTGAGCAGGGCGGCGCCGTTCTGCTCACCGCGGAGGCCGCCCCGCCGGCCAGACGGGGCTTCTACGCCAGCTTCGTCCAGCTCGGCTCCCCGGCCGCCTACCTCATCCCCACGGGGCTGTTCGCCCTGCTCACCACCCAGCTGTCCGACGAGGCCTTCCTGGCTTGGGGCTGGCGGATCCCGTTCCTGCTCAGCGCGCTGGTCGTGGTCATCGGCCTGTTCATCCGGCTGCGGATCAACGAGTCCGAGACCTTCAAAGCCGCGAAGGACACGCAGGCGGCCCAGACCGCGCCGGTGAAGCTGCTGCTGCGGAACAACCGCCGCGAGGTGTTCGGCGGACTGTTCACCAAGTTCGTCGAGGCCGCGGTCTTCCCCTTCTACACCGTCTTCCTCGTCGCATACGCCAAGGACCAGGGCGTCGACTCCGGCATGGTGCTCAACGCGGTCCTGATCGCGATCGGCGCCGAGCTGGTCATGATCCCGCTCCTGGGCAGGCTCACCGACCGCGTCGGCAGGCGCCCGGTCTACCTGGCCGCAGCCGTGCTCAACCTGCTGCTGGTCGTGCCCGCCTTCAAGGCGATCCAGACCGGCGACATGGCCGTGATCGTGCTGCTGCTGATCGCAGGGCTGGCCTTCGGCCACGCGGGCACCTACGCCCCGCAGGCCTCGTACTTCCCCGAACTCTTCCCCTCGGTCGCCCGCTACAGCGGCATCTCGATCGTCTGGCAGTTCGGATCGATGCTCGCCAGCGGCCCCTTCACCGTGGTGGCCACCGCGCTGCTGCTGGCCGGCGACGGCTCGTTCACCTGGGTCGCCGTGTACGTCGCTGCCCTCATCGCGGTCAGCATCGTGGCCCTGTGCTTCATGCCGGAGACCGCGCCCGGCCGCCGCGGCGGCCGCGAGTACGCGCACTGGCCGCAGGTCACTCACGACACCACGGCGAGCGAGGAGACCGCGCCGATCGGCGCCGGGCGCCACTGACCGACAGTTCAGCACCACGCGGCGCCGCCGGCACCCCGCAGGAAGCCGGCGGCGCGGCACAGCAGAGGAGCAGCACCCATGGCCACCATCACCGAGGCGAAGGTCATCATCACCTCGCCGGGCCGCAACTTCGTCACCCTGAAGATCACCACATCGGACGGCGTGACCGGCCTCGGCGACGCGACCCTGAACGGCCGCGAACTCGCCGTGGCCTCCTACCTCCAGGACCATCTGGTCCCGCTGCTCATCGGACGCGATGCCGACCGCATCGAGGACATGTGGCAGTACCTCTACAAGGGGGCCTACTGGCGACGCGGCCCCGTGACGATGACCGCGATCGCGGCCGTGGACATCGCGCTCTGGGACATCAAGGGCAAGGTCGCCGCCATGCCGGTGTACGACCTGCTGGGTGGCCGCGCCCGTGACGGCGCCATGGTCTACGGCCATGCGAGCGGCGGAAGCGTCGACGAACTGCTCGACGACGTCGCCCGCTTCCGCGACCTCGGCTACCAGGCGATCCGGGCACAGGCCGCCGTCCCCGGCTCCCCGGGCAGCTACGGCGTACGCCACGGCGCGATCTACGAACCCGCGGCCACATCGCTGCCCGAGGAACAGCTGTGGTCGACCGAGGCATACCTCGACTTCGCCCCGGGCTACCTCACCGAGGTACGGGAGAAGTTCGGCTTCGACTTCCATCTGCTGCACGATGTGCACCACCGGCTGACCCCCACCGAGGCCGGCCGGCTCGGCCGTCGGCTCGAGGACCTGCGGCTGTTCTGGATGGAGGACCCGACACCCGCCGAACTGCAGGAGTCGTTCCGCCAGATCCGCCAGGCCACCACCACACCGATCGCCGTCGGCGAGGTCTTCAACTCCATCTGGGACTGCCAGCAGCTCATCACCGAGCGCCTCATCGACTACATCCGCGCCTCGGTGTCCCACGCCGGCGGCATCACCCACCTGCGGCGCATCTTCAACCTCGCCGAGCTGTACCAGGTGCGCACCGGCTCGCACGGCGCCACCGACCTCTCGCCGGTGAGCCTCTCCGCCGCCGTCCACCTCGACGTGACCGTGCCGAACTTCGGCATCCAGGAGTACATGGAGCACTCCCCGCTCACCCACGAGGTCTTCCACACGTCGTACGAGTTCCACGAGGGCGCCCTCCACCCCTCGCCCGCCCCGGGCCTCGGCGTCGAACTCGACGAGGAGGCGGCCGCGCGCTTCCCGTACAACCCCAAGTACCTGCCGGTGGGCCGCAGGACGGACGGATCGGTGCACGACTGGTGACCACCCATGAGCGACTCTCCCGCAAGACCCTTGGCGCCCTCCCGTCCGAGAGCCGACCGGCAATCGACCCGGACGCCCTGCGCCCGCGGATCGTGCACCTGGGCATCGGCGCCTTCCACCGCGCCCACCAGGCCGTCTACACCGAAGCGGCCGAGGCCCGGCACAGCGCCGGATGGGGCATCGTC
Organism: Streptomyces himalayensis subsp. himalayensis; assembly: GCF_013778455.1. Lineage (GTDB taxonomy): Bacteria > Actinomycetota > Actinomycetes > Streptomycetales > Streptomycetaceae > Streptomyces > Streptomyces himalayensis. The sequence goes on along the minus strand of NZ_JACEHE010000063.1, from coordinate 2,204 downwards.
GGCGTCTCGCAGCGCAGCCGCACCGTCGTCGACGCGCTGCGCCCCCAGGACGGGCTGTACTCGCTGACGCTGCGCGAGCCCGACGGCCCGCGGACCCGCGTGGTCGGCTCGGTGACCGACGTACTCCACGCGACCGGTGACGGCGAGCGACTCATCGGGCTGATCGCCTCGCCCGACGTCACCGTCATCACCACCACGGTGACCGAGAAGGGCTACCGACGGGACCCCGTCGGCGGCGGGCTGGCCCTGACGGACCCCCAGGTGCTCAGCGACCTGGCCGGGGCGCCGGTCCCGGCAACCGTGGTCGGACAGCTGGCCGCCGGACTGCGCGCGCGCCGTCACACGGGCGCTCCGCTCTCCATCGCTCCCTGCGACAACATGGCCGACAACGGCCAGGTAGTACGTCGCCTGGTGCTCGACTTCGTGGCCGCGACCTCGTGGAGCGACCGCGACCGCCTCCTGGAGTGGATCGACTCCTCGATCGCCTTCCCCTCCACCGTCGTCGACCGCATCGTGCCCGCGACCACCGCGGCTGACCTGCACGCCGCCGAAGCCGCCCTCGGCCTGCGGGACGAAGGGGCCGTGGTCGGCGAGCCGTTCACCCAGTGGGTGCTCCAGGACGCCTTCGCCGCCGACCGGCCGCAGTGGGAGACCGCCGGCGCACAGCTGGTCCCCGACGTAGCCCCCTACCAGGTGATGAAGCTCCGGCTGCTCAACGGCTCACACTCACTCCTCGCCTATCTGGGCCTGGCCGCCGGCTGCCGGACCGTGGCCGACGTCATGGACACCCCATGGGGAGAGCCGGTGGTGCGGGCTTACGCCACAGAGGTCGCCCAGAGCCTGACCTCGGCAGCGGACCTCGACATCCCCGCGTACGTCGACAGCCTGCTGGTCCGTTTCGGCAACCACGCGATGCACCACCGGACCGAGCAGATCGCGATGGACGGTTCGCTCAAGATCCCGGAGCGATGGCTGGCACCCTTGCGGGACTTGCGAACCGCGGGCCACGACACCCCCGTACTGGCGACGGCCCTCGCCGCGTGGGCCCGATACACCCGGGACGAGCGGATCGATGATCCGGCAGCCGACAGACTGCGGCAGGCCTGGCAGCACCATCAGGCCGACGCGGTACGCGAGTTGCTCCGTATCCTCGGCGCCCCGGAACTCGCAGAGGACACACCGTTGGTGGCGGAGATCGACGCTCGGCTCCACGCCCAGGACCGGGGGATCGAGGCAGGGCTCAGCTGCTGACCCTGGCGCAGTCCGCAACCCGGACGCTCTCGGTGGATCCTGCGCCCGCGGCCGGGCACTTCCCGCAGGGTCCGGACAATAGACAACACCCAGACCGCTGGCCTGGGGGTTCATTCCGGAGGGGGTGACTTTGCCGTTCAGGTGAGCAGGCGGCGCTCGCCCGTGAGTGCCGGCAACTTGTCACTGCTACGCGGTGGACACGCCCGTGGCCGTCTACGCCTACCCTCGCCCGCGACGTCGTCGCGTTACTTCAGGATCGGTGCGGGTACGGGTGCGTACCCGTATGCTGTCGGGGTGAGTGGAGGGAGCCCGACCATGTCCGACGCCAATGTCCGTATCCCTGCTGAGGCCCGCGATCGGCTCGCCGAGATCGCGGCCGCCGAGGGGATGTCCCTGCGCGCCTACCTCGCGCGCCTCGCCGAAACCCTGCTCACCCCGGCCGAGCGGGCCGAGCGGGCCGAGAAAGCGCGGACGGTGCTGCGGGAGTGGAACGGCTACGACCCGAGCCAGAGTGAGCAGGATGCGCTCGATGCTGAACTGGACCGGCGCCTGGCCCAGGCGGACGCCGCGTGAGCAGCCCTGTGCACGTCCTTCTTGACGACACCGCGATGGTGGCTGCCGGCCGCGGGAACATCCTGGCCTCCCGGCTGATCCACCGCTCGCACGCCGAGCCGGGCTGGTTCCTCTACGCCACGGCGTGTGCGCTTGTGGAGGCCGACCGAGCCCGGCCGGGAACGGTCGAGCATTTCGCGGCCCTGCCCGGCATCACTGTTCTCGAACTGGATCTGCCCGCTGCCTTGGCCGTTGCGCGAGAGACCACCTGGGCCACCGCGCACACCCTGTACGCGGCCCAGCCCAGCCCGGACCGCCCCGACGGAGCCGTGATCGCCACCACCGCCCCTCAGGCGTGGAAACAACATCCGGTCCGCACTCTCGACCTCAACCGATCCTAA
>NZ_JACEHE010000062.1 GCF_013778455.1 Streptomyces himalayensis subsp. himalayensis | reverse complement strand
GCCCACCCACGAACGGCTGCGCATCCTCGCCTCCTGGGCCGCCGACCAGCACCTGCCCGCCTCGCGCACCATCGCCTGACCCCGGCCGGGGAAAGCGGTCGCGCGCCGAGCAGCGCCGCTGTCGATAGGGCAACCATGCCTCCCACACCGCCGGCCCACTCACAGACAGCACACCATGAACGACATACCCACCAGGGCGCTGCCACCGCCTCGCCGCGAGCCGCCCCGTCCCCTCGTCACGCGCCGGGTGCTCCTGCTCGGCGCGGGAGCCGCACTCACCCTCGGCCTCGGCGGCGCGGCGGTCAGCGTCGGCAGTGACCTGCCGGGACAACGCGGGGCACTCCGAAGCGGAACAGTCGACCAGTCCTCCGCCCAGTGGACGGCCGCATCGGACGCCAACTACCGCTACGCCAACCGGCCCGAGGACTACACCATCGACCGCATCGTCATCCACGTCACCCAGTCCCGCTTCGCGAGTGCCGCTCGGGCCTTCCAGGACCCAGGGCACCGCGCCGCCGCCCACTACCTGGTCCGCGCCTCCGACGGACACATCGCCCAGCTGGTCCGGGAGGCCGACGTGGCGTACCACGCGGGCAACAGGGAGTGGAACGAACGCAGCATCGGCATCGAGCACGAGGGCTTCGTCGACGCCCCGAACCGCTGGTTCACCGACGCTGCCTACCGTGCCTCCGCCGAGCTGGCGGCCGACATCAGCGCCCGCTACGACATCCCCGTCGACCGCGAGCACATCGTCGGCCACGACGAAGTCCCCGGCGCCACCCACACCGACCCCGGTCCCTCCTGGGACTGGGACCGCTACCTGAGTCTGGTACGCGCCGTGCGATAACTGCCCCCACAGGCAGAGAGTCGGGTCCGCACCATGACGGCGACCGCACGCAGCGGGCCATCGCCCGTCCGCCGCAGGTGCGAAGGCCGTCCACTTCAGCTGACGCCACGCCCGTCCCCGCGCGAGTTGCCTGCGGGGACGGGCACCCGTGTGCCGGGCCGCCGGCGGCTACAAGGTCACGGCCCGCGTCCCAAGGGGCCCATAGGCCCGGACGCCCTGTTCGGCGAGGGCTCGCAACTGGTCGGCGGCCAGTGCGTATCCAGTGTCCGGATGAGCGGTCGAACGGGCGAAGACCATCTTCGTACACCTGCCCGTCACGGGTCAGCAGGGGTCCGCCCGAGTTTCCCGGGCGGACGGTGGAGCGGACCTGGAACACGTCCCGCGTCACCGTGGACTCGCCGTATACGTCCAGGCCGGTGGCGTTCATCCGGATGGCCACCGTGGCGCCCTGCAGGTCCAGGCCGCCGCTCTCCGGGTACCTGGCGACCACGGCTGAGTCACCCCTCGTCGCATCGTCCGTGGCGAACGAGACGGCCGGAGTGTGCAGATCAGCCACGCGCAGGACCGCGGCGTCGATGTCCGCGTCGTACAGCACGACGGTCGCGGGCAGCTGCTCGCCGGTCCCGCCGATTTGGACGGAGGGACGATCCACGCCGGCGACGACGTGGGCGTTGGTCATCACCAGGCCGTCGCCGTAGACGAATCCGCTGCCCTGTGAAACGCGCCTGGTGTTCTCGACCGCGCCGGTGACCTTCACCGTGCTCTGCTGTGCGGCGCGTGTTGCCGCGGCGGTCACGGCATCGCCCGAGGGCTCGGCTACCCCGGTGGCCGGCTCGCTCTGGAAGGGGTTGAGGACGTGTGGGAAGCCGGCCTCGGTGAGCGCACCGGAGGCCCGGTTGACCCACCCGGCCGTCTGCGGAGGCAGCCGGTCGGCGAGGGCGTTCATCGTCGTCGATTCACGGATCTGGCTCTGCAGGGCGGTTGAGGTGTACGGGGAGCCCAGAGTCGCGTTGCCCGCGATCCACACGACGCCGAGCAGCGCAGCGGCACCCGCCAGCGCGCCGCCCACGCCGTCGAGATGGCGCAGCGGGCCGCGAGCAAGAAACCGGCCGCGCAGCCATTGCGCGGGCCGCCGGGCAAGCGCGGCGCCGGTCGCGGCCGGGACCAGCAAAGTGAGCAAGGTGGCCGTGTTCACTGCGGCCGAGGAGTCGCCGACCTTGTCGAGGACCCAGGGCAGCAGGGCGAGGCCCACAAGTGCACCCGCCGTGGTCAGCGCGAGCACGGCCAGGGAGGCCACGAGCCCGCGGCGGAAACCGGACGCGGCGAAAAGCAGCACGGCCAGCGCGATGAGCAGGTCGAGCAATGTCACGGAAGAATCCCTTTCCTTTCCCCACGCCAGATAATTGGCCTGGAGAAAGGAAAGACGCCCGACGGTATTCCGACCGTTCCCGAATGTGAGGCACATCGCGCTGATATTTCCCACTGCGGCGAGCGGCGTTTCCTCCTCCGTAGACTTCTTCTCCTGGGAGAAAATACTCCTCCCAAATGCAGGGGCAACGCCCGGGCCATTACCCGGGCGTTGCCCCTTTCACGCTGTGGCGATCCGGATCAGGCCACCAGCTCGGTCACCTTCACGCTTTCCGTGCTGACCGTCCTGTGCCGCTCGACCCAGTTCTCCAGGGCCGTACGGCAGGCGTGGTCCAGGTGGTGCAGGCCCGAAAGGTCCAGCTCCACCGGGCGGTCCTGGGGCAGCGCTTCCAGACTGTCGAGCATCTTCGGCAGTCTGAGGAAGGTCGCGTTGCCCGACAGGTACGCCTGGACCGGGCCCGCGCCCTTGTCGACGACCTCCAGCTTGATGTGGGAGGCGTCCCAGGCGGTCTTCACCACGGACAGGGCCAGACCGATGAGCACGCCCTCGAACATGCTCACCACGACGATCGCCACCGCGGTGACGACGAGGATCAGCGCCTCGCCCCGGTGTGCCCGCCACAGTGCGACGACCTGCCGGAACGGGATCAGCTTCCAGCCGGCGTGGATCAGGATGCCGGCGAGCGCGGGGATCGGGATCAGCCCCAGTGCCGACGGCAGCAGCGCCGCGAACAGCAGCAGCCACACACCGTGCAGCACCCGGGACGCCTTGGTCCGCGCGCCCGCCTGGACGTTCGCCGCGCTGCGCACGATCACCGCGGTCATCGGCAGCGCGCCGAGCGCGCCGCTCACGATGTTGCCGGTGCCCTGGCCCATCAACTCCTTGTCGTACTCGGTGCGCGGACCATCGTGCAGCCGGTCCACGGCGGCCGCGCTGAACAGGCTCTCGGCGGACGCGATCAGAGTGAAGGCGAGAACGGTGCCGAGGGCGGCGGGGCCGGCCAGTTCGCCGAAGCCGTCCAGGCCAGGCGGCGGGATCGCGCCCAGGAGGCCCTGCACCTCGACCGTGGCCACCGGCAGGCTGAACGCCAGCGAGGCGAGGCTCGTGAGCACCACGGCGGCGAGCGCGCCCGGCACCGTCTGCACCCGCTTGGGCATCCGCTTCCACAGCACCAGCACGGCGACGGTTGCGGCACCGAGCGCGAGCGAGGCGAGGGCGGCGGTGCTTCCCGCGGCCTCGGCCAGAGCGCCGGGGAGGCCGACTATCTTGCCCACGCCGGAGGCGGGCGCCTCCGTTCCGGCCGCCGCGTACAGCTGGCTCGCGATGATCACGAGCCCGATGCCGGCCAGCATGCCCTCGACCACCGACACGGAGATGGCCCGGAACCAGCGCCCCAGCTTCAGGGCGCCCATGACGAGCTGGAGCAGACCGGCGGACAGCACGATCGCGCCGAGCACCGGCAGGCCGAACTCGCGGACCGCCTCGAAGACCAGTACGGTCAGGCCGGCCGCCGGGCCCGAGACCTGGAGGCTGCTGCCGCGCATCATGCCGGTGATGAGACCGCCCACGATGCCGGTGATCAGCCCCAGTTCGGCTGGTACTCCGGAGGCGACGGCGACGCCCACGCACAGCGGCAGGGCGACGAGGAATACGACGAGCGATGCGGCGAAGTCCTGCCGCAGGTGAGGGAATTTGGTCGTCAGATTCATCACGGCGCTCACAGGGCCTCGAACGTGTCGGTCCCTGCACGGTGTTCGCGCACGGCACCGGTGTGCACCTCGTAGTACCAGCCGTGCAGCCGCAGTTGGCTCGCGGCGATGCGCCGTTCTATGCACGGGTAGGAGCGCAGGCGCAGCAGCTGCGCCAGGACGTGGTTCTGGACGGCGTCTGCGACGGCCGGATCGGCGTCCGTGCCTTCGGGACGGGCCGTCGCCTGCGTGAGCCAGTCGCGTACGGCGGGCACGGCGTTCAGATCCTCGCCTCGTACGAGGGCACCGACGGCTCCGCAGTGCGAGTGACCGCAGACGACGACGTCCGTGACCCCGAGCACTTCCACCGCGTATTCGATGGTGGCCGCCTCGCCGGTCGGGGTGCCGGAGGCGTACGGCGGGACGATGTTGCCCGCGGTGCGCAGCTCGAAGAGCTCACCGGGGCGGGCGCCCGTGATCAGGGCAGGTACGACCCGGGAGTCGGAGCAGGTGATGAACAGCACCTGCGGGGACTGGCCTTCGGCCAGGCGGGCGAACTCCTCGGGACGTTCCGCGGATGCCTTGCGGAAGGAGCGGGCGTGATCGATGAGGGGCTGCATTGCCGGAAGTTCCTCCTGGCGCGCCGGTGACGGCGCGTCGGTGTAGGGGGAAGGACTGGGAAGCGCAGACAGGCACGGCGTATCGCCCCACGCCGTCACACCGGGTGGCATGACGTGGTGAAGGTGGGGCATGGTGCGTCGGCTCGTGCCCGGGGGAGGTTCAGCAGCGGAACACCTGAAGCACCGCAGGCGAGAGCACCGTCGAGGATCTCGTTGCGCGGTACACGTCCACGGGCCCGGTCAGCACTGCCGTCAGGAGACCTGAGCACGCGTCACGCGCCACCAGGCACCGCTGCGTCGTCTGGGACGCGGGATCGGCCGGGGTGCGATGGCGGTCCCGGGTACGCGGAAGACCGTTCGGTTCGGCGTCGTGCTCATGCGTGGCGCACGTGGCGAACTCCTGGTCGGCCCCGTCGGCATGTCCGGGACCGTCCGCGGCGACGAGGACAGAAGCGTGACCGGTGTGCGCTGAAGCGGAGGCCACAGGGGAGCCGAACATCTGCAGGCCGAACAGAAGAAGGGCCAGAATCGCGAATACGGACTGGGTCGCCGCAGGTCGCATCATGCTCCTCTTCTCAGCCTTTCCCACGCGCTCCACTTACATCTTCAGGGACATTAACACTGCAAAATGACCGGCAATGTTAACTCTGCATAAAAACCCTGAAAGTCCCGTACGCGTAAGCGGCCAGGACTTTCAGATTGCCATTTTCTGACCACCCCGAAAAGGGGAGAACTGTATTCCGGGAGAACGGCATCATGGGAGGAAATTATCCCCCCTTGCAGGGAAGGTTTTCTCGGCCAAGCCGATATCAGTGCTGCGCGCGCCGGCCGAGTGAGTCCTCGCCGAACCCAAACGCTTGCGCGGCCTCTACTGCTGCCGTGTGGCCTCACGGCCGGGTCGATCCGTCGCCCACGCGCGAGACGGTGCCGCAGGCCGCACCGGCGCGTGTCGCCACGTCGTCGAGGGTGGGCCGACCACCGTCAGGGCCGCGCGTGGTGGGCCCACGGTCCAGGCCGGGCACGCTCGGCCGGTGAATGGGGCCGGTGCGCTGGGACAGAGGCAGGCCGCTGGCCCGGTTGGCCTGGGCGATGATCTCAGCGGTGATGGACACGGCCGTCTCCTCGGGCGTGTCGGCACCGAGGTCGAGACCGATCGGGGAACACAGCCGGGCGAGCTGGTCTTCGGACACCCCGGCCTCGCGCAGGAGGCGCAGGCGTTCCTCGTGCGTGCGCCGGGAACCCATCGCCCCCACGTAACCGACGGGCAGGTCGAGGGCCAGGCGCAGCAGGGGGATGTCGAACTTGACGTCGTGGGTGAGGACGCAGACGGCGGTGCGCGCGTCCACCTCGGTGCGTTCCAGGTAGCGGTGGGGCCAGTCGACCACGACCTCGTCCGCGTACGGAAAACGGGCGGCCGTGGCGAACACGGGCCGTGCGTCGCACACGGTGACCTGGTAGCCGAGGAAGCGGCCGGCCTGGGTGAGGGCGGCGGCGAAGTCGACCGCGCCGAAGATCAGCATGCGGGGACGGGTGGCGGCGACGTGGACCAGGACGGACAGCCGTTCGGGGCAGGTGTCCGTGTCCCCGCCGAGCGAGATGCGGGCGGTGCGCCCTGCCCGCAGAAGGGCCCTGGCCTGGTCCGCCACTGCTCGCTCCACCGGCCCCCCGTCGAGTGTTCCGTCGGCGACTGAGCCGTCGCCGAGGACACCCACGGTGGAGCCGACGAGCCTGTCGGGGCCGTCGATGACGTGTGCCACTGCGGCGGGCCGGCTCTGGACCACTTCGGCGAGGGCCGTCGAAAGGTGCGGCTGGGTGGCGGGGTTGATGCGCTGCACCAGGACGTCGAGTTCCCCGCCGCAGGTCAGGCCGACGGCGAAGGCGTCCTCGTCGGAGTACCCGAACCAGGCGCGCTGGGGAGCGGCCCGGTCGCGGAGCACTTGCCGGCACAGCTCATAGACGGCTCCTTCGACGCAGCCGCCGGAGATGCTGCCGACCGCGTTGCCGTCCTCGTCCACCGCGACCGACGTGCCGACGGGCAGGGGTGCGCTGCCGGTGACGTCGACGACGGTGGCCAGGGCGAAGGGGCGTGCCTCGCGGCACCAGTGGTGCAGTGTGTCCGCGATGTTCAGCATGGGTCTGTCTCCGTGGTTCGCCGTGGAGGGGGTGGCGGGCCGCCGCCGCGTCGCCGGGGGTCGTGTACGCGGCGGCGGCCCTGACCGTCCGGCAGCCCGACGGGGGGACAGGCTGCCGGACGGGTCGGTGGGCCCGTCACTGGAATGCCAGGGCTAGAGCTAGAGCAGCGCCTCGGCGGTGATGGGCAGATCGCGGACGCGGCGGCCGGTGGCGTTGAAGACCGCGTTGGCGATGGCGGGGGCCACACCGACCATGACGACCTCGCCGAGCCCCTTTACGCCGAGCGGGTCGGCCTCCATGTCCTCGCCCTCCAGGTAGATCGCCCTGAGGTCGGCGACGTCCGCGTTGACGGGGACGAGGTAGTCGGCCAGGCTGGCGTTCGCGATCCGGCCGTCGCGGTGGTCGGTGACCGTGTGTTCCAGCAGCGCCTGGCCGATGCCGCCCACCATGCCGCCGATCGCCTGGCTGTCGGCGAGCTTGGGGCTGATGATGCGGCCCGCGTCGTACACGCCGAGCACCCGCCGCACACGTACCAGGCCCAGCGTGGCGTCGACGGCCACCTCGGCGAAGGTCGCGTTGTAGGCGTGGAAGGAGTGCCGCTCGGGACTCGACGGTCCGGCGTAGGAGCCGTCCGCTTCGAGGCGGGAGCGGTTGTTGCGGGTCAGCAGGCGCTGGTACGTCTCGCCGCGAGCCGTGTTGTTCCTTACGTGCAGCCGGCCGCTGCGCACCACGACGTCCTCGGCGGCCACCCCGTACAGCGGCGATTCCTCGTCCTCGACGGCCAGTTCGATCGCCTGTCGGCGGACGCGGTTGCAGCCGTCGAGGACGGCGGAGCCGACACTCGCCATGGTCATCGAGCCGCCGTGCGGCCCGGTCTGCGGGTAGAGCGAGTCGCCGAGCCGGAAGGTCACCGCGCGCATGGTCAGCCCGAGCGCGTCGGCGGCGACCTGGGTGTGGGACGTGTAGGTGCCCGGACCCATGTCGCTGGTGGCGGTTTCGACCACGGCTGTGCCGTCGGCGTCCAGTCGGACCCGGGCTTGGGCAGGCATACGCGCGGTGTGGTAGACGCCCGCGGCCATACCCATGCCGATCAGCCAGTCGCCCTCCCGCCGCGAGCGTGGCCTGGTGGGCCGGCGGTCCCAGCCGAACTCACGGGCGCCCACGGTGTAGCACTCGCGCAGCCGGCGGGTGGACCACGGCAGTCCGGACGACTCGTCCTCGGCCGGCTCGTTGCGTCGGCGCAGCTCGATCGGATCGATACCGAGCTCGTTGGCGAGTTCGTCCAGCGCCGACTCGATCACGTAGGACGCCGTCGCAGGGCCCGGGCCGCGCATCCAGATCGGGGTGCTCACGTCGAGCGGCACCGTCCGGTACGCCTGGCGGACGTTGGGGGTGCTGTAGAGCATCCGGCCCGGGTCCAGGATGCCCTCGACGAACGTCTCGTAGGAGGAGGTCTCGTGGTTCATCTCGTGGTCCATGGCGACCAGTCGGCCGCGCCGGTCGGCGCCGAGGCGCAGACGGTACTCGTAGGAGGGCCGGAAGCCGACACCGAAGTGCATCTGCTTGCGGCTCAGCACGAGCTTGACCGGGCGGCCCGTCTCCCGCGCCGCCAGGGCGGCGATGGGGACGTGCGGCCAGCAGCGCAGGCCGCTGCCGAATCCGCCGCCGACGAACGGGGAGATGACCCGCACCGAGTCCGCGGGCAGATTGAACACTGCTGCGAGTTCGTCCCGCGTGCCCATCACCCACTGGGTCTTGTCCCAGACGGTGAGCCTGTTGCCGTTCCAGCGGGCGATGGTGGCGTGCGGCTCCATCGGGTTGTGGTGGTTGCGCGCCAGGTGGTAGGTCAGGTCCAGCCGCACGGCCGCCGAACGCAGCCCGGCCTCGGTGTCGCCGCGCGAGTAGTCGGTCGGCTCGCCGGCCCGGGCCTGGGCCATGTCGGTCGAGGGTCGCTCGGCGTCGTAACCGACCTTGACGATGCTCGCGCCGTGCTGCGCGGCCTCCAGGGTCTCGGCCACCACGACGGCGACCGGCTGACCGTGGAAGAGCACCCGGTCGTCCTGGAACACCCGGAGCCTGCGCCCGGCCGGGTTGTTCGACCCGGCGTTGTCGCGGTACGGCAGTTTCGGCGCGTTGCGGTGGTGGATCACCCGCAGCACGCCCGGGTGGGCCAGGGCGTCGCGGGTGTCGATCGAGGTGATGCGGCCGCGGCCGATGCTCGCGTCGACGATGACGGCGTGCACAGCTCCGTCGACGTCGTGCTCGGCGGCGTACAGCGCCTTACCCGTGACCTTGAGCCGGCCGTCCACCCGGGACAGCGGCGCACCCACGGCTGCCTGTGGCTGGGGACTCATGCGTTCTCTCCTACGATGCGCAGCTGGCGTTCGACGGTCCGGTTCAGCAGCTGGGGCTTGAAGCGGTTGTGCTGAAGCGAGCGGGCTCCGTCCGCCGCCTTCGCGGCGGCGGCTGCCCACAGGGCCTCGGACGGGCGTTCACCGATGAGGTGCTGCTCGACCGCGGGCAGCTTCCACGGCACGGTGCCCACGCCGCCGGCGGCGACCTTCGCCTCACGGATCACACCGCCGCGCACATGCAGCGCGACGGCCGCCGAGGTCAGGGCGAACTCGTAGGACTGCCGGTCGCGCACCTTCAGATAGCCGGACCTGAGCGGACGAGGCAGCGCGGGGATCTCCACCGCTGTGATCAACACGCCCTGTCTTAGGGCCTGTTCGCGGTCCGGCGTGTTGCCCGGCCGCAGCAGGAAGTCCGCGAAGGGGACGGTGCGCTCCCCGTCCGGGCCCAGCAGGTGCACCGTCGCCTCCAGTGCCGCGAACGCAACAGCGACATCGGAGGGATGGGTGGCCACGCAGGAGTCGGAGGTGCCGAGGATGGCGTGCATGCGGTTGAAGCCCTCACGGGCGGCACAACCGGAGCCGGGCTCACGCTTGTTGCAGGCGGCGGTCACGTCACGGAAGTACGTGCACCGGGTGCGCTGCATGATGTTGCCGCCGATGGTCGCCATGTTCCGCAGCTGTGCCGAAGCACTCAGCTCCAGCGCCTCGGAGACGACCGGATACAGAGTGCGCACCTTGCGGTCGGCAGCGGCCTGGGACATGGTCACCAGGGCGCCGATGCGCAGCCCGCCGCGCTCGGTGGCGGTGACCTCGCGCAGCGGCAGGCCGCTGATGTCGACCAGCGTCTCAGGCCGTTCGACGGTCTCCCGCATCAGGTCGACCAGCGTGGTGCCCCCGGCGATGTATCGGGCGCCGCGGCTTCCCGCAGCGAGGGCCTCACGGGTGTCGGAGACGCGGGTGTAGGAGAAGGGATGCATGGTGGCCGATCCTTACTTCCGGCCCGCGGTCTGCTCGACCGCGCGCACGATCTTCGTGTAACAGCCGCAGCGGCAGATGTTGCCGCTCATCCACTCCCGGATCTCGTCCGGCGAGCCGGTGTGGCCCTCCTGGATGCACCCGACGCCAGACATGATCTGGCCCGGGGTGCAGTAGCCGCACTGGAAGGCGTCTTCGTCGATGAACGCCTGCTGCAACGGGTGCAGTCGGCCGCCCTTGTCCAGTCCTTCGATCGTGGTGACGTCGGCGCCCTCCAGCCGAACGGCCAGCGTCAGGCAGGAGTTAACCCGTCGGCCGTCGACGAGCACCGTGCACGCGCCGCAGGCACCAGCGTTGCAGCCCTTCTTCGAGCCCGTCAGGCCGAAGTCCTCCCGCAGCAGATCCAGCAGCGACGTGCGGTTGTCCACCGTCACCGTCCGCCGGGTGCCGTTGACCGTCAGGGTGACACGGCTGGAGGGCGGCGTCTGCGCAGCGCTGGCTTCGTCCGAGCCGGAGAGGAACGTGCCTCCGACCAGGCCGCCCGCAATGACTGCACCGCCGACTGCGGTACTGGTGGCGATGAAGGTGCGCCGAGTCGGCGCCGAGGAGGACTCGTCGGCGCCGGTGGAGGGTGGTGGGACAGCAGATTCAGGCAGATCAGTGGACATACATACGCCTTCGCATCACGGACGGATCGGCCGCACAGAGCGGCACAACAGGAGGCGGGAACGTCGTCACCGCGGACCTGGCCGACCGCGCTCATCACTGCCGCGGCCGTCCATGCGGGAAGTCTGGCATCACACGTCATGCCCGTGGCAGGGAGAGTTTTGTCCTCCCCTTGGTTTTCTCACCCTTGAGTAAGAGGTAAATAAGCAACTCGCTGAGAACATGCCAAGGTGCCGCCAACGGCGTTCAGTACGATCCGGACTTGTCGAGACGCCACTTCGCGGCTCCGCGCCGGGAGTTCGACTCCACGCATGGCCCAGCTACTCGGCTCGCAATGGCGTGGACGGCCGCGCACGCGGCCGTCCACGTGGTTGGCATCCGCGACCTGCCCATCACCGCCGAGGCACTCCTCTAGACCCATGCACTCTGGGCAGTCGGCGAGCGGGCCCGTCGACCGGAATGCACACCAACCCATCCGGCAGCCTGCCCCCGTGCTGCTGCCGGACCTTCCAGGGCCGCCGCCTCGTCGACCCTCCCCGCGTCGCGGCGGCGGCCGCTCACCTGCGCCCCTGGCGCCTGCTGCGGCGAGCCCTCGTCGGCCCGCAGTCCAGGGATTCCGTAGGCGTCGCGGCCGTCGTTCGCCCGCCGATAGGGGGATGGAACTCTCCCCTTTGCGGGCTCGCAGGACGGTGGCAAGGTCAATGACGTGGCCGAGGAACAGTTTCGGTCTCCGCAAGCAACCCCCTGAGGAATGGCCAGGCTCTACGAGCTCTCCACCAGGCACTCGCGTGCCTTGGCCACCGGATCACGTCTATGACCCCCACTTACGGCACCTGCCACGTCCGCCAGTTCATCCTTCCCACACAACCCGCCTCCGTTCCCAAAGCACGCCATCGCGCCTGTGCCGCGCTCACCGACCTGGGGCTCGATCCGAACACCGAGGTGACGCAGACCGCGTTGCTGATCATCAGTGAGCTGGTCACCAACAGCGTCGTCCACGCCGGACACCGTTCCCCACAGGTCAGCATCACCGTTGCCACGGAGCCCTGCACGCTCATCCTGGCCGTGCACGACCGACATCCGCAGCGGCCCGCCCTTCCCACGCCCCCCGACGCCACGTCGACCGGCGGCCGCGGACTGCTCATCATCGCCGATCTGACCCGCCAGGCCGGTGGATCCGCCCGGACTGTCCCGGACCCTGACGAGGTCGGCAAGACCGTCCTTGTCCGGCTTCCCAGGGGCCAGCCGTAACGCTGCCGCAGTACAACGCAGCAGCACAGCAACGGATCGCCCCGGGTCAGCGAGGTCGCACGGGCCGCAATCCAAGCTGCGGTCGCCGGACCGCGAACTTGCCGCACTCCGCAGCCCGAGCCCGTGCCACGTATCGCGGGGGTGGGCCCGCGAATTCGGAGATGCGATGGGAGCCAATCCGCTCGCGGTCGACTTCGTGCTCTCGTCGGCGCGCGGGAGGGATCCGACCCGTAGGTCGGCGCCCTGGGGCACTCTGGTCAGCTACTGCGGCGACGCCACCACGCACCGATGTTGTACCTATCGGTCACACGGCCGACAGAGTCACCGAGCGGCTCGCCACCGCCGACGAGGTCCCATCGAAGCCGCTCCCTGATCGCCCGACCGCGCATTCCCGGGGGAAGCCCTACGACGGGAAGGGGGGACAAGATTCTCCTCTTTTCGCCCATTCCGCCCCATGTAACCGTGAATAACGCGGTCGCCGTCCGCTCCGACGGCCCAACCCCGACTTCCACTCGACGATGCCGCCGAGAACTGCAAGTGAGGGAGCGGCGCCGCGCGATCAAGAAACTGCTCGCCCCTGACCACCAACCGAACCCGGCAGCCCGCGCCAGAATTCCGGAGCCCGGGCCTTTCTCGACACAGACCACCAGGAGCCTCAAAAATGAACACAACGTCCGATACCACCGAGCCGATGGAGACGACAGCGCCCGCGCAGCGGACACTCAAACGCCGTCGCCTGATCAAGCTGGCCGGCGCCGGTGCCGCCCTTGTGGGCATACTCGCCACAACCGGATACACGGCCACCACGTCCTCGGCATCGGTGGCCCATTCGACGCGAAACCTGGCGGCCGGGGACACGTCCAACGGTGCGGACAACTTCTATAAGAGCGACAGGGTAACCGTTCAGAAGGTCTCTTTTAAGAACCAGTACCAGATGAACGTCGTGGGGAACCTGTTCATACCCAAGGACTTGAATCGCAGTGCAAAGAATCCGGCGATGGTCGTCGGACATCCCATGGGGGCGGTCAAGGAGCAGAGCGCAAATCTGTATGCCACGAAGATGGCTGAGCAGGGTTTCGTCACCATGTCCCTTGATCTGTCTTTCTGGGGCGAGAGTGAGGGCCAGCCTCGCAACGCTGTCTCGCCGGACATCTATGCCGAGGACTTCAGTGCCGCGGTGGACTTCCTGCGCACCAAGAAGTTTGTGGACAGGGAGCGAATCGGCGCGATCGGGATCTGCGGCAGCGGCAGCTTCGTCATCAGCGCAGCCAAGATCGATCCGCGCATCAAAGCCATCGCTACGGTAAGCATGTACGACATGGGCGCCGCCAACCGCAACGGGCTCCAGCACTCCGTGATCCCCGAGCAGCGAAAGAACATCATCGAGGAGGCAGCGCGACAGCGCGATGCGGAGTTCGCGGGTGGTGCAACCAAATACACCGGCGGAACGCCTGAAAAGCTGGATGAAAACTCCACCAAGATTGATCGCGAATTCTATGACTTCTACCGCACTTCCAGGGGTCATAGCCCGAACACCACAACGCATCCCACCCTCACCAGCAACCCCAAGTTCATGAACTTCTACCCGTTCGAGGACATCGAGACGATCTCTCCTCGTCCGATGCTCTTCATCACGGGCGAGAACGCCCATTCCAGGGAGTTCACTGAAGAGGCTTACCGGCTTGCCGGTGAGCCCAAGGAACGAGTGGTTGTGCCTGGCGCCGGTCACGTGGATCTTTACGATCGCGTCAACCTCATCCCGTTCGACAAGTTGACCACGTTCTTCCAGAGCAATCTGAAGTAACCAAGCGCGCCGCCGGGGCAGAACGCTCAAAGAGTGTTCTGCCCCGGCGGGCGTCTTTGGTTCGAATAGTCAGGTGGCGCCAGTTCTTGCCGGATTCTCGGGTCAGTCGTCAGCCTATGAGGTCGATCATCTCGACGTGATTATGGCTTCCGAGCGGTAAGGGTGTGCTCGTAGTCGCAGTCGAAAGTCGGTGGGCGCATGAGCCAGCCGAAGGTCCGCCCGGTCGTTCCCTCAGGGGGAGTGCCTTACCCCGCATGGGGAGTGCCTTACCCCGCAGGGGTTTATCCCAGGAAGGAAATCTCCCCTTTTTGCGCGTGCGACCTTATGTCACTCTGGATTGCGTGGCCGTCGACGGAAAAGCAGCACCGGGGAATGCGAATGCGGGTATGACCAGCCCTGAAGGGCCACGGGCTGGTCGGTCCTGTTCGGGTCCCTCTGGAAGCGATGCAGGCAGGCGCCGAGGACTGTGTCGGCGCGGAGACCATCACCCACCCGTTTAGGCACTGGCCTGCCACTGCCTACGGGCGTAGGCCGTTCCATCCGCCGCTCCACTAGAAGCGGCCGACTGCGGTCAGGTGAGGGAGGGGGAAGCGGGTACGTCCTGCTCGGCGGCCCAGGAGGCCAGGATGCGCAGTCGCTCGTGGGTAGGG
>NZ_JACEHE010000061.1 GCF_013778455.1 Streptomyces himalayensis subsp. himalayensis | reverse complement strand
AATCTTGACGGCGGTGGTCTTGCCGGCCCCGTTCGGGCCGAGCAGCGAGAAGACCGTGCCGGCCGGCACCGCCAGGTCGATGCCGTCGAGCACGACCTTGTCGCCGTAGGACTTGCGCAGCCCGTTCGCCGCGATGGCCAAGTTGGTCATGAGGGGTGCTCCTTTTACAGGCTGCGGGTTTAGAGGCTGCGGGCGGTGATGTCGCCGTGGGAGGTGGTGGCGTGGATGTCGAGTTGGGCGGTGCCATCGTTCTTGAGGGCGTTGCTGACGCGGCCGTAGGAGGTGCCGGCGTCCAGGGAGGCCGAGACTCCGGCGGCGGCGGCGACCGAAATGTCGCCGGACTGGGTGCGGAGCACGACCGTGCCGCGCACGGCCTCGGTGATCCGGATGTCGCCCCTTTGGGTGCTGATCTCCGCGGGGCCGCCCAGCCGGCCGACCTCGACGTCGCCGTCGATCGCAGTGAGGCGGACGCTCGCGGCCTCGTCGATCTTGATCTGGCGGTACGCGCCGTCGAAGGCGACGTCGCCGAGGCGTCCGACGCCGCGGAGCTCGGCGCTGGCGGCCTTGGCCTCGACACGGGAGCCGGCGGGCAGCTGGACGGTGACCTCCAGGGATCCGGCAGGGCCGAAGAGCCGGTTGTCGGGGGCCTGGGCCGTGATCCGCAGGACGCCGTCGGCGTAGGCGACTTCTGTCTGCTCAGCGGCCTTGATGTCGCGGCTCTTGGAGGGGTCGGCGGGCAGGACCTCGACGGTGGTGTCGGCGCGGTCGGCGGCGATGAACTGGATGCGTCCCGCGGGGATGTCCAGGACGGCAGAGATCGGGGCGGGGGTGTCGAACTTCTGCATCGTGCTCTCCTTCGACTCTTCGTTTCTGACGATGGAAAAGCTACGTTGCATTCAAAGATCACTCAACATGCTTGTTGCAAGAAACTGACGTAATGCCAGGTGAGACCTCTAAAATCGTTGCAACGCTCCTGAAAGTAACGCAACGTCAGCCGCTCGGGCATTGCAATGAATTGAGAGTGAACGCTATGCTGGAGGTGCCGGGAAGCGCTGAGAAGCGCCAGGAAGCCACAGAGCACGAAGGAGACCGCGATGCCGGGAGGCAGGCTCACCCAGACCGAACGCCGGCAGATCGCACTGGGACTGGCCGACGGCCTCGCCTACGCGGAGATCGCCCGGCGCCTCGACCGCCCGACCTCGACCGTCACCCGCGAGGTGATGCGCAACGGCGGCCCCACCGCCTACCGCGCCGACCTCGCCCACCGCGCCACCGAACGCCGCGCTCACCGGCGCCGGCAGACCGCGCCCCGGGGGGCGGAGGCGCCCGTGCAGGCCTACGGACGCGACGCCGAGGCCGTGCGCGAGTACGAGGAGGTGTTCACCACCGTCATCATGGCTTCGGGCGCGCCCACGATGATGGCCCGAGTGATGGCCTGCCTCACCCTCACCGACGCCGGCAGCCTCACCGCGTCCGAGCTCGTCCAACGCCTGAACGTCAGCCCGGCGTCCATCTCCAAAGCGATCACGTACCTCGAGAGCCAGGGCCTGGTCCGCCGGGAACGCGACGGACGCCGCCGCGAGCGCTACGTCGTCGACGACGACGTCTGGTACCAGTCGATGATGGCCAGCGCCCGCTCCACCGCCCAGATCGTCGAGATCGCACGGCAGGGCGTCGGCGTCCTGCGCCCCGGCACCCCGGCCGGCACCCGCCTGGAGAACGTCGCCCGCTTCCTCGACTTCGTCAGCGAGAGCATCACCCGCGCCGCGGAGCAGGCCCGCGAGATCCTCCACAGCAAACCGGAAACGCCCTCAGACGACACTGCCAAGCCACCTTCAGATCGCGGATAGACCGTCACCCGAGGTTCAGAAACAGTCCACCATGTCCCTGACGTGGCGCCTCGCCGGCGTGAACATCGCAGTGCGGCTGGCCGTCGGCGCCGGTAATGCCTTGGCGAATCGATCCCACGAAACAGCCACTGACAACTCGCATGATCGGCCCGCGGGATACGTGCGCAGGCCGGTCAGCAGCTGTGGACGGGGCGGACTGGACTCAGGGGTTTATGGACTTGATGGGCGTGCGCTGTTCGTCGGCGGCCGGCCCGGTGCTCCCCCTCTGACGGAGCCAGATCACGCGTACACCTCTTCATCGCCGAGCTCTGTGTCCAGTGCCTCGGCCTGAGCGGTGAATTTCTTGCGGCGCACGACCGCAGGGCCCTCGGCCTTGAACGACTCCGCCGGCGCATACGCCGTGGTCTGGTCCTCATCACTGTCAGTCCTGCAGTCAGACCTCCGAGCGGAGCCACGGCAATCATCACTGTCAGTCCTGCCCGGGCGCCGGGCGGGCCGGCGGAGAAACCCCGGATCATCTCCAGCGTCCACGTCGCGCCCTCGAGGTCGCCGGGCAGACGCTGCGCAACGCGGACCGGCTGCTGCGCTCGCTCTGAGGCCGGCCGCCAGGTCCTGGACCACCCGGGCCTCATGCGCCTCCAACAGGGCAGTCTCGGCAGCCGGTTCGTCGGCCGACAAGCCCTCCGCCCACGCGAGATGCGCCGCCGTCTCCTCGTCCACGACCTCAGTGTGCCGCCGCGGAAAGCACCCGGCAGTCCCCCGATCGGCTACCGATCAGCACCGCGTGGGTCGAAGCTCACCGTAGCCGACCGCCAGCTGCGCGGCCCGGCATCCGACCAGCGGTCCTCCCGGGCCTGGAACAACGACGCTCAGTGCCTCCATACACGATGCTGGCCACCGGGTCGAGGATGGCGCGGGGTTGGTGCGGGCCGTCAGGTTGCCGACGGCCAGGAGCGCAGCACTGTAGCGATCTTGGCAGCGGTGCAAGCGGGGTCGCCGGACGACTGTTCTGCTGGAACCGGCGTAATCCAGGGGCAGGTCAACGCGGGGAGGCCGATGAGTATTCTCATTTCTCGCGTTACATGGTGCCAGGCAGCCCTTGCTCGGTCTCAGAACGCATCGACAACCGTTCGCGGTTTCCACCTACGTAACCAATCTCAGGTTGTACGGGGGCCGCGGAGGGCGTGCAGCGCCTCGTGCTGGAGCATCCGTCGCACGGTCTCGGGATGCCATCGATCGCTGCGGCGTGGCGGGACCTGCTCCGCTTCAAGGCGGCGGCAGATCTCACGGAATGAGGCGCCTGCGGCCCGTAGTTCTCGAGCCCGGGCGAGACCGACCTGCTCGGCGGGCTGCTCGACAAGGCTTTCCGGCAAGACGGCCTGCCACCCGTAGGGCGGTGCGCCGAAGGCGTACCGCCCTGGACCGCCTTTTCCTTAAGCCCCGCCCGGAGTCGGGTCACGATCATTGAGTGCTCCAGCTCGGTGAAGACTCCCACCATCTGCCGCATGGCGTCGAGCTGTACGCGGCGATCGGGGCAGCGGCCACCGCGGCGGCATGAAGATGCGAGAGATCGAGCGCAAGCATGGGGGTGACGTGGCGGACGGTTGTCGACGATCAAGTATTTCCCCATGCCGCGCGGGTTGGGCGTCACGTAATTCCCCGTCCCACGGTCACGTTCCCCCATGAGGATGGCGGAGCCGTCCAGCCGTCGGTTGTGACCATGCTCGTGCGCGGAGAGGGCCAGTACTCCTGCGGGCGCGCGTGTCGTCACGGTGGTCATGGGGGGTCTAAGATCACGACCTACTTTGATCGCTCTGATGCGGAAGGGCTTTGAATGACCAACTGGAGCAAGCGGATAGCCACCCTGCTGGCGACGACCGCCGTGATGATCGGTGTCTCCCTCGGAACTGGCGCGGGCACCGCAGCGGCAGCGCCCCGGCTCACCTACCAGTCGAGCTGGTATCAGTCGGGGAAATCGGTGGTCGTCTACCTCTACGCCGACGGCAACTACGCCGGATACGTGAACTGGAACGCGGACCCGGTGGGGAACGACCCCGGAGACGCGTTGCGGGCGCATGACGACACGGCCGACGGGTGGGGCGTCTACGGGTCCGTCTCAGAGCCGGGGTGGCTGATCCGCGAGGCTTCCACTGCGGGACACCCGTCCCCCTACACGACCCCGTGGCAGACCGGCAACCTCACCGAAGACAGTAAGTTCACCCTCGACGTGTGCCTGGTGAAGGGCTCGGAACGGGTTTGCCTCTATGGCTACTTCCGTGTCACGTCGTAGGCGGATCTCTCACCCCAGGTGGCAGGGAGCAGTGTTTTCTGCCGCCGCCCACACCAGAAGCTGAGCTCACCGTTCGCCGTGTAGACGAGAGTGTCGCCGTCGTACTCGGGCCCGATCCATGGCGAGTTCCTCGGAAACCGCGGTGACGACTTCTCAGAGCCGGAGTCACCCTGCGAACCATCCGCCGGCCAATGCCTCCCTCCGGGGTCAGTTCGTCCGTCGCACGTCTCACCCGTCCAGGAAGTGGATTCTCCGAATCGCTTCCTGGACGGGTTGCCGAGCCCGAACGAGACTCCAGGAATCGGTTGAGCCGAAATGTTACCTGTCGCATGCCTGGAACGCCCGAGCCCGACCACTCCACCTGCTCGGTCAGATGCTGGCCACCGTCGGCAACGGCCTCACACGGTCAGCCCCTGGGGGAATTACGTGAATTACTGCCTGGGGAATTACGGGCTCTGGCGCTGATCTTGTGACGCAGGCGGGTCAGGGCGTGAGGAGTATGCGTTTGCGGAGGAAGTCGAGGTTGGCTCGTCCGAATCCTTGCCTTTTGAGTAATTTCGCTCTTGTGACCTGTCCCTCGACCTGACCTGAGCTCCAAGGAGTGGAGAGCCCGGCGGTGACGGCGTCGAAGTCGCGGCGTAGTCCGTTGACGAGGGAGTGCAGGGCGGGCAGGTCGTCGGAGAGGACGCGGTCCATCCAGGCGGGCAGTTGGTCGCCCCGCAGGTCGCGCATCATGGTGGCGAAGTCGCGGACGTGGTGGGTGACGGCGTCGAGTTCGGGGCAACTGGTCCGGATCTCCTTGAGATCGGTGGCATCATCGGCTGTCAGATTTCCGGGGTCGGTCATGATCCAGCGGACGATGCGGCGGGGTCGTGGAGCCGGGCGACGCGTGGGTGGCGCGGCGGTGGCGGCCTTGAACGGGCGGAGGTAGCGGCGGACGGTCTGGATGCTTCCGGCGAAGCCCAAGTCGGCGATCTCCTGGTGGAGCTGGGCACTGCTGTGACAGCCCTCGTTCCACCGCTGGTGGAGGTAGGGTTTGTACTCGTCCAGGATGGTGGAGCGGTTCGTCGCTTTGACCAGCAGTTCGTCGATGCTGGTAGCGCGGGCGAAGCGACGCACGGTGGACCGGTCCAGCTGCAGTGTCCGGCAGATCTCCTCCAGCGTGCTGCCGTCGTCCAGGAGCTGTCGCACGGCGGTATAGCGTTCCCTGGTCCGGGCCACCAGGCGGCGCTCTCGTCCACAGACGTCGAGCATCGCGGCAGCCGGTGCCGGTGGCGTCAGCCAGATGTCGTCGCTGGTCGGCGGGGCGGCCGGTACGGTGTTCTCGAACGCGGTCCGGACACAGGCGTGGTGGGCGGAGACGGTCTTTTCGACGGCCTCGCCGAGGTTGTGCCATAGATGCCAGGCGTCGGCGACTTGCTGGGCCTGCGGGGCGCCGCTGCGGGCGCCCTCGGCATAAGCCCCGGCCCGGTCCCGGCAAATGATCTCCACTTCCGGATGGCCCTTCAGCCATGCGGCCAGCGGTTCGGCATCCCGGCCGGGCAGCACGTCTACCGGTCGCCGTGTCTCCAGGTCCACCAGGATCGTGGCGTACGAGTCACCCTTCCGTAGCGCGAAATCGTCGACTCCGAGCACGCGGATATCCCCGACGGATTCTTCCGGCATGGCGCGGACCAGACGTAACAGGGTGTCCTTGGCAACGCGCAGGCCCAGCACCCCGGCCAGACGGGCACCCGCGCGGCCGGCCAGCGCGAGAGCGATCGAGGCCAACTGCTCACGAACCAGCGGCGTGTAGCGGACATGCGGGCTCGTCAGTCCCGCGATCTGCTCGGCGAATGTCACCGCCCGGCACGCGGAGTTCGGGCACTTGAACCGTCGCACCAGTAGCTCGATCACCACACCGGCGCCACCGACCGCTGCATCCGCGAGCCGTCGTAGGTATCGGCCGTGCACCCGGTCCGACGCACTACCGCAATGCGGACAGTCCGCACCCGCCGAGCGGGCCCGCGCATGCATCGTGACCACCCCGGCCGCAGCCTGCTCGACCAACTCCACCACGACACCAGCCAGATGAGGGAACAACACCTCGAAACTCCGCGAAGAACACGCGAGTCACGATCACAGACGCCACTGACACCGGCAGCGTCACAAGATCAGCGACAGAGCCGAATTACGTGAGCGTCCACAACGGTCCGTTGCTGAGCTGCCGTGGACTGCCCCTGGACTCAGGGCCTTGCCAGAAACCCTTGTGCGATCAGTAGGTTTCGCACCTCCGCCAAGGAGGCGGCACACATGTGTGCCTGCCCGAGTGATTCTTCCCGGTGGGTTGTCGTCAAGCCGATCACGGTGCAGCCGGCCGCCACAGCCGCGCTTACGCCCGCGGGTGCGTCCTCTACGACCAGACACGCCGAGGGGGCGACGCCGAGCCGGGAGGCGGCCAGCGCGAAGCAGTCCGGCGCGGGTTTCGCATGTTCCACGTCGCTGCCGTAGACCTGCACGGCGGGGAGAGGAAGGCCAGCCGCCGCAAAGCGCTCCCCGACAGAGGTCCGGTCCCCGGAGGTCACGATGGCCCACGGGCTGTCGGACAGCGCCTCCAGCAGATCAGCAGCTCCGTCAAGCGGCGGGAAACCGTCCTTCTCCTGGGCCAACAACTCGTCGAGCACCCGTCGTTCGATGACTGGGTCCAGATGCGGAGCCGCGTCCTTGACCGTGTCCTCGGGGCGCCGCCCGAAGGTGAGTCTCCAGACCTTCTCAGGATTCAGGCCCCGTGCCAGCGACCAGGAGGTCCAGATTCTGCGGTGAGCAGCTGTTGAATCCAGCAGGACCCCGTCTACGTCGAAGAGCACAGCAGAGATTGTCATACCGGCATGTTCCCAGGCGGGGCAGGTACATGACCGAGGACGTCAGACACGGGAGCGACGTCATTTCTCGTCAACATTCCTGCGCCTGACGACGAGCAACTGCCGCCCGAAGTCGTCGACAAACGCTGTCGCTAGAAGTGAACGAAGCCAAGCCGGCCGACGACGATCCCCGCTGCCTGGCCGTCTGCTACTTCGCTAAGCGCGTCATCCAATGCTCGGTGATCGTGGCGCGGACGGTGGGCGCGGGGCGTAGGTCAGGCATGAGCGGCCTCCGACCGGGAGCTGATGGACGGCTTCGCGGTGGTGTGCTGGTGGAGCCGGAGTTCGGTGGTGACGAGGGCTTCGAGCGCGGCCGGTCGTCCGGGGCCGGCGTCCTGTTGGCCGACACGATCGCGTCAACAATCCAGAACTACCCATGCCATGTCTGTCTCGCCGCCCTCAACCGCACAATCCCGTCTTGTCAAGTCGTCGTTAGTGCCGACTTTCAGGGTGGTAGGCCGTCCGGGATTCTTAATGCGAGCCCAAAAGGGCGCACATTCACATCTCAGGAGGTTGCAGATGTCCGAGCAGAACACCATCCAGAACATCGTCGACGCCGAGGCCCAGGCCACCGCGGCGCTGACCGAGGACCTGGACGTCGAGCTCGAGCTCGAGGCGTCCGAGGCGTCGTTCTCCTACGGCGAGGCTCGCCCGTACTGAGTCGCTGCGCTTCTGCTCAACACCGCGTTGCCGGGCGGCGATGTGGGCGGGCTGCCAGGACAGCCCGCCCATCTGCGACGCAGCAAGCATCCCAGAGGCGGTCAGCAGAGGAACAACAGCACTGACACGATGCGGGCCGGGCTCGGATGAGGTCTCCGGGCCCGGCCCGCCCGGCGCCGGCCGCACGGCGGTGCGCCGCCGGAGAGGAGAGAAAGGCGGAAAGGGAAATGCCAGCAATGCATCCCGAACTCCTGGAAAGTATTCGTACGGTGTCGGTGGATCCAACTGCCACCAGGCGCGCCGCGGCGATTTATCACCGGAACATCGCCCAGCGCATCGCCTCGGCATTCCCGGAAGGTGAACTCGGTCTTCCTGGGGAATCCACGGTGGCGAAAGAGGAACTCGTGGTTCTGGCCCGCAGCGTGCGGCGGCTGAGCCCGGCGGGTGTCCACCGCTTCTTCACCCTGGCCAAGAGCCCACCCTCGCCCGATGAGGGCCCAGGCATAGCGGAGTTGTTCCGCGCCGGTGCGGTCGACGGAGCAGCGACCACCGTCCTGGAACAGACCGACGAGCCATGGGTACGCGACGGCCTGGCGCAGGCTGTGGCATCCCTGGGAGGGACCGAAGACGATCCGGCTCCCGTTCTGGTTGGCTTCCCCGTCGCTCTCCGGCCGGCTCTGGAACGGGCCCGGGCGGCCCTCGAGCTGGCCTGGCCCGAGGCGTGGGAGGAGCACCATGCGCTGATCCGCTACCTCGTGTACGCCGATGCGCCGCAGCTGCGTTCGGCCACGACAGGGAGCACGTTCGGCGCCGTGTACGTGGGGGTGGACGAAGCCGCTGATCCGCTGCGGATGTTCCAGGTACTGCTGCACGAGACCGGACATCACGCGCTCGACCTCCGCGACAAGTTCACCGGCTTCCTGGCGAACCCCGACGCGATGGCGAGCCATCCCTTGCGCAACGACCCTCGCCCCCTGCGCGGCGTGCTGCACGCTGCGTTCGCACTGTGGCGGATGGCCGAGGGACTGCGGCGCTATGCGCACTATCGCGCAGGCGGCCACGGCAGACGGCCCTCTCGCCGGGCACCCGTGGCGGGAGCAGTTGGAGACCCTGGAGGACCAGCTTGCTCAGACTCTCCGGACCCTCGACAGCACGGCCGAGTGGACCCCGGCCGGCGAGCACCTCAGGCGCAGCCTCAGTCGGCGCACCCCCGTCCCCGTCCCAGTGGCGGCCCCGGCGCACACGGCGGTGGCGTCGTGACAGCCCAGGCCGGCTTGTTCGACAAGCGCGTCGACCGCAGCACGGACGACGCGGCCAACCTGGCCGACCGCTGGGGCTACGCGGCGGAGTGGGAGATGCTGGAGCTGGCTGACGGCTCGATCGTCTTCCACCATCTCAAGGGGCGGCAGTTCACGCTGCGCGACCCCGGGGAGGGCCTGCGCGGCCTGCTGCGGAGACTGGACGCGGGAGCGGTCAGCCCTCTGGAGCTGGCAGGCCAGGACCGCGAGGCGGCGAAGCGGCTGATGCTCTCCCTCGCACCCCTGATCAGGACCGGCATCTTGGTGACGGATCTGGAGGACAGGGTCACCGCGATCGCCGGCGCCCGTGACGACATCGGCGGCATGGCCTTCGACTTCGCGGCCGGACCGCCCCACGGGACACAGCGTCGGACCACGTGTACCACCGACGACGCCCTCGAGCCTCACCTGTCGGCCGCGGGAGCGACGGTGCCGCAACGGCCCGACACCGAACTCGCCCGCCTCGTCGACCGGTGCGCTCGCCTGGGCAGCGCGGTCCTCCGCGCCGACCTCACACACCCCCGCCACGGGGTCCCGGTGGTGCGCGTGGTGGCCCCCGGCCTGGCGTTCGCAGAGAGGCACAACCATGGCTGAACCAACGACGGCCGAACCGCCCACGCACGGCCGGACAGACGAAAGCGGCACAGGACGGAGGCTGATCGTCACGCTCGGCCCATCCTGCTCCCGTGCGGAGGCCGAGAGGCTGGTGCCGCACGCCGACATCCGTCCACCTGTCGAAGCCGGGCAAGTCGACGTGCTGAAGCACGGGCGGCTGCCAGCAATCCTGAGGCGAGCAGGTCAGTCGCTCTAGTGCTTTTTCTTCGAGTCGCACTTCCAGTAGCCCTTGTGCCACTTGTGCTTCTTGTCGTAGTAGCCCTTCTTCCACTTGCAGTGGCTGTCCGTTGGATCCGTGGGAGCTGAGGCGGTCGTCGTCGCGGGGGCGGCTGCTGCGGCCGTGCCCGCCGTGCCGACTGCGGTGCCGCCAGCCAGCACGATGCCGGCCGCGACGCAGGCAAAGGCGCGCTTGGCGCGATGTGCTCGCATGGGTCTGCTCTTTCCGGCGGTAGCTGGATGATGCCGCTCGAAGAACGATGCGGCGCTGTCGTCGAGGTCGCCGCGTGAAGGCCGAGAGCACGTCCCCCCGCTGCCGTCCCACCCTGGCGGGAACGCATCGCGGGGCGTGTCCGGATCGCGACCGTCACCTCTTCCTCTCTCGACGGTAGCGGCGTATCCGATGCGCGGCACCTCGACCGCAATGGCCCTGGGCCAATTCGTTTGGATCAATCCCGCTGGCCGAGGTTGGCGTTGATGATGTCCACGTGACTAACCGCATCAGCGCTCTGTTCTCGATCTTCGGCGTCCTTGCCAGCATGATGCTGCCCGTCGGTGCCGTTCGCGAGTACCGCTGCGGGCCATCGGCTCTCTGGATTGCGGCTGGAGCCGTGATCTTCCTCAGCGCCTTGTACGCGCTCGCACGGGACGTGCGCCGGCTCCGTACAGCGCAGACGACCTGACGAGCCGCGCCGGTCCCGATCGGGCAGTCCTTTGGTCATTTGTCCTGGTGTGCCGTTGACTTACACGCAGCGGGGACGGATCGAGCCGTTACTCCCGGATCGGACACCGAGGCGGGTGGCCGGTGGAGGGACCACCGAGAAGTGATCGACGCGATCGTCTGGAAGTTCCAGACCGGATCGCAGTGGGTCCATCTGCCGTAGAGGTACGGCAATTGGCGAGAGGTCTACAACCGGCTGCGGATGTGGGCCAGCGATGGCACATGGGAGCGGGTGTTCACTGGTTCATGGCGTAGGCCGACGCCGACGAAGACCTCAACTGGGCCGTCTCGGTGGGCAACACCATCGTGCGCGCCCACCAGCACGCGGCCGGGGCCCGCAAAAAGGGGCACCTGCAGGCGAACCGGTAAACCACGCCATCGGCCGGTCCCCCGGCGGACTGACCGCGAAGATCCACCTTGCGGGTCCCCACGGCTCCGCCTCTCCTGTAAGCCGTCCGTCCCGGATGGCCGCCCATTCCGCGTCCGACATGTCCGAGGGATACCGGCGTTCCCGGTCCGGATGGTCGGCCGCGTTGCCGTACACATGCGCGCGGCAATCACACGATGGACCAGCCGAGTTGAACTGAACGGGCTCGGACGCGCACAACAACGACACCAGGGCCTCCCGGGACTCCTCGGATGGATTCGCATCCCCGAGCTACCGAGAGCGTCCTTGGCGCCCATGCTGCCCGCCCTCCTCGCCGAGCTCCGCATCATCCGGCCGGGCGGCATGGACCACGCGGCAAAGGCCTATCCAGGCTGGTCAGCGCTGGTCAGCTGTGTCCGCGGGAATACCGTGCCATCGGGCGGCGCGGTGAAACGCAACTCAGTAGAGGAGGCAGTCGGGCCAGTGTGGGTCGTCCCAGCGGGCGTCCCCGGTGAGCCCGATCAGCCGCACCTGGTGGAGCAGTTCCTCGGGCACGTCCACAGCGCGCAGGCGGGTTGGAGCGTGGCTCGCCAGCCAGGCTGCGAGTTCGGTGCACCGGGATTCCTCGTCGTCCCAGTACCAGGCGACCCACGGAAGTTCGTCTCGCAGCAGGTCGCCGGCCCATTGGGAAACCGCTTGTGCCAGGTGCCGGTCGGCGACGGGGTGGTCCTGTGCCTCCCAGGTGGTGAGCCAGGGGGCGAGTGTGCCGGACGCCTCCGCGCACATCGCGAACACCTCGTACGCCGGCACCACTGGGTCCGCTTCAGCGAGGCTGTGGGCCAACCAGGCATGCAGGAACACCCGAACTGCCGTGCTCTGCTGCGCGGGCCACTGCTGCCAATGCCCCCGGGCGAACGACAGCCCGACCATGCCCATGTCGAAGAGGGGCTCGACCAGGCCGCCGACCAGAGCCCTGGAGAACTGGGGCAGGATGCGCCGCAGCACCGCGCCGTGGTCGTCCCAGTCAGGGGCGTCCCAGGTGCGGCGCAGCAGATCCGGCTCCAGCTCCACGTCGGGGACCTTCAACAGCGCGAGCTCTTCGGCGCTGCCCCAGTGGCATTCGCACTGGACCTCTTGGACGCGAGCGGTCATACCGCGGAAGGTGACGGCCACACCGTCCACCGCAGCGTCGAGTCGGCGTCGTGCAAGGGCGGGGTCGAGTTTCATGGTCGCAGGCACAGCCTCACGGGACTCCGGGCGGCTTCCGCCGACCGAAGAGAACGACCCTATCGCCCCCGGCCGCCACCGTGAATTCGGCATCCACGCCGAACGCTGGACACCGCTGCACGCGCATCGACGGGCGGGTGGAATCCCTGGCCCCGGCACACCACGCCGCGCTCCAGGCAAAGAGCATCACGAACATCGCGGGCGACGCCGTTGACCCCTGGATCTGGAGGAGTACGAACCGGTGCCTGAGGTCGAAGGGATAACGGAAAGCCGATGGCGCGGGACGGACTCCCTCATCGCCGTCCACCGAGGCGAAGCCGACTGTCTCACGGCCTCCAGTGCCGAACGGCGCACATCTACGGAGCCCTCCATGACCAGGGCCTTCGCGCTGGCCGACTGCGGCCTGACGGGGAACGATCACCGCCCACGGGAATAGATCTCCAACCTGAAGGGTCTCGTGATCAGCCCCACTCGTGAACCCCCTCTCCGCCCCGGCTGGAACTCGCGATCTACCCCGAGACCGTCAAGCTCCCTGCCTTTAGATCTCCCTCACTGCGGTGGGCGGCAGATCGTCCTGCTGGACGCAGGTGCACTCTCTGTGGCCGTCCTGGGCGTACGCCGCGGCAGCGATCCGGATCACACGTTCCCCGACGGTGCCCTTACGGCCGTCCTGCGGTAGGTGGCGGGGCTGGTCCCGAAGCGGGACTTGAACGCCCGGGAGAAGTGGGAAGCGTCCTTGAACCCGACGCGCAGGGCGATGCTGCTGATGCTCTGAGCGTCGTGTCCGGCCCCCGACAGCATCGCGCGGGACCGGTCGAGCCGCTGGGCGTAGAGCCATGCGCGCGGTGTGGTGTCGGCCTCGCGGAACAGCTCGCGCAGATAACGCAGTGAAAAGCCCAGGTCGTGGCTGGCGGCGAGCAGCGTCAGGCCGGGGTCGTGGAGCCGGTCGGCGAGGTAGGCCTTGGCCCGCCGAAGATCACGTCGATGAACGGCCGCACTCGCTTTCCCGGAGACGTCCGAGCCAAGAGCGTCGCACGCGGTGGCCAGGAGATCGAGAAGGTTCTTCATGAACGATGCGGCGGTCGCCTCGCCAGGGTCATGACCTTGTTCGGCCAGGGCGCACAGGACGGGACTGACGAAGGCGCCCGTGCCGCGCGCGGTCCGGAACGGTACGGCGGTGACGTGCTCGGCGGCGGCGCAGCGGGAGGTGAGCATCGCGCGGGGTATCTGCAGGACCACCGAACGGAACGGGCGGTCGAAGCGGAACACGTAGGGGTGGGCGCTGTCCACGAGGGCGAAGTCGCCGGGACCGACCTCAGCGGCGCGGCCGCCTTGCCGGAGCCTGGCCGACCCCTCGGTCAGCAGCGTCAGGAAGAAGTCCTCTCCTGCCGCTCTCCTGACCAGGCCAGGCGTACGAGCGGCCTCGTGCGGATCCGCCTGCATGGTGCTGACCAGCAGCCCGCCCGTCACCCGGGCGACAGCGGCAGCGGCGAAGCCGTGCTTCCCGGAGACGGGGACCGCGCCGGGCAGCGCGGCCGCGCGCATGGCGACGAACGCCGTACGGGTCACCTCGCTCCACCCGACGCCCAAGCCCTGATCGCCGGGGACCTGCTCAACCACCACTCGCACTGCTACATGGCGGACACCAACAACCCCGCGTCATGGCTCACCGCCCTGGATCAAGTCCAGGCACTGGGAGAACACCGGATCGTGGTCCCGGGCCATGGCCCGGTGGGCGGGGAAGAGGTGATCGATGACACCCGCGCCTGGCTGGAGGACTACCAGGAGGTGGCCAAGCCACGGGTACCCGTCGCCGACATCGCCCGCGAAATGAGCCGCCGACACCCCGACCGGGCCTTGCCCATGCTGCTCTGGCTCACCCGCGGCCCCTCGTTCGGGCTTGTCGGACCCGAGGAACTGGGCGTGCCGCCGGAGGTGTTCGGAGGCTGAGCCGGAACGTACCCGCTTTGCAGCCTCGTGCGACACGGCTGCGCAACAACGGCTATGGAGGTTCTGCCCCGGCGTCAGCGACGCCAGGGGCGGAGTCTTTGCAAGGGCGACGTCGAGGTCGCACCACAGTCAGCCTGGCTCCGCTTTCGCCAAGCGCTCACCGCACATTGAACGTCCGCCCGGGTCGGCGTGGTGTCGGAGAATCGGGCGGACGTCCTGGTGGTTCCTCGAGGCGAACGCGTTGTGGCGTCTCACATGACGCGCTGGAGGGCTTCCGGAGTGAGGTGGCCGAGGGTGGGATAGCCGTCGACGGCCATGATCAGGTCGGCTTCGGCGAGCAGTGAGCGCAGCACGTGAACGATGCCGTCGGTGCCGCCGAGGGCGAGGCCGTAGGCGTAGGGCCGGCCGATGCCGACGGCGGTGGCACCGAGGGCGATGGCCTTGACGATGTCGGCTCCGCTGCGGATGCCGGAGTCGAACAGGACCGGCAGCCCGTCAGCGGCCTCGACGACAGCGGGCAGTGCCTGAAGGGCGGGGAGGCCGCCGTTGGATTGCCGGCCGCCGTGGTTGGAGCAGTAGATGCCGTCCACACCGCCGTCCTTGGCGCGCCGTGCGTCCTCGGGGTGACAGATGCCCTTGACGATCAGTGGCAGGTCGGTGAGTGAGCGCAGCCACGGCAGGTCGTCCCAGGTGAGGGGGTTGCCGAAGACCTGGACCCACTGTATGACGGCCGCTTGGGGATCCTCCTCCGGCGTGCGGGTCAACCGGGACCGGAAGACCGGGTCGGTGGTGTAGTTGGTCAGGCAGTGCCCGCGCAGCTGGGGGAAGTTGCCTGTGGCGAGATCGCGCGGACGCCAGCCGGCCACCCATGTGTCGAGGGTGACGACGATGCCCTTGAACCCGGCCGCCTCGGCCCTGCGGACGAGGCTTTCGGCCAGGTCCCGATCGGAAGGGGTGTACAGCTGGAAGAAGCCTGGTGTGTCGCCGAGTTCTGGGGTGACCTGTTCCATCGGGTCGGCGGAAAGGGTGGAGGCGACCATAGGCACTCCGGTGCGGGCAGCGGCCCGTGCAGTGGCCAGGTCACCGTGCCCGTCCTGGGCACACAACCCGATGACCCCGACAGGGGCCATGAATACCGGTGACGGCCACGTCATTCCGAAGAGCTCCACCGACAGGTCGCGCTCGGCAGCACCGACGAACATCCTGGGGATGAGCCCCCAGCGGTCGAAAGCCGTGACGTTGGCCCGCTGAGTTCGCTCGTCCCCGGCGCCTCCGGCGACGTACGACCACACCGAGGGCGACATCGCCGCTTGAGCCTTGGCTTCCAACTCCCCATGGCTCACCGGGAAGGGCGGCAGCACGCCCGCCAGCCCGTTGAGGTAGATCTCGTCCTGGTAGGAGCCGAACGTCTGCTTCATGTGGTGCCCTTCCCATCGCGTAGGCCGGCAGGGTCCGCGCCCGTGCCAGGATGGAAGACTGGAAGCCGAAGGACAGGAAATCGCAGGAATTCCGCACTCAGGTGGGTCCGCATGCAGGATGACGTCAGGTTGCTGAGCGAGGAAGACCTGGCGCTCATCCATGCACTCCAACTGCAGCCTCGGGCGTCGTGGAGCGTTCTGGGCCGGGCTCTCGGCGTGGACCCGGTCACCGTGGCAAGGCGTTGGAGCCGACTCGCGACACGCGGCGAGGCATGGATCAGCCTGTCCCCCGGGCCACGGATGTTCGACCAGATCTGCTTGGCCTTCATCGAGATCGACTGCGCACTGGGCAGCGCCGCCGCGGTGGCCGGCGTGCTGAACCGTCCCCCCCATATGCTCACCATCGAACGCACCGTCAGCGGCCACGACATCCTCGCCACCGTGGCCACCCGCGACCTGGCCGCCATGTCCCGCTACACCCTCGACTGTCTGCCCGCGATCACGGGCGTGACCGCCGTACGCGCCCGGATCGTCACCCACATGTTCACCGAGGCCGGGCGCTGGCGGATCGACGCACTGGCTCCGGGGCAACAAGCCCAGCTCACCGCCGCCACCAAGTCCGCACCCACCGGCCGAGACATACGTCAGGTCACGCCCGCCGACCGGGCCGTCCTCGCGCACCTGGCCCAGGACGGGCGGGCCTCGCACCAGGCCCTGGCCACCGCGCTGAAGACCAGCGCCTCCACAGTGAAACGGCGTATCGACCAACTCACCGGACGGGGACTGCTCAGCTTTCGTTGCGACTTCGCGCGCCCTTTGGGCGGCTGGCCCGTGGCGGCCACCTTCTGGGCCAGAGTCGCACCGGCGGGCCTGTCGGACCTCGGACACGCCCTGATCCGGCTGCCGGAGACGCGCAACTGCGCCGCGATCAGCGGCCCCAACAACCTCATTCTCCAGGCCAACCTGCATTCGGTGACCGACGTCCTTCGCTTCGAAACGCACCTGGCCGCCGCTCACCCCAACCTCGACATCGTCGAACGGGTGATCACCATGCGGCACGAGAAGCTGCTGGGCCGCCTCCTTGACCACCACGGCCGCACCATCGAAACCGTCCCTCCGGACATCTGGGCGGAGCCGCGCGGAGACCTCTGACCTGACGTCTACCATGCAGCCCGCCTCCTTGACCGTTGGTGAGGCGCCCGGCCAGATGGTGATTGAGCCCCACTGCGATCCGATCGCGAACTGACACCGGTCATGGGCAGGTAAGCCCTGTGTCGGCGCCGTGATGATGGCTGGTATCAGGAGAGGGCGCGGCCTGCAGCGGTGAGGCATGGCGGGTGCGCATCCTACGATGTCGCCATGACGATCTCAGGGCGGGAACGGCCACAACTGCAGCCGCACATACGTGTCCTGCACGACGCATCCCGCCGGGATCTACGCGAGCCCGACCGTCCGCGCCCCGTCCGCCTCTACTTGTGGGAACCGTGTCGCCCGGTGGCCGTACCCGCTCCGCTGGTCGTCGTCTCGCACGGCACCGGGGGCTCCGGGAGCGACATGGAGTGGCTGGTCGGTCCGCTGGCCAAGGCGGGGTTCCGGGTGGCAGTCGTCGACCACCACGGCAACAACTTCGTCGACGGCTATGACCCAGATGGCTTCTGCTTCGTCTGGGAGCGACCCAAGGACATCTCGTTCGCCCTTGACGCTCTGGCCCGTGAGCAGCCGCTGGGACCGGTCGGCGCCGCCGGATTCTCCCTTGGCGGGTACACCGTGATGGCGCTCGCCGGTGCACGGCTCGACCCGCAGGTTCTGCAGGCCGTCGTGGCGGGGCGTGTGGCCTTGCCGGTGGTCCCGGAGTTCCCCGGGCTGTCGGAGGCGCTGCGGAAGAAAGTGTCCGAGGCGTCGGAGGACGAACTGCGGACTGTGATGAGCGTGGCTGCAGCGGACCTGTCCGACCCGCGGGTGCGGGCCGTCTTCCAAGTGGCCCCCAGCCTCGGGGCCTCCGTGACGCCGGAGAGTCTGACAGCCGTGCGGGTGCCCGTGGAGATCCGGTGGGGCGGGGCGGACACGATCGTGCCGTTCGACGACCACACCAAGCCGTACCTGGAGCACATTCCCGCGGCACAGGGCTGCTCGGTGGGCCTCGACATCCGTCACGAGGACTTCATCGGACGGTCGGACCCAGCCGGCCCGGCTGACGAAACCGTCCGCGTCCGGGTCGGCCAGGAGGCGTCCGCTTTTTTCCTACGGCATCTCGGCTGACGCCCGCCCGGCATCACGGCGGATCGCCGCGTACAGATGCTCTGGTCAGTCCCGCGTGGCGCCTTCGGGCCACACGATGGGCACGGGCACGCCGACACGGTGCGCGTAGGCGACGACGTCGGGGGTGCCGCCGTACGCGCGGGCCGGTTGCCCGTCCCGCACGGCGATCAGCTTGTCGGCGAGGTCCCCCACGGGTTTCCGCGGGTGATCGTGCGGGAGGCCGTGGCTTCCTGGCCGGGGCTATGGACGGACCGGCAGCGCTCGGGTTCCTCGAACGGAGCCGTTCCCATGGGCGAGGGCTGCGCGATGAAGCAGGCCAGTGGATCGCCCAGGAGTCGAGCCACCGAGCCGCACGTCTCAAGGCCCGTTCATGGTGCCGGAATGATTGCCCAGTTCACGGACACAGGACTGGAAAGTCGGCCTTGGCCCAAAGAGCACGGACAGCGGCGGGCTTGTCGTCATGGGCATCGTCGTCGGTATTCCAGATTTTGGCCCGGATGGTGGAATTATTGACCGATTGCCAGCCCGGGTTTCCGGTGGCAGCGAAATCGGCCCAAGCGCGCACCATGCGGAGTGCCAATCCATGGTCTGCAGAGGTGGGTGCGCCGCCGATGAGGAAAGCCAGGCAGCCGCTGTCCAGGTTGCCGAAGGCGAAGGGGATGTCCGCACAGTGCCAGGCCCGTACGACCCCGTGCGGACCGGTGCGCCGCCGATCGAAACGCGACAGGAACGCCCGGCCGCCGGCTTGGGCGTGAAGCTCGGCGAGTCGGTTGCTGTACTCGCCGAACAGCAGATCACCGAAAATGGCGAGGTAGACGTCGAGCACTGGGGCATGGGGCATCGCAGCGCGATAGCCGGCCACCAGGCCGTCGGGGAGACCAAAGTCTTCCGCAAAGAGAGCAAGCTGTTCATCGGTGGTGATCTTCGCGCTACTGCCGACGGCGTCGAGCAACCAGTATTCCTCTGTGGTGTGGCAGACCAGCAGGTCCACGTCCCGCGTCGCACCGGCGGCCATCCCCGTGAGGGGGTCGGTGGGCAGAACATCGCCGTCAAGGACTGGGGCATAGAGCGAGGGGTCGTAGTGGCGGGATCCGGAGGTGGGGTCATGCCGGTAGTCCTCGACCACCTGGTCGGAGGCGATGACCAGGGCCTGCGGAGTCGCAGAGGTGAGGCCGTCGGGCGTAGCAGGGCAGCCCGCCGCTGCAGCGACCTCGCGGGTGGTTGCTGCAGCGATTTCGAGCGTGTAGCAAGGGCTGGCGGCGCTGTGAGCGATGGCACGGTGGAACAGACCGCGGGCGCGGTCCATCACCATCAGGCAAGTGACGGAAGTGGCTCCGGAGGATTGGCCGGCGACCGTGACGTTGGCAGGATCGCCACCGAAGGCGGCGATGTTCTCACGCACCCAGCGCAGAGCTGCGACCTGGTCGAGCAGGCCCCGGTTGTCCGGGTAGGCGAGGGCTTCGCCGGCCGGGACGTGGCCGAAGCCCTCGAAGCCGAGCCGGTAGTTGAGGGTGACCACGACCAGACCGGCCTGTGCCAGCACGGTGCCGTCGAAGTCGGGCTGGGCTGAGGATCCGAAGGTGTAGGCACCGCCGTGGATCCAGACCAGGACGGGCAGGTGGCCACCATCGGGAACCGGAGTCCAGATGTTGACGGTGAGGACATCCTCGTCGTCAGGAGACCACACGGGTGCGCCGGGCAGCTGCGCCGACTGCGGGGCAATTGGACCGAAGTTCGTACAGTCCCGTACTCCGGTCCATGCTTGTGCCGGGCGAGGTTCCCGGAACCGGTTGGCGCCGAACGGTGGGGCGGCGTAGGGGATGCCAAGGACGGCGACGACGTCGGCAGAGGCCCGAAAGCCTTGGGCCCAACCGTTCTTCGTCTTGAAGATGTCCATGGACACTGCCTCTCGCTACATGCCAAATCGCCGGGGAGGGCGGGGCTTCAGCTTTGCATCGCTCAGCGCGCCAGGACCAACACCAAGATCATCACGATTGACGCACCAGTGATGTCAATCTCCCTGCCACCCGTCCGCGGTGTCGGCAAACGATGGCGGCACCGGTCGTTGCAGACCACCCAGGGCCGCCGGATCACCGAGCTCGAGCAACAGGTTCTCCACCTCCGCGAGGGAATCTCCGAACGGAACGCATCAGCGCGAGCAACCCTGTGGCCTTCGGTGAAGCGGCGGCCGGTCCGCGCCGCGCCCGGCGCACCAGCAGCGCGGCGTTGGCCAGCACGGCCGCGGCGCCGAACCCTGTACAGGAAAGGGTCAGGCTCGCTGTGGCGTCCAGCCGCCCGGAGATGTAGCCGAACACCCCGGCCTGCA
>NZ_JACEHE010000060.1 GCF_013778455.1 Streptomyces himalayensis subsp. himalayensis | reverse complement strand
CTTAGGCTCACAGGTGATCGTCGTCAATAAAGTGCACAACATTGCCTTGTGTGGGTCCGTGGACCGGCGCCTTCAGTAGCCGACTGGTGCAGCGGATCGACGCTTGCAGCACCGACGTCTTGGCAAGCCGCGCTTCGCGGCCCCATGTGTACTGAATCCCGTTCTGCGGAGGCCGCCTCCCGCAGCGGCCGCCCCTTGCGCTGCGGTGGCCCCGCCGTCTACTGGCCGGGAGGAGTCCGCCGACGGGATCAAGCCTCCTGCAGCACCGGAGCAGGGCGCTCGCCCGATCCCCTGACGATCAGTCGGGTGGGGACGGTGACGGTGCGGGCGCGGGAGCGGTCGCCGTCCAGGCGGGCCAAAGCCGTGGTCGCTGCCGCTCTGCCGATTTCTTCGGCGTCCTGGGCGACGACGGTCAGGGCCGGTTCGAGTGCCTCGGCGAGCTCCACGTCGTCGAAGGCGACGACAGCGACGTCCTTCCGCTTGCTGCGGGCGAGTTCGGTGACGATCCCCAGCGCGACGATGTTGTTGCCGGCGAACAGGGCTGTGGGGGGATCCGCCAGGCCCAGTAGCTGGGACGTGGCGGTGGCGGCCCCGTGCTGGTCGTGGGCGTTGGCGACCAGTGAGCGGTCGTAGGGGAGGCCGGCTTCCTGCAGGGCCGCGCGGTATCCGGCCAGGCGCTCGCGGCGTGTGTAGAGCTTGGTGGGAAGGTCGCCGATGAAGCCGATGCGCCGGTGTCCGTGGGCGATCAGGTGGGCGACGCCTTCGTGGGCGCCGTCACGGTTGGAGCTGACGACGCTGTCCGTGGACAGGCCCGCTCCCGGACGGTCGAGGAAGACGACGGGCAGGCCCGCGGCGCGGTGGGTTTTGAGGTGGGAGTGGTCGGCGCCGACGGACGGCACGACCATCAGGATGCTGATGCGACGGGCGAGGAACTTGTCCGTCAGCGCGCGTTCGCGGTCGGGATCGTCCGCGGAGGAGCCCATGAGCAGAGTCAGGCCGCGGTCGCGGACAGTGTCCTCGATGCTCCTCGCCACGGCTCCGAAGAAGGGGTTGCCGAGGTCGGGGATGACAAGTCCGATGGTGGTGTCGGGTCCGCCGACGCGGATGTTGCGGGCCATGAGGTTCGGCTGGAAGCCGAGCTTGGCCACGGCGGCGAGCACCTGTTCCCTGGTCCGGGCCGAGGCGGGCCCGTCCTCGTTGAGGACGCGGGAGACGGTTTTGGCGCTGACGCCCACTTCTCGGGCGACGTCGGCCAGGGTGGGGCGGCGGTTCGCTGCCATGGAGGGAACAGTCTCCTGTGCTCGTCGGTTCCGGCCGCGGCCTCGGCCGGAACCTGTGAGTGGTGAATCGTGTCGTCGTCAGTTGGCCTGGACTCCCGCGGCCTTCGCCGCCTCGGAATCCGCTACGACAGTACCTCCGGCCTCGTCGACGGTGAGCGCGCCGGTCATGATGGCGACGACCTCCGCCATCGAGTAGTCGGAGGGCTTGATCACGGCAGCGCGCCGGCCCAGCCGGTGGACGTGGATCCGGTCGGCGATCTCGAAGACGTGCGGCATGTTGTGGCTGATCAGGACGACGGGCATGCCCTTGTCCCGGACGCGGCGGATGAGGTCCAGGACCTGACCGGACTCCTTGACGCCGAGGGCGGCGGTGGGTTCGTCCATGACGACGACGCTGCGGGCCCAGGCGACGGAACGGGCGACCGCGACGGCCTGCCGCTGCCCACCGGAGAGCGTCTCGACCGACTGCGTCAGCGAGCGCAGGCCGATCTTCAGGTCGGCCATGTGCTCGGCGGCCTCCTGGCGCATGCGCTTCTTGTCCAGCATGCGGAAGACACTGCCGAGGACGCCGGGGCGGCGGAGCTCGCGCCCCAGGAACATGTTCGAGGCGATGTCCATCGAAGCGGCCACCGCGAGGTCCTGATAGACCGTCTCGATGCCGTGCGCGCGCGCACTCTGCGGCCCGGAGAACTGGATCGGTTCGCCGTTGAGCCGTATCTCGCCCGCGTCTGGGACCAGCGCGCCGGTGAGGGCCTTGATCAGGCTGGTCTTGCCGGCTCCGTTGTCGCCGATGACTGCGAGGACCTCGCCCGGCAGCAGATCGAAGTCGGCGCCGTCGATGGCGGTGACGTGGCCGTAGCGCTTGACCAGACCGCGGGCCTGCAGCACAGGGGTGGGGGAGGAGGTGGCGGTCATCGGGCCTTCTTCCGGGAGATCTGGTCGACGGTCACCGCGAGAATCACCAGGACTCCGGTGATCAGGGTCTGGTAGATCGAGGCGACGCCCATCAGCTGCAGGCCGTTGCGGAATACACCGACGATGAGGACGCCGATGAAGGTGCCCAGGACCGAACCGCGTCCGCCGAAGAGGCTGGTGCCGCCGAGGACGACGGCGGTGATGCTGTCGAGGTTGTCGGTCTGTCCTGCCTGCGGGTCGCCGACTCCGGTACGGGAGATGAGCAGCAGAGCGGCGATGCCGTAGAGGAGACCGGCCACGGTGTAGACGCCGACGGTCAGCCGGGAGGTGCGGATGCCGTTCAGCCGCGCCGCTTCCTGGCTGTTGCCCAGCGCGTAGACGTGCCGGCCCCAGCCGGTGCTGCTCAGCGCGTAGGCGAGGAGCAGGAACAGGGCGATGGTGACCAGGGAGCCGTAGGTGATGTCGGTTCGGCCGAGGGGGAAGGTCTGCCCGAGAGCCGTCAGAGGGCCGGGCAGGTTGGTGACCGTCTGCTCCTCGGAGTAGATGTGGGTCAGTGCGAACGCCACGTTGAGCATGCCGAGGGTGACGATGAACGGCGGCAGCGGGATCTTCTGCACCAGCAGCCCGTTGAGCAGCCCGAATCCGCCGCAGACGGCTATGCCCAGGGCGATGGCGGCGAGCGGGGGCAGGGAGCCCTCGGCGGCCATCTTGGCGATCATGATGCTGCCGAACGCCATCACGGCACCGCAGGACAGGTCGATGCCCGCGGTGAGGATGATCAGGGTCTGGCCGATGGCCAGCGTGCCGACGACCATGACCTGCTGCACGATCAGCGAGAAGTTCCCGCCGGTGAGGAACTGGTCGGTCGAGACGGAGAAGAAGACGCAGGCGAGAAGGAGGGCGACCAGCGGGCCGGTGGTCGGCTGTGTGAGCAGTCTGCGGACCGTGGTCGGTGCTTTGAGCTGGGCGTACGGCGTGGTCGTGGCTGTCATGCGAAGTCCTTGTCGGAAGACAGAGGTCCTTGTCCGTCCCCGTCGGAGGACAAGGGAACGAGGGGGCGGCCGTCCCCGGTCGGGGAGGATGGGGCGGCCGCCCCGCTGAGGGGGAGAGGCGATGTCGTACGGTCTTCGGGGCGGCTCAGCCCCAGCAGTTCTCCAGGCCGTAGGCGGTGTCCTTGGACGTGGCTCCGTCCTGCGGCTTGTCGGAGATCAGAGTGACGCCGGTGTCGGTGTAACCGGACGCCTTCTTGCCGTCCTTGGCGTACGTCACGACGGCCTTGACCCCCTCGGCGGCCATCTTCAGCGGGTACTGCTGCGACGTGGCGGCGATCTTGCCGTCCTTGACCGCCTGGGTGCCGGTGCAGCCGCCGTCGACGGAGACGATCAGGACGTCGTTCTCCCGGCCCTTGGCCTTGAGCGCGGTGTACGCGCCCAGGGCGGCCGGCTCGTTGATGGTGTAGACGACGTTGATGCCGGGCTCCTTCTGGAGGCAGTTCTCCATCGCCGTCTGGCCCTTGGCCTGGTCGCCTCCGGTGTCCTGGGAGCAGACGACCGACGGGTCCTTCTCGTCGATGCCGAAGCCCTTGAGGAAGCCGTTGTGCCGCTGGACGCCGACGGACACGCCCGGCGCGAGGTCGAGGGTGGCTATCTTGGCGGTCTTGCCCTTCATGGCGGCCTTGGCGTACTCGCCGATCAGCTCGCCGGCCTTGAGGTTGTCGGTGGCGAAGAGGGCGTCGACGGCGCTTTCCGGCTCGGTCGGGGTGTCCAGGGCGATGACCAGGACGCCCTTGGCGCGGGCCTTCTCGATCGCGGGCACGATGGCCTTGGAGTCGCTCGGGGTGATCAGGATGCCCTTCACACCGGAGGCGACCATGTTCTCGATCGCTGTGACCTGACCGGCGTTGTCGCCGTCGAACTTGCCTGCCGCGGTCATGAGCTTGACGCCCTCGGCCTTCGCGGCCTTCTCCGCGCCCTCCTTCATCTTCACGAAGAACGGGTTGGTGTCGGTCTTGGTGATCAGACCGACCTTGACGTCGCCCGAACCGGCGCTGGACGAACCCGATCCGGAGCCGGAGCCGGATCCGCAGGCCGTCAGGGTGAGGGCCGCGACGCCCGTGACAGCGGCGGCCCTGAGGAGGGAGGAGGACAGACGAGTGCTGCGAGACATGTTCGACTCCTGTGGGATAGCGAGCGGCACGGGGTCGGGTCCGGAGCATGCCGCCCGAGGTGTCATCGTTGACTTATGTCATCGTTGACACCGCATGGCGAGGATGATGGACTCCGTCTCCCGGAAACGTCAATGCCTTGCACTCGTCACAAATCGGCAACGCCCGCGGCCGCCGCCCACCCGTAGCCGTCCGGCAGCCGCGCCATGACGTGCCCGGTTCGCCCGTACGTTCGCCAGAGAAGAGCAGCCCATGAGCCCGCGTCAGATCACCGTCCTGGGGGAGTGCGTAGCGGACGCCTTCGCCGAACCCGCAAGCACCTCGAACGAACTGGCCCTGCGCGTACTGCCCGGCGGCGGACCCGCGAACACTGCAGTGGCCCTGGCCCGGCTCGGCACCCCGGCCCGCTTCCTCGCGCGGTTGTCCGGCGACGTGTTCGGCCGCCTGTTCCGCGCGCACCTGGAGGCCTCGGGGGTGGATCTTTCGAGCGCCGTCCAGGCCGCGGAGCCCAGCACGCTGGCCGTGGCGGAGCTGGACGCCCAGGGGCAGGCCGCGTTCTCCTTCCATGCGCAGGGCACGGCCGACTGGCAGTGGACGGCCGAGGAGCTGGCGCGGGTGGACCTGTCCGAAGCCGCCTGTGTGCACACCGGATCCCTGGCCCTGGTCCGGGAACCCGGGGCGGCGGCGGTGGAGGATTTCCTGGCGGCGGCCGCCCCCCAGGCGACCATCAGTATCGACCCGAATGTCCGGCCGCTGCTGGTGCACCCCGACGTCTACCGCGCCCGGCTGGCGCACTGGTGCGCCCTCGCCGATGTGCTCCGGCTGAGCGAGGACGACCTGGAACTCCTGCTGCCGGGCACGCCGCCCGAGCAGGCATGCGACATCTGGCACGCGGCCGGGGGGGCGCGGCTCGTCGTGGTCACACGCGGTGCCGGCGGCGTCCTGGCCTCGTTCGACGGTGAACGGATTCAGGTGCCCGCGGTGGCGACGAGGGTCGTCGACACGGTGGGGGCGGGGGACTCCTTCACCGCCGGGCTGCTGCACCATCTCGGCGCCCGGGGCCTCCTCGGCGGCCGGCTGACGGAACTCCGTCTCGACGATGTCGCGGAAGCCTGCCGGTTCGCCGTCCGGGTCGCGGCTCTGACCTGCTCGGTTGCCGGTCCCAATCCGCCGTGGCAGAGCCAGTTGGCGCAGCTCGCCACAGCTGACGGCATGTGACGGGCGGGCGGTCGCGTGGGGGTACGGCACGCCCGAACCGGTTGACGCATCGGCCGGATTGCCTCCATCATCGGGCCACTCGATGTCATCGATGACACAAGTCAACGATGACACCACCCTTGTCGGTGCCGTGGACGTCGGCGCCGACAGGGCGTCACTTTTCGGTCGGTCCGCGCCGGGCATCAGGCTCCGCTGCGCGGAAAGCCGCAGCCACAGGAGACACCATGAGCTCTGGACGTGTATCCCGGCATGCCCGCACACGGATGATCGCGGCGGTGGCGACCGTCTGCGCCCTCTCCGGGGCCCCGCTGGCCTCCCAGGCCGTCGCCGCCGACACCCCGCCGTACTCCGAGACCTACCGGCCCCAGTTCCACTTCACACCGGAGAAGAACTGGATGAACGACCCCAACGGCCTCGTGTACTACGAGGGCGAGTACCACCTCTTCTACCAGTACAACCCGAACGGCAACTCCTGGGGCGACATGTCGTGGGGGCACGCGGTGAGCAAGGACCTCGTGCACTGGGAGGAGTTGCCGCTCGCCCTGTCGCACGACGACGAGGAGATGGTGTTCTCCGGCAGCGCGGTCGTCGACTGGAACAACACCACCGGGTTCGGCACGAAGAAGAACCCGCCCATGGTGGCGATCTACACCAGCGCCTACAAGAATGGCGGCAAGCAGGCCCAGTCGCTCGCGTACAGCACCGACCGCGGCCGCACCTGGACCAAGTACCAGGGCAATCCCGTCATCGACATCGGCTCCAGAGAGTTCCGGGACCCCAAGGTCCAGTGGTACGCGCCGACCAAGAGCTGGCTGATGACGGTGTCGCTGTCCACCGAACACAAGGTGCAGTTCTACTCGTCGAAGAACCTCAAGGACTGGACGCAGCTCAGTGAGTTCGGGCCGGCCGGTGCGACGGGAGGCGTGTGGGAGTGCCCGGACCTGTTCCCCCTCGCGGTCGACGGGGACGAGAACAACATCAAGTGGGTCCTGGTCGTCAACATCAACCCCGGCGGTATCGCGGGCGGTTCGGCCGCCCAGTACTTCATCGGCGACTTCGACGGCAAGAAGTTCACCGCCGAGGACAAGGGCACCTACACCCCGCCCACCGGCACGGTGGTGCAGGACTTCGAGAGCGCCGACTTCGGTACGTGGACGACGACCGGCGCCGCGTTCGGCGACGGACCGACGGCCGGGGCCCTGGACGGGCAGGGGGCGATCGACGGCTTCGACGGCAAGGGCCTCGCCAACAGCTTCCACGGCCATGACGGCGGCACCGGCACCCTCACCTCACCCGAATTCACCGTCGACAGCTCCTACCTGAACTTCAAGGTCGGGGGCGGGCGGCACCCGCACGAGCCCGGAACCGTCATGGAGCAGGGACCGCCGCCCGCGGGCACGGTCCTCGCCGACTTCGAAGGCGGCAGCTACGGAGACTGGACGAAGACCGGAGAGGCCTTCGGCTCGGCACCGGCCACCGGCACCCTCCCCAATCAGCAGGAGGTCTCCGGATTTCTGGGCAGTGGCCTGGTCAACACCTTCCTGAACGGCGACTCCACCACCGGCACCCTCACGTCGCCCGAGTTCACCATCGACAAGAAGCACATCAACTTCCTCATCGGCGGCGGCAACCACCCGGCCGGCTCCGCCAACCCCACCGCCGTCGAACTCCTCGTCGACGGCCAAGTGGTGCGCAGCGCCACCGGAAAGGACGCCGAGGCGCTCAACTGGGCCTCCTGGGACGTCGGCGACCTCGCCGGCAAGAATGCGCAGATCAGGATCGTCGACGACAACACCGGCGGCTGGGGCCACCTCAACGTCGACCACATCATGCTGTCCGACACCGAGGCCCAGCCGGTCTCCCAGGAGACGTCCGTCAACCTGATCGTCG
This sequence comes from Streptomyces himalayensis subsp. himalayensis, assembly GCF_013778455.1. Lineage (GTDB taxonomy): Bacteria > Actinomycetota > Actinomycetes > Streptomycetales > Streptomycetaceae > Streptomyces > Streptomyces himalayensis. Next base: position 12,632 of record NZ_JACEHE010000060.1, on the reverse strand, counting down.
ACGGCCAGGTCGTCCGGAGCGCCACCGGCTCCAACAGCGAGACCCTGGACTGGGCCTCCTTCGACATGCGTCCCTACGCCGGCCAGAAGGCACGCATCCAGGTCGTCGACATGAACACCGCCGGCTGGGGCCACATCATGGCCGACCAGTTCACCGCCGCCGACAAGCCCGCCAAGTCCGTCGTACAGCGCGCCGACTGGGCCGACTACGGCAAGGACTACTACGCGGCGGTGTCCTGGGAGAACGCACCGGGCGGCAAGCGGTACATGATCGGCTGGATGAACAACTGGGACTACAGCGGCGCCATCCCCACCTCCCCCTGGCGCGGCGCGCAGAGCGCTCCCCGGGAGATGGCCCTGCGCACGATCGACGGCCAAATCCGGCTGACCAGCGAGCCGGTCAAGGGCCTGGATTCCCTCCGGCAGAAGGGCCCGGCAACAGCGGCAGACGTCACCGTCAAGAGCACCTCCAAGCCCCTGATCGGCCCCGCGGCCAAGGGCAAGGCACTCGACATCGAGGCAACCTTCTCCCTCAAGGACGCCGAACGCTTCGGCCTCAAGGTGCGCACCGGCGCCGACGGCGAGGAGACCGTCATCGGCTACGACACCACGACGCAAGAGCTGTACGTCGACCGCACCCGCTCCGGTGCCGTGGACTTCAACAGCACCTTCCCCGGCGTCCAGAGAGCCCCGCTGCAGGCCGAGAACGGCAAGGTCAAGCTGCGCATCCTCGTCGACTGGTCGTCCGTCGAGGTCTTCGGCGGCAGCGGCGAAGCGGTGATCACCGATCAGATCTTCCCCGACCCCGCCAGCCAGGGAGTGGAGGTCTTCGCTGAGAACGGCTCGGTGAAGCTGGACCAGGCCCGCGTCTGGCACCTCGACTCCTACCGCGACTGATCCCGACCATGTCCGACCACGTCCGACCACGGAGGACCCCACACCGTGAACAAGACCCTGCTTGCCGAGTTCACCGCCCGCGAGGGAACGGAGAACGAGGTCGCCCGCCTGATCCGGGACTACGCCCAGAAGGTGCGTGAGGAAGACGGCAACCTCGCCTTCGACGTCTACACCAAGACGTCGAGCCCGCGCGCCTACTGGATCTTCGAGGTGTACCGCGACGAGGACGCCTTCCAGGCCCACCTGAAGGCCCCGTACGGCGGCCCGTTCAACACCGCCCTCGCCCCACTGATCGAGGAGGACGCCTCGGTGCTGACCTTCCTCGATCCGGTGACCTGACGGTCTCCCGATTCGGTGACCTAACGGTCCCTTGATCCGGTGACCTGACGTCGGCCGGGCCCGCCTCGCGGGCCCGGCCCTTGGCGCGCCCTGGAACCGGCCGCCCGCCGCTGTCCGAGGAGATCCGAGGCGGCCGAGCGGCCGGCTGGTTCGCCGGCGCCGCCGGGTGCGTGGCAGAACCGCGGGCTGGGTGGGCCTGGTTGGCGCCCACCGGGCCAAGGGCGGGCGGCGTCCGGTTGCCGCCTCGGCCGACATTGCTTGGCCACGAGTTCGTAACGAGCCGTTGACAGGGGTGCCTTGCGGGGCGCAATCTCATCCCGCACTCACTTGCCAAAACGATTGGGCACGACATGGGCAGGCGGATCGGGATCAAGGACGTGGCGGCAGCCGCCGGCGTCTCGGCCACGACCGTCTCCCACATCCTCAACGAGGTCGAGGGCAAGCGCATCAACGCCGAGACCCGGCAGCGCGTTCTCGAAACGGCCCGGGAGTTGGGGTACGCGCCCAACGGGCTGGCGCGGGGGCTGCGGCTGAAGCGGTCGAACACGATCGGCTTCGTCAGCGACCAGATCGCCACCACTCCGCACGCCGGCCGGATCATCCTGGGAGCGCAGGAGGAGGCGGCGAAGCACGGCCTGCTGCTGCTCATGCTGAACACCGGCGGCGACCCGGAGCTGGAGCGCAAGGAGATCGATCTGCTGCTGCAGCGCCAGGTCGACGGCGTGCTGTACGCGTCCATGTACCACCGGGTCGTGGAGGTGCCGGAGCGGCTGCGGTCGGTCCCCACGGTGCTTCTGGACGCGCGCTCGGACGACCCCGGCGTGCCCTCCGTCGTACCGGACGAGGTCCTGGGTGGCGAGACGGCGGTGCGCGAGTTGGTCCGCCACGGTCACCGCCGCATCGGCTTCATCAACAACGTCGACGACATCCCGGCCACCCACGGACGCCTTGAGGGCTACCGGCGTGCTCTCGCCGAGGCGGGCATCGCCGAGGACCCCCGGCTGGTGGTGGCAGAGACCACCGACGCCGTCGGCGGGTACCGGGCGGCGCTCCGACTGCTGCAGGCGGAGCCGCGGCCCACGGCGTTGTTCTGCTTCGCCGACCGGTTGGCGATGGGCGTCTACCGCGCCGCCGCCGAACTGGGGCTGTCGATCCCTGCCGACCTGTCGGTCATCGGGTTCGACAACCAGGAACTGATCTGTGACGGCTTGTTCCCCGGGCTGACGACCGTCGCCCTGCCGCACTACGAGATGGGGGCGCGGGCTGTCGCACAGCTGCTCGCGCTCACGGGCGCACAGGACCACGGGACTGGTTCGGCAAGTCAGGAAATGTTGCCCTGCCCGCTGGTGGCACGGGCATCGGTCGCTTCGCCGCCCCGACTCTGACCCCGGAACGGCGAAGCACCACCGATACAGGCGGCCGTCATCACCGGCCGCCGACACGGTCTGCCAGGACCGTGCCCAGTGAAATTGGAGGAACCTCGTGGAATCGAGAACCAGGCGCCTCGCGGTATCGAGCATAGCCGCCCTGGCCGCGGCGACGCTCGTGGCCGGCTGCGGCGGCATTGGCAGTACCGGCTCGTCGGGCGCCGACGGCAACACGCTGACCCTGTGGACGCACAACGCCGGCAACGCCGCCGAGTACGGCGTCGTGAAGCAGATCGTCAAGGACTTCAACGCCAGTCAGAGCAAGTACAAAGTCAAGATCCAGGCGTTCCCGCAGGGTTCCTACAACGACTCGGTCGTGGCGGCGGCCTCCGCCAAGAAGCTGCCGTGCATCCTCGATGTCGACGGGCCGAACGTCCCGAACTGGGCCTGGGGCGGCTACCTCGCACCGCTGGACCTGTCCAAGGGCAAGGTCGCCGTGAAGGACCAGCTGCCCAGTACGGTCGCCACGTACCAGGACAAGACCTACGCGTTCGGGTTCTACGACGTGGCGCTGACCATGTACTCCCGCAAGTCGGTGCTGAAGAAGTACGACATCCGCGTCCCCACCCTCGACAAGCCCTGGACCAAGGACGAGTTCATGGACGCGCTCGCCAAGATCAAGGCGAGCGGCACGTTCAAGAACACACTGGACCTCGGCACGGGCGACCCCGGTGAGTGGTGGCCGTACGCCTACTCCCCGATGCTGCAGAGCTTCGGCGGCGACCTGATCGACCGCTCGGACCACAAGAGCGCCAAGGGCGCGCTGAACGGTGAGAAGGCCGTCGAGTGGGGTAAGTGGTTCCGCTCACTGGTCACGAAGGGCTACGCGCCGCAGAAGTCCAGCAAGAGCCCCGCCGACGACTTCCGCAACGGCAAGACCGCCATCCAGTGGGACGGCAGCTGGTCGGCCCAGGCCAACACCGACAAGTTCGGCAGCGACCTGGCGATCCTCCCCCCGGTCGACTTCGGCGACGGACCGAAGATCGGCGGAGCCTCCTGGCAGTGGGGCATGAGCTCGTCCTGCTCCAACAAGGAAGGCGCCCAGGCCTACCTGAACTTCTCCCGTCAGACGAAGTACTTCGTGGACTTCGCCAAGGCCACCGGCACCATCGCCGCCACCGACGCGGCAGCGGAGCAGGTCAAGGGCTACGAAACGGGCGGTCAGTTCAACATCTTCCTCAAGGCGGCGCAGGAGTTCGCGGTGGTCCGGCCCGTCACCCCGGCCTACCCGTACATCTCCACGGTGTTCGCCAAGACGGCTCGGGACATCCTGGCCGGCGCCGACGTCAAGGGCGCCCTCGACCAGGCCGCCAGCGAGATCGACAACAACCTGTCGACCAACAACTACTACTCCACCGGCAGCTGACCGCGTCCGCCCGTCCCGGCGGACGGCGGATGCGGTTCCTCCTCTCCGCCTCTGCCGGGACACGTACCTGCCTGGATGTCCTATGGCCACCACAATGTCTTCAATATCCACCCGATCCGGCGCCGCCGCGGGTGCACCACCGACCCGACGTGCAACGCGCAGGCGAGGGCGGCGCAGAGAGAGCCTCGCCGCACTCGGCATGGTCAGCCCCGCCGTCTTCCTGCTGGTGATGTTCATCGTCATCCCCGTGGTGCTGGCCTTCGCGCTGGCGTTCACCAACGCCCGCCTGGTGTCCCCGAACCCGGCGCAGTTCACGGGCCTGCAGAACTTCCGCACCCTGCTGGACGACCCGCTGTTCTACAAGTCGCTGCGGAACACCTTCTACTTCGCCGTCGTCGTCGTGCCGCTGCAGGGCGGCCTGGCGCTGGTGCTCGCGCTGCTCGTCAACGCCAAGGTCAAAGGCGTCAACTTCTTCCGGACCGTCTACTTCCTCCCGGTCGTCACCTCGATGGTCGTGGTCTCCATCCTGTGGACGCTGCTGTACCAGAAGACCGGGCTGGTCAACGAGATCATCTCCCGCCTCACCCTCGGCCAGGTACAGGGACCGGACTGGCTGACCAACCCCTCCACGGCCATGCCCGCCATCATCGTCATGTCCGTCTGGCAGGGCGTCGGCTTCCACATGGTCATCTGGCTGGCCGGACTGCAGACCATCCCGCAGGACCTGTACGAGGCGGCCGACATGGACGGGGCCACCCGCTGGGTGCGCTTCCGGCACGTGACCTGGCCCGGCCTCAGCGCCACCCGCACGTTCGTGCTCATCACCATCACCATCAGCGCGTTCGCCCTGTTCACCCAGGTCAGCGTGATGACGCAGGGCGGGCCCCTGGACGCCACCAGCACGGTCGTCTACCAGGCCGTGCGGACCGGATACAGCCAGCAGCAGACCGGATACGCGTCCGCGATCTCCCTCGTCTTCTTCGTTCTGGTGCTGGCCGTCTCCCTCGTCCAGCGCTTCCTCACCCGGGAGAAGGACTGACATGACCTCCGTATCCCCTGCTCCCGCCCCACCACCCACGCGCCCGGGCCGCCGCCGGTGGTGGCCGTCGCCGCGCCGGATCGGCCTGCAGGCGGCGCGCATCGCGCTCGCGCTGTTCTTCGCGTTCCCGATCGTCTTCATGCTGGTGTCGTCGTTCAAGCCCGACGAGCAGATCTTCGGCGACCTGGGCGGCATCAAGGCGTTCCTGCCGGTCGGCGCTCTGTCCCTGGACAACTACACCGGGGTATTCGACCGGGTGCCCGCCGTCCGGTTCCTGCTCAACTCCATCGGGATCTCCGTCATCACGGTGGCGCTGAGCATCTTCATCAACAGCCTCGCGGCGTTCGCGCTGTCCCGGATGCGGTGGCGCGGCAAGAAGATCGTGCTCACCGCCGTGATAGCGACGCTGGTCGTACCGTTCGAGACCTACGCCCTGCCGATGGTCTGGTGGGTCAACAAACTGCCCTGGCTGCAGCTGGAAGGCGGCCGGCTCATCGTGACCGAAGGCTGGCTGGACACCTACCAGGTGCAGATCCTGCCGTTCGTCGGCAACGCCCTCTTCATCTTCCTGTTCCACCAGTACTTCCAGAGCATCCCCAAGGAACTCGACGAAGCGGCGGTCATCGACGGGGCGAGCTGGTTCGGCATCTACCGGCGCATCGTCATGCCGCTGTCCGGTCCGGCGATCGCCACGGTGGCGATCCTGTCCTTCCTGCCGATGTGGAACCAGTACCTGTGGCCGCTGATGGTCGTCCAGAGCGAGGAGCTGCGGCCGGTCATGGTCGGCATCGACTACTTCTTCCAGCTCAACCCGTCCTGGGGCGAGGTCATGGCCTACTCGTCGATGATCACCGTGCCGGTGCTCGCGCTGTTCGTGGCCTTCCAGCGGGCCTTCGTCAGCAGCATCGCCTCCAGCGGTGTCAAGGGCTGACCGCGCCAGGCCCCGCACCCGCCCCCACTTCTTCTGCCACCCCCCTGTGCCTCGCGCACCCCTTTGAAAGGCCCCGTGTGTCCACGCCGCCCGCCGACCCCCACCTGCCCGCCGTGCACCCCCGCCCGCCCCGCAACTGGATCAACGACCCCAACGGGCTGGTCTTCCACGACGGCCACTACCACGTGTTCTTCCAGTACAACCCCTACGCCCCGCAGCACGCGAACGTGCACTGGGGGCACTTCCGCAGCCGCGACCTGATCACCTGGGAACCGCTCCCGGTCGCCCTCGCCCCCACCCCCGGCGGCGACGACGCCGACGGCTGCTACTCCGGCAACGCGATCTCCACCGACGGCCGGCTGCTGGCCTTCTACTCCGCCAACCGCACCGGCCGCTGGTGGCAGCCGGTCACCACCGCCGAGTCCTACGACGGCGGACACACCTGGGCCAAGCGGCCGGAGCTGCTCATCCCACAGCCACCCGCCGGAACCACCATGTACCGGGACCCGTACGTCTGGCGGCAGGACGGCCGCTGGCGGATGCTCGTCGGCTCAGCCCTCGCCGACGGCCGCGGAGCGGCACTGCTCTACGAGTCCGACGACCTGGAGAACTGGGAGTACCGTGGCCCTTTCCATGCCAGCAGCCCTGCCGACACCGCCGACCCGGCCGGCTGGGAATGCCCCCAGTACGCCACCTTCGGTGACCGAGGCGTTCTGATCGTCAGCGACTGGACCCCGCAGGGCGGCCCAAGCCATGTGACGGTCCACACCGGCCACGAGGAACACGGCCGTTTCGCCACGGCCGCGCCCCCCGTACGGCTGGACCACGGCCCGGACTTCTACGCCCCGGCCCTGCTCAAGGCTCCCGAGGAAGACCGGTGGCTGCTGTGGGGCTGGGCGTGGGAGGCCCGCGACGACTCCTGGGCGCACGAAGCCGGTTGGGCAGGCGTCCTCACTCTCCCACGCGAACTGACCCTGGCTGACGACGGCACGGTCGCCCAACGCCCCGCACGCGAACTGCTCGCCCTGCGCGGGGAACGCGTCCTGCACCGCACCGGACACGTCACCCGATCCCGGCCGGTTGAACTGGGGGAGGTCGGCCGCACCTTCGACCTCACTGCGGTCCTGACCCCCGACCCCACTGGCACTGGCGGTCTGCGTCTGGTCACCTCCGCGGACGGCACCGAGTACCTCGACATCGACCTCGACCCCACCGCCGGCCGGCTCACCGTGGACCGCAGCCGCGCATCACTGGACGCACGAGCACGAGCAGGCACGTACACCGTCCCTTGCCCGGTCGCGCCGATCCCCGGCACTCCTGTCGAACTGCGCGTCATCGTGGACCGCTCGATCGTCGAGATCTACCTGTCCACCGGCCAAGTCCTCACCCTCAGGTTCTATCCCGTCGGCGACGGACCATGGCGGCTGCAGGCCCACACCGCAGGCACCGGAGGCAGCGACTTCACGGTCGAGGCGTGGGACCTGAATCCCGTCGGAATCCGCCAAGAGCCGCTGCTTGCCAGCCAACAGCAGGACGCATGACCGAAGAGCGACCGGCGAGGTCTAGAGCCAGTCCCGCCGCTTGAAAATCACGTACAAAGTGGTGCAAACCACACCCATCAAGCCGATGGCAAAGGGGTAGCCGAAGGCCCAGTGCAGCTCCGGCATGTTCTGGAAGTTCATGCCGTAGATGGTTCCGACGAGGGTGGGGGCGAAGAGAATCGCCGCCCAGCTCGAGATCTTCTTGATCTCCTCGTTCTGCTCGAAGCCTGCCTCCGCGAGAGCCCGCATCTCTGCGTTCTGCTGCTGGGTCACCAGGGTCGCGTTGACCGTGAGGATGTCCGCCAGGGCCTGGCGGAAGCCGTCGACGCGTTCGCTGGTGTGGGTGACGTGGTCGGCGACGTCGCGGAGGTAGCGCTGGAGTTCCTCGTCCGTGCCGTATTTCGTGAAGCCGGCCATCAGGCCGTGCAGCATGCTCACCAGGGGACGGGTGGCGCGCTGGAACTCCACCATCTCGCGGGAGAGTTCGTAGATGCGGCGGGACACCTCGGGGTCGCCGCGGAAGACCTCGGTCTCGATCTCGTCGATGTCGTTCTGCACACCGGCTACGACGGGCGCGTAGCCGTCGACGACCGCGTCGAGGATGGCGTACAGGACCGCCTCGGGGCCGAGTTTCAGCAGCTCAGGGCTCTCCTCCATGCGGCGGCGTACCGCCGACAGGTCCGGGGCCGCGCCGTGCCGGACCGTGATGACGAAGTCGGGGCCCACGAACACGTGCAGCTCGCCGAAGTCGACCTCCTCGGGCGCGTCGAGATAGCGGGCGGCGCGCAGGACGACGAAGAGCGTCTCGCCGTAACGTTCCAGCTTCGGGCGCTGGTGGGCCTCCATCGCATCCTCGACGGCGAGCGGGTGCAGGTCGAACTCGGCCGCGAGCGACTTCAGCTCGGCCTCGGTCGGGCGGGCCAGGCCGATCCACGCCATGCCGTCCCGCTGGTCGCGCAGCTCGTGGAAGGTGTCCGCGAGGGAGGCCGGAGCCGAGACGCGTACGCCGTCGCGGTACAGCACCGCCTGCACGACGCTGCCGAGATCCGCGGCCGGGTCGGCGGAGGCGTCCTGCGGCTGCTGCGGCGACGTGGGCTCCGGGGATGACGGTGGGGGAGAGCCCGCCGCACGCCGCCATGCGTACTTCTTCGCCATTTTCCGAGCCGCTACGGGGCGTGCTCGTCGCTCTGACATCGCGGCAGCCTCCCGTGTCTGTGTCTGTATCTGTGTCAGTGTCCGTGTCGCTTGTGCGTCTGTCGCCGTTCTGAACCGGTGTTCCACTGCCCAGCGTCCCACCGGCGGCCATGGCCGGTTTCCCACTGGCCGTCGTCCCACTGGCCGTCGTCCCACGGGCGGTGTGCATCTTGCCGGTCCGCATTGACCGCTTTGACAGGACTGTAGCTGTCCGCAAGCCGGTCTAGCGTGCGGGGCATGACCAAGACGACGACCTCGGCGGCGCGCGTGCTCAGTACCCGTGAGCTGAACCGCGCCACGCTCGACCGTCAGCTGCTTCTGCGCCGGAGCGCCGTGTCCGCACGCGACGCCGTCGAGCACCTGCTCGGATTGCAGGCGCAGAACGTCAAGCCGCCGTACTTCGCCCTCGCCGCCCGGCTCGACGGCTTCGACCCCGAGGAGCTCTCGGCGCTGATGGCCTCCCGCGAGGTCGTCCGCATCGTCACCATGCGGTCCACCATCCACACCCACACCGCCGACGACTGCCTCACGTTGCGGCCGCTCGTGCAGCCGGCACGCGACCGGGAGCTGAACAACTTCCGCGACGGGCTCGCCGGCGTGGATCTGGACCGGCTCGCCGAGCTCAGCCGGGAACTGGTCGAGGCCCAGCCGCGCACCATGAAGCAGTTGCGTGAGGCGCTGCTCACCGAGTGGCCGGAGGCCGATCCGCAGGCGCTCGCCGTCGCCGCCCGCTGCAAACTGCCGCTCGTCCAGGTCACACCGCGCGGCCTGTGGCGGCAGAGCGGCCAGGTCGCCCTCACCACCGCCGAGAAGTGGCTGGGCCGCCCCACCGAGCCGTCCCCCAAGCTCTCGGCTGTGCTCGAGCAGGGAGGCACCCCCATCGCGCCGGACGCGACCGTCCTGCGCTACCTCGCCGCCTTCGGCCCCGCATCCGTCAGGGACATGCAGACGTGGGCGGGCCTGACACGGCTGCGGGACGCCTTCGAGCGGCTTCGGCCCCAGCTCGTCACTTTCCGCGACGAACACGGCACCGAACTCTTCGACCTGCCCGACGCACCCCGCCCCGCGCCCGACACCCCGGCACCGCCCCGCTTCCTGCCCGAGTTCGACAACCTGCTGCTCTCCCACGCCGACCGCACCCGCGTCGTCCGGGCCGAGCACAAGGGCCGCAGCTGGAAGGCCAACCAGGCCTTCTGCACGCTGCTGGTCGACGGCTTCCTGGCGGGCGTATGGCGGCTGGAGGAGAGCAGGGACGGCGCGGCGGCGACGCTGACGATCCAGCCCTTCGACGCCCTGACCCGGGTACAGCGGGACGAGGTGGCGGCGGAGGGGGAGCGGATGCTGAAGGTGATGACCGAGGCCTCGTCGTACGACATCCGGTTCGGGACTGTGGTCGCATAGGCGGTGCCGCTGGACGCGAGGGGCGGCTCAGTCCGCGCGGCCCGTCGCCGCGACCGTCACGCCGAGGCCGATCATGGTGAAGCCGCCGGCGCCGCCGATCAGCGACAGGCGGCGGTCGGAGCGGGCGAACCAGGTGCGCGCCGCGGATGCCGTCAGCCCCCACAGCGTGTCCGTGATCAGGCCGATGCCGATCGGGACCAGCCCCAACAGCAGCATCTGCGTGGGCAGATGCCCCGCCGTGTGGTCGACGAACTGCGGCAGCACCGCCGCGAAGAAGACGATGCCCTTGGGGTTCGTCGCACCGACGAGGACACCGTCGAGAACGGTACGGAGATCGCCGTGCGGCGTGGCGTCGGACGGCTCGGCCCTGATGACGTCGGCCTTCAACTCCTTGCGGTGCCGGAACGCCTGGACGCCGAGGAACACCAGATACGCCGCCCCCGCCAGCTTCACCGCCATGAAGACCACGACCGACCGCTCGACGACCGAGCCGACACCGAAGGCGACCGCCACGACCAGCAGATACGAGCCGACGACATTGCCGAGGACGGTCGCCATCGCGGTCCGCCGCCCGTGCGCCAGGGCCCGGCCGATGACGAACAGCACGCTCGGTCCCGGGATGACGATCACCAGCAGGGACATCGCGGCGAAGGCCAGGAACCGGTCCGTGGACACCATGCCCATCACCTCCAACGCCCGTCATTCAATCGCATGCGGCCCGCTGTGGAGAGGGCGCTGCGGGCCGAGCCGCGGATCCGGCCGCAGAGCCGGCCGCGGAGTCACTGTCACAGCCGTGCACGGGAATCGCCGTGTTCCGTGCGGGACATGCGGGTGAAACACCGCGGCCCTACCGTGGCGTGAACCACATGAACCAATCGGTTCAACGCTGCATCCATGTCAGCTGCACCCATGTCAGCTGTCTCCATGTCAAGGGGAGTCGGGCAATGGACGTCAGTTCCGCAAGTTTCATCCCGCGCCGGGTGGCCGGTGCGGCCGAGGCCCGCGCGGTGCTCGCCAGCGAGGGTGCGGCCATCGTGACGGGGCTCTGCGACGAGCGGTCGGCTGTCGCGTTCGGCCGTGAGGTCTTGGGTGACAAGGCCGTCCGTATCGGTACGCAGTTCGAGGCCACCAAGGCGCACGGCGAGAAGGAGGCGGCGCAGGTGGCCATGCAGCCCGTCGACTCGCGCGGCCGCAAGCGCAGCATGGCGCCGACGGAGGACCGCATGGTCGCGCACAACGACGGCTTCGCCTTCGGCGATTACGCGCCCGACCACCTGTTCCTGTGGTGCGAGCGCCCGGCGGCCAGGGGCGGCGACTCCTTCCTCATCGACACCTCCCGGCTGCTCGATCTGCTCGCCGTCGACCCGGAGTGGGCCGCTGTCGCCGACTTCTGCCGTGGCATCGACATCGACCACTCCGAGCCCAACTACCCGCAGGGCACGCACGCACCCATCGCCCGCACCGCCCCGTCCGGGCGCTTCCAGGGCCGCTACCACCCGTATCTCGCACCGGTCGAGGGTCCGTCGGAGGCCGAGCACTGGACCTTCGTACGCAGATGGGAGGAGGCGGTCGTCGCGGCGCGCGACACCGGGCCCATGTTCCGGGTCGACGCGGGCGAGATGATCTGCATCGACAACTACCGCGTCCTGCACGGGAGGGACGGCCACAGCGATCCGTTGCGCAAGGTGTGCTCTATCTGGGGCTGGTCGACGGAGGCGGTGGCCGTTCCGGACGGGCCGCTCGACATCGTGGTGCCGAAGGTGCCGATGAGTGCGTAGCGTGCGGCGGCCGCCGTACGCAGCCACAGGGACGGCCGGACGGACGGGACGGCCCGACGGGTCCCTTCGGGACTTCGGATCCGCCGACGTCCGCGGATCAGCGTCCCCCGAGCGGCGCCGCCGTCCGCGCCTGCCTCGCCCTGTCCGCGAAGGAGGCCGCCGCCGCCGCGTTGACGCGGAGGGTCGCCGCGCGGTCCCCCGCCGTGAGCAGGTCGAGTTGCAGGCCGCGCCAGAGCGAGATCAGCTCGCGCGCCAGATCGTCGGCCGCGTCCGCCGGTACGCCGTCGGCGCGCAGCGCGGCCGCCGCCCGCTCGCGCCAGTCCTTGGCGACGGCTCCGAGGAACGCGTCGAAGCGGCCGCGCTGGTATCCCGCGAGGCCCAGTACCTCGAAGAAGACGCGGTGGAAGGGCAGGTTCTCGTCCGCCGACAGCGTCTCCCAGGCCGCCTCCAGCCGGGCACGCAGTGGCTGTGACCGGTCCTCGAGGAGCTCGAAGACCGGCTCGAGCAGCGGAAAGCGGCGGCTCGCCTCCGTGAGCGCCGCCGCGATCAGCTCCTCCTTGGACCCGAAGTAGTACAGCAGCATGCGGTTGTTGCTGCCCACGGCCTGGGCGATGCCGCGCAAGGACAGGCCGGCGACACCGTGCGCCACGATGTGGTCGGCGCACAGCCGCAACAGGCGGGCACGCTCGCTCTCCTCCGGGCAATGGGACATGTCTCGCA